>CAVQUD010000014.1:0-966039 GCA_963716755.1 Blastocatellia bacterium
GATAGACCTTTCCGATCGTCGATCCGATGAGACGCACAGAATCGTCGGACGGCGCGATGCCGATGGCACCTACGCGCTCGGCCGCACCGTTGGGCTGAATGCCAGTGAGCTGCTGGCTGACCTGGCACCATCGTTACGCCTGCATTGGCCGAGCGATAGAGCTTGTTCGTGCCGAAGTACAACGTACCCGCAGTCGGGCTGTCCGCCGCCGTCGGCCCGCCGACCATCGGCGCGTAAAAGAGCGTCGCGTCGGCACAATTGATGCCGTTCGCGGTGCCGCCGCAGCCGAAGAACGAGCCCCAGTTCGGGTCGCCGTTGCCGACCGTGGTCGTGGCCTTCGAATAGCCGATCTGGCTGTTGGTCTGGTTGTAATACGTGTGATACGTGTTGAGCGTCGTCGTCGAGGTCGCCGCACGGTCGATCACCGCAAAGCCGCCGTCGCCGCCGTCGGAATTGACCCACGTGCTGCCGTTCGGCTCGAGGAATTCGGTCCCGTTGTCCTGCGTGCCGCCTAAGCTGTAGTTGCGATCGATGGGATGCGTCGCGATGCCCATGAACTGCGTCGCAAAATAGGTCGTGTTGTTACGCGAGGTCCAGGTAACTGCGCCGGCGTTTGTGAGGTTCACCGTGCGCCAAATGCCGCCGTCAGTGCCGAGATACGCGATCGCCGGGTTGGACGGAGCCACCGAGATAACCTGCGTGTCGACGTGAACACCGCTTGAGCTGTTTGCGAAACTTGTGCCGCCGTTTGTCGAACGCCCAAACACGAGCGTCGGCGAACCGCCGAGGTACACGCGGTTTGCGTCCGTCGGGTCCATCGCCACCGCGATGTCGTAGAAGCACTGCGGATTGCAGAAATTGTTGTCAACGAGCAGCGTGAACGGCGCGGCGTTCACGGAGCGAAAGACCTGGCCGGTGCCTTCGCCCGATGCCGCAATGACGGTTGTCGTTGCGCCGACCTTGTTGGCCGCAAGTTCGACACGCGACTGGCTGCCGGTCAGCGTCGTGGACAGGAGTGGGCTAAAGGTGGGCGTCGCGTCGAGAGCGTTCGCGGTGTAATAAACACCGCCGCCGCCAGTGGCCGGATCGCCGAGAACGCCTGCGTAGATACGGGTCGGGTCGCCGGGCTCCATCACGATGTCGGTGACCGAACGCTCAGAGATGCCGAGCGGAAGCTGTGTGAACGTCGGGCTGGCCGAGCCGGCATTCGTGCTGCGAAAAACGCCGCGGGCCGGCAGCGTAAATCCCGTCGTGCTCGAACCGATGCCGGCGATGCCGCTGGTCGTCGAGACGAATATCGTGTTCGCGTCCGTCGGATGCACCAGGACCTCGCTGATCGCGCGGCCCGAGAACACATCGTTGTTAGATGCGTCTCGATTGAGGGGACCGCTCAGGACGGGATTTGTATCGGCATTAGTGATCCGATAAACGCCGACGCCGATATAACAGCCGCTGCTGCACAGCGTCGATTCGCCGGTGCCGACATAAACGGTGGTCGGGTCGGACGGAGCGATCGCGACGGCTCCGATAGCGAGCGTCAGAGCACTGTCCATGAGCGGCGTCCAACGTAACGCCACCGTTAAGCGTGCGATAAAGCCCGCCCTGCGCCGTGCCGACATACGCGATGTCAGGATTGGTCGGATGGATCGCTATCGCCGAAGTTCGGCCACTGTTTCCGTTGCCGACCGGGATCGGTGCCGGACCGAGCGCACGCCAGGACGCGGCCGCCGGTGCATTGCCCTCAGGCTGGCGTTCCGCAATGGCCTGCTCCGCACGCTCCATCTCTCGGACCGCTTTCTCGCGTGAATCGGTATGCGCCGTGTCAAAACCCGCGAGCATGTCGAGATGCTCGCCGCGCATTAGCAGGTACTCGGCCTTGTCGACCGAGTCCTTTCTGATGCCGAAACGCGCCGGCAGGTCAGGCTCTTCGTCGACAAAGAACTTGCCGATATAGGCCCCGGCACCCGTGTACCAAGTAGACGCAGCGACAACGCATACAACAAATACAAATAACAGTATCCTGAACTTCTTCACGCAAACCTCCGAGAGTCTTGAAAAACAGCGATTATGGAATGGAACGGAACGAACCGTTATTTTGGCACAATCCGCCGCGGTTTGGCCATTTCTATCAAACAAAAACGCAGGGCCCGGGCCTGCGTCATTCACACGTACGATTTGTCGGAATGCTAATCCAATCCGACCTCGACACTTCTCGCGGCGCCGTCTAGGCGGCGATTGCCGAGGCGAAGGAAGGTCTCGTAGTTCTCTTTGTCCGCTCCATCGATGCTAAGGATGTGAGCACCGACGAGAAACCGTTCGGCAGATACGTGGTCCCCGACCTTTTCGTACCGACGGCCCATCGCCCGCATGTAGACCTTGCCGGTCGGCAGGTCGATCTCGATATTGAGGATTCGTTCGTGACCGACGAGGTATTTTTCCTTGAGGCGGATCGAAGGAACGAGAAAGCCGAGGCCCGTCCGGCTGATGTCAGTCGTTTCGCCAAGGATGCAGGCGGCACGCGCCTTTTCGCGTCCGGCTTCGCTGTTGATCTCGGCGTCGAACCAGATCTTGATGGACGCGTTGTGCGTGCGGCGCAGCGATACCATGCGCTCGGACAAAGCGCGGTTAAGCCTGGTTATCAGCTTACGTATCATCAGCTTAAAAGGGCCTGAATACGATGACAGGAAACTAAATGTATAGTCCTAACCAGAAAAAATATCAAGCGCGGCTCGCGCTTTTTTTCCACAAGAGTTTACACAACTTTTCCACAGGTCTATTTGACCAACGCCTTGCCGCCGTTATCGCGACTGGCTATAGAGCCGGAATCGAGCAGGAACGACAGCTTCCCGCTCTTGCCGTATTCGACCGGTACGGCCGATGCGGTGTATGAACGGCCCTCGGGGCCGAGACTGATCGTGTAGTTATAACCGGTCGAGGCCCCCGACAATGCGTCGTCGGGCACGAGGCCTTGAGCGACCAGGGTGCGCAGATCGGCATTCACGCCGTTGTTCTGGGCCGCATAAACGAGTTGGCCCTTGCCGATGCGTTTGAGCATCGCCTGCGGCCTCTTCGTGATGCGTGCTGATACGCAGGTTGTAGAAGTACTGTTTCCCTTCGGAACGCATCTGCCGCTCGCCCGCCTCATCGACACTCAGCAGAACCCAAATGCCATTCTCGCGACGCAATTGGATCCGCTGCGTCTCCGGCTCTTCGCCGGCCGCTGGCGGCAATTCGACCGTCACCGACGCCTTATCACCCGAGACGATCTCGCCGTTGATCTTTACCTCGGCCGGCACCTGACCGGCGATGCGTTCAAAATCAATAGAAAAATCCTTTAGCTCCGCGTCGGTCAAACCCTCGATCGCGGGCCGCATGTTGGTCAGGAACATCGCACCGCGAATGTTGCGGTCACGCAAGTGCTTGTAAAACGCGCGAACCGTGTCAGCGGGGCCGCCGGCCTCGATGTCGATCGTGGCTCCTTTTGCGGTTTCGGTCGTTGTGGGCGGATCTGCTGCAGGACGGCGCTGCTGTCTCAGACGCCTTGGCCGAGCATCCTGCGTACAAAGCGACTAGAGCCAGCAGGATAGATGGTCGGCAAAACTCGGCGAGAAGGGGCAAATTCTCTCATCAAAACTGTTACCTCAAGGGTGGGAAGCACGAAGAAAAAAACGCGACACGCCATGATTATAGCGTGTCGCGCACAAAGATGTAAAACAGTTTTTTAGTCGCCGTTCTTGTATTTCATCCAGCGTTCGCGGCCGACCATATAGAGAATGATCGACAGAATGAGGAACGGCACCGCACCGAGCCACCATGCCTGATCGCCGGCAAAGAACGGATTAGATTCCTTCGCCCAATCAGCGGTCTTCGCCTGAAGAGCATTGAGCGCCGGCTGAACCGCGAAGATCGCGATCAGGATGCCCGCAATCGCGCCGCCCGCGATGTAGCCCGACGCCATCAGCACGCCGTTGGATTTATCCGTCTCGGCGACGATCTGGTCCTCGGTGAGGTTTTGCGCGGCGAGCTTTTCGCTTGAGATAGACATCGACGATCTTTCGCACCATGCCGCCGACAAAGATCGGCATGCTCGTGGCTATCGGCAGGTAAAGGCCGACGGCAAATGCCAGCGACGGCACGCCGACGATCTCGAGCATTATCGCGATCATCGCTCCGAGCAGCACTAGTCCCCACGGCAGGTCCTGCCCCAGAACGCCCTTGATGATGTAGGACATCAGCGTTGCTTTCGGGGCGTCGTATCTCGTCAGCTTATTGCCATGCTCGTCTTCCTTGATCACGCCGTTGATCGCGGGATCGACAAGGTAAACGGGCTGGCCCTGAGGATTAACAAGGTATTTCCCGATCTGTCCGGACGCCGGATCGGTGTTCTGCCAGACGCGATATTGCGTCGTATCGGTAACATACTGGCCCGTATGGACCTGTTCGCTCTTGAGCTGGCCGCCCTCACGGAAAAGTTTATCCTCGGTAACGGCAAAGCCGCCAGGAAACTTCGCAAGATCGACCTTCTGGTAGAACGTGCCGCCCGTATTCAAGTAAAGAAGCAGCGGCCCGAGCACGATAGCCGAGGCCAACGCTCCGACGAGGATCGCGATCTGCTGTTTCTTCGGCGTTCCGCCGACGAGAAAACCGGTCTTGAGGTCCTGCGAGGTTGTGCCGCCGTTCGACGCGGCAATGCAGACGATGCCGCCGATCGAGAGTGCCGTCACGAAATACGGGTCAGGCGCTGTCCAACCGAGAGCGAGGAACGCGAGGCACGTGAACAGCAGCGTAGCCACGGTCATCCCCGAGATGGGATTTGATGACGAGCCGACCTCACCCGTCAAACGCGACGAGACGGTCACAAAAAGAAATCCGAGGATGATGATCAGGATCGCTCCGGCGATCGAAACGAATGGACGGTCGCCGATAAAGAGCCCAAGCGACGGCGACAGCATCACGGCGGCCATTAAGAGAATGAGCCCGATGATGACGTACTTCATCGACATGTCCTGATCGGTCCGCGGAAACTTTCCATCCGCATCCCCTGACGAACCGCGAAGGTCGGCCAGGCCCGACTTCAATCCGCTCCAGATGGTCGGCAGACTTCGCCCGAGCGAGATGATACCGGCGGCCGTCACGGCACCAGCACCGATGTAAAGGATGTATTCGCTGCGGATATTGCCCGGCGACATATCGGCGATGTTCTTGCCGACGGCCGGGGCGAGCGGGTTGGTCAGCCCCTCGCCAAAGAACTTGATCAGCGGTATCAGGATCAGGTACGACAAGATACCGCCGCCGAGCATGATCGCCGAGATGTACGGCCCGATGATGTATCCGACGCCGAGAAGCGCGGGATTGTTCTCGAGGTGGATCGAGCCGCCTTTCAGCACATTGTCCGGCAGGTCCTTGCCCGGCTCGGGGTGCCACGCCGAGAAGACGTCCATCACGGATTTGTAGATAAAGCCGAGGCCAAAGCCTGTCGCGATGATCTTGCCGCGATGGAGAACTTCGCTGTCGCTGGCCGCATCTGTGCCGGCCTCGTGGGCGGCGTCGCGAGACTCTTTTGAGGCTCCCGCGATCAGCACCTGTGCGCAGGCCGTGCCCTCGGGGTATTTCAGCAATCCGTGCTGGTCCTTGATGAGAGCCCGTCTCAGCGGGATCATCATCAGGATGCCGAGCAGGCCGCCGAGCACGGCGACCAGCGTGACGCGCCAGAGATCGAGGTCAAAGCCCAGGATCAATATCGCCGGCATCGTCACGCCGACGCCGAAGGCGATCGATTCACCGGCGGACCCGGCGGTCTGCATGATGTTCGCTTCCAGGATCGTCGCGTCATCGCATTCCAGACTGCGTATACAAAGAAAACGGCGACAAGTATGCCCACCAGAGAGCTCCACCCGATCCAAGCTCCCATTTGCGATAGGAGATAACCAACGACCACGCCGGCGAAGACTCCCACGGCCATCAGGACGTACCGGATGCCTACCGGCAAGACTTTCACCTTTGAAAGCACCCGGAACAGCGTGATCGCAATGACCGCGACCGGGATCGATGCCGAGACGGTGAGTCCGGTCTTGAGCACCAGGTACAGCGACGACGCTCCAAAGAGGATGCCAAGCAGCGTTCCTACGATCAGCGGGAACGGCGTAAGCTCACGCAACTTGGTCGCGTCCGGGATATACGGCTTAAAGTTCTCGAGAAAGGGGTTTTTCATCCTTCGATTCTCCTATGCGGTCCGATTCTGCCGGGGAAAGTGTTACTGCCAAGCAATTTACAGCGGATTTGATTTCAAGCAATCACGCAGGCGAGACCGCAGAGAGCGCGGAGATCAGGAGGCAGGAATTAAGGCTGCATATCGTCGGTGTGATAAGTTGTTTCCATCAAACGTGATGTTCGAAACGTGCACCCATGAAAGCTCTTCATTTTCCATCTCTGCGTCTTTGCGTCTTTGCGGGATTATTTCTTCTTCTTGCTCTTGCAGCCGTCGGCACAGATACCGTCACCAAAAGACGTCCTCGGCTTTACGCCCGGCGACGATAGGAAGCTGGCGAGTTGGGCGCAGGTTGTCGATTATTTTCAAGAAGCTCGACGCGGCGAGCGACCGCGTGATGTTTGAGGAGATCGGCAAGAGCACGATGGGTGCGCCGTTTGTTTACGCGACGATCTCGAGTCCCGAGAACCTCAGGAACCTCAAGAAGTACAAAGAGATCAACGACAAACTCGCCGATCCGAGAAAGATCAAGAGCAGCAGCGTTCAGGGCCGCCGGACGCTGTGCAAAACAACTAAAAAACAAGGCAAGACCATCGTCCTCATCACCTGCGGCATTCACTCGACCGAGGTCGGCTCGACGCTTTCGTCGATGCTGATCGCATATCAACTGGCGTTGCGCCGATCATCCGGACACGAAGAAGATCCTCGACAACACGATCGTCCTGCTCGTGCCGAGCCTCAATCCCGACGGCGTCGATATCGTCAAGAACTGGTACGACAAAACGCTCGGCACGCCGTACGAAGGCACCGATCCGCCCGAGCTTTATCACAAATACGTCGGCCACGATAACAACCGCGACTGGTACGCCTTTACGCAGGTCGAGACGCAGCTCACGGTCGATAAGATCCACAACGTCTGGCACCCGCACATCGTCCACGACATCCACCAGCAGGGCACAAACGGCTCGCGATTATTCCTGCCGCCGTACATGGCACCGGTCGAGCCAAACGTGCCCAAACAGATCGTCGAGGGCTATACCGAGCTGGGCAATTATATGGCCGCACAACATGCGAGGACTGGGCTATCAGGGCATCACGACCAACTCGACCTACGACGCCTGGACGCCGGCACGAGCCTATTCGCACTACCACGGCGGCGTGCGCATCTTGAGCGAGACCGCCTCGGCACGTCTCGCATCGCCGATCACCGTCAAGTTCGACGACCTTCGCGCGTCGCCCGACGGCGGCTACGACCCAAAGGTCGAATCCGCCAACTTCGGCCCCGTCTGGCGCGGCGGCGAATGGAAACTAACGCAAAATAACCGACCACATGACCACCGCCGCCCTCGGCCTCATGTACCACGCCGCCGACAATCGCGAGAAATGGCTGATCGAGGTTTTATGAGATCGGGAAGGAGGCGGTGAGGCCGAGGAAAAGGAGGTGAACTGTCGTGATTCCGGGCAGTGACAAGCATACGACGCCGACGGCTTAAGGACGATATTGGATCGAGCGATGGCGTTGACGTATCAGATGAAGAGTGCGATGTCGAATGTCGACCTAAGAAACGTATGGTGGACTAGTTGTAGTCAAGCTGGCTCAGCCCTATGGTGCATTTGCGAAGGCTCTGCTTGAAACGTCAAAAATATCCGGACCTAATGGACGAAAAAGGCAAGCCGATTCCGCCGTACGATGTGACAGCTCATTCCATATCGCTTCTTATTGACGTTGAAGTAGTACCCGCTATAAGCCTGTTACAATCGATATCAGGACGATTCAACGTCAAACCATTCAGGTTCTTGGTGCAGACCGGCATCAAGAGATCGCGTCATATATGCAATTTATCGCATCAATTCCTTCGATGGATGAAGGCTGGACACGATGGCTTTTCGACAAAGCTTGAGGCTATATACGGTAAGCACTGCGAGGAACCTAATGTTGCCTCGATATGACATACGGATACAGGGTAAATTTGAGGCATCTCGAATGCATAATCTTCCCCGACCAATCGCCCAACCAGATCCTCAACGGCTATGCAAAAGGCTCGATGCCGGATGAGTACACGGGCGGCGTCGGGAAGGAAGGCGTTGAGAATCTGAAGAAGTTTGTCGAGGCCGGCGGCACGCTCGTCTTCCTCAACCGCTCGACGGAGTTTGCGATAGAGCAATTCAACCTGCCGATCAGAAATGCCGTCAAAGGCCTGAATCGCAAAGGAGTTCTTCATTCCGGGCTCGATCCTCCGCACCGAACTCGATACCGGCCACCCGATCGCCAAAGGTATGCCGCAGCAATCGATCGCGTGGTTCGAGAACTCGCCCGTCTTCGACATACCCCGCGACTGGACAACCTCCGGCGACGAGCCGGGAACCGTCTGGCAGAACCATCAAACGCAGCGACGTTCGCGACGATCGCGATCGCCTACCCGACCGACCCAAAACAGATCCTCCTCTCCGGCTGGGCCCTCGGCGCCGACAAGATCGCCGGCAAGGCGGCCCTTGTCGAGGTCAAGATCGGCAAAGGCAAGATCATCCTCTTCGGCTTCCGCCCCCAATACCGCGGCCAATCACTGGCGACGTTTCCGCTGTTATTCAATGCGATAAGTCAATAGGAATTTTTGCCACGAATTACACGAATGGCACAAATGGAAGAAAAAGTTCTTTACAAAGAGTTGTCGTACAAGATCGTAGGCCTGGCGTTCGAAGTGCATCGCGAACTAGGATTCGGCTTTCTCGAGAAGGTATATGAAAACGCACTGATGATCATGTTCAGGGAGAACGGAATCAGTGCTCTCCAACAAGTTCCGATACAAGTACCTTTTCATGGCCAGATCGTCGGCGAGTATATTGCCGATATCGTTGTAGAGGACTCGATCATCCTTGAGCTCAAAGCACTCGACCGGATCGCAGAGATCCATAAGGCCCAAACACTCAACTATCTAAAAGCCACCAACTTTCGTCTTGCTCTATTGCTCAATTTTGGGAAATACAAACTAGAATACGAGCGTCTCGTACTCTAGCTCTTTAATTTGTGCCATTTGTGTAATTCGTGGCAAAACTTCCGGATATGAACCTTAGAAAGGCCTTCTTATACACTCTGATCGCCTCGGTGACCGTCGAGCGCGATCCTCGGGATCGTTGTGATCCTGTTTGGCAACTTTGGCAATCTCGAGGTCAGGATCTTGATGACGACGTTGACGATCACGGCGACGAGTATTCTGGGCCTGGCCTGCGGGGCGTATTACGAGACCGGCCGCGGGCGAGTGATGCCGCTAGCGGGAATCGCGCTCGCACTAGTTGCGGCGATTATGTCGTTCCTGATCATTTGGGACGTTTTGGACGAAAATGAGACCTTCATCAAATCCGCGGGCACGGTCCTGCTCGCGTCGCTTGCCTGCTCGCACCTGTCGCTGCTCGCGCTTGCGCGGCTCGATAAGCGCTTTGCATGGTCGCGTATCGCCGCTTTCATCGTCGTCTCGATGCTTGCAGCACTTTTGATCTATCTGATCTGGTTCGAACCCGACACCAACGACAACCTCTTCGCCCGCACGCTGGGCGTCCTCGCAATCCTCGTCGCCTCGGTCACCGTAGTGACGCCGGTCTTTCACAAACTGAGCGCGGGCGAGGCGTCGGTCGCCGACCTTGACGCTGAGATCGATGGATTAAGGTCACGAATTGCGGAACTAGAGCGTCAGAAGGCGGAGTTGGGCGTTACTCAAAGTCGGGATCCTGATTCTTCAGTGGATAGTTGATAGTTCTTAGTTGGTAGTTATTAGAGGTAATCGACGGGGTCGGTCTCACCCGCCTGGGCAAATCCGCGCAGCCGCAACGCGCATGAGTCGCATGTGCCGCAAGCGAGATCTTCTGACCGATAACACGACCACGTAAGGTGCAGCGGAGCGTCCGAGCTCGATTCCCTTCCTGACGATCTCGGCCTTTGTAAGATGAATGATCGGCGTGCGTATCTCGATGCGTGTTTCGGGCTTTGTGCCGGTATCGACGACGCGCTGAAACGCCTCATAAAACTCCGGCCGGCAATCGGGATAACCGCTCGAATCTTCGGCAACCGCACCGACGTAAACGGCCGTCGCCCCGATCACCTCGGCCCAACTGACCGCGATCGAGAGCATATTTGCGTTACGGAACGGGACGTAGCTGGTCGGAATATCTCTCGATGCCAGGTCGGCCTCGGTGACGGAGATCGTCTCGTCCGTCAGCGACGAGCCGCCGATCTTTGCGAGATGCTCGATCGAAACATCAAGCCGCCGTCCAACACCGTAATGCTCCGCAATATCATTGAACGCCTTTCGCTCCCGTGCCTCCGTCCGCTGGCCATAGGAGACGTGCAGAAACGCGAGTTTGTCCGATTCGCATGCGGCGAGCGCGGCGGTTACGCACGAATCCATGCCGCCGGATACCAGAACTATCGACAACTTAGACTCCACGCGTATCCGCTCCCCAGATGTATTTGTGCAGCTGCAAGTTAAGTCGCACTCTTAAGCCGCTTCGCGAGACTGTCTCGACAAGGTGGGACAGATTCTCAATGCCGTGAACCGGCGAGATCAGGACCTCTTTTGCTCGTTTGATAAGGCCGCACGTTACGATCGTTTCCTTTGCGAATTCCCAATCACCGAGATCGGCGACGACAAACTTTACCTCATCTTTATCTGGACGCAGCCGTTCAAGATTGGGCCAATGGTTACGTTCGGCCTCGCCCGAGGTGGGGCATTTTACGTCGAGGATGATCGCGGCTCGCGGATCGACATCTTCGGTCGAAACATAACCGCCGGTCTCGATCAATACTTCGTAGCCGCGGTCGCAAAGCTCGGTGATGAATGGAAAGACATTTTTCTGCGCGAGGGGCTCACCGCCGGTGACTTCGACGAGGTTACAAGCGAATTCATCGAGTTTGGCAAATATCTCGTCGAAATCACGATGCTCTCCGCCGGTGAATGTGTATTCGCTGTCGCACCAAACACAACGCATCGGGCAGCCGGTGAGGCGCACGAATGAGCACGGCCGCCCGGCGTGCGACGATTCGCCCTGGATCGATAGGAAGATCTCGGTTATGCGAAGCGAGCGGTCAGATGTCGACATCAGGATCGAACTTGAACGAGCGTGACGCGCGGGTCACGACGGCATCGTATTTTGCTTTCTGAGACTTCGGATACTCGATCGTGAAGGTAAAGAACACTTCAGGTCCCGCGTCTCCGCGGTGCATCGTTCTTTGATAAAAGATCCGGCCGCCGACCGTGCACGAGATGACAAAATATCGCTCGCGAAAATCCTTGTATGCCTTCGCCTTTCCGCACTTCTTGAGCGATTCATCGTATTCTTCGAGCAAGTTTCGCTCGAGAGCATTGAATTGGCCCCAGACACGCATTTCCACCTTGCCGTCTTTCGACCGAAAAGTGCGGCCATCGTTATTCGCGGGCGGAGCCTGCATTTTAAGTAGGCTGGCCGGATACTCGATCGAGAAAAAGAAGCGGTCGTTTGAATAGGTCCGGTATTTCGTTTGAGCGAAGGTGGCCGATCCGGCACCTAACGCGATGATGAGCATGAAGATGAGCTTTTTCATATCAAAATAGCCCCCACCAACGATAGTGATTCATAACCTCGCCAATTCCAAATGACGCCAGGTTTGCGAAGACAATGGCGGCAAAGGACCTGATCCAATCGCCTCCGCCAAGCAAGTCGCTTCGTCGAAAAGCAAGCCAAAACAAGACGCATTCGGCCAATGGCGCGAATGTCTCCGCTACGGCCAGATATAGCATCCTTGACTGCCCGTAAAAGATCGTGGGCAGTACCAGCACCACGATCGGATATGTACACGCCGTCAGCCAAACGCCGCACAACAGCCGCTGCCGGACCGAGAGCTTTCGCGTCAATCCGACAAGCAGTATCGGCGTCTCGATCAGGATCGTTACGAGATAACCGAAGGGCAGGAAGTACCACAGTTCGCTGATCGGCAGATCCTGCGTCTGTATCGGGCCGATGTCGTCGAATAGGAACATAAGATCGTTTGCCACGAATTACACGAATGGCACAAATTACGGTCCTCCCAGTTTGTGCAATTCGTGGCTAACTCTTTCAGAGCATCTTTATCAGAAATGGAAACTCCGCCAGCACGTGGCCGATGGCGAACGCGAAATAGATGTTCCGCGTCGTCGTATAATCAACAGCAAAACCGGCCCACAACACGATCATCAACAGCACGCTAATAGATAACGCCCCAACCACGAGCCGTGGAAAACCTCCTTTGTTGGCGAAGAGCGGTATTTCTGCAAGTCGCCACGGAATGGCCTTCCGATCAACCAGAGGTATCAATAGTATCCATACAAAATAATGTATCGATTCGAGAAAAACATGCGTCGCCACGAGAAGGTGGCTTGATATGCCGGGCAGTATTTGGCTGCCGGCGTGCTGAGTGATCCGCCAGAAGAGGTTGGTTTCCTGCGACACGTTGGGCTGCCCCGCAAGTGAAAACCATAGCCCCACAAGAAAAAGCGGTATCGACGCCAAACACCAGTGATACGCCCGCAGCCATTCGGGACGAGTCCGGCGGATCTGGCGCTCCAGGAACCACATCGCGATGAACGGGTGGAGGTAAACCAGCGCGAGGCTCCAGTATTGCGGTACCAGCCACGCCAGTGCGGCCAATAGGAAAGCGGCCGGAAACGCCCATGCCCAGTCGCTCTTCGGCCGCTGGCGGCCGCGAAGATAGAATAGCCACGCGACCCACAGAACGAAACACGTATTCCAAGCCGCTGCGAACATCGCCCAACCCTGCTCGCTCCACAGCCAATTGCCGCTTACGAAATAGAGCGTGAAATAGGATGCACCCAGAACGACCACGCCACCGATGCCGACGCTGTAGTAGAGTCTTGAACGGCCCCAACGCAGCGGCATCCGCGCGGTGAAGTAGCGGACCTCCATCATGTTATGCACGCCGGCAAAAAGAAATATCGTTGCGATCGACGCGGTGAGTGGAAAACTCCCGATGATCGCTGCAGCGAGGGCGCACGCCGCCACGAACGCAAACAGGAAAACCTGCGCGCTCGTGACGATAGGCCTTGCTACGCGAAGCTCCTGCATTACCGTTACTCGTCCAATGTACTGGTTTTCGGATCCGGAACGATCAATTCGATGACATCGCGGCGCGACTCGGTCATCGTCTCGACCTTGATCTTGCCCGACGCCTGCTTGTACATATGCACGGCCTGCGAAAAGATCTGTCCGTTGATCGTTCGGGCCTCAGGCGGTGGGCCGATGTTCGCATAAACGAAAGATGCGGCGGCCGTCATGACAGTCAGAGCGACCAGCGTCTTGGTCTTTGCCGGCGATGCCTTGCCCGAGCGGGCGAACCACATGCCTCCGAACACGATCGCAAGGCTAAGGAAAAGGCCGCTGACGATGGTCTGCGTCCGCGAGAATGAATTCTCGGCCGGTGCCGTCAGAGCGGCAGTATTGTCTTCGGCGTCATCGATCTGCTCAAGCTCGGCCCGCAGTTGCTTGATCTGCGACTTCGGAATCCGAAGCACGGCCTCGGTCGCGTTGCGGTCAAGCTTTATGAACATCGTAGTTGTAACGCCGGGCTTCGGCTTCGGCGTTTTCTCTTGCTTGGGCGGGGCGATGTCTGCGTACGCCGCTACTGAACCAACAACGAGGATCGCGATCATCAAGGTAATTCGTTTCATATGGAGTCTCCTTTTGGGGCTGATTTGCGTGAATTATAACAGCATTTTGTCAGAACCACCTGCGGTAGCGGGTGGTTTAAGCTTCGTTGCCAGAACGATTCACGAACGCACTATTTGCAAGGTTCAACCGCCCGCTACCGCAGGCGGTTCTGACTTTGCTAAACTTTTTGCATATGCGAACACAGCTAAAGAGGTTCATAGAGCAGATGGACGACGACTCAGTGGCGATCATTCCGGCGGCTCACGAGCAAGTACGCAGTTACGACACCGAATTCAAGTTCCGGCAGGACTCGGATTTTTGGTACCTGACAGGCTTCCCTGAGCCTGATGCGATAGCCGTCATCACAAAAGGCGATAAAAAGCCGTTCACGCTCTACGTCCGTCCGCGCGACCTCGAAATGGAAACATGGTTCGGCCGGCGTCAGGGCGTTGAGGGCGCCGTGAAGAATTACGCCGCCGACCGCGCATTCCCGATCGACAAGGTTCGCGTCCGATCTCGGCAAAATGCTCGACGGGCACGAGAAGCTTTATTACCGTTTCGCGGTCGATAAAGCTCTCGACCAGCAGATCCTCGGCTATCTGAATGAGCAGCGAGTCCGACGGTTCAAGACGGCCTATCCGCCGCATACGATCATCGACCCGACACCGATCATCGGCGAGATGAGGCTGCATAAATCGCCGCAAGAGGTCGAATTCATGCAAAAGGCCGCCGACATCGCGGCCGAGGCGCACGTCCTCGCAATGAAAAAGGTCAAGCCCGGCATGAACGAGGGCCAGGTCGAGTCGCTTATGGAGGCATACATGCGCGACAAAGGCGCAAGCGGCGTTGCGTACAATTCGATCATCGGCGGCGGCGATAATGCGACGATCCTGCACTATGTCGAAAACAACATGCCGCTCAAGGACGGCGACCTGATCCTGATCGACGCCGGTGCCGAGTATCAGGGCTACGCGTCTGACATCACGCGGACGTTTCCTGTGAACGGCAAATACACCAAGGCACAACGAGAGGTTTACGACGTCGTACTCGATGTCCAATTGCAGTGCATCGAATACACAAAAACCGGCAATACCGTGAAGGGACGACAGGAATTCTCGATCGAGCTCCTTACAGAAGGCATGAAAAAACTCGGCCTGCTCAAGGGTGCGACCAAAGACCTGATAAAAAAGAAAGCCTACATGAAATACTACATGCACGGCGTCGGTCATTATCTCGGCCTCGACGTGCATGATGCGGGGCGATACTTTGTTGATCAGCAGGCAAGGCAGTCAAAACCTTTTGCGCCGGGAATGGTCCTGACCGTCGAGCCCGGGCTCTACATCCCGCCCGACGATAAGTCGGCCCCAGCCAAGTACCGCGGCATCGGCATTCGCATCGAGGACGATGTGCTTGTCACAAAGAACGGGAATTTGAATCTGACCTCGAAGGTCACAAAAGATCCTGATGAGATCGAGTCCATAATGCAGAAACGGCGCTAGTCGGAACCGCCTGCGTGAGCGGGCGGCCAGTTACTCAGATGACAAACACGAATGAGATCCTAAAGAACTTGCCTATTCTTTTCTGCGCGTTATTCGTCGCGATCCTCTTCATCCAGTCCGGCCTCGACAAGGTCTTTGATTGGAAGGGCAATCTCGAATGGTTGACCGGTCATTTTTCAAAGACATTTCTGGCCGGAATCGTGCCCATGATGCTGGCGACGATCACCGTGATGGAGATCGTGACGGGATTGCTGTCCGCGGCGGGACTGGTCTATTTTATCGCGACCGGCCACAGTACGCTCATCTTTTACGCCTCAGTTCTAGGCGCGGCCAGCCTGACGGCGCTGTTCTTTGGCCAGCGCGTCGCAAGGGACTACCCCGGCGCAGCGGTGCTCGTCCCCTACTTTATTCTGCTGCTGATAATGATGTATCTGTCGTCGCCCGCTCGAGCGGTTTAGCGCGTCAGGCGGACGATCTGGAGTTTTACTGTGTAAGCATTCGCGGCTATGCTGCTTCTTTGAGTGCGGAGCAGGGCTTAGAGTGTCGATCGAAACGGCCCACACGCCGACCTGATCGCCACGCTGGCCGATGGTTGAGTTGAAAATATAGTCCTTAGTTACCTTCTCGCCGGTGATGCGGAACTTCATCTTGGCGTTCCCGGCCCAGACGCACTGCACGTCGGTCGGGCAGCGTGAATCTTCGGTCACGCCGAGGAACTTGATCTTAAGGCCGCTCATTTTTGCAGTCTTATGCTGGCCCACCTTTAAGGTAAGCGTTTCGATCTTGAACGGTTCGATCTCTTGCGAATAAGTGCTCACGGCCATCAAAAGCCCAATAAATATTGTAAATATAGCAGTTTTCATCAACGTTCCTCTCGGATAGCGATAAGTATCGCTCCGCATCCTTTGAACGAATTATCACTGGCGCGGTTGCAAATTATATTGTCGCTCGCCATAAACGAAACCGTACACTACTTATACCGTATTAGCATCAAACACCAGGCCAATCGGGCCGCTACTATCTCAGGAGAAATGATGTACAGGACCAATATTAAAAGACTTATCGCACTAACGCTGCTCGTCAGCATCTGCTTGTGGGCGGCCCCCGTCGCCACTCTGGGCCAGACGATCGGTATCGATGTCGCCGGCATGGACCGCTCGATCGATCCGGGTAACGACTTTTTTGCCTACACTAACGGCACTTGGTACAAAAATACCGAGATCCCCGCCGACCGAACGTCGCTCGGCATCTTTCAGGGTATCGCGAACGAGGTAAACAAGCGGAACGCCGACCTTATCACAGAGGCGGCCAAGTCAAATACGCCCGAGGCCAAAATGGTCGCGGACTACCGTGCCGCGTTCATGAACGAACAGGCCATCGAATCCCGCGGTCTCGACCCGATCAAGGCCGACCTCGCTGCCATCACGGCGGTCAAGGACAAGAGCGCGGTTGTCGGCTCTGCTCGGTTCACAGCTTCGCGCGGACGTCGACCCTTTGAACGCAACGAATTACTATACCGATCGTCTCTTCGGGCTTGTTCGTTTCGGCCGACTTTAACAACCCAAAGGTCAATGTGCCTTACCTGCTGCAGGGCGGCCTCGGGCTGCCGGACCGGGATTTTTACCTCGGGGACCGATGCTGACAGCCACGGAATTACAAGCCAAGTACCGCGCCCATCTCGCGAACGTCCTGACCTTGGCCAAGATCGACGGTGCCGAGGCAATTGCGGCGAGGATATTCGATCTCGAAAAACAGATCGCCGAGACGCACGGCACTCGCGAGGATTCTGGCAATGTCTCAAAGGCGAACAACCCTTGGAAAACAGCCGATTTTGCAAAGGCCGCTCCGGGCGTCGATTGGAAGGCTTACTTCAAAGCGTCGGGGCTGTCCGGCCAGAAGATGATCATGGTCTGGCATCCCGGTGCGATCAAGGGCACTTCGGCCCTCGTCGGATCAGTGCCGCTCGACCGGTGGAAAGAATACCTTACGCTCAGGGCCATTGAACGCTCGGCCGGCCTGCTGCCAAAGGCATTTGCGGACGAGAGTTTCAACTTTAACGGCAAGGTCCTCTCCGGTGCTCGCCAGCAGCGGCCGAGAAACATCCGGGCGATCAACTCGACTAGCAATGCGCTCGGCGACGTCGTTGGCAAGATGTACACCGACAAATACTTCCCGGCCAAGGCCAAGGCCGACATCCGTGACTTGGTGAAAAATATCATTTCCGCCTTTCGTCAGCGGATCGACAAGATCGACTGGATGTCGCCCGAAACGCGAGCAAAGGCCAAGGCGAAGGTCGACACCCTTTATGTCGGCGTTGGTTACCCGGACAAATGGCGCAGTTACGCGGGGCTAAAGATATCCGCTGACGATGCCCTCGGCAACGCGCAGCGAGTGAGCCTCTTCAACTATAAATACGCCTTGTCCAAGATCGGTAAGCCCGTCGATAAGGCAGAGTGGTGGATGAACGCCCAGACGGTCAACGCCGTTAATTACCCACTGCAGAACGCAATGAGCTTCCCGGCCGCGATCCTGAATCCGCCGTTCTTTGATATGAATGCCGACCCGGTCGCCAATTACGGCAGCATCGGCTCGGTGATTGGGCACGAGATCAGTCACAGTTTCGACGCGACCGGCGCGATGTTTGACGCCGAGGGCAAACTTAACAACTGGTGGACCGCCGCCGATCTGCAGCATTTTCAGGATGCCGGCAAGATGCTCGCGGCGCAGTTTGATAAGTACGAGCCGCTGCCCGGCCTGTTCATTAACGGTAAGCTGACACTCGATGAGAACATCGCCGACCTCGCCGGCCTCGCCGCGGCATACGACGGCTATAGAGCGGCTTATGGCGGTAAAGAGGCGCCAACGATCGACGGATTGACAGGCGATCAGCGCTTCTTTATCGCATTCGGCCAGGCTCATCGGGCAAAGATGCGCCCCGAAACGCTGCGCGCAATAGTGATGACAGACGGGCACGCGCCGGACGAGTTTCGTGCTGATATCGTGAGAAATCTCGACAGCTGGTACTCGGCCTTCGATGTTAAGCCAAAAGAGCGGCTCTTTCTCGAACCTAAAGACCGCGTTAAGGTCTGGTAGGTAACTTGTCTGAAATCAGGCCGCGGCGGATGCCCCGGCCTTTATTTTTTCCTCGATCGCACGGGCAAACTCGTTCGTCTTGGCTGTTCCGCCCAGGTCGCGCGTGATCACCTTACCCTCGGCAAAAACGGCCAGCAATGCAGTCTCGAACCGCGCCGCAGCATCGCGTTCGCCGATGTGCCGGAGCATCTCGATGGCCGAGAGCATCAACGCGGTCGGGTTTGCTATTCCCTGCCCCGCGATGTCGGGTGCCGAGCCGTGAACGGCCTCAAACACAGCCCCAAGCTCACCGATATTCGCTCCCGGAGCTAGGCCCAAACCGCCGATCAGCCCGGCGGCAGAGGTCGGACACAATATCGCCGTAGAGGTTTTCCATTACGAGCACGTCAAATTGCTCGGGCCGCATCACGAGCTGCATGCAGCAGTTGTCGATGATCTTGTCGTCGGACTCAATGTCGGGGAATTCCTTTGCGACGTTGTAAAAACACTCAAGGAACAGGCCGTCCGAGACCTTCATAATGTTGGCCTTGTGGACGGCCGTCACTTTCTTGCGCCCGTTATCACGAGCGAATTCGAATGCGTATCGCGCGATCCGCGTCGAAGCTTTCTCGGTGATGATCTTCAAACTCTCGACGACGCCCGGCACGACGACGTGCTCGAGGCCGGAATACAAGCCCTCGGTATTCTCACGGACGATGACGAGGTCAAGCTCTGGGTTCCGGCTTTGATGCCCGGCAAAGCCTTTACGGACGCACGTTCGCGTACAGGTCAAGGGCGCGACGGAGGCCGACATTGACCGACGTGAATCCCTTCCCGACAGGCGTCATCTGCGGCCCTTTCGAGCGCGACCTTGTTTCGACGTATCGACTCGATCGTCTCGTCCGGCAGCGTCGTTCCGTACTTTTCCAGCGCCTGAACGCCAAGTATCTGCGTTTCCCACTCGATGTCCGCCCCCGAGGCCTCGATGACACGCACCGTGGCCGCCACGATCTCAGGCCCAATGCCGTCACCGGGAATTAGTGTAATAGTGTGCTTCATAGCTGTGCTCTATTATAAAATTACACGGACGGCCGAGCGAGAACAAACTTGGCCCGCGATATGCATTACGACATTCTCATCATTGGCGGCGGCGTTATCGGGTTGAGCATAGCCCGCGAATTGCGGCGCCGCAATGCGGGCAGGATCGTCGTTCTCGAAAAAGGTACTTGCACCGGCGAAGCCTCATGGGCCGCGGCGGGAATGCTTTCACCGGCGGTCCATACGATCCAAGCGGACGGGTTTTACTCGCTCTGCCGGGCGTCGAGCGACATGTATCTGCCTCTGGCCGCCGAGCTGCTGGACGAAACGGGGATTGACATCGCGCTTGATAGGACGGGCACCCTCGACGTGGCCTTTGGCGAGGAAGACGGCCAGCGGCTGCTCGAAAAATATAGCAAGCAGGTGGCGGCGGGCATCGCGGTCAAAACGCTTTCGCTTGAGGACGTTCTCAGGATCGAACCCGAACTATCGTCAACCATCACCTTCGCGGCATTCTATCCGAACGACTGGCAAGTCGAGAACCGCAAGCTGCTCGCTGCGTTGCTGCGCTATGCGGAACTAAATCACATCGAAGTCCGGGAGAATACCGACGTCACGGGCGTAACTATCGAAAATGGCATCGCAACAGGCGTTCAGACCGTCCGCGGTCCGGTCGTTGGGGGCCATACGATAATTGCAACGGGCGCGTGGACGTCGCTCATCAAACTGGGTGACGCTGCGATGCCGTTTAAAGTTAAGCCGATCCGCGGCCAGATCGTTGAGTTTCAAGGGCCACCCGGCACGTTCGTTAACGTGATATGGAGCGACCGAGGTTACATAGTCCCACGCCTCGACGGGCGGGTTCTCGCCGGATCAACGTCCGAGGATGTCGGATTTGACGATTTGGTAACGGCAGACGCCCGAGGTGAACTCACGGCGATGGCGCTGCGGATCGCACCGGTATTCAGTACGATGGAGGTGGTCGATCAGTGGTCGGGGCTCCGCCCGTTCGCTTTAGACGGCTTGCCGGTTCTCGGTTCGCTTACCGGAATCGATGGGCTGACGCTGGCAACCGCCCACTATCGTAACGGGATACTGCTCGCGCCGGTAACGGCGTCGCTCGTGGCCGATCGAGTTCTTAGTCATAAGGACGCTCCCGCGTTCGGAACCTTTGGGCCGGACCGGTTTCGCGTCGCCGCTGCACGATAATAGATGAAGGTTTCTGTAATTCTAATGATCGCTCTCCTTCCCGGCGGCGCACTCGCGCAGTCGGGCCGCGTCGGCCCATCTGCCCTCGGCCAGCCGACACCAGGAGCGACCGCGCCGACGGTAAAAGAACTGTTCGACGAAGCAAACGGATACGTAAAGGCAAAACTCACCGAATTTGAGGAAAAAAAGGTGCCATTCAGCGAATCATTGCTGAATCGCACAAAGCTCGAACAGCGGCAACTCGCCGCCCGTCATGCAACGACGGCTGGGGCGCGGACCGACGTTGCCGGCGAGGACCGTTATTTCTTGGGCATGCTTCATTGGATCGCGGAGAACCTCGACGGCACGGCCGACAACCTGCTGCAATTCGTCGCGCAGGAAAACGCTCCGGCCAATCGGGCCCAGCCTGCTCGAGTCATAATCGCCGTCGTGCTTGCGAAGCAGAAAAAGCTCGACGACGCCGAAAAGGTGTTCGCCGAGTATCTCTCAAAAGAACCGCGAAAACTGACCGAACGCTCCCGCGTCCACGCCGAGCTTGCTAAAGCTTATCAGGCCCAAAAGGCGTTTGAAAAAATGGCCCCGCACGCCGAGGCGGCCTATGCGGCGTCAAAGGACCTGCTTCAGGATGCATCATCCCGCCCACGCGGCCTCGATGAGATACTCGACGCGGGAATGCTCGTATTTGAAGCGCATCGCGATCTTGGCAACCGCGACAAGGCCGAATCGGCGCTCGAAGATATGCGAGTCACCGGCGCGACGGTCAATTCCCGGAGCCTGTATTACTACGCCGTAGATCAGAAGATAAAGTACCTGATCGACACCGGCCGAAAGCCCGCCGCGATGGCTTATTACACGTCTGCACGTGCCTCGGTTGCAAAAGAATTCGTTGACCGCCTTTCGCAAAACGAGGTGACCTCCCGGCTCAGAAAGCGCGAGCGGCATTACAAACTGCTTGGCGAACCGGCACCCGAATTCGCGATTCCCGTAGAGTGGTTTCCCGGCAAGTCTCGAACGCTCGCCGAGATGCGTGGCAAGGTCATTCTTCTCGATTTTTGGGCGACATGGTGCGGGCCGTGCTTTGAGGCATACCCTTCGCTGATCGAATGGCACCAGGACTATCGCCGCGACGGCCTCGAGATCATCGGCGTCACGCGCTATACGGCGGTGCCAATGGCATGCCCGCCGACCCGGCCGCTGAGTTGCTGTTCCTTAAGAACTTTCGCGAACGCGAGCGCCTGCCGTATGATATCGCCGTTGCGAGTAATATCGACGTGCAGCTTCAATACGATGCGACCGCTTTGCCGACTGCGGTGCTGATCGACCGAAAAGGGATCGTCCGCTATGTCGAACCCGGAACGAGCAGCCAACGCCTCGTCCAACTGGGCGAGATGATCCGCAAACTTTTAGCAGAGAAATAAACGATGGCCCGGAACGGCCGAAGCCAAAAAAAGGGAACGCAAGGGCTGTACGACCGCATGGCGGAGGTCCAGAACCTTGCGATGAAGCTCAACGGCTATCGTCAGTCAGTGGCCAGATATCTGCGTTCGCTCAAACTCGATATTCACGAGGATTCGCTCGTCCTCGACGCCGGCTGCGGCACCGGGCTGGTGACTTTGGCGTTTCAGGAAGCCGGCTATCGTCCGCAAAGGATCGAGGCCGTCGATCTGTCATTCAATTCGCTTGGCGTCGCGCGGGACGAGTTTCGACAGCGTCGCCGACTCGCCGGACGGACGGACGTTGTCCAGAGCAACGTTCTCAAATTGCCGTACGCCGACAACACATTCGATCTAACGCTAATGTGCGGCGTCCTCGAGTACACGCCGCTCGACGCGGGCCTCGGTGAGGCGGCGCGCGTGTTAAAGAAAGGAGCCCCGCTCGTATTCCTGCCGGTCAAACCATCGATCGTCGGCTCGATGTTGGAGCTGCTCTACAATTTCAAGATCCATCCCTTGGCGGATGTCCGCACGGCTGCCGCTGAGCATTTCAATATCGTCGGCAATTTTGAATTTCCGATAACCGAGCCCATCGCGTGGTCAAAGACGATCTTTCTTCTAGAAAAGAAATGAACCGCACACCGCTGATAATCGCCCATCGCGGGGCGAGCGCCGAGGCGCCTGAGAACACGCTCGCGGCGTTTCAACGGGCCATCGACGCCGGTGCCGACGGCGTGGAATTTGACGTACAGTTGGCGAAGGACGGTGTTCCCGTCGTCATCCACGACGCTGCGCTCAGACGGACCGCCGGACGAACCGACAACGTCGCGGATCTCACCTCAACGGAATTAGGAACGACCGACGCTGGGTCGTGGTTCAATCGGCGGTATCCGCGCGGCGCACGAACCGAGTTTGAACATGAGACCGTTCCTACGCTCGAAGAGGTTCTGGCTCTCCACGAAAATCAAACCGGCCCGATCTATATCGAACTCAAGTGCGACGAGACGAACTACAAGCCGCTCGCCTCTGTGGTCTGCGATATGATCCGTAACTCGCCGCTGTTGCCGAGAATGATCGTGAAGAGTTTTCGCCTGGGCGCCGTCGCTGAAGTGCGATGCCTGTTGCCCGTGGTGCAGACTGCCGCACTCTTCGAGCCATCAATATTGACCATTCTCCGGCGGCGGCGTTACATCATCGCGATGGCCCGCGAGTTTGGTGCAGATCAGATCTCGCTGCATAAGTCGCTCGCGATGCCAAAGCTCGCGAAACTTGCCTCAGACGCGGGAATGCCAGTGACCGTCTGGACCGCCGATGATCCGAAGTGGATCGAGCGCTGCCGTAACCGCGGCATTGGGGCTTTGATCACAAATGATCCTGCCGCAATGCTCGTGCATCGTTGATTGTTGCCTGAGGCACGGTTTGCGAATAAACTCGAAAGAGATGAAATTTTACGACAGCGTTCTCGATCTGATCGGCAGCACGCCGCTGGTGCGGATCAATCACATAACGAAGCAGCACAAGATAAAGGCCCAGGTCTTTGCCAAGATGGAGAGCCTAAATCCCGGCTATTCGGTCAAGGACCGCATCGGCATCTCGATGATCGATTGGGCCGAGAAGGACGGCACGCTCAAGAAAGGCGGCACGATCATCGAAGCCACGAGCGGCAATACCGGCATCGGCCTCGCTCTGGTCGCGGCCGTTCGCGGTTATAAGTGCATCTTTGTGCTGACCGACAAGGTCTCAGTGGAGAAAGTGCGGTATCTAAAGGCGATGGGTGCCGATGTCGTCGTCGTGCCCGCCGCCGCAAAGCCCGGCACGCCCGATCATTATCACGAGACAGCGGCGCGTATCCACAAACAGACGCCGAATTCCTTCTATCCCGACCAGTATCAGCACCCGGCCAATCCGCTGGCGCACTATCGCACGACGGGCCCTGAACTGTGGAACGATACCGACGGAAAGATAACGCACTTTGTCTCCGGCATCGGCACCGGCGGCACGATCAGCGGCACGGGCCGCTATCTAAAGGAACAAAACCCAAAGATCAAGATAATCGGCGCCGATCCCTACGGTTCTATCTTTAAGACCTACAAGGAATCCGGCCGCGTGCCTGAATCGACGCCCTATCTCGTCGAAGGCATCGGTCAATCGCTGCCCGTCGGCAACGCCGATATGAGCGTGATCGATGAGGTCATCAACGTGACCGACCGCGATTCGTTTGACTACGCACGGTCTGCTGGGACGTCGCGAGGGCATCTTTTGCGGCGGCTCAACAGGCACGAACTTTTGGGCCGCGCTAAAGGTCGCAAAGGATCTTGACGAGAGTGGTCTCGTCGTTTTCATCGTCTGCGACACTGGCGAACATTATCTGACAAAATTCCATTCGGACGAATGGATGAAGGAAAAACTGCTACTCGAACCGCAGCGTATCACCGCAGGGCTCATCGCCGAGACCAAGAACGGGGCCTCGCCCGAGCGGCGTGATCTTTGTTACGCCCGAGGCAACCGTTGCCGAAGCTCTTGAAATGATGAATTCGAACGGCGTCACACAACTGCCTGTGATCGACGGTTACTCATCCGTCGGCAGCGTCCGCGAGAGCGGCCTGTTGACGAAGCTGCTGGCCAACCGCGACCTTATGGATGCAAAGATCAGCGACGTAATGGACAAGAGCTTCCCGGTGGTAGATGTCGACACAAGTCTCAACGAGATCAGGACAAAGCTGCAGCGTCATCCGGCGGTGCTGATCGAGGATTTCAAACGCATCACCGGTATCATCACACGTTCGGACGTGCTTGAAATCGAGAAATAAATTCAGTTAACCTTTCGGCACTCATACTATGAGCGACGAGGTAAAAAAGGAAAACGGTAACGGCGAATGGCAGATGCCAGAGCCCGTCTTTCGCTCGTCCGAGGGCCACACGCCGCGTGCGATCGCCGACGACGACTTCCCGACCGATCCGGGCTTTGAAGACGAATCCCCGACCGAGACCGCCGATAAGCCGGAAACCGAGATCCAATCCCAAGGCGTCAGACCGTCCTCAAAAACCAAAGTCCGGCACCAAAAAAAGAAAAAACGCGGCTGCCTCAAGTCCTTTGCACTCACAGTAGTAGTGCTCGTTCTCTCAGTGCTGCTGATAGTCTTTTCGGTTATCTACTATTTCTTCTACTCGGGCTCGCGCGGGCCGTTCTGATCTACGGATGCGTCATATCCTCAGCGATGACGAGTTCGTCAAACTTCTCCGCAGTCAGTAGTCCCAGTTCCACCGCCGATTCCTTCAGCGAAATGCCCTTCTTGTGCGCATTCTTGGCGATCTTTGCGGCGTTGTCGTAGCCGATGTGCTGGTTGAGCGCGGTTACGAGCATCAGCGAATTTCGCAGGTAGTGGTCGATGTGCTCGCGGTCGAGTTCAATGCCGGCGATGCAGTAATCGACGAATCCGTGACACGCGTCATGTATGAGCCTGACCGAATGCAGGTAATTGTGGATCATCACCGGCTTAAAGACGTTTAGCTCAAAATTGCCCTGCGAACCCGCAAAACCGATCGCCGCGTCGTTGCCGAACACCTGCACGGCGACCATCGTCATCGCCTCGCTCTGCGTCGGATTGACTTTGCCGGGCATGATCGACGAGCCCGGCTCGTTCTCGGGCAGTGAGATCTCGCCGATGCCGCAACGTGGGCCGGAGGCGAGCCAGCGGATGTCGTTGGCGATCTTCATGAGCGACGCCGCAAGCGTTTTTAACGCTCCGGAGGCAAACACGATCTCGTCATGAGCCGACAATGCCGCGAATTTATCGGGGTGCGATTTGAATGGCAAACCTGTCAGTTCGGCGATCTTTGCCGCGGCACGGTCGGCAAATTCTGGATGAGCATTCAGTCCTGTGCCGACGGCAGTTCCGCCGATGGCTAGCTCGAATAAGCCGGGCATCACCATGTTGAGCCTCTCGATATCTCGTTCGATAAGCGACGCCCAGCCGCCGAATTCCTGTCCGACGGTGACCGGCGTTGCGTCCTGCAGATGCGTGCGGCCGATCTTGACAACGTCCCTGTATTCCTCGGCCTTCGCTCGAATGGCGTCTGCGACCTTTTGAACTTCCGGGATCAGACGCAGTCGTCCGCTCGGCGGCCGCGATGTACATCGCGGTCGGAAACGTGTCGTTCGACGATTGGGACTTGTTGACGTCGTCGTTTGGATGAACGGGAACTTTCGATCCCATCTCACCGCCGGCGATCTCGATCGCACGGTTTGAGATGACCTCGTTGGCGTTCATGTTCGTCTGCGTGCCCGAGCCCGTCTGCCAGACGCGAAGTGGAAAGTGTTCATCGAGTTTGCCGTCGATGACCTCGTCAGCGGCCTGCGAGATGAGCTTCAGCTTGTCTTCATCGAGCTTGCCGAGATCTCGATTTACGATCGCGGCGGCTTTCTTTAATATGCCGAGGGCCCGGATCAGCTCGCGCGGCATCACGTCAAAACCGATGTTAAAGTGCTTCAACGACCTCTGCGTCTGCGCTCCCCAATATGCGGTTGTCGGTACATCGACCTCGCCCATCGAATCGTTCTCGACGCGGGTCTTTGTTGCTTCTTCTGTTGCTTCTGTCATTTGATTGAACCTGCTGATGCGAAAAGTAGATTTTAGATCATGCCGCGACTGCAGCAAAACACTGTCAAGATGACCGAGGTCATGTTCTGGAGCACGTATTCAGGTATCATTGATATATGAAACTCAGGATCAGCGGCAATTCATTGCGCCTGCGGCTGACCCGCAGTGAGGTCGAGGAATTTGCCGCTACGGGCAGCTACGGAAATTCTATCGAGCTCGGTGACGGCAGCCTCGCTTATCGGTTGGAAAGAACCGAGGGCACCTCGCTTACGGCCAGCCTTTCCGGCAACACCATTACGGTCAGCGTCCCGGCTGCGGAAGCCGACCGATGGACCGGGAGTGACGACGTCGGGATCGAGGCGCCGGATAACGGCAGTCTAAAGATCGTTATCGAAAAGGATTTCGCCTGCCTTAAGCCCCGCACCGAAGACGATACGGACGACCACTATCCGCACCCGACGACCGGGGCTGCCTGCTGACCTCTCAAATCGCCCCAATATCCGAAAGGCAAAGTTTAATGCGGTCGAATGAGAGCTGAATATCGTTGTCGAGTCCAACCGAGAATCGCACGAGTCCGTCGCTAAGGCCCATCGCTTCCCGTTCCTCCAGCGGTATCTCTGACGAGGTGCTGTGGCCGGGACCACTGAACAACGTCTTGAAATAGCCGAGGCTCACCGCCAGATAACCGACCTTTTCCTGCTGCATCCGCGTCATCAGTTCGTTAGCTTTCTCAAGCGTCCCGGCGTCAAGGGCCAGCATACCGCCGTAACCATAGCCGGGATTCATCATCCCCGTAAGCAGTGCGTGCTGCGGATGATCAGGCAGGCCGGGATAATAGACCCTGAGGCCGAGTTCGGTCAGTCGCTCGGCCAGAAACATCGCGTTCGCGCTGTGCTGCCGCATTCGCAGATGCAGCGAATGAAGATTTTTCAGAATACTGGCTGCCCGCGTGCTGTCCAGCACCGCACCTAGCAGCATCGATCCGCCGGCGTTGATGTCAGTCAGTTGATGAATGAAATCACTGCTGGCGCACACAGCTCCGGCAACGCAATCACTCGTGCCGTTGATGAACTTGGTCATGCTGTGGACCACGACATCGGCGCCGAGCCGGATCGGCGAGAGTATCATTGGCGTGAACGTATTATCGACGACGAGCTTCAGGTCGTGTTCCTTACAGAGCGAAGACAACGTCGGAAGATCGGCCACCTCAAGCAGCGGATTGCTTAGCGACTCGCAATAGATCACTCGCGTTCGATGATTGATCAGCGACCGTACCTTATCCAGATCGGCGAGATCAACAAAATGGACAGTTATGCCCAGCCTCGGCAGGAAATTCTTGAAAAAGGCATACGTCCCGCCGTAGATCGTCCGAGACGAGATGACCTCATCGCCTGCACCGCATAGCTGAAGGATCGTTGACGAGATCGCGGCCATTCCGGACGCCTTTGCCTGAGCCGCCTCGCAGTCCTCCATCCGCGCCAGTGCGTCAGAAAGGTATTTATTGGTCGGGTTCCAATGGCGCGAATAGAGAAAACAGCCTTCGATCTCGTGATCGAAGAGCTCCTCCATCTTATCCGGGCTCATGAAAGTAAAGGTCGATGAGTCCGTGATCGACGGATTCACATCGCCAAATTCGCCGAAGACCAAAAAGTCCTGGATCGCATCGCTTGGGTCAAATTTCTCGCTCATATCGCTTTACGACAATAACAGTAAACGAACTCCTGGGTTGTGCCGAACGGCGTCTGATGCGACTCGTCGAGGCTTGAGATCAATTGGAACCCGTCGCCGAACTCATCGTGCATCGTGTCCGGACTGTATCTGACGACGTCGAGGCCGCTGCACTTTGTCGGCCCTTCAAGGCCGAACGACGCTATGATCACGTGACCGCCGGGTTTTACCGACCTGTTAACGAGATCTACATATCGCCGGCGATCTTCCGCAGCCGTTAAGAAATGAAAGACGGCCCTGTCGTGCCATACGTCGTAGTGGTTCTCGACTAGCTCCACGTCGGTAATGTCAGCCTCGATCCAATTAACGCCATCCTGCCGCTCGCCGAGACGCAGCCTGCTCGCCTCGATCGCCGTGCCCGAAATATCAAGGACCGAAACGTCGATAAACCCTGCCTCCAGCAGATCATCGACCAGCGTCGAACTGCCGCCGCCAACATCGATGATCGCAGCGTCCTTTTCGATGCCGGTCTGCACTATCATCCTGAGCGAATTATCCAAATGCTCTCTAAACCAACTCACCTGATCGTGGGGTTTGGTCGAATATACGTTTTCCCAATGGGCCTTCTTATCCATTTGAGTTCCCCTTCTTGTCTACTTCGATATCGCCCTGTTCACCGGTTTGACGTCGGGACCCGACGTCACATGCTCCGCGCATTCAGGTGTTGAATCCTAGCTTGGGTAAGATGACAAGTTGTAGCAGCAGCCAAAAGCCTAAAATGGCAACCATGGTTAACAGTTCATACATCGCAATATCTCCTTAGTTCGAGCGCCCAGGTCCGGGCCCGCGTCCTCTACCGCCGCCGCCTTCGCTGCACCGAGTAAATGCCGGTAGATGATTGTCACGCGAAGCGGCTTGCAGACGCGTGAAAATGTCCTTGATGTCCGATTCCTTCACGAAGGCAAGGAAGCCATCATAAAGTGCAATATTTTCTTCCTCTGCGACGACGCCCGCCTTGCACGCCTCGCTGAAGGTTTCCGGAACAGCGATCTTCGCCGGATCGAATTCATTTTTGGGTACTGTAACGCCATATTTCGCGAACAACGGAAGCAAGAATGATTCGTGTCGCTGCTCGGCCTCGACGATATTCGAGAAGGGTCGGGCATTGGGGAATTTCGCCAATACAGCCTGATATGTCGCGAAAGCTTTTCTTTCGTCCGCAAGGGCCGAGATCAGCGCCTGGTTTGTCCTTTCGTCCAGTTTTCCCGCATCGACAGTGGGTGCTGGACCGCCCATCGGCAGACCCGCAGCTTTCCACGCCTCGGTCCCCCCTTTTACAACGATCGCCTGTTTGAAACCTGCATCGATAAGCATCCTCGCCGCCTCAGCCGAGCGGTTGTCGGTCCGGCAGATGATATAGACCGGCTCGTTCTTCTCAATGACATCCAGGTTCGCACCCAACTGATCCAAGGGGATGTTGCGTGCCCGGTCCGCGTGCCCGGCCGCGTACTCCTCGGGTGTTCTGACGTCAATGAACTGCGAATACGCCGCCGAGGTTGCCGGCAATGCCTCCGCCGGCGTCACCTCGCGGATCGCTGCTCCGGTTACCGGGACAGTCGAATCGATCGTGCGCGTCGGTGCCGATTGGCAAGCCGACATAAGTGCCAACAAAAAGAGCCCGCCTAACGTAAGTATTCTCATTTATTCACCTCTGCGGCCGGGTTCACCTGGAAATTCCGCATCATGCCCATGTCCTCGTGCTCGAGATTGTGACAGTGATATAAGAACTTGCCCGTAAAATCTTCAAAACGGAGCAGAAAACGGACACGCTCACCCGGCATCAACATGAATGTGTCCTTCCAGCCGCTATCCACAAAACCATATCTCACGCCTTCGTAATTCGTAGCCCCGGAAGCGTTCATTTGACGTTCGATGATCTGGAACTGCACGAGATGCACATGCATCGGATGTGCCATCTGCACCATTCCCGCCTGATTTGTGATGTCCCATGCCTCGAGCGTGTTGAGGGCCACGATCTCGTTCGCTGCGACCTCGTTCATCTCAAACATCCGCCCGTTCAGCATCCACATTCCCATTTGAAATGAGATCGGAAATGCTCTCGGATTTGCGGCATTGACGGCGTCCTCGAGACGGTAGCGTGTTATGGCCGACAGCGTCTGAGGCAGGACGAAATTATCCGCTACTCGTCGCCTGATGCGAAATGACATGATCGGGAATGCCGCTCCGTTCGCCAGTGTTGCACCGCCGCCACCCATGTTGCCCATGGGAGAGAAGGCCTGGCTCACCAACCGCCGTATACGCCTCGTCGGCGACGTCCTGAGATCAGCGATGACCTCGTACCTTTCGCCCGGTGACAACATAAGATACGGCCGCTGGACCGGGGCTTCGAGAAGGCCGCCGTCAGAAGCGATCACGGTCATGGGCGTTCCGTCGCTCCATGCAAGCTTGTAAAATCTCGAATTCGATCCGTTCAAAAAGCGGAGCCTGTATGCCCTGCTTGCGACGTCGACCGCTCGAGCGATGTTTCCGTTCACCAGCATCCGATCGCCCAAAAACCCGAGCATCGTTGTCGGCTGATAAACAAACTGATTGTCGGCGGCAAAGATCCGGTCCTGAAGTACGATCGGCAGGTCGGCTTCACCTGAAGGGAGCCCGAGTGCCTGTTCTTCGTCATCGCTGACGATGAAAAGCCCAGCCATGCCGCGATAGACCTGTATCGCGGTGCGCATGTCAGGATGCGGATGGTACCAGTAGGTACCGGCCCGATTCATAACCGTAAACTCGTACACATAACTTGCACCGGGCTCGACCGTGAATCGCGGGTGCCCGTCCATCTCCTCGGGGACATGCAGCCCGTGCCAGTGCACCAGCGTCATCTCGGGCAGGTTGTTTGTAAAGTTGATCCGGATCGTTTGGCCGCGATGCACTCGGATAGTGGGCCCAAGGAAAGAATCGGGTATCGACTGCAGATTCTGGGGTGTTCCCTGGACAACTTCGCCCTCGTATTTCCACACCTGTGTAGGAGCACCGGGCAAAAGATCCATCGTCGATACGACCGCGCGAAGATTGATGATCACGTCGGGGGCAACGCCCCTGCGATCGGTCCAACCCGCGGCATTCCGGTGGCTCAAAATGGCGGCACCGGCCATACCGGTCAACTTAACAAAATCGCGTCTTTTCATAGCAGTTTGCCCGTTACTATAAGTTCTGCGTGCTCGCGCAGGCCGTTGCCGTCGCCTCGGTCTCGAGACCGGCGGCGACCCAGGCCGCTGTTCCGCCCGTGACGTTATAGACCCTCGTGAAGCCCGCATTTTCGAAAATTCCGCAGCCGATCGACGATCGGTATCCGCCCTGACATATGACAAAGACCGACGTCGTCGGATCGAGCTTGTCGACCTCGGTCGCCAGACGATCGAGCGGAACATTCCACGTTCGTTCCGCATGGCCGCTGTCGTATTCACCCGTGCGACGAACATCGACGAACTGCAAATACTTCTCCGTCTGAGTCAGGCTTGCCATCTCCTCTACTGATACCTGCCCGATGACTTTCTTCTCTCCCGCATAATCGCTGAACCAGATATAGCCGCCGACGGTTTCGTGCCCGACACGGGCCAGACGCATCACGGCCTCATCGACCTGGTCGGCATCATCGGCAACAATTGCGATCGGCGTGCCGATCGGTATCAAGGTCCCTGCCCACGAGGCAAATTGGCCACCGAGGCCGATATTGATCGAGTTCGGCACGTGCCCGGCCCCGTACTCAGTATTATTGCGTACGTCCACAACTACGCCGTCAAATGCGAGCAGCTCGTCCGTAGAAAGTGCTTTCGGTTTCGACACCTCATCCAACGGGGCCGAGCCCTCGAGGTTCTTTGCCGCGCTAAGCGGGAAGTACATCGGCACCTCGGGCTGGTCGGCGGCGACGATCTTTACAAACTCGTCTTTGGTCATCGGCTGCAGCGCGTAGTTGAATTTGCGCTGCTCGCCGAGTGTTGACCACGTCTCTTTCGAAAGCGACTTACCGCAAAGTGAACCTGCACCATGGGCAGGATAAACCTCAGTATCGTCCGGCAGCGGCAGGATCTTTTCTTGCAGCGAATCGTAGAGCATCGCGCCCATCTGCTCGGCTGTAAATCCCTTTGACCCAATAAGATCCGGGCGGCCAACGTCGCCGATAAACAGCGTATCGCCGGTGAACATCTTGAGCGGCGAGCCTTCTGCCTCCGCGATGATCGTGATGCCCTCGGGCGTGTGGCCCGGCGTTTCGAGAAATTTGAGTCTCACGTTGCCGATCGACAACTCGTCGCCGTCTTTGACCTTGAGCGTCGGAAACTGTGTATTCGCCCGCTGGCCGTAGACGATCTGTGCACCTGTCTTGCCTGCAAGTTCGATATGGCCGCTGACAAAATCAGCGTGCGAGTGTGTCTCGATCACGTACTTGATCTTCTGCCCGTTGGCCTCGGCTTCGTCGAGGTATTGCTGCACGTCCCGCTGCGGGTCTATGATCGCCGCCTCGCCCTCAGAACCGAGGTAATATGACGCATGAGATAAACATCCTAAATAAAATTGCTTGAACTGCATATTTCTTGTTCTCCGTATTTCGCGAAAATTTTACCAATATCAAAAGACCAGCGCGTAGTTTTTCACTACAAGGAACGCACCAACGCCTAGTACGAGAACCGCGAATATTCTCTGCAAGCGATGTGCCGCGATGCGGTGCGAGAGCATTGTGCCGACGATCGCCCCTGCGACCGCCAAGCCCATGACTGCTGCCGTGAGCGTCCAGTCGAACGCGCCCTGTCCCAAATGACCGATCAGGCCGGCGACGCAATTTAGAAAGATCACGAACAGCGACGTTCCGATCGCCTTTTTTATCGATAGCCCGCTGAAAAACACCAAGGCAGGCACTATTAGGAAGCCACCGCCAACGCCGAGAAATCCCGTCAGGACGCCCACGCCGAGCCCTGCGAGAATTGCCTGGACCGGATGCGGCTTTCGGGCGGGTGCATCGACCGACTGGCGCTTTCGCCAGATCATCGAGGCTGCGACGACAAGCATCAGGACGCCGAATGACAGCAACAAATATCTCAGGCGAGACGAGTCTGGTCAGCGGTGAGCCGAGAAGGGCTCCAATAATGCCGGCCGCCCCGAACAATACGCCGCCCTTTAGATCCACATTGTCCGCTCGATAGTGCAGGTATGATCCGAAAAGGCTTGTCGCACCAACGACCGCCAAGGACATCACGACCGCTTCATGCGGCCCGACGCCGAGGAAATAGACCAATATCGGGACCGTAAGGATCGAACCGCCGCCGCCGATCAGGCCTAGTGAAAGGCCGATCACCGCGCTCAGGATCAACCCGATGACAAAGATCGCGGTCATTGCTGCTCCGCTCTCGTTGCCGGCGCGGCGTGACATGCGACAGGCGCCTTGTTCCACGGCATCCGTGCCAACGCCATCCCCATTCCACATGTATCGGTAACCGCCGCAAACACGAGGCCCGCACCTACAAAACCGCTGAGAATGAACAAATAAGGCGAGACCACGAACCCGAGAACGATCCCGATCACGACCAGTAAACCCGCTGTAAATCGCACTTGTCGTTCCAGCGACCAAACTTTCGATTCGCCCTTTACAACAGGCAAAGCCGCACCTGCCCATGCCGTCATTCCACCCTCGATCACGTGAATATCGGTGAAGCCCTTTGCCGACAGCTTCTCCGCTGCCTGTTTTGCCCGGTTGCCCGAGCGGCACATTAGGTAGACCGGCTTTGAATGGTCGATCTCAGCCGCGTGCTTCTCAAAATTGGAAAGCGGCATCAATTGAGCATCCGCTATTCGCTCGCTGTTGAACTCAGAAAACTCACGCACATCGATCACCTGACACTCACCGCCGGTTTCCAGCATCTCGTTGATCTCGTGCACTGTTGCTTGTTTTATCATTACTCTTGATTTCTCTCCTGCTTGTCTAATATACTAACTCAGATATGAGCATATAACTATATCGTTATACTGTCAAGTACACATGAAGAAAGATATTGAAATGACGCCCGAGGTGGTCGGTTTTGTCGCACAGCGGTTCAAGGTGCTCTCGGAACCGCTCAGGCTGCACATACTCCAGCATCTGGAAAACGGCGAAGCGAGCGTCTCAGAGATCACGCACGCCGTGGCCTCGACCCAGCCGAACGTGAGCAAGCACCTCAGGATCCTGCAGGACGGCGGCCTGGTCGCACGCCGCCAGGAGGGCAACACGGTTTATTACCGCATCGCCGATGAATCGGTTTTTGAGCTCTGTCAGGTCGTTTGCGGAAGTTTGAAAGAAAAATTTGCCCGGGAGCGGTCGATCTTCAACTGATCATTCTCCGGCCGCAGGTCGCACATATCTGACGACGAACCTTGGGGGCTCATCGTCATTCTCGGGCGGAATTTCGACAAAGTCGGTCTGAACAAGGCCGTTGTCCTCGAAACGAGAAAGATCGCGCCGTGAGCACGGCCACGGCACCGTGTCCGGCTCTTCGTCATCGCCGCGACCGCGAGTGACAACCACCAACTCGCCCGCCTCAGCCACAAATGCCGCTATCGCATCGATCACCCGCGGGCGCATCTCGAGCGGCAGCGGCTGGATGGTGTAGATCTCAAGCACGAATTCAAACGCGCCCAACCAGCCGGAAAACGGTTGAAAAAGATCCGCGGTTTCGAACTGGATCTCGGTTTCGCCGTAAAGCTTCTTCGCCCATTCGATCGCCGTCGGCGAGAGGTCGAATGCAGTGACCTTAAATCCAAGGTCGTGTAGGTATTTCGCATCGTCACCGAGGCCACAGCCCACAACGAGGGCACTTCGGCCGTCGCCCTTTAGCCCGTTGTCCTCAGCCCATTTTCGAAAATAACTGTTTGGTTCGAGATCGGCCCAGGGTATGACCTCGTTATCGCCCGCCGCTTCCTGATAAAGAGCGTCGAACCAACCCGTGGCATCGCCGCGGGCCGCAAATTCCTCCTGCAGCTCGCGAACGCGGTCTCGACGCTTTTCCAGATCAGTGTCAGTCATGTTTAGAATGGCATCTCGATCTCGATCGGCGCGTTTGCGTCCTGCCACGCCTTCCAGCCGCCGTCCATCGACCACACGTTCGTGTAGCCCATCTTTTGCAGCATGTCGGCCGCTAGAGCTGAGCGATAACCGCCGCCGCAATACAGCACCAACGTGGTCGATTTATCCGGGCAGGTTTGAACGATATCACGCTCGATAATGCCGCGGCCCATGTGCCGCGCACCCTCGGCGTGGCCGGCTTCGTATTCGTTGTCTTCGCGGACATCGATCAGCACCGCACCGTTCGAGATGCGGTCTTGTGCTCCTGCAACATCGCACTCTTTGACACGGCTCTTGGCATCATGGGCTATGGCTAAAAACTCTTCTGAATGGATCATATAGTCCCCAGTTTACGCCGTCTTTGCGTACTTTGCGACTTTGCAGGGCACCGCATTATTAGGCGAGTAGCTACTAGCGAGCGAAACTCCTATAATGTGAGTTTCGTTATTATTTACAGGGGAAAACATCTGTGGCAGAACAATTTGACGTAACTATTATCGGCTCGGGACCCGGCGGCTATGTGGCAGCGGTGCGGGCCGGACAGCTTGGATTAAAGGTCGCTTTGATCGAGAAAGAAAAGGACGCACGCCTCGGCGGCACTTGCGGCCTGCGAGGGTGTATCCCGACAAAGGCGTTGCTCAACGCCGCGCATTTGTATCAAAAAGCCGGGCATTTTGAGCAGTTCGGATTAAAGGTCGACAATCTGTCGTTCGATTTCCCGTCTGTCCAAAAATACAAATCCGATGTCGTCGCCAAAAACTCGGCCGGCGTGACCTATCTGATGAAAAAGAATAAGGTCACGGTCTTTAACGGCTTTGGCAAGATCGCAGGCCGTGGCAAGGTCGAGGTCGATCTCGCCGACGGTAAGAAAGAAACGATCGACACCAAGAACATAATCATCGCGACCGGTTCAGTCGTGCGTCCTATTCCTGGATTTGAAACCGACGGCAAACAGGTCGTCAATTCAGATCAGATTCTTGAATTGACTAACGTGCCAAAATCGATGATCGTCATGGGCTCGGGTGCGGTCGGCGTTGAATTCGCTAGCGTTTATCACCGCTTTGGCTGCGAAACGACTGTCGTTGAACTGCTTGACCGCATCGTGCCGGTCGAGGACGCTGACGTTTCGAAGGAACTTGCCCGTGCGTTCAAGAAACAGGGCATTCGATGCGAGACCGGTATCAAGCTCGACAAGATGACCAAGGACAAAAAGGGCGTCAAGGTCTCGGGCAAAAACGCCAAGGGCAACGACGTCAGCTTCGAGGCAGAAATGCTGCTCGTCGCCGTCGGCCGCATGCCGTACCTCGATAAGCTCGGCCTCGACAAGACCAAGGTCGTCGTCAATCCGCGCGGCACGATCAAGGTGAACGAATACTGTGAGACCGACGAACCGAACGTCTTCGCCATCGGCGACGTCATTGACACCGCCTGGCTTGCTCATCTAGCTTCGAAAGAAGGCATTCTCGTTGTCGAAAAGATCGCCGGCAAAAAGGTCGAGCCGATCAAACACAACCTCGTTCCCAACTGCACTTACTGCGATCCCGAGGTCGCCAGCGTCGGCCTGACGGAAGAGAAAGCAAAAGCCGCGGGCTATGACGTAAAGGTCGGCAAATTCCCGTTCTCGGCCTCGGGCAAGGCACGCATACTCGGCGAGACCGACGGCTTCGTCAAGATCGTCGCCGATAAGAAATACGACGAGGTCCTCGGCGTCCACATCATCGGCCCGCACGCCACCGAGCTCCTCGCCGAAGCCTGCGTCGCCATGGCCCTCGAAACGACCGCCGACGAACTCGGCCGCATAATCCACGCCCACCCGACCGTCAGCGAATCCGTCATGGAAGCCGCCGAAGGTGTACACGATCTGACGATTCATATGTAAGAACCGTTCCGAAATAACGGATAACGGATAACTAAAAACTGATAATATCGAGCAATGCCGTTATCAGTTCTCAGTTATCCGTTTTCAGTTATTCCGAAATTGCTCCATCTCGCCGCATTCGCTTGTCTTTTCATGCTGACTGCCCCGGATTTACAGGCGCAATGGATCAAACAGACCGTCGACACTACCGCGAGCCTTCGCGGCCTGTCGGTCGTCAATGAAAAGATCGTCTGGGCGAGCGGTACGGGCGGGACGGTGATCCGCACGATCGACGGCGGCCAGACGTGGAACGTGATGGCCGTTCCGGGTGCAGCTAAACTCGATTTCCGCGACGTCGAGGCCTTTGGCCCCGACACGGCGTACGTTCTAAGCATCGGAAACGATCGTAACTCGCGGATCTTTAAGACCATCGACGGCGGGTCGACGTGGAAGCAGCAGTTCATGAGCATGAACATCCTTACCTTCTACGACGCGCTGGCGTGCTGGGATGAGAACAACTGCGTCGGCATGTCCGATCCGGTTCACGGCAAATTTCTCCTCACTGGCACCACCGACGGCGGCTCTACGTGGAAGAATCTTGATACTGCCCAGATGCCGGCGGCCACTCTGAGCGAATCAGCATTTGCCGCAAGCGGCACATGTCTGATCGCCCACGGCAAGGACGGCCTGTTCCTCGTCACTGGCGGCGGCAATGCTCGTGTTTTCCACTCAAATGATAGAGGCCGGACATGGACCGTCACGGAAACTCCGATTGTAAAGGGCCGTCCCGGCACGGGCATATTCTCGATCGCGATGTCAGACGCGAGAACGGGCGTCATCGTGGGTGGTGATTATGAGAAACCGGCGGAGGCTGCGAAATCGCTCGCGTTTACCGCCGATGCCGGCAAGACGTGGAAAGCCGGTACAGGCCTAAGCGGATATAGGTCAGGCGTGACATACGTTGACCGCAAAACGATCATCGCAGTCGGGACCAACGGCTCGAACGTTTCTCGCGACGCCGGAAAGACATGGAAACTACTCGGCACTGAAGACCTGAATTCGGTTCAGTCGCGGAGTCCTAAAGCCACCTGGGCGGTTGGGCCGAACGGAATGGTCGTGAAACTCAAGTGAATTGGGCTTGGTACGACATTCTCGGCACTCTCGGCGTCGTGGTCATTGTCCTCGCGTATTTCCTGCTCCAGACGGGGCGGATGCGGAGTGAGCAGTTGGCGTATTCGGTGATGAACGGCGTCGGGGCGGTGCTGATTCTCATCTCGCTTTACTACACATTTAACTTCCCTTCCTTTGTAGTAGAATTCTTCTGGTTGTTGATCAGTTTATTCGGTATCGGAAAGTACCTATTGAAGAAATAGCCGCAAAAATGCGCAAAAAGCACAAATAACCTTTATCTTTTGCGACTTTTGTGCGTCTTTGCGGCGATTCCTCTTATGCAGAATTTCTCAGGTGTTCCATTCAAGGCCGAGACGGCACATGGGTTCACGAGCGTGAACGGCATCGCCAAGTTCTCGCCCGCGGGCATCGTGCTGGAATTTGAGGCAAAGGTGCTCGGCCTCGTCTCGACGGGCGTCAAAGAAGAGCGGCTGCCGATCGACGAGCTGCTGGACGTAAAATTTAAGAAAGGCTTGATGCGGCGCAGCGCAAAGATCCAGATCCGTCTAAAATCCGTCACGCGCATGTCCGCTCTGCCTAGTGACGACGGCAAGCTCACATTAAAGATCGGCCTTGACGATCTCGAACGCGCCCGCGACGCCGTCGAACGCCTCCAGAGCGATATGGCCGAACACACCGCCAACCTGCCGCCGCCCAGCCCGCCCCATCGGTCGCTATTCGACAACAGCGAGGACGAGACGCAGGACCTAAACAACAGGGAGGAAAACTAAAATGCCAAAATACGTGATCGAACGCGACATTCCCGGCGTCGGTGATTCGCCGGCCGATGCCCTGCAGGCCGTTTCACAGACATCGTGCAACGTGTTGCGCGAGCTTGGGCCCGAGATCCAATGGGTCCAGAGCTATGTGACCGGCGATAAGATCTACTGCGTCTACATCGCTCCGAATGAGGACATCATTCGCGAACACGCAACCCGCGGCGGCTTTCCGGCAAACGCGATCAACGAGGTCAAAACGATCATCGACCCAACCACCGCTGAAGAGTAATGCCCGCCGGTCCCGCAATGCCGCCGCCCAATGCCCAGCGGGCTGCTTTCATCGCCGTGCTATCGTTCCTGTTCTTTCTGGGGATGATGTTCACCTACTACCTGCGCGGCTCGATCCTCTATTTTCTCCTGGCAACGGCTTTCCTGATCGTCTATATCCTCACGATGATCTCGTTCGTGAGGCTGAGAAAGAGGGGCGACTAATTGCGCTATAATCTTCCATTATGAACGCAGAAATTGTACTGCCCCTGGAAAAAATGACCTTTTCGGAAAAGATGGAGGTTATTGAAACTGTCTGGGACGATATTCTCTCCCACCCCGAGGAAGCCGAATGGCCCGGATGGCATGAGACCTACCTGAAGAGTGTCGAAGATGATATTCAGAGCGGTACCGCTAAGTTTATTGACTTTGATACGGCCAAAGAGAGGCTTCTGACTGAAAAACTGTGAAGGTCAGAATTCTCGATAAGGCTTACCGTCACCTCCTCGACGGAGCCCGGTTCTATGAACGACAAAGTCCCGGCCTGGGGCACTACTTCCGCACATCTCTACTGACGGACATTGAAAGGTTGAAGGTCACAGGCGGCACTCACGCCGTACCGTATCACGGCCTTCATCGTTCGATATCTCACCGGTTTCCCTTCGCGATCTACTATCGGATCGAGGACGGCCAGATCTTAGTCCTCGCCGTGCTCGACTCACGCCGTGACCCCGATTGGATCAGTGGTCAACTCAGATAACCCCGCTTTGTGGTGCAACCGGATCAAAAAATTCTTGACAACTCGTTGATATTGTAATACGGTGTTTCAGTGTCGCAACTCGCGAAAAACCTGATCCACCGACTTGGCTAAAGTGCTTATGCTAATTTTTTTTCAAAATCGGCGGGACACGGGCGACATTGAGCGTAAGTCATTGGAAATACACACAGTTATTTGTCCCACTAGGGAGCGGGACAGCAGCGGGACACACGCGGTGAAGCGTCGTAATATCGAATTGAAATTCGTGGGTCCGAATGCGGCTGGAATGTTTGTCAGTTTTTTTCTAAAAATCGTCGGGACACATGCAAAAATGGCCGTAAGTTGTTGAAAACATACACTGTTATTTGTCCCGCTGGGCAGTGGGACAGTAGCGGGACAGTGTGGGACAACCCACTCACGATCACCGCCGTAAATATAGTGAACATTGAGGTTATGCAGAACGACCAGAACGCCGTTGTTCGAGTACAAAGTGGGACAGGGAAACGCCGGCTGGGACATACTGATCACATGGGCCGACAGGCTGACTTAACCCAGCTTTTCTTGTATTCTAGGTGTTTATGAGCGTTGATGTCGTAATGCCGCAAATGGGCGAGTCGATAACCGAGGGCACCGTGTCCAAGTGGCTGAAGCAGGTCGGTGACCGTATCGAGAAGGACGAAGCGATCCTTGAGATCTCCACCGACAAGGTCGATGCCGAGGTTCCCAGCCCCGGTGCGGGTGTGCTCTTGGCTATCAATACGCAAGAAGGCGAAACGGTCGAGGTCGGGACTGTCGTTGCTGTCATTGGTGAAGAGGGCGAGGCGGCAGCATCGGCCCCAACGCCATCTGCGGATACACCTCCCGTGGTAGAAATGACAACAGCCTCGGAACCCGAACCAGAGGCCATTCCTGAGGAACCTGCGGCTGCCGTATCCGCGCCTACATCTACTCCTGTCGGCGATGCGACCGAGGTCGTAATGCCGCAAATGGGCGAGTCGATAACCGAGGGCACCGTGTCCAAGTGGCTCAAGGCCGTCGGCGACGATATTGCAAAGGACGAGGCGTTGCTTGAGATCTCGACCGACAAGGTCGATGCCGAGGTGCCCAGTCCGGCAGGCGGCAAGCTGCTCGCCATTAATGTTCTGGAGGGCGAGACGGTTGAGGTCGGTTCGGTCTTGGCGTTGGTTGGAGCAAGCGGAGCGGCCGTCGAAAGTCCAAAGGCCAAGGGCCAAGGTCCGGCTGCAGACGTTCAACAAGCTGAAGCCCCGAAACCTGAGGCTCAGGTTAAGGCTGTCGCCGCGGCGGCAAGCGGAGGCTCGAACGGCAACTCGACGATCGATGAACTTCGACGCCAAAAGTCGAGCCCGCTGGTCCGCAACATCGCGGCTGAGCATGGTATCGATATCACTCGGATCCCCGGCAGCGGCTTGAGCGGACGCGTGACCAAGCACGACATTCTCAACTTTATCGAGACCGGCGCAGCCCTGAGGCCGCAGGACCTGCTGGTCAAAGGTTCTGCGTCAGCACCGGCGATCGCTGCATCTGCACCGAAACAGGCCCCGACCTTCACGATGCCGGCACCCGCGACGACAATGGAAGACCGGGTCGAAAAGATGTCGGTCATGCGAAAGAAGATCGCCGAGCACATGACCTTCTCAAAGCAAACGTCTGCGCACGTGACCAGCGTTTACGAGATCGACATGACGAATGTCGCGAAGTTTCGTGCGGCACATCAGGCTGATTTTCAGGCCAAGTTCGGCACAAAACTGACCTTCATGCCGTTCATCTTTCAGGCCGTGACCGCTGCGATCCGCGAGCATCGCATAGTAAATTCGCAGGTTGACGGCGAAAACATAATTTACAAGGGCGATATCAATCTCGGTATGGCCGTCGCCCTCGATTGGGGCCTGATCGTGCCGGTCATCAAAAATGCCGAGACGATGTCGCTGCCGGAGTTGGCCGTGAAGGCCAACGACCTCGCCGACCGTGCCCGCGGCAAGAAGCTTAGTCCTGACGAGGTGCAGGGCGGGACGTTTACGATAACGAATCCGGGCGTTTTCGGCGGCCTCTACGGCACGCCGATCATCAACCAGCCGCAGGTCGCGATCCTTTGTGTCGGAACGATCGAGAAGCGGGCAAAGGTGATGACCTCGCCCGATGGCGACGATTATATCGCGATTCGTCAGATGGCGTATTTCGCTCTGACCTATGATCATCGGGTCGTTGATGGTGCGGACGCTGAGAAGGTTTCTGGCGTACCTCAAGAAATATCTTGAGCATGCACCGTTCACGGTGTAGAGAAACATGGTGCAATACCTTAGATCAGTGCGTTATGATAGCTGTATTGACGCTGTGTCTCCCCTTGAATATCTCTCGTTGACAAGACCGTTGCCAGACCTTCTGTGTAGGCTCAAATACGCTGCCGCCTTTGCTCGACAACCTAAACTTGGTAATGGCGTCCAACAGGTCAGTCTTTCATTCAAAACTAAGCAGTTTTTATCGAGGAGTTGATCATATGTATAAGAAAAGTTCAGTCCTCTTGCTCGCAGTTGCCTTTTTTGCGATCGGCACTCTTGCTCAGACACAGCTCAGGACCGCCGTTCCCGGCCAAAAGTATAAGATCGCAGGCACCATCGTCTCGAAAGAGAACGACAACACTCTCATTGTTCGCGACACGACAAATGTCGACACGCGTGTCGTGATCGAGCCGAGCGCCAGCATCAAGAGCAAAGGCTTCTGGGGCGGCGACAAGTTCCCGGTCGCATCGCTTGTTCGCGGAGCTACGATCGAGGTCGAAGGCCGCGGCGACAGCAACGGCAGCGTTACCGTAAACAAGGTCCGTTTTGACAAGGATTCGCTCGAGGCCGCGAGAGCACTCGATGCAAGAGCGGCTCCGATCGAGGAACGCTCCACAGCGTTGGAACAGAATCAAGAGCGGCTCTCGGGTCAGATCGATGAGCTGATGGCGATCTCGAACGCCGCTAAAGGTGGTGCCAGAGCCGCGCAAGATACTGCCGATGCAGCAGTGGCCGGCGTAAACGCCACCAACAAACGCATCTCTGACCTGGATGACTACGTGGTGCAGACTTCGGCGACGATTAACTTTAAGGTCAACAGTGCAGTTCTGTCGCCTGACGCAAAAGCCTCGCTCGACCAGCTCGCCGCGAGTGCAATGACATTGAGGGGTTACGCCGTCGAGGTCACCGGCTTTGCCTCGGCCGAGGGCGGCACGGCCAAGAATAAGGCACTCAGCCAACGGCGAGCACAGGCCGTCAAAGATTACCTGATCGAGACGCACAATGTCCCGCTTCGCCGCTTTGTCGAGTCGTATGGGTTTGGTGAGCTCAAGGCGGTCGCCGACAACACGACCCGCGACGGCCGAGAGCAGAACCGCCGCGTCGAGATCAAACTCCTTGTTAGCCGCGGCCTCAACACCAACGTCGAGGTCAAACCGCAGCCGAACGAGTAATAATGGTCTGAATTTGAGGGCACCTTGTGAAGCGAGATCGAACATACTCGTTTCAGGGTGCCCTTAACACTTAGCGATAACTGCGAGCCAAAATGAGGAAACTTCTGCCGGTATCGATAGCCTTAGCGTTGCTGACCGCGGCGTCAATCGGCCCAAACGCCGACGCCGAGGGCGACGCCAGATGACGAGGTCATCAAGGTCTCGTCAAGACTCGTCGTGGTGCCGGTTTCGGTCACAGATGACAAGGGAAATCCGGTTGTTGGGCTTAGCGCAATCGATTTCCGGATATCTGAAGAGGGCCGGCGGCAGACGATCGAGAGCGTCGGTCAGCGCCGATGTCGTACCGCTCGAGATCGCATTGCTATTTGACGTTTCGGCGAGCACAGACGCGATGTTCCGGTTTGAGCAGGACACGGCGGCAAAGTTCCTGGCCGACGTAATGAAACCTACCGATCGCGCGACGATCTTCACCGTCGGGGCCCGCGGCGTACTGGTGCAGCCCCGCGATACTGCCGAACGGTCGATCAACAGCGTTCGCATGATCGTCCCGACAAAGGAGCAGACGGCCTTTTACGACGCTGTCAGGCTGGCCGCCGATCACCTAAAGCGCAATGCTCCCGAAGGCGTCCGAAAGGTCATGGTAATTATCTCGGACGGCGAAGATACAAACAGCGACGGTGTGATCAAGGCCATTTGGAATGCCGAGCGAAAGATCACGGATGACGTGCAGGGATCAAAGCTCCGAGAGCTGCGCGTAAAGGCCCGCGACAGCGCCAAGGTCGCCGAGCAAGCTAAGGTAGTTAGATCATTGCAGGACGCCGATGCGGTTTTCTACTCGATAAATCCCGCCGGAAGTTCGTTTCAGCTCAACAAGATGAGCGTGTTTGGCCAGCAGAATATGGACCGATTTGCTCGCGAAACCGGGGGGTCTGCGTTCCTGCCCAGCTTCTTGCCCATCGACACGAAAGATCCCTACCAGAACGACAACAATAAGCGGCGAAACCAGCAGATCCTCGACCAGATCTTTCGCCAGCTTGGAAACGAACTGCGCTCGCAGTATCTGATCCAGTACTATTCGGAAGCTGACTTTCCCGTAAACCGGTTCGTCAAGGTAGAGATAGATGTGCCCGGCCGGTCAGGCACCAGAGTTCGTTCGCGAGAGGGTTACTTCGTCAAGAACTAGCTTTCCTTGCGTCCCGCATTCTCGCCCGTCACGACACGCATCTTACCTATCTCAAATTTTGTCTTCGGAGCATCGATCGCGACGTTCCCCTGAATGTACGAGGGCTTGCCCTGGGCGGCGTTCGAATTCGTATTAGTGTTCTTTGGCGGCACTGGTGCAATCGCCCCCATTAGCCGCTCCGGCGTGGGTGTCGGGAACGGAAAACGAAGTTCACCGATCGTCGGCCTGCCCTTAGAGAAGAGAGAAACAAACAGAACGCCGGTAAACATAGCGATGACAAGCGATGCGATCGCCGTTGCGTACAGCCGCGTTCGCTGCTTGACCTTTGCCCAACCGACCGGGCAATCGGCTGTGATGATGCTGCCGTCGGCTCGACGATAATAACGCACGCAGAGGCGGCCTTCTGATTGGTGACAAGCCGCTCGGCGTCGTCACGGGTCATTCCCGAAAGGTTGTAAACATTGAGCTTACACTCGCCGCAAAAGCGCTTGCGGTCGTCGCCGTACATCTCGTTCCAGTTCGCCGGGCACGGGCTGGCGATCTTGATATTGTTCAAAGGACTATCGAATCTGGTCATAATCCCTCCGAAATAAAGATTCAGCAATTGGCTGATGTTGAAGAACGAGAGCAAATACGCTGACTTGCAAAGACTTCTAAGCGGGTTTGCTGCGACGGTACTTGTGGGTGATCGGTCTGCGGCGGCCGACGCCGATGGCATTCTTCGAAATGATGAGGGTCGGCGGCAGCTGTTGGCGTTTGAATTCGTTCGCCGGGTGCTCGACCTTGTTGAGGATGCCGTAAACGAGGTCGGCATCATTGCCCGCAGCGATGATCTCGGTGGGCGATGATTTCTGCTCGAAATACATCTTTAGCATCGGATCCATTAGCTCATATGGCGGCAGGCTGTCCTGATCAAACTGGTTCGGGGCAAGCTCGGCAGATGGCCTTTTGTCGATGATCTTGTTCGGGATCATCTCGCGTCCGGCCCGCTCGTTCATATGTCGGGCGATCTGCCAGACCTCGGTCTTTAGAACATCGCCGAGCACGGCGAGGCCGCCGTTCGTGTCGCCGTAAAGGGTGCAATAACCGACGGCCAGTTCGCTCTTGTTGCCGGTGGAAAGCAGCAGCCGGCCCTCGGCATTTGAGATCGCCATCAGGATCACGCCGCGGAGGCGGGATTGCATATTCTCGGCCGCCAGCGATTCGCCGCCTTTCGTCGGCTTATGGAGATCCATCTGCTTGAGCAGAACCTCGAACGTGTCCGAGATCGGCTCGATGCGGCCGTCGCAGCCGAGATTGCGGATCAGTTCCTCGCTGTCCTTGATGCTGCCCTCGGAGGAGAATGGCGACGGCATCATGACGCAGAGCAGGTTCTCCGGCCCGAGAGCCTCAGCCGCAAGGGCTGCGACCAACGTCGAATCGATTCCGCCAGAAAGGCCGAGAACGGCCTTTTTGAATCCGTTCTTAGCGGCATAATCTCGAATTCCTAACACCAATGCTCGATGTATCGAATCGATCTCGCCGCCGGTGATGCCGCGGGCGTCTGGCTTGCGGCAATCAAGTTCGACGGTCTCGACAAACTCTTCGAACGCCGCTGCCTGCAGGATAATGTCGCCTTCCTCATCAGCAATGAGGCTTGCGCCGTCGAAGATAATGCCGTCGTTGCCGCCAACAAGATTCACAAAGACGATGGGCTTCTTCTGCAGTTTTGCCGCGATGGGCGACCATGTCGCAGCGAAGCTTTATCTTGCCTTTATTATAGGGCGAAGCATTGACGGACACGATCACATCGGCACCCATCGCGATCACGTCGTCGGTCGGATCGTGCTCATAGAGCCTCTCTTTCCAAAAGGTCTTGTCATTCCAAAAGTCCTCGCAGACGACAACGCCGAGCTTGACTCCATTCACCTCAAAAATGCGTCGCTGGTCGCCGGGCTCAAAGTATCGCGGGTCGTCGAAAACATCGTATTCAGGAAGCAGTGATTTGTCGGCATATCCCAAGCAGCTCGCCATTCGATATCACCGCCGCAACATTGAAAAGCCGTCGGCCATCCGGATCAGGATTCTGTCTGACAGTGCCGACAACCGCGGTGATACCAACTGTAGCAGGGACTATGCGATCCAGCGGTTCGTCGACATGAGCAATGATATCGGCGTCCTGAAACCAGTCCTGCGAGGTATATCCGTGGGTACACAGTTCGGGAAAGACGACCAGGTCAGAGCCGTCGTTTTTGGCCCTTTCGATCGCCGCAATTATCTTCGAAGTGTTGCCCGCGAGGTCACCGTTTGTGGTATTGATCTGGGCGATCGTGACTTTCATCGAGTGACGTCAGGTGGACTGCTCCTCCGGTTTGGGTGCCTTTTTGACCATCGTCAGGCGATTGCCGCGGTCGTTGTATTTGACCTCGTCCATGATGTTGTAGATGAACAACACCCCGCGACCCGACGCCTTAAAGAGGTTCTCAGGATCGAGCGGATCTGGGATCGAGTTCACATCAAAACCCTCGCCCTCGTCCTCTATAGTGAACCGCGCCTCGCTCGTTGAGACATCTGCAGACACCCGCACGAGCTTCCTCGCGTCAAATTTGTTGCCATGCTTCACCGCGTTGACGAATGCCTCGTCGAGGGCGACAAAGAGGTTCGACTGCTCGGGCTTACAGACGCCGACCTTCTCGACCCTTTTCATCAGATATTCGAGCACAATATGCATCAGGGAAATGGCACTGGGAAGCTCGAATACGATGTGCTCGTGCAGGTTCTGCAGATCCTCAACACGATCGACGTAACGGGTCTTGTGATCGAGCACGGTCGCGACCATGCTCTTCAATTCTTCTTCGTCAAAGTCTTCGCGGCGGAAATTGGCTGCTCCCAGCTTGAACGCTTTTACATGCACGCCGGCTGTGATCGCTCCATCCGGACAAAGCCCCGACGCGCCGTTAGCGCAGACCGGATCGTCAGGACGAAGGTCGAGATCGGTAATTACAAAGTCAAAGTGATCCAGATCCTCGATCGCCAGTGCGTCATCGCGATTCTCGACGATCTGGACCTCGTGGCCGGTGTGCGTAAAGACCTCGTCCAGGGCGGTGGCCAGGTCGTCGTGGTCGTCGATGATCAGGATCTGTCGCTGCATAAAGCGCGGGAAGAGGTTACCTCAATTTACGATCTGACTGTTGCCCTTGTTGCAAATAATACCCCAAATTGGTAGTTATCATCTAATTGTGACGCCCGCGATCAAAACGGCCTTTGAGTTCAGGCCTCTCACCGAATACTCGCTCAAAGACCGGCTGTTTATCAGGCTCGCCGGATTCGGTCTTTACCTCGTGCTGAACGCCATCGGCAAAACGCTCCGTTACGAACTCAAAGACGAACAGACCCTCGACGAGATATTTGCTGACTTTGATTCGCCGATATTGTGCTGCTATCACGATCGTTTGTTCACAGGTGCCTACTATCTTCGAGGCCGCGGTCTAATCGTCCTGACATCAAGTAGCAAGGACGGTGAGCTTGCGGCCCGGGCGGGCACAGAGGCTTGGCTTCGGCATGGTCCGAGGATCGTCCTCTCGCGGCGGCCAGGATGCCTTGATAGAACTAGCCGCCCTTATGAGAGACGGCTCTCCGGTTTTTCTGACCGTCGATGGCCCAAGAGGTCCACGCCATAAGGCAAAGCCCGGGGCACCGATGCTCGCACGGATGACGGGAAAAGCGATGCTCCCCGTAATGCTATGCCCCGAGAAATATTGGACACTTCGAAGTTGGGACAAGATGGTCATTCCAAAGCCCTTCAGCCGCGTGATCACGATGAAGGGTGACCCGATCTTTGTTCGATCCGACGCCAGCCGTGACGATATCGAATCCAAACGGGCCGAGCTTCAAGCCGGCCTCGATTCACTACTGGAGAGGTGTCACACGCTACTCGGCTTATGCCTCTTCCGGCTCATCGAGCCCGACCTCGGCCCGAAGCCGACAAAAATCCCGCCACCAAGAGCACATAGCTGATCCAGATCGCGTCAGCCAATAACAAGTGTCCTAGCTGCATCACGATCGGCGCCAGCATTAGCAGCGTTGCCGATCCAAATGCGATCTGCACCAGCACTAGCAGGGCAAGGATATTGGACCATCGCTTTACGCCCGCGTCGTCACCCGATTCCTTTGCGAGCCAGCCCGTCAGAAAGATCAGGAAAACACTCGTCAGGATCGCCGTGATCGGATGCAGTAAGCGCAGGCGCAGCAGGTAATTCGATGTCGATGAAAAGTCCTTGGCGACGCCCTCAGCAAGGGTTCCGGACGCGAACACCATATCCGCCAATGCCGCTATCGAACCGGTGATACCAACGATAAATACCGCCGCAACTCCTACGGCGATCGCCGCCTTGTATTTGGTCGCCACGCCTGTCCGTATCCGCCGCCCGCCCGCATGCCATGCCGTCAGCGTCAGGAAGGCAAGTAGAATGAAGGTGTTGATCAGGTGGCCAGCCATCCAGAACGGCCGAGCCGCCGTCAGGTTATCGGCTGTGTTGCCAGTCAGCACCAGACCCGCACCGACCAGTGCCTCGGTCACGACAAAGACGAACGACAGCATCGTGGTCTTGCGAATCGGGCTTCCCTTTTCAAACTTGCGATAGGCCCAGATCAGCAGGGCAAGCACAGCGACGAACGCCAAGAAGCTCGTGATCCGATGCGAATATTCGATAACGGTCTTAAGTTCCGGCGCCGACGGAATAACCTCGCCGTGACACGTCAGCCAGTGCTGGCCGCAGCCGTCGCCCGATTTTGACGCCCGCAGGAACACGCCCCAAAGGATGACGACGAGGTTCCATGCGAGCGTGAACCACGCGTATTTGGCAAAGCTGTCGAGCTTTCTATTACTGTTCATTTTGCTTAGAATAGCATTTTCGTTCGGCTGACATAATGAACCAAATTCTTGCCGCGCTTTCAATGATCGTCGCCCTCAGCATCGGCGTGTTCGCCGGTCGGCCGTACGTCGTTGTGCTGGGGGTCGGGCAGGACGCGGGAGTTCCGCAGATGGGCTGCGAGTCTCCGTTTTGCCGGCAGGCCTGGCAGAACGCAGCCATGCATCAAACTGTCTCGTCGATCGCCCTTGTCGATCCTGACAGTCAGGAACGGTGGATATTTGACGCGACGCCCGACCTGCCCGAGCAATTCGAACTCCTCAAAAATGTGACCGGCGACCGGACGAACCGCATCGACGGCATCATTCTCACCCACGCCCACATCGGCCATTACACCGGCCTGATGTACCTCGGCCGCGAGTCGATGAATACGAGCGGCATCAAGGTTTACGCGATGCCGCGAATGAAGCAGATGCTCGAACAAAATGCCCCTTGGTCGCAGCTTGTTGCCATCCAGAACATCGCGATCCAGCCGCTCGCTGACAACGCAGACGTTAAGCTCACCGATGCCATTTCTGTCACGCCTTTTCTCGTTCCGCATCGCGATGAATTTTCCGAAACGGTCGGCTTTCGCATCAAGACAAAGGACAAAACGCTGATCTTCATCCCCGACATCGACAAGTGGAGCAAATGGCAAACGCCGCTCGCAGATCTTGTTCGCTCGGCGGACTATCTGCTGCTCGACGGCACGTTTTACGCCGCCGGCGAGATCGCCCGGCCGATGAGCGAGGTGCCGCACCCGTTTGTCACCGAGACGATGGAGCTGCTCAGATCGCTGCCGCGACGCGAGAGGAACAAGGTCCATTTTATTCACTTCAACCATAGCAATCCGCTGGTACAGGGCAACAAGAAGGGCCTCCGCGAAGTTCGCGGTCGCGGCTTTCGGGTTGCTGTGCGCGGGCTGAGATTCCGCCTGTGACCGCTAAGGAACGCATCGACAAACTGCTCGTCGATCGGGGCCTCGCCGAGACGCGCAATCGAGCACAGGCCCTGGTGATGGCCGGCGTTGTGATCGTTGACGAAAAACGTGTCGAAAAACCGTCAGAAAAATATGCATCCAGCGCAACCATTCGCCTCAAAGGCACGTCTACAGAACTAAGATATGTCGGACGCGGCGGGCTCAAGCTCGAGGCCGCCTTGCGACATTTCGGTGTTGACGTTGTCGGACTCGACTGCATCGACATCGGCGCCTCGACCGGCGGTTTCACCGATTGTCTGTTGCAGCACGGAGCCGAAAGCGTCGTTTGTGTTGACAGCGGCACCAACCAACTCGTTTGGTCTCTTCGAGACGACCCGCGGGTCGAGGTTCGCGAGCGTACCAACGCACGGAACCTGAAACCGTCGGACTTTGATAATATTTTAGATCTGGCCGTCATGGACGTCTCGTTCATCTCGGTCAAAAAGGTGATCCCGGCGATACTGCCGCTGCTGACGGCGACCGGACTGATGATCGTACTCATCAAGCCGCAATTCGAGGTCGGGCGCGGCGAGGTCGGCAAGGGCGGCATCGTCCGTGAAACCGAAAAACATGATCGCGTCGTATCAGACATAAACGAATTCGCCGCCGGGCTCGGGCTGCAAGTCAGAGGCGTCATCGAATCACCGATCTTGGGAGCTGAAGGAAACAGGGAATTTCTTGCTCTATATGCACGATGAACTCACACACACTGTCGCTGAAGAGAACCGGACATTTGTCCAGGGCCTCGATTTCTACTTCGAGAACGGCATGATGATCCTCACCCGTCGTTACCTGCTCAACCGCGGCTCCTGCTGCGACAATAAGTGCCGCCACTGCCCGTATGGGGAGAATGACCCGCCTCTAGAGTAGGAATACGTCCATTTCACTATCCTCTTCCCAACGAACCGTCGGCTCCGACTCGTAGGTTTCGACCTCTTCGTGCTGATCCGGCACGTATGTCATATCCGGGTCGACGTATATTTCACGTTGGGGGGCAGTTCGTTGCACCTTTTCCTGGCGAACGGGCGGGCGAGATGTCGGGCCCTCGCCGCAAAGTGATCCGATAACCGCCTTGAGCATGTGTCTGACCGCCGCGTCCGTGCCGTAGTCGATGGCGTAATAGACCCATTTGCCGTCCCGCGAAGTCGTCACAGCACCGCAATTACGGAGGTATGCGAGATGTCGCGACACCTTCGGCTGACTCTCGCCGGTCTTTTCGACCAACAGTCCTACCGGCACCGGCCCGTCGGCCATTAGCGACAACAGCTGAAGACGGGTCTTATCGCCAAGTGCAAGGAAAAGGGTTTCGAGTTTGGTCAAATCAGACATCTTCATACGTATGCTCCATCAGTCGATCTCATATTACGCTACGCATATATGTCTGGTCAACTCGGGGTAAGCACCAGAGACGCAATATACATCCATCTGCGATACGCCCGAGGCGGAATATCGGGAGCGGCGGCTAATCGCTCCCGTTTTTCAAATACCTGTCGAGCTAGCCTTCGTGCGGTTCCCCGCCTTTCGACTTGCTAAGTTGCGGGGCCGATGCGGCTGATGGCAGCGGCAATCCAACGGCGTCGGCGCTTACCAAGGGTTCATCATCGGTCTCATCGCGTTCGGACCTTTCGGCGATGATCATCTTGCCGGCCTGCTTGGTAAAGGTCAGCACGTCCTTATCCTTATCAAAATCGACCACCACGTAATCACCGGTTGCGACCTGCTCGGTCGCGACGAGATTTGACAGCGAATAGACCAGAAATCGTTCGATCGCCCGCTTCAAATGCCTGGCGCCGTATTTAAGGTCGATGCCCTCACCGAGCAAAAATTCCTTTGCCTCGGTCGTACATTCAAAGATGAATTTCGTCCCGGCCGACTCCGTGATGCGGTCCTGGACCGACCTAAGTTCGATATTCAAGATCTCTCGCAGGTGGTGTTCCTTCAAACTTCTGAACACGACCACCTTGTCGATGCGGTTCATGAACTCGGGCGAGAACTTTCGCTTTGCCGCCTCGAGCGCCGTGCGGTAGATCTTTGTATCGATCTCGTTATCGGCCTTTGCCTGGTCCGACTTTGTCGGCGCAAACCCGATTCCGCCTGAGATCATATCGGACATCTCGCGGGCACCGAGGTTCGAGGTCATAATGACGACCGACCTTGAGAAATCTACGCGGCGATTGTCGCCGAGCGTCAGCGTCGCTTTATCCAAAATGCCCAACAGCAATTGCCACAGCGAATCAGACGCCTTCTCGATCTCGTCGAACAGCACGAACGTCAGTTTGTTGTCGTCCGTATGTGCCTTGTCGAGGTTTTCCTGCGTCAGCATCGGCGAGGTTTCGCGGTGACCGAGGTAGCCCGGAGGCGAACCGATCAGCTTGGCGATCTCGTGCGAATGCTGGAACTCGGCACAGTCGATCTTGACCACAGCGTGAGGATCGGCGAAGAGCACTTCGCTTGCCGCTTCGACGACGCGGGTTTTACCGGAACCTGTCGGCCCGAGAAAGAGCATCGTGCCGATGGGCCGCGAAGGATTATTCATCCCGGCCAGATAGATCTGAAAGAGTCCGCTCATGCGGCGAACGGCTCGCTCCTGGCCGACGATCAGCGCCGACAGCTTGTCCTCAAACTCAGCCGCCCGCGGGCTTTTTCGCTCAGGGTCGAGCAGCACGCCCTTTTCAGCAGCCTGGTCCCTTTTCTTAGCCGATTCCTGTTTCATCTTTACCTCGCCTCTTTCCTCGCATGAGGCCGTTGCCCTCAGCATTAGAACGCTGTTTCTGATCAAACTTGCTGACAATCCCAAACAGCGGGGCTGTCCGTCAACAATGATGATTTCAAAAGATGTATCGTTGGCTGGACTTTAGTGTGTGAAAGGATACAAGCCCACTGACGCACCGAGTATGAAGGCCCGATGCATCTTCTATTTAGCACACAAAAGCGCGGCGTGCAACAGTTTTTGATTAAATTTTTCAAAGATCTGTGGAAACTTAGTTCCATTACACATGACGCCGCAGTCCGCTTGACAGCACCGCGAAGGTCAAACTACACTCGCCGTGCGCCCTCGTAGCTCAGTGGATAGAGCTCCATGTTTCGCAAACAGGAGGCGGTGGGTTCGAGTCCCGCCGGGGGCGCCGCTACCGATATTTGCGTTGACATGAGCCACTTTTTCTACTAACATAATCATTGCGAAACATGGAGTATTCACCGAGTGATCGGATATCGAATACGACCTTCTGTTAGTATCGGCGGTCGGCCTAAAACCGGCCGCCTTTCGTTTGCTCCTAATCGTAATACTCCAGCCCCAAATGCGTTATCAGTTCCTCGCCCTTCATGTGTCGCAGGGTGTTTTTCAGCTTCATTAATTGAATGAACAGGTCGTGCTCAGGGTATAGGCCCGGAGCGGTCTGCGGGGCTTTGAAATAGAACGACAGCCACTCCTGCACGCCCTTCATTCCGGCCCGCTGGGCGAGGTCCATGAACAGGGCCAGGTCGAGGGCCAGCGGTGCGGCGAGGATCGAGTCGCGGCACATAAAGTCGATCTTGATCTGCATCTTGTAGCCTAACCAGCCAAAGATATCGATCGCGTCCCAGCCCTCTTTGTTATCGCCGCGTGGCGGATAGTAATTGATGCGGACAACGTGCGAGAAATCGCCGTATAGGTCGGGGTAAACTTCCGGCTGGAAAATGTGCTCAAGCACGGAAAGCTTAGACACCTCTTTCGATTTAAAGTTCTCAGGGTCGTCGAGCACTTCGCCGTCGCGATTGCCGAGTATGTTTGTGGAGTACCACCCTTCGAGGCCAAGCATTCGCGACTTAAGGCCCGGCGCGAGAATGGTCTTCATCAGGGTCTGGCCCGTTTTGAAGTCCTTACCGCAGATCGCAACCTTCTGCTGGTCCGCGAGTTCAACGAGTGCAGGTATATCGACCGTCAGGTTCGGGGCACCGTTAGCAAACGGGACGCCCGATTTGAGCGCGGCGTACGCGTAGATCATCGATGGTGCGATGAACGGGTCGCTATCGTACATCGCCTTCTCTAGCGATTCGATCGACTGATGGATCTCCGATTCCTCGATGTAGATCTCTGTCGAGGCCGCCCAGACCATGACGAGGCGCGAGCAGTCGTTGTCGGACTTAAACTTCGCAATATCCGCGATCAACTGTTCGGCAAGGTCCATCTTGTTCTTGCCTGTTTTAACGTTTTCGCCCGTGATCCGTTTGACGTAATTCTGCTCAAAAACGGCGGCCATCGGCTTGAGCGATGAGAGCTGCTCTGAGACCTGATTGAGCAGATCTTTGTCCAAAACGCCGGCATTCATCGCAGCGTCATAGGCGTTGTCGTGAAAAATATCCCACGCGCCGAATACGATGTCGTCGAGCGAAGCGATCGGAACAAAGTCCTTTATTTTCGGCGTCCGGTTGTCCGTCCGCTTGCCCAATCGGATCGTGCCCATCTGCGTCAGCGAACCGACAGGCTCCGAGATCCCACGCTTTATCGCCTCAACGCCCGCAACGAGCGTCGTCGAAACTGCACCCAAACCAACCAGCAGAATGCCTAATTTACCTTCCGCCGGAGCTATCTCCACACCTTTCTCAACCATTCATTTCCTCCGTAACCAAAACAATAAGGATAGCGTTTTTCAACGCAAAGTCGCAAAGCGGCAGCCCGAAGAGTTTTTAACGCAGAGTCGCGAAGGGGCAAAGACGCAAAGAAGATAAATATGGGCTCGGAGGTTTTCTGAAAACCGTTCATCCTTTTATTGATTTTTCCTTTGCGTCTTTGCATCTTTGCGTCTTTGCGTTGAAAACTCTTTAGAACCGGTAGAACCCATAGCGATGCTTCGCGTGCATCGCGACGGCGATCGATACGGCGTCGATCTGGTCGTCGTGCGTCCCTAGAGGGAAGGCACAGGCTTCCTCGATAAATTCCTTGTTCCACGCGCCGCGGACGAGCCGCAGATTTCCGGCCTCGGCGAGGTTCATCCAGGCGAGAGAGCGGTTTACCTTGTCGCCCTTCGGTTTAACAGCGCGAAAGGCGCGTCCCTGGAGTCGGATGTCCTTTCTCAACTCCTGCACGACCGCCGAGCCGTTGGCCGTGTCCTCGATGCCGTGCTCGGTGTCGAGTTCCTCGCGAATGCGTCCCAGAACGTATCGCCGCTGGTCGGGATAGTCGATCCGCTTGCGAAAACCGCCGTCGATATACAGATTTCCATTCTTGTCATATGCTACGCGGTAGCTGGCCGTGTAATCCGACGTAGGATTGGCCGTAATTCCAAGATCATATCCGCGTTTCCATATAAGTCCGTGCGGAGCGCGGTCCACAATGTGGCGAAACCAGTCCCTTTTGAACAATCCGCCCTCCGCCGGCACCGGATGCTGCTGATACAAGGAGGCGAATGAGTAATTTCCGATCTTTTCTTTGGTGTTTTCGAGGTGTTCGGTGTTGAATCGAACGGGCCAGAGGGCGTCACCAACTTTGCGGCCGATTTGATCAACGGGATCGCGTGATGGGCTTTGCTCCATTCCTGCTGGGCTTTGCTCCATTCCTGCTGGGCTTTGCCCCAGTGCTGTGCGGAAAGGCTCCGCCTTTCCGTCCGCCGCCTTAAATTCTTCCGCGGCTACGCCGCGACCGGCGAGAGGCATAGCCTCAAGAGTTTTATCATGGCTACCGGAAGGGCACAGCCCTTCCGCACAGCACTGCGGCAGAGCCGCTGTATTTATCTCCGCAGTATTGATCTCCGCCAGTGCCGGGAGGTTTATCACAGTCCACTCACCACCGTTCTCCTCAGCCAGCAATCGCCCCGCCAGGTCGTCCTCGTGCCAGCGGGTTTGGATGAGGATGATCTGGCCGTCGGGTTCGAGGCGTGTGTAGAGGTCGTCGTTGAACCAATCCCAAACGCGGTTCCGATATTTAATGCTCTCGGCCTCAGCCCTCGATTTTACGGGGTCATCGACGATGATCAGATTCGCACCAAACCCCGTAACACCCGATCCGACGCCGACCGCACGCAAGCCGCCGCCGACGCGGGTTTCCCATTCGGATTCGGAGTTCTTGAGGCGAGGGCGGGCGAAGGGAAAGTCGGAATGCGGACTGCGGAATGCGGAATGCGGAGTTGTGGTGCCCATCATTGGATCTCGACAAATGGTGGTTCCCGATGCCTTGCGATCCGACGCTTCGCCCGTTCTCTCCGTCGCCGTTTCTTCATTCCGCATTCCGCACTCCGCATTCCGCATTGCAAAGTCTTCACACAACACCGTCTTGATCTTTCGCGAGAACCTATTCGCCAGCCGTTGGTTGTAGCTGCCGAGGATGACGTTCATCGCCGGGTTTTGCCTAAGCCGCCACGCGGCGTAGCGGACGGTGACAAGCTCGGATTTGCCATGCCGCGGCGGCATAAAGATCATCAGGCGCTTGCACTCGCCCGTGGTCACACGCTCAAGCGTCTCGATTATATGCGTGTGATGTGCGGCGTCCCACGTCATATACGAGGAGACGGATGTGAGCCAATCGTGGAACGGCGAAACGCCTTTCGAGTGCGGAATGCGAAGTGCGGAATGCGGAATTGTGGGTATGGGCGTTTTGGCTACTTCTCGGCGGTGCTTTCTGGCGATCCGTCGGGCCTGTCTTATCACTCGCCGCTGCTTCTGGCGGTTTTGTTTAGGTATGAGGAATCCTCGACGAATACGCGAAGCAGTTGGGAGCTTATTCCGCATTCCGCACTCCGCATTCTGCACTTTCTCATTCCGCACTCCGCATTCCGCATTCCGCATTCGGCCGCTCCACCCGAACCGCTCGATCCAGCCCGCAACGGTGCGGCCGCGTTCGCGACGGGTGTATAGAATGCGTCGGCGAAAGCGGGTATGGCCGAGCGAGCGCATTTCGCGTTCGATCTGTTCGTGTTGACGTCCGTTGTATTTGTCGAAAAGGCGTCGGCAGTCTGCGATGCGTTGGTCGTTCGTCATGCGGGCAGTCTTTCAAAAGCCGCACAGAATTGGAATGCCAAATTTCCCAGAAAAGCACAAAATGCGTAAAAGCGCACAAATCTCTCAAAATGACATGGATTGCGGATATTGCGGTTCTCGCAGGCGACAATTCAGAACCGGGAGCGGTAGCGACCGGATTCCTTCTCCGATAGTCTCAGGCACGATTCGAAACCCGTGGCCCGTTTATCACATTAACTCGCGCCAGACGCAACTTGCCGGAATCCGGTCGCTACCGCTCCCGGTTCCGAATTGACGCGGTTCTCTGAGTTCTCTGTGTTCTCTGTGGCTTAGCTCTTATTCTTCGTCCTCGCGCAATTTCTCAAGTACAGAAAAATCCTCAAGCGTCGTGACGTCGCCGGCGATGGTGTTGGTTGAGGCGAGTTCTCTTAATAATCGCCGCATTATCTTGCCGGAGCGTGTCTTTGGCAGGGCGTCGGTGAAGCGGATGTCGTCGGGTTTGGCGAGGGCGCCGATCTCTTTGGCGACGTGGGCACGGAGCGTTTCTTTGAGTTCGTCATTTCCCTGCCGGCCGCCTTCGAGGGTGACGAATGCGGAGATGGCCTGGCCTTTTAGGTCGTCGGGGCGGCCGACGACGGCGGCTTCGGCGACGGTTTCGTGCGAGACGAGCGCGGATTCGATCTCGGCGGTGCCGAGGCGGTGGCCGCTGACATTGATGACGTCGTCAACGCGGCCCATTATCCAAAAGTAACCGCGGCTGTCGCGTCGCGCGCCGTCGCCGGCGAAATACATTCCCGGGATCTCGGACCAATACGCCTGTTTATATCGTTCGTCGTCGCCCCACAGCGTTCGCAGCATCGACGGCCACGGGTGTTTTGCGACGAGGTAGCCGCCCTCATTGTCGGCGACGGGCTCGCCTTTTTTATTGACGACATCGAGGATGATGCCGGGCAGCGGCCGCGTCGCGGTGCCGGGCACGGTCGGCGTCGCACCGGGCAGGGGCGAGATCATGATCGCGCCCGTTTCGGTCTGCCACCACGTATCGACGATCGGGCAGCGGCCGCCGCCGATCGTCTGGTGATACCACATCCACGCCTCGGGATTGATCGGCTCGCCGACGGTGCCGAGCAGACGCAAGCTCGACAGGTCGTGCTTCATCGGATACTGCTCGCCCCATTTGATGAACGCGCGGATCGCCGTCGGCGCGGTGTAAAAGATCGTCACGCGGTGCCGTTCGATGATGTCCCAGAAGCGGTCAAAGTCGGGAAAGTTCGGTGCTCCCTCGTACATCACAACGGTCGCGCCGTTCGCCAGCGGCCCGTAGACGACGTAGCTGTGGCCCGTCACCCAGCCGATGTCGGCGGTGCACCAATAGACGTCCTCGTCCTTGAGGTCAAAGACCATTTTGGTCGTGTACGCCGTCTGCGTGAGGTAGCCGCCGGTCGTGTGCAGGATGCCCTTTGGCTTGCCCGTCGTGCCCGAGGTGTAGAGGATGTAGAGCGGATGTTCGCGATTCGAGCGGCTCGGCGGGACAGTCGGCATCGACGGCGTCCATCAGCTCGTGCCACCAATGATCGCGGCCGGCCTTCATCGAACTTTTAGAGCCGGTGCGGCGGTAAACTACAACGTTCTCAACAGTTGGACACTGCTTTGCGGCCTCGTCAACGGCCTTTTTTAGTTCGATCTCGGTCCCGCGTCGATAAGCTCCGTCGGCGGTGACGATCAGTTTGCAGCCGCAATCGTTAACGCGATCCTTGATAGCATCCGCCGAAAATCCGCCAAAGATCACCGTATGCGTCGCTCCGATCCGGGCACACGCGAGCATCGCGATCGCGAGCTCCGGAACCATCGGCATATAGAGCGCGACGCGGTCGCCGGTCTTGACGCCGAGCTTTTTCATCACGTTGGCAAAGCGGCAGACCTCGCGGTGAAGCTGCAGATACGTCAGCGTTCGCTGTTCGCCGGGCTCGCCTTCCCAGATGAACGCGGCCTTGTTCTTTCGCCACGTCGTCAGGTGTCGGTCGAGGCAGTTGTGCGAGATATTGATGCGGCCGCCGACAAACCACTTAGCGTGCGGCTCAAACCATTCGAGCACGGTGTCCCAACGTCGAAACCAATCGAGCGATTCCGCCTGCTTCGCCCAAAAGCCGGGCACGTCCTTCGCCGCATCGGCGTAGGCGAGCAGGTATTCCTCAAACGAACGCATGTGGGCCGTTCGCGGCAAATTCCTTTGGCGGGTCAAAAACGCGGTCCTCGGTCAGGACTGGATTCGATAGTGTTGTGCTCGGGCATAGTTAGTTTTTAACGCAAAGACGCAGAGGACGCAAAGAAATGGATCTTGATTTAGGTTCTTTCTTGCGGCTTGCCGGTCTATTTGCGGCGAAGCTCTGCTTCGCCGAAGGTTACACTACATCTTTGCGGCTATGCCGCCGCTTTGCGGCTGGGGGGCGGCATAGCCGCAAGCTTTGGTTGGCGCTAACGGAAAAGCAGAGCTTTTCCGCAAATAGACGGGCAAGCCCGAAGAAGGGCTGACATTTGACTCGACAGAAACGGCGTTTTCCAATCGACGGCTTCACGTGTAAAATCGGGCAAATGCCATTGTTGGAGATGCGAGACATCGTCAAGGAATTCCCGGGCGTACGTGCGCTCGACGGCGTGAGCCTGACGCTGGACGCGGGCGAGTTTCACGCGCTCGTGGGCGAGAACGGTGCGGGCAAATCGACGCTGATGAAGGTGCTGTCGGGCGTCTATCCGGCGGGCGAATTTGAAGGTGAGATCAGCGTGAATGATGCGGCTGTTCGGTTTGCCGGCGTGCGTGACAGCGAGGCGGCGGGCGTCGCGATCATCTATCAGGAACTGTCGCTCGTCAAGGAACTGACCGTCGGCGAGAACATTTTTCTCGGCCGCGAGCCGTCGCGATTGGGCGTCATCAATTGGGCCGCTCTGTATCACAAGGTCGCTAAGCTGCTGCAGGACCTGCACTTAGACATCGCCCCGCGCGCATTGGCAGGTTCGCTTGGCATCGGGCAGCAGCAGCTTGTCGAGATCGCCAAGGCCCTGTCGCAGGACGCGACGATATTGGTTTTGGACGAGCCGACATCGGCGCTGACTGACGCTGAGGTCGAGACGCTGTTCGGAATTTTGGAAAAACTCAAGTCTCGCGGCGTCGGAATGATCTATATCTCGCACAAGCTCGACGAAGTTTTTCGCATGAGCGACCGCATCACCGTGCTGCGTGACGGACGGACCGTTGCGACCTATGCCGCCGCTGACGCCACGCGCGACCGTATCATTGCCGCGATGGTCGGACGAGAGGTCGGCGACATCTTTCCTGAGTCGGTGCACGAACGCGGCGCGGTCGTGCTGAACGTCTCGGGCGTGACGGCGTGGGCGGCTGATGGTATTAAGAAGATCGTCGATGACGTGTCCTTCAACGTCCGACGCGGTGAGGTGCTGGGCATCGCGGGGTTAATGGGCTCGGGCCGCAGCGAGTTGTTGATGAGCATCTTCGGTGCGTGGCCCGGCCGGATCAAAGGCAAGATCGAGATCGGCGGCCGCGCCGTGAGCATCGCTTCGCCGAGTGACGCGATTCGTCAGGGCATCGCGTTTGTGACCGAGGACCGAAAGCGGTACGGCCTCATACTGGAACAGACCATTCGCGACAATATGACCCTCGCCGGCCTGCGGTCGATATCGGGCCGCGTGCTGACAAACCGAAGCCGCGAGGCCGCCGCCGCGGCCGGACAGATGTCGTCGCTGCGCGTTAAGGCTCCGTCGGCAATGGCAGTCACCGGCACGCTATCGGGCGGCAACCAGCAAAAAGTGGTCTTAGGCAAGTGGCTGCTGACCAACCCGAAAGTCTTATTCCTGGACGAGCCGACCCGCGGCATCGACGTCGGGGCAAAGCAGGAGATCTATGCCGAGATCAACAAACTCGCTTCCGAAGGCCTCGCGATCGTGCTCGTCTCGAGCGAATTGCCCGAGGTGCTGGGAATGTCGGACCGCGTGATCGTGCTGCACGAAGGACGCCTCGCCGGGAAATTTACAAGGGACGAGGCAACGCCGGAGGCAGTGATGGCTGTGGCGACGGGACACTCCGGAATAAGGGATAAGTGATATGTGCGAAGTGAGAAGTTCGGACTTATCACCTTTCACTTATTGCGAAGAATAAATATATGGCTATACGCATATGAATGTAAAAGGCACGTCATTACGGGCTTATGTCATGATCGCGGTGCTCGGGCTTATTTGGATGTACTTTCATTGGGCGACGGGCTATGTCTTTATGACGCCGCGAAACCTGTCTAACCTGATGACGCAGATGTCGGTGACGGGCGTGATCGCGGTGGGCATGCTGATGGTGATCGTCTCGGGCAACATCGACCTGTCGGTCGGGTCGGTGCTGGGATTTGCGGGCGGCATTGCGGCGATGACGCTCTCTGGTTGGGGCTATGGATTGCCCGGGGGCTTGCCCGAGTCGATCATTCTGGCAGTCGCGGTCGGGCTGGTCGTGGGGCTGTTTCATGGCGTGCTGACGGCGTACCTGAACATACCGGCATTCATCGTCACTCTCGGCGGCCTGCTTGCGTGGCGGGGCGCGGTCAAATGGCTGCTCGGCGGCAACACTGTGCCGGTGGCAGATGAGACGTTCAAGGCCATCGGCAACTCGAACATCACGCCGATTCTCGGCTGGGCACTAGCTGCGGGTGCGATCGTTTTCGTGCTGTTGATGGCGTATCGCAAAGCACGTTCTGCAAAAGATTACGGACTCGGCGAAGCTCATTACACTCGCGAGCTTTTGAAAGCGATCATTCCCGTCGGCGGCATCATCGCATTTATCAGCGTGATGAACGCCTATCAGGGCGTGCCGGTGCCGGTGCTGATCCTTGTGGCGGTCGCTCTCATTGGGGCGTTTCTGACGAATTCGACCGTCTTTGGCCGCTACCTTTATGCCATCGGCGGTAACGCCGACGCCGCACGGCTGTCGGGCATCAACAATAAACTCACTATTCTCAAGGTTTACGGCCTGTTGGGCGCGTTTACGGGCGTGGCGGCACTGATCTTCACCGCGCGAGTCGGCAGCGCGGCACCCGATGCCGGCGTGCTAAAAGAACTCGACGCCATCGCCGCCTGCGTCATCGGCGGAGCCAGCCTTATGGGCGGCCGCGGCACGGTCTTCGGCGCCTGCCTCGGCGCACTGATCATGGCGTCTTTGGATAACGGTATGTCGCTGTTCAACGTCCGCGACTTTATGCAGGACATCATCAAAGGCTCGATCCTGGTTGCCGCGGTCGGGTTGGATATGATGGGCCGCCGGCAAACCTAGATCCAAATTCCCTATTGTGACCTGCGTCATAGTGGCTCGTCGCTTCCGCCGTCAAAGTTGAAGCAAGGAGATCTCTATGCCAAACACATTAATGACGATCGGCCAGCAGTTTGAGAGGCGCTCGTGGGCCGAGCCGTGGAAGATCAAGATGGTCGAGCCGCTCAGGATGACCGACCGCACACAGCGCGAAAGGGCGCTCGATGAAGCGGGTTATAACACCTTTCTGCTCAAGTCCGCCGAGGTTTATATCGACCTGCTGACCGACAGCGGCACCGGCGCGATGAGCGATCGCCAGTGGGCCGGAATGATGATGGGTGACGAAGCCTACGCCGGCAGCCGCAATTTTTATCATCTCGAAGAGGCGATTCAAAAGCACTACGGCTACAAATTCATCGTGCCCACGCACCAGGGCCGCGGGGCCGAGCACCTGATCAGTCAGGTCGCGATCAAAAAAGGCCAGTACGTGCCGGGCAACATGTATTTTACGACGACGCGGCTGCATCAGGAGCTCGCGGGCGGCATCTTTGTCGATGTGATCATCGACGAGGCACACGATTCACAGGTACTGCATCCATTTAAGGGCAACATCGATCTCGCCAAGCTCGACGCTCTGATCCAGGCCAAAGGTCCCGAAAATATCGCCTACGTCAGCCTCGCGGGCACCGTCAACATGGCCGGCGGCCAGCCGGTAAGCATGGCGAATATTCGCGAAGTCCGCGAGTTTGTGGACCGTTACGGTATAAAGCTCTATCTCGACGCCACTCGGCTGGTCGAGAACGCGTGGTTCATCCGCGAGCGCGAGCCGGGCTATCAGGACAAGACGATCGCCGAGATATTGCTCGAATTCTGCTCATACTCTCACGGCGCGTGGATGAGCGCGAAAAAAGACAACCTCGTCAACATCGGCGGCTGGCTGGCGGTGAACGACTACGAGATGTTCGAGGAGCTGCGCAACCTCGTCGTCGTTTACGAGGGGCTGCACACCTACGGCGGCCTCGCCGGACGCGACATGGAGGCGATGGCCATCGGGATCGCCGAGAGCGTCGAGGACGAACATGTGAATTCACGCATCGGCCAGGTGCTGTACCTCGGCCAACTCCTGACGACCTGGGGCATTCCGATCGTTCATCCCGTCGGCGGGCATGCGATCTTTCTCGACGCGCGAGGCTTTTACCCTCATATCGAGCAGATAAAATTCCCGGCGCAAACCCTTGCAGCCGAACTTTATCTCGATTCCGGCATCCGCTCAATGGAGCGCGGCATCGCCTCGGCGGGCCGAAACGCCGAAACAGGCGACCACAACTATCCAAAACTCGAACTCACGCGCCTAACGATCCCCCGCCGCGTCTACACCCAAGCCCACATGGACGTAGTAGCCGAATCGGTCCGCGCCGTTTACGAAAATCGAGAGAACGTCCGCGGCCTCAAGATGGTCTATGAGCCGAAGTACTTGAGGTTCTTTCAGGCGAGGTTTGAGCGGTTGTAGGGTGTGTCACGCGGTGGTGAAATGTCTTTGTTTCTCCGAATGACGCTGTTAGAATGCAGGTGTCGAAGGAGAACGACCTATGAGCGCGACACTGACAATCGACCTGCCCGACGACATGGAGGCCACACTGCGCAACGCAGCCCGTGAGGACGGCGTTTCAGAAGATACATTCGCAGTGCAGGCACTTGCTGATTACCTGCGGCTTCGTCGCCTCCGCGGCCCATTGCCCGACAGCGGAAGACAGAAGGAAGCGTTCAAGAAAACAATGGACGACCTCGCAGCGACCGCGAAACGCAACGGCATGACGCAGGATGTTCTCGACGAGATCCTTAACGAAAACTAACCTGAATTGCGAGCTGTCATTGACAACAATGTTCTCGTGAGCGCAGCCATTATCGGTGGTGTTCCGAGACAGGCCCTCGACTGGCTGGTGGAGAACGGTACAGTCTTGGTTTCGCTGGATGTCTTGGAGGAACTTGCCGACGTTCTAGGCCGCAAAAAGTTTGACCGGTATTTACCCGAAGAGCAGCGAATCGATTTTCTTCACAGTTACCTGAAGATCTCTGAATTGGTACGCATCGACGAACAGATCACCGCCTGCCGCGACCCGAAGGATGACAAATTCCTGGAATTGGCCGTGAACGGCAACGCCGACTACCTGATCACCGGTGATCGCGACCTTCTCGTCCTCAATCCATTTCGCGGCATCGAGATCGTAACACCGAAAGACTTTCTATTGATAGGTTAATTATCTGAGAAATGGATATGGGCACCCAAGCAGATCAGAACATACCGATGAAAGGCCTAGTCCGCGCTTTCGTTTCCTTTGTTTTCCTACTATCAGCAAGTTGTTTTCTGAACGCACAAAACAACGAGTGGCAAGTATTTTCGCCGAAAGATGGGCTCTTCTCGGTAAAGATCCCCAAGTTACCTGTTAAGGTCATCACCCCGAACGACCCGGAGTTACAGGACAGCTTCTTGGACAAGCGCCTAAATATGTGGTTCATTCGAGGTCCCGAAGAAGACGAGGCCCGATACTCCATCCTGCGGGTCGACTTTGATGAAATAAAGGACGAGTTCAAGAAAGAAGGCATTTCTGAACGCAGACTTATTGAGTACTTGGCCACTATGATTGCCGGTGATGATGATGCGCCTGAGTTTCTAAGCAAGGGCAAGCGAGTGTGGAACCATTGGACTTTGGGCACAGACCTTTGCGTACGACGACCAGGCGAACAACGCTCTCGACTTATATACGCGATCGCGTTTTTTTGTAAAAGGCAAGCACTTGTTCGTCGCCAAGTTCCAGGGTGTTGATGCTCGCGATTTGAATTCAAGTGACGCGAAGCGCTTTCTAACATCGTTCAAAATACTGTCGCGTCGCGAGCAAGTGATCTCTGCATTCATCGAACCATACCCGAGCAGCCCTACCCCCCAATAAAACTCATCGTCCTTTCAGGCTGGACGAATTCGGTGTCGTTGATGTGATGTCTGGCCTCTTTCTGCAATACAGCGTTTTCGATAAACGAAGCTATCTCAGCGTCGGATGCTCCTGAGCGGAGGACGTCGCGGAGGTTGTGTTCGGTGGTTGAGAACAGGCACGTGCGGATCTGGCCGTCGGCGGTTAGGCGGATGCGGGAGCATTGGCCGCAGAACATTTCGGTGACGGGAGCGATGATGCCGATCTCGCCGGGCGAGCCGTCGGCGAAGGTGTATTTCCAGGCTGTCTCGCTGCCGCGAGATTCGTTACGCAGGACAAGCGGATACACGGCGTTGATCGCGTCGCGGATCTCGCGGCCCGAGACGACCATCTCACGGCTCCAGTCGTGGCCGCTGTCGAGGGGCATATATTCGATAAAGCGGAATGATACGCCCGTCGTGCGCGCGAAGCGTGCAAAATCGACCAGTTCATCGTCATTGCGACCGCGGACGATGCACGCGTTGACCTTTACGGGCGTGAAATCAAGTTCTTTTGCCTTGTCGATCGCGGCATATACGCGATCGAGGGCGTCGACACCTGTTATGTCGAGGAATTTTTGCCGGTCGAGCGTGTCGAGGCTCAGGGTGACGCGGTCGAGGCCGGCGGCTTTTAAGGCGTCTGCGTGGCGGCCGAAATCGTAGCCGTTTGTGGTGAGAGCGATGTCCTTTAATCGCGGTTTGAGATTGGCAAGTTTCTCGACCAGAACGGGCACGTCGCGGCGGATCAGCGGCTCGCCGCCGGTGAGGCGGATCTTTTCGATGCCCAGATCCGCGAAGACAGCGGCGACGCGCTCGAGTTCCTCGAACGTGAGCAGCTTTTCGCGGTTTGCCCACGCCGGCTCGCCGTGCGGCAGGCAATAGAAGCAGCGAAAATTACAGCGGTCGGTCAGCGAAATTCGCAGATCGCGGATCGTTCGGTTGTGGGCGTCGAGCAGAGGCACAACTCTAACTATTAACTAACAACTAATAACTATCAACTGCAAAGAAAAAGGAAATATCCTCTTTCAGTTAATAGTTTTTAGTTCTTAGTTTTTAGTTAAGGCCGCGGCGTTGCGTTTTAGGCCGGTGAGTTTTGTGCGTTTGATGGCGGAGCGGCGGAAGCGCTTCACGTATTCGTCGTGGTCCATCGTGGCGATGGCGTTGGGTGCGAGTGAGGTTTCGTTGTTGCGCGGTTCAAATCGAGATTCGATCGTTGGCTGCTCAAATCTATTCCACGGGCAGACGTCCTGGCAGATGTCGCAGCCGTAGAGCCAGCCGGCGGTGTCGATGGGCAGGTGTTCGTCGCGGAGCTCGATGGTGGCGTACGAGATGCACTTGGTGGAATCGACGACGTATGGTGCGACGATGGCGTCGGTCGGGCAAGCATCGAGGCACATCGTGCAGGTGCCGCAGTGGTCGTCAATGTCGCGGTGTCGTAGTCGAGATCGATATCGAGCAGGAGCGAGCCGATGAACAGCCACGAGCCGTGCGTGGTCGTGATCACATTGCTGTGCTTGCCGAGCCAGCCGAGCCCCGAGCGGACGGCCCAGGCTTTGTCCATGAATGGTGCGGTGTCGATGCATATCTTACCGTTAGCGTCGGGGCGTTCGGTTTTGATCCGATCGAGCAGATGGTTGAGTTTGTCTCTTAATACATCGTGATAATCGTCGCCCCAGGCGTAGCGTGAGATCTTGCCGACGGCCGTATGTTCGTGCGGCGTGTAATAGTTGTGCAGGACGACGATGACCGATCTCGCTCCCGGCATTAGCAGGCGCGGGTCGGCACGTTTGTACGGTTCACGCTCCATCCACGCCATCGTGCCGTGAAAGCCGCGGCCGAGCCAGTCATTCAGACGGTTGCGTTCGGCATCGAGCAGCGCGACCGCAACGATGCCGACGGCGTCAAAGCCGATCTCGCGGGCAGCTCGTTTGATCTGTTCGGCGAGGGACATTACATCAGGTATATCAATTGCCGTTCGCTTTAGCGAACGGTTGACGGGGCCGCTCGCATTGGGCTTTAGCCCAAACTCGCGGTTGGGCTAAAGCCCGTTTCTTCTTAGACCCGGACCGTTGCCTGAAGGCAACGGCAATAAAAGGCAGAAAAAAGGCCGGGCGGCGGGTGCCGTCCGGCCTTGAGGTATCTGAACCCGTCGGTTTAGAACCCGACCTTGATACCGAGTTGGAACTGTCTCGGGTCAAATGCGGAGGTCGGTACGCTGTAGTATTTACCGTTGCCCGCCCTTTGATTGTGGCCGTTGACGACCTGATAGAACGGGTTGGCGGCGGCCTCGTTAAAGCGGTTAAAGAGGTTGAAGCCCTCGGCGATCAGGTCGAGGGTGATCCTTTCGCCGAACTTAAGCCTTCGCATCAATCGTGCGTCGACCGAGAAGAAGTTACGCGTTATGCCCGCGTTGCGTCCCAGATTGCCGCTCAGCGGAAAGACGCCCGTGAAGCAATTCGCGTCGACGCCCGTCGCGCACAGCGTGCCGTCGGCCCGGACTGACGGACGCTCGTTGGTGCTCTGGAAATCGCCGTTGCTGTCGCCGACCGCGAGGATGTTGAACGGACGGCCCGAGCCATACTCGACGATCGGTGCGAAGGCGAACCCGTAGAGGAAGCTCTTCATTCCGCCGGCACTTCGCCATGAATCCGGTGCAGAGACAAAGCCGCTGAAGACGAAACGGTGACGCTGGTCAAACAGCGAGTCCGAACGCTCGGCACCGAAGTTGGTGTTGTCCTGCGGCTTAAGCAGCGTCTGCAGATCGGACGAATCGTCGATCGAGTGTGAATAGGTGTACGACGCCAGAAACTGCATATTGCTCGAGAAGCGTTTCTTGACCTCGAGGTTGAGGGCGTTGTAGTCAGAGCGGCCATCCGACACTTGCGAGTTGACATCGGCGTACGGGTTGATCGGGCCCGAGGTAGCGAGGCTGCCGGCGAGCTGGCTGTCAAACAGGGCCTTGCTGACCAGCCCGCCCGATGCCGAGCGGATAAAGAAGTAATTAGGCCCGAGCGTGCGGAAGTAATTCGCCATTATCGGATTGACGACCTTCAGGTTTAGGTCGGGGACGCCAGCTACGACCGGTGCGACGATCATGCCCGGGATGATTACTGCGAACTGGCGGCCGACGGCATTTGTAAAGCAGCCGTTCGGCGATTGGGGGCAGGCACCCAGGCCGCCGGCGGCATTCGTCGGTATCGTGATCCCGAACGCTGCCTGCGAGAGGCCGGTCGGATTGAAACCAAAGAACCGGTTAAAGTTGCCGACCAGCCGATCGTGGCGGACATTGTTGACATCCTGCGGGTGGGCGAGGTGGTTGACGCCGACGTGGATATAACTAGCCGTGACCACCATATTGCGTCCGATCGAGCGTTCGAGCGTCAGGTTGCCCTGCAGTGCATCGGGATATTGAAAGTCTTTTGCGACATGCAGCGTGAACGGCAGGATCGGCCCGAACCCCGTAAAGAGCGACGAATCGAACCTCTGATGGCCATACAGGTACTGTGCCGAGGCGGCGACGCCGGGCGTGGCCGTTCCCGGAGGCGCTGCCGCGAGTGCGGCGGCACAATACGGGCTGGTCGCTACGCCGCGGTTGCAGACCGTTCCGTGAAACACCTGAAACGCGTTGAACAATCCCGTAGGCGACGGGCCGCCGATGGGCAGCAGCGTTGCCTGCTGCTGCTGCGAGCCGTCGGCGATGTCAGAGTTGAATCCGACCGCCAGCAGCGGATGGTCAAAGAATCGGCCTATCGCGCCGCGAAGCACGGTGCGGCCGTTGCCGTTGATGTCCCATGCAAAGCCGACGCGCGGGGCGATGTTGTTACTGTCGCGCGGGAAGCCCTGCGTGACACCGAGAGCGTCCTGTGCGACCTGGACGTCCGCCGCCGTCAGCACGATGCCGGTGAGCGGATCGGTAAAGGGCACCGGCGCGTACTGGTCAGTGAATTCGTAATCGTAACGAACGCCGTAATTGATAGTAAGGCGGCGATGCGCCTTCCATGTGTCCTGTGCGAATACGGCGATGGGCTTGTTGCCGAGCTTGCTGTTCGGATTGCCAAAGCCCTGGATGAACACGCCCGGGAAGCCGAGCCCGTAGGCCTGTATAGCCGTCAGGGCCGGGCACCGCTGCGCGAGCGCGGCATTATCGCATGGAACAGCCAGGTTGCCCGGGCCCGCCGGCATGGCCGGGTTATTCGGCACGGAGACAAGCGAGCCGCCGGCCTGCTGGCTGAAATTGAACAGTGCCGGGAAGTTAAGCTCAAACGCCGCCGCACCGCTGATCCAGTTGACGTCGCCGCCAAACTTGATAGTGTGCGAGCCCTTGACCAGCGTAATGTTGTCGCGGATCTGATGCCGTACCTCGGTGCGGAATACCGGCGAGAACGGATTTGAGCCGATAAAGCCCGTGCCGGCGATCTGGTGGGCCACGCTGGGCACCTGCGACTGGAACGACGATTCGCGGCGGCCGAAGTTGTAATAGAGCTCGTTCAGCGTACTGCCGCGCAGAATGCTGGTGAGCGAGGTCCCGAACGAGAAATCCTCGACGTCCGTGATGCCCGTACGCGAGTAATCATTTTGGCCGAGCGTCTGATTTTGCGATTCATCCTGGATGCCAGTGATGAAGATCGGATTAAAGCCCATCCTGGCGGTAAGCTGATGATTGGCATTGAACGTGTGATCGACTCGAAGCGATGTGTAGGTCGTGCCCTCCTTGATCGGGAATACCCGCCTCAAGCCGTTAAGCGGACGAAATGCTATAAGCTCGCCGTTCGCGTCACGCGTGAGCGGTACCGGAGCACCTGAGAGCAGGAAACGCCCGCCGATAGCCTGGCCGGTCGGAACGCCGATGCCGGGAATAAGGTTGATCTGCCCGCTGGTGCCGTTGAGGGCCGTTTGGCCGCCGGCCGACGCCATCTCCGCATATGTCACGGCACGTGCGATCTGCCCGGCATTAGCGGTGCCGATCGCCGCATTGATATAAGCGACCTGTGCCGGTGTGAGGTTGGTATAGGTTTGGGCCAAGGGATGGAGCCCAGCTATCGCTGGGATCAAAACCGACTGATTGGCCACACCGCTCGAATCGCGGCCAATGATGTCACCGGTAAAGAAGCCCGACTCACGACGTTGGCGGATCTCCATCGAACCAAAGAAGAAGGTTTTGCCCGGGTTGAGCGGCCCGCCGAGCGTAGCACCGTACTGGAAACGCCTGTAAGGCGCCTTTTTGTCTGGATCTCCGTCGATGATCGGGGCGAACGCATTGCGGGCCTGGATCGACTTGTCGCGGATAAACCCAAAAACATTGCCGTGAAAATCCTCGGTGCCGCGACGCGTGACGACGTTGACGATGCCGCCGGTCGCACGGCCGAACTCGGGCATGTACGAGTTTGTCGTGATCTGATACTCCTGAACGGCCTCTTGCGAGACGGTCGAGCGTGCGGCGTTGATCGAATTATCTGTAAAATCCGCGCCGTCAACATTTATCTGCGTCGAGCGGCCACGCTGGCCGCCGATGTTGAGCCCCGATGACGGTGCCGGGCCGATCGGGCGGCCATTGTCGCGTCCGACGGTCGAGATCGTCAGGGCAAAACCGGTCGCGCTGCGTTCGTTGATCGGCAGGTTATTGATGCGTGCCTGGTCGATGGTATTAGAGACATTCGTCTTGCTCGCCTCGACAAGCTGCACGTCGTCGCCCGAAACATTGACGGTGACCGAGGTTTCGCCGACCTCTAGCTTGATCGTCAGTTCGGCACTTTGGCCGACCGTTAGCTTAACGCCCGAGACCACGCTCCTTTTGAACGTAGCGGCCTCGGCCGTAACCTCATATTCGCCGGTCGGCAGGCCGATCATCTTATAATTGCCCTGCGTGTCGGTCTGCACGGTGCGCGAAACGCTGGTCCCGCGGAGGCGGGCCGTCACGTTCGCACCCGACACGACCGCACCCGTCGGATCCGTTACATGTCCGCTAAGGTCGGCTGATTGCGATTGCGACTGGGACAGGCCCGAAATGCTGAACGCCAGGACCACCGCGAGCGAGATCGCCAGCTTTGCGGCCACGCGAGAAAACTCAGACATGAAAACTCTCATTATTGTCTCCTTTACCTACTAGATCTTTCGATAAATGCCGGGTCCGGGGAAAACTCTTACTGGTACTTTTCTGTCACACATCAGGTGCCGCGTCGTAAAGCGGCATGCCTGTCTGGTGTCAAAGAACCAAAGGACTTTGTCCGGCAGATATTTATTCAGAACTGATTGCTTTGAAATTTGTAACTCAAAAAGCAGTTTAAGGCAAGCAAAAACGTAAGACTTTTGCCACGAATTGCACGAATTACACAAATAACGGCGCTCATTTGTGTAAATCGTGCAATTCGTGGCTAATATCTTCTTAATGAAGATCATTCCGCTCTCGATACCGACACCGTTCTATGTCGGCGACGTCAATGTTTATTTGATCAGAGAAGACCCGCTGACGTTGATCGACGTCGGGCCTAAGACGCCCGTGGCGGCCGAGGTGCTGCGGCGCAAGCTCGGCGAGCACGGCGTTAAGTTCAGCGATGTTCGCCGCATCTTATTGACTCACGCCCACGAAGACCACTGCGGCCTCGCAAAACAGATCCGTGACGAGGCAAAGGATGCTGAGGTTTTCGTTCACGAATGGGAAACGGGCCATCTGTTTGGCCGCCTCGCACGTGAGGAACATCGCGCCCTGATGCACCGCTCGGGCGTGCCCGAAGCCGTGTTTGACGAGATGCAGGCGTTGTACGCCGAGATCAGCCTGCTGACCGATTCGCTCGGTGACGGCGAATTCCGGCCTTTGTCAGATGAGATGGAGATCGAATTCTCGTCCGGCAGCTTCCGCGTGCTGCACACGCCCGGGCACACGCCGGGCTCGTGCTCATTCGTCCGCGAGGCCGACCGCACGCTCATCTGCGGCGATTGCGTTTTGAAGCGGATCACGCCGAATCCGATCTTGTCGCCCGACCCTTTAGATCCGGCGAATCGGTTTAAGTCACTCGCTGAGTATCTGGTAAGCCTGGCTCGCCTGCGTTCGCTCTCGCCAACACTCGTCCACGGCGGCCACGGCGAGCCTGTCACCGATTTTGAAGAGATATTCCACCGCTACATCCGCGCCATCGACGAACGGCAAATCGCGCGTCGTCTCACTGGTGTCTCGTGATGGTGTAACAGCATTCGACGTCGCCCAGAAGCTCTTCCCCGACTCATTCGGCCAAGACGTCCATAGGTTTTTGGCGATCTCAGAATCCATCGCGCATCTGGACTACGCTACGTCAGAGGGCAAGGTTGGGGTGGAGATGAGCGGGGAGGTTGAGTATTACCGGGCCTTATAACTTATCGTATGTCGCATCTTCTTCGTTATCCCACTCGTTGAATGAAGTTTCTGCCGCGCGCATGTAGTCGTTTGCCTTCACGTCCCGCGCAAAGGCGATGCATGCTCGGATATCGTCATCCGTAAGGTACGGGAAATCAGCCAGAATCTGCTCGTGCGTCATACCGGAGGCTAGATAATCAAGCACATCGTCAACGGTAATTCGCATACCGCGGATACAGGGCTTTCCGTCTCGCTTTCCCGGTTCGACGGTGATGATGTCATGGTAGTTCATGGCAACGCCGCCTCGAACGGCACGTTCGACGTGGCGGCCATGTGGCCGATGGTGTCGGTGATCTTTGTGATGTCGTCGAATCCGGGCAGTTGGCGCAACCGTTGGGTGACCTTGGTGTCGATGGTGTCGAGGCCTTCGCCTTTGGAGAAGAGCGTTTGGACGAGGTATTGCGTGCGGCGTTTGGAAAGCGAGCCCTGGCCGACGGGGGCCCAGAAGTGGTTCGCGACAAAGCGAGCGATGCGGCGGGCCGTTTTGTTGCGGTTGAGTTCTAGTTTGGCGACGCTCCAATAGAACTGATTGTGTGCCGATTCCTCTTTGATAATTGCGTCGAGTATGGGATTGAGCACAGGATGATCGGTCAGCGCCTTAAGCCGGCGATAGCCTTGCGCGGCCTCCATCTCGTGGATCGCCCCGAAGGTCATGTGCGTTGCGGTAAACTGTTTGCCGATCAGGTTGGTCAGGGTCGTCAGCATAAAGGCGTTTGCTCGATAGGCTTTTGTTACGTTCTGCCGCACCTGTTCCTGCCAATTCTTGTCCGATTCGTAGCCGAGTTCGTTCAAAAAGCGGTCCATCATCTCGCCGTGCGTGATCTCTTCGACGCCCCAGCGTTCCATGAACTTGCTGATGTGCGGGTCCTTGCCGGTCGGCGTACGCTGCAGTTCGCGGTGATACATGTCGGTGAGCGTCTCGACATCACGCATATAAAACAGCACGGGCACGAACCGTTCATCAAACGGCGTATCACGCACTTTGTCCCACGGTATCGACGAGATAAACTCAGGCGTCAAGGCCCGTTCCTGGCCCTCGTACCAATCAAGGACATCTTTGTTAGAATCAAATGCCATCTATCATTCAGTTCGGCAAAGTTGCGCACTCAGATGCGTATATTACGCGGTAAATAATATAATCGAATTTATGAAAAAGCTGTATGTTGCCCTTTTAATTTTTGGGACCTTTACTTCTGCGTTCGCCCAATCGGGGCCGCTGGCGATCAGCGGCGAGACGCACCTCAAGAATATTAAACAACTGACCTTCGGCGGCGAGAACGCCGAGGCCTATTTTTCGCCTGACGGCAAGCAGTTGATATTTCAGTCCAAACGCGACGGGCACGAGTGCGACCGCATCTACACGATGAACATCGACGGGTCGAGCGTCCGTCAGGTCTCGAACGGCGAGGGCCGCACCACTTGCTCTTATTTTCTGAAGGGCGGCAAGCGGATCGTCTATGCATCAACGCACGGCGGCAGCAAGGCGTGTCCGCCAAACCCTGATTTTTCAAAGGGTTACGTCTGGGCCGTCTATCCCGACTACGACCTTTATACGGCGAAGCCCGACGGTAGCGACATAAAGAAGCTCACGCACACGCCCGGCTACGACGCCGAGGCGACCGTCTCGCCAAATGGCAAGAAGATCGTTTTCACCTCGGAACGCGACGGCGACCTCGAACTCTATTCGATGGATGCGAAAGGCAAGAACGTCAAGCGCCTGACGCACGAGCCGGGCTACGACGGCGGTGCGTTCTTCTCGCCCAACGGCAAGATGATCGTCTATCGCGGCTCGCACCCGACCGACCCGAAACTCGTCGAGCGTGACAAACAGTACCTGAGCGAGCACCTTGTTGTTCCTACAACCTTCGAGATCTGGGTGATGAACGCCGACGGCAAGAAAAAGCGACAGGTCACAAATCTGGATGGCGCGTCGTTCGCCCCGTACTTTACGCCCGACGGCAAACGGATCATCTTTTGCACGAACTATTTCGCGACCGACCCACGCAAACGCAATTTTGACCTCGCGATGATAAACGTCGACGGCACGGGCCTCAAGCGGATCACATTTAACGAGACATTCGACGGCTTCCCGATGTTTTCGCCGGACGGCAAAAAACTGGTGTTCGCCTCAAACCGCAACGCCGGCAAGACGGGCGATACGAATGTGTTCATTGCGGATTGGGTGGATTAAAGCCTGTCCACAAAGGGCCACAAAGAGCCACCAAGGTCTTTTTTGTGTTCCTTTGTGTGACTTCGTGGATGATCTTATGAGGAAACAAATAGCACCTATCGTCCTATCGCTGATCCTGGCGACAGGCATCGCGGCCCAATCCACCGACAAGACCGTCGCCGCGACCAACGCGCGCTACGCCGACATCGCCGAGAAGGCCCGTTTGTGCGAGACGGACGACGATCAGGGTGAGTTTGGTGATCTTGTGATGAATACGCTCGACATCAACGCACGCAGACATCAGTGGCGGGCTGTCGGGATCTACCGGCCGGTTTACAAGTTTTTTTACAAGGGCGTCGAGAACGACGAAAAGCGCCTTTATCCCGACCAACTCGTTTTCGTCGTGAGCGAGCGAAAGGTCTCGGCCCGGAACTACCGCGAAGAATACCTATTTTCCGACGCAGGTGCACTCGTCTATTATTTCTATAAAGACGACGTATTACCCGGCAAGGCGGACGAGATCAAGGTGTGGTTCGCCGGCGGACGGGCGATCCGCATCGAACAGGACGGCCGCACCCGGACTCGTATGACCAAGGCCGACACGATTACCACCAACCAACGGCTCACCTCGGCCGCGAAGTTGATGCAGTTTTTTAAGAGGTCGATAGATCTATGAGATCCTTTTCTATCAGTTATTAGTTGATAGTTAAGAGTTAGCAGTTTCAGAAACTAATAACTTCTAACTAATAACTATTAACTGAAACCAATGGAACCCCAATATTAGCATTATGAATCGTAATAAATTATCAGCACTACTATTAGTTCTTGCTCTTTCTTCTTCGCTGTTTGGGCAGGCTGTGAAGCCTGTGCGGGTCGATCCGGTCGAGACCAATCTTCGCAGACATGTCGAGTATCTTGCGTCTGACAAATTCGAGGGGCGAAAGACGGGCACTGAGGGTGCGAATGGAGCGGCGGGGTACGTCGCGAATATGTTCGCCAAGCTCAAGCTGAGGCCGGGTGTGACGGCGAAGAACGGCAAGCGGACGTATTTGCAGAGCTATTCATACACGGTGCCCACAAATCCGCACGGTACGCCGGCGGGCGAAAAGGCTCCCGCGGCGAAGCCGCCGACGAGCGGTTACAACGTGATCGGAATTCTCGACGGCACGGACAAGGTGCTGCGGAGCGAGGCGATCGTCATCGGCAGCGCATTTTGACCATCTTGGCCGCGGCGGCAAGGGCAGCGGCAGCCTGACGCCGGATTCGTCCGACATCCATCACGGAGCCGACGACAACGCCTCGGGCACGGCGGCGTTGATCGAGCTGGCACGCATTTTTGCCAAAGAGAAAAAGAACAAACGCACGATCATCTTCATCGGCTTCAGCGGCGAGGAAGACGGCCTGTTCGGGTCAAAGGCGTATACGGCGAATCCGGTCTTTCCTTTCGATAAGACGGTCGCGATGTTAAATCTCGATATGGTCGGGCGGCTGAATGACGGCAAACTGAATATCGGTGGGATCGGGACTGCGAGTGAGTGGAAGCAGTTGGTCGAATCGAAGAACGTCAAGCCCGAATCCATCGTGCCGGTCGCTCTTCAGTCGAAGATGACGTTCAACCCGGGGGCAACGGGGCCGCACTTCAATCTTGCCCTCAACGAAGACGGCTTTGGCCCGTCGGACCATGCGTCGTTCTACATGCAAAAGATACCGGTGCTGTTCTTCTTTACCGGCACGCACCTGGACTATCACAAACCGACCGACACAGCCGAGAAGATAAACTACGCGGGCACGTCGGGCGTCGTTCAATACGTCGCCTCGATCGCCCGAGCGGTGGATCAGAACCCTCAGCGGCCGACATACACCGTCGCCAAGACCACGAACACCGGCGGGCGGATGGGCTTTAGCGTTTCGTTGGGCACGATCCCGAGCTACGGCGACTCGACGGACGGAATGCTGGTAGACGGAGTGCGTGAGAATTCACCCGCACAGCGCGCCGGCATCAAGGCCGGCGACAAGATCGTCCTGATCGGCAGCAAAGAGATCAAGAACGTCTACGATTACACCGAAGCCCTCGGCGGCCTAAAACCCGACGTCGAGGTCGACATCGCCATCACCCGCGGCGGCGAGCGGCTGACGATGAAAATAACGCCGGTGAAACGGCAGTAGAAAGGCTCTTTGGCGCGGCTTTGCCGCAGTGATGTGCGGAAAGGCTTTGCCTTTCCGTCAATGATCAAAATTCTTTAGAGGCTATGCCTCCGATCCTTACAGGGAGGCGTAGCCTCAAGATGTTTCTTAGCGGCACGGAAAGGCAGAGCCTTTCCGCACATCACTGGGGCGAAGCCGCTAAGGTCAATATGAGAATATTTACGTTGGTCGTAGTTGGTGGTGTGGCCTTATCCCTTGCGTGTCAAAAGCCCGAGGTCGTGCCGCCGGCCGGATCGCCGCTTAAGGCTTCGGCGTCACCGGCAGTATCGCCGTCGCCGAATCCGGGCATTCCGAAGGATGGCAAGTATGACGCGAAGGGTGTCGTGACGAAGATCAACATGCAGCTCGGTTCGGTCGAGATCGATCACGAGGATATTCCGAACATGATGCCGCCGATGAAGATGGAATTCTACGTCCAGGACAAAAAGATGCTCGACGGGTTGGCCGTCGGTGATAAGGTCGATTTTGTGCTCGAATACAAGCACCCGACGGAGACTATCGCTGCTATCAAGAAAGCGAAGTAGGAGTTTTTAACGCAAAGACGCGAAGGAGCAAAGACGCAGCGAAGAGGCCTGGAAATGTGTGAGTTGTTCCTGACAGCCTTTGCGTCTTTGCATCTTTGCGTCTTTGCGTTGTAATGATCCTCAGTGACCATTCCCTTCACAAAATTCCACGGCTTTGGTAACGATTACATCGTGATCGAGCGAGGTATTGGCGAGGACATTGATCTGTCAGCACTCGCAATTGCGATGTGCCATCGCAACATGGGCGTCGGCTCGGACGGCATCGCGGTGATCGAACAGCGTGATGGCGGCGAGGCGGACTTTTTCTGCGAGATCGTTAATCCGGACGGCTCGATCGCGGGATTCTCGGGCAACGGAACAAGATGCGCGGTCGCACATCTTTACAGGAAAGGGACTTGGGTCGAACCGCGGCTGCGGCTTGAGACACGCAGCGGCATTAAGAATTACGACCTCGTGACGCGCAAAGGCGAGAGCGAATTTTGGTTCAATGCCGAGATCGGCAAGCCGCGTTTCGCGAGCGACGAGGTGCCGGTGCTGACAGACATTCGCCGCGAGCATGTGCTCAACGAGCCCGTCGGTGTTGACCGCCGGCATTACACGTTCTCGGCCGTGAACGTCGGCAATCCGGTCGTTTGCGTGTTTGTCGATAATTTCAATTTCGACTGGCGCTTCGTCGGCAAGGCGCTGGAGACGCACCGCAAATTCCCTGAGCGGACGAACGTCGTCTTTGTCGAGATCAAGGATCGCGAGAATATCGAGATCCGCATCTGGGAACGCGGCGCGGGCGAAACTGCCGCCTCAGGTACATGCTCCAGCGGCGCAGCCGTACTGTCGGCGTTCATGCTAAAGACCGAACGCCATGTCAACGTCCATTCCGAGGGCGGCATGACCGAGGTCACGTGGCGTGACGACGACGAGATCGTCATCAAGGGCCGGGCCGACTATGCATTCAGCGGCGACTGGCCTCTCTAATATTCGACGGATATCTACTTTGCGATCTGGCCGTGGAGCCAGGCCTTCGCCATCGCCCAATCGTTTCGCACGGTGGCGTTTGAGACGCCCAGAACGTCAGCGGTTTCTTCGTTCGTGAGGCCGCTGAAGAAACGGAGTTCGACAACCTTAGCCTGCCGCCGGTCGAGTCTTTCGAGCCTGACGAGCGCCTCGTCGAGAGCGACCAGATCAACGTTCCTTTGTTGAGCTCCGATCATAAGAGCTTCGTCGAGCGGAATATCCTCAGCACTGCCGCCGCGTTTTTCACGATGACGCGTACGTGCATGGTCAACCAGGATCCGGCGCATTGCCGTCGAAGCGATCGCGAAAAAGTGGTTGCGGTTTTTCCATTCGATCTCGTTTTCTCCCGCCAGTTTCAGGTACGCTTCGTGGATCAGTGCAGTCGTTTGCAGCGTGTGTCCCTGCCTCTCTTTGCGCAGGTAACGCGAGGCCTGACGGCGCAATTCGTCATAGACCAGCGGCATCAGTTCATCTAACGCCGCTTGGTTTCCCTCGCTCCAATCCCGCAAAAGCTGTGTGATCTGCACGCAAAAACAATATCACAAAGTTTTTTTAGCGCTTTTGCCGGAAAGTGTCGCTTTGATAGTTGAGGCGGTAAAACGCCCGACAAAATTCAAAACAGGAGAACTTATAATGAAGAATATTTTCTTAGGAACCACAGTTGCGATCCTTTTTCTCTGCGGCAATGCCATGGCCCAGACCAACCCGACGAGTGACGAAAAGGCGGTCTTCGAATTGATGACACAGTGTGCGAAAACGTGGGAGGCAGGCGATATGCAAGCCTTTAGCGATCTGTTGGCGGACAACGTGGTCCACGTAAGCCCGTTTGGTCAGGTTACGACGGGCCGCGCGTCGGTCCGGACGCTGCTGCAATGGGTTCGCGACGTCCCATATAAGAACGCGAAAGTTAAGATGACGATCACCGACGTTAAGCTGACCTTTGTCACTCCCGATCTCGCGATCGTGACCAGCCGCATCACCGAAGATATCCCGGCCGGCCCAAAGCATGGAGATGAACGTTCAACATTCTCGACCGTGCGCGTCAACGGCCAATGGAAGGTAGCGCAGTTTCAGAGTGTACCGATCACCGATCCGCCAAAGCATAACTAAGGACCTTGATCGACGACGCGGATCGCTTGCTTTGTTAGCGATCCGCTTCGCCGTGGTTTGCTTATATTCAGTTTACTTTTATTATTTCAGGTATCTCGCAATGGAAGACCCGACCAAATTAGACCTCGCATCTGATACCGGACGCTGGCGGCGTGTCAAAGAGATATTCACCGCCGCATCGGCGCTTGATGGCGCGAAACGACAAGAATATTTGAGCAAGGAGTGTGCTGGTGATGAGGATATGCTTCGGGAAGTCGAGAAGCTGCTGGGTTCGCTCGACAGTTCTGAGAGCTTCCTGGAGTCGCCGGCCATTGCCGACGCGGCGAGTATGTTCGAGGAGAAAAGAACTGCCATCGCAGGCACCACGACCGGCGACGTGAAAGGCGGCGAGTTCGTCGCGGGAACAGTTCTCGCAAGCCGCTACCGCATCATCGGCCTGCTAGGCAAAGGCGGCATGGGCGAGGTTTACAAGGCCGAGGACATCAGGCTATCGCAGACCGTCGCTCTTAAGTTCCTGCCCGACCACATGGAGCGTGATGCCTCGGTGCTCGAGCGTTTTCACGCCGAGGTGAGAACGGCCCGGCAGGTCTCGCACCCGAATGTCTGCCGCGTATTCGACATCGGCGAGATCGATGAGCGTCATTTTATATCGATGGAGTTTATCGATGGCGACGACCTTTCGTCTCTGCTGAGGCGCGTCGGGCGTCTGCCGTCAGAGCGGGCGATCGAGATATCGCGTGAATTGTGCGTCGGGCTCGCTGCCATTCATGACGCGGGAATTTTGCACCGTGATTTTAAGCCGGCAAACGTCATCGTCGATAGTCGTGGGAAGGCACGGATAACGGATTTTGGTATCGCCGGTCTCGAAGCCGATATTGCGGACGGACAATCTGAGAGTCGGCACGCCGGCCTATATGTCGCCGGAGCAGATCGCCGGCCGCGGTGTGACGCCGCGCAGCGACATCTATGCGCTCGGCCTTGTTCTGTACGAGATCTTTACCGGCAAACAGGCGTTCTCGGCGGACACGATCCACGAGCTGATCAAAAAGCACCAGACAGAGACACCGACAAATCCATCCGAGATCGTCAAAGGCATCGACCCGCTGGTCGAGAGCGTCATCGCGCAATGCCTCGAAAAAGATCCGAAAGATCGACCGCAGACTGCACTTCACGTCGCGATGGCTTTGCCCGGCGGAAATCCGATGCAGATCGCTCTCGACGCGGGCCAAACGCCAAGTCCCGAGATGGTCGCAGCATCGCCGAAGAAAGGAGCGTTACGCCCGGCGGTTGCCTTATCTTGCGTCATTGGAGCGGTTGTGATGATCGGGGTCTGTCTATTTGCATCGATGAAGGTTGGGCCGCAGAACAGAATTCCCTTTACCAAATCGCACGAAATTCTTGCCGAACGAACAAGCGAGATCATTTCAAAGTTTGGTTACACTGATGAGCCGGTCGAAAGACGGTATCGATTTTATTACGACGATACGTATGAGAGATATGTTCGCGAAAATTCCTCGCCCGAGAATTGGGAGAAGATATTGAGCGGCCAGCCGTTGATATTCGCGTTTGGTGAGCAACAAAGCTCGCGCTATTTCGATGTTGTAATGATGGGCAGCGGATTTTGGACGGTTCTGCCGCAGACGACGGGCGGAATGAAGACAATTGATCTCGACACACGCGGGCGATTGGTCGAATTCAGAGCGGTGTCGCCGCATTTTACCGAAGTCCCTACCACACAAACAAATGCGGATTTCACGCCCGCATTTTCCGCCGCCGAACTCGATCTGTCCAAATTCAAAGAGACTGCGCCAAATTGGACCCCGTCCGTTGCCTCTGATACGCGCAAGGCTTGGGACGGCTCACTGCCCGACTACCCGGAGATTCCGCTTCGCGTCGAAGCCGCCGCCTTTCAGGGCAGAATCGTCTATTTTCAGCTTATCTATCCGTGGACAAAGCCCGATGTTACCCGATTCGATTCTCTCACGACCCGCGATTGGATCGCGATATTTATCTTCGCCGGAATAATGATCGGAATTCTTATTACCGCGATCTTTCTGGCGCGAAAGAATGTCAAATCGGGAAGCGGCGACCGCAAAGGTGCATTCAAAACCGCACTGGTTGTTTTGGGCTTAACTTTTAGCGGCTGGCTATTGAGTATGAATCACGTTCCGGCGTTTTTCTCAGAACTGGACCGCTTTTCACACTCGATGCGGATCGCTTTATACTATGCCGCCGCGACGTGGCTACTCTATCTCGCGCTCGAACCAATTGTTCGCCGTAATTTGCCCGAACTGATCGTTTCGTGGAATCGTCTTTTAGCGGGCGACTGGCGCGACCCTCTTGTCGGGCGCGACGTTCTGCTCGGCGCATTGTGCGCCGTCGTGGAGGTGACCTTCCTTTATCTGGCTCTTTTAGCCGAACGCTTTTTTTACGATGACTATAAGATCTTTATTGACCGCAATGCGCTGATCGGCTTGCGAAGTCCCATGTCTATGATTCTGAGCGGTTCGGGCGGCGCCATCACGACGGGATTCGCATTTGTTTGTCTGCTGGTCATTTTGTTTTTGATGCTGCGGCGCAGGCTATACGCAAGTATCGTTCTCTTCGTCGTGATCGCGACAATTACCGGTTTGTTTTTCAGTTATTCATTGGTAGATCTGCCCTTTATGTTAATTAGCGTCGGTATCATGTGTCTGGTCGTTAGCCGTCTGGGATTGGTGGCAACGATCGTTATGTTAACGGTCCACACCTGGATGTTAAATACTCTTTTCACGCTCAACTTTTCCGCGTGGTACGCAACACCGATGTTCGTGACGCTGGGGCTGATCCTGCTACTGCTCGGCTACGGTTTCAAAGTCTCTGTGGCGAATCGGCCGATATTTGGCGATGCATAGTTTTGTGTATAGGATCGTGGTGAATAACTTTGGTAAATTCTAGTTATGGATAGTTTGGAAACAGCAACACTGGCGGCCGGGTGTTTTTGGTGTGTTGAGGCGATTTTTGACGGCCTGCGGGGTGTTGAGGACGTGGTGTCGGGGTACTCGGGCGGGCATACGCAGAACCCGACGTACAAGGAGGTCTGCTCTGAGACGACCGGCCATGCGGAGGTCATTCAGATCAGGTTCGATCCAAGCGAACTGACTTACGCGGACTTGCTGCGGGTCTATTTCACCGTCCACGACCCGACGCAGCTCAACCGGCAGGGCGGCGACATTGGCACGTCGTACCGCTCGGCGATCTTTTATCACACGCATCAGCAGCGTGAGACGGCGTATGAGATCATCGCCGAGATCACGGCTGAGGGCATCTATGACGCGCCGATCGTGACCGAGGTAACGGCGTTCGACAAATTCTGGCCCGGCGAGGATCATCATCAGGATTACTTTGCCAACAACCCCAGCCAGCCCTACTGCGCGGCGGTCGTCGCTCCGAAGGTGGCGAAGTTTCGGCAAAAATTTGTTTCGCGGCTAAAAAGCTGAATTCGTTTCGATTGTTAAATTTTGTTTGACACGGGTCTTGGCTTCCTGTTAGACTTCGAATCTGGCTGTGATCCGACGGCCATTTCTCCCCGCTTTACCCCCAAATAATCCTAGCGCTCTGCGGTATTCCAACTGAGCCGGCGAACTGTGTCCTTAGACGGACGCGTCGCGGCACACCCCCAAACAATGAATCCACTTAAATCCGTGACCCCTCGTCGGGCCCTCGCCGTCCTTACGCTTACGCTGGCCACACTTGTCTCGATCACTTTCTCAAAGGAGATCACCGCTGCCGCTTCGTCGATCATCAGCGAAGCGTTCCTGTCCGGCACGATCTCGGGCCGCGTCTTCCAGGACTACAACGCCAACGGAAGTTACGACACGACGGCGGGCACCAATTCTATCGACGCCGGTGTGGCGAATGTCAATGTCAACGCCTACGATGGCGGAGGCGTGCTCGCGGAACGGCGACGACAGATGCCGCGGGTAGCTATTCGCTTGCTGCAACCGGGACGGGGCCGTATCGGGTCGAGTTTACCGGCCTGCCCGCGGGTTACGAGGCATCGGCTCGAAGCACGGATTCAGTCAACGGCGGGACATCGACTAATGCGGGTTCGGCCACGCAATTCGTAAATGACGGCAACACGTCAAACGTCAATCTCGCCCTCACACAGCCCGACGCCTATTGCCAGAACAACCCGACGGTCGTCATCCCGCGATACGCCCAGGGAGCCTCGAACGGCCAATACGGCGCGAATGCCGTGCTGTACGACTTTCCATATACGTCCGGCACGACCTATACAGACACGACGGTCTCTAATTACGACAACCCGTTGACACATTCGCTGACAACGACAGCGGCGACGATAGGCACGATCAATTCGCTGGAATACAACCGTCTCACCAACCGGCTTTATGCGGCAGCGTATTTCAAACGTCACTCGGGCTTTGGCCCCGGTGCTGACGGCGTGCTTAACAATAGCGACGACCCCGGCTCGATCTATGTCGTCAATCCCTCAACAAGTGCCGTTGTAACAACATTTACGGTACCGAACGCGACGACCAACAGCCACGACACAGGTGACTATGCCACCGACAATGGCGACACGGGCTGGAACGCGACCGGCAAGACGAGCCTGGGCGGCATGGCCCTTTCACTCGACCATAACCGGTTGTTCGTGATGAACCTGCAGGACCGCAGGCTTTACGCCCTCGACGCGACGACCGGGGCCAATTTGGGCAGCAGTTCGTCCATAACGAGCCTGACGCTGCCGACGCCGGGAGGAACAAGCACTAATTGCTCGACCGGTGGCAGTAATACCAACAAACGGCCGTTCGCCGTGAACTACTACCAGGGCTCGGTCTATATCGGCGTCGTCTGTACAGCCGAAAATGGCAACACTAGCTCCTCGAATCTCTTTGCCTACGTATTTCAGGTCGATCCGACGACACTTGCGATAACTGCGACGCCTGTTTTCTCGACGCCGCTGAACTACTCTCGCGGCCTCGCCGATCCGAGCTGGGATGCCGAATGGAACGCGTGGACAACGATCATCTCGACGGATTTCGCCTATCCGCAGCCGATGCTGACGGATATCGAGTTTGAGAACGGCAATATGGTCCTCGGGATCCGTGACCGCACAGGCGACAGCGCTCTGGACGCCGGGCCGGACGCAAAACGGACGGCCGGTGACACACTGCGCGCGTGCGGGTCGCTCGGTTCGTGGACGCTCGAATCAAACGGCCGCTGCGGCGGCACGGGCACGGCTCCGCAGGGCACGGGCCAGGGGCCGGGCAACGGCGAGTTCTATCACGATGATGACTTTTGCTCGACGCCCAACGGCGGCAATTATCACGACGAAGTGTCGTGGGGCTCGCTGCTTTACGTGCCCGGCCGCCAGCACGTCGTCACGACGCTGCTCGACCCGATCGATCGACAGATCTCAAGCGGGGCGACCTTTGACGGCGGTCTGAGATACTTTAACAACACGACCGGCAACGCCGAGCGTGCATACCGTATCTACAACGGCCTCGGCGGCGTGGGCCAGCCGGATTTTGGTAAGACCAACGGTCTCGGCTCGCTCGTAGCCATGTGCAGCCGCGGCACCGATCGAGATCGGCAACCGCATCTCGCACGACCTGAACGGCAATGGCGTTCAGGATCCCGGCGAGGCCGGCATCTCGGGCGTGACCGTGCGTTTGTATCAGGGCTCGACGCTGGTTGGAACGGCCGTGACAGATGCTAACGGCGAATACTACTTCGTCGGCAGCACGTCTCCAGACGGCAATACCGGCGACAACATCGGCCAGGTCAACGGCGGCATTCAGTTCAATACCGCGTACCAGGTCAGGCTCGATAACGCCGCTAACTACAATTCCGGTGGATCGCTCTTCGGCCTGATGCTTACCGTAGCTAACCAGACATCACAGCTCGGCGATGACGACGCATCGGATTCTGATGCGGTGAATGACGTGAACCCCGCGGGATCGCCCGCAGGCACGTGGCCCGTCATCAGCCTGACCACCGGCGGACCGGGAGCAAACGATCATACATTCGACGCCGCCTTTGGCGCGATCCCAACACCGACACCTACGCCAACCCCGACACCGACACCGACGCCGACACCGACGCCGACGCCGACACCAACACCGACGCCCGAACCCGACGCCGACACCTACACCGACACCAACACCAACACCAACACCGACGCCGACACCACACCTACACCAACACCAACACCGACGCCGACACCGACACCGACACCGACGCCAACACCGACACCAACGCCGACACCGACACCTACGCCGACGCCAACACCGACGCCAACACCGACGCCGACGCCGACACCAACTCCGACGCCAACACCTACGCCGACACCTACGCCAGAACCGACGCCAACACCGACACCGACGCCGGAACCCACGCCGACGCCGACGCCGACGCCTACACCAACACCGACGCCGGAACCCACACCGACGCCGACACCTACGCCGACGCCGAACCACGCCGACGCCGACGCCTACACCAACACCGACGCCGGAACCCACGCCGACGCCGACACCTACGCCGACGCCGACACCGACGCCGGAACCCACGCCGACGCCGACACCGACGCCGACACCGACGCCGACACCGACGCCGGAACCCACGCCGACGCCGACACCGACGCCGACACCTACGCCGACACCTACGCCAACACCGACTCCAACACCGACTCCGACGCCGACGCCGACACCTACGCCGACGCCTACACCAACACCGACGCCGGAACCCACGCCGACGCCTACACCAACACCGACGCCGGAACCCACGCCGACGCCGACACCTACGCCGACCCACCCACACCGACGCCGGAACCCACGCCGACGCCTACACCAACACCGACACCGGAACCAACTCCTACGCCAAGCCCAACTCCCTGTCAGGTTGTTACGATCTCGCCGACTGTGCTTGTCAATGGCGTTGTGGGATTCCCTTACATGCAGACGGTGACGGCAAATCCAGCGGGCACATACACCTACACAGTTACTGGATCGCTGCCGCCGGGCCTGAATCTCGACGCGAACACGGGCGTGATCAGCGGAACACCGACGACGGCCGGAAGCTACGGCTTTACGATCACCGCTGTGGGACAGGATGGATGTTCAGGCGGCACAGGCCTACACGGTGCCGGTCACGACGCCGGTGACACTGTGCCAGCAGCAGTTCGATTCGGTCGGAGCACCCACGCTGCCGTTAGGCTGGTCATCGGTCAGCGACGGCAACATGGCCGATTGGGTGACCTCGACCGCCAATCCGCAAACGCCTGTCAACAGCGGCATTCGCCGGGGCACCGCCAATGACCGGTTACAGCGAACTCGTGACGCCGGCGTATATCGTATCGCCGGTCAGCGGGCAGATGCGGTTCTCGACAGCCTTTAATCTCGAGGCCGAAAGCCCAACTGTCGGCTACGACGGAATGGTGCTCGAGATCAGCATCAACGGCTCACCGTTCCAGGACATTCTGGCAGCAGGCGGCAGCTTTGCCGCGGGCGAGTACAACACGACGATCAGCACGGCGTTTGGTAGCCCGCTCGCGGGCCGCACGGCCTGGAGCGGCTTGTCAGGCGGAACAGCCGCAATACCGGCCTACACGACCGTTACCGTCAATCTTCCCGTGGCTGCCTACGGACAGTCTGTTCAGATGAAATGGCTGGTCGCAACGGACATGGCATCGACCGCGACTGGAGACGCCGGTGCCCGTATCGACGCGATCTATGGTACGGCTTGCGCGACGACAGCCGCCAACGTAAGCCTGGCCGGACGGATCGTCACCGCGAACGGAAACGGTGTGAACGGTGCAACCGTCACTGTGGTCGATGACACGGGTTTCGCTCGAACCGTGAGGACGGGTTCATTCGGGTATTACAGGTTTGACGACCTGACGGCCGGAAGGACCTATATCGTGAACGTGACGGGCCGATATACGTTCGCTCCGCGAGTCGTCCAGTTGATCGACAGTCTTTATGACATTGATTTTGTCGCGAACCAGTGATCCCGGGCTGTTCGCGAATGCAGTTGCTCCCTAAATTTGGGGCGGTCGAACTCGGCCGCCCTTTTTTTCTTAGAGCTTGCCCAGCAGCATCAACACGCCGATAAGGATAAACGCCACCGCGACGATACGCTGCAGCCATTCTACAGGCACGAATTGCGTCAGAACGCCGCCCGCCAGCACGCCAAGCGCCGTTACGGCGATCAGAGCCAGGCTCGCGCCGACAAACACGGACAGCTTCGATTCCGTATTGGCCGACATCGTGATAACGGCGAGCTGCGTCTTGTCGCCAAGCTCTGCAAGAAAAAGGGTGATGAACGCGGTTCCAAGTATCTTCCAGTCCATATTGCGAGTTTATAGAGTTTTGGAGAGTTTGTTGAGTTCGTCGAGTTTGCTCAGCCCGATCAAGCAGAATTCGCGCGGGGATGAAGGCGATTTACATTTCTTTACAGATTGCATAAAACCGTCTGGGGTAGAATTGCGTCTTAGTGTGTAGTTCTACAATTCAATAGGAGCATTTTATGAAACGCAATCTTCTTCTCGTCGCGGCTATTTTTGCATTTGCCGCGGGCGGCATCGGCACAGGGACCCACGTCGGCGGCAAACGTGACCAATTTCGGCGGTTCGTGGACGCTGGACGTCAGCAAGTCAAAATTGGGCGACCGTAACAACATCCAATCGCAGGTCGTCACCGCGATACAGACCGCTACGACCATTAAGATCGATACGGCGACCAAGCGCACGGCGGCGCCGGCTGGCGGCCCGATGATGGGCGGACGCGGCGGCATGGGCGGCGGCCCGGGACCGGGCGACATGCCGGCCACCTACAATCTCGACGGTAAGGAGTCAAAGACCACACAAGAAACACCAATGGGTCCCGCTCCGGTTACGTTGAAGGTCGTGATCGACGGCAACAAACTCTACCTGACACGCACAGTCACGTTGAATACCCAAGCGGGCGAAACAGCGTTGACGACAAAAGAAACGTGGGAGCTCTCGTCCGACGCCTCAACGCTAACGATCACCACCGATCGAAACACGCCGCAGGGACCGATGACAACGACCAGGATCTTTACGAAAAAGACCTAACGGTTAGATCTTTACGGGACGAAAAAGGCGGCTTAACGGCCGCTTTTCTTATGGGTGGAAAGCGGGTCAACAGTCTTGATGCCGGAAAAGCGAGCAAAATCACGATCTGACGTCGCCAGTTGAGCACCGCAGACCGTTGACAGGGCAGCCAAATGTGCATCCATTACGAGGTTGCCATTGGCCTGGGCGTCGACTAGGACTTCGGAAAGTACCCTCCAGTCCTTCTTCTCTAGATTTACGATGTGGGTGTTATCAAGACTCAGCCACTCATCGACTATACCCACCGCGACCTTGATCGATAGGGGATATTGGGATGCTCGCGGGTTGGTAATGATCCGGAGAAAGCCGGTGATCGTATGCCACGAAAAGAAGACCTGTTCATCAGAGAGCGCCGTCTCCAGCCAAGCCTTAGCGGGCCCATAAGACTCGCTATCCTGATCCGTGGCATAAACGAGCAAGTTTACGTCTGGTAAGATCATCTGCGATTCGGACCTTCAATAATGTCGAGCAGCTCCTCGATATTGTCAAAATTCAGGTCTTTTCGAAGGCCAAGCGAAAACGAGCGTACCTTGAATCGCTTTTTCTTGCTGTGACCATTCGTGTTCTGTTTCAGCCCGCGTCTAATCGCGTCGTTGACGATCTGCTTAAAGGATCTTTCCGGCTCGTTTTCCTTAAGCTTTCGCAGCCCGAATGCGACATCATCATCTAATGTTAGCGTTGTCCTCATACACGACGATTATAGCGAAAAATGACATCAGACATCAAGTACATTGATGCCTTGATGTCTAGTCTTCAAATCTCAACGTCTCAATTATCTCGGCCATATACTGCTTGCCGAGTTCCAGGTCCTCGCGTTTGAGCGAGACGGCGCCGACTACGGCGTGGCCGCCGCCGCCGTATTTTTCGCAGATCTCGGCGATGTTGTGGAGCCGGGGACGGGGCGACCAGGGATTTGAGCCGACCGAGATCTTTGTGCGGTATTCGCTTCTGCTGAGGGCGACGTTGTAGGTCGTCTCGGGATAGAAATAGTACGGAATGAACTTGTTATAGCCGTCGATGCCGGTGTCTGTCAGGTCAAATGTCACGACGCCGCGCTCGTAGCGGGCACGTTCCTTGATGAGGTTGACCGTGCTCCAATGGCGTTCGAGGATCGGCTCGAGCTTTGCCTGGATCTCATTGCTCTCGACGATCTCATCGAGCGTGCGTGCGGTGAGCGAGCGGATCAGATTCTCGACAAACGCCGGGTCCTTTTCGCCCTCGATCACCTGCATCAGCTTGAGTGCCGACGAGCGAAGCTCGACACACTGGGCGGGCGATTCGTAAAGTGCCCCGTCGATGATGTGCGCCCACTCGATCAACTCGGCGAGCGACTCGTCCTCCCAGCCGAATTTGTCTTTTGCAATTTTTGCGATGAACTCAGCACACGATTTGCTGGTGGTGTCGAGGAACTTTTTTCCCGATGTATCGGCGAGAAAGTGCTGCTCGTCCTCCTTCGACAAGAACGCCGACTGGTGGTGATCGAACCACCACGTCAGCCGCTCGTCGGGGCAGTATTTGAAATCGACGATCGCATTCTCGTCGCCGTCAAACTGTTCGGGGTCAAAGGCGTTGCCCGCGCGGTGCATCGTCGGCGTGTAAGCGACCTCAGCATCGGCGTGCATTGTCGCACGATAAAATTTGGTAAAGACCGCTGCCGACGAAACGCCGTCAAAACAGTTGCCGTGATAGAGTATTCTTAGCTTCATAGGCAAAACACTAAAGGCTAGAGGACGGCCTTTGTTAAGTCAAGGAGATGCCCCTTCGGAGTAAGTAAAAAGTGATATGTGAAAAGTGATACGTCCGGACTTTTCACTTCACACCTATCACTTATCCCTTATTCCGAGGATGGTCGAATGAATATCAGGCTCGCACATCGTGAAGACACCGACGCGCTCGTCGAATTCAACCACGCAATGGCCGTTGAGACCGAGGGAAAACGGCTTGACCGCGAGACCCTGCGGCCGGGCGTCGAGGCTGTTTTCTCAGATCACAACAAGGGTTTTTATGTCGTAGCGACGGACGACAACGGCATTCACGGCGGGCTGATGGTCACGTTTGAGTGGAGCGACTGGCGAAACGCATGGTTCTGGTGGATACAGAGCGTCTATATCAAACCAGAAGCACGCGGGCAGGGCCTTTATCGTAAGATGTATGACTTCGTTAAGGAACTCGCCGACGACAGGGGCAATGTGTGCGGCTTTCGCCTCTATGTCGAGACCGACAACGACCACGCCCAGCGCGTTTACGACGGTGTCGGCATGAGGCGATCGCAGTATGTGATGTATGAAGAGGAGCGCTGATCCGCATCCAGAGAACCACCCCGTCATCCCGACAAAAAACGTCGGGATGCCACCCCTCCTTCGTAAGGAGGGGAGCTTTGTATGACAGCCATCACCGAAGCCGAGTTCGCCCGCATAGTCAACGGCATCATCGAGGACCGCGAATCGATCATCGAACACAATCCGGTAGGCACCGACGAAGAGATATTGCTATGGATGCTGCTGGCGTGTCTTACGAGTTATTTGAATCTGGACGACAAAGAAATGCCGTGTTTTGCCGGAAAGCCCGACGCCGAGACGTACCGGAATGCGATCTCGCACGTTCTACAGCACCGAACGCCCGAACCGTTTGACAAAGACCCCTATCTGGACAAACTAACTAATAACTTCTCACTAATAACTACTAACTAGCCGAAGAAAGCTGCCTGCATTAGTTAGTAGTTGATAGTTATTAGTTAGTAGTTTAAGAAGTGATGAAAGTTGACACATTTGTACTAACGCCATTCCAACAGAACACCCGCGTCGTCTCGTGCGATCAGACAAAACGGGCTATATGTATCGATCCCGGGGAACCGTCTCCTGAGGTCGTGAAGTATATTCGTGACAATGATCTCGACCTGCAGGCGATCGTGATCACGCACGGGCATCTAGACCATTGCGGTGGGACCGGCGCGTTGAAGGCCGCGTTTCCAGACGCCGATGTGCTGTTGCATGAGGAAGAGATGTACCTCTACGAAAAACTGCCGCAGCAGGCGTTGATGCTCGGCATGGGGCCGGAGCAGTTGAGGGCGATGGGAATGGAATACGAGCCGCCGCCGGAACCATCACGGTTTGTCCGGCACGGCGAAATATTTGAAATTGGAGATCTGAAATTTGAAATTCGGCACTGCCCGGGCCATACGCTCGGGCATATTGTGCTTGTCAATAATGAGGAAAAGGTCGTGTTCACTGGCGATTGCCTCTTTAACGGCTCGATCGGGCGAAGCGATCTGCCAGGCGGCAACCATGAGCTCCTGATCGCTTCGATCAATGAGCAAGTGATGTCGCTCGACGATGATTTTCGCGTCTGCTGCGGCCACGGGCCAGATACGACGGTCGGACGCGAGCGGCTGAACAATCCGTTCCTACGGGATTAGCCCACGAAATACACGAAAGACACAAAAAAGAGATATTATTTCTTCAAACAAAACTCTCGGAGGTAGATCGATGAAAAGGTTACTTGCGGCAATTATTATCGCTGGTTTATGGACGGTTCCAGTATTTTCGCACGGCGACGACAGCCATTTTGCTAACACGCAGGATGTGACCGTGAAGGTAAGCAAGGTCACGGGGAATGTCTTTATGCTGCAGGGCCGCGGCGGGAATGTTGCGGCGCTTACGGGGCCTGAGGGCATCCTGATCGTGGATGATGACTATAAGACGGTCAGTGAAAAATTGCGCGACGCGTTAAAAGATCTGGGCTCACCATCGCCTCGCTTTATTCTCAACACGCATTGGCACGGAGACCATACTGAAGGGAACGACTTTTTTGGCAAGGGCGGCTCGATGATCGTCGCGCACTCAAACGTCCGCAAACGCCTGCTCGATCCGCCGGTGATCTTTGGGATGAAGACGCCGCCGTACGCAGCCCACGCGCTGCCGATCATCACCTACGACAAGAGCATGTCGCTGCATATCAACGGCGAAGAAGTCCAATTGGTCCACTATCCGGGCGGGCACACTGATGGTGACACGGTCGTGTTTTTTAAGAACGCGAATGTCGTGCACCTAGGCGACAATTTCTTTGTCGGCCGATTCCCTTTCGTGGATGTCGACAGCGGCGGGAATGTCAACGGGATGATCCATGTCGTGGCGTCGCTGATCCAGACGATCAAGCCCGACGCCAAGCTCATCCCAGGCCACGGCCCGCTCGCAACACTCGACGACCTAAAGACCTACCATCAGTTGCTTGTCGAAAGCTCGCAGATCGTGACCGACGCCATGAAAGCAGGCAAGACGCTCGACGAGATCAAAAAGGCCGGCATGCCTGACAAATTCAAGGCCGCTGGCTCGGGCTTTATCAATACCGATAAGTGGATCGAGATCGTCCATCGGAGTTACTCAAAGAAATAAAAGCCGTTACGGCCGCAGCGTCAGTCTTGCCACGCGAAAGTCACCGACGATCTGATCGTCGCTGCGGACGTACCATTTATCCAGCCTCGTGTAGTCCGGCTCGGCCTCGAGCGGGATGACCAGATAGGACAGTTCAGGATCGGCGATCGACTGGCGATCGACGGTTTTGAGGAATTCCCCGTAGAGCCGCACCTCGCGCTCGACCTCGTCGGCCGTTATTGGCTGGGCGTCGCCGTCAAGTTCGCTCAACGCGCCGGCCGCCGCCGAATAGCGCCGCCCGAAACTCGAAAACGTGCTCATCCAGGCTCTTTTTCAGCTGCTCTTCGCCGTAGCCGCCGAAGTACAGGTAGAGATATAGCAGCCGCCGGTTCTCGTGATAGTCGACGCCGCCGGTCGAGTTGGTGTGAGGCGTCCACATCGGGCGAAACGTCGTCACCGTCGGCAAATAATCAGCCACCATTATGCTCGTCGAGAGCACCGTAGGATATCGTCCGCCAGAGTTCTCGGCCGGCGTCTGCAGCCCTCGCAGATAACGCATCGCGGGCATTGTCCGGATGCGAAATTGTTCGAGACGGTCGTATTTGACGGAGGTTGAGTACGATTCGATGCCGCCGGCAACGATCGCGACCCCGGCGAGGATGGAGACCGCACGGAGCATTCGCGGCATCGTCGTTTCGGACAACGACCGCATAAAGACCCAGATCGTCACCATCGCGGCGATGAGCACCATGTAGTTTGCCGAGAATAGCTGGTAATGCACCGGCTGCAGCGAGCGGCCTGTGATGACCTGCTGGTTGAACAGCAGAAACGGCGCCAAGGCGAGCGACAGGGCGAAAAGGACCTGCGGCGACCTGAAGTTCGCACGGCCCAACCGCACCATCGCGAGCAGAGCGACGATGATGACAAATCCGATCACCTCGGGCGAGGCGATCAGGTCGGGTGCGCGTGTATAGGCCAAAAGCTGCGTCTCGTCGGTGTTTGTGTGGCGATCCGAGAGCAGCCGCACATACGGCACGGCGGAAATCACGCCAAAGGCCGCGACGGATCCGGCCATCGTGAGCACGCTCCGCCGATCACTCTTTCTGGCAAAGAACCACAGCGGGACAAGACACGCGAGCCAGGCCGCGGCGGTCGTCCACATAAAGAAATACGAGAACACGAGGGCGACAAATAGGACGCCCGACAGGACGGCGAACAGGAGGCGGCGTGAGCGCTGTTCGTCAGCCAGGGACTTCCGCACCGTCAGGCAAAACGCGAGGAACATCGGGAAGGCGACGCCAGGCTGATATCGCCGAAGGAACGGAAGAAAATCGACGAGCACGCTGCCGAGGGCCCATTGGCGCAACTCGCCCTGGAAGGCCGCGGCCGTGCCGAGCAGCAGAACCACAAGCACGCCGATCGCCGAGATCAGCGGATCGCCTGTGACCGAGCGGAGCAGCCAAAAGACCAAAAGCGAGCAGAGGATCGCCAGGACGAAGTTCAATACGACAAACGCCGTCCCCGCCGACAGCCCCAACAGCCGCGCCGGTATGGCGATCAGATACGCCGGGACCATCTGCACCGAATAGATCGACTCATAGTCTGGCGCGTCGGTGCCCATAAATGGATCGGCCCGCCGCGGACGGCCCTCTACAAGGGCGTTGACGTAGGCCGAGTAGGCCGGTTCGTCATAGTTTGCAGCGAAATAAACGCCTTCGTCCGCACGGCCGTTGGCTATCCACATCGCAACCTGCGGATAGACGGCCAGCACGAGAACGATCAGCGTCGGGATGAGCGGATAAAGGATCCGGTTTCGGCGGCGTTCGGTCTCCCTCATTTGGTCATCAGTAAGAAACTAACCACGAAAATACGCGAAAGGGCACAAAAAGGAACCACCTATTTTGTGCTTCTTTCGTGTATTTTCGTGGTTGCTTCGTTATGCGACTGTGATCGACGTATCGAGATAGACGTCCTGGATCGAGTTGAGCAGTTCAACGCCTTCGGCCATGGGGCGTTGGAAGGCTTTGCGGCCTGAGATCAGGCCGGTGCCGCCGCCGCGTTTGTTGACGACAGCCGTGCGCACGGCGTCGGCGAGGTCGCTTGCACCTTTTGACTCACCGCCCGAATTGATAAGCCCGCACCGGCCCATATAGCAATTCGCTACCTGCCAGCGGACGAGGTCGATCGGATTGTCGGTCGTCAGTTTTTCGTACACGAGCTTCGACGTCTTGCCGTAGCTGCCCTCTTTGTTGAGCGCGGTGTAGCCGCCGTTGTTTGTCGGCAGTTTCTGCTTGATGATGTCGGCCTGGATCGTCACGCCAAGGTGATTTGCCTGGCCCGTAAGGTCCGCCGCCGCGTGCATGTCGCCGTCAGCGGTCTTGAACTTAGAATTGCGTAGATAGCACCAAAGGATCGTCGCCATGCCAAGCTCGTGTGCGTATGCAAAAGCCTCAGCGACCTCAGTGATCTGCCGCGTCGATTCCTCAGAGCCGAAATAGATCGTCGCACCGACGGCCACCGCACCCATGTCATGTGCCTGCTCGATGGTGCCGAACATCACCTGATCGAACTGGTTCGGATAGGTCAGCAGCTCGTTGTGGTTGATCTTTACGATAAACGGGATCTTGTGCGCGTATTTGCGAGCGACGGTTCCCAAAACGCCGAATGTCGAAGCAACGCCGTTGCAGCCGCCCTCGATAGCGAGCTTTACGATATTTTCAGGGTCGAAATACTGCGGATTCGGCGCAAAACTCGCCCCGCCCGAGTGCTCGATGCCCTGATCGACCGGCAATATCGAAACGTAACCCGTTCCCGACAAGCGGCCCGTGCTGTAAAGTGCCTGCAAACTCCTCAATACGTTAGGGTTACGGTCGGATTGTGCCCAGACGCGATCGATAAAATCATCGCCCGGCAGGTGCAAATTCTCCTTCGGTATCGTCGTCGAAACATGCGCCAACAGCGAATCCGCCTCATCGCCAAGTAATTCCTGAATCTTATTGTGATCCACAGCTAATATATGCTCCTAAATAAAGTAAGTGCTTTAATAAAACCGAGATTATAACACAGATTGGTGAGTGCTTCCCTGCCTGTCCCCGAAGGGGACAAGACGCAGCACCCAAAGTCTCCGCACGGCCAAAAAAAGGCAGGGCCTTGTCGGCCTTGCCTTTCCCATGCTTACGTAGTTCGGGGTCACTGAGTGACCCGATTCCTTTCCACGTCGAGGATCGTGATCGGGTAATTCCTCAGGTCGCGCGGGTTTCAACCTTTGCGAGAGCTGCGATCTTTTCGCGTTTTGAAACGACGACGCCGCCGTGACGTTCGATCGTGATAGCGAACATCTCCGGGCCCGTGACCTGCAGCTTAGCGGTTATCGGCACGATGATCTCGCCGTCGGCCGTTACGTCGAATATCCCGCCGTCGATAGGCGTGGCCTTGTCCTGAGTCTTATCGAATATCCACAATTGATAACAAAACTCGGGACCGGCCTTTTGCGGGAGACCGCGGAACCGCATAAAACCAGCCTGTTTCTCTTCGCTCCAGACAATGTCGCCTGACACGTCCGAGATCTCTTTCACATTGCCCGGTGCCCAATCGGCCTTAATGAGCTTTCCGCCGGTGCGGAGCATCTCTTCGCGAAGCTCGGCCATCGTCGGCGGACGCGGCGGCTCGACCTTTGCCTGGTCCTCGATCGGCGTTTCGAGCGGACGGAATTGGGTGAACCAGATATTGAAGGCAAGAGCGATGCATGCCGCGGCGGCGGCGGCCCATCCGAGCCAGCCAAACCAGCCGGACGACGATCGGGGCTCGTCGGATTCAGTGAATTTTGGAGCCGGCGGCCAAGGCTCAGGCTCTTTGGCCGTATCGCCAACGCCCACGATGAACTGCGCGTCCTCAGCGATCTGTTGGCGGAGATGCGCGGGCATTGGTTCGCTCGTGTCGAGGCCGGCCATGCTGATGGCCGCAGCGGTAAGTTCCAGCGTCACCAGCTCGCGCTCCGCGATCGCCGGATCGAATTCGTCGAGAGCCCGCTGATCCGCCTCCTCCAGACCGTAAACGGCCTTTTTGGTCAGGAGGTCAAACAGCATGTCTTTGTCTTCGCTGCTCATACTGCTGCCTCCCTTGATAAATTGGTACCCAGGCCGAGAAACTCACGTACTTGCAGGATGCCGCGCCGTGCGTGCGTCTTTACTGTGCCCAGCGGCAGGCCGGTGGCGTCCGCGATCTCCTGATGAGACATTCCCTGAATTATCGACAGCCGCAATACCTGCTGCTGCTCGGGCCTGAGGTTTCGCATGGCTTCCGCCGCCTGCTGCGCTTCGATGGCGGTCTGCACGTCTTTATCAGCACGCGTGAATGGTTCGAGCAGTACGTCGTCGAGCGAATCTGCCGATATCCGCCGTGCGGAATGGCGTATCTTATCGATCAAACGCCGACGGGCGATCATCGCGATAAAAGTCGCCTCTGACGCCTTTGTCTCATCGAACCGGCCGGCATTTTTCCAAACGTCCACGAATATCTCCTGCACGGCATCTTCAGCCTCGTCGGAGTTACGGAGCATTTTGCGCGCGATCGACCACACGAGCCCGCCGTAACGGCTGAGGCATTCCTCAACTGCGGTGCGGTCTCCGGCGGCGATCTTTGTCAGGATAGTGTGGGCCACTAGAAATTAAGGTCTAAGCAAATTTATTCTAAGCTACCGTATTTTCTGACTATCTACAAATATCTCCGAAAAAACCCGAACCGCCTCCTGATCTTATATTCGTCGGGAAAGTGAGGTTGGTTTCGGTAGATTGCGATTGGCGAAGTTCTCTTGCGGCTCGCCGCTCTATTTGCGGAAAAGCTATGCTTTTCCGGCGGCCGTCATCTCTTTCCATGCGGCTATGCCGCCGCGTCGATGCGGCGGCATAGCCGCCAGGAAAAATGGGCCATTCGGAAAAGCAAGCTTTTCCGCAAATAGAGGGGCAAGCCCTCAAAGTCTCTCAAACTTGGCCGGCGTAAACATTACCGCCACGGTCGGGATGAGAGGGCGATCGACAAACAGGGTAAACGAGGTCAGCGGCAGACAACAGGCAAAACTGGCAAAACGCCCCGATCACGGCACCTTGGACGTAGATCAGCCAGCCGCTGAACGCTGCCATGACGACGGATTGAGCGGCAAACAACAGCCACATTCGGCGGTCGCCAAATGCCGCAAGTGTCGCGAGAGAGAAAGCCACGAAGTACGCCGCCGCGCCGTAGAGAGCCAGCGGTAGACCGGCGAATTCGGCATAGGCGCTTGTCAGCACGGTCTCGCAGCCCTCGATCAGGCTGCACGGCACGGGCTCGGCGGTGTAATGGTGGGCCGTCAGATAGATCGAATCGCCAAGGCCGACGAGCGCAACGACGGCCGCCGCCACGCTCCATAGTCGGCTGCGGGCGGCGGGCGTTTCGTCGGTGATCTCAGGTCCTGGTGTCACTTGGCGGCATTAGCAGGAGCAGCGGGAGCACCTGTATTCGCATTGCCGGCCTCAGACATCTTCTTGAGCTCGGCATCGATCGCGGCCTTGAGCGAATGCGGCCTGCATCTCGGCAAACTGATACGCTACACCGTTGATGTAGAGCGTCGGTGTCGCGTTCACGCCGACGGCCTTAGCACGGTTCAGATCGGCGTCGACACGAGACTTTGCAGCCATGCCGATCATGTCGTTCTCCCACTTGGTGACGTCGAGGCCGACCTTTTGGGCATAGCCCTTCCACAACTGCTTATAGGTCGGCGATGTAGCCCAATCCTTTTGGCCAGCAAAGATCTGGTTCTGCATGTCCCAGAATTTGCCCTGCATGCCGGCGGCCTCGGCCGCGACCGCGGCATCGTACGCCTTGTCATGCATCGGCAGCGGGAAATTGCGGAAAATGAAATTTATCTTTGACCCGTAATACGATTTGATCTCGTTCATCACGGGATTTGCCGACGCGCATGAGCCGCACTGAAAGTCGGCAAATTCCTCGAGCGTAACCAACGCGTTAGGCGAACCTGCCTGGTTCGGCGGGTTAGCTCCCGGCGGTGCGTTCGCGGGAATGGTAGCTTTTGCGGTGTTTGTGTTCGTACTGTTCGCCGCCCGGTTGCTGTTGGCCGGCGTCGGGACTTTGGGCTTGGTAAGGAGATACCAGCCCGCCACGGCGCCAACGATCAGGACGAGCCCGATGATCAGCATCGGAGCGTTACTTTTGGGTTCCTGTTTTTTCTTATCAGCCATATGAATAATTTCCGTTCGGGGAAAATAGTAACAAATTAGCTGACTGATACGCACGTCTGCGCGTTGGGGTTCACTCAGATCGGTTGAGGCGCTCGACCCAGTCGAGGAACGAATCTTCAAAAACCATATACCGCGACCTCTCGTTTCGCCGCGGTGCGGTCTCGAACGTTCCGTCCTCACACCAGGCGACGAGGCTGCGTCGACTAGGCATCGGAACGATGATCCTGTGTTTACGAATGAGCCGCTCGACCTCCGACAGGCGAAGGAGCGTTCGCGGCGATAAATCCAATGTTCGTTGTGTGCTGTTCATAGGTGTTAAGTGTCAAAAGGGTTGAATTTACTGCCGCAAAGCGGCGTTTGACTGATGCCGTTTGAGGCTGGTGATAACCGCGAGGACCACGTTCTACGCAGTTTGTGTCATTTTGAGAAATTTGCGTCATTTTGAGAAGTTTGTATCATTTTGAGAAGTTTGGCATATCAATTTTTGACGTCTTGGTCTAGCTTGTGATCATGCCGGGCGAGATGTAAGCGGCGAGGGAAATCTCGACTTACGAAAGGCTCGCCCAGTATCGTCCGGCTGTTTTATTTTATAGCACACTAATCGTTGCATATGCAAGACACTAATTCAGACAAGCACACCTTCTCAGACGCCGACAAGCTAAAGGCACTGTCGATCGTCAACATATTCGAGACCTCGCGGCCGATGGGCGACCCGGCGGCCTGCGTCGTGCTCGACGACGGCGCGGGCGTGTCGTATGGCATGGCGCAGTTCACGCATCGATCGGGCTCGCTTCGGGCGGTCGTTGACGAATATCTGGCCACCGGCTGTCCTGTGGGCCGCGATATCCTCATCGAAAAGCGTCCGCTGTTGCTCAAGAAAACGCGACCGGCGATCACAAAGCTCGCCGCCGATGAGCAATTCAAACGCGCACTGCGAGCCGCGGCCGTGACGGCTGAGATGAAAGCCGCGCAGCAAGAGACGGCGTTTCGGCTGTATCTCAAACCGGCGATCGACATCTGCACGCGGCGCCGGTTTGTACTGCCCTTGTCGCTCGTGGTCGTTTACGACTCGATCGTGCACGGAAGCTTTGACGTGATCGCGGCAAAGACGACGGCCGACACCGAAAAGGCGTGGATCATGTCATACGTCCGCCGTCGCCACTTGTGGCTCACCAACATCGCGCGGCTCAAAAAGACGGCGTACCGAACGAGATTCTTTCTCAACCAGATCGCGATCGGCGACTGGGAATTGCGTCTGCCGTTGAATGTGAACGGCGTGCGGCTGGTCGATGTCGGATCGCCGGCAGCCATCGGAGCGCAGGCATCCTTGCCTGCCCTGGAACCGCCCGCATCTCCGGCTACCGATGAGCAAGAGCAGGCTGGCAGCCTGCGGTCCGACGTAATGGCCGCCGTCGAGCAATTCGACCGCGCTGACGGTATTGTCAGCGGCGTCATTCACCGAACGGACCGGGCTAAATCGCTCTGGACGACCGTCGGCGGCACGCTCTGGCAAGCCGCGTGGGCCGTATTCGGCTTCGTCGCCGGCCTGCCCCGCGAGGTCTGGATCGTCGTCGCCCTCATCGCCGGCATGCTAACTCTTCTCTATCTCTACAGGCAAGTCGTGCTCGGCCGCATCCGCGAGCTGACTACTGACTACCGACTACCGACTACTACTTTATGAACGACACCAAAAACGCCCTATTAGCCTGGCTCAGCTCAACACCGACGCTCGTCGCCATCGCCGATCCCATAACGATCATCTCGGCGATCGTCCTGCCGGTCGTACTTTTCACGCTCGGTAAGACAGTCGATGTGCTTCTGCAGGTCTATTTGAAACGGAGGGAACGATGAGCCGTCAGATCAAGATCTACATCGCCATCGCCGCGGCCGTGCTGCTCGCGATCACCATCACCTGGCTCTGGTCAAACCACAGTATCGCCAAGCTCGAAGGTGAATCACGCGACGCTCGGCAGCGAGCCGAGACGTTACAACACCACGCAGCCCAGCGAGAGGCCGAGGCCGCCGAATACAAACAAAAGATCCAATACCTCGAGCGTGAGCTCACGGAAATTCAACAACTGGCAAGGAAACAAGATGAAGAACTGGAAAAACTCAACACTGTTAGCAATAACGCTCGCGCTGATGTCGAACACGCCCGCCGCACACGCTCAGTCGCCGCAACCGCCGACGAACTCTGTCAAAAGCTCGCCGAGCTCGGACACGGCTGCTAGTCGGACCGCAGGCAGCTTGCCTGCGGGTGAGGCAAAAGACACGCAGGCTGGCAGCCTGCGGTCCGACATCGACGCCGCCTGCAATGCGGCCGCTAACGAAATACGTGCGAGCCGCATTCTGATCGACACGCTCGGCAGCGAGAACGCGGTGTTAAACTCTCGCCTCTCGACCGAAAAGCAGATCGCCGAATTGCTTACCGAGCTAAACGACACTCGACGCGCCGAGAACGACGCTTTCCGCATCACCGTCGCCGCCAAGAACGAGACCATCGCCGCCAAAGACGCCGCGATAGCGTCTCAGGACAAACTGATCGACGCCCTGAAGCACAAAAAACCGTCACCCTGGCGCCGCCTTGGCGACATCCTCATCGGCGCGGCGACGATCGCGGTACTTAAATGATCTAACTTCCGATTTCTGACTTCTGAATTCTGACTACTATGAACAAACACATCGAACAAGCAATCGAAAACCTCCGTTCCGCCGCGGTCCGCGTCGAGCGGCCGGAGCGGTATTACGACGGGCGGCATGACCTGAGGTTTGCTACCGAGAAATTTGAGAACACGTTTGGGACGCTGTTTCGCGAGTTTGCGTTGAACCTGTGCCCTGCGGTCTGTGACGCGTTGCGGGACAAGCTGAGGATCAAAGGATTCAGCGTTGACCGTCGGACCGCAGGCAGCTTGCCTGCGAGTGACATACGAAACACGCAGGCTGGCAGCCTGCGGTCCGACATTCAGCGCGATCTGGCACCGAAACCGTATGCCGCTGCGCGCCGGCGAGGTGCATAAGGAGGTGCTCAAGAATGGGGACGCTTATATGATCGCTTGGCCCGACGCCCAGGGACGCGCCCGGTTTTATCCGAACCGTGCGGCGAACGTGACGGTCGCTTATGACGAAGAGGACGCGGGACGCATGTTGTGGGCCGCGAAGGCTTGGATAGCGGCGGACAAGTACGTTCGGCTGAATCTGTTTTATCCGGATCGGATCGAACGGTACGTATCCAAAGGAAAAAAGCGAACGGATTCTTCCGGAGGCCAAGAGTTTGTACCGCTTGTGGTTCCGAATTCCGGGCATCCTTGCCCGCCAGATGGCGAAGACAAACCTGGAATCGGAACAGGGATTGGAACCGTTCGCGATCCCAAATCCGTACGGCATCGTTCCAGTCTTCCATTTCGCCAACAACGCCGATCTTGGCACGTTAGGCCGCTCCGAGCTTGAGGGGGCGATACCGGTGCAGGATGGGTTGAACAAGGCGGTGCTGGACATGCTGGTGGCGATGGAGTTTTCGGCGTTTCGGCAGCGTTGGGCGGCGGGCATCGAGGTCGCGACTGATGAGGAGGGCAAGCCTGTCGCTCCGTTCCAGTCAGGGATCGACAAGATCTGGATGGCCGAGAATCCGGCCGCGCGGTTTGGCGATTTTGAGGCTTCGCAACTCGACCAGTTCTTGAAGGTCAAGGACAGCTTTCGCAGCGACATCGCTTCGGTGACGGGCACGCCGCTGCATTACTTTATGCAGACGACGCGGGCCCTGCCGTCGGGCGAGGCCCTCAGAAAGGCCGAGACGCGGTTCATCGCCAAGGTCCGCGACCGGCAAGAGGCTTTCGGCCAGGTCTGGGCGGACGCGATGGCGTTTGCTCTACGGATCGAGGGCCGCTCCGTCGACGCGCGCCTGATCACCCAATGGGAAGACCCTTCGCCGCTGAGCGAACGCGAGATGCTCGAGAACATTTTGCTCAAACGGCGGATCGGATTGCCGGTCGAAGAGGCGTTGGTCGAGGCGGGATATGGAGCGGCGGACGCGGATGGGATGACCGAATGAATTGCCCCTGGCTTTAGCCAGGGGTTTCAAACAACTCTCGACCGGGCTTTAGCCGAAACATTCGGCTAAAGCCGGAGAAAGCCGGGGACCTTTTTGAGATACCAAACCTCCCGCTAAAGCGGGAGGTAATTCATAAGAAAACGACTATGGAGAAAGAAGAAACACACGACGGACCGCCTGCAACCGCAGACGAAACAACAATTGAAGAAACGCCTGAGGGCGTCACTCTGAACGAGCTTCAGACCGAGAACGAGCAGCTCAAGGCGGCAATACGTCTTAGGGACGCGAGGGCTACGGTGATGGATGAGCTAAAGCGGGCCGGGGCGCGTTCGCCCGGGCTGTTATTTGAGGCAGTGACGGGCGATCTGCAGTTTGACGACGAGGACAAGCCGGCGAATACGGCGGCCCTGGTCGCAAAACTAAAAGGCGCGCATCCCGAGCAGTTCAGCACGGACGCTCCGCAGCCCATCGACGCCGGCGCCGGCGTCATTCGCAAGCCGGCACTTTCTAAGGACGCTCTTAAGCGGATGAAACCGGCTGAAATTGCTGAATTGGACTGGGCAGAGGTGAGACGCGTTCTCGCGTCCGCTTAATTAATTGCCACGGGCTTCAGCCCGTGGTGACGATGACCCCGAAGACCGGCTTTAGCCGAATGCCTTTTGGGGCTAAAGCCCGATCATTTGTTGACACTTATCCACTAGCTAAAGCTAGTGGCAATTGAAAAGAGAAAAGAATATGGCACTAGACTTTATACCAACAGTTTGGGCGGCGAGATTGCTTGTCGCTTTGGAAGGGGCGCTCGTTTACGGGCAGTCGATCGTGTGCAACCGCGACTACGAGGGTGAGATCAGGCAGGCCGGCAATACGGTCAAGATCGCATCCATCGGCGACGTCGAGGTCGACGATTACACCAAGGACGAGGACATCGCAGATCCAACGTCGCTGACCGACACCGAGCAGAATTTGCTCATCGATCAGGCGAAGTACTTTAACTTTTACGTCGATTCGATCGACCGTGCGCAGCAGAATGTGAACGTGCTCGACGAGGCTATGCGGCGTTCGGCGTGGAAGCTGAGGGACGTGGCCGACGGCTTCCTGGCCGGCGTGATCGAGGCGGCGGTGCTCGAGGACAACACCATCGGCACGACGGTGACGCCCGAGGTGCCGACCAAAGACAACGCTTACGAATACCTCGTGGATCTGAGCGTGCTGCTCGATGAGGCGAACGCACCGATCGACAGCCGCTTTGTGGTCGTGCCGGCGTGGTTTCACGGCCTGCTGCTCAAGGATGAGCGGTTTATCAAGGCCGGCACGTCGCCGCTCCGACGCCGCCTTGAAGAACGGCGAGGTCGGCGAGGCCGCAGGCTTCGCGATCCTCAAATCCAACAACGTGCCCAACACTACGGGCGAGAAGTACAAGATCATCGCCGGCCACTCGCTCGGAACAGCCTACGTCGAACAGGTTGTCGACGTGCAGACATACAAGCCCGAGAAACGCTTCGGCGACGCCGTCAAGGGCCTGCACGTCTACGGCGCAAAGGTCGTCAGGCCGACGTGTCTGGCGATGCTGATCGCGGATAAGGAGTAACAGCTAGTTGTCAGTGGTCGGTGGTCAGTTGTCAGTAACTGGCCGCCTGCCACTGACAACCGACAACTGACAACCGACAACTATGGACCATTTAGACAAACTTAAACTACTCACCGCCTGGGACACCGAGCCCGCATTGACCGAGGACGAGCTTGAGGAAACGCTGGCGGCAGCGGCGTTGGAGGACGCCAACGGCCTGGCACCGCTTCACGAAGAGTGGACGCCGACCTACGACCTCAACGCCGCCGCAGCCGCCGCCTGGCTAATCAAAGCCTCCCGCGCCGCCACCGTGGTCGACGAACCGACCGCCGGCATGGTCACGTCAAAGATATTCGACAACTGCCGTTCGATGGCGAGGACTATTCGGCGGCAAGCGCGTGACAAGCGTGTCGGTGCGGTAGCTCCTCGATATTGCCGTCGCCGTATTGCCGTTGCCTTCAGGCAACGGTTCGCGGGTTTCCTCTCTATCGGGCTTTAGCCCAACGCGATCGTTGGGCTAAAGCCCGTTGTATTCTTAACCTTACTCCGTTGGCTAAAGCCAACGGCAATGCAGTCGGTTACAATAGCACCAATGCAATCGGAGCAGATAAATGTCATCGGCGGCGGTCTTGCCGGAGTTGAGGCGGCTTGGCAGGCGGCGCGGTTGGGGGCGAGCGTGCGGCTGTATGAGATGCGCCCCGTGGTGCAGACGCCCGCGCACCGGACGGACAAGCTGGCTGAGATCGTTTGTTCGAATTCGCTCAAGACCGACGAGCCCGGCAGCGCTCCCTATATGTTAAAGGAGGAGCTGCGTCGCGGCGGTTCGCTGGTGATGGAGGCCGCCGAAGCTACCCGCGTCCCGGCCGGCGCAGCGTTGTCGGTTGACAGGGCGAAGTTTGCGGAATACATCACGGAGAAGATCGAGCAGCATCCGGGGATCGAGATCGTTCGTGAAGAAGTGGTTCGATTGCGGATTGCGGAATGCGGAATGCGGATTTCGTTCCCGTTGCCAGCGGCGCTGAAAACTCAGACCAACCGCCGGACGATTCCGCATTCCCCATTCCGCACTCCGCGTTCCCGACCATAATCGCCACAGGCCCGCTCACGTCGGATGCCCTTACCAAAGACATCATGCGGCTCACGGGTGACGATCAGTTGTATTTTTACGACGCGATCGCACCGATTGTGGCGGCGGATTCGATAGATATGACGGTGGCGTTCAAGGCGGCGAGGTATGACAAAGGCGGCGCCGATTACATCAACTGTCCCATGGACCGCGAGCAGTACGAGACTTTTATCGACGCAGTTCTAAACGCCAGATCGGTGCCGCTCAAGCGGTTTGAGGACACGCACTGGTTCGAAAGCTGCCTGCCGATCGAGGAGATCGCTCGACGCGGGCCCGAGACCTTGAGGTTCGGCCCGATGAAACCAAAGGGCCTGCGGCATCCAAAGACCGGCGAAGAGCCGTACGCCTGTGTGCAGCTTCGGCAGGAAAACCTGATGGCCGACGCCTACGGCATGGTCGGCTTTCAAAACCACCTGCGTTACGGCGAACAGGACCGCGTGCTGCGTCTCATCCCGGGCCTCGAAAATGCCGAATTCCTGCAATTCGGCCAGATACACCGCAACACCTTCATCAACAGCCCAAAGATCCTGAACGAAACACTCGCGACACGCACAGATCCATTTTTGTTCTTCGCCGGCCAGATCACCGGCGTCGAAGGGTACGTCGAATCCGTCGCCACAGGCTGGCTCGCCGGCATCAACGCCGTCCGCGTATCACGCGATCAGCCGATGCTCACCGCGCCCGCGACCTCGGCGATCGGAGCGTTATGCCGCTACGTCTCGAATGTAGAGACTAAGAACTTTCAGCCGGTGAATATCACGTTCGGGCTACTTGAACCGCTGCCAGTCGAACTCCGCAAAAAGCACCGCAATAAACGTGAGCGGCATGTGGTGCAAGTCGAGCGGGCGTTGGTGGATTGGGATGAATGGCTTCATCGCGAAGCGATGTTTGATTGTAGCCGTGGGTTTGAACCCACGGAAACCGAATCGAACGATGCCGTCGCGTAGCGACGGTTGATTCAATCGTCGCTAACGCGACGAGCCTATCTTTGCTCCGGTTCCGTGGGTTAAAACTCACGGCTACAGTCAGGTAGCCGCTACGCGGCACAAAGAATGGAACCGACTACGATTCTCATCATCCTCACCATCTTCGCCGTTGCCGTGATGTATTCCTCGGTCGGGCATGGCGGGGCGTCGGGGTATTTGGCGGTGATGGCGTTTTTGGCGGTGGCGCCCGAGGTGACGCGGCCGACGGCGTTGGTGTTGAATCTGTTTGTCGCGTCGATCGGGGCGTTTCAATTCTGGCGTGCCGGTTATTTTTCGTGGAGCACGTTCTGGCCGTTTGCAGCGGCGTCGATACCGATGGCGTTTGTCGGCGGGATGATAGAGCTGCCGACGACGACGTATAAGATCATTCTCGGCCTGGTGCTGCTCTTTGCGGCGTTTCGGCTGGCGTGGAAGTTTGCGTCGGACGATAAAGAAGTAAGAAAGCCGAACATCGCGGTCGCGCTTCTGATCGGCGCGGTCATCGGCTTGCTGTCCGGCCTCATCGGCGTCGGCGGCGGCATCTTCCTGACGCCGGTGCTGCTGCTGATGAATTGGTCCGAAACGAAAACCGCGGCGGGTGTTTCGGCGTTGTTCATATTTGTGAATTCCGCGTCCGGCCTCGCGGGCAACTACGCACAGGTCAGCGCTGCTGCCGTCCGATGCGCTGGGTTTGGGTCATCGCGGCGGTCGCGGGTGGCGTTGTCGGTTCGACGTTGGGAGCGAAAAAGTTTGATTCGCTAACGCTTCGGCGCGTGTTGGCGACGGTATTGCTGTTTGCGGCGGTGAAAGTTAATAGTGGTCTAATCGTCGGACCGCAGGCAGCCTGCCTGCGTGTAATGTGAAAAACACGCAGGCTGGCAGCCTGCGGTCCGACGGGGCAGGCATATTTTTCCTGACTTTGGTAATCAAACAGTCCGGCTAATGCGTTCTCGTTCATCGTTGCTATTTTTCGTGCTTTTCGCGTGTTTCGCGGTTAGTTCCCCCGCGCAGTCGGGCCGGTCAAAGCCGTCGCCGACACCAACGCCGCGATCGATAAGCGGGCCGTCGGTCGTTTCACCGCCTCAGGCAACGCCTACACCGTCAGTCACAGCGTCGCCCCAACCAAAAAAACAGGACGACGACATTATCAAGGTCGATTCCGTCCTGGTGCCGATACCTGTGCACGTGACAGAGCCCGACGGGCGGCCGGTGCGTACGTTAAAGATCGGCGACTTTGAGCTAAAGGTTGATGGCAAAAAGGTCGAGATCGCCGAACTGGTCAGGTCAGAGGCGCCGATACGTTTGGCGATGCTTTTTGACAACTCGTCGAGCGTGCTGATCGCTCGTGAGTTTGAGAAAGAGGCGGCGACGAGATTCTTCAAACGCGTCATACGCCCTGACCGCGACACGGCGGCGTTGTTCTCGGTAGCGGATTTTACGCGACTGGAACAGCCGTTGACACGTGACGTTGGGCTGCTCACGCGGGCGATCGACATGTTCCCCGAGCCAAAAGGTGCGACCGCGTTGCTCGACGGTATCATCGAGGTCGCCGAGTATCTCAAGTCCACCAACGGCCGCCGCGTGATCGTGATCGTGTCGGACGGCGAAGATACGTACAGCGACCTCAAGACGATGCTCGAGGACGTGCTGCGCTCGCTGCAGGTCAATGATTGTCAGGTTTATGTCGTGCGGACAAAAGATTTTGAGAATATGAAACGCACAGGTATTCGCGGCGGCAACGCGAACATACGCACCCTCACCGCCGAGCGGCGGATGATCGAGATCACGCAACAAACGGGCGGCGCGGTCTATTCACCCATCGACGAAGACGAGATGGGCGAGGCCTTCACCCAGATCGCCGCGGACCTGTCCCAGCAGTACGTGCTCAGCTATTACCCCGAGGACGACACGGGCAAGCCGGGCGAATTTCGCACGATCGACGTCGCCGTCAAGGGCAAAGAAAAGCTAACTGTGCGGGCCCGGAAAGGCTATTATGTTCCAAAGCGGTAACCCGTCGGACCGCAGGCTGCCAGCCTGCGTGTCTTTTCTTGAAACATGCCAACCCTCCATGATTGGATAAAAAAGAATCCCGAGTCCGAATGGACCTCACGAGGATACCTGCCCCACCTCGACGGCCGTGACGTCGTCCAATTTATTACATATCGACTGGCCGATTCTCTTCCAAAAAATTTCCTGACAAAGCTAAAGGCCCAACTCAACCGAGATGAAATAACTGAGATCGAATATCACCGCAATGTCGAACAATATCTTGACCTCGGACGCGGCCCAACCTATCTTGAGAAGCAAGCTATAGCGGCCATTATCGAAAAGAATTTGCTTCGCTTCGACGGAGAAAAGTATACGCTCCTGCACTGGGTACTAATGCCAAACCACGTTCACGTGTTGCTGAAGATATTAAAAGGTTACTCGCTTGCAAAGGTAATGCATTCGCTGAAATCCTATACGGCAACTCAGGCCAATCGTGTGTTCGGTCGAACAGGTAGCTTTTGGAGTGTTGAGTATTACGACCGATTCATTCGCGATGGGGCACACTACGCCAACGTCGTAAATTACATTCACAAAAATCCTGTAAAGGCAGGCTTATGCGGCGAGCCGGCGGATTGGGAATTCGGTTGTGCGAGGCTCCATGGGTGATAAACACACGCAGGCTGGCAGCCTGCGGTCCGACGTGTCGGAATTCCTCCAGCACCTAAAATACGAGCGCAACCTCAGTCCGCACACATTGCGGAATTACGCGTCGGACCTGGGACAGTTTCAGCAATTTCTCTTTAGTGTCGAAAAGCGTGACGACGTGCCGGTGGGCGAGATCGACCGGCTGACGATACGCGAATGGATGGCCGGGCTGCACGGTGATCATAAGAAGACGTCGGTCGCGAGAAAGCTCGCGTCACTGCGCACATTTTTCCAATTCCTGGTCCGCGAAGGCAAACTGGAATCAAATCCCGCAAAGCTCGTCGCCACGCCAAAGATCGAGCGAAAGCTGCCCAACCATCTATCGATGGAGGACGCCGTCCGCTTCATCGAGACGCCCGACGTCAGCAGTGACCTCGGCCGGCGCGATAGGGCGATACTTGAGTTTCTTTACGCGACTGGCATCCGCGTGGGCGAACTGGTGAATATCGACATCGGCGACGTGGATTTTCGCGAACGAATGGTCCGCGTCACCGGCAAACGCAAAAAGCAGCGCATCGTCCCATTCGGTGAGCCCGCCGCACAGGCCGTAACGCTATACCTCGAAACTACCCGCAGCGTATTCCTCGCCGGTGCGCCCGAAGCCGAGCGTACGAACGCCCTGTTCCTCCACCGCCGCGGCGGCCGCCTGACGACACGCTCCGTCGGCCGCATGATCGACAAATACATCAAGCTCTGCGCCGACATCCACGACATCTCGCCCCACAGCCTGCGGCACACCTTCGCCACGCACCTCCTAGACCAAGGCGCCGACCTCCGCGACATACAGGAACTCTTGGGCCACGCTCGGCTATCGACAACGCAAATCTACACGCAGGTTTCGATGGAAAAGATGATCGAGGTCTACGATAAGGCGCATCCGAAAGCGTAGGTGGAATTCGACTGCGAAATTGCGTATTATTCAACAAAACTCACACTGCGTTCTTATCAAATGAATATGAAAAAACTGACCGTTCTCGCTTTTGTCCTTTTCGCGTTTTCCGCGGTTTCTCCTGCCCAGGACCGGCTGCTCTCTATTGACGACATTTTCTCCACCGACTCGTCGCGGCGGGTGCGGTTTGCGGGGACGCCCGTGGGGGTGCAGTGGGCACCGGACGGAAAATCGTTCAAGCAAATGGTGAACGGCAAGCTGATGCGCGTTGACGCGGCGACTGGGAATGCGGTCGTTTACTTTAACAGCGAACGGCTGGCGTCGGAGCTTGCACGTGTCGGCGTAAAGGCGGACGAGGTCAATTCGCTGGCGAATTCGCCGGGCCTGCAGTTCAATGAAACCGAAAGCGGGATCCTGCTGAGTCATAGCGACGATCTGTGGTATTTCGACGTCGCGGCGGGCACGCTTAAGCGGCTGACGAACAACAAGGCGGAAGAGATGGAACCTGATTTCAGCCCTGACGGCAAACTTGTCAGTTTTGTGCGGGGCAACAATTTGTTCGTTGTCGATATCGCGAAGGCGAACGAAAAACAGCTCACTCGCGACGGCCGCGAGGGCGACAAGCCGATCTACAACGGCTATCTCGACTGGATCTACGAAGAGGAACTCTACGGCCGCGGCAACAAACGCGGCTACTGGTGGTCGCCAGATTCTAAATATCTCGCCTTCCTGCGGCTCGACGAAGAGAAGGTCCCCAAGTTCATTGTCCCCAACGACATACCGATCGATCAGACGGTCGAGACGACATTCTATCCGCAAGTCGGCGACCCGAATCCGACGGTAAAACTCGGCATCGCCGATGTTGGCAAGAGCTCGATAGTGCCGAACGCCGGGCGAATTCCCCGCCTCGGCGATCGCCTGCCGCCGTCGCTCCAGCGGCTCGGCGACAGCGTCCGTTGGGTCGATCTCGCGGGCTACAAGTCTGACGACCTGCTGATCGCCCGCGTCGCGTGGGCGCCTGAGAGCAAAAATGTGTTTTTCCAGGCGCTCAACCGTGAGCAAACCTACCTCGACCTGAATTCCGCAAACCTTAGCGGTAAGGTCACGAAGATCCTCACCGAAACGACGCCTGCATGGGTCGAGGTATATGACAATCCGGCGTTTCAGGGTGCAGGTTCTCTGTTCGTATGGCAATCGGCCCGCAACGGCCAACGGCATTTGTATCTTTATAACGACAAGGGCGAGCGGCTCGTTCAGATCACGAACGGAAAATGGGAGGTCCGCAATCTCTATGGTGTGGACGAGGACGGCAACGCCTATTTCTCGGCAAATAAGGACGGGCAGATCAACGAGAATGTCTACCGCGTCAGCATCAACGGCGGCGAGCCCGAGCGCATTACACGCGGCGACGGCTGGCACGCGGTGGCGTTCAATAAGGATTTTACGCACTTTGTCGAGAATTTCTCCGACGTGATGACACCGGTTCAGGTCCGGCTGTTTCGTGCAGACGGCACGCTCGTGCGCCTTATCAACGAGAACCCCGCGACCAACCTCGCAAAGTACAAACTCAGCAAGCCTGAATTCCTCAAGGTCAACACCCGCGACGGCTTCGAAATGGAAGCGATGATGATCAAGCCGCCGGACTTTGACCCGTCGATGAAGTATCCCGTATTACAGTTCACCTACGCCGGCCCGCACGCGCCGTCGGTCTTCAACCGATGGGGAGGCAACCGCAGCATGTGGTTCCAGATGCTCGCGCAAAAAGGCTACATCGTCTGGGTCTGCGACAACCGCTCCGCGAGCGGCAAGGGCGAGGAATCCGTCTGGCCCGTCTATAAACGCCTCGGCGAGCTTGAACTCCGCGACATCGAGGACGGCGTCTCGTACCTCAAATCGCTGCCCTACGTCGATGGCGGCCGCATCGGCCTGCACGGCTGGAGCTACGGCGGATTTATGACGAGCTACGCGCTGACGCACAGCACGTCGTTCAAGATCGGCATCGCCGGCGGCCTCGTCGCCGACTGGCGCCTCTACGACAGCATCTACACTGAACGCTACATGATGATGCCCGAGAATAACCGTGACGGCTACGACAACACGTCCGTGCTCAAGGCCGCCAGGAACCTCTCAGGCCGCCTGCTGCTGATCCACGGCCAGATCGACGACAACGTCCACATGCAAAACATGACCCAGTTCGCCTATGAACTCCAAAAAGCCGACAAACAGTTCGACGTCATGTACTACCCAACCCAACGCCACGGCATCACCAACCCCGCCCAGGTCAAGCACTGGTACACGATGATGACGGAGTTTATCCTTAGGAATCTTTAGGCGCTGTGGGATGCCTACTGCCGCACGTGGGCGCGTTACAAACAGCGGGTCGTTCTCGATCAATCTGATCCGGCCCGCAATGCCCCCCGACGGATCCGGCGGAAGGTCGAGACCCTTGCGGCAGATCGCATAATGCTCATCGAAGTCTTGCCACTTCTGCTGTTTTAGCAGGGCGAGTGCAAGAGAGCACTCATTCATCAGCAGGGCGATATTGTTCTCAGGGTAATGGTGCCTAAACAGCGGGAGCCCCTCGCGTAGCATCCGTTCGGCCGCCGCATATTTTGTCTCGCCAGCCTCTAATGCGGCCACCCGCAAATAGACGTCAGCGGTGTCGGGGCGTTTTGAAAAAAGCAGATAGGCACTGTAGGCCTCGAACATATAGGGGAGATTCAGATTCAGACGATTGGTATTGCGCATCATGTCGATAGCGTCGTACAGGAGCCTTGCGTGCTCGTCATCGGTCTTGCCGATCAGTCCGCCGGAATAGAAGAGGTCCTTGGCAACCAGTTCGTGGTAATCGCCATAAAATGCCTTTCGAAGCTCAAGCGCGCGCAGGGCATGAGTGGCATGACGTTCGTCCATCTGCTTCGCCCGCACCGGATCTCTTTGGTGCCAGGGTTTGCCAGCCATCAGAAAGACCTCAGCAAACTGATGATGCAGCTCTGCTTGAATGTCGGCGTGCCCCTCGAATTCGGTATCGATCTTGTCGGCCAGATCGAGCATAGCGTCGATCACGCGTGCGTCGCCGCCGAAGCGTGCCCCCTCGGCATACCAGGCCGGATTGGCATAGGACAGGACCTTTGCCATGAACTTGCTGACCTTCTCGGATCTCTCCTGATCGACTTTCGCCTTGTCACGTTCCAGATCCGCAACGGCGGCTTGAGCCCGGGCCGCGCGCGCCTGCCACACGGCGATACCGGCCCCCACGAGAATACTGACTAGCAAAAGCATGCCAACCAGGACCGCCGACCGGTTTCGTCTGTAGAATCTGCTGGATCGATAGGCAAGCGTTGCCCGGCGGGCCGAAACCGGTAGGCCGTCGATAAAGCGCCAGACATCGGCTGCAAACTCGTCGGCGGTGGCGTAACGCCGTTCAGGCTCGGCGCTTAGGGCTTTGGCCAGGATGTTGTCGACGTCGCCCTCGAGCTGGACCGGTCGGATCGCCGACTCGCGACTGCCGCGGCCCAGGGCCACGCTGGGCGGCGTCGGCTGCTCCTCGGTGATCGCCCTTAAGAGCGAGCCGTTCGTGTTAGTCCCCGGACCGAAAGGACCGCCGCCGGTGAGGATCTTGTAAAGGACGAGGCCGAGACTGTAGATATCCGTTGCGGTCGTCAGCGGTTCGCCCCGTATCTGCTCGGGCGAGGCGTATGCGGGCGTCAATGCCGGTGTGGTGACCTGTCCGGTGTCGACGTCGGCATCCAGTATCTTCGAGATCCCAAAATCCAGCAGCTTTGGCTCGCCGTCGGCGGTGATAAGGATATTTGACGGCTTCAGGTCGCGGTGGACGATGAGGTTGCGATGGGCAAACGCGACCGCGGCGACGACCTTATTGAATATCTTCAACCGGTCGTTGAGACCGAGGGCACGTTCCCGGCAATAGCTGTCGATCGGCACGCCGTCAACGTATTCCATTGCCAGATATGGAATGCCGTCGTCCGTCGTCCCGGCGTCGAGGAGGCGTGCGATGTTAGGGTGCGACAGGCGGGCCAGGATCGACTTCTCACGTTCAAAATTGCGCCGGACCGACGCGGTGTTCAGTTCGCGGCGAAGCATCTTGATCGCCACCTGCTGATCAAAATCACCCGCGTCGCGCTCGGCCAGATAAACGGCGCCCATTCCGCCTGTGCCGAGTTCACCCGTAATGCGGTACCGTCCGACCGTCCGTCCCGAAAGAGGATCGGCGGCGTCATCGGAAATGAGATCGTGCAGCATGCCGCTCGCAGTGACCGAGAGAAAGCCTTTTGCAGGCCCCTCAAGCGCGAGCAGCGACTCGATCTCCGCGCGCAGAGTGTCGCTCAATCCCGCCCTATTAAAGAGGGCGTTTCGGGCATTAGCATCGAGCGGGCCGGCTTCGGGAAGTAGGTCCTTGATGCGTTGCCAGTCATATGGGGCGTAGTTCTCAGGCATCTCTGACAACATATGCGTTTTTTTTCCTCAAACAACGCCAAGCGGAGGTCAATTATTGTTCAACTCCCGATAGAGCCAGAGCCGCGCCGCTTCCCAGCCGCGGCTTACAGAGCGCTCCGAGATGTCTATCGCCTCGGCCGTCTCCTTGTTCGTCAATCCGCCAAAGAAACGCATCTCCACGATCTCAGCCTGCTGCGGATCAAGCTGCTCAAGCCGTTCGAGTGCCTCGCTGAGCATGATGACGGAATAAGCGCGTTCCTCTGCGGGTATCGACACGTCGTCGATAGAAAAGTGGATCGGCCGGTTGCCGCGTTTGGCCGTCGCAAGCCTTCTGGCGTGGTCGACCAGTACCTGGCGCATCGTGCGCGAAGCAAACGCGAAAAAATGGCGGCGGTCACGCCATTCGATCCTCGTCTGCTCGCTGAGACGCAGAAAGGCCTCATGGACAAGCGCGGTCGGCTGCAAGGTGTGATCGGAGCGCTCCGACGACATCAGTATGCGCGCCTGCCGCCGCATTTCGTCATAAATAAACGGCAGCAGCCTCTCGCGAGCGTCTAAGTCGCCGCTGTTCCACTCATGCAGGACCTGCGTGATCTCTGAAGCCTCAGCAATATTCATCGGGTAGGTAGATTCTAGCTTTTTTATGCGTTTGAGTGAATACGTGGCGTAGATCACGTCAGTTTCACCCGTCCCGTCCTACTACGACGGCGACGGCGAAACGGACGTAGCCACCTTCCGCGACGGCGTGTGGTACATCAAACGCTCGTCCGACGGCACAACCACCAGCATCACGTTCGGGCTCCCCACCGACACCCCCATCCCGACCACCCACGTCGGCCCCTGACCCGGCGGCCGAGGCTGGGCAAGCGCGTAGCATGATCACGGAGTATGTTTGGAATTTGTAGTAGATCGAGGTCATAGTTGGTGCCCTCGATCTGCTTGAACTTCAATGTGGTCGTTTTGCCTCGGAAAGCACAAATCCCAAAGTCTGGATCAGGCTCGCGTCAAACGCCGAACTGTAGGCACACGACAGGGCCGATCCGACAAAGAAATAGCACCCCGGGCCATACACTGGTATACAATCTAGGAGATCTATTAGGAGGCTGAGTCGATGAAAACCATTTTCACACTGTTTTTTGCGATAGCACTTACTTTAATGTTCGTCGGGGCGGCCGAGGCCCAAACTTGCCGAGGCAGCTACGTCACATACATCGTCCGGGATGCAAAGGGCAAACCCCTTGATGCGGCAAGTTCGGCCGTCTCATTCACGGGCGGCACGTCGCAGGCATCAAAATACTGGAAGGTCAGCCGGAAGGAATGGACGCGGATCGCGCCCGATCAGCTTCCGACGTCGATCGCCCCGCTAAACGGCACGATATCAGGACTTACGACGTCACAGTTCTGTAACTTCCGCGAGCCTGTGACCCTAAATGTGACCGTTGGCCGCAAGACGATGGAGTTGACGTTCAATTTCCCTCGGATGGGCGAAATGCAAAGCGCCGAATTCGTTGTTGACTCGCGGCGGTTCAAGCGTGGTAAATACGTGATCGATCTTGCCATGCCGGCCAACGGATACGCAGGTTACTACGCTGCTACCGGCTGGAAGCGGGTTCGTTAATCCTCTGTCCTCTCATTGTCGATCGAGAGGTCGGGAGAGTCAGCGGTCAACGCCTCGCGCGCTCGAGCCGCTCGGCGATCCAGACCTTTACGAGAGCTTGGCGCGTGATGCCGAGGCGTTGGGCTTCGCGGTCAAGACGATTTACGACCCAGCGGGGAAAATCGATATTAACGCGTTGGGGCACCTCGTTGATCCTGCGGCCCGAGCCGGGAACGACGTAGGGCATCATATCTTCGCCCTCATCAAAGCGCCTGTCTAATTCCTCAGCCGTTATCTTCTCCATAGTCTTGTACCTCACCTGCTCTCGAACGTCGGACTGAGATGATGCGGATCTTTTCATTTCGATACGTATAGATCGCACTCCAATGCTTTTCAGCGATCATCCCAACGAGCAGAAATCTTGTTTCTGTGCCCGCCGAAAGCAGCGACTGCTTGGCCCGTCCGTCCCGCCAGAGTTCCTGGGCTTCTTCGAACTCAATGCCGTGTTTGATCTTGTTCGACTCGCTCTTTTGCGGATCGTACTCAAAATCCATACTGATTATATACAGGAATTATACCATATTACAACCATTATTCTACCGAATCGTCATCCACGGCAATTTCTGGATTCGCGGCCGTGAACTGGTCGCGAGGCAGCGTGTCGATCTCGCCGCGGAGCGGTTTTGTGCCGACGTTTGGGCGGAAATTGCCGTTTTCGTCGTAGAGGCGGCGGTACTGGGCGGTGTTGCGGATCACCCCCTGGACGTAGCCTTTGGTCTCTTTGAAGGGGATGGCCTCGACGAATTCGTCCATGTCGGCGGGCAGCGTGGCACGCCACGGAGCGACGCGGCCCGGGCCGGCGTTGTAGGCGACGGCAGCGTATTCGAGACGGCCGAATTTAGCAAGTTGGTCTTTGAGATAGGCGGTGCCGAGCTCGATGTTCAGCGGGCCGTGAAATAGTGCGGTCGACGTCACGGATGACGTTTTTGAGACGTATTTTTTTGCCACGGAATTTGCTGTCGGCACCAGCAATTGCATGAGCCCATAGGCCTTAGCGGGCGATGCGGCCCGTGGGTCAAATACCGATTCCTGCCTGATCACGCCTGCGACCTCATACATATCCAGGCCACGCTGGCCCGACCAGTGCCTGACCTCGGCCCAGTTAACGACGGGATAGAATATCGACCATTCCTCGCGGCCCATCTCCTCGGGAAACATCTGCGCATAGTCGGGATAGCTCGCCCGCAGCGCAAGAAACGCCTTAACATTGTCACCCTTCCATCGATAGTGGCGGGCGAGGGCCATGTTGATCGATGGGCTGTTGTTTGCGGTCTTTTTCGCTTCGTCGAGTTCGTCTATAGCCCAGTCGAAAAGGCCGACGATAGATAATTCGTCACTCTTTTCGGAACGATCGAGTTCCCTCTCACCGGCGGTCTCGGCGGCGACTGTGACGGTTTTGAGATTGGCAACGGCTTTGGCGATGGTCGCGTTCGGCGGGGCCGTCGAACGACAGTTTCCGGCCGAGCGCATCGTCGCGAGCCGTCCGACAGCCAGATAGCCGTACCAGTTGGCACTGTACCGGTAGATGACGCCGTCATAGAGCGCGCAGGCGTCGGCAAGTTTGCCGGCACGCTCGCTGTCGCGGGCCGCCCAATAACCGGCTTTTCCGCGATTTGTCGTGTCTTTATCGGCATAACGCACAAGATGCTCGATGAACATCTGCGACGATTCCGCGAAGCTGCCCTGCTCATGCCGATACCACGCCGCCTCGAACTGCGCCGTGGCCACTTCGATGGCGTTTGGATATGCCGTGTAGGCGAGATTGAGGAAATAGCCCTCGTCGGTGCGGTTCTTCGCGTCGCGAGCGGCCAGACCTGCATCGATCAGCGTCTTTGGAACGAGCGTGCCGTTCGGGAAGGCCGCTCGCATAGCGTCAACCGTCGATCGGACCATCGGCCATTGCTTTGCTTTTGCGTAGCCGAGGGCGAGTTCTCGATAGGCTGCTTCACGGTGAGAATGCGTGGCAGGGCAGTATTGCAAAGTCTGTTCGGCGTCGTCCATGCGACCCGACATTCGCGAGGGCGGTGATCTTCGTGACTGGTCATTCCGGAGGCATGGCCATGCGAATCGCGGATTCCGTCATCCCGTTAAATGCGTTGGCAGCTTCAGCATAGTTTTTCTGCTGCAGCAATTGCTCGGCACGTCGCCAAAAACTCCTGACAGAATCGCGGGAGCCAACGACTGTCCAAATGCGGTCAGCTTCGTCTCGGCTTCTTTCGCTGCGGTGAGCCGGCGGCAAAGAAGTAGGTGCGACGATAGTAGTCGCGATCGCCTCGGACTGCGAAGCCCTGCGACTCATAGGCCTTTGCCGTCGTAAGCAGGGCATCGCCGTCATTCTTCTCGCTCAACTCGACCAGCATCGGCGGCACTTCTACGGCACGCCCGGCCGCGATCGCGGATGCGGCCCAGAGCAACTTTGCGTCGCGGAGTCGAACTGAAGCTTCGTGCTCGCGCATCAGTTCACCAAGTGCTTTTAACGCCTCGGCGTGCCGACCGGCCTGACTGAGGGCCTTACCACGTAGCCATAGAGGCGTAGTCGGCGAGCTTGGTCCGCTTCTTGAATACGTCCGAATCGAGCATCGCCGCGGCACCCTCGGCGTCGCCATTCTCCAGTCTGATCCGCGCCCGCAGCAGTTTGGCAAGGGCACCGGTGCGTTTGCCCGCAAATCGTGTCTCGATCGGCGTAACTGCGGACTCAGCCGGCAGTTTACCGTCACTCGTCATAGCGCGGAGGCTGGCCAGGGCCTGTTCCTCGGTCTGGGCACTGCACCCGATCGAGAAAAGGACCGTTAACAAGAATGTAGATATTGCGGGCTTTACAACGAAGTGGATCATAGCGTTTTGTCGTGAGGTTTGATGCGGGCGGCTCTCGGCATTTTGCCTGACCAAAAATGCTTCAAAACATTCTCAAACTACATTATGATAACAAACATCCTAATCCCGTCCGTCAATTTGTATATGAAGACGCTTCTACTCAGCACGTCCATGCTCCTGTCGAGTGCAATGATCGCCTCGGCACAGGCGGGCAGCCCTGCTCCCACGCCGCCGTCCGAGGACGTAGTAAAGATCTCAACGAACCTGATCCAGATCGACGTCACGGTAACGGACAAAAAGGGTGATCCGATAAAGGACCTCAGACCTGACGAGATCGAGATCTATGAGAATGGCAAGCGTCAGGCGATCACGAACTTCTCGCTGGTCTCGAGCGGCCTACGCGTCCGCAAAGATCCGTCAAAAAAGGGCAAGGACACGGATCCCATGCTGCCGCCTCCGCCCGTTCGGCCCGAGAACGTCCGCCGCACCGTGGCCCTCGTCGTCGATGATCTGAATCTCTCGTTCGGCAGTGCCAACAGCGTGCAGCACGCGGTGAAGAAGTTCGTGAACGAACAGATGCAGGAGGGCGACCTTGTCGCCATCATCCGAACCGGCACGGGCATCGGCGCATTGCAGCAATTTACGACCGACAAACGTCAGCTTTTGAAGGCCGCGGAGAAGATCCGCTTTAATATGAGCGGCAGCGCGCGTATCGGTGTGTTCAACCCGATCGACCCGACGCTGATGGAAGAGATGGGCACTGAAGACACGCCCGATCTTAACGAGCGGGCCCGGTCGGACCGCGAATTTGAGCAGGAAGTGAACGATTTTCGAGAGTCTGTCTTCGTCAGCGGCACCCTCGGCGCGATCAACTATGTGATCCGCGGGATGAAGAACCTGCCGGGTCGCAAATCGGTAGTCCTGATCATGGACGGCCTAAGACTGTCGCTGGACAGTGACCGCGGGACCGATCGTGTCGTCAACATGCTTCGCCAACTCACCGACGTCGCCTCGCGCTCGTCTGTTGTGATCTACACGATCGACGCCCGCGGACTGGAAAGCGGTTTTCTGACAGCCGAGGACAACGTCGCAGGGATGAGCTCCGAGCAGATCGACGCAGCAGTCTCGGGACGGCAGCAGGACCTACGCGATTCGCAGGACGGGCTCCGCTTTCTTGCATATGCGACGGGCGGCACGGCCTATGTGAACCAGAACGACATCTCGTACGGCATCCGCAAGGTCCTCGACGATCAGAGTTACTACTTGGTCGGCTACGAGCCGGACTCGGCGACATTCGATCCGAAAACGGCTAAATATAACAAACTGGTCATCAAGGTGAATCGCCCCGACGTCAAGGTTCGCTATCGCTCGGGATTCTTTGGCGTATCTGAGGAAAAGCTGGCCGAGGTCAAAAAGGCCGCGTCGCCGCTACAGACACTATACGACGCCCTCACATCGCCTTTTGCCGAGAATCAGGTGCCGGTTCGGCTGAACGCGCTGGTCGCGGCCGGCGCCGATCGCAGTATGCATGTCCGCTCGCTGCTACACATCGACGCCGACAAACTGTCGTTCCAAAAAGGCGCCGATGGCAGGCACACGACATCGTTCGACATTGTGATCTCAACATTCGGCGATAACGGCGCACCGGTCGAGGGAGAACGCTCTAAGTTCAACTTTAGCGTCTCAGACGAAGGCCTCGCCCTCGTCAGGCGAACCGGTCTTATTCATAATTTTGTCGTCCCGGTCAAAAAACCTGGAGCTTATCAGCTTCGCGTGGCGGTCCGCGATACGTCGAGTAATCAGGTCGGCTCTGCATACCAGTTTATCGAGGTCCCGAACCTGAAGAAGAACCGCCTGACGTTGTCGGGCGTCCTGCTCGAAAACGTGGATCTCGAGACGTGGAAGAAGCTCGACACAATGACACCCGACCAAGCCAAGCGCGTGATAAATCCGCTGGCCGACACTGCGATCCGGCAGTTCAAGCCCGGCACGGTCCTTACATATACCGTGAATATCTATAACGCGCGGACCGACAAAGAGCAGCGGCCAAACCTTACGATCCAGGCAAATATCTACGACGAGAAGGAACTCGTCTTCGGCGGAAAACCGGCGAATGTAGCATTCAATGGGCCTGTCCCTGCCGACGGCATACCCGCGCGGGGGACGATGCGGTTCGGCAACGGTTTTGCGGCCGGCAATTACACTCTGCAATTGACCGTGACCGACAATAACGCCAAGGGCGGGCGGAAGGTCGCGACGCAATTTGTTCCGTTTGAGATCGTCAAATAGCCGCGATTGAAAAAGGCCGGTGTAAGCACTAACCTAGTTCTTTGCCACAATGCTCGCGATCCGCACCATCGAACTCATAGAGATCAACCTGCCTCTTGTCCATTTTTTTGAGACGAGCTTTGGCCGGACGTATGAGCGGCGAATAGTTTTGGTGCGGGTCGAGGACTCGGACGGCGCTGAGGGCTGGGGCGAGATCACATGCGGTGAGACGCCGGGATATTCCGACGAATGGACGGATTCGGCTTGGGTGACTGCGGAGAAGATACTCGCGCCGATGGTCGTAGGACGTGAATTCGAATCTGCGGCTGACGTTTGGGGCCTCATGAAACCGGTCCGCGGGCATCGGATGGCTAAAGCCGGGATTGAGACCGCGTGTTGGGACCTCGAAGCGAAGAAACTCGGCGTGCCGCTCTGGCGACATCTCGGCGGCGTGAACCGGACCATTGAGTGCGGCGTTTCGATCGGTATTCAGGACAGCGTCGAGCAGTTGTTGGAGAAAATTCGTGTCGAGGTCGATGCGGGCTACCGGCGTATCAAGATCAAGATCTCGCCAAAGTGGGACTATGATGTAATAAAGGCTGTCCGGCAAGAGTTCGGCGACATTCCGCTAATGGCCGATGCAAATTCGGCGTACACGCTCGCAGATACAGACAAGCTCAAAAGCCTTGATGAGTTTGGCCTCCTGATGCTCGAACAGCCGCTCGCTCACGACGACATCATCGATCACGCCAAGCTCCAGGCACAGATCAGCACGCCGATCTGCCTCGACGAACCGATCAAATCACCCGACGACGCCCGCAAAGCCATCGAGCTCCGCTCCGGCAAGATCATCAATCTAAAAAACGGCCGCGTCGGCGGTCACACGCAATCAAAACTCGTCGAACAAACCTGCCGCGAGGTCGGCATCCCCGTCTGGTGCGGCGGCATGCTCGAATCCGGCATCGGCCGTGCCCACAACATCGCCATCTCCACCCTCGCCGGCTACACAATGCCCGGCGATGTCTCGGCATCAAAACGGTATTGGCACGAGGACGTCATTGAGCCTGAGGTCGAGGTTTCTGAGCATGGTACGATTCTGGCGCCGGTTGGGCCGGGAATTGGATTCAACGTTCGCCGGGATAGAATCGAAAGAATAGCAATGAGGCACAGGGTCGTAAATGCGAGATAACCACGAAGGAATGCCTGAGTTCATCGACGCCTTCGAGAAAGACGGCGGATATTTCGGTGTGATCGCAGCGACCGAAGGCCTCCGGGAAAGAAGGTTTCAGTTTAGTTTGTCCGTTCAAGGTTATAGGGCACTTAAACGAGTTCTGCAGGATCGTCCGTTCGATTTACTGCCCGGACTAAAGTACCGGTATTTCTATGCTGGGTCTTCAAAACGGCCTCCCGAAGAGCGGTACACAATGAGCGTTCGAATCGAACTTGAGAGGGACGCAAAACAAAAGGAATTTGATATTCCGAAAGATCTCCACGCGAATCTCTTATGGTTCCAACGACTGGATAGCTTGGCTGAGGCTGAGCACTTGGAAATAGCATAGGAATGGACTCTTGGCAAACTTTGCCATAAGTGCTATTTTTTCTTTATGAGCACGATGAACATTTCGCTTCCCGAGGAGTTGAGATCCTTTGTCAATTCCCAAGTTTCTGAAGGCGATTACACCAGCAGCAGTGAGTATGTCCGGCAGCTTTTGCGGCGAGAGAAGGACCGCGTGCGGGTACGGAAGCTGATCATGGACGGCGGAGCGTCGCCGCTGAACGAAAAGCCGTTGGACGCCGAGTATTTTGAAAAATATCGAAAACGGGCCCGGGATCATAAGTGAAGGTCAAGCCAGTAGTTACCCGCCATCAGGCGGACGACGATATCGACCGGGCGTTTGAATATTATCTCGCTGAGGGCGGGCGCGATGTTGCCGTCGCATTCATTGACGATTACGAGAGATCTACATCACATCTCTCGCGATTTCCCCTGTCCGGATCGCCACAGTTAGAACACAAGCTGGCGATTCCCGATCTGCGTCAATGGCCGATGCGGCGCTTTCCCTATGTGATCGTTTATTTTGATCGAGAGCACTCGGTAGAGATCTGGCGAATATTGCACGGACACATGGACCTGCCTGCCTGGCTGCAGGAAGAATAATAATGACAGAACCAAACAAGATCATCTTTTCGATGGTCAAGGTATCAAAGTTTTACGACAAGAAGCCTGTCCTCAAGGACATTTACCTTTCGTTTTTTTACGGAGCGAAGATCGGTGTGCTCGGGCTGAATGGCGCCGGCAAATCGAGCTTGCTGCGAATCATCGCCGGCACGGACAAGGAGTTTAACGGCGAGGTCGTTTTTTCTAAGGGCTACTCGGTCGGATATCTCGAACAGGAACCGAAGCTCGATGAGTCAAAGACAGTTCAGCAGATAGTCGAGGAGGCTGTGCAGGCAACGGTCGATCTGCTGAAAGAATTTGAAGAGATCAACGCCAAATTCGCGGAGCCGATGGATGACGATGAGATGTCCAAGCTCATCGAGCGACAAGGCGAGGTGCAGGAAAAGCTTGATCATGCCGATGCGTGGGACCTGGATTCGCGGCTTGAGATGGCAATGGACGCGCTGCGCTGTCCTCCGCCCGATACGATAGTTAAGAGCCTTTCAGGCGGTGAAAAACGCCGCGTCGCTCTGTGCCGTCTGCTGCTGCAAAAGCCTGACATCCTTCTACTCGATGAGCCGACAAATCACCTCGACGCTGAGTCGGTCGGCTGGCTCGAGCAGCATCTGCAGAAGTACGAGGGCACGATCATCGCGGTGACGCACGACCGGTATTTTCTCGACAATATCGCCGGCTGGATACTCGAACTCGACCGCGGCGAGGGAATTCCGTACCAGGGCAACTACTCGTCCTGGCTAGAGCAAAAGAGCATTCGCCTGGCTCAGGAGCAGCGAAAAGAGGACAAGCTGCAAAAGACTCTCGAACGCGAGCTTGAATGGATCCGTATGTCGCCAAAGGGCCGGCACGCAAAATCAAAGGCGCGTATCAATGACTACGAAGCGATGGTCGCCACCGAGTCCGAGAAGCACGCTGACGATCTCGAGATCTACATCCCGCCCGGCCCGCGGCTCGGAGACATCGTCATCGAGGCCCACGGCGTCTCAAAGGCTTATGGCGATACCGTCCTGTTCGAAAATCTCGAATTTTCGCTGCCTAAGGGCGGCATCGTCGGCGTTATCGGCCCCAACGGTGCGGGTAAAACCACGCTGTTTCGCCTGATAACCGGACAAGAAACTGCTGACGCCGGCACGTTCAAAGTCGGCGAAACGGTCAAGCTTGGTTATGTCGATCAGTCGCGTGACTCGCTCAATGCCGAGAAGAATGTGTTTGACGAGATCTCGGACGGACTGGATAACGTGACGCTCGGGACTAGGACGATGAATGCCCGGACGTATGTGTCGAAATTCAACTTCTCCGGTGCCGATCAGCAAAAGTTTGTCGGCCAGCTCTCAGGCGGTGAACGCAACCGCGTCCATCTCGCCAAGATGCTAAAGACCGGTGCCAACGTCCTGCTGCTCGACGAGCCGACCAATGACATCGACGTCAACACGATGCGAGCCCTGGAAGAAGCACTCGAGAACTTTGCGGGCTGCGCGGTCGTAATTAGCCACGATCGATGGTTTCTCGACCGCATCGCGACGCATATTCTGGCGTTCGAGGGCGACAGTCACGTCGAGTATTTTGACGGCAATTACAGCGAGTACGAAGAAGACCGCAAACGCCGCCTCGGCCACGATGCCGACCAGCCGCATCGGATTAAATATCGCAGCCTGACGAGAGCCTAGGTAAACCGAAATGGCCGATACCGGTCTAAAACAAAGGAACCGGCGTCCGATCCGCAGCGAGCGTGATCGGGTTGTTGGGCTGCTCGGGATTCTCGCGTTATTTATCATCGTCTACGGTGTAGTCGTTTTTTGGGGCGGATTAGGAACAAGATCTGATCCGACAGTAGTTGCCGCGCTGACGTCCTTCGTATCGATCGGAATTGCGGTTTTGGTTACGACGTTTTCCTTTGTCTTTGTCGCTCTCTCGCTCGTTTCGGCCCAGTTCTCACCCCGCGTCGTACGCCATTTCTGGCACGGAGACCGTTTTCGATACATATTTTTGTGGTCGTCGATCGCGGTGTTTGGATTTTGTTTTTGTGTTCAGTTCTTCGACGTGCCGCGGCTGCATATCCTCGGATTATTCCTGGGCGCGTATCAGATCTTTGTTCTATTTCCGGTTTTTCTCGGCTACCTTGCCGATAATATGAATGCCGCGAGTATCACCAAAAGCATCGCGGATCGTACTGTTTCTGAGATAGCCGCCCACTATGAGCCGCACCGATCCGCGGACCAGATCGCGCCGGAAAAAGGTGTCGTCAAAGCTCATTCAAGCGGATTTCTCCAACGGATCGATACTGACCGCCTCGTTGCGGTATTCGTGCGACTAAAGGCCGGCGAGCCGGACCTGAAGCTCAAGATCTCAAACTATCTCGGCAGTTTCATCGAGGTTGGCTCGACGCTTGTTAGGTTCGAGCCGCCGATTGAGATCGATGAAGCTGCTGCTTCTGAGATCGTTGGATCTTTCTCGATCCACAAATTTCGCAGTTACGAACAGGACATCGAGTATGGCATCCGGCAATTGGTGGATATTGCCGTCAAGGCCATCTCGCCCGCGGTCAACGACCCCACAACCTGCGTAAACTGCATACATTACCTCGGTGTGATCCTTAAGGAATTGGCCGTCAAGGAGGACCGTTCGTCGATGGCCGCCAAACTCGAGGCGATCGGGATCAAACTAAAGGAGCCAAATTTCGAACAATACCTAGACGACGCTTTTGACCAGATCTACCAGTTCGGGCGGCGCGACCATACCATTGTCCGAACGCTTATCGGTGTGTTGACTGAGATCATATCCGCGGTACCCGACGTTACTAGATCAGAAACCGTCGTCAAAGAGGTAAGAGAGATGGAACTTGATTTCTTGACGGACGAGGGCCGCGAAAGCTCGTTCGCACTGGCTGAACACAGAAACTACGTTCGAAAAGGCTTGATCCGTTTTTACACTGTCGCTGGTGAGAGATTCGAGACATTCGGCAATGCTCAAGGCTCCGCCGAACTAAGGAAACGGGCGGCCGAGTTAGAATCAAGCATCGAAAGCCCGAAAGAATGAAGATCAGTTTGCCCACAATCTCTATGTTGGTTGTTCCGATCGCGCTCCTGGCCGTCGGATGTCAGCCTCGGACAGAAGCCGTACAGACGACGGAAACGCAGGCTGCGATCGCTCCGATCACGGAACCGCAGCCGAGTGCTGAGCCGTCGCCCGCGATACCAGATCTTCAGGCCGAATTGACTGACGGGCGCGGTACGACAAGTGTTTTCCCGATCGGCGCATTCGATTTTAGGAACTACACCTACGAGCTTCCGCGGGGTTGGCAGAACCCCGACGGTACGGCCGAGATGAAACTCGTCAACGGCAAGGCGCCGCCGGTCTCAAAAGATATCGGCGAAAGGCTCGGGAACGAGCAGCGTGCCGAGTTAAAAACTCAACGCCGCATCGGCATGACCCTCGTCACCGTCAAATATATGGACCTGACCGGCGACGGAGCAGACGAGGCCGTCGTCGTTCTGAAAGTGGAGACCGGCGGCTCAGCCGTGCCGCAGATCGTCTATGTTTTCGGTTGGAAAAATGGAGCGCCGGAACAGATCTGGCTCTTTCGCACCGGGGACCGAGCGGACGGCGGGCTAAAGAACATTTTTGCCGAGAACGGCATGCTCATCGTCGAGCTATACGGCCAGGACCGTTTCATTCTCGGCCAGTTCGAGACGGGCAGGATCACGGGCGACGAAGAGCAGCTCTGCTGCCCGACACACTTCACGCGGACCGCCTATAAGTGGAACGGCAGCACGTTCCTGATGCAGGGCAAGCGCCACACTTATTCCCTCTCTGACAGCACTGCACCCGCCCAGGAGAACCTCGGCGACAAGGTCAACAATCCGCAGAAAGGCAAAAAATAGCTATTTGGCCTGGATTCGATAGCTGCCCCGCGCGCGGACGACCGCCTCAGGCCGGGCAACCTTTACCTTGAGCGTATGAAGGGCCATCTTGTCATTAGCCTCAGGAGGATAAAAACCGAGGCGGTATTGATAACGAAGTTCCTCGACTATCATCTCAAACGTCTTCTTGAGCTTGCCGTTCTCGCTTGAATAGTGACGGCCGGCGGTAACGTCCGACAGTTCATTGAGGAATTCTTCCGCGACGGCGTTCTGCACCTTGGCGCGCTCCTGCCTCTGTCGCTGCCGGCGGTCAGGAAAACGAGGACGCGGGGAACGGCCCATCCAGATGTCACGGTCGCTCGACCTTGGTAAAAACGCCGGCGGCCGCTCTCCTGTCTTGAACATCACGGTATAAATGAGCGTGTCCGTCTCCTGCAAACGGTAGAGCAGATCGTCCTGGCGGATGCGGCTTCCGGCGTCTTTGCCGTCTGTGAGCACAATGATCGCTTTGCGGCCGTTCAGCCCGTGAAAGGCCCCGTTGATCGTCCGCCAAATAGCGTCCCTGAGCGTCGTGCCGAAATATTCCGGTATCTCAAGGTCCTTTATGACGTTTCGGAGTTGATCCTGATTCGAGGTGAGCGGACTCAGGATGTGAGTATCGTAGTCAAAGCTTACGATCATCGCCTTGTCCTGAGGCTTGAGTAGTTTGACAAAAGCCCGGGCCGAGTCCTTTATGTCGCCCAGCACCGGTCGGGTGCTATGGCTCGTGTCGATCAGCAGTGCGACGTTTATCGGCTCTTCGGTCGAGGCAAAAAACTCGATCTTCTGCTCTATGCCGTCCTGAAAAACGGTAAAATCGCTCTGGGCTAGGTTTGGCACATAACGGCCGTTGCGGTCGGAGACGATCGTCGGGATGCTGACCAGCCGCGTCTCGACCTTGATCGGCTCGTCGGTAGGCCGTTCCTGCGCGCGGGCGCACTGACAACCCACTAGGGATACCAGACAAAACGAGAGGACAAGCTTTCGCAGCATATAAAGATACTTGATTTGAAATTTAAGACGTTTCCTCGTGTTGGATAGTCGCAAAAATATTTTACTTTGTATTATAAAGTACTTGACATACAGAATTACTTGATAGTAATTCTGTACCTGCAATGGCGAAGACTAATGCCGCACGACAGGACGAGGAACGCTCCGACTTGCCCGTGAACCTGGGCGACCGGGCCGCGGATAATCTGCAGTTCATTCGAGAGACGATGGAGCGGTCCACGAGCTTTACCGCCGTGCCCGGCTATGGCGGAATGCTGATGGGCGTGACGGCCGTCGTCGCAGCCTATATCGCGGCCCAGCAGGATCATCGGATCGGATGGCTGCGCGTATGGCTGCTCGAGGCGTGTCTGGCCTTTGCGATCGGTCTGCTTGCGATGTGGCAAAAATCGCGGCTCACCGACACGTCGCTCTTCTCGACGCCGGCACGCAAATTCGCTCTCAGCTTTGCTCCGCCGCTGATCGCGGGCGTCGCGATCACGCTCGGCCTGTGGCGATACGGTCACTACGATATGATGGCGCCTGTGTGGATGCTTTGTTACGGAGCTGCAGTGGTGTGCGGCGGCGATTTTTCGGTGCGTGTCGTTCCGGTAATGGGCTGGGTCTTTATGGCACTCGGGGCAGTTGCGTTCGCTCTGCCCGCGACTTACGGAGACTGGCTGTTGGCCGCGAGCTTTGGTGTGACGCACATTGTCTTTGGCGCGGTCATCGCAAAGAAATACGGCGGATAACGTCGGAACGCAGGCAGCTTGCCTGCGTGGTTCGTTATGTCAGAGCAGGCTGGCAGCCTGCGCTCCGACAAAAGAATGGCAAAAAACCTTGCACGAAAAAAGGAAGATACAACGCGAGGCTTGACCGTCGCCCGTGCCGCCGAGAACGTCTCGAACGACCTCGACAAGGTCATTCACGAGCGCATGCGCCTCGGCATCATCAGCGCGCTCGCGGCAAATCCACGCCTTAGCTTCACCGAGCTCAAGAACCTGCTCGACACGACCGACGGAAACATCTCGGTCCACGCCCGCAAGCTCGAGGACGCCGGTTACATCACCTGCGAGAAATCATTCAAAGGCCGCATGCCGCTGACCGAATACGCGATCACAGAAGACGGCCGCCAGGCGTTGGAGCGGTATCTCGACCATATGGAAGCGTTGATCAAAGCAATGAAACGCGTCTAGGAATTTTAGGAACAAACAGGAGCCTCGTGCGTCAATTAGTCTGAGAGGCCCACAAGCAGTATGAACACCAGAACAAAAACCGGTCTTGAGATACTACAGGTTGCCGTAATACTCGGCGTGCTCGGCGACGTCTTGCTGCGGGCGACGCCGTGGGGATTGAATGTCACGCTTTTTAACCTCGCGTTTGCGGCAGGCGTGATCTTTTTGCTCAAGCGGCACGCGCCTGAGCGGTTGACGGCACAGGCGTATTCGCTGATCGCGGCATTGGTGTTCTTTGCGTCGATGTTTAGCTGGCGGGACGCGATCGAACTGCGGGTGGCTGATACATTCGCGATCATTATCATACTCGGCGTCCTTTTCCTGCCGACACTCAATATATCGGCAAAGGTCGCAGGCGTTTTTCAGTACGCACTCGGCTTTCTTTGGGCGGCTGTGAATTCGCTGTTCGCGGCCGGTGCGTTGTTCGGCTCAGACGTTAGCTGGAGCGAGATGAAGGTGGGCGGCTGGCAACGGCATCTGTTGTCGGTCGTTCGCGGTGTGCTGATCGCGGCCCCGCTGGTACTGATCTTTGGGGCACTGTTCATGGCGGCTGACGCTGTTTATGAGGGCTGGATCAGGTCCGTTTTCAACGTGGATTTTGCCGAACGTGATGTCGCACGGCATGCTATTCGCGCTGTTCGCATGGTTGACTGCGGGGTATTTTCGCGGAGTGGTCTTTGCAGGTAATGCTACCGAGACCACAGAGCCTGCCGTTGAGACCACCGTTTCCGTCTCTGACGAGAGCAAGGTCGATCAGTTTCGGGCCGAGTCGGGCGAGTATCCCGTGACGCTGCCCGACAGCAAAACGGTCGTCGAGCACATCAACACCTCTGACGCGCCAAATAAGAGACGCTACCGGCGACACGGCTTCTCGCGAAACCGCTCCATCAGACGCCGAATCATCCTGGTCGTGGGCAAAGATCGACAACTCGCTCGTGCCCGGATTTACGCTCGGTACGGTCGAGGTCAGCGTCATTCTGGGGCTGATAAATCTTTTGTTCCTGAGTTTTGTGATCTTTCAGGTGCCGTATTTGTTTGGCGGGATGGAATTGGTCCAGAATACGCCCGACTTTAAGCTGGCCGAATACGCCCGACGCGGTTTTGGCGAACTTGTCGCCGTCTCGGCTCTTGTTCTGCCGATGCTGCTGCTCGGCCACTGGCTGGTGCGCAAGGACAAACCGGTGACCGAAACGCTGTTTCGCGTGCTCGCCGGCGTCCAGATCGCGCTCCTTTTCGTCATCATGGCCTCCGCCGTCCAGCGGCTCGTGCTGCTGACCGGCAATCTCGGCTACGGCATGACGACCGTGCGGTTGTATCCGCTGATCGTAATGGCCTGGCTGGCGGTCGTGTTCGTATGGTTTGGTGCGACGGTGCTTACGCGGTAGCACGCCAGCACTTTGCCTGGGGAGCATTGTGGTCAGCGATCTTCATCCTCGCCGGCACTCACGTGCTCAACCCGGATGAATTCATCGTCAAGACCAATCTCGCCCTAATGCAGCAAGGGCGCGAATTCGACGCCGGTTACAACTCCCAACTCAGCGACGACACGCTGCCGGCAGTGTTTCGAGCCTTTCCCCAAATGAGCGAGGAGGACCAGCGAACGGTCTTATGGAACCTCGCCCGACGCCATTGCGAAAAACTCGAGGAACACGATCTCAGAAGCTGGAACATCTCACGCTCGTCGGCATCCAGCCTGCTGGTCGCGAACAGCGGATTCGTCGACATACTAGGCGGCTGCGAAGCGCCGGGACTCAAACGATATTCTCACGACATGGACTAGCGCAAGAAAAATCTTGCTTTTACCGCAGCCAATTACCTAGTATCGAGGTCGTGGACCCAATACTCAGCCGACGCGACCTCATCCGCGAATATCTCACCTTTTGCCGCGTCGAAAAGGGCTTGGCGGCAACCTCGCTCGACAGTTATGCGACTGATCTGGGCAAACTTTCGCAATGGGCCGACGGGAACGACCTTGACCTCATTTCACTGACACGACAGGACTTACGCGAATGGCTGATCGACCTTGGCCACGAGATGCTGTCTGAGAACTCACGGCGGCGGCTGATCAGTGCGGTTCGCGGATTCTACAAATTCCTGATGCAGGACGGCCACGTGTCGGCTAACCCCGCCGAGGATCTTGTGAGCCCGCAAAAAGGCTCGTATCTGCCGCGATTCCTTAACCAGACCGAGATCGAGATGCTGCTCCGGACCCCGGATACATCGACGGAAACCGGCCTGCGCGACCGCGCGATGCTTGAGCTGATGTACGCGTGTGGGCTGCGTGTTTCCGAGGCCGTTGGTCTCAAACTCAACGATATAGACCTGGACGCAGGAATTCTCACGACCACGGGGAAAGGCAATAAAACACGGCGCGTCCCGGTTGGCACGAGCGCAGTTGAGTGGGTAATAAGCTATCTGGCCGTCCGCCGGAGGAAGGAGGATGTCGAGATCGATAACCTCTTTGTGACGCCGTCAGGCAAGCGGCTCACGCGGCAGATGATCCATTCACTGATCGTTGAATACGCCGCTAAATGCGGCCTTGAGGGCGTATCGCCGCACACGCTGAGACACTCGTTCGCGACCCATTTGGTCCAGAACGACGCCGACATCCGCTCGGTTCAGCAGATGCTCGGCCATGCGGACATCTCGACGACACAGATCTACACACACATCACCAGCAAACAACTTAGGAAGAACTACGACCGATTTCACCCGCGCTCGTCATCCGGCTAAATGCGCTAGAAACGTGCATTTACGCGCTTGCAAGTTGAATTTCGCTTCGATATCATAAGAAATTTGCTATTTGGCTCTGGACGACGCCAATAGCAACAGTATTAGGGTTCCGCATGGGTGGTCGAGCGGTCAAAGGCAACGGGCTGTAAACCCGTCGGGTTAATTCCCTACGTAGGTTCAAATCCTACCCCATGCACCAGTTTTGCGGGAGTAGCTCAGTTGGTAGAGCGTCAGCCTTCCAAGCTGAATGTCGCGAGTTCGAGTCTCGTCTCCCGCTCCAAGGTTGTTTGGAAGGCGAGGTTTTGCCCAAGTAGCTCAGGGGTAGAGCGCATCCTTGGTAAGGATGAGGTCGCGGGTTCAAATCCCGCCTTGGGCTCCAGAAGTTTGATATTTCAGATCAAGATTTGAAATTTGAGAGGAAAAGAAAGAGATGAGCAAAGAGAAATTCGACCGTAGTAAGCCGCACGTGAACATTGGGACCATTGGTCACGTTGATCATGGCAAGACGACATTGACGGCGGCGATCACGAAGGTGATGTCGAAGCACAATCCGAAGATGGCGTTTCGGTCGTTCGATTCGATCGACAACGCCCCTGAAGAAAAGGCACGTGGTATCACGATCGCGACGGCACACGTTGAGTACGAGACGGCAAACAGGCACTATGCTCACGTTGACTGTCCGGGCCACGCCGATTATGTGAAGAACATGATCACGGGAGCCGCTCAGATGGACGGGGCGATCCTCGTTGTGGCAGCGACCGACGGCCCGATGCCGCAGACGCGCGAGCACATCCTGCTCGGTCGTCAGGTCGGCATCCCGACGATGGTGGTGTTCATGAACAAGTGCGACATGGTCGACGACGCCGAATTGCTCGAGCTTGTCGAGATGGAGATCCGCGAACTGCTTAGCTCTTATGAATACCCGGGCGACGACATTCCTGTTGTTCAGGGTTCTGCACTGAAAGCTCTCGAGGGCGACGCCGCATGGGAGCCGAAGATCGACGAGCTGATGCAGGCAGTGGATGATTACATCCCGACACCCGCACGCGAGACGGACAAGCCGTTCCTGATGCCTGTCGAGGATATCTTTACGATCCAGGGCCGCGGAACAGTGGCTACGGGCCGTATCGAGCGTGGACAGATCAACGTCAACGAGCCGGTCGAGATCGTCGGCATCAAGCCGACGAGGAGCTCGGTCTGCACCGGCGTTGAGATGTTCAAGAAGCTTCTCGACAGTGGAATGGCAGGCGACAACGTCGGACTGCTGCTCCGCGGTGTTGAGCGAAAAGAGATCGAGCGTGGACAGGTCATCGTTAAGCCGGGCTCGATCACGCCGCATACGAAGTTCAAGGCCGAGGCCTATGTGCTGACCAAGGAAGAAGGCGGCCGACACACCCCGTTCTTTACGGGCTATCGTCCGCAGTTCTACTTCAGAACAACGGACGTGACCGGCGTCGCACACCTTCCGGCAGGCGTCGAGATGGTGATGCCGGGCGACAACATCCAGATGGAGATCGAGCTCATCGCTCCGATCGCCATGGAAAAAGGCCTCCGCTTCGCCATCCGCGAAGGCGGCCGCACCGTCGGTGCCGGTACAGTGTCGGAGATCGTGGAATAGCAGTCAGTTGTCAGTAGTCAGTTGTCAGTTGCCGGAAAGGAACTGACAACCGGCAACCGGCAACTGGCAACTGAGGAAGTATGCCGAGAGATAACATAATTTTGCAGTGCACAGAGTGCAAAGAGCGTAATTACGTGACGACAAAGAACAAAAAGACCCAGCCGAACAGGCTTGAGTTCAAGAAGTTCTGTCGCCGTTGCCGCAAGCACCAGCTGCACAGGGAAAACAAGTAACAGGTAACAGGTGACGGGTAACAAGCAAGACATTCTTGTCACCTGTAACTTGTCACCTGTCACGCGAGACAGGGGTATGGTGTCAATGGTTAGCATGGAGGTCTCCAAAACCTTAGGTGCGGGTTCGAGTCCTGCTACCCCTGCCATTTGACCTTATAAGAGGAGAGAAAGTTGTCAGAAGTACACGCAGAGGCAAAACAAAAAGGTGTCGGTGATTTTGTCCGCAAGACGCGGGCTGAGCTCGACAAAACCTCGTTCCCGTCGTCAAACGACGTCAAGAACACGACCATTATCGTGATCGTAAGCGTGATCTTTTTCGCCGTGTACCTCTTCTTGATCGATCAGGCGTGGGTCTATATTTTGCAGGGCCTAACATGGCTGGTCAACTGGATCGCAGGCGCCTAAGGATATTTGAAGATGAAGCAGTGGTTTTTTATCCACACCTATTCAGGCCACGAGAACAAGGTCGTCGAGAGCCTGAATGCGCGCATCCGCGACATGGAGCTTGCCGAGCAGATAACCGGCGTGCTCCTGCCAAAGGAGAAGGTCGTCGAGATGCGCGGCAATAAAGAATACGTATCCGAGCGGATGTTCTATCCCGGCTACGTGCTCGTCGAGATCGAGTGTGACGAAAAGGGCAAGATCCCTGATAACGTCTTTCACGCGATCAAAGCGACGCCAAAGGTGACCGGATTTCTCGGCGGTAAGCAGCCGACGCCGCTGTCACAGGACGAGGTGGATCAGATCGTCCACAATATAGAGGTCGCGACCGAGAAGCCGAAACCGAAGTTCACCTATCAGGTCGGCGAGGTTGTCAGGATCAAGTCGGGCCCGTTCGCGAGCTTTACCGGCAAGGTCGAAGAGGTCAACGAGGACAAGGCCGTTCTGAAGGTCTCGATCACGATTTTTGGCCGCTCGACGCCGTACGAATTGACTTTCCTCGAGGTCGAGAAGGTGACTTTTGCGGAAGAAGAATAGTCGGAACGCAGGCTGCTAGCCTGCGTGTTTGGCACATGAGGACATTCCCGGCGATACGTCGGGATCGTTAATCGAAAGGAGAGACCGGCGTGTCTGGCAGATACGCGGTCCGACAATATGGCAAAGAAGATAACGGGTTATATTAAGTTGCAGATTCCGGCGGGCAAGGCCAATCCGGCCCCGCCGATCGGGCCTGCGTTGGGCCAGCACGGCGTAAACATCATGGAATTCTGCAAGGCGTTCAACGCCAAGACGCAGAATGACGATCCGGACATGAAAATTCCGGTTGTTATCACCGTGTATGCCGACCGGTCGTTCTCGTTCGAGACCAAGACACCGCCCGCGGCCGACCTTTTGAGAAAGGCGTCGGGTATCGCGAAGGGCTCGGGCAAAGCGAACCGTGAGAAAGTCGGCACGATCAAGCGTTCGCAGATCGAGGAGATCGCGAAGAAGAAGATGCAGGACCTCAACACCAGCAACCTCGAATCCGCAATGCGGACCATCGAGGGAACGGCAAAGTCGATGGGATTGACAGTAGAAGGATAGTGACAAGTGACAAGTGACAAGTGACAAGTTTTTCTTGTCACCTGTCACTGTTTACCTGTCACAGGGAGGGAACCGACCGTTCCCGTTAACACCTGGAGGTAAAATGAAACACGGCAAGAAATACCTTGCCGCCCTCGAGAAAGTCGAGGCCGGCAGGAAACACTCACTCGACGAAGCGGTCTCAAAACTGAAAGAGATCGCCTTCGCCAAATTCGACGAAACAGTTGAACTTACCATGTGGCTCGGCGTCGATCCGCGTAAAGCGGACCAGCTCGTCAGGGGCACGATCGTGCTTCCGCACGGTCTGGGCGGCGCGGCCAAAAAGGTCGTTGTCATCGCTCAGGGCGACAAGATCCGCGAAGCCCAGGAGGCCGGAGCGGATGAGGCCGGCGGCGATGATATCGTCGATAAGATCAAGGGCGGCTGGCTCGATTTTGACGCGCTGATCGCGACGCCCGACATGATGGGCAAGGTCGGCCAGCTCGGCAAACTGCTCGGTCCGCGCGGCCTGATGCCGAACCCCAAGACCGGCACCGTCACGATGGACGTCAAAACCGCCATCGAAGAGACCAAAGCCGGTAAGGTCGAGTATCGCGTCGATAAAACTGGCGTCATTCACTCGCCGGTCGGCAAAGTGTCATTCGATGACGCAAAGCTCGTTGAGAACACAAAAGTTTTGATCAATGCGGTGATGAAGGCCAAGCCGACCACCGCTAAAGGCCGTTATCTAAAGAAGATAAACCTGGCCGCCACCATGAGCCCGGGCGTTTTGCTCGATGAATTAGCGTACGCGTAAGGGGGCAACTAACAATGAAATCAAGAGAAACAAAAGCAACTGATCTGGCCGCCCTTACTGAATCGCTCGCAGCCTCGAAAAGCGCGATGGTCGTGAGTTTTTCGGGCGTGACGGTCACAAAGGACCAGGAATTCCGCAACAGCCTCCGCGAGGCCGGTGCAAAGTACGCGGTCGTTAAGAACACGCTCGCTCGTATCGCCGTCAAAGGTACGCCTTACGAAGATGTCAGCGATCACCTTAAGGGCGTTACAGCTATCGCGTGGACCGAGAACGATCCCGTCGTCCTGTCGAAAGCAATTTCGAAGTTCATGAAGGACAACGCCGACATCTACACGTTCAAAACGGGCGTTGTGGATGGTAAGGTGGTCGATCTTGTACAGCTGACAACGATCGCGAACCTGCCGAGCAAGGAAGAACTTATTTCCAAGCTGATGTGGGTGCTCAACAGCGGAGCCCAGCGTCTGGTCACGGTCATCAATGCCGTGCCGCGTGACCTAGCCGTCGTGATCAAGCAGATCGGCGACCAGGAAGGCCGCGCAAGCGGAACTCCGGCACCTATCGCTGAAGCAACCCCGGCTGAGGAAGCACCGGCAGTCGAAGCCGAGGCACCGGTCGAGGCAGTAGCCGCAGAGACTCCCGCCGCGGAAGAGACTGCTCCGGCCGAGGTTGCGACCGAAGCTCACGAGGAGGCTGCGGCCAACGCGCCCGATGACGCCGCCGAGTCTGCCGTAGAGGAAGCCCCTGTTGAGGCTTCGACCGAAGCTCAGGAGGAGGCTATGGCCAGCGCTCCGGATGACGCCGCTGAGGCTGCCGTAGAGGAAGCCCCGGCCGACGAAGAAGCACCGGCAGAAGAGCCGGCAGCGGAATAGAGATTTTGAGATCTCCGGATCTCGAAAGAATTTGAGATCTTAGATCTCAAATTTGAGATAGCGGGCCGCGGCCCGCACGAGCCGTACTCAAGGAAAACGAGCCGGGTGATTTGTCAGGTCATTCAGGCTTCGGACGGTCCGAGAAAGGTGATGCAACCCGTTCTTTGGTGGTCCCTGGGTTCTAAGCGGCAGAAAGCGAATGCAGAATGATGAATGCAGAATGATGAATTCTGGATGGTCATTTTCAGTCGCATATGAGACGAACAACAGGGGTCGCAGCCGATGGATCTTTTATTCATCATTCTGCATTCTGCATTCGTCATTTATTAAGAACCCTAAATAGGAGATAGATAATAATCATGGCAGTTACAAAAGACGATGTAGTTGAGTACTTGAAGGGAATGTCGCTTCTCGAAGCGTCGGAACTCGTCAAGGAGCTCGAAGAAGTATTTGGCGTATCGGCAGCGGCAGCGGCACCGATGATGATGGCCGCGGGCGCGGGTGCCGGCGGTGGCGACGCTGCTCCGGCAGCCGAAGAAAAGGACGCATTTGATGTCGTCCTGACGGCAGCCGGCGGCAACAAGATCGCCGTTATCAAGGTCGTCCGCGAGGTTGTCGCTGGACTGGGCCTCAAGGAAGCGAAGGACCTCGTCGACGGAGCCCCCAAGGCTCTCAAGGAAGGCGTTTCTAAGGCCGAGGCCGAAGAGATCAAGACCAAGCTGACCGAGGCCGGCGCGACCGTCGAGCTCAAATAGCAACCGGTTCTTACACGATTCGCCGGAAAGCGGAGGCGCTTCAATCAGGGAGCGCCTCTGCTTTATGGCGATGAACGTATTATCAGGTACGTTTGTTCGTCCTTGTATCGGTACTATTTTCTTGGTAAACTATTAGTTTCGCAGTTCGCCCTAGAGATAGGGCAAGCGATTACCGGCACTGCCGGAGTTGGGAACTACATTATTTTCAATAGTTTCCGTTGTTTTTGACGCGGCCTTAATGCCGCATGCAAGTGGAGAGTGGGTGTCTCTTTTTCGGCACGCTCGCAAAATCAATATTTAGCGGATACTGCTAAAAAGCGGTCTGGGCGGACTTTACCCTCGACCGCATTTGCCGTCTTTTCCGCACGATATTTGGGGGAGTCGAACTTTACGGGAATCGTAACAGCATCGTACCCAAAAATCAACAAGTTTTTTATAAGCCCGCTATCGATCATATGATGAACAATCCTCTACAGAGCAACTCGAAGGGACTTGGGGTCAGGACAAGCAAGGCGCCTGAGCGCGTCGATTTTTCAAAGATCTACACGTCCGCCCAGATCCCAAACCTGATCGAGGTCCAGCGCGAGTCCTACAACCGCTTTCTCCAGATGGACCTGATCCCCGAGGAACGCGACTTTATCGGACTGCAGTCGGTCTTTTCGTCGATCTTTCCTGTTTCTGATTTCCGCGAGACGGCGACGCTTGAGTTTGTCGAATACCAGATCGGCAACTGGCAGTGCAAGTGCGGCAACCTCGAGGGACTCGAGCACCTGCGTGCGAATTGTAAGAACTGTTCGGCCAAGATTAAGGTCGACCCGTTCAATCCCGCCGAGGTGCTGTGTAAGAATTGCGGCACATTTAACGTCGTCCGGCCGAATCTCTGTAACAACTGCGGCGAGCCCGTCGGCCTCAAGCACAAGCATGACCAGCAGGAGTGCCAGGAGCGCGGGATGTCGTACAGCGTTCCGCTCAAGGTCAAGATCCGCTTGACCGTTTACGATAAAGACCCCGACACGAACGTCTCGACGGTCCGTGACATCAAGGAAGAGGACGTTTTCTTCGGCGAGATACCGCTGATGACCGAGAACGGCACGTTCATCATCAACGGCACCGAGCGCGTCATCGTGTCGCAGCTCCACCGCTCGCCCGGCGTTTTCTTCAAGGGCGACCGCGACGAATATCTCGCAAAGATAATTCCGTACCGCGGCTCGTGGGTCGAATTCGAATACGACCAGAAAGGTCTGCTTCACGCCCGCCTCGGCAAGCGAAAGATCATCGCGACCGTTTTCCTGCGTGCTCTCGGCCTCTGGCTCAATCCGCAGATCGATATGAAAACGGTCTCGGACAACATTCTGGAAGAGGTCGTCAAAAATGCTGAATACCCGAATGCCAGCATCCTCAAGCTCTTCTACACCGTCGATGAGGTTGTGATCGAGAAAGGCCGGACCTTTATGAAGGTCAAGCCCGAGGGCGACACGCATATCGTCGGCCTTCGTTCCGAAGAAGACATCAAGGACAAGAAAGAGGACGTCGTCCGCAAGGGTAAAAAGATCACCAAGTCCGCTGTCGCCGATCTTCGCCGCCTCGGCAAAGACCAGGTGCAGATCGCCTCTGCCGATCTGGAAGGCGCGTTTGCTCTGGACGATATCGTAAATACGGAAACGGGCGAGGTGATCGTCGAGTCCAACTCCGAGATCACGGCCGGCCTGCTGCAGCAGCTCACTGAGGAAGGCGTAGCGAGTTTCGACGTCTTTTTCCCGAAACGAGACGTGATAGGCGAGATCATCGCGGCGACGATCAGGAAAGACCCTATCGGCAAACCGGTCGATGCACTTCTCGAGATCTATCGCAAGATGCGTCCGGGTGATCCGCCTACGGTCCCGACGGCATACCGCCTGCTTGAGGGCATGTTCTTCGACACGCGGCGCTTTGACCTGTCGCGTGTGGGACGGCTTAAGTTCAACATCAAGATGGGACGCCCGGATCACGATCGGCTGACCGATCCGCTGCTGGCGCCTACTGACTTTATCGAGGTAGTAGCTTACCTGCTTCGCATGAAGAAGGACAGCGAACACTACTATCAGGACGACATCGATCACCTGGGCAACCGCCGCGTTCGAGCGGTTGGCGAGCTGCTCGAAAATCAGTTCCGTATCGGTCTCGAACGTATGGAGCGAGCGATCAAGGAGAAGATGTCCATCCAGCAGGACATGTTCACCACGATGCCTCGTGACCTGGTGAACGCTAAGCCGGTGACGGCTGCGGTCCGCGAATTCTTTGGCTCGTCGCAGCTTTCGCAGTTCATGGACCAGACGAATCCGCTGTCTGAGATCACGCACAAACGCCGCTTGTCGGCCCTCGGACCAGGTGGTCTTTCGCGTGAACGTGCCGGCTTTGAGGTTCGAGACGTCCACCCGACGCACTATGGCCGTATCTGTCCGATCGAGACCCCTGAAGGGCCGAACATCGGCCTGATCTCGTCGCTCTCGTGCTTTGCGCGGATCAACCAGTTTGGTTTTATCGAATCGCCCTACCGCAAGGTCATCGAAGGCCGTGTGATCGAATACGTCGTGATCAAGAACGGCGGCGACACGAAATTTAAACCCGGTGAGCACGTGCCTCTCGAAGACGTCGAGGCTGCCAATAAACGTGTCAAAGACGGCAAAACGGCTGTCTTCGAGCCGTTTCCGTTCTACCTGACCGCGTGGGAAGAGGACCGGTACATCATCGGTCAGGCCAATATCGAACTTGACCCCAAGGGCAACTTCGTTAATGACCGCAACGCAGCACGCCAGAAGGGCGAGTTCATCACGGCCGATAAGATGGAAACTCAGTATATGGACGTGTCGCCGAAACAGCTCGTTTCGGTCGCGGCCTCACTGATCCCGTTTCTTGAGAACGATGACGCTAACCGAGCTCTGATGGGCTCTAACATGCAACGCCAGTCCGTGCCGCTGCTCTGTGCCGAATCGCCGTATGTCGGCACCGGTATGGAGAAGATCGCCGCCCGCGACTCGGGTGCTGTGGTCATCGCTCGACGCGACGGCATTGTCGATTTTGTCGACAGCGAACGCATCATCGTTAAGGCTGACCACCAGGTTGACGGCACGATCTCGCGTGAGGTGACGGCGGACATTTACTCGCTGGTCAAGTTCAAACGCTCTAACCAGAACACTTGTATCAACCAGCGGCCGATCGTTCAGGTCGGCGAACGCGTCATCAAGGGCATGGTCATTGCCGACGGCCCGTGTACCGACCGCGGCGAACTTGCATTGGGACGCAACGTGCTGGTGTCGTTCATGCCGTGGCGCGGTTACAACTTTGAGGACGCGATCCTGGTCTCCGAACGGCTCGTGCGTGACGACTATTACACGTCGATCCACATCGAGGAACTAGAGATCGAGGCCCGCGATACGAAGCTCGGACCTGAAGAGATCACCCGCGATATCCCTAACATCGGCGAGAACATGCTCCGCGACCTCGACGAGAGCGGCATTATCCGCATCGGCGCACAGGTCAAGCCGGGCTCGGTCCTGGTCGGCAAGGTCACGCCCAAGGGCGAGACGCAGCTAACGGCCGAAGAAAAACTGCTCCGTGCGATCTTTGGCGAAAAGGCCGGCGACGTTAAGGACGCTTCGCTCACCTGCCCGCCGGGCATTGACGGCACGGTCGTTGACGTTCAGATCTTTACCCGCAAGGGCCAGGACAAGGACGATCGCAGCCTCGATATCGAGGGAATGGAGGAAGAAGATTTCCACCGCGATCTCGACGATGAGATCCGTATCCTTCAGGAACAGCGTGACGAGCGTATCTTCGAGCTTTTTGACGGACGCAAACTCACGAAGGATCTCGCTAGACGGCAAGGAAGTGATCCTTAAGAAGGGCACGACGCTCTCGCGCGAAGTGCTCGCGGGCATCGACTCTAAGCTGTTTCGCAAAGCCGAGGTCGCCTCCGGCTCGGTCGATATCACGGCTGAGGTCAAGGAATACGAACAGCGGACTGACCGCCAGATCAACATTCTGCGCGACATCTACGACGAAAAGATCACCAAGCTCAAGCAGGGCGACGAACTGCCGCCGGGCGTGATCAAGATGGTCAAGGTGTTTGTCGCGATGAAGCGTAAATTGAGCGTCGGCGACAAGATGGCCGGACGCCACGGTAACAAGGGCGTCATCGCCCGCATTCTTCCTGAGGAAGATATGCCGTACCTGCCGGACGGAACGCCCGTCGAGATCGTGCTCAATCCGCTCGGCGTGCCTTCGCGTATGAACGTCGGTCAGATCCTCGAGACACATCTCGGCTGGGCTGCCCGCGTTCTCGGTCTGCACTTTGCGACGCCGGTTTTCGACGGGGCCAGCGAAGAAGAGATCAAGGAGTACATCGGACAAGCCAACCGCGAGTATGACCGGTTAAAGCTGCCGCCCTCGGTCGGCCCGTCTGGTAAGACCCGACTTTACGATGGCCTTACAGGCGAACAGTTCGAGCAAAAGGTGTGCGTGGGCTATATCTATATGCTCAAGCTCTCGCACCTCGTGGACGACAAGATCCACGCACGCTCGATCGGCCCGTACAGCTTGATCACGCAGCAGCCGCTTGGTGGTAAGGCACAGTTCGGCGGACAGCGTTTCGGCGAAATGGAAGTTTGGGCACTCGAGGCCTACGGCGCGGCTCACATCCTGCAGGAATTGCTTACGTGCAAGTCCGACGACGTGGCCGGCCGGTCGAAGATCTACGAGACGATCGTCAAGGGCGTTTCGAACTTCGAGCCGGGCATTCCCGAATCGTTCAACGTTCTCGTGCGCGAGCTTCAATCGCTCTGCCTCGACGTTGAACTCATCCAGGAAGACCAGATCAATCCGGAAGAAGTTGTGGCCGGCGTCGATGCCCTGGTAGGAGTCGACTAATTAGTCCAACGTCCAACGTCCAAGGTCCAAGGTCAAATCGGCCGGCGACTTTGGACCTTGGACTCGGGACTTTAGACTTATAAATAATATGTTTCGATTTAACGACAGCACAAAGACACAATTGACCGCCAATTACGAGGCCATCCGCATCTCGCTTGCGTCGCCTGACAAGATACGTTCGTGGTCGCACGGCGAGGTGACAAAGCCTGAGACGATCAATTATCGAACGTTTAAGCCGGAGCGTGACGGGCTGTTCTGTGCCCGCATCTTCGGCCCCGTGTCGGATTGGGAGTGTCTTTGCGGAAAATATAAGCGGATGAAGCATCGCGGCGTCATCTGCGACAAGTGCGGTGTCGAGGTCACGCAAAGCAAGGTCCGCCGTGAGCGCCTCGGTCATATCGAGCTTGCATCACCCTGCTCGCACGTGTGGTTCTTTAAGGGACTGCCGTCGCGTATCGGCCACCTGCTGGACATCACTCTGCGCGATCTTGAGAAGATCCTCTACTTTGAGACATACATCGTCGTCGATCCCGGCGAAGTGCCCGACCTCAAGCAAAAGGATTTGCTCAATGACGAGCGTTTCCGCGAACTAAGCCGCGATTATCCTGCCGGCTTTGTCGCCAAGATGGGAGCCGAAGCGATCAAGGACCTGCTCGGCCAGATCGCCATCCCGGAGCTCGTCGAGGACCTTCGTCAGAGGATGAAGGACGAGACCTCGCAGCAGAAAAAGCTTAAGTATTCCAAGCGGCTCAAGGTCGCCAGTTCATTCATGCGTTCGGGCAATGATCCGACGTGGATGATCCTCGACGTCATTCCGGTCATTCCGCCCGAGCTTCGGCCGCTCGTGCCCCTGGACGGCGGACGTTTTGCGACCAGCGATCTTAACGACCTTTATCGCCGCGTCATCAACCGCAACAACCGGTTGAAGAAGCTCATCGAGCTTAAGGCCCCTGAGGTCATCGTTCGCAACGAGAAGCGAATGCTGCAAGAGGCGGTCGATGCACTCTTCGATAACGGCCGCCGTGGCCGTGTGCTTCGCGGTGCGAATAATCGCCCGCTCAAATCGCTCTCAGGCACGCTTAAGGGCAAACAGGGTCGTTTTCGTCAGAATCTGCTCGGCAAACGTGTCGATTACTCTGGTCGTTCGGTGATCGTTGTCGGACCGGAACTAAAGCTGCATCAGTGCGGTTTGCCTAAGAAGATGGCGCTTGAGCTGTTCAAGCCGTTCATCTACAACAAACTCGAAAAAGACCAGCACGCGGCGACCATTAAACAGGCCCGCGAAATGGTCGAACGGCAGGAGCCGATCGTGTGGGACATCCTCGAGGACGTCATCCGCGAGCATCCGGTGCTGTTAAACCGCGCACCGACGCTGCACCGACTTGGCATTCAGGCGTTTGAGCCGGTACTCGTCGAGGGCAAGGCCATCAAGATCCATCCGCTCGTCTGTACGGCGTTCAACGCCGACTTTGACGGCGACCAGATGGCGGTACACATTCCGCTCTCGGCCGAGGCCCAGATCGAGGCGAGTGTGCTGATGCTCGCGTCAAAGAATCTTCGCAGCCCGGCAAGCGGCCAGCCGATCGCGGTTCCGTCGCAGGACATCGTTCTCGGCTGCTACTACCTGACCCTTGGCCGCGACGGCCTGAAGGGCGAGGGCAAGGCATTCTCCAATGTCGATGACGTGCTTCTCGCTCTGGACGCGGGCGTCCTAGAGACGCAGACCAAGATCAGGCTCCGCTGGAGAGGTGATCTTATTGACCTCGCGCTCGAGCACAACAATCAGGACGTGATGCGTGCCTCGATGCGTGAGAATGTCGATCAGATCGTCGACACGACCGCCGGCCGCGTTATCTTTAACGAACGCCTGATCCGCGACGGCCTGCCGTACGTAAACGGCGTGCTCAAGAAGAAGGGCCTGCAATCGCTCGTCACCTATTCGCAATTGCGTCTGGGCGACGAGGCGACGGTTGCACTGCTTGACGACCTCAAGACGATGGGCTTCCTGTACGCTACTAAGGCTGGCGTCTCGATCGGCATCGACGACATGGTCACGCCGGCGAGTAAGAAGGGCATTATCGAAAAAGCCCTCAAAGAGGTCGAGAAACTTCGCAAGCAGTACGAGGACGCGACGATGACCGACCTCGAGCGTACCAATAAGGTTACCGCCATCTGGTCGGACGTTACCGATCACGTCGCGAAAGAAATGTTTGCGGCGATGCACACGCGTGAGAACGAACGCAACGAACTAAACCCGATCCTCGTCATGGCTGACTCAGGTGCTCGTGGTTCGGACGCTCAGATCCGACAGCTCGCCGGTATGCGCGGCCTTATGGCCAAACCGTCGGGTGAGATCATCGAGAATCCGATCCTCGCCAACTTCCGCGAGGGTCTCGACGTTTTGCAGTACTTTATCTCGACGCACGGCGCCCGTAAGGGTCTTGCCGATACGGCACTCAAGACGGCCGACTCGGGTTACCTGACTCGTAGACTGGTCGACGTCGCCCAGGACGTGATCGTTTCAGAACAGGATTGCGGGACCCTAAAGGGCGTCTGGGCCGAGGCGATCATTCGCAACGGCGAAGAGGTCGAATCGCTCCGTGACCGCATCGTCGGCTGCACGTCGCTCGATGACATCATCGACCCGGTTGACGGCACGGTGATCGTCGTGGCAAACGATGAGATCACCGAGGACCTCGGCGGCGCAGTTCAGTTGTCGGGCCTGCAAAAGGTCCGCATCCGTTCGCCACTGACGTGCGAGGCCCGACGCGGCATTTGCGTCAAATGCTACGGCCGCAATCTCGCGACCGGCTTTACGGTCGAGATCGGCGAGGCGGTCGGCGTTATCGCGGCCCAGTCGATCGGCGAGCCTGGCACACAGTTGACGATGCGTACGTTCCACGTCGGAGGTACGGCCCGTCTCGAACAGGAGACGCAGCATAAAGCCGCCATGGACGGGACCGTCCGGTTCCTCGGCGACACTAAGGTCATTAAGAACCGCGTGGGTGAATTCGTGTCGCTGAGACGGCAATCGGAGATCGCTCTTGTTGATGAACGCGGACGCGAGGTTGCTCATTACAAGGTCGTTTACGGTGCCCAGATCCACGTAAAAGATGGGCAGAAGGTCAAAGAGGACGACGTACTCGTCACTTGGGACCCGTTCACCTTCGCGATCCTCACTGAGGAGTCAGGGACCATCAAGTACCAGGACCTCAAGGAAGGTAAAACGGTCGAGGAAGAGATCGATAAGGTCACCGGACAGAAACGGCTCGTGGTCAAAGATTCGGATGAGAAGAATCAGCCGCGTCTTGAGATCCGCAGCCGCAATAACAAGGTGATGAAGACCTATCAGATGCCTATCCGTGCCAACCTGATCGTCGAGGACGGCGACGAGGTCAAGGCCGGTGACGTTGTCGCCAAGATCCCGCGTGAAACCACCAAGACAAAGGACATCGTCGGCGGTCTGCCGCGTGTGGTTGAACTCTTCGAGGCACGCCGCCCTGGCGAAACGGCCGTGATGAGCGAGATCAACGGTGTGGTCACATTCGGCCCGATCTCAAAGGGTAAACGAAAGCTCATCATCACGGGCGACGACGGCACCGAACGTGAATATGACATCCCGCGGGGTACGCACATCAACGTGCAGGAAGAAGATCGCGTCCGCTCTGGCGAACCGCTCATGGACGGCCCGTTGAATCCGCACGACATCCTGCGTGTTCTGGGTATGGAGGCGCTGCAGAACTATCTGGTAAATGAGATCCAGGAAGTCTATCGCCTGCAGGGCGTTACTATCAACGATAAGCATATCGAGGTGATCGTTCGCCAGATGCTCCGTTGGGTCAAGATCAAGGAGGTCGGCGATACCGAATTCCTGCTCGAGGAACAGGTCGACCGCTTCCGCTACGAGGACGAGAACCGCCGTGTTGCCGACGAGGGTGGCAAGACGTCGGTCGGTGAACCGCTGCTGCTGGGCATCACGAAAGCATCGCTCTCGACGGATTCATTCATCTCAGCCGCGAGCTTCCAGGAAACGACCCGCGTACTGACCGAGGCCGCGATATCAGGCCGCGTGGATTACCTGCGTGGGCTGAAAGAAAACGTCATCATGGGACGGCTGATTCCGGCCGGCACCGGCATGAAGTACTATCGCAATGTCGAGATCGCCTACGATCCGACGCAGAACCGAAAACAAGAGGACGAATTCGACGAGATGGGCGACTACATTCGCGGTGGCATCGACCTTCCATTGGCGTCGGCACTCCTCACCGGAGACGAGGACGTTGATGCTGTAGAGGATGTCGAACTAGAGGACGAGACAGTCGAGGAATTCGACATCGATGCAGCAATGAAGATCGAGCCCGATGCGGACGATGAGTTATAAGCTCTCGTGAGATTGGTTACGCTTATCGGTCCGGAACATCTGTTCCGGACCTTTTTTTGTCACGCCGCCTAGGCATGATAGAGGGCAGCGACCTCGTTCTTTACCTCGCCCGGGAAGCAGACGCGGTGGATCCGATAGCCCTCCTGCAGGCCGCGGACGGCCGGGCTGACCTCGGAGATCTCTCGGATACTAGGCCGCGAGTAACCTTCCTCGACAAAGATAAGGTCTTTCGGCTTCGACGGGTCTCTCGAGTAGAAAGAATATGGGGCATCGCCGGCCTTGTCCTCGACAAAGTAGTACTCCGGATCATCAGCCGGCCCTTTCGACGATCCGTTTCGCGTCGGCAACAAATCCCGGCCGGTCGTCCTCGGGCATATCGAGGTCAAGCGCCTTGAACAACCGCCGATCGAGAAACCGCCCGGCAAGGTCAGCCAGGGTCTTATCGGCCGACGACTGCCATCGTTTTATGCTGTAAAGCACATCCGTATCGTCAAGCTCCAAGTGTGATCTGAGGTCGAGCTTTTCGCCCGCCAAGACCCGCTCCATCGCCGTGCCGTCTGCCCGCCAGCCGAGCTTCCCGTCTTGAAACAACACCAAGGCGCGTTTTAGCAACATTCTAAGAACAGCCTCAGCCGACCGAAGCGTCCGATGAAAGTAGACCTGCCGATACATATAGTATCGGGCCTGCAGATAGTCCTCGACCGCGTACTTGCCGGGAGCGGATATGTATAGGTGATCGTCCGTCTGGTTGATCTCGATCGATTTGATGACCCACTCGAGATCGTAAAGGCCGTACTTCGCCCCGGTCATCATCGAATCGCGCAGAAGGTAATCCATCCGATCGACGTCGAGTTGCGACGAGACGAGTTGACTCAGCAGCAAAAGGCTCGAAATCTCCCCGAATGATCGATGCAGCATCCTCCGCGAGCTGCGGCGAGTGATCATGCAGCAATCGACCGACGACGGTCTCAGAACTCAGGAGAGCTTGGATGGTGAAGTCTTCATGATGAAAGCCGAGGATCGGCTCGATCACATGTGAGAACGGCCCATGTCCGATGTCGTGAAGCAAAGCGGCGACGCGGACCACCGTCTGATGCTCGTCGCTGATGTCATAACCGACGCGGAGCTTTGCGATCATTCGGGCCGCCAAATGAAAAGCTCCCAAACTGTGCGTAAAACGCGAATGTTCTGCCGCCTGATAGGCAAAGTACGCCAGTCCAAGCTGTCGAATCCGCCTAAGTCGCTGAAACTCCGGCGCGTCTATCAAAGACACGACGAGGCTCCCCTCAGAGCTACCCGTGTTGACGCGAACAATGTCGTGGACTGAGTCGCGATAGACCTTCTCTGAAATGTCCTGTTGTCCAGATCCGGTAGCGGGCAGGTTGGCCGATTGCCGCGGCTTTGTCATGATTGCGATCCTCCAGTTCCAATTTAGCGTGGATCTAAAACTCAATGCTACGATGTCGGAGTGCCGTGGACAAGGAGTCCAAAGTCAGACACCCCGGTGATCTACAGTGGCGCTTTGAGTGCCTTCGCAGCCGCATTTCCGGACATTGCCTTTATCTACTCGTTCTTCTATCTTGGATAAGTAGTATTTTTTGAGTTCAAGTGTGGTTGGGATACCGCTCCAAATCCAAATTACTCTGGGAGGAGGGGAACCACGCTTGAATAAGGAGGCTTTACAAATGGCTGGCAGTTTTTACCACATGGGAAGGATCGGTCGCTCTGTTATTTTGGTTTTGTTGCTGCTCGCGGCAGATACATTAGCCGCAAGCACGATTACCGGCACGATCTATGATCTGAATAGGAACCCGCTTCCTGAGGTCAATATTGAGCTTTTGAATGATTACTATCAGACGATCGACCGTGCGATCACGGACGGAACCGGGCGATATGAATTTAATGGACTCGTGGACGGTCGATACACGGTCAAGGTGCTACCTCTCAAATACGACCTCATGGAACAAACCCAACTGGTCGAGATCAATACCCAGACCGTACGTGGCCAGGGCGGCGGTACTTCGCTTGAAATGCGGGACTTCTATCTGCAGCCACGTAAGGGCAGCCTCGATGATGCCGAAGCAAGCGTTGTTTTCGCCCAGGATGTTCCGAAGGGGGCGCGGAAAGCGTTTGAAAATGCGGTTGCACTCTTTCCAAAGAAGAAACGACCTGAGGCAATGGCTGGCCTCCGGGACGCTATAGGGCTATTCCCAGATTACTTCCACGCCCTGAGCAGGTTAGGGCGAGAGCTCGCGGTCGAGGAGAAGTATGGGGAGGCGTTTCCGCTGTTAATGAAAGCCTGTGATATAAATCCAAAGAGTCCTACCGCTTTGTATTATCTCGGTTATACGTTGTTCAAGTTGAAGTATTACCCGGCCGCACTTGTTGCTCTAACGCAAGCACAGGTCTTGAGCCCGACATCGTTTCCGGTTCTTTGGGCACTCGGGGCGGTTGAGCGACAGGAAAAGAAACTTGCCGACGCAGAAAAACATTTGACGCAGGCAAAGAAGCTGCTCAAGATGAGTATGCCGGACCTTTCGTTTGAACTTGCATTGCTTTATCGCGATTTGGGGAAATACGAGGAAGCGGCTAGTGAACTTGAGAGCTTTCTTAAGGCACGCCCTGACGCAAAGGACGCTGCGCAAATAAGGAAACTCATAGCCGACTATCGATCGAAAGCTAAAAAATAGATCGCCATCCGTAAAAAAGGGCCCGTCGAATTCGACGGGCCCTGCCAGTTCTAAATATCCCTAAGGATTAGAAATACAAACGAGCACCAAAGCGAACCTCACGAGGTGCCTGGAAGCTGTTTGCCAGATTGTAGGTGTTGAATACGCGTGCTGCCTTGTTAGCGTCAAGGCGAGCCAACACGAAGCTACGGATACCGCCGTTGAATATCTGCTGGATCGTGGTAACCTCGTCCGTACAAGCCACACATCCCCCAGCCGCAAGCGAGCCTGCGGAGAGGTTTGCCAAGCCGTACTGGGTCTGACGAGTGAGTTCGGCATCCTGATCAAACAGATTTCTGATGTTGATGTAAGGCTCGAACGTCATGCGCGAATCCGCACCAAACCTATACTTGTGACTGACCAAAAGGTCTGTTTCGGTAAACCTGTCGGTACGGCCAAGGTCGCCGCGTCCGTTGAGGATAGCCGAAGTCACGCTGTAGAGCGAATAGGTGGTTGTAAGCGGGGTACCCGACTGCGCAGTCGTGAAGACAGCAAAATCGGTCGAGTGGCTCTTGCTGCCGCCCCAGGTGAAGTTATACCCGGCATACGCCTTGAACACATGCGGACGATCCGTCGCAAGACGGCCGTTGTCAGGTGCACCGTCCGCTGTCCAACCGAGGAACGGAAGGTCAAAGAAACGGTTTACGTTCGGGCTGGAACGACCTGCTTCATCCGAGCTGGCCAAACCTGAGTAGTTGCCAAAGAGGCGGCTCCAGGTGTAGCTGGCATTGAAGAAGTAGTTCTTGGACAAACGCCTGTCAACACGGAATTCAAGGGCATCGTACTTACGTTCTGCTTCGGCGCAGGGAAAGCCGAACGACATCTGCGTCTCGCAGGCAAGTCCGAATCCGGGATTGCCGATAACATAGGCTTCGCTGCCCTCAGGAGTCGGAATACCGATGTCCTCGATCGCCTTGTCAACCTGCTTGTGCGTATAGCGGGCCGAGAAGAGCATGTTATTGAAGATCTGCTGTTCATAGCCGAACGTGTACTCACTCTGGCGGGCCGCTTTCAGGTTAGGATCGACCGCCCCACCAACCGTGATACCCGCGCCCGAGTTTGACGGGATACGGAAATCGAACTGGCATACCGAGTAACCGTTTCCGAGTGGCAACCACGGGACGCCTCCCTGATCCGGACAGTTACCGCCGAAAAGATCGGGGACTGATCCAAGGATGGCCGTTCCGGTGTATCCCGAATAGAGTGAACCTCGTGCCGGGAGCAGCTCGAAGTAGTCACGGCGATAGAAGTCACCACCGAACGAACCGCGGGGCAGTTCATACTTAAAGCGATCATAGAACCAACCGTAGCTGGCAAAGATCTTCGACTTGCCGTCACCCTTCAGGTCAAAAGCGGCGCCAAGACGCGGAGCGACCTTGTCACCCCAGCTAAACGTGATGCCCGGGTTTGACGGGTTGAAACTCGGAACGTCTTCTTTTTCGATCCGGACGCCGAGATTCAGCGTGACGCGGCGGTTGATCTGCCACTGGTCCTGAGCGAAGAGGCCGTTGTTAGAGCTGCTCGCCTTGCCGTTTGTCTGGTAGCGCTGGTAATAACCGGAACCGATGTTGCCGGGTGTCGGCGGCACTCCCAGAGTATTATCTATGCTCAGGCCGTAATACAGAACGACCACGCCGGTCGCGCCATAACCCTGATCGGTATCATTAGAGATCTGATTCAGCTGATAGCCAAACTTGAGGTTATGTCGGCCGCCGGCCTGAAGGCCGACAAACGAAACGTCGGTGTCGAAGGTGGTTCGCTTCGAAATGTCGAAGTCGATCTGGAAATTCGACGGGAAGTTGCTAAATCCGCTCGAACATCCTGCCGCAGCCGTGCCTCCCGGAATCGAGGCCGGGTTGCCGCTTGTGCTGCAAAGGTATCGGGTTTGGTTGGCGATACCCTTCGAGTTCAGTTTCTCGTTCAGGTACGAGCGTCCTGCCCGGAAATTGAGCACCAGATTGCTCGTTGGCGTCCAGGTTGCCTGGCCATTTATTGCATTTGCATCCTGGCGACCGCCCTGGTTGTTGAAGTACTTCTCATTGTCCACGAGTGAGCCCGCGATCGGGCCTACGCTCTGGAAGTTTGACAGGCCGTACGTATAGCCCGGCAGGCGGCCCGTATCTTTGATCGGGTTCCATAGATACGTGCCGTAGATACGGAACTTCGAACTCGGCTGGGCATCCACGCGGAAAAACGTCTCATGAGTAACGCGTCGGAACTTAAAGAACTGACTTGCGTAAGCTTCACGATTTGCCGGGTCACTCGAGGCCAGCCGGCGTCCGAGAAGGTCAACAGATCCGTTGTTGTTCGCATAGAACGGAACTTCCTGAGTTGCTTTCGTGATCTGCGGCGCATAAGTTGCCGAGAACCAAACTTTGTCCTTTACGATCGGGCCGCTGATGCGTCCGACCGGGAAGTACGGGGTTCCCCCGTCCTTTTCTATCGGGAAATACTCATAACCGTTTCGCGAGTTGCTCGTCGGAAATGTGACGTTTTCATTCGAGAAGCGCGCAAGCACAGGCCTCGAGTCACCCTGAATTCTCGACGGTGTTAACGACACGCCGAAATTCCCTTTCCAGCTGTTGTTTCCGCCGGCCGTGACCGCCGAAATAACACCACCCGTAGCACCGCCATATTCGGCTTCGAAGCCCGTCGATTTGATCTGGACCTCGGCTATCAACTCGAACGGCAGGTTGTTATTGGCGTTGAGCTGGCCGGTACGGAAGTTTGTGACTTCCTGGCCGTCAATTACGAATACATTCTCTGCTCCTGATGCACCATCGATCTGGAAGCCGGCCGCAAGGGGCTCTGGGCGAACGTTCGCCGCAGTCTTCAGTATCGTGGAAAAGGTCGTTCCTTTCGGAAGTGCGTCAAAGACCTTTGAGCTGATGACGTTGTTGATCTTGGTTTCACCGGGATCGATCGTTGCCTGATCACCGGTAACATCCACCACAACCGTACCTCCGCCGACGGCGAGACGGACGTCAACGATCGACGCACGCTCGGTGTTTACAAAGGCCGAGGTCGAAGAGCCCTGAAAGCCTTTCGCCGCCTCAGTGGTGATATCGTAGGATCCCGGAGGGACTTCTGAAAATCGGAAGGTACCCTGACTGTCCGTTGTTACGGTACGTTTCAGACCGGTCGTCGAGCCCGTGCTGGTAGCTGTAACGCTTATGCCCGGGACAACAGCTCCGTTCGGATCTGTCACGGTTCCTTCAATTGTACCCGTTGTCCTTTGGCCAAATATCGCAGCTGAGAAAGCCAGCAGCAGGGCCAAGGACAACGATATAAACTTGAAGTTCTTGTTCATTTTTATCTCCTTTTTAAGAATATTGACTAAAATCTTCAGCGGCTCCTACGCAATGCCCTATGACATCAGTAAAAACACACGCAGATGTAAGTTTGTAAGGCAATTTGGAAGCCAAACCGTCGATGGATGAAAAGAAATATCTAACTCTAATGTTAAGTTATATTTAGCGGTAAAACTGGAGTGCGGTATTGGAGGTCCGTTACATGGACTGTTCCAATTTCTCACAAAATATTCGAAATTTTGGATTTAGGTATTTGAAGGGACCTAGATCTGGATCAAATGGCCCATCTTTTCTTTTTTTGTCCTGAGATAATGGGCCGCCGTTTCGGGCGATTCGACGACGATGGGAATGCGTTCAACTATCTGAAGGCCGGCGGCTTTGAGGGCCGTCAGCTTGTCGGGGTTATTTGAGATGACCTTTACCTTGCAGAGCCCCAGGTCAAACAGTATCTCGGCACATTGACGGTAATCCCGAGCGTCAATTGCGAAGCCGAGCTCCTCGTTTGCCTCGACGGTATCCGCCCCTTGGTCCTGCAGCGCGTATGCGCGGATCTTGTTGATGATGCCGATGCCGCGGCCTTCCTGTTGTTGATAGACGATGGCGCCGCGGCCTTCAGATGCGATCATCTCCATCGAGCGATGGAGCTGCGGCCCGCAGTCGCACTTGACCGAACCAAACACATCACCCGTCAGGCATTGCGAATGGATCCTGACCAGCGTCGGTGTATCGCCGTCCATCTCGCCCATGTACAGCACCACGAACTCTTCGTCGCTGGTAAGTGAACGGTAGCCGGCGATGCGAAACTTGCCCGTCTCGGTGGGCAGGCTCGCGTCCGCGACGCGTTCGACCGTGGTCGGCTGTCCGGCCCACGTGCATTCTGTTTCAACAAGTTTCGAACCTTCTAACATCTGACCTCTACGCCGCGATTATACCTTAATTCGCCAAAAGCGCAGGATTGGATTCGCCGGGCGAATGCGGATCGGATGTGATGTGGAGCTTCTCGTCCGAGTATTGAAGCTGAAACAACCGCCAGTACAGCCCGCGCAGACGCAGCAATTCGTTGTGCGTCCCGAGTTCACGCATCTCGCCGTGATGCATCACGATGATGCGGTCGCACCGTTGAATGGTCGACAAGCCGATGTGCGACGACGAGCGACGTTCGCTCGGCCATGACGCGTGTCACGGCCTGTTGGATAAGCTGCTCGGTCTCGGTGTCGATCGAGCTTGTTGCCTCGTCCAGCACCAATATCTTTGGGTCAAACGCTAACGCACGTGCGAATGATATCAGTTGCTTTTGGCCGACAGAGAGCCCGGCACCGCGTTCGCGGACCTCAGTTGAATAGCCGCCGTCGAGACGCTTCACAAACTCGTCCGCGTGCACCTCGCGGGCCGCCCATTGGACCTTTTCGGCGGTTATCGACTGGTTACCGAGCCGTATGTTGTTCTCGATGGTGCCGCTAAACAAAAACACGTCCTGCAGCACGACGGCAAAGTTTGACCGCAGATCGTGCAGGTCCCAGTCACGCACGTCCACGCCGTCGAGCAAGATGCGGCCTTTCTGCACGTCGTAGAACCGCATTATCAGATTCGTGATCGTCGTCTTGCCCGAACCGGTGTGCCCGACCGAGCGCGATGCTCTCGCCCGGGGCGATATTGAATGAGACGTCCTTGAGCACCCATTCCTCGTCCTTGTACGCGAACCATACGTTCTCAAATTCGATCCGCCCTGTCGCCTTCCCTGCTTTTTTCGGCTCGTCCGGCGACGTGATCTCGATATCGCGATCGATCAGCAGGAAGATCCGATGCGACGCGACGATGGCTGCCTGCAGGACGTTGAATTTGTCCGACAGATCGCGTATCGGCTGAAAAAGCTGAAGCGAATACTGAATAAAACTCGCGAGAATGCCGACCGTCAATGCCGCTCCGCCGGCCGAGAGGCCGCTCAGGTATTCGTACCCGAACGCAAAGATGACGACCGCAATGCCGACTAGCGCCGATAAAATCTACCAGCGGATAAAACACGGCGTAATAAAAGATGGTCTCGATATTAGCGTTGCGATAGTCGTCGTTGATCTCACGAAACCGACCGGTCGCTTTTTGCTCGGCGTTGAATAGCTGAACGGTCTGTGCGCCCGAGAGGTATTCCTGCAAAAAAGCGTTGAGCTTTGCGTTGCGCGTCCTGACGCGGTCAAAACCTCGCCGCGCGTGTTTGCGAAACCAGTTCGTCGCCGTAAACAGCAGCGGAACGGTCACGAGCGAGACCAAGCGCGAGCTTCCAATCGAGCCAGAACATGATCCCGATGATGGCAATGATCACCACGAGATCGCCGAGCACGTCGATCACGCCGGACGTAAAAAGCTCATTCAGCGAATCGACGTCCGAGGTCAGCCGCGTCATCGTCCGCCCGACCGGATACCGGTCAAAATAGCCGACCTCCTGCCGTTGGAGCTTTGTAAAAAGCTCCGTCCGCAGATCGAACATCACACGCTGGCCGACGTTGTTGAGCAGGACTTCCTGAGCGTAGGAGAAGATGAATCGCAGCAGAAAAACGCCGAAGAACGCCAAGGCAAAAAGCCAGATGCCGTCCACGCGTTTGGGCGTGATGTAATCGTCCACAGCCATCTTTGTAAAGTACGGCTGAGTGGCGATGAGCATGTTGGTGAGCAGCGTGAGAACGAGAGCTACGGCGGCGAGGATCCAGTATGGCTTGAGGTAGCGCAGCAGACGGCGGGCGACGCGCAGATCGTAGGTCTTCCCGATCTCGTCTTCCTCATGATATTTGCGGACCTCTTCTGACATCGTGTAAGTGTCGATTCTAGAGATTGCCAATACAAAATCCAAAATCTAAACTCCAGAATGAATGAACCGTTTCCTCGACGAGCGTAAGGATAATTGGCAGCGGCTGGAGGATCTGCTTGATATGCAGTCGGCGGGCGGGCTGCGGGCGTTGTCGCGGCTTGAGGTGCGCGAATTTGGGGAATTGTATCGGCGGGCGGCGGCGGATCTGGCGATCGCGAGGGCCGAGACACGGGACCCGAAGTTGATCAATTATCTCAACAGTTTGGTGATCCGTGCTCACGGGCGCATTTATAGGGCTGAGGGCGACGGGGCGGGGCTGATCGCGAAGTTCTTTGCCGAGGACCTGCCGCAGACGTGGCGAAAGAACTGGCGTTATATCGCGGTTGCGTTCGGCATCTATGTCGCGTTCGCGGTGTTTGGGTTTATCGCCACCTGGATCGATACGGACTTCACGCACTTCGTGATGCTGTCGGGCGTGACGCAGCAGATCACATCGAATAACCACTGGTGGCTCAACCTTAACGACGCCAACCAGATCGGTGCGACGCAGATACTGTCAAATAATATCCTCGTCACCTTTCGCGTCTTTGCGATGGGCGCGTTTCTGGGGATCGGTTCGTTCTACGATCTGGCTTTTGAGGGCGCGCGGCTCGGCAGTGTTTTTGGAGCGTGTTACAAATTGAATCCGCCGTTCGGCGATGCGCTGGCGACTTTCGTCGTAGGCCACGGCGTTGTCGAGTTGTCGTGCATCTTCTTTTCCGCCGGCGCGGGCATGATGATCGGTTACTCGATCATTGCTCCCGGCGATCTCACACGCGCTCAGGCCCTGAAAAAGAAAGGCGTCGAGGCCGCGAAGATCGTCATCGGCTGCGCCGTATTCCTTGTCTTCGCCGGCATTATCGAGGGATTTCTCTCGCCTTCGGACGTACCGCCGCTCGTCAAGGTCGCAACCGGCGTCGGCACGGGGCTGGCGATGTACTCGTATCTGATCTTCGCCGGACGAAGTGTACCGACCGAGACCGACCAACCTTAAGCCCGCTTGCAATAAACGTCAACAATGCCTGCCCAGCCCGTCGGCTCGAAGAGTAGCCGGTAGAGCGATTCGGAAAGCGCACTTCGCGAACTTTTGTGCAGCACCGGCGTGCGCGTCTCAACCACTCGAAGCCCCGCATGCTCTGCCGCGGCCTTTAGCGTCGCCGGAGAGAAAAAGAAGAGGTGATGCAGCGCGGCGTAGTGCCGCCAGGGTTTTGATTTGAGGCCGAACCGGCTCTGAAAGTTTTTTGCCCGCGAGCTGAGTCCGGCGATATTCGGCACGCTCACGAAGAGTATGCCGTCGGGCCGCAGCAGGTCGCGGCAGATCCGCATCTCGGCCACGGGGTCTTGCGTGTGTTCGATGACGTGGTTCATCCGAACGGCGTCAAACGCCTCGCCCCCAAAATCGATCTCGCCGAGCCGTCCCGCATACATCGGACAATCGCCCAGCCGTCCGCCGGTGTAATCCATTATGTCCGCGCCCGCGATCGACCAGCCACGCTCGGCGGCGAAGGTGAGAAAATCGCCGGTGCCGCAGCCGATATCGAGTATGCGGCCCTTACGGCCGACGAGCCGTTCTATGTGACCCATCTGTCGCTCAAACATCGGTCGCAGATCGGCCGTGCTGTCGCCGCCGCAAACCGGCATGTAGTGCTCTGTATATATCTGCTCCGCGAGTTCATCAAATGTAAGCCGTGGCGAAACGAATTCAAGTGAACATTGCGGGCAGCGGCAAAGAGTAAATCCGTTAAAATCAACAGCAAAAGACTGCGGGGCGATGGAGCATATCGGGCAGATGACCGATTCGGTCGGCGTTAACTCGCCGCGTGTCACAACACCCGCACGGCTGAAATAATTCTTCGGTGCTGGCGACGCCATGTGCCTTATACGATATCACGGCCGATACTCTCGACCCGAGGAATGTTCCAGCCAAAGGCCGCCCGGGCGGCGAACTTCATTTTCTGCTCGTCTCCCGATGTCAGATATTCAGTGCGACCCGCCGGGAAAGGCCCCCAGGCTTTGATCACATCGACCATAGCGGAGGCCGGATCGATAAAAACTGTATCTGCCGAAACGTGTCGTCTGAGTACGGTTTCGATAGCCGGATAGTGAGTACAGGCCAGGAGTATGTGCGACGAGTTTCTGAGCGGACCGAGAATTTTGTGACACGCCGCGTTCAGCTCGTTGGACGATGTATCACCGCTCTCGATCATCCCCGACAGCGGCTGCGCGATGCGTTGGTGGACCTCGATGCCATGCCGCGCAAAGGCCTCACGATACACGCCCGACAAGACCGTTCGCCGCCCGCCGATCAGTCCCAAACGCTGAGGTCGAAGACTTGCCGTAAGTTTCATCGCCGGCTCGATCACACCGCTCACTCGCAGGCCACTCACGTTTAGTTCGGTCAGGGCGGTACTTGCCGCGTTACAACCGATCGCAAGATGCGTAACACTGCGTTCGCGCAGGAATCGGGTCACGGCGTTGAGCCGCCCGACCAACTCGCTCCGCGACATCTTACCGTACGGCGTGACGCCCGTGTCTGAGAAGTAAGTTGCCGACACCTCGCCGACATGCTGCGTTAACAGCTTAAGAATGCTGATCCCGCCAATGCCCCAGTCAACGATCCCGATCCGCATAAGAAGATATTAACCGCGAAATACACGAAAAGGACTAAATAGAAGATCTGCGGCCCAATAGAATTGTCACACGATGACGCTATCGTCTCTTTTCCTTTTTGCGTATTTCGCGTATTTCGCGGTTACCTCTTATGGATAGGTTAGGTTTGCTTCGACGCCGCGCTCGACCGCACCGCTGTCAAAGGCCACGATCCGCGAGTGCCAGGCCATGTTGAGGATCTCCATCTTTTGTCCCGGAAAGCGGCTCTCGACGTACCATTTCATCTCGTGCTCCGAGCGGATCGGGTTGTATTCGAGCATCCTTTTCCAGTCGGGATGCGAGACGAGTTTTTTGAGCGCGGCATCGAACCGGGCATTGGCCTTCTGATTCTTCATCGTCCGCAGTTTGTCCGACAGCAGCCGCGGATACTCGCGGATCGCGACGGGCACCGTGACCATATCTATAATGAGAAACTTGCCCTTGGAGCGCGTGACGCGTTTGATCTCGGCCAGCAGCGGGTCCCAATCGAGATAGCGAAAGGACATCAGCGATATGACGCAATCGAACGAGTTGTCGGGGAACGGCAGGACCGGCCCTCTGATAATTTCAAATTTGAGATTTGAGATCTCAGAGTTCTTTGCTTTCGCACGTTCGATGATCTTGCTCGATTCATCAACGCCGGTTCCGGATGCGATGCGATCGGCCAATGCGTTGAGCAACGCACCATTGCCGCAGCCGATATCGAGCACGTCGATCTTCCCGTCGGGCAGGTGCTCGTTCAGCCACTGCCACTCGTCCTTGCGGACGCGAATGTCCTGAAACGCGGCGTCGTACAATTCCGCGACGTGATCGTATGACGTGTCGCCATCCGGCGGTCGCGGCTCGAAGCGCTTCATCTGCTCGGCAGGCTCAAAACCGAGTCGCTTCTTTGCCGCACCGACGAAGCCGTGCGATTTCCGGCCCTTGCACCCGATCGTATAGAGCGGAGCCGCGTCGCTGTTGCCGGCCGAGACGTATTTGTCCTTGCTGCGAGAAAATGTCGTGTACCAAAAGAACCCGTACGTCGGCACATTGAATGTCCGCGCAAAGAACGGTGCGAACCACCGGGCCGACCGGCAGCAATAAAAGTAGGCGGTCGCCTCCGTGGCAAACGGTATCTCCATCTGCTCCCACTCATACGGCGAGAACTGCTCGGGAAACGCAACGGTCCCAAACATCGGCCCGTACATTCCCGAATGGCCGACAAAGATGAATTCCTTTATCTTCTTACCCGCATCGCGGATCTCGGCGATCGCCTGCAGGACATCGCGTTTTGACTCGACCGCTCGGGTAACGACGTCGGTTGCGGCGGCCTGACGCTTTTCGTCAGCCAACGTCTCAGCGACGACCGGGAACTGATGGCCTCCGAGGCGATATTTGGTCGTGTAGATTATCAGGGTGACAGGGCCGTGAGGCATATTAGGCCCTATGATACACAATTCGCGAATGCGATAACCCGTTCGCTAAAACCGGTCGATCAATCTGTCGTATTCACTATGATGTCCGATCCAGAACCAAATAAGATCTGAGCCATCTTCGACCGCAACTGCTCGATAATGAATTCCTACTCGAGATGACCACATTCGACCTACTTTTTTGAAATGTAACGAGGGATGTCGCGGGTCGCGTTTTAGCAGTTCGAAACTCTCATCGGCGAGTTCCTGAATATTCTTCGGCAGTTCTTCGTAGAACTTCCAAAACTTGGCACTTGCGCGGTGCCTCACAGGTCCGTGCAGCGTCCTTCGCGCAGGTCGCGAGTGGCCTCGTCAGCGAGCACATCGAGGCGACCCGCATTTACGTCTTCCTCAAACTGCTTGTCCCACGCGTCTGCATCAAAGTCCATGAACCAATCTCGAAAAGTCGTCAGATCGTCCCGTGAAAGACTTTTAACAGCGGTCTCGATGTCGATCACTGTGCTCATTCAGTGATGATATCCCGACAAGATCTCACGTGCAAGAGAAAACTCTGCGTCAACTTATCAGAGCAGTCCTCGCTCTTTCACCCTTAAGTACGTCTCAAGCAACCTCGGGGCGAGCGACTGGCTCGTTACATCGAGGGCCAGGCCACCGAGCGACTCGACCATTCGCAGGGCGGCGCTTCGCTGATGGATTATCTCTTCGGCGGCGGATTGCGTGAAGACCTCGGCAACATCGGCCGGCCGGCGGCTGACGGCCGCGTTCAGATCACGATCGCCGATAGTGACGACCAGCGGCAGGTGACGCGGGCGGAGCAATTTTAGCGATGTGAGCAGTTCTTTCGAGCTGTCCTTGTCGACCAGATCGGTGAGGATAACGACGAACGAGCGTTTCTTCAGACTCGATGCGATGAATTGAAAGCCGCGGGCGTATGACGGCTCGATCAGCTCGGGTTCGACGTCGTAGAGGGATTCGAGCACGGCATCGATGTGCTCGAGGCCGCGCTTGGGCGGCAGGAACCGGCGGACGCGGCGGCCAAACACCAGCAAGCCGCAATTATCACCCGCCCGCGAACACGCCGACATCAGGGCCAGCGAAGCGTGAATTGCCGTGTCCAACTTTGTCTCGTCACCGATCCGGCCGGTCATCAAACGGCCGGCGTCGATCGCGATCATCACGGTCTGATCCCGCTCGATCTGGTATTGGCGAGTCGTCAGCTTGTTCCGCCGCGCGGTCGCGGTCCACGAGATGTGCCGCAATTCGTCGCCCCGAACGTAGTCGCGCATCGATTCGAATTCGCGGCCCTCGCCCCGCCTGACGGCCCGCCGCTGGATCGCGAGAAACGACCTCGCCCCCAATGCCTTTAGCTCCATCTCGCGTGCCCGCCGCATGTTTGGATAGACCTTTACGTTCTCAGCTTCGCCCATCTCGGCCTGACACCAGATAAGGCCGAATCGCGAGAGATAACGGATCGCCGTGCGGCCGAAGGCATACGCGCCGCGTTTCGATCGGCGTCAGATGATAGAAGAATTCCGCCGTTCCGTGAGCAAAGACAGTGAACTCCGCCTCGCGGCCCTCATCAAGGCGCATCTCGGCGGGGTATTCGTCCTTTATCCTGAGCTTCAGATCTCGGGCGGACGAATTGTCGATCATGACGCTCACCTTGGTCGGGTCGCCGATGGCAAAACGCCGGTCAAATTCCCTGTCCACCGATACTTCAGTGAGATCGCCGCGGCTGGCGAAATAGTCGACCAGCGCCAGCGATGATCAACAGCACGTCATACCCGAGCACCGCGTATCTCAGTTCGGGCACGCTCCACGACAGCGACAGCGGCACAAAGCCAAGTGCCACAAGGATATAAAAGCGTCGCGAGAAGATGGGCCTCATTGAGTATTTTAATATTACCATCGGCCGTGCGCAAATATCGGCGGCCGATGCAACCGTTGACCGGGTTAACAGGCTCAAAGTAACCGTGGTTAAGACCTTTGTATTAGTACTACTTTTGATGACTGCTTTGACGGCGGCGATGACGGCGCAGACCGGACCGACGACCGCCCGCGGTCGAAGAGGTCTATCTCGCACGCGATGATGGGAACGGCAAGGCAGGCGAGCAGGTCGCGGAATTCGTAACGACAGACGTTCCGATACATTGCGTCGTTTTGCTCGACAGCCTGACGAAAGTAACGGTCAAGATGAATTTCGTCGCCGTAAACGTCGCAGGCGTCAAGACCGAGACCAAGGTCGTCACGGCGAGTTATACCACCAAAGACGGCCAAAACCGCGTTTACTTCACCGGCCGCCCCGACGGCCGCTGGACGCCGGGCAAATACCGCGTAGATCTATTCATCGACGGCAAGCCCGCGACGAATCTCGCATTCGAAATAAAAACCTCCGGCGTTAATGCGGGCAACAGCTTTCGTCCGCCCCAGAAGCCCCCAAAACCATAAAACCAACAAGGAGGAATATCGCAGCAACGGCAGATGCTGCCTTTGATGCTCGATGCTAAGGCTGGGTCACAGACTTGCTCCATCGGCTATTCCACCTCTGTTCCCTTCTGGGCCGGTCAACGATTTGTGCTCCTGCTCACGACCGCTAAAGGTTTGTATTGACTTTACCCCTCGTTGAGAATATTGTGGAAAAACTCGGTAAGATTCCTTCTCGTTTTAAGGTCTAAAATGCGAGCGAATAAGTTAGGCTGGATGCTTGTCTTCATCGTCGTTATCACCACGATTCTAATCTGCTACGAAACGTCAAGCGGACATAGCCAAGGAATTCCATTTGTACAAACCGAACCGATGGCTACGCCTACACTGAGCGACAGTCGTGACCTCAGTAAATATGGCATTCTCGATTATTCGGAAGCGTCTGGCAGCCAAACCCAAGCTCGTTTTTCTGCGAACAAACGGTATGACAAGCAAGATTGGGTCTATAAAGTCATAAATAATCCGAATACAGGTGGCGTTGGACGCGTCACCGATGATCCGGCGCAACCGCTATTTCCTATCGAGGATAGTCGGTTGATTTTGGTTGGGGAAGTTACGGCGGTGAAAGCGTTCCTCTCAAATGATCGCGGAAGTGTCTATAGTGAGTTCACGATTCAGGTCAATGAGGTTCTCAAGAATGCAGACGGAAAGCCGCTACCTAAGAGTTTGACCGCTGATCGTGCCGGTGGAGTGGTGGTCTATCCGACAGGACAGCGTGTGTTGTATTCTGATTCCGACAAGGAACTGCCGACACCAGGCACCCAGTATCTACTATTCTTAGCGAAACCCGATGAAAGCCCGAATTTCGCGATCCTGACAAGTTATGAGCTACGCGGGAATAGGATTCGGCAAATGGAGATCGGCCAATCCTTTGACGAATTTAAGGGCATGGATAGGGCGAGCTTCCTTGCCGGGATACGCGCGAAAATTTCTCAAGTAATCAAATAGAGCCCCAAGCCACAACCATAGAAAACTGGTTAGCCGGTGATGGGCACATTTCCTGAACACCACGCAGCACCACAGGATCAGGACACTACTCGCTGCCGGTAGCAGGGCATTGGATATCGGGGTTATTACGGGCGGCAGTTTCTCGGATTGTCGTAGGTGTGCGGTAAGTCGCAAGAGTTCTCACATGCACAGGGGCGTTGGCGTGAAGGCGGGGCATAGTTGGCATTGACGTGATTTCGGGGCTCGCCGGACGAAATAATCGGACAAACCGGCGAAATAGGCGAAAATAGATACCCCACCACTCGCGGGTTTTATGCATACCACTCAGGGTAAATGCGCGACCACTGGAGTTTTTTCAGCGACCACCACACGAAATATTCATACAGTTTTAGAAAATGTCTTAATTCAAAGCGAGCAAAAGAAAGAGGCTGCCTTTTAGACAGCCTCAGTTCTCATCTCTATAGAAACAACTTACCAACGATTGCCCTCAAAGCGGCCGCCGCCTCCGCCACCGCCGCCGCCATACGCGCCGCGGCCACGGTCTTCGCGGGGCTTGGCCTCGTTGACCTTGATCTCGCGGCCCATGAAGTCGGTGCCGTTGAGCTCGGCAATAGCCTTCTCGCCATCTTCGTTATTGGCCATCTCGACAAAGCCAAAACCGCGTGAGCGGCCCGTCTCGCGGTCCTCAACGACCGTGGCTGACTCGACCGCGCCGATACCGGCAAAAAGCTCTTCCAGCTCGTGACTGCCGGTCTGGAATGAGAGGTTACCTACATAAAGTTTTATTGACATAAAAATATTATTCTTTCCCCTCCTGAGGGATTGCACAGAAGACTCTTGAGCAGGATCTTTTGAATTCGGGGAAACGGTCTGCCCCTGAATGATCACGCCTCGGAAGCTTCAAAAACCAAAAAACAACCAACCCTCATGCCTTCCAAAACGCCGTCGAACCGAAACTATCACGATCGGGGCGCACCACCGTTGATACGCGAGAGCAGGATTAACAGGGAATATGATGCACAAGACGCGCGGGGCTTGCAAGCAGAAACGTGACTTTTTTATGCCTCAATCTACTGTATTAGGCTGAGGATCTCGTTGATCTTTTCTCTCGCCGCCGACTCACCGAGAGTGATGAACTCATCACGCTTGCCGATCTGGTCTGGTCGCAGATGGGCGATAGCGGGTTCGATCACGATGTCGGCACCCTTTTGCTCGGCGGATGAAACAACTTTTAGCAGTGCCAACGCACCTTGTATCAACACGCCAAAGCCCGTTCGCGAACTCGTCCGAAAAGTCGCCCCGCACGAGATCAGATCGATCGCAATAACGATATCAGCTCCCATCGCACGCACCGTCTCGACGGGCAGCGGCGAGACGACGCCGCCGTCGATCAGCATTCTGCCGTGCTCATCCCGGACCGGCGAAAAGATGCCGGGCACCGCACAGCTCGCGCGGATGGCCGTGATCAGGTCGCCTTTATCGCCCAGCAAAACCGGTGTGTTCGTGCCGAGATCGAACGCGACGGCGGTGAACGGTATCGCGACGTTTTCGAACCGATCTACAGGAAAGTGCCGCCGAAGAAAGCGGTCCATCGGCGCATTCGACAGCAGCCCGCCGATCGCCAGCGACGGGCGGACGACGTCACGCCAACGCGCCCGCGCCGCCATCTCCACGATCTCCGCGACGGACATTCCGCCAGCCAACGCGCCGCCGATAATGGAGCCAGCCGAGGTCCCGGCGATAAAGTCTATCGGCACGTTATGCTCGGCAAGAACCTTCAGCGCGCCGATATGCGAGAATCCACGCGCGCCGCCACCCGATAATGCAAGGCCGATCTTCATACCAGAATAACCGCGAAATATACGAAAACTGCTAAAACAAGGAGGCTGCCCGCAGAGTGAAGGGTCATCCGTAGGGCTCGATGCACGCCGCTTATTTTTCGCTCCTTTTGCGTGTTTCGCGGTTCGATTCTTTTGATTTTAACTGTTGTGTATGAAAAACTTAAAACCCTACGATGACGCCTCAGGAATCGATTCTCTTCAACAACGGCGGTCCCGCATTCGCCGCGGACGACGCCTGTCCCGTCTGCTCGCGGCTGGTCAAGGATGAATTCGTTGAGCTGGCCCCGATGCCTGATGACCTGCAAAAGCTCATCCGGGCTAACGCCCCGAATTCAGGCGAATTCAACGAGGTTTGCCGCAGGTGTGCCCGCCTTTTTGAGAGGGCAAAAGACCAGATCATTAAGGATGCGGCGGTACAGAAGGACGGCTCGCATGTGCTGTCGACGCCGCTCAGGCTCGACGCAGACCCAAATTTTACCGGCAAGGGCGTGACGATCGCATTTCTCGATTCCGGCTTTTATCCGCATGTGGATCTGACAACGCCCGTGAATCGCATCGTCGCCTATCGAGATCTCGTCGACGCCGACGGTGACACGTCGTCGCTGCTCGAGCCGGATGTGGCGAGCTGGCACGGAATGATGACGTCGGTCGTCGCGGCGGGCAACGGTTCATTGTCGAATGGCTTTTATCGCGGGATCGCACCGGACGCCGAGGTGGTGCTCGTCAAACTTGCCAAGACCGGCCGCATCACCGACCAGAATATTCTCGACGGCCTGATGTGGGTCTACGAAAATCGCGAACGCTATAACATTCGTATCGTCAACATTTCCGCGGGGGGCGACGAAGAGGCAAGCTACCTGCACGACCCGCTGTCACAGGTCGTTGAGGAATGTTCTGAGGTTGGCATCACCGTAGTTTGTGCTGTTGGTAATTCGGGCCATCTTCCTGGCCATCCAGTCGTGCCGCCCGCGAGTGCTCCGTCGAGCATCGCCGTCGGCGGGCTCGACGATAACAATTCGATAAACAGGGCCCGCCGCGGGATGTACCGTTCGTCATACGGCCCGACGGTCGATGGGCTGCAAAAGCCCGAGGTCATCGCATCGTCGATCTGGATACCGGCCCCGATACTACCCAATACACCAACGGCTCAGCAGGCCGAACTGCTCGATAAGCTCGACAAGAGCGGCGACGCCGATCTCTACGATATCATTCGCGACAGCGGCGGTGTTGACCCTGAGCTTGATGCCGCCCTCGACCGTCCGGTCCACATTATTAGACAAATAATTACCCTGAAGATCCGCCGTGAAAACGTAATTACCAAAAACTACAAATACGTCGACGGAACATCATTCTCAGCACCGATCGTTTCATCGGTCGCGGCCCAGTTGCTCGAGGCCGACCCGACGCTGACGCCCTCTAACATCAAGCACATCTTAATTTCCACAGCCGAACGCCTGCCCCATTACGAGGTCGATCGCCAAGGCTGGGGAGTGATCGATCCCCGACGGGCGGTCGAGATGGCGTTGGGCAGGACTAAGAATTGAGTCCCAAGCTCATTCAAGCGAGTTCTCAATCTCAATTTTCAATTCCCATTCGTCGGCGGCCTCGGGCCTGTTCGCGGAGTCGTAGCCGGTCGCGGTGTCGGTGATGCGGCCGGTCGCGGTGTCGTCGGCGGCCGAACCGGTGTCGGCGACGGCGGTATCAACGGTGAAGGCGTTGGTATCGGCGACATGCGCGGTGTCGGCGACGGCCGCGTGTTCGCGTTGATATTGAAGTTAAAGTTGGTGTTTAGATTCGAATTGAAGTTCGAATTCATGTTGAAGTTAAAATTCGAATCAAAATTTGCATTCAGATTCGTGTTCGGCGGATTTGTGTTGATGTTGTTCGCAGTCGTCGGAGCGTCCCTCTGCAGCAGCCAGAACATGAACGCCCCACAGCCGAGCACAAAAACGGTGCCCAGAATGGTCAACGCGACCGTCTTTGCCGTATTCGGCGGCGGCGGAGGCGGCGGATAATAGGTTGCTGCCTGTCGCGGCCTCACGTGCTGGTCGGGCGCCGAGGCGGAGGTCGGTATCACGATCCTTTCGCCGCTGCCGGGCTCACTCATCCCTGGATCGGGACGACGGCGGATCACAGTCTCTTGGCCGATGTCGTCCTCTTCGCTAGGAATGGCGCTGAATGACGGCGGCTCGCCATCGATCAATTCGGTGCCATCCTTGGTGCAGTACTTAATGATCTCTTCGTCAAAACGCTCTTTGCAGAGTGGGCAATATTTCATAGATTTGGGGTATCAAAAAGACGAGTCATTCTACCACGAAAACCGCCGCTCATTCCTTAAACCCGACGGCCGTCCAGAACGAAGTTGTGCTGAATTTGATCTCGCCAATACCGCAGCGACGCATCATCGCCTCGATCTCAGCCCTTGAGAATCGCTGTTCGAGACGCGTGCCAAAACGATCCAGCGCATCATTACGCATTACATAAAAGCTGTTGTGCCGGTACTGCGCGAGCGGGAAGCTCTCGACACTCGCCCCCATTTTTTCGAGCAGCAGCGCGGTACGAGCCAAGGGCCAGTAAAGCACCAATGCCAACACCTGACTGATCGCATATCTAACGCCATGCGGCATTCGACAAACGAGACCGCGAAGAGCATTGCTCATTCGCCAGATGAGGCGAAACCACGCCGGCCGGTTATCGAAATTGTAATAGAGATAAACAAGGAACGGCGCTCCCGGCTTGAGCTTTGCGACGCAGGCACGCATTCCGGCCTCGGTATCGGGAATGTGATGCAGTACGCCCAGGCTGTAACCAAAATCGCAACTGGCGTCGTCCAGAGGAATGTTGTCGGCCCCGGCACGCGCGAATTCTACATTGTCGGCTCCCGCAAGATTCCGGAGCGCAACATTCAGCGCGTCCTCGCTCGGATCGAACAGATAGAGTTTGCCAACGCGAGGCGCGACCAGCTTTGCCCATCGCCCGCTTCCGCAGCCTAGATCAAAACCGACGGCGTTCGCGGGCAAACGATCCCACGGAAAGATGCTGAAATAGTTATCAAACATCCGGCCGAGCTCGTCGGCGGTTAACGCGGACTGATCAAAGCGCGACCACTCGTCACCAAATCCGGCGACGACCTTAATGTCGAGATTATGACTTTCCCTTGACTTCATTCAGATATCTTCGGAATAAGGGATAGGTGATAAATGATAAGTGATATGTATTTTTCACTTATCACCTATCCCTTATTCCGAAAGTTCCTATTTTCGATCAATAAACCGCTGATACCACAGCTCCAGCATCAGCAGCGTCCAGATCTGAAATGCGTGGTCATGTTGCCCGCTGGTGTGCTCGTCGACGTACTTTCTCATCATCTCTGGGCGAACGATGCCGCGGTTCAGGCTCTTCTCCGAGAGCAGAACGCCTCGGACAAAATCCTTCATGTCGCCCCTGAACCAGCGGCCGATCGGCACGCCAAAGCCCATCTTTCGGCGATACACCACCTCGGGCGGCACGAGCCGAGCGGCCACCTTTTTTAAGAGGTGCTTAGTCCGAAGCCGATTCATCTTAAGACTCTCAGGCAGGCTCGCGGCAAACTCGATCAGCTTGTGGTCGAGAAACGGCGAGCGGGCCTCGAGCGAGTTTGCCATTGACGCGATATCGACCTTGACGAGCAGGTCGTTTGGTAGATACGTCATCTGATCGGTCAGCAGCGTCGCGTCGAGAACGCCCGAGCCGTTGGCACGATCAAACCAGTCGTCGAGAAAGTGCGACGTCTGCTGCCCCGCGACCGAGCGAGCAAATTCGTCGGTGTAGAGCGAAGGTTTGACGGCCGGTTTGAATGTGGACATCCAGCGAAAATACCTTGTTTTTCGGTCCTCATTGGCCGACGTAAAAAATCGCTGCACATCTCGAATACGCGTCTTTTTGAGTTCGGACGAAGGCAGCAGATTCACAGGCCCTTCGATAAACAACTTACGCAGGGTGCGCGGAATGCTGCGGTACATATCGGCTAACTCCATCGCCATGTATCGCTCATAGCCTGCAAAACTCTCGTCACCGCCGTCGCCATTGAGAGCGACGGTCACATGCTGCCGCGTTTCCTTTGAGACGTAATAGGTCGGTATCGCCGAGGAGTCTGCATACGGCTCGCCGTAGTGCTCGACGAGGGTCGGCAGCACTTCAAGGGCGTTCGGGCGGACGATGAATTCGTTATATTCGGCACCGACATGCTCGGCTACGCGCTTGGCGTATTTCAGCTCGCTAAAATCCTCTTCCTCGAATCCGATCGAGAATGTCTTGACCGGCGTCGAGCTTTCCTGGGCCATCATCGCGACGACGGCTGACGAATCGACGCCACCCGATAGAAACGCGCCCAGCGGCACTTCTGAGATCATCCTGAGACGCGTAGATTCGCGAAGGATCCGCGTCGTTTCTTCGATTGCCTCTTCCTCGGTGATCTTTATCTTTTTAGAGAAATCGGGCAGCCAATAACGTTTTGTCTCGATCTGGCCGTCTTTCCATTTGAGCCAGTGGCCGGGCTCGAGTTTTCGGATCGTCTTAAACGCCGTCTGCGGTGCGGGGACGCAGAGGTAAGACATATAGCTGTCGATGGCCTCGTGATCGACGTCGCGAGAAACCGAAGGATGTTCAAGTACCGCGGTGAACTCCGAACCAAAGATCAGATCGCCGTTCGGCTGATGCGAATACAGGATCGGTTTTTTGCCAACGCGGTCGCGGGCGAGGAACAGCGACTGATCATTCGTGTCCCAGATCGCGAACGCGAACATTCCCCGCAGATGCTGCAGACAATCGGGCCCCATCTCGTCATAAAGGACGACGACTGCCTCGGTGTCGCTTTTTGTGCGGAGTTTGTGCCCGCGCTCGATCAGTCCTTTGCGGAGTTCCTGATAACTGTAGATCTCGCCGTTAAAGACGATCGCTTTGGTCCGGTCGGCGTTATAGATCGGCTGCTGGCCGCTGGCGAGGTCTATTATCGACAGCCGCCGCATTGCGAGACCGACATTCTCGTGCATAAAAAATCCATCCTCATCAGGCCCGCGATGGATGATGGCGCGGTTCATACGCTCGAGCAGCGAGCGGTCAACGGCCGAGCCGTTTGCGTTAATGAATCCGGTAATGCCGCACATCTAGTTGGTCCTTTGGGCGAGGCCGCGAAGCTGGGCGTTCACGCGGCGTTGTGCCTCAGCACGCAGGATACGCTCATTCTCACGCCGTTCCCGATAAACGGTCCAGCCCACGCCGACGAGGATGAAAAGGAAAACCTGTATCTGCGCCCTCTGTCGATATGCCGTGCCGACATTGCCCTGCGAGATGGAATACGCGAGAGTGAGCAGCAGGCTGAAAATGAGAACCGGAAAGGCGTTTCGCAGCCGATTCTTGACGGTATAAATGATCCCCATTATCAAGAACGGCATCATCGCCCACCAGACAAGAACGTCGGGAATTGTGATCGTCTGCCGCATGTTCGCCGCCTGCCACGGGAACGGCGCGAACATCAGGTATGCAAATCCAAGCGGGATCGCCGAAAGCGCCCCCTCGGTGGTCGAAACGTCCGATTCCGCGTTAAAACCTGAGTCGGCCGACCGAGCGAGGTCCATTCGGCTGCTTTGAACGCGCTCGAGGCTGCCGAAAACCTCGTACTGCACCTGCGCGCTGCGCAGCATGCCGAAATAGGTCAACGCCACGCCGAGTGCAGCGAGCACGAGCGTCCGGCGAGCGATCGATCGATTCGAGGTCGAAACGCCGATCAGGAAGCTGCCACCGACCGCAACGAGCACCATGAAGAAGATATAAAAACGCAGCGACAATATGCCGAACATCGATGCCACAAGCGCCGCCAACGCCGCGTAATTGAACTTTTCCTGCAGCGATAGCACCATCGTGATGCTTACGACGAGCATGAAAATGATAAGTCCGTCCTTTAGCAGTTGGCCGGTCCAGATGATGAACGACGGGAACACGGCGACGGCGATTGCGGCAAACTTGGCCGATCGTAGATTGCCAAAGATCTTTTGCGCGCAGTAAAAGACCATCGGCGCGATCGCCGCTCCGATGACCGCACATAGCGATTGTGCGGCGAAGATGTTACGGCCGACCAACGTGTACAGGCCGGCCGTTAGGTAGGTCATGCCCCACGCCGTACCGATGCTTTGAAAATAGAGTTGACCGGTCAGTTCACCCTTCCCGAGCCAGTATTGACTCAGCGCCCATCCGCTCTCGTCATAGGTAAGAGCGTCGCCGCCGAAAAAATCGCGCAGCTCGAAGATATGGATCATCAGTCCGAAGGCCATTCGGGCGGCCAAACCGACGAGAAACACGGTCGTGATGAACTGTTTCTCTGAGGTGTACTTCCTCAAGACGTACAATGCCAGCCCCGACAACAGGAAGACCGATCCGATCGCAACCACGCCATGCGGAAACTCGACGACAACTGTGCCGAGTGAGATCACCAAAATGCAGGCGAGTAATATGAAGCGATTGCCCATTTTAAGATCTAAATATCGTCCGGCAGGTCGCGGCGGGTCTTTTGCTCGGTCAAAAACCGCCCATCCTCATTTAGCTGCTTGACCTCAGCAGCCGGTACGCCGCCGATCAGCCGGTATTCATTCTCAAACCGCTTGGTGACCACCGAGCCCATGCCGACTATGCACTTGGCCGGCACTCTCGCCCCGGGTGCCATCCTGATCTCTGAGCCGAGATAACTGTAATCGCCGACCTCGACCGGCTCTGTCTGCTGGCGGTTATGCGTCCAGATGGACGAATTGCGCCCGCCGAGGATCACTCTCTTGCCAAACGTCACGCGGTCGGTAAAGTCGATCTTATGAGACGCCCCGATCATCGACCCGTCGCCAAGAACGAATCTCGGTTCCGCCACGCCGACCATCTCCGGTTCAGGGATCGAATTGATCTCGTTAAGCCGCAAAATGTCACAGTAACGGCCTATCGATATCTCATCGCCGCCGCGGAAAATGTTTAACGCCCCTATCCGCGTGTGCTCGCCGATCGTGAGCTTGCCGACCCGCGTAAAAACATTCAGATGGCCGATCCTCACGTCGTCGCCGATCTCACACTCGCCGGCATCTATCACGCTAAAGCCTATCCGCACCCGCCGTCCGATCTTATATCCGAACAACACGCGTAAAGAAAACACCGCCAACGGCGATGGCAAGATACCGATCGCTGCAAGTGTTAATATTCTAAATTTCCCGGCCATTCAAATCTAACGATCATATCTAACCCTCAAGGGGCAGGCCGAGGTCATACATGGCCTCGGGATCGAAATCGATATCATTCGCCCAGGACACGCTATTAAAAGAAACCCGGACCGTCTTAAAAACTTCAATATTGTTCAGCTCGCGAAACACACCCTTATCGAGATACGGCCTCATATCAAAAAGCTTCATAGTCCCGTCCGCGAAGGTCAGAACAAGCGTGTAATCGTCTCGGGGCTCAACGGCTTTGATCGAAAAAAACATTGAGATCCTCGGCCTTCTGTTCCTCTATTTCACCAATCCCTTTTGACTCAACTCCGCGGTTGCCGCCTCTACGCGGTCATTCGCGTTCTGGGTGCCGAGCCAGTCAAGCAATTCGGCCAGGCCAGCCTCAAGCGCGACCTTCGGCTCATAACCCAACAGTTGGCGGGCCTTTGAAATATCGGCGACGCAATGGCGAATGTCGCCTTCGCGGTACTTGCCGACGATCGTGGGCCCGATTTCCTTGCCGAGGCCTTTGGCGAGAAGCTCGGCGATCTGGCGGACGGTCGTTGCGCGGCCGGTCCCGACATTCATTGCCTCGAAATCGGCTTTGTCGGTATCAAGTGCCAGCAGGTTCGCCTGGACTATATCGCTGACATGGACAAAATCGCGCGACTGTTCGCCGTCCTCGAATATCGCCGGCGATTGATCGTTGAGCAGCCGCGACGAGAATATCGCGCATACGCCCGTGTAAGGATTAGACAACGCCTGCCGCGTGCCGTAAACGTTGAAATACCTAAATGCGACGGTCGGCATGCCATACGCGCGGCCTACGGAGAGACAGTACTGTTCCTGGTCCTGCTTCGTGACCGCGTAAACTGACGTCGGGAAAAGCGGCTTGGCCTCAGACGTGCCGATCGTCGTCAGCAGAGAGCCGCACGTCTCGCACTTGAATTCCCAGTCGTGAGCAGCGAGCTGCTCCGCAGGCCGCAGGAAGGGATTGACCTCGACGTCACACGTCTCGCATCGGTACGCACCTTCGCCATAAATAGACATTGATGACGCAACGATGAGCTTCTTGAACTGCCCGGGCCGCTTGATCATCTCCTCGAGAAGGACGGCAGTGCCAAGGTCGTTAGCCTTTACATACCTGACGATCTCGTACATCGACTGGCCGACGCCGACCTCGGCCGCCTGATGGTAGACGACATCGATGCCGTCGAGGGCTTTTGCGATCGCCTCGGCGTCGCAAACATCGCCCTGAATGAACTCGGCATCTTGATTTAAATGCGCCGGCGAACCGCCGCCGTGGACCTGTTCCACAAGCGAGTCCAGAATGCGGACGCGATGCCCGCGTTCGATGAGTGCATCGACAAGATGCGAGCCAATAAAACCGGCACCGCCGGTGACCAGTATGTTAGATGATTCCATGCGTTATTGGCCTTTCGCTGCCGCCGAGCGAAAGATCTCTGCTACCTTTGGGGCCACGACCTTTGCGGAATATTCATTCTCCACCGTTCTCCGGCCAGCCATCCCGATCTTTCTCCTTAGATCCGGCTGATGAAGCAGCTTTTTCAGCACATCGATCCATTCCGCGGGTGTATCGGCGATGTAGCCGTTCACTCCATGTCTAATTATTGTAGAGTTTACACCGACCGGCGAGCAAACTGTCGGTATTCCGAGCGCCATGTATTGCAGGGCCTTTAGACCGCATTTACCGCGGCTCCAGTCCTCATCCGGCAGTGGCATGATGCCGATCTCGATCGCGCCGAGGTCTTCTATCTCGGTCGCCGACCGCCACTGCATCGCCTCCGTATCAACATCCGGAATTTTGTAGCTCGGCGTGCCGATGACGCGCAGGCGAAACCCTTCTGTTCGGGCGAGTTCCCGCAGTACGTCGCGGATCGTGTCGAGGTGCTGCACGGTGCTAAAACTGCCGCTCCAGCCGATGGTCACCACGTCAGTCTCGGGGCGTTCGACGACCGTATATTTACCGGTGTCGATGGTCGTGGGGATTATCGATACATTCTCGTTAAACTGCCGCGAGTAGTCAGCCAAATACTCATTCCCGGCCATCACATGTGCCGAAAGCCGCACGATCTCGGCGGTCTTCGAGGGAAATTTCAGATAGCTGAGGTAACCGTTTGAAGGGCTCTTGTACGAAACAAAGATCGCGTCGTCAAAATCGAAAACGATCGGCACGCCCGAGCGGGCGATGCGACGCTCGAACCACGGCGGGCCCAGAATGGCCGCCTCGCGAAAGAGATATACAAGGTCATACTGGCCGACGTTCGCGAAGTTCGCGGCCCCGGCCTCGCATCGCGCTCGTGACGGCCCCGATCTTCGCAAGTACACCGCCGCCCGTGTGCAGCACGGAGCGCAATTCGTCCGTCTCGAACGGCAGCGTAAGTGATCTCAATGCCCTGATCGGCCAGCAGCGGTTCCCACTGCTCGATCCTGAACCGCTGCCCGGGCGATGTGTCGTAAAGCGATGGAACTACGGCCAAAACACGCATTATTCTTATTTCTTCACCGCCCACGTTTCGATGTATGTGCCCATCTCGCCGAGATTGCTCACTGCCGTTACAACTTGCCCTGCCGCGCTCTCGATCCGTGCGCGAAGGCCGCCCTCGGACGGGACCATGCTCGTGCCGGCATAGACCTTCCAGACTCTTGGTTCGAGGCCGTGCTTGGAAAGCAGCAGTCGGAGCGAACGCGGGCTAAATCCAAAAATATGGAACGGCGAAAACGTCGGCGAGAGATTCACGCACCAGTCGCGGCCACGCAGTTTTTGGTATAGGTTGCCGACCCGAAAGAACAGCCCGGACTCATTAGGAACGTCGAGATACAACAGTCCGCCGGGCTTCAGGACGCGAGCGACCTTCCCGACCACGGCGTCCGGATCGTAGAGATGTTCGAGCACAGCAGCAAGGATCACAACATCAAACGCCCCATCGGGTATAGTGGTCTTTTCGATCGCTTCGCGCCATATCTTTGCTCCGGTTCGCTGCTCGGTGTAGTCTGCGAATGTCGATGAAGGCTCGACGCCCTCCGCGTCCCAGCCCGCCGCAACAGCGGCCGCTATGACCTCACCGCGGCCCGTGCCGACGTCGAGCAGCTTGCCTTTGCAGCCAAGCAGCCTCTCGGCCCCACGGACAAGCTCCGCTGCATTCTCCAGCTTTTCGTCCTTGTCGTGGGCCTCGAAATACTCGTCCGCCTCCATGCCGTAATGCTGGCCAAGGCCGCCTTCAGGCACCGGCATCGGGTCCGCAAAGAGCAGGCCGCAATCGCCGCACCGCCAGATCTCACACTCGACGCCGAGACCGTCGCGATGCGAGCCGCCGCCGCGCCTACCGATAAGGACCGTCGGCCGCTTGGCACACGTCGGGCAATCCTGCCGCACCCAGCGGTAACCGTCGCGAATCTCGATCGTACCACCTTCCTCTGTCATTCGTCTGAACCCAACCGCTCGTAGAGACGCCTATACCTTTCGCCACCGATAGCCGCCATATCGAATTTCCGCCGAGCGACATCGCGACATCGCTGTTTCACATCCCCTAGTTCCTTCACTGTCGCGAGTGCCGTCAGGTAGGTCTCGCGATCAAACTTATCCACGAGAACGCCCACCCTCTCGGTCTCCACTAATTCATCAACGTCGCCCACGCCCGAATTGACGATCATGGGCAGTCCGGCGGCGAGGTATTCGGCGTTCTTGGTCGGCGATGAGGCCTGTTTTGAATAGCACGGCTTGATAAATGATACCGCGACATCGGCCGCACCGAGATATCGAGGCATTTCACCGGGGGAAACGCTCCCGACAAACACGTCGTCCTTGCCAAATCCGAGACGCATCAGCCTGTCATGCACGCCTGTGGCATCACGCTGCGTCAAAACCATTATGAAAACTTGCGGATCGGCCTCACGTGCGACCGCAAACAGGTCGAACATCTCATCCGACAGGTACCAGCCGCCAAACGACCCCGTATAAACGATCACATACCGTGCATCCGCCCCGATGTTCTCTCGAGCGGCCATTCTCGTCTCGTCATTGACGGCGAATGCCGGCTCCGTCGACACAGCACGGAATGACCTCGACCGGCCGGTCGTGGCTGTCACGGCCTGTATCGGCCGACTCCGGGAACAGTATACCTCGCGCCTTTTCGGTCAGGACGACAAAACCATCGGCCTCCTGCATCAGCCATTTTTCAACGCGCTTTACCATGCGATAAAGCCAGCCGCCCTCGGGCCATATGCCGGCATCCACATACTCCTCAGGAAAAAAGCCGCGAATATCAAACAGCAATTTCGGCCTTCGTCGTGACAGTTTGCGAGCTATTGCAGCCATGAGCATCGGCACATGAACGCGTGCGTGGAGCAGATCGGGCGAGTAGCGGTTGATATACTTGATGACAAACAGGGTGCCGCACAAAATGTCCCAGGCAGTCGCGATGACCGACAGCCGCTTGTGATAACGCGAGCCAATACCAATCGATGCCCTGCATGGCGAGTTCATCTCTTTCCGCCGCTATCTGTTCGGATGTCCAGTTGGTCTGTCTCTTGGGTTCAAAGGTGACGAGGCTCACCTTGTGACCGCCGTCGACGAGCTCACGGAGATACGGAATGACCTGAGTCCGCACGAGCGGCTCGCGCACACCAAAATAGCAGATGTAAAGTGATGCGGCCATCTAGGAATTCTGGCTGCTACGTACGCCGATCAGGTTCAGGAAAGCATTTGGCCGTTGAATATCTCGAATTCCCGCATCCGTCAATACCTCTGACACCTCGGCCTCGGTCATCGGCTGGTCATACTGTGGCGAAAGCATGTCAAACGTATCAAGCACGGCCCAATTATATCGCTGCTCACGACTCAGTGGTCTCTCATTGACGTAGTTTGCGACCGGGATCGCGAAGATGAAACCCCTTCCCAAAACCGGAAGCCGAAATAGCACATCCGTGATCGGAAACGCGACAGGCATCACAAACTGGATCAGCTTAAGCAGAGTTTCCTTCTTCATCCGCTTGGTCACGGGCCGCAGCCAGTATTTTGAAAAGAGCTTTGTGTACCAATGCTCGCGGCCGTAGATGGTGAACGCCACCTTACCGTTAGGCTTCGCCATCGCGGCGACGCATCGGACACTTTTCCCGGGATCGGGCGTATGCTGGATAACGCCGATACAGTACGCAAAATCAAACGTGCCCTCGCGAAACGGCAGTTCGTAGATGCTGGCCTGGACAAAATGGACGTTCTCTCGACCGTCGAGATTGTCTTTTGCCGCGTCGATCGCGTCTGCTAATATCGACACCGACGATCTCGGCCTCGCTGTGCGAGACGGCGTCCAAAAAACGTCCCGCACCGCATCCCGCATCAAGCACCCATTTACCTTTTATCTCGTCCGTCGTCCATTGCGTCTCGGACCAGAGACGGTCGGCCGAGAGCGTCGTTCCATTAAACCGGTCGATCTGCTCTCTGCGAAAGAGATTCCATTGATACCCGAACGACGACGCGTAATTTTCGGGCTCAACAAACCGCGGAATGCCGTTGATCACCGGATATTGAACGGTACAGGCCGCACATTCGAGCATGCCTTCGTCGATCGGGTCGATGCCGGTCATGGATGAAGAGAGGATGCCTTTGCACTTTGGGCAGACGAGGATCTCGAGCAGTTTTCTCTTCATTTAACGCGACTCTACGCCTGTATTGCGCTTCCGTTTGAACGGTACCGTTAAATAATAACCAATAAACGCGGGCCTGAACCACAGGCTCTTGATCAAATTACGCACAAAACCGCCGTATTGCCCGCTCTGCAGGTACGATCCGGCCAGAACCTTGTGCAAATTACCGTATGATCTGCGGCGAACGCGGCTGACATTCTCATCGGTCGTGTCAAACGCCTTTGCCCACGCGATCAGGGTCGAACGCTCCATCCGCCCGATGTCGAGATGGGCGTTCTTCCCGTGATTGCGGTAGTTTACGAGCACTTCGGCGACGAAACCGACCTTGCATTTTTGTGCAACTCGCAAACAAAACTCCCAATCTTCCCCATTCGTCAGCCGCGTATCAAACCCGCCGGCATCGTCGACAACGTCGCGTCTGACCAGTATCGTGCCGCCGGGGCCGATTATCGTCGGTGTGCTGAACAACGCGACTTCTTCTGCCACCCAGCCCTCCGACCCGTCAAGATAGACCGCAAGAGTTTCGCCCGATCCGCTATCAAACTCGCGAATTCCGCAATGCACCAGTCCAATGGCCGAATCATCGAGCATCTTGGCCACCTGTTTCTCGATCTTCTGCGGAAGCCAAGTGTCATCGGCGTCAAGGAACGCTATCAACTCGCCTTTCGAAATTTCGACACCCTTGTTCCTCGCCGCAGAAACACCGAGATTCTTCTCCTTGATATACGTCACCTTGTCGCCGAATCCGCGGACGACTTTTTCCGTATCATCAGCCGAATCGTTATCGACCACGATGATCTCCGCTATCGGATAGGTCTGTGCCAAGGCGCTTTCGATCGCCTCGCCGATAAAATGGCCGTAATTGAACGTGGGAATTATTACCGAGACCGAATGATCCATTGAGTTGATCTAGCTCGACACGTGTTTCGACGCGGGGATGGCAACAACGTTAGTGTATTCGATGTCATTCGAGGCAAACTCTCTGGTCCCGTCCGCCGTAACCTCGAAGAATGAGTATTCAGCCTGTTTTAAGCGACCGCAGCAGATCGAAATATTCGCTGGTCGTCGAGCCAAAGGCCGCGGCCGCCTTTGTATTCAGTTCAAATAGCAAAACGGGAGCATCGGTTCGATCGAGGGTCTTGATGGCACCCTTGAAAACCGAAAGCTCGGCACCTTCGACGTCGCACTTTATAAAATGCGGCACCGGCAGTTCGCCCGCCTCGACCATCTTGATCTAATACTTGCATTTTGCACTTCACCTCATGAACCTGACCGACAACTCCGTCGGTCCAATTCTGTAGGCTCGCCATTGACGCGTCTTCAGGCACGAACAGACCAGCCTCGCCCTCGCGATCTGACAAGGGCGACCTTGATCAACTCGACGTTCGCCAGCGGAGCCACGGGAACGCTCGAGGCTGGGCAATAGTTCGGGGTTGGGCTCAAACGCAAACACCTTTCCCTGCGGCCCGACAAGATTCGACAACAGCAGCGTGTAAAAGCCCAGATGTGCCCCGATATCGAAGACGACGTCGCCCTTGTTCACAAACCGCTGCATTACCAGGTGCTCGCCGCTTTGGCTCTGCGGATATGCGAGAATGCCTCTCGCAGACGAGATGCGCAGATCGCCAAAAACTACACCGTTCTCAGTCTCGATCGGCACGCATTGCAGCGACTTCAGTCGCCCGGCCAGAAGGTCGGTGATGCGGTAACTCCCGCGCAGCCCGCTCCTGTAGTAAGCGGCCAGGAATTTGGTCAATATGGACATTAGGTTTGCGACGGATGACGAAAATTCTTGAGCAATACTACTGCTTCATGAAGCGATGACCGCTGAAAATACGCTATAAGACCGGCCAAGGCGATGCAAACCAACAGCGGCCAGCCGACGCTTTCCGTCAGCGTAAAGGTCGCCGCGGCCGCAACCGCTGGCAGCTATCGCTGGGAATACCCACGACAGCGAGATGTCAAAACGCCGCTTCAAAAGCACGCTATAGACCAGCGTCCCGATGAAGCAAGTTGCGACCGTCGCCCACGCACAGCCGATCAAACCAAACCTGGGTATGAGAACAAAGTTAAAGACGACATTCCCGACCGCGGCACATATTGAGGCTATCATCAGTATCATCGTCGCCGATTTTGCCTGTGCCACGGCCGAATAACCGAAAAACACCGGCAATGCAGTAGCGGCGGCGGCGAGTAGGACCCAGACCGCCGGCACCGAGCCTGCAAATTCAATACCAAAAACGATAGGAATCATGAAGTAGCAAACGAGCGCCGTCATCGTACACGCGACTGCCGCCCAGCAATACACCGCTCGGCAGCAGGTCCTTGAAAAAGAGGTGTATCTTCGCTGACTGCTCTTCTTTTTGCAGCGTAATGAATAGCGGTATCAACAGCGTATTCGCTGAGTGTCGGCAACTGAAGAGCAATGCCATTGATCTGCGTCGCGACCGAATAGACGCCGAGGTCGTTGGTCGATAGATACTTCGAGACAAAGATAGCGTCAAGATACGTGCCCGACAAATATCCGACCAAGGTCATTGGTGCGAGCGGCGCGGAATACGCAACAATCTTCTTCAAAAACTGCCGATCGACCGAGAACGCCGCGAATATGTAGCTCCTCAACCTGTATATCCCGACGAATATCATCGCCGCCGGAGCCGCTATGTAACAGATGACCGCCCCGGAAGGCGTCAGGTTGGCAGCGCTCACCAGACCAAATAGCCCGCCAAAGATGATCAACCGCTCGATCATCATCAGGAAGCCCTGAGTGCGCGGCAGTTTGGCCGCCTGCAGACTCATCTGTATGTGGATCCATACGACGGTCACCGCAAAATGCGCCAGGACCAGCCAAAAAGTTGCGGGTGAAAGCCTTAGCCAATCGGCCAGCGGCGGGAACCAGAGCGGAGACGAGGACGCCGACCAGGACGAGATTAGCGACAAGGACGATCGATCTGAGCCAGAACGTGCGGGCGATCGCCGCGGTCTCGACAAATTCGTCGACGCCGAAGCGCACGACCGCAACGGACGTCCAGTTAACAAAGACCTGTGCGACCTGCGATGCAGCGATGACCGCAACGACGCCACCGTAACCTTCGCTGCCAAGATAACGTGTGATCAGCCAGACCGCCGCAAACGAAAAAGCCGCGCTCCCAACCTGAAATGCGATCAGCGACAGGTAGTTTCGCGGCGCGTTGCGGATGTCCCACGCCGAGGTCCGGCGGTCGGACGGCGGCGTGGTTTGGTCAGGGTGCACGGTCAAGAGTGTATTTGCGTCGGGCGAACAGTGTCAACAAACGTCATATCCATCGTCCGACACGCGAAGTGTAATCCTCAAACTCCGGCCCAAATTCGCGCCGCAGCCGAGGCTCTTCGTGAAGCAGGATGAACGCGTTAAAGACGCCGAAGATCACAACCGCGTACACTGCCAACTCGATCGACCACCAAAAGACGACCTCGCCTGCCAGCATTGTCATTACGCCGACGTACATCGGATTTCGCGAATACCGATACAGGCCGTTAATGACGAGCCGCTTTGTCGGATCGAGCGGCGAGAGAGTGCCTTTGCCCTCAGTCGCAAACCGAAGAATACACGCCGTCATGATCGCAAACCCGAGTAGGAAAACGGTGGCCGCAAGGTAATGCCTCGTGGTCAGCCCTGTCGGGACGATCTCATACCCAAAGTACCTGAGCAACAGGTACGGCACGAGGCCCGCGACCACGCCGGGCTGGACTATAGTGAAGAACAGGTTTCTAAGCAGAAGCGAAAGCATTAGTGGTCGTGTTTTGCAGCGACAAATTCGTTGGGCCTTTCTCGAACTGTCTGCGTCTTAATTTATAGTAATAACCTGGAAACTCACATTATGAGAGCGAAGTTCTCTATATTGATCTCAACACTTTGCAGCATCTTGCTTCTTAGCACTGCTCATTATGCCCAAGAGGTCAGGAGAATTACCTACAACGACGTTGAGCGTCGATGTCGTCATTGACAGACCGGCAAACTATTTCGTCGATGTTCTGGTCGCCTTTCACGGAACGGTCATGACCGACGACCAGATCCTGCCTGCGGCAATAAACACCTTGAACAGGGTCAAGGAAATCACGAACCGCACGGATATGATGATCGTCAGCGTGGCTTATCCCCAACAGGGCCGGCTGATGGGCGACAGCATCCGCGAGGCCGAAGCCGCTCTGCTCTGGGTCAAAGAAAAAAGCAGAAAAGAACTGCGACGGAAAGTAAGAAAGATCTTCTTGATCGGCCATTCTCAGGGCGGATATGTCGTCACCAGATTGAATACCATGCACGCGACAGACGGCGTGGTCGCTAATGCTCCGGGCCCGCTGAATCTCGTCTATCGATGCGGCCTTGAAGAGAACGGTCAGATCGCACCGAGTGCCGTTTGCACACTTTTGCGACAGACCTACGGAACGACGACGGCCAATCCTGCGGCGTATATGGCGAGGTCGCTACTGAACTTTACGGAAGGCCACAGATCCGACATCTTCTTCGTTCAGGGATTGCAGGATTCGCCAATTCAATTGTTTTCGTGGCCCACCTTTAAACAGCAGATGACGAATTGTACGACGTGCCAGGATCGCCAATTCGTCGAGATCGCCAATGGCGGACATACGGCATTATTTGATAGTCCCATCGCCATAAACGCTTACAACACTTTCATCGATCGCTGATCTCGTTCAATGATGTTCTCCACCGCCGGCGCCATCGGGGCCGTGGTAGATCTCGCTGCCGGTGGCGACAAATTCCCTCGCCTTTTCGCTCATACCGACAGCCAGAGCCTTTTCGGCCTCGATATTCTGGGCATTCGCATAATCGCGGACGTCCTGCGTGATCTTCATCGAGCAGAAATGCGGGCCGCACATTGAGCAGAAATGGGCGAGTTTTGCACCCTCGGCCGGGAGCGTTTCGTCGTGAAACTCCTTCGCTTTTTCCGGGTCGAGGCCGAGGTTGAACTGGTCTTCCCAACGGAACTCGAAACGTGCTTTCGATAGTGCGTTGTCGCGATACTGCGCTCCGGGATGGCCTTTCGCGAGATCGGCGGCGTGAGCGGCGAGTTTGTAGGTGATGACGCCTTCTTTCACGTCCTGCTTGTTCGGCAGGCCGAGGTGTTCCTTCGGCGTGACATAGCAAAGCATCGCCGTGCCAAACCAGCCGATCATCGCGGCCCCGATACCGCTCGTGATGTGATCATAGCCCGGAGCAATATCGGTCGTCAGCGGCCCGAGCGTGTAGAACGGAGCCTCGCCGCAAACCTCGAGCTGCTTGTCCATGTTCTCTTTGATCAGGTGCATCGGCACGTGGCCGGGGCCCTCGATCATCGTCTGACAATCCATTTCCCACGCGATCTTTGTCAGCTCGCCAAGCGTGTCGAGCTCAGCAAATTGAGCTTCGTCATTCGCGTCCGCGATGCGAACCCGGCCGCAATCCATCGCCCAAGCGAGAACGCCACATCGTACGTCCGCATGATCTCGCAGATCTCTCTAAACCTTGTGTACAAGAAGCTTTCCTCGTGATGAGCGAGGCACCATTTCGCCATGATCGATCCGCCGCGGCTGACGATTCCGGTCGTGCGTTTCGCCGTCATTGGAATATACGGCAGGCGAACACCCGCGTGAATAGTAAAGTAATCGACGCCCTGCTCAGCCTGTTCGATCAGCGTGTCGCGATAGATCTCCCACGTCAGTTCCTCGGCCTTGCCGTTCACTTTTTCGAGAGCCTGATAGATCGGGACCGTGCCGATCGGAACCGGCGAATTCCGCAAGATCCACTCGCGGGTCGCGTGGATGTTCTTTCCGGTCGAGAGGTCCATCACCGTGTCGGCACCCCACAGCGTGGACCAGCGCATCTTCTCGACCTCTTCCTCGATCGACGATGCGACCGCCGAGTTGCCGATATTCGCGTTGATCTTTACCAGGAAGTTCCGACCGATGATCATCGGCTCGCTCTCGGGGTGATTGATGTTATTTGGGATGATCGCCCGCCCGCGGGCGACCTCGTCGCGGACAAATTCGGGCGTGACAAATTCGGGGATCGACGGCCCCGAACGACTCGCCCTTGTGCTGATGCATCAGCGACGAACGGTCGCTGCCGTCGCCATTCTGCAGTGTCTCAAACGCGATCTTTCGGCCCAGATTCTCGCGGATCGCGACGTACTCCATCTCGGGCGTAATGATGCCCTTACGTGCATAGTGCATTTGCGTCACACACGCACCATTTTTTGCTCTCATCGGGGCCCGACGTAGGCCGGGAAACTCTTCCAACGTGCCGCGTTCGTTCGCCTTTGCGATCGTCCTCGGCACCTTTGGTCAGGTAACCGTTGTCCTGCGGCAGTATCTCGCGGCCCTCGTATTCCTCTACATCGCCGCGACCGACGATCCAATCACGCCGCAATGCGGGCAGCCCGTCACGCACGTCGCATTTTGCATGGCGGATCGGTCCAGACGCCGCTCGTGTCGTAAACACGCACCGGCGGATTCTCGGCCAAGCTGCCGTCCATTTCCTTCGACGGCGACAACGTGATCTCGCGAAACGGCACCCGCAGATCACCGGCTTCGACATAAACCTTATGCGAAGCCGGCAGACGCCGCCTGCATCTCGATCCCGTTTTCCTTTTGACTTTTTACTTTTGCCTTTCCTTCCATCGTTTTCTCCCTTCGTCGGTATTAGCCGCATCAGGTTCAAGGGATAACGCCCGCGTCAGGCGATTCTCAGCCGGCTGCGTGCCGGCTCTCCCGAAACTGTAGTGCAGATAGAATTGTAGATCACAGGGGCCAAAAATACTCTGTCCCGCCAATTTTTTCTTAGATAGTTCGACAACCAAAATGACCAGAACGGAAACTAATGTTCCAGTGTTATACTCGTTTTAACACCTCGTGGGTCATGAAAAAGCTAATCTTCGGGATCATTGCTGTTTTTTGTCTGCAGGTCGCCCTGATTGGCAACACGTGGCTGAACGCCCGGTTCGAGCCTGTCGCGGAACAGCCGTGGACCTATGAATTGGCGGACGTTGACGAAAAATACCCCGAATTTGTAGCCACGCGTCGCACCGAAGTGCGAACCGTATCATACGTCCCTCGCCGCAAACCGACCCTGAGGCCGCAGCCGAACACAGCCACCCGCCGCCCTGAAACACTGGCACGCACGCGCAAAACGCCCCGGCCACCCGTTAGCCCCGCAGCCATCGCTGTCCGTGATGTAAGAAAGGCCGAGACACGACCTCGAATTGACAAAAAGTCCTTCTTCGCCAAGGCCTGGCCGGTGATCAAAAAACCGTACTCGTGGGTGCGAACGCTCGCCTCAAAACTCGACTGATGCCTGAAGGGCACGGCAGGCGACTACTAACCGAGTTCTTTCTAATGTAATCCAAACAACATTTCCTTCGGCGTCCTTTCGTTAGCATTGAGACTCGGACCGGCCTTGTGTCAAACCGCTTCAACCGGGGCAAAACACAGGCAAGGGAGGCTAACAGATGAAAGTAAAAGACGTGATGACAAGCAACCCCGCGTGCTGCACGGCCTCGTCTCCGCTGCAGGAGGCGGCCCAGCTTATGGTGGATTTTGACTGCGGTGAGATCCCGGTCGTGGAGGATCACGAATCGGGTTTTCCGATCGGCGTGATAACCGACCGCGATATCGTTTGCCGTGCCCTGGCGAAAGGGCTGAATCCGCTCGAAATGACGGTTGGCGATTGCATGACTTCGCCACTCATTGCGATGAACGACGACAGTGGCCTCGATGAATGCTACCGCGTTCTCGAAGAGAACCAGATCCGCCGCGTGCCGGTCGTCGACGCAGATGGAAGCTGCATCGGGATCGTTTCGCTATCTGATATCTCCCGCAACGTGCCGCGAAGAGACTCGGCAGAGGTACTGTACGAGATATCCGCCGCGACCGGCTATCCATCAAATGCCGGCGGTTCGGCGCAGACCTCGCACTAATCTGCCGTGATATTATTGAGAGCAGTCGAATGATGTATCAGGACATACTACGACGGCTCCTACCTTCTGCGGTAATGGTCGCGCTCGGCAGCACGCTCGCGGGATGCACCCCGCCCGGCATGGCCGAGAGCAGCCTCATAACAACCGCGGACGGCGTGCAGTTTCGTGTTGAGACGGTCGCGACGGGACTCGAGGTGCCGTGGGGATTTGCGTGGCTGCCGACGGGCGAGATGCTCGTGACGGAGCGGCCCGGACGTGTTCGTCTCGTTGAAAAGGGAAAGCTGCGAGCGGACCCTGTTTACACGGTGCCCGACGTTGAGCCATCGAGCGAGAGCGGGCTCATGGACGTCTCGGTGCATCCCGATTTTGCCCGCAACAGTTTCGTCTATCTCGCCTACTCGTATAACAAGGACGGTAAACGCGTCAAAGTGATGCGCTACAAGTACGCGGGCGGCAAGCTGACCGAGCCAAAGGTGATCATCGAGGACATTCCCGGTGCCCCAAATCACGCCGGAATGCGTGCCCGCTTCGGGCTGGACAAGAAGCTGTATGTCACCACCGGCGATGCCACCGACTGGAATCTCGCGCAAAAACTCGATACGCTCGCCGGCAAGACGCTGCGGCTCAACGACGACGGCACAGTTCCCCAAGACAATCCTTTCGTGAAGACGCCAAATGCGCGGCCTGAGATCTGTAGCTATGGACACCGAAACGCACAGGGCCTCGCATGGCAGCCGGGCAGCGGGTTGATGTTCCAGACCGAACACGGGCCAAGCACTTTTGAGGGCAAAGGCTCGGGCGGCGATGAGGTCAACATCGTCGAACGCGGAGCAAATCTCGGCTGGTCAGAGATACATCACACCGAGACACGAGCAGGCATGGTCTCGCCGCTTCTCGAATACTCGCCGGCCTGTGCCCCCGCAAGCGGCGCGTTTTATAACGGCTCACAGTTCCCGATATTCAAGGGTAATTTCTTTTTGGGGTGCCTGCGCGGAGCCCGCATCATCCGCGTGATACTCGACGGCCGCAAGGTCGTCCGTCAGGAAGACCTGCTCAGTGGAACATTCGGCCGCATCCGCGAAGTCGCCGAGGGCCCGGATGGCTATATCTACTTCTCAACCTCCAACCGCGACGGCCGCGCAACCGCTGCCAAGGACGACGACCGCATTATGCGGCTTGTTCCGGAATTGCCTAAACCAAGATCAGAGTAATTTCAACAATTCATAAGAGTAAGGAAACCGCTTGTCGTCATTCGCCTTCGAGCATCGTCTTCGCCTCGGCAAGTTCCGCCTTGTGCTTGTCTGAAACGACAGGATAATGCAGATTGAGCGATTCGAGTTTTTGGACGATCACCTCTGAAACGGCGAGCCGCGTGAACCATTTCGTATCGGCGGGAATGACGTACCACGGAGCGTTTTCGGTCGATGTCGCCTGGATCGCTTCGGTGTAGGCGTGCATGTAGTCGTCCCAATGGCCGCGCTCCTTGACGTCGCCCATCGAGAATTTCCAGTTCTTCTCCGGCTCGGCGATCCGGTCGAGGAATCGCTGTTTCTGCTCGTCCTTTGAGACGTTCAAGAAGAACTTCAGAATGTGCATTCCGTTCTCCGCGAGCTGCTGTTCCCACTCGCGAATGTGCTCAAACCTTTTCTCCCAAAAATCTGGCGCATTCTGCACCTCAGGCGGCAGCCGTTGGCCGCCGAGATATTCGGGATGAACGCGAACGACCAGTACCTCCTCGTAGTGCGACCGGTTAAAGATGCCGATCATCCCCTTGGCCGGAACGGCCCGTTGGCACCGCCAGAGAAAATCGTGGTCGAGTTCCTCGGCCGACGGCTGTTTGAATGACACGACGTGACAGCCCTGCGGATTGACGCCGCTCATCACGTGCTCGATCGCGCCGTCCTTGCCCGCCGCGTCCATCGCCTGAAAGACGATCAGCAGCGAATAGACGATCCTGAGCGTACAAGCACATCCTGTAGCTCACGCAGCCGCTTGACGTTCTTCTCAAGGTCTTTCACGGCCTCGTCTTTGTCCGTATAATCGCCGGTGAAATCGGTCGGATGGTCAGTCAGATCGAGCTTTGACTCCTTGCTTTACGCGAAACCTGTCAATATTCATAATTCTCTCCGGAATAACTGATAACTTATAACTGATATCGAATAACTCAAAGCCCGATTTACCGTCTTTCAGTTATCATCTATCAGTTATCAGTTATTTCGGAGGTAGATCTGTGAACATTCGATTCGTCGCGTCGTTGATGATCCTCGTCGTGCCGGCCGTCGTGATCGCCCAGCCGCGACTCGTGCCAAACAAGATCACGCTCAAGAGCGGCAAGACGTTCACCCTCAATGTTGCCGAGGGCTTTGAGATCATTCCGGCGATGGAAGGGCTCAAGCGTGTTCGGTTTTTTGCGAAGGCTCCAGACGGCCGCATCTTTGTCACCGACATGTATAACCTGACGGACAACAAACGCGGCACGGTCTATATCCTCGACGGCTGGGACGCGGCGAAAGGTAAATTCAGCAAGCTCATCCCCTACATGACCAACCTCCGAAATCCGAATAGCTGCCAGTTCTATCGCGACGCGTCGGGACAGGAGTGGTTCTATCTCGCCGAGACGCATCAGCTCACCCGGCGCAAGTTCACGCGCGGCGAGATCAAACCGACCGACACTCAGCCTGAGGTGCTCGCGACGTTCCCCGATTACGGCCTTAGCTACAAATACGGCGGCTGGCACCTGACGCGAACGATCTCATTCTCGCCAGGCGGCAAACTCTATGTTTCGGTCGGCTCGTCATGCAACGCCTGCGTCGAAAAAGAAAAGGTTCGAGCGAGCATTGTCGAGATGAACCCAGACGGAACCGAACAGCGCGAACTCGCACGCGGACTTCGAAACGCGGTCGGCCTGCGTGCGATCGGTAATTATGTATTCGCGACCAATCAGGGCTCCGACCATCTCGGCCTGCAAAAACCGGACGAGACGTTCTATGCGATCAAAGGACGGTGCCGATTACGGCTGGCCGTATTGCCATTCGTCGAACGGCAAGATATTTGCCGACCCGAAATTCAAACGGCCCGGGCAGTGCAGTAATGTAACAGCACCATACGCGTATTTTCCGGCACGCTCGTCGGCTCTCGGCTTCGATTATTTTGACGATGCCGACTCGCCCGAATCGATCAGGAATGCTTTCCTCGTCGCGCTCCACGGTTCGACAAACAAGTCCATCGGCCACGGCTATCAGGTCGTCATCATGCGTAAAGGCGAAAAGCTGCAGGATTTTATCACCGGCTTTCTGCCGGCGGCACCGTCTGGGCCGCCCGTGCGACATCATGAAGCTCGACGCGAATTCGTTCCTGTTCACCGACGATTTCACGGGCATTGTTTATCTGGTCAGAAGAAAGGGCACGACCACGCCGATCGCCGAAACCGAGCATTCCGCCCGGAGCAGCATCCGGAGCTTGTCGGCTCAACGCAAACGCACGCGATCTGTTTCGCGGTCGTGCACTTGCTCGGTGCAGACATTGCTGCGGGCGCTATCGTTACGTAACAGTTTCTAGTTCTGTAACGACTTACTGTTACGATTAAAATTTGGCTAAAGGCTTTATGAATATTGGCATCACGGTTTATCCGACATACGGCGGCAGCGGCATCGTCGGCTCTGAGCTGGGACGCGACCTGGCGGAGCGCGGCCATAATGTGCATTTCATCTCGTCGGTGCTGCCGACGCGGCTCACCGAGCCGCACGAGCGGATCCACTTTCACGAGGTCGAGATGATGTCGTATCCGCTGTTCGAACATCAGCCGTACGACCTCGCTCTCGCGACCAAGATGGCGACCGTCGCCCGGGCCGAAAAGCTCGATCTGCTCCACGTTCATTACGCGATCCCGCATTCGATCTCAGCGATACTGGCCCGCGAATCGATCAAGGAAAAACGCTACGTGCCCGTGATCACGACGCTGCACGGCACTGATATCACGCTTGTCGGCGCCGACCGGTCATACCTGCCGATCACGCGTTACGGACTGCAGCAATCGGACGGCGTGACGGCGGTGTCGAAATTCCTCAAGCAGGCGACGATCGAGACGTTCGATTTTGACGACATCGAGGTCATACCGAATTTCATCTGCCAGAACCATTACAAACGGCTTGACGATTCGCCGCTCAGAAAAGAACTGGCACCCAACGGCGAGCGTCTGCTCGTACATGTATCGAATTTTCGTCACGTAAAACGCCCGGCCGATTGCGTCGAGATCCTCGCGAAGGTCCGCGCCGCCGGCGTGAACGCACGGTTGATCATGGTCGGCGACGGGCCTGAGCTGTCGGCCGTTCGATATCGCGGCGAGCAGCTCAACATGAACGGCAATGTCGTTTTCGTCGGCAAACAGGCGAACATCGCGGATTATCTCGGCGTTGCGGATGTCTTTCTGCTGCCGTCCGAACTGGAATCCTTCGGCCTTGCGGCCCTCGAAGCCCAGGCCTGCGAGGTGCCGGTCGTGGCCACCCGCATCGGCGGCATTCCCGAAGTCGTGACCGACGGCGAGAGCGGCTTTCTGAGCAATGTTGGCGACGTAGAAAAAATGTCCGCCGACACGCTCCGTCTGCTCGGCGACGAAGATCTTCGACGCTCATTCGGCGAAAAAGGCCGCGAGCTCGCCGTCCAGCGATACTCGACCGAAAAGATCATCCCGCAATACATCGCCTTTTACGAAAAGGTCGTCAATGCCGGAACGCAGGCTGCCAGCCTGCGTGTGTGATCACGCTCAGGTAGAATGAAAAATACGAACGCAGGCTAGCAGCCTGCGTTCCGACGCTATGCTCAAACGCTTCATGCACAACCGAGAACGCGCAACACGCGATGCGCGATGACAATCGCATTGTGCACCCGTTCGGCTGGGGCACGGAGTTCATCGACGGAGAGGCGAACGGCGACGATCCGCGAAAGGTGTTTAGCGAGTATTCCAAACACTCAGTCGAGCACAGCGACGAGTTCTTTTTCTTGCCCGAGATCTCAGATTTCAGATCTGAAATTTCAGATTCGAAGCATGTCCTACGCTGGACCAGCGGCATCGAAACGCCGTCGAAAGAGAACAACACCGTCTACGCTCACTATTTCCCAAACCCAAAAGGCAAAAAGACCGCCGTCCTCATCCTGCCGCACTGGAACGCCAAGGCCGGAACGTACTTCGACCTCGCGAAGATCTTTAACCGTGTGGGCATCTCGGCCCTCAGGATGACGATGCCCTACCACGAGGAGCGCAATCCGCCCGAGTGCGAGCGTGCCGACTACCTCGTCGCCCCCAACGTCGGCCGCACGCTGCAATCGCTTCGTCAGGCCGTAGTCGATGCACGGGCCGCAGTGACGTGGCTAAAAGAACAGGGTTACGAAAAGATCGGTGTGATGGGCACGAGCATCGGCTCGTGTGTAGGCTTTTTTGCGTTTGTTCACGATCTGCGGATCGACGCCGGCGTGTTCAATCACGTCTCGGGCTATCCCGCCGACATCGTCTGGCACGGCATCACGACCTATCACGTCAAAGAGGGCATCGGCGACAACCTCACGCTCGACGAGCTTCGCGAATACTGGCTCCCGATCTCGCCGATGAGCTACATCGAGCGGCTCGCCAAACAAACACCCCGCCCGCAGCGATACATCTACGGCCTCTACGACCTCAGCTTCCCCGTCGATCTCTCGCGCGACATTATCCGAGAACTTCGCCGCCACAAGATCAAACACAGCAAGGTCGCAATTCCCTGCGGCCACTACACCCTCGGCGAAATGCCGTGGGTCTATTACGACGGCTATAAGATCGTGTCGTTTCTAAGGAAGCACCTGCGATGACCGTCGGACCGCAGGCTGCCAGCCTGCGTGTGGCCCGCGCGAAAGACACGCAGGCAAGCTGCCCGCGTTCCGACGCACATGGCCCGCTACAACGCGAAACGCTGTGTTCCTCATCCAATCGGTGCTAAAATCTTCTCGCCTGACGGATGAGTCCTGTCGCAGACAAATATCAGCAGACGATCGCCGAAGCAGTCGAGCATTTGATCTCGCGTGCCGAGAATCCGCGCGGTGTGACAACCGAGAACCTCAGGCCGCGTGTCGATGCGGCGCTCGCGAAATATCTTTTCGCCGCGGACGCATCGCCGGAACATGGTGAGATCAAAGAGTTTATCGACGAGATACGCTCGGACGACCTGTGCCTGATCATCGCTTGCGAACGCGGTGACGAAACGGCGTGGGAAGACCTGGTCGCGAATTTTGACTCGACCGTAAAGTCGGCGGCGAGAAAAATATCTTCAAATAACGAGGATGCCGAGGATCTGGCTTCGTCGATCTGGGCCGAGCTTTACGGGCTGCGTACCGATGCCGACGGCAATAAAAAGAGCAAGCTTGTGTATTATTCCGGCCGCGGCTCGCTCGCGGGCTGGCTGCGGGCGGTAGTGTCACAATTGGCTGTCGATCAGTTTCGCAAAGTGTCAAAATTCGTCCAGATCGAGGAGGACCGAGAATTTGAGAATCTCGCCAATGAGGCAACCGCGGGCGACAATCATCATTTTACGTCGCGCATCGACGACCCTGAGCAGATGTTCACCGAGACGCAGACCGCGTCCGACGTGACCGAGGCCTTGTCAGCGGCGGTCGCGGGCCTCGATGCCGAGGATCGGCTGATAATGAAGCTATACTATTTTGACGACCTGAAGCTAAAGGACATCGCCGCGACCTTCGGCTATCACGAGGCGACCGCCAGTCGCAAACTGACCCGCGTGCAGGCCGAGATTCGCAAATGCGTTGAAAAGGAATTGAAAAACAAACACGGCTGGACCGACGGCGAGGTCAAAAAATACCTAAGCGACACCGCCAGCGGCCTTGGCGTGAATCTCGAGACGATGTTCGCCGCGCTGACGCTGCTGGTCCTAGTGCAAGATTTGTGGCTATGACCGTTCTTTAAATGGCTAAGAGATAAGCCACAGAGAGCACAGAGATCACGGAGGATAAAGAAGACTTTGACGGAAAGCACTGATCAATATGGGAAAACTCAACCCTTCTCAGTGCTCTCTGTGACCTCTGTGGCTAATTAAAATGGAACTGGAATTCGACAAAGAGATTGACGCGATCCTGCGACGTGGGCGGGGCGATATCGGTGCGGCTGCGGCCGTGACGGGTTCGCACCTCGACGCCGATGCGGTCGCCGCATTTGTCGAGAAGGCGCTTCCCGACAAGGCTAAACGCCTGTATATGGAGCACTTTGCCGACTGTGGCGGGTGCCGAAAGCTGCTCACGCAGAGCATCCTGATGAATCAAACAGCGGCCACAGAGGCCGCCGGTGCGGCCGAAATCGTTAGTGCCACCGCCGCGGTGCCGTGGTACAGCAAATTGTTCCGCACGCCGAATCTTGCCCTCGCGATGGGTGCATTAGTGCTCACATTCAGCGGCGTACTCGGCTATCTTGTCCTGCAAAATCGCGACTCGCAGAATGCGACCGTTTCGCAGGTGAGCGATCAACAGCGGCCGGCCGATCCTTACTCGATCGGCAGCGGAACGGCAGCGAACACCGCCAGCAATACGGCAACGACGGCAAATTCCGCAGCAAACACGGCTTCTGCACCGATCAACACTCCGCCGCCCGGCATCGCCAACACAGGCTCCGGCCCGTCGGTCACCCTTGACGGACGCTCAACCGACGACACATTCGCCATCGCCCAACCTGAGGCTGCCAAGCCGGTCGACAGGCCGGTCGATGCGATAACTTCGGGTGTTGCTCCGCCACCGCCACCGCCTGTGGCCGATAAGGAGTTTCCCGGTGCGGTGGGCGGCCTGGTCCGCGAAGAACCGGCTGGTGAGCGAAAGGACGAGGACACGGCAAACTCGCCGCGAAGAAGAAGGTCGGCGACGACGACCGCTGCCGACGTGATATGCCCGCTGCCCCGGCAAAATCCGGCCCGGCACGCGCGACCGGCCCTGTCCAGATGCAGTCAAATCAGGTCAATTCGAATGTCTTTGAGATGTCGGTGACCAGAAAGGTCGGCGGCCGCACCTTCGAGAACAAGAAGCGGCGCATGGTACGACCGCAAGTACACCGGCCAGGCGACGACCAACGTCCGCCGCGGCTCTGACGAATTCACCAAACTCGACAGCGGCAGTCCGCAAGATTGCCAACGAACTCGGCGGCGTGGTGGTCGTCGTGTGGAAGAACAAGGCCTACCGCATTCAGTAACTCGTTCTATTTGTATAGTTTCGCAACGTCCAGCTTGGCATCCGCACTCGCCCAGGCCCGGTCACTACGAAGCCGTCTGGCGCGAGACGACGGAACCTCTTTGGACGCGTTCCGCCTCGGCGGGTACAACCATATTCTTGACGGATGGAAGTTCGATACCGGAGCTGAGCTACACATTCAAGGCGATGTCCAAAGACAACTACTTCTTCGGCGTCCGTGCCGTCGATAAGGCTGGCAACAAGAGCCCTGTCGTCAATCCACGCCCAACCGCCTCGGTCCGCCCCGGAGCATCTCCGCCGCCGCCCAGACAATGACTGGAGGGCAAGCATCTCTGCTTGCCTGACTGGAGGGCGAGCATCGTGAGCGTCCGTTTCGACGCGAGCGTTGAGTGTCATCGCCACCCAGGTTCGGGCTTCGCCCTCACTGGCAACCAGGAGGTTGCCCTCCAGTCGGGCGACATGATGCTCGCCGCTCCAGTCAAAATAACTCTTGACTTTTGTGCATAACTGTGCTATCTTTGCAACACGCTTTTGGGTGTTTGACATCGGTGCGTCCAAAAAATTGTCCGACACGTGTCGGACAGATCACGTTTTTGCGCGGAACACGTGGAACACGCCGAAATCGAGGCTGTAACTCTTGTGATCACAGTGAGTTGCAGCATTCCACCGGGCCGTGGAACACGGGTGGAACACGCCGGAACGCGTGGAACACAGATTTGGCCGTATCAGCAGCTAAATACAATGAAACACTAGACTTAAGGGATTTTGAAGGAGATATGCGTTCTCGGAACGTGAACCAAAAACCATGAGAAGAAAGCTAAGCATTTCGCTCCCTCAGGAGATGTACGACTATGTCGACGCCGAGCGCGGGATGGGCACTATGAGCGAATACATCCGCTCACTGGTCCGCAGTGAGCAACGGCGGCGTGTCGAGGAGCGGACCAGGCCTTTAGGATCGACGACCAGGGCTCGCGATATCCACGTCGTCGTCGAAGCCCGCCGGGCAGCTCGACAAGCTTAGGGACATCCTCGACGGCAATGCGCGCTTCTATTCTGACGAGTGACAATTCGGCTTTGTCGCAGCGGCGGTGTTAAAATTTGGGTCTATTCCGAACGGTTCGCCATAGGGCTATTTTTAATGAAGAAGTACCTGTTTTTATTCCCATTGCTCGCAATCGCCGCCTGGACACTGCCTGAGCGGCGTGTAACGGCGCAGTCCGATGCTCCGATGCCGTCGCCGCATCTGGTGATCAGCCAGTTTCAGGCGGGTGGCACTACGAGTTCAAACGACGAATTCATAGAGATCCACAACAACGGATCGAGCCCGGTCGACCTGATGGGCTATCGCCTCGTTTACCGCTCAGACAACGGTTCGAACGACGTTAATTTTATGAACTGGCCGACGACTACTATAGTCGCGCCGGGACAATACTATCTCGTCGCATCAACCGCGTATACTGGCTCTGGCTCGGTGCCCGCCAATATTACCTATAACAACACGACATGCCAATGTGCGATGGCCGCGGCGGCAGGCGGGCTTGCTATCAGGCAGGGCGACCTGAACACGGGATTTGTCATCGACGCGGTTGGCTGGGGAACCGGAAGCAACATCTTCTTCGAGACCGCGAGAACAACGGCTCCGGGTAATTCGAATAGCAAAAAGAGACTTCAGGAAGGATGTCAGGATACTGACAACAACGCCTCGGATTTCGCTACCCAGACGCCGTCGGCCCCACGTAACGCGGCCTCGACAGTAAATGCATGCAGCGGCGGCGGGACGACGCTTTTCGCTGCCATGAGCGCGAATCCGACGGCCGTCTCGCCGCCGGGCAATACGCTTTTGACAGTGACGGTCACGCCGGCCACTACGCCGCCGAGCACCGGTATTACGGTGACCGGTAATTTAAGTGCGATCGGTCTCGCCGCGGTCCAGCCCTTCTTCGACGACGGCACGAATGGCGATGTAACGCCGGGCGATAATGTTTTCTCCTTCCTTGCAACAATCCCGGCTGGGACGACCGGCGGTGTTCGCACGGTCACAGCCGTTGCGGCCGACGGGCAAGGACGCTCGGTTCAGGTTTCGCAGAACATCACGATCAATGCCCCGCCGCCGAATGAAGATCCGCTGGCGTTGGGCAATCCGTCGAATGCGACCGCTGAAGTCACGAATGAGAACAACTACTTGATGCCGAAGCCGCAATACACGCTTTCGTACAACCGCTCGCGGGCGATCGCGAACTGGGTCGCGTGGACGCTTAACAACTCGTGGCTCGGCAATACGCCCCGTCAGGACGACTTTCGCGAAGACCTTTCGTTACCCAGTCCGTGGTACCTGGTGCTTGATAACGATTATTCCAACACGGGCTTTAATCGCGGGCACATGTGTCCGTCAAACGACCGCACGCTTACCGTAGCTGATAATTCCGCGACTTTCCTGATGACGAACATCATTCCGCAGGCCGGCAATAACAATCAGGGCCCATGGCAGGAGCTTGAGGAATATGCCAATTCGACAATAGTCGGCCAGGGCAACGAGATGTATATCTACTCAGGCGGCGCCGGGCAGGGCGGGACCAATGACAACGGAGTGTTTACCAACACCATCGCCCAGGGCCGCGTTGTCGTGCCGGCATTTACGTGGAAAGTAATACTCGTCCTTCCCAATGGCAACGACGACGCTAACCGTGTGGGCAAAACAACGCGTGTGATCGCTGTAATAATGCCCAACCGGCATGATATCGGCATCAATACACCGTGGAGGAATTTTCGCACCACCGTTAAACAAGTGGAGGCATTGACCGGATTTAACTTTTTCACCAACGTGCGGCCGCAAACGCGCCGGATCATCAAGCAAAGGAAGGATACTCTATGAAGTTCTATATCTCCTTTCTCTTAGCGTTCGTTGCATTTTGTTTACCCTCGGCGGCAAACGCTCAAAAGGAATTTCCGATCTCCGGCATTCAGGGCAGCAAGAACTTCTCGCCCCGTGAGCGCGAGATCGTAAAGACATCGGGCATCGTCACCGCACGTACGCGATCCGGTTTCTACATCCAAACGCCGGACGACAAGGTGGACAGCGATCCGATGACCTCCGAGGGCATCCTGGTTTACACACGCGACGAGCCGGGAGCCGAGGCCGCCCTTGGTAACATGGTCGTCGTCTCTGGCCAGGTGCAGGAATTCAAACCGCGCTCTGAGCCCAACACTCTGCCTATAACAGAACTCTCGATGCAGCGCGGCCGCGACATCGTTCAGGTCCTGTCAAAAGACAATCCGCTGCCAAAGCCTATAGTGCTCACGCTCGACGATTTCAAGATCGGCTCGGTGGACCAGCTTGAGAAATACGAGGGAATGCGTGTCACCGTTCCTGAACTGACAGTAACGGCCCCGACCGACGGACGCGTCGATAACAAGAACAACAAGAGCGAGTCGAACGGCACGTTCTTCGGCGTCCTCAAGGGAATGCCCAAATCGTTTCGCGAGCCGGGCTATGAGGTGTACGACTTTCTATTCCTGAGCGAGAAGGAGCAGGCAGAGTTCAGAAAGACGTATCCGAAGATGCGGTTCTTTGACGGCAATCCGGAACGTCTGCGGATCGAATCGACAGCCCAGCTCGGCTCGCAGGCGATCAACATACCGGCGAACACCGAGTTAAAGAACGTCACTGGCGTCGTCCATTATTCCTATCGCACTTGGTCGATACTGCTCGACGCGGCAACGCGGCCGTCGGTCGCAAGCATGCCGAAACAGATCAACCTGCCTGCGGCTGGCGAGCGTCAGTTCACCGTAGCCGGGATGAACCTCGAGAATTTCTTTGACGATGAGGACGATCCCGCGATCAAGGAAGACATCGTCACGACCGACTCATTCAACGCTCGGCTCAAAAAGATCTCGACCGCCATTCGCGGCATCATGCAATCACCTGACGTGATCGGCATCGTCGAGGCCGAGAACCTATCGGTCTTAAAACGACTCGCGACAAAGATCAACGCAGATTCAGTGGCCGCCGGGCAAGCCCGATCCGAAGTACGAAGCATATCTCGTCGACGGCAACGACGGACGCGGCATCGACAACGGCTTTTTGGTCAGATCGTCCCGGATCAAGACGATCGAGATCAAACAATACGGTAAGGACGATAAATTCAAGAACCCAAACACCAATCAGGACAACTTCCTTAACGACCGTCCGCCGCTCGCACTGCGGGCGTCGATGAATGACGTAAAGACCGGCCAGCCGTTCGAGTTTACGGTCGTTGTGAACCACCTGAAATCGTTCCTCGGCTACGACGACCCAAAGCAGCAGGACAACGTCAGGATGAAGAAACGGCTGCAGGCAGAGTTTCTCGCTAAATGGGTGCAGGAGCGGCAAAAGGCGAACGCTAACGAGCGGATCATTCTGGTTGGTGATTTTAACGCGTATCAGTTCAGCGACGGCATAGTTGATGTGATCGGTGCCATCAAGGGTTCGCCCGCGGCAAGGGACGCCGTGCTCAATCCGTCAGATGACCTTGTCGATCCTGACATGATTGACCTAGTCGACGTGATAGCTCCGGAGCAGAAATACTCATACCGATTTGACGGCAACGCTCAGGTGCTCGACCACGTCATCATCACGACATCACTGATGCCGCACGTGCATGGCTTTGGCTACGCCCGCGTAAATGCTGATTTTCCTGAGAGCTATCGCAGCGAGGACCGGCCCGAGCGATACTCGGACCATGACGCGGCGGTCGTATATTTCAATCTTGATGCGAAAGTTGCGACGCCGGTTCCAAGTCCTTCGGCGACACCGAAGCCCTAGTTGGTTTCAAGTATGACCTCAGCGACGGCGTGTTCGTTCGTGTGAGCGATCGAGATATGGATGTTGGCAGCCCCAAGCTCGTCGAACAGTCTGCGGGCTTCGCCGGTGATAGTTAGCGAAGGAACGCCGTCGGCGTCAGATTCGACCTCGACGTCGTGCCATGCGATCTTGCCTCGCCAGCCGGTCTTGAGGGCTTTTAGAAAGGCCTCTTTGGCGGCAAACCGTGCGGCGTATGATTGGGCGGCGGCTACGCCTTTTGATTCGCAGTATTCACGCTCAGCCGCCGTGAAAACACGTTGGGCAAAGCGGGGCGTACGCGCGATCGCATCGCGAATGCGATGAACCTCAACTATATCGATGCCGATGGAAACGATCATGGAGCAACTATCAGCCGTCAGCAGTCAGCGATCAGCCGATGATGAGGAGACTTTAGCAGATTCGGGGTTTTTCTGGCGAGAGAGAGACGGCATCAAAGTACTCGTCAGCAGCGATCTCGAAGACGCGGGATTTGCCAACGGATTTTCTACACGGAACGGCGGCGTGTCTGCGTTTCCGGAAAACAGCCTCAACCTATCGGGCTTTGATGACGACACGGCTGAGAATATCTATGAGAACCGACGGCCGTTTTCTAAGCTGCATTCGACAGGCGAGTATCAGTTGGCGTCTGGCACTGCAGGTCCATGGAACCGACATCCGGATCGTTCGCACGCCCGCGGACATTGGCGATTCTGAGGTCCACGCCGACGCCGTGATCTCCGATCTCGATGGCGTGCTTGCCGCCGCAAAAACGGCCGACTGCGTGCCCGTCCTGATCGGCGATCCGGTGACGCGAGCCTACGCAGCCGTCCACGCCGGTTGGCGAGGCACTGCTCAGTCGATCGTGCGTGTTGCGATCGAGAAGATGGGAACGGTTTATGGGTACCGCTCCCGCTGACCTGATTGCCGCGATCGGCCCAGCCGCCTGCGGCCGCAATTACGAGGTCGGCCGCGAAGTTATAGAGATGTTCACAGGTAATTTTGGTGAATGCAGCCGTTACTTCACCCCGACACGCGAGGGGCATGCGCTCGTTGACCTTCACGCAGCCAACCGCGATCAGTTACTTGGCGAGCGGAGTCGAATCGGAGAACATCTCGGTCGCTCCGTTTTGCACGATGGAGCGGCCTGACCTGTTCTTTTCGTACCGTCGAGAAAAGGGCGACTTCGGTCGCACCGGCCGGCTGCTTTCAGTTATCGGCCATCGGGCGTAAACACAACGCAGCTTATTTGCGTAGCATCAAACTAGCTGCTATATCGAGATGCGATCGGGCACCCTCAGACTGTTTTTGGTTCTGGCAACGCTGCCATCGGCGGCACTCGGCCAAAAGGTCGAACCGCGTTTAGACGCCTCGGTATCGATCACACTGCGCCCGGCGCCGATCTTTTTTCACCGTAAGGATCTGACCGATGCACAGGTCGCCCTCATCGAGGAAGAACGCGAGATTAACAACCTCAACATCCTCCTCGACCGGCCGGGCACCAGCGAAGAGATCATCCTCGGCTCGATCAGGTCGATCGACTGTACTGACGGACGCATCTATTTCAAGTTGATCTCGGATGGTAAGAGCAGGACGCTGACCAGCTCAAGGTTCGACGATATCAGGTTTTCTGTGCTGACCGCCGGGACGCGGGCATTCACGTTTCGCTGCAACGCGAACTTTCTGGGCGAGACCGTGGTCGCTATCTTCCGTCCGGCATTGAAAGAGCCCGGGACGCTAAGGTCGCTGACAATAGTTCCCGCGAACTTTCGGCTAAAAACCTTGGCTCAGATATCAAGCGAGCCGACGATAATAATCCAGGAAATGCCCCCTACAGAGATCGCGGGCAATGAACTCAAAGCTTTGAAAGAACGCGACGAGATGCAGCGAATAATGAGGGAAGCCGAGGAACGCGACCGGTTGAATCGTGCTGACAAAACAGGGGCAGTCCCTGACAAACCTACATGACGCGCGCGGTCAACGTAACTCGCTTGGTCTTAGGCGGGTAGCAGACCTCGTCAGTGCACGCCTGGGACCTGACGGTGGCATTGATTCGGACGGTATTTCCACGAAATGTCTCGGGCACAGTCACGTTGAGCCAAAATGACACGCGGCCTTCGTATACGTTGATCGAATCCTCAGAGAAGCTAAATTTGCGGTTTCGTCCTCGCGGATAGGTGACCGCCCCAAGCTTAACGCCGCTGCTGCTGCTGACGCGAACTGTCGTCGGGATCGCGTATTCGCTGTTCGGACGTGACGAATTCACATGCAGCCCACCCGGAATGCTCAGCGTGATGGTCCCGCGGACAGTCTTGCCCCGGGTAACAGTTCCGTTGGCGATCGAACCGGATACGGATTGCCCATTCACGATCGCAGTCCCGAAAATGGCAAATGCAGCTACTAATACAACCCTATAAAGTCTATTCATAATTCTTGATCATTTTACGCGAAAGGTATCAACAAAAGTTTCGATCCACTGGCCCCCCGCTCCGTCGCGTGAGGCGACGACCTCGAGTTTATAAACGGCTCCATGCTCCTCACATAGTTTTACATGCCGCTCGACACCAACCCCGTTACCCTCAGTGCTCAGGTGCCAATAATGCCGCTCATCCAGAACTTCCGGATCCTGATCGACGAAGTTCTCGCCGTGCAATTCTTCGATCACATCATCAATAGAAACGCCGTTCAATCTGGTGACGGTCGCCCTGCCGAGTCGCACTGTAGGAGTTTCTTTGCTGAACTCCTTTGAGTATGCCTCGAAAACATATTCGGGGCTTGCGTTAAGATTGTGCAAAAAGCCCTCGGGCTTTTGGATGACATATTCGTCCGTTTCGATCGCCTCTACATCATATGCCGCTGCAGCCGACCGCTTTATCCGCGTCGATGCGTAGACCATTAGTGCCACCAAAATTAGACCGGGAATCAATAATTCCATACGTTTATGCAGCCTTTGCCGCAAGTTGGCCACACGCGGCGTAGATATCACGCCCACGCGGCGTGCGAACGTACGCGTCAACGCCGCGACTTTCGAGTATTCTCTTGAATCGCTCGACACGCTCCGGCGTGGACGCGGTGTAATCGAGTTGCTCTGCGCCGTTGTGCGGGATCAGATTTACCTTGACGCGACTAAGCTGGAACCGGTCGATGAGGTCTGCTAATCCGTTCGCGTCCTCATCCCGGTCGTTGACACCGCCAAGCATCACGTATTCAAACGTAAAGCGTTCGCCACGCCGCAACGATGCCTCAAACTCTTTCGCCGCCGTCAGTAAGTCGTCGATGTTCCAGCGTTTATTTATCGGCATCAAGCGATCACGAAGCTCGTCCGTTACAGCCGAGAGCGAGACAGCGAGATGTGGTCTGTCGTCGAGCTTAGCGAATTCGTAGATCTTTGGCACGATTCCGGCGGTTGAGACGGTAACGCGGTTGGGCACGATGAACAGGCCGTCCTCATCCGCCATGAGCCTGAGCGCGGCGATAAGGTTCTCAAAATTCAGGAAAGGTTCGCCCGCTCCCATGCCGACCAGGTTCGTACCGTGCGGCGTCTCGGCCCTGACGCCGTAAACGTCGTTCAGGACGATAATTATCTGCTCGACGATCTCACCAACGCTCAGGTTTTTGAGCAGACCGAGCTGAGCCGTGAGGCAAAACTCGCATTTCAGCGGGCAGCCCGACTGAGACGAAAAGCAGATCGTATCGCGGCTTTCAGTAGGAATGTACACCGTCTCGACCGGCTTACCGTCGGCAGTTTTCATCAGGTAACGCCGGGTGCCGTCGTTCGAAACATACTTAGATTCAACCGTCAACCGCGAGATGTCGGCGATCTCTTCAAGCTTATTTCGAAACTTCTTCGGCAGGTCCGTGATCTCGTCAAACGACCGGAGCCTCCGCTGATGCACAGCCTTGAAGACCTGTGTCGCACGGTACTTCGGCTCGCCAAGCGAGAGTACGAGTCCGTCCAACTCGGCCCGCGTCAGACCCGTGATGTGCAATTTCTCAGTCACACTCTATAGTTTATCGCATCGCGACCCGATTCGGCTTGGCGCGAGTTCTGGTAGACTCTTGCACGACGTATGCAGTCCAGAATAGACCTTATCCTGATCCTGCTCCTGCTGTTATCGGGCTGCGGCCGCGTCGCCGAACGTCTGCGCGTTGATGACACGCAATCGCCTTCGACGAGCCACTCCACGCCGCACCTCCCGTTCGGCAATCCGTCAAATGCGACGGCCGACGCCGCCAATCCGGAAAACTATCTGCTCACGCACAGCGGGTTCACGCTCTCGTACAACAACACGCGCGGCACACCCAACTGGGTCGCGTGGCGGACGACTCCAGCCGATCTCGGCGAACGTCGCGAGCGGCCGCTTTTCCGGCCTGATATTTCGCTGCCCCCGAACTTTCGCCGCGTACAGTATTACGATTACGCCGGCAGCGGCTATGACCGGGGCCACATGGTCCCGGCGGCCGATCGGTTTGCTGACGAGGCGAAGATGAACGAGACGTTCCTGATGACGAACATCGTCCCGCAGACGGACGACCTCAATCAGTTCGTCTGGAACAAACTCGAATCGTATGTTCGAGGAACCGTTCGGCGACGCACCGACGCATACACGATAGCCGGTGTTTACGGTGAAAAACACCGAATTCGCGACCGCATCACCGTCCCGACCAACATCTGGAAGGTTGTCGTCTTTCTGCCACCCGGCAGCAGCGAGATCACCGATGCTACTCGGATAATCGCGGTCGATGTACCTAACATCGACGGCATCGCGAGATCACGATGGCAACAGTACGTTACGACGGTCCGCGCAATTGAAGGAAAAGACGGGGTATGACCTTTTCTCTCAATTGCCTCGTGATCTGCAGGACCGCGTCGAGACACGCCCGATCGCACTGCCATCTTATTAAACCCGACGGCCAAACGCGCGTATCATACTTTCATGAGAACACTCTTCACCATCATTCTGGTCCTCGTCGCCCTGCAAACCGCAATGGCACAAACACCAAAGGACGCCGACCCTAAGGACGTCGCGAGCATCGACGCGATAATGAGGGCCGTTTACGCATCGATCTCAGGCGATGCGGGCCAGCCGCGCGATTGGGACCGTTTTCGCAGCCTTTTTCACAAGGACGCGCGGCTGATACCCACGGGCAAGAACCCGCAAACAGGCGTCTCGGGAGCACGTGCCTTCACGCCCGAGGAATACATCACGCGTGTTGAGCCCGTCTTTGCCAAGGAAGGCTTTTACGAAACGGAAAAGGCTCGCACCGTCGAGACTTATGGCAACATCGCCCACGTTTTTTCGACCTACGAATCGCGCCATTCGTCCAAGGACGGGAAGCCTTTCATGCGCGGCATCAACAGTTTTCAGCTGCTCAATGACGGCAAGCGTTGGTGGGTCGTGACGATCTATTGGCAGGGCGAGACGCCCGACGTGCCGATACCGAAGCGCTACCTCAAGAGCCGCAACTAAACGCGAATCCGCTTCGCCGTGCCGGGCGAATTAGCTACTTATGGCTGAATTCACTTTTCAGACGTCCGAGACCGTCAAACGGCCCATCGGCGAGGTGTTCGATTTCTTCTCGAATGCCGAGAATCTCGAGCGGATCACGCCGCCCGAGTTGAACTTCCACATCATCACCCCAACGCCGATTGAGATCCGGCAGGGCACGATCATCGAATATCGCCTTTCGCTGCATGGCTTCCCGATGACCTGGCGGTCCGAGATCACGCTGTGGGAGCCGCCGAACCGCTTTGCCGACACGCAGCTCAGCGGCCCCTACAAACAATGGATCCACGTGCACACTTTCGCCGAGACTAACGAAGGCACTCTAATGACCGACGAGGTCCGATACCGGTTACCTTTCGAACCGCTCGGTGACATTGCTCAATTCCTGATCGACCGACAATTGAAACACATCTTCGACCATCGCCAGCGGATGGTGGTCGAGCTGCTAGGTTAACTGGTTCCGCGCGCATAACACGGATAAGAACGGATCGGAAGAAGAAAGAACGGACGAAGGAAGTTGATTCCTTCGTCCGTTCTTATTCTACGTCTTAACCGCGTGATCCGCGGCTAAGGTTTCTTAGACCGCCGGTTTATCGGTGGTGGTCGTGTCTACCTTCTGCTTGTGGCGCAGTTCGCGGTTCTGCTTGAACTGTTCCATACGCGTCTTCATCTCGAGCTTACGCTGTTCGATAAGGGCCTTTTGCTCGGCCGTAAAGACACTCTGGATCTGGTCGTGAACCTTCTGCCGATTCGTGCGCATCTGGTCGTGGATCGCGTGTAGGCGGGCCTTCTGCTCGGCGGTGATGTCCTGGCCGCTCTTTCGCGACTCACGGATCGCGCGAAGCTCGTCCATCAAGGCCGCGTCCGGCTTGTTGGCCTCACGGATCGACTTGAGCTGTGCCTTCTGAGCGTCGGTCAGATTGAGGCCCTGCATCATGCGGAACATTCCGCCCTGATGACGCCCAAAACCGCCGCGCTTGCCGAACTTGTGATCGCCGTGGCCGCCGTGCTTACCGAATTTCCCGGCCTTTTCGGTCGTTTCAGTCTTGGTCGGGGCCGCTGGCTTGTCCTCTTGAGCAAAGACCGCCGTCGAACCGACCGCAACCACTGCTCCAAGCGTAAGAATCGAAAAGAACTTGAATTTTGATGACATATCTATACCTCTATGGAAAAAATTGAGCCTACTGCTCTTCACAACCTTTGACGCCGCTGGCCGGCAAAAGGTCGAATGTATTTACAGGCCGTATGCAAAGAAATGTAAAGCCGCCAAGTGGTAATCGGCAAACGGTAAATGGTAAATTGTCTTGAGTTAGCATGAGATTTTTGTCGGAGATCAATTCACCGGCAGACCTGCGGCAACTAAAGGTCGAGGATCTGCAAGAAGTCGCGGACGAGGTGCGGCAGTTCATTATCGACACCTGTTCGCGCGTCGGCGGCCACACGGGAGCGTCGCTCGGTGCCGTCGAGCTTGCAGTGGCGATGCATTACGTCTTTGACACGCCGCATGACAGACTCGTCTGGGACGTCGGCCACCAGGCTTACGCACACAAGATACTCACGGGCCGCCGCGACGAGCTGCATACGATCAAGCAATACGGCGGACTGAGCGGGTTTCTGCGCCGGGACGAATCGGAATATGACACGTTCGGCGCCGGACACGCCTCGACGTCGCTGTCCGCCGCATTGGGAATGGCCGTCGCTCGCGACACAAGAAAGAGGACTTTCACGTCTGCGCCTTGATCGGCGATTCGAGGCTCGCTGGCGGCATGGCGATGGAGGCGATGAACCAGGCCGGACATCTGAAAACACGGCTGATCGTTCTGCTGAACGACAACGATATGTCCATCGCGCCCGCTGTCGGCTCGCTTAGCGGCTATCTCAACCGTATCAAAGAGGCACAAAGTTATCAGCATCTCAAGGAAGAGATCGGCGACACGCTCGATACGGTGCCCGGCGTCGGCGACAAGCTGCGTGCGGCGGCAAAGTCGTTAAAGGACGCGATCGCTGCGGCCGTGCTGCCGGGAGCGTTGGTCAACGAACTTGGATTCAAATACATCGGTTATGTCGACGGCCACAATGTCCCGATCATGGTCCGGGCACTTGAAGGAGGCCAAAAAGGTCGACGACGGTCCTGTCATCGTTCACGCCCTGACGACGAAGGGAAAGGGCTTTCCGAATCCGGAAGAGAATTATTACGCCTATCACGCGACCGGTCCGTTCGACCTCAAGACCGGACAGCCATACAAATCGAGCAGGATTGCACCGCCGACGTATACACAGGTCTTCGGCGACACGATGTGCGAGATAATGGCGGGCGATCCGCGATCGTCGCCCTCACGGCGGCGATGCCGGACGGGACGGGTGTCGACAAGGTGCTCGAAAGATTTCCCGATCGCGCATTTGACGTCGGGATCGCCGAACAGCACGCGGTGACTTTCTGTGCCGGAATGGCGTGTGAGGGATTAAAACCGGTCGCGGCGATATATTCGACGTTCTTGCAGCGCGGCTTCGACCAGGTCATCCACGACGTCTGCCTGCAGGACCTGAACGTCACGCTCGCGATGGACCGTGCCGGAATCGTCGGAGCCGACGGTCCGACGCATCACGGTCTTCTGGATATCGCCTATCTGCGCGGTTATCCGAATATCGCGCTGATGGCTCCGAAGGACGAGGCCGAACTTCGGGACATGATGCTTACCGCAATCGAACACAATGGCCCGGCCGCGTTGCGTTATCCTCGCGGCAACGGCTCTGGGGTCGATATCAGCGCTCCGCCGAAGCTCATCGAGATCGGCAAGGCCGAGATAATTAGAGACGGTTCGGGCGACGTTGCGGTCCTTGCTTACGGCGACATGGTCGCCCCCGCGGTCACTGCCGGCGAAATGCTTCGCAAAAACGGCATTGACGCGACGATCGTGAATGCCCGCTTCGTAAAGCCGCTCGACGCCGAACTCATCACTAACCTCGCACGTACAAAACGACTCATCCTGACGGTCGAGAACGCATATCTTGCCGGTGGTTTTGGCTCCGCGGTTCTCGAACTGCTCGAAGAAAAAGGACTAGCCGACGCAGTTCGCGTCGTTCGCCTCGGTGTGCCGGACGAGATCGTCACCCATGGCGACCCGAAAATCCTCCTTGGCCAATACGGCCTGGATGCCGACGGCATCTATTCAAAGGTCGTCGAAACGCTCGACGAAATGGACGAGGGCCGCGTCGAGCAAAAACGCATCCAAGCCGTCCGCTGATCTCCCTGCTTCGAAACAGATCAAAAACGCTCATTAGGTCCCATTAGGATCTAACTCTTTTGTTCGCAGAGCTTTACGAACATTTACATGTTTCGCGTGTTTCGGTGTTTCAGTCGCGTTTCAGACAGATTTGAAACACTGTAATTCGTGTGTATAAAGACAGTTACCGTCGTATTTTGGCGGTGTTTCAGCGAAATGAAAAAGTGTCTTACACGTGTAAGACAATTTCGATGGCGCACCTCTTGTCAAAGATCAAAAGGCTGTTGCAACGATAGCACCTTCATGCACAAAAGTCAAGCATTTTCTCCATAAAGAAAACTATGGAAATCGGCGGCAGCCGTAGGTTATCCTAGTAGTTGCCGCTATTCGTCTTCCGCCTGGGCCTGTATGAACGATTCCGAGACATTAAGACGCGATCTGAAACCGGCGCTCGTGTTCCTGAGCGGTGAGCTGATCGCCGTGCCGATCCCGCTTGATCGCGAAGAGGTGATCCTGGGCCGAGCCCTGGAGGCCGACGTTCGCGTCAACGACACGCTCGTGTCGCGCCAGCACGCCCGCATCACGGCGGCCCCCAGCGAATCCCGCGTCGCGATGGACTACGTGCTTCACGATCTGGATTCACGCAACGGCACCTTTCTAAATGGCCGCCGTGTCCGCCGCGAAAAGCTCGAGAATGGCGATAAGATCACGGTCGGCGACACCATCCTGCGTTTTGATCTGCTGGATGAGATCGACCGTGAATATCAACGGCAGATCCACCGCCTGATCTCGCACGACGACCTGACCGGCCTGTTATCGAGCCGTTCGTTCTTTTCCGAGCTTCGCCGCGAGGCCGGCCGTGCGAAGGCCGAGAACCGGCCGTTCTGCGTGCTAATGATGGACGGCGACAATTTTAAGAACGTCAACGACACCTTCGGCCACCTGACGGGAAGCAAGACGATCGAGGAGATAGGTTTTTCGATAATGACGAATTTGCGCAGCGGCGATGCCGCGGCACGCTTTGGTGGCGACGAATTCGCGGCATTTTTGCTTGACGCGGAGCTTGCTCAAGGTATAGTCGCCGCCGAACGCATTCGTGCGACTGTCGAGAACTACCCGTTCAGCATCGTCAGCAAAGGCTCAAAAGATACACACCGAATTACCGTCAGCATTGGCGTCGCGTCATTCCCGGACGACTCGTCGGACCCGATCGAGCTCGTCGAAATGGCCGATTCTGCCCTTTACCGGGCCAAGCGCGAGGGGCGCAACCTCGTTGCCGCCTACCGCGACATCTCACGAGAAGAGATCGATCGCAACCTGCCGCCCCGAAGAGATTAAAATTGCAACAATTTAGGCGCTTCGGACGTGATAAGACAACGGTTCTGGTCTCGTGCTAGAATGTGTTTTTTCGCATTGCCGCACGAGGCAAGATATTTTTGTCGGCTTTTGTAGTATTTACCACGTGATCGCCAAGCTCAATTTATCCTCACACCCATTCCGTAACCGGACCTTGCCGTATGTCGGCGCGGCCATGCTGCTGCTCGTGAGCCTGGTCGTCGGCGCGTATTGCATTTACCGGCTCAACGACAACAAGAAGCGTAACGACCTGCTGGTTGCGGCAATAGCCGAGCGTCAGGAAGAGATCGCAAAACTCAAGGGTGAGGGCGAAAAGGTGCAGCAACTGCTGACGCCGGACCAAAAGGCCCTGTTGACGGCCGCTCACAGGCTGGTTGCTAATAAGACATTTGGCTGGTCGCGGCTATTTGCCGATCTCGAATCGGTATTGCCGTCCAGCGTTGCGTCATCGCGGATTGCGGTCGAGAACATCTATCAGGACGGCGACCGTGTAAAGGCTGAGCTTGAGTTCGGCGTGCTTGCCCGCGACTATTCGAGCGTCATGGCGATGATCGACAATATGAACAACTCCGGCCTGTTTGTCGCCGAGCTACGCGGCCAGGACCGTCAGGAGAACGAGCGGATCATCTATACGGAATATACTTTTAGGCTCATATACACGCCGTCCTATGGCTATTCGACGAGCGCTCCGTCGACGGATATCGCGCAGAACGGAGGGGTGGAGTAAACGGTGGCTGAATTAGATCCACAATTGAATCCTGAAGACGAGACGCCCGAGGCCGAGACCGTCGTTATTGAGGCGGCCGACATGCCCGTGTCCGTCATTCCACCAAACCGTCCGCGAAAGGTCTATGGCGGCATGTGGGGCCCGCTTGAGATCGGCGCGATGGCTGTCGGGCTGATCGCGCTTGTGGCAGCTATAGGCGTCTACTTTGCGCTCGTACTTCCGTCAAACCGCGAACTCGCACGCAACCGCTCAGAGGCCGACAGATTAGAGGCCGAGGTTGCGTCGGCCAAGACAAAATACGGCGAGATCACGACTACGCAGGACCAGGTCGATAAGATCATAACGAGTGTTGACGATTTTGAGGCGCGTTTCCTACCCGTCACGACAGTCGGACGGACCGCTCTCTATCAGCGGATCAATGGTCTGATCGCGGCATACGGCCTGATCAACTCGACCGGCCCGGACTATCAGCCGCTGGAGACAGCCGATACGAACACCGGGCAGCAGACCGACGAGCAACGCGGCCGCTCAAAATTCCGCAGCCTCTATCCCGGAATGTACATCACAACCACGGTCGAGGGCTCGTATCAGAATCTACGGCGGTTCATCCGCGAGATCGAAACAGGACGCGAGTTTGTGATCGTCAGCGGAGTCGAGCTTGCACCCTCTGATACTGAATCCGAAAAGAACAGTTCACAGCCGACACAAGTACAGGCGGTGCAGCCGGCAATCCGATCGCCACGAAGAACATTGGTGGGCGGATCAATCAGACAATGGGCGGACAGCCAATGGGGCCAGCAGGCCCAGACGCAGCCGGAAAAGCGCTCGAAGAAGGGCAAGATGCACGGTGAGGTCGTCAGCCTTCGCATTGAGATGGCCGCGTATTTTCGGCGGCCTAATGTCGCTCCGATGGAGCTGACGCAGTAGTTAACATGGGTTTATTCGAAGGCAAATCGCCATCCGAACGCAATAAGATGATCGCCGCCGGCGTACTCGGCATGGTCGCGCTTGTCGCGTTGTATCTTGCGTTCGGACGAAGCTTCTTTGGCGGGTCATCCACGACGGCGACCATAAAAGTCTCGCCCTCGCCTACACCGCGTTCGTCACCTGGAGTACCGCGAAGCGACGTTGCATTGCCATCGGTCCAGGACCAGCAGTTTGTGTATGAAACAACGCCCGTGATGTATCCGGGCACTGTGTCTGCACCCGACGCGGGCCGCAATATCTTTGCCTTTTACGAGCCGCCGATACCGTGCTCAAAGACAAACGATTGTCCGCCTACGCCTATTCAGACGCCGCCGCCGCCAAAGCCGGCTTCGCCGACACCGACGCCGCCAATACTGATCGCGTACGCAAATCCGCAGGCTATCTATGCCGGTTCGCGCGGATTCAGGCTGGAGATAAATGGCGATCGCATACCGGCTGACGCACGGATACTCTTTAACCAAGCCGAGGTTCCGACGACGGTCGTCAATGCGCAGCGTGCGTTTACTGACATCCCTGCAAACTTTATAGCTCGGGAGACGCAGGTGCAGATCATGATGCGTACCCCTGACGGTAAGAAATATTCAAATCCGGTCTTTATTACAGTAGCCGCGCCGCCGGTGCCGGGCTATCAATACATCGGTATGAAGGGCGGCATGCGTTATAACAATGACACCGCCTATCTCATTGAGACCGGCAAGACCGCGCCCTTTGGCGCACGGCTTAATGACGTTCTCGGCGGCCGGTTCAGACTGGTCGATATATCACGGGCCGAGGTGATATTCGAGGACACGCAGCTTGGATTCCGGCATCCGATACCGATGGTCAAAGCGACGGCGGCAACAGGAACGACAGCGGCGCCCGGTCGGCCCGGTGACAGCGGTATGCAGCCGTTCGACCCGTCAACGATGAAGGGCATCCCGGGCATTCCGGACAGTATTCCACGGTACGTGCCGCCCCAGCCAATGCCTCAAATGCCGCGGCCAAGCAAAGATCAGAAGCAGGATGTAGATGATGCTGCAGATGACGGCAAACCCTAACCACGACCAGCCAAGTGACGAGCGCGGAATGACCCTTTTTGCCGTAATGGCAATAATGGCCGTCTTCGCCGTCGGTCTGCTCGCCGTGGCCCCTGCGATCCAACAGGAAGTGCAGCGAGAGAAAGAGCTCGAGGCCATCCGTCGGGGCGAAGAGGTGGCCGACGCTATCCGGCAGTATATCGAGCACTACCGCGGCTCAAAACTTCCTAATTCGATGGACGACCTGCTCGAGGGGATCCCGTACGGCACCAAGAAGCGGCAAATTCTTCGGGCCTCAGCCGCAACCGATCCGCTCAGCGAGGACGGAAAATGGCGGCTGGTCAAGGCCGATGCCGATTCTATTGGCGGCTTTGCAAGGCGCGTTCAGAACTACAACGGCGGGATCCTGCCGGCAAATCCTAATCCTCAGATCTTTGACAGGTATGCGGTCGTACTCGTAAATTCTTTGAATACAGAACTCGAGAGTGATGACGAGGCTGATGAGAGCATTGAGATACTGACTGAGAATACCCCGTTTATCGGCGTCGCAAGCCAGAGCAAGACAAAGTCGGTGATCGCCTATTACGGGATCCAGAACCACTCAAAGTGGATCTTTACACCACTTTTTAGAGGTGTCGGGGCAAGCAGTTTTGCCCCGCCCCGTATGCCCGCCAACACCCCGCGGTAACTTAATAGTCGAATACGATATTGCAGAAAGCTTTGATGCCGACATCGAGCCGGCTGTCGTCGATGTAAAAGTCGGGCGTGTGATGCGGGGCCGGGCTCTTGCTGTCTTTTGGCATCCCGCCGACGAAGAACTAGAAGGACGGTGCCTTTTGGCCAAAGAATGCGAAATCCTGGGCGCCGGATACCCATTCGTCTTCCATCACGTTGCTCTTGCCGGCCGACTTCTCAAGCGATGGCAGCATCTTGCGCACGAGATCGGGTGTGTTGTAAGTGACCGGCGTCTTGCCGTCGATCGTAACGGTCGCCTGTCCGCCTTGCTGAGGGCCACTATCACGGGTTTGGCCTAAGCCGGTGCGCTGATTACCACCGGTGACAGAGCGAGACCTAATAGGAATATTCGCGACAATCTTATTCGAATAAGCGATGGCATTTGTGCGTTTAATACGCCAATGACCAGAAAAGGTTTTCGGTCAGATCATCGGTTAATCGATTCGGTTGGTTTCCGCGAGAGGCTTTCAGATGGAAAAAGGCCGAAGACGTGCTGCATGTCGTCATCGGCCCCGGACCGGTCGCTATCGGCTCGTTAGCCGGCTACGGCTTCTTGTACTCAGGTATTTTCGACAGGTCCTGCGCGCCCGGTTCGGCGAGGTCATTTCGCACCAGCAGCATCAGATCGACGCCGGGCCTAAGCGGGTACACGCCGGTGAATTTGTAATGGGCCGAATATTTCTGGGCGACGATTGCGTCCTGGTCGCCCTTTTTGGCGACGATCATCTCGGCCGTGCTCGCATCGACCGGCCGGCCCTGGAAAAAGGCCTTGCCGAAGTCTTTCATGTACCACGTCAACGGCCAGTAATCGGGCGAGACGATCTCGATCTGGGCATCCTTGCCCTTACCGCTCTTTTCGGCGTACCGCTCGATCTCACGGACCATGTCGAGAAATTCACGCCGCGTGTGGGCATACACATACGGCATCTCGTCGTTGTCGTATTTTACGAAATTGAGCTGATACGTTTGGTAACCGAGCACCGCGACCGCGCTAAATGCCCAATGCCCCCGCCAGAAACCGCAGCCGACCGTCCTTCGAATTCAACAGCTCATTCAATCCGTAACCAGCCGAGATGCACATCGGCATCAGGAAACTCAGGGCGAGCCACGGCGTTTTGTACGGAATTATCGAATACCCAACGAAGAGACCAAAGCTCCAGAATCCCGTGAAGATCGCAAACCTGTGCTTGGCTTTCACGAAAGCAACCAGTGTTCCCAGCAGCGAGACGATGAGAAGAGCGGACTCGATCTTCATTCCCCATTTTATATAGCCCGTCCAGCCGTGCATCGTGTGGTCGCGATTGCCGGTCTTGGTCCAGATGGCGTAGGCCTCAAAGGCCTTCTTCCACCCTTCGGCATAGGTAAAGAACGAGGTGAAGAACAGCACGCAAATGTATGCAAAGGTGATGATAACCGCCACGGCAATCAGGATGAGGTTCCGATTATCGCCGAGGGCAGAGCGGAAGTTTGTCCAGGTCAACGCGACGGGCTCGGTAATGCCCGATTCATTTCGCTTTCGCTGATCGATCAGGAACAGCAGCCACGCGGCAGCCGCGGCCGCGATCATAAACACGATACCAACAAAAACGAACGTCTCAGGCGGCCGGCCCGTGGGCATGAAGGCGTCGAATAGCCACTTGTAGGCATCGCCAAACATCCCCGACACGAACAGAACGATGAGAGCAAACGCGCTGATCGCGAGAGCCAAATTAAAGCGATTGTTGTCGAGCGTGCTGTCGGGCATTATCCGCCGCCAGACCCAAACGCCGAAACACGCGATCAGCATCGTGCCCAGCGTGATAAACGCCGTCTCTTTGGTCGCAAAGAACAGAGCGACCGAGGCAGAGGCGAGGATCATGTAGATCGGCCGGCCATTGTCCCAGGTGAGTAGCCATTTGATGACGAGATACGTTAGGACAGCCTCGACGATAAAGAAAAGGATCGCAAAGCCCCACAACGCGGCCGAACTGTCGCCGCCAAGAAAGGTCGAGAGCTTTACCGTCGACGGCGCGTAGCAGACCAGCAGGATCAACGCCGTCCAGGCAATGGCGTACGGCTCGGCCTTTCGCTTTTCGACAAAATAAACGACCGCCACGGCGAGCGTTAATCCCAGAAGCACGAAAAAGATCTCGTGGATAAAATACCGCGAGATAAAGACCATTCCCGGCGACAGTGCCAGGAAAAGCGCGGCTATCAGGCTGCCGATACGGCCGATGTAGCGTCTGAGAAAGAAGGCCAGAACGACCATTACCACGCCAAAAATGGCCATGCTCGCGCGCACGGGTATGGTCTCGAGACCAAAGACCTTAGCGAACGCCAGCGAGATATAGTAAAGCGTTGGTCCGTGATAATTCGACGGATCGTAGCGATAGGTGCCGTCCAGAAATAGTGTCCGCAGGAAAAAGGCGTTGACGCCCTCATCGTGATGGAACGGCTTTAGACCAAGCTGAAAGAACCGCAGGAATATCGCCAGAGCAGTGATCGCGGCGGCGGCTATGGTCCAATTCCGGTCGGTCAACCATTCGTCCGCCGAACGGTGCTCCGCCGACTGCTTTTTAGGTTTCGGCTTCGGGGCCGCCGCGGCGGCCTGTGGTGTCTGTTCCTCTACGACCGCCGCCGAACTCGTTTTTGGGCTCGACGGTCTCTTACCTTTCTTTTTCTTGCTCATTTGACCTTATAGACCCGAAACTGGCCGGCCTCGGCCACTACCGGGTATTTCTTGAAGAATTCCTCGTTCGCCTTGAGCGTGTTCTTCTCCTCAGGCGAAACCAGCACGTAATCGATATTGTATTGACGCAGCAGCATCTCCGCCACTCCGCCGCCTTCGTAGATCCGTTTGACATCGGCCTCTCTCGCAAAGGCATTGATGCCGTGCGAGAACAAGTGGCCCGTGTAACGCATAAGCGATTGCCGCCCGGTGAGCACGATCGGTGTGTTGTAGATCGGTGCGTTCAGGAAACAGGGCCGTATTCTCGGTCTTTTGCCTGACCTGTTCAGCAACTCGCACGGCGTCGGGCTCGAAAACCCTTGTTTTCACCGTGCTCGACGCCGTTCGCCAAACGTCGAGGGCACCGGCGAATGTCAGCGAGATGAGCAGCACGGCGGCAGCGATCTTTGTGAACTTATTCTTTTGCCACAGCCAGGCGATCACGAACGAGATGAAAATGATCGAGCCGATGTGCCAGTAGATCAGTATCTTGATATTGTCCCAAACCCACGGCGCGAGCTTAGCGGTGTTGCCGAGTATGAAGAGAAACGCGAACGGAATGTAAAAAAGCAGAAGCGGGATCGGATCGATCCGCACGACGGCGTCTTTCTTCTTCGGCGTCTCGCTCTCGTCAACCGCTACCGGGCGGTTGTTCCAATACCACAAGGCCAGTCCGGCGAACAGCAGCGGTATCGTCAGGCTCGTGTTCTTGAACCAGAACCAGAAGAAATTGTCATTCCGCTTGTCCCAGCCAAACTCCCAGCCAAAGAAGCTCGTCGTGTCGCTTGCGCTGCCGGTCATTGTCCACGCGAGCAGCGGCACGGCGATAACCGCGACGCCCACGCCGAAGGTGATCCATTCCATCCACTTAGTGGGCCGCAGAACAAATAGGAATGCCGTCACGATAAACAAGACCGCGAGGCTGTGCAGATGTATCAGCGGCAGCGTCCCTGCGAGCAGACCGACTATGAAAGTGGAAAAGGGGAAATGTGAAAAAGTGAAAAAGTCCGACATCGTCACTTTTTTGCTTTTTCCCTCTTCCACTTTTTCACTCGCGAAGATCCTCCAAAGAACGCCGAGTACCAACACGACCAGCGGCAGCCCGAGCAGCATACTTCGCTGCGTGATAAACAGCACGACCAGCGAATTGCCCCAGCGAAATTGCTCGCCGATCGTATAGTCGCGGGGCAGGTTTGAGAGCACGCTGACGATGCCTTTGCCCGAGTCGCTTACATCGCCGAGAAACCACAGAAATCCGAGGCCGCCGCTCAGGAACAGCAACGCCGGGGCGATCCGTCCTGCGAGCTTGTTCGCGGTCACGCGGGCGACAAACTTTTCGAGCAGAACAAACAGCGAGAACGTCCACAGCACGTTCTGCGTGACTATAGCCTCGCGATAGCCGATGCCGAGCTTGACGAAGCACGCCGAGATAAAATCGGTGATAAATGGATACGCGTATTTCGCACCGGCCCAGATCGGGTTGTCGGGCGGAAACTTTGCGGCGTCGCTAAAGCCGAGGATCGCGCCGATGTGATACGGCAGATCGCCAAGATTCTGTGAGCCGCCCGTGAAAATGCCGTCGCTCGTCTGATAGACCGTCTGGCCAAAAAAGAACCAAAACAGAAGAAAAAAGAATGCGTAATAGACAAACCCGAGCGATTTCTTAAAGCTCGCCCCGTCAAGCTTGCCTTTTGCCCTGTCCCGGTCCTGCTTGAACCGCTTTGCCGTATCGCCGTACTTGATCAGGCCAAACAACGCCAGCGTCACGGCCAGCGAGACTATCACCGACGCGGAGCTAAAGCCGATGGCGAACGAAATGACAAACGCCGCGATGCCAAAGATCGCTGAGCCGACGATGCAGCCGGCGGCCAGCCGCCAGAGCAGAGGCTCGTCGTCGGCGATCAAATACGTCAGCATCATCCCTGCCGACGCGATCAGCAAAAGTAGCAATAGAGATAACAGCATAAAGAGCGAGCGGGACTTCTACATAAATTACTTTAATTCGCCAACGAAAGGCAATTAACGTCTCTGTACAAACCTTGTGCTATAGTGTTCGGAATCGCCCACCGATCAATTCATGGCAAAAAAGCTCGGTCTCATCGTGCTTGTACTCATTCTCGCGGGCATCGCCGCGCTTATCTGGACATTTTCGGCCGCGCGGCTTGAGTTTACGCCGCTCGAAGCCGCTGAACTCCCGCCCGCAATGCCTCCAGCGGGAATGACGTTGAGCTCGCTGCCAACGGGGTCGATGGAGAGCCGTGCGTTGTTCGCCTACCGAGGCGGCGGTTTGAGTGATAAGCGCGACTTTGCGATGACGGCCTTTCTTGTCCGTCATCCGAAGGGCGATCTTCTATTCGACACGGGTTTTGGCTTTCACGTAGACGAGCACATTAAGACCACGCCATGGCTTATGCGCCAGCTATCGGTCCACACTCGGACCAAAACCGTCGCCAACCTGTTTGGCGGCAGCGGCTATCTACCCTCACAGCTTGCCGGCGTCGTGCTGACGCACGCGCATTGGGACCACGTAAGCGGTCTCGACAGCCTGCCCGGCGTCAAGGTCTGGGTCACACCAGCCGAGAAGCGGTTCATCGACTCGCGCGACGCCACGACCGCGTTGATAAATAGCTTTAAGGACATCACTTACCGAGAATATAACTTCACCGACGGGCCCGTATCTCGGATTTGAAAAGAGTTTTGATGTGTGGAGCGACGGCTCGGTCGTGATCGTCCCGGCACCTGGCCATACGCCGGGGTCGATCGTCGCGTTTATCGCGTTGCCGACCGGTGCTCGCTACGCTTTGCTGGGCGACCTCGTCTGGCAGATGGAGGGCGTCGATATTCCGGCCGAACGGCCATGGCTGTCCCGGCAACTGGTCGATGAGAATGATGACGAGGTCCGTCAGCAGATCGCTAAGGTCGCCGCGATCCGCAAACGCTTCCCCGAGATCCATATGGTCCCGGCCCATGACGCTGCGTGCGGCCGGTCGCGTCCCGATGTTCCCCGCAACAGCCAAATGACGGCGTTCTCCGACGAACTGCTCAATACAGCCCTCGAGCTCGCCACCGAGTGGGGCGAGAACTTTCGCAAGCCTATCCACGAACGCATCCGCCAAAAATATCCGGACCTTACCGAAGCCGAGATCGACGAATTGACAATTATCGCCCGCCGTGCTGAAAGCCGTATCTACGAACTAGCCGACGACGAGATGGCCGGCAAACTGTCTGAGTACGAGATCGTGCCCGAGGCGATGCGTGAGTTCACATGGCTAAGCTCATCCAATGCCGGCCGCCTCAAGAACATCGGAATGTACTACGCCCGGCGCTAAACCTCAGTTTTTCAACGCAAAGACGCCAAGGAGCAGAGGCGCAAAGGAAGAGGTTCCGAAGGGGAAATATCTTCCGTTGTTTTCGTTGCGTCTTTGCGTCTTTGCGACTTTGCGTTGAAAATAGCTGCTTTATGCTTCAAGCCGGTATCGTTGGCCTGCCCAACGTCGGAAAATCAACTCTCTTTAACGCACTGACCGCTCAGGAGGCGGCTCTTGCGGCCAACTATCCTTTCGCCACGATCGAACCGAACGTCGGCGTTGTCGCGGTGCCCGACGAGCGGCTTGCAGTCCTCGAAAAGCTCAACAACGCCCAAAAGGTCGTGCCTGCGACCGTCGAATTCCTCGACATCGCCGGCCTCGTTCGCGGTGCGTCAAAGGGCGAAGGGCTCGGCAATCAGTTCCTCGCGAATATTCGCGAGACACACGCCGTCATCCAGGTCGTCCGCTGTTTTGAGGACGAGAACATCATCCATGTCGAGGGCAGCGTCGATCCGATCCGCGATATCGAGACCATCCAGATCGAGCTGGCCCTGGCCGACCTTGCGTCTGCAGAAAAACGCCGCGACAAGGCGATGCGCGGTGCTAAGACAGGAGATAAGGACGCGAAACGCGAGATCGAGATACTCGACAAGATCCAGCCGATACTCGAAGAAGGCCGCCCGGCCCGTGCCGCCGACCTTGACGATGACGAACGGGCGATAGTCAAAACGTGGTTCTTTCTCACCACCAAACCGACCATCTACGCGGCCAACGTCGATGAAGCCTCTCTCGCCGAACCCGATAACAATCCGCACGTCGCGGCCGTCAAAGAATACGCTGCTCGCGAGAACAGCGACGTGGTCGTCATCTGTGCCAAGCTCGAGGCCGAGCTCGTCGCTCTGCCTGCCGAGGACCGCACCGAGTATCTAAAGGACCTCGGCCTCGCCGGTTCAGGCGTCGATGCCCTGATCAAAGCCGCCTATCACATGCTCGGCCTGATGTCGTTCCTCACCGCCGGCGAAAAAGAGGTGCGGGCGTGGACGATCCCCATTGGCACAAAAGCTCCCGCCGCCGCCGGCGAGATCCACACCGACATCGAACGCGGCTTTATCCGCGCTGAGATCATCGGCTACGACGATCTCGTCGCCTGCGGCAGCCGCAAAGTCGCCAGCGAAAAAGGCCTCGCCCGCCTCGAAGGCAAAGAGTACATAATGCAGGACGGTGATGTCGTCGATTTTCGCTTTAATGTCTAGGATGGGCTCGTTCGGGCCGTTGGCGGCTGTTGCGATATAATCACCAACAATGGACGCTTCCTCGATTCATAGCGGTGACGCAAGCGACGAACTCGACGCGGTCGGACGGGGGCTGTTGTTCACTGGTTGGCTAGTTGCAGTGTCCGGCACGGCCGGGAGTCTTTTCTTCAGCGAAGTGATGGGCTATCCGCCTTGCGTGCTGTGCTGGTACCAGCGCATAGCTCTGTATCCCCTCGTTGTGGTCATCGCTATCGGGCTGGCGACGCGCGACAGGCGGGTCGGGGTGTATTCGCTCCCGTTTGCCGTGATCGGTCTCGGCATCGCCATTTATCACAACCTAGTCTATTACGGCATCGTGCCCGAGGGCCTGACGCCCTGCTCCGAGGGTACGCCGTGCAATGCCACGCAGCTTGAACTGTTAGGCTTCATCACGATACCGCTGATGGCGTTGGTTGGCTTTGCCAGCCTGACGGCACTGCTGGCAGCGTTCCATTTTCGTTATAGTAGAAAGTAACTATGAGAAAGGACAGTAAACTAATGGCCGCGGTTGCGGTGGTTGTACTTGCCGGCCTGCCGGTCGGTGCATATCTGTATCGCAATTCGGTGCAGAACGCACCCAAGCCTATCCCCGTCAACAGCGCTCTTGTCCGTGAGGACAGCCATTCGATGGGGCCGGCGGACGCCAAGGTAACGATCGTCGAATTTTACGACCCCGAATGCGAATCCTGCGCGGCCTTTGGCCCGGTGGTCAAAAAGATAATGCAGGATTACGACGGCCGCGCCCGACTCGTCACTCGTTACATGCCGCTGCATCCCAACTCGATGCGTGCCGCGCACCTGCTCGAGGCCGCCGCCGAAGAGGGCAAATACTGGCAGGCTCTTGAGCTTATCTTTCGCAAACAGGACGAGTGGGGCGAAAAGCACGGTGCACCGCCGAACGCTCCTAAGCCCGACGTCGGCAAACTGTTCGAGGGCTTTGCCAAGGAACTGGGCATTGATATCGAAAAGTACATCGCCGCCGCCCGCGAGAACCGCTACGCCGCCAAGGTAGAACGTGACCGCAAGGACGGCCAGACGATGGGCGTTCGCCGCACGCCGACATTCTTTGTGAACGGCCGCGAACTTGCGCGGTTCAGCGAAAAGGACCTACGTGCCCTGATCGACGAAGAGATGGCGAAATAGCCGCGAATTTTATGCGGACGCGCGAACTTTGGTGATATATTAAGGCTATGATCCGTGGACTCTCAGGCAGCAAAGCATTGGCGGCATTTGTGTTCGCTTTTTTGTGCCTGAACGTCAGCGGGGCGTTGTGCCTGTCGTGGTGTCTGCAGGGCCCCATGACGACGCTAGCGGCGGCGAGCGACGATAGCCATCTGTCGGAGCATTGCCGCATGATGAAGTGGCAGGCCGAGCAAGCTGACCAGAACAGTTCCAGCATCGGGGCCGGCCAGGCCGCTTGTTGCATGATGCCGGTCGCTCTATTTGCGGCACCGGTCGAAAAGCGCGTCGAGCTCGCCAATGTCATTGCGGTTGCTGAGATGCCCGCGGTCGAGATCGAGTTCGCGCCGCCCGTCATTGCGTATCATCAGACCCACGCCACACCGGTCTATCGCCCACCACCGCTCGATCGCCGCTCAGAGCGGCTCCTCAACTGCGTTATCCGTATCTAAGCGCTATCCTCGGTCGCACTATTGGCTATGACGCGCGCGTTTGCGCTCAGGCTGTGAAGTTATTTGGCATTTATTTTACGGAGAAAATTGTAATGAGATCAAGAATTCTATTAGTCATCTCGGCGATGCTCGTGCTCGGTATCGGCATCGCGGTGTATGCATTCAATGTTACGGGCACCGATGCAGCGGCGGCCGCTTGCTGCTGCTGCACCGAATCATGCCCGATGAAGAAGGGTGACAAAGCCACGGCATCGACCGCGTCCGACAAGACCTCGGTCGCTTTGCCCGCAACCGCCGATCATAAAGCTGAGGGCACACATTCGTGCTGCGGCGATTCGTGCCCCATGAAGTCGAAGTCTGCCGACGGCAAAACCGCCGACGGTAAGGCTGTCGCTGGCCACTCGTGCTGCGGCGACTCTTGCCCGATGAAAGGCAAACCCGCCAAACACGACGGAATGAACCACGACATGAAAGCTGGCGACGCTTCCTGCCCAATGATGAAAGGCGGCAAGACTGACGGTAAGACGGGCGCCGTGATGAACCATGACGCGAACCACAAAATGACCGCCGACGGCCATTCGTGTGCATGCCCGTGCTGCAGCAAGGACAAGGCCGAGAAAAAGGCAGACGCCGCCGTCTGATCAAGCAGAACCGCCCGCGTAAAGGATGGCAGGTCCGTCGGTTCGACCCGGCCAACCTGCTAGCCTCTCTCGCGGGCGGTTTTTTGCGCTAGTATCAAACCATTATGAGGAAGTTCTTCGCGCTAATCTTGCTACTTGTCGTTGCGTCGGGAATGACCGGCTGTGGCCGCCCGCCCGAACGCGTCGCGGCGCCTAACAGCCACGCTCATTCGTCAGACCCAAAGCCCTATAATAGAGCCGAAGACAAAACCGCCAAGCCGAAAAAGCCGGTCCCCGCATATCAGAGCAAAGAGAGCATCAAAAAACTCAATCCCACGCTTTCGCCTGACCTGTTTCAAGGCGAAGTAAAGGCAGCGTATGCCGCGGTACGGGCAATCCCGCAGACCATTGCCCAACTGCCTTGCTTTTGCCGATGCGACACAAGTATTGGCCATAAAAGCCTCCACACATGCTTCGAGGACGACCACGGAGCCAACTGCGGCATTTGCATGAATTCCGCTCTAAAAGCGTACAAATTGGAGAAGGAACAGAAGATGTCGCCAGAAGATATCCGGGCCGAATTGATCCGGCAATATGACGGCTACTGAGGCAAAAAGGTGGTGCCCTCGGAAGGATTCGAACCTACAACCAAGCGATTATGAGCCGCGTGCTCTACCGTTGAGCTACAAGGGCAACCGAGTTAGAGTTTAGTAGAATCGTGATATTCCCGCAAATTCGGGCCTGTCGCAGATCGCCTTAAGGCAAGTGTCACAGCTCATCGAGACCGAAGAGACGTTGATCATCGAGACGCCCGAGCGCGTCCCGCTTGAGTTTGCCCTCGCGTCGATCGGTAACCGATTTCTGGCGGTCGCGATCGATCATTTCATCCAGTATCTATCGATCTTTCTGATCGCGTGGCTTTTCCTCAGTATTACGGGATATTCCGGTGCCGACGTGGTCGACGGGCCCGAGCAGCTTTTTAATGATGCCCCGAAATGGGTCATCGCCGTTTTGATCCTCATCCTGTTCCTTATCTTTGCAGGCTATTTCATCGCTTTTGAATGGCTTTGGAGCGGTCAGACGCCGGGAAAACGGCTGCTCAGGCTGCGCGTCATCCGCGAAGACGGACGGCCCCTCACGCTTTGGGAATCGGTCGCCCGCAACCTGCTGAGGATCAGCGACGCTGTGCCGGGATTCATTATTCCCGTGTATTCCGTCGGTCTGATAGCGATCTTTCTGAGCGGCCGTGATCAGCGATTAGGTGATGTCTTCGCCGGCACCGTGGTCATCCGCGAACGCTCAGGCGAGGCCCCGACCTTTGCCGAGACGTTTTCCACTCGGATCACCGATTCTGCGTTCACCAGAATTCAACGGCCGGTACAGGTCTCCGCGAAGGTCAGCACGCTCACCGAACGTGAGATCGAGGTCGTGGAATCGTTTCTACGCCGCCGATGGGACCTGACCGAACGCCAACGCCTGTGGATGGCATGGCGAATCGCTCTGCCGCTGATGTATAAGCTAAAACCGGCGTACGATCTTCAGTCCTTCACGTACGAGGGCTTTTTAGAAGAGGTCCTTCACAGGTTTCACGCCAAACAGCGTTTTCTCAACTAGGCGGTTCGTCTATACTTCTTTCTTATGCGGAATGTTCTAGTCACGGGCGGAGCCGGATTCATAGGCTCGCACCTCGTCGATCGACTGCTCGCTGAGGACGATTGGCAGGTCACCGTCGTCGACGATTTTAACGATTTTTATTCGCCCGAGATCAAGCATCGGAATATCGCAGAACACGTCAGATCGCCCCATTACCGCATAGTGGACGCCGACATTCGCGACTGGCGCACAATGGAGGCTCTATTTGCTCAGTACCACTTTGACATCGTCGTCCATCTCGCGGCCCGTGCGGGCGTCAGACCGTCGTTGGCCGATCCGAGACTTTATACGGAAACCAACGTCAACGGGACGCTAAACCTGCTTGAACTCGCTCGTCAGCATCACGTTCCGCATTTTGTCTTTGGGTCGTCGTCGAGCGTTTACGGGATCAACAGCAAGGTCCCGTTTGCCGAGGATGACCGCATCCACCAACCGATCTCACCCTATGCCGCGACGAAGGCGGCTGGCGAATTGCTCTGCCACACGTACTCGCATTTGTACGACATGCGGATCGTGTGCCTGCGTTTTTTTACGGTCTATGGGGCGCGGCAGCGGCCGGACCTAGCGATCCACAAATTTGCGCGCCTTATCTCCGACGGGGAGCCCATTCAAGTATTCGGTGACGGCACGACGCGGCGGGATTATACCTACATCGACGACATCATCCAGGGCGTTCGATCGGCGATCGATCATGACCGCTCGCAGTACGAAATATTCAACCTCGGCGAATCGCAAACCGTTGAGCTGAATGACCTTATTTCCCTCCTCGAACGTAGCCTTGATATGCACGCCGTCATCGACCGACAACCGCTGCAGCCGGGCGACGTGCCCGTCACCTATGCCGACATCACCAAGTCGCGAGAGTTGCTCGGCTACGACCCGCAAACAAAGATCGAGGACGGCATACCGAAGTTCGTTGAGTGGTTTAGGACTACGACTTAGGCCCAGCCAAAGATCCGTCTCATCAGCGGCAACAGTCGATGTTCCGCGACCGTCTCGTGAAAAAATACTTCGTGCTCAACTTCGACACGAGCCATTTCGAGCAAGTCGGCAACACACTCGTCCATGCCCAGTTCCTGCTCAAACGCAGCGGCGTCTTCGTACTCAATAGAGTTCTTACTTTCGAGCCTGCCCGCAAAATACATCGGCATGAACCAGCCTGAGATAAAGCAGCTATGGCCCAATATTATACCGATCGTCCAGAACATCTTTTCCCGTCTCGGGTTCGGCCTGGCGTCAAGTTTGGTCAACCACTGGAAGACCCGTTCCCGATGGGCCCATTCCTCAGTCTCGATCTGCTTGATCCGTTCCTTCTCAGGCGAATCCTTAAGCGATCGCCAGTGGCCGCGGTAGGCATACGCAGCCGCGACCTCACCTGAGTAGGCGTTCTGTAGTATGCGGATGAGGTTTTGCCTGACGATCTCCACTCTAGGAACGATTGTAACCGAACCTGCCGTCTGCGACAGATGACCAGGAACCTGAAGTATTCGACTTGACTTGACGATTCCTACATTTAGAATTATTCTAATTAGTAATCAAGTTAGTGGATAGCATCGAAACACTCGGATTAACCAAACAGCGCGACGCGGTTCTGCCGCGCGATTCGAGAATCCGACTCTCACATGACCGCGAACGAGGTCTTCGGTGCCGCCCGTCGAATACTTCCGGCGATCTCATTCGCAACTGTTTACAATTCTCTTCACTATCTGAAAAATGAGGGGCTTATCGGTGAGGTTAGCTTTGGGCAGGACGCGACGCGTTATGACCGAAATCTAACGCGCCATGACCACGCGATCTGTACGAGCTGCGGCAAGCTCGTCGATCTTGACCTTAGAATTCCGAATTCACTTGTTAAAGTAGCAGCGGAGCGTTCGCGATTCGTGGGCGGATCGATCGAACTTACTCTGCATGGACTGTGTCCGACCTGTGCCGAATCCACATTTATTGATACCTAGTTTTAGTAATTACCGAATATAGAGGGAGACCACAATGGAAAAGATAGAAGAACCAAACCAAGGCGAAGCCTTAGAGATAAATGATTCAAGCCGATGCCCATTCACGGGCGGGGCAATGAGTTTTACGACAAGCACAAAACGGTCTAACCGCGACTGGTGGCCTAATGCGCTGGATCTCAAGATACTGCGGCAAAATTCCGAGCTCGCGGACCCGATGGGCGAGGATTTCAACTACGCTGAGGAATTCAAATCGTTGGACCTTAACGCTGTGATGGATGACCTTAAGGCCCTGATGACGGACTCGCAAGACTGGTGGCCGGCCGACTACGGGCATTATGGGCCGTTCTTTATCCGAATGTCGTGGCACGCCGCCGGCACATATCGCATCGGCGATGGACGCGGCGGTGCTGGCAACGGCGAGCAGCGATTTGCACCGACCAATAGCTGGCCCGACAACGGCAACCTCGATAAGGCCCGTCGCCTGCTGTGGCCGATCAAGCAAAAATACGGCCGCAAGCTGTCGTGGGCGGACCTGTTCGTGCTGACAGGAAATGTCGCACTGGAGTCGATGGGCTTTAAGACCTTCGGCTTTGGCGGCGGCCGCGCCGATGTCTGGCAGCCGCAGGAAGACGTCTATTGGGGTTCCGAGGGCGAGTGGCTCGGCGACAAGCGTTACAGCGGTGAGCGTGACCTCGAGAACCCGCTCGCCGCTGTGCAGATGGGCCTCATATACGTTAATCCGGAAGGCCCGAACGGCAATCCCGATCCGCTTGGTTCGGCACGCGACATCCGAGAGACGTTCGCCCGCATGGCTATGAACGACGAGGAAACCGTTGCCCTTACGGCGGGTGGACACACATTCGGAAAGGCCCATGGTGCTGACGATGCCGCCCATGTAGGCCCGGAACCTGAAGGTGCCCCGATCGAGGCACAGGGCTTCGGGTGGTTGAGCACCTACGCCTCCGGCAAGGGTGCTGACGCGATCACAAGCGGCATCGAAGGTGCGTGGACGCCGACGCCGATCACGTGGGACAACAGCTACTGGGAGACATTATTCGGCAACGAATGGGAACTCACCAAGAGCCCGGCCGGTGCAAATCAGTGGCAGCCTGTCGGTGTCGAACCGAACGTACCCGACGCCGCGGACCCGAATAAGAAACATCTGCCGATGATGACGACCGCAGACATGGCGATGCGGATGGACCCGGCGTACGAGAAGATCTCTCGCCGCTTCATGGAAAATCCGCAGGAATTCGCGGATGCTTTCGCACGTGCTTGGTTCAAGCTGACGCACCGCGATATGGGCCCCAAAGCTCGCTATCTCGGCCCACTCGTTCCCGCCGAAGACCTGATCTGGCAGGACCCGGTTCCTGCAGGAACAAGACTGGATGCCGGTGACGAAGCCACGCTAAAGGCAAACATTCTAGCATCCGGCCTCACGGTTTCGCAGCTGGTTTCGACCGCGTGGGCGGCGGCTTCCACGTTCCGCGGCTCGGACAATCGCGGCGGTGCCAATGGTGCTCGTATCCGCTTGTCGCCGCAGAAGTTCTGGGAAGTGAATAACCCTGTTCAGCTCGACCAAGTGTTCGGAGTACTTGGCGGAATTCAGAGCCAATTTAACGCTAGCGGCAAATCCGTCTCAATGGCCGATCTGATCGCTCTCGGCGGTTGTGCAGCAGTCGAAAAGGCTGCGAAGGACGCAGGGCACGACATCTCGGTGCCGTTTACGTCCGGCCGCGGTGATGCTTCGCAGGAGCAGACCGAGGTCGATTCCTTCAAGTATCTCGAACCGCAGGCCGATGGCTTCCGCAATTACAAAAAGGGCCATCACAAAACGCCTGCCGAGGAATTGCTGGTCGATAAGGCAAATCTGCTGACGCTCACCGCGCCGGAGATGACGGTTCTGCTCGGTGGGCTGCGTGTGCTTGGCGCGAACTGGGACGGCTCAACGCACGGCGTCTTCACGACCCGTCCGGGCCAGTTGACCAACGATTTCTTCGTCAACCTGCTCGATATGAGCACGAAGTGGGAACCGGCAAACGGCGACGGCCAGACATTCAACGGCCGCGACCGCCAGACGGGCGACACAAAATGGACCGGCACGCGTGTCGATCTCGTATTCGGCTCGAATTCAGAGCTCCGCGCCCTTGCTGAGGTCTATGCCTGTGCCGACGGCCACGACAAATTCGTCAAGGATTTTGTTGCCGCGTGGAACAAGGTGATGAATCTCGACCGGTTCGATCTGGCCTAAGAGCAGGTTGATAAATGGAGAAGTTGGCGGCTTGGCAACAGGCCGCTTTTTTATCAGTTTGCGAAATCCTAGAATGATCGAATATGAAGAAAACGAAACTGTCGCCAGACCAGTTCAAAGAAATAGTCGCCGAGCTAAAAACACGGTTTGAAGGAAGCCCGAACCGCCACCACGGCCTTAAATGGCCGGACGTTCAAGCAAAACTCGAAGCCTCACCTGAAAAGCTGTGGTCGCTCGCTGAGATGGAACGCACCGGTGGGGAACCGGATGTTGTCGGGTTTGATAAAAAGACCGGCGAGTACATCTTCTACGACTGCTCGGAGCAAAGTCCGGCCGGCCGCAGGAGCGTTTGTTACGACCGTGACGCGCTGGAATCTCGCAAGGAGCATAAACCCAAGAACAGTGCCCTCGGCATGGCCACCGAAATGGGAATCGAGATCTTGACCGAAGAGCAATACTACGAGCTTCAGCAGTTGGGTGAATTCGATACCAAAACGTCGAGTTGGATAGCAACGCCCGCCGAAGTGCGGTACCTCGGCGGGGCCCTCTGTTGCGATCGCCGCTACGGCCGCGTTTTCACGGGTCACAATGGGGCGGAATCCTACTACGCGTCTCGAGCGTTCCGAGGCTCGCTGAGGGTCTGAGCGTGGCCGATCACGTCCGGATCTTCACGCGGTCGAATTGTATGACACCATCGAGCGTCATTACTTACATCCAATTATCTCTCTGATAGATCTTTCATTTGCTCTCATACGTTCCTGATCTTTCATATTATTTCGTGCTTAAGTTCTTAGATCCGTAATCACGAAAATTCACGAAATAATACGAACAAGTGTCAGGTCATCCCGCCTTTTCATTCGTATTCTCAAACCCAAATCGTATTGCCGCTTCAAGCACATCGGTGTTTATGTCTTTTAGAGTTTTGAACCTGATGCAATATCCCGTCACGCTCGCCTTGCCGAGGTCTGTTCCGAATGTCTCGGCCAGGTATTTTTTGTCCTCGATACCCATGACGTAAACGGAGAGCCCGTTTGTATTCGCGCTCAGGCCGATCTGATAGAACTCGCGACGCGTCCCATCGGCGTATTTGTGGTCGCGAGACCCGTACCCGATATTCGGATTGGAAACGATCTTGCCTTCGTCGTTCTTACCGTCGAGGAACCATAACTTACATTCCGGACTGATCTGTTGTATACGGTCGTGCAGCTCTTGCAAGTCGCTGCCTTTTGGTTCGGGTTGGCTCGCAATGTGCTCTTTGATCTGTTCTTGTACGTTCATGAGTTTCTTGGATCGCATCGCGATCGGATGATTTTAGCCGTGGCTTTTGACCCATGGAAGATCGAGACCCATGGAAGATCGAGCAATACGCATCTTGTCGCGTTAGCGACAATTGAATAATGTCCATTTCAGTCCGTGGGTTTAAACCCACGGCTAAATTCATGTCGCCGCTACGCGGCACGTCCTTTCAACGATTCCAATAGCTCTTTCAGGTTCTCGAATGTCGCTGCGGTTCCTTCCGTGAAGCCCATTGCGACCATCCGCTCGAGCCGTTCGAGGGACTCGTTGTAAATAGAAATGCTGACCGTTGTCATTCCGTCCTGCTCGGTGAATGTCAGGTCCCAATCGGAGCCTGGCAATTCAAGGTTTTCTTCTGCGTCCGCAAAGGCGTTGAAGAATTTGAAATTAGTTTTCGGAGAAATGGAGGTGTATTTCTGAACTGCCCAACGCTCCACGCCCTCCGGGCTGACCATCGCATAAAACCGCCGGCCGTCCTCTCTGAATTCCATGACTTTGGTCCGCGAAGCCCACGGTTTCGGCGCCCACCATTGGTCAAGAAGTTCCGGTTTGGTATAAGCATCCCAGACCAGGTCACGTTCCGCGTCAAACTCCGCGGTTATCGTGACCGTCTTGGTAGGTTTATCAACAATAAATTCCATATTTATCCCTCACTAATGTTCTTTGCTTTCCTTTGCGGTCTTTGCGGCTTTGCGGCTTTGCGGGAAATCTCTCCCGCCAAGACGCAAAGCCGCAAAGTGCCAGGGTCAACCTCTGTCCTTTTCTTTCTTCATCGCCGTGAGCAATTCGCCGAATTGCTCGAAACGGGTCTCCCAGATCTTCCTGTATTGCTCTAACCACTCGTCGATCTCTTTCATTTTGCTGATCTCCAGTTGGTAATAGATCTCCCGCCCCTCTCGCGACTGTTTGATAACCTCACACTCCGCCAAAATGCGCAGATGCTTGGAAACCGCCTGCCGGCTCGTATCAAAATGCTCCGCAATAGCATTCGGCGTCATTGCCTGCAACGCGATCAAAGCAATGATCGCCCGCCTCGTCGGGTCAGCTATGGCTTGAAAAATATCTCGTTTCATAACTTCGAACAAGAGTATGCAACCAACCGGTTGCATATGTCAAGTGCAACCGATCGATTTCGTAAAATTCAATCGGGAAATGAACTGTTGGGGATGGGGGTACCGAAAGGAATAGCGCGAAAGGGGTTTAGCTACCTTATCGATTCGAGGGTTCCAGCCTTTAGAGTCGGCAATAGTAGATTTAGCTTCGGCATCAATGGCAGCAAGTCAACAATATCGTTGGTAGGTGCGACAAGGACGACGAAGGCGAGGTCGAAGTGGCTGATGACTTGTTGGTGCTCGATGTTCTGGTCGTTTGTCACGAGAACATCAAATTCTTCCTCGGCGAGACGCAACAACTCGCCATTCTGCTTACCTGCCCAACCTGCTTCCGGAACGGTCTGTACAAGATCCGCGACGATGTGAGTTTTCAGCTTTTTGGGCAGACACTCGTCGAGCAAGACCCGCATCAACCGATTACCTCAAACGAATGACCTCAGTTCGTGCAACAACTCAACAGCTTGTTCGCGTTTTACGGTGGGAAAGTCGTCGAGAAACTCGTCAAGCGAATGCCCGCCTGCCAAATAGTCGAGCAAGCTTTGCACCGGAACACGAGTCCCGGCAAACACCGCCGCACCGCTCATAACGTCCGGAGAGCGGCGAAATAATAGTTGATTCGAGAGTCGCGTTCATAGCGTCATTCTACAACTTCGCGAGTAAATGTGAGTCCTTAGTGACCGTTTTGCCACTACGTTGAAGCGTTTCGGCCGGTTCGTTGACCAATTTGTTGGGAGTTCGTGAGCGACTGACAACGGTTCGTATTCGAGTCGCCATTTGAGGATTGAAATGCACACTAAACCCATCCGGAGCCTTTGTCGGAACACCGGACAACAAAGTGGGTGGAAATTTAGGAGACACTTTCTCGTCGCTTCGAGGGCAGCGTTATGGGATTCGACCGGGCCGCAATGATTTCTGCTGTGTAAGGTCTCCATTCCATCGTGATGATCTTAACCTCTTCGAGACGACGATCTTCAGTCCTTCGTGACGACCTGCGGTGCAGAATCTCGGTTGCTTGAAATTGACGTTGCGGCTAGTGTCATCCAACCGGCTGCAATGATCTTCTCTTTCTGCGGGGCGTTTACGTTTGACCGAGCATAGCCCGCGTTGAAGAATTCAGATACGTCCTTTTCAGTTTTTTCTGAGTTTTCCTGTTCGTGAGCGACGAGCATCCGGTTGAGCAAGTGACTTTATCTTCGTTCAGGTAGCTTAAACAGATACTAATCGCCGATTTCGCACCTGCACGCAGCCATAAGCGAATTCTGGATCGTTAGGATTGAAGGGGCATTCTTGTTTCCAACATGATCGACCGCTATCTTTACCGATTCGTGATATCGATCCTGCTTGTGCGCTCGGATTTTTGGAGGCCAATAATTTCACCCGTAATACGAGTGTTGCGATTTCCTTATATTCTTCAATCCGGTGATGTTCAGGCTTGGCGCACGTACACTGAGCAGTAGCTGTTTCCAGACACAGAAAAGAAAGCGCAAAAATTGCGAGAATTGAGTAGGTGAATTTGGACATAAGATTCATGACTTACTCACGCCGCAATTGCATTCTCCACGCGGTTGTAGACGGTGTCGCGTTCCACGGCTTCGAAACCGGCACGTTCGATCATTTCGATGATCTCTTGTTTGGTCATTTTTACTTCGCCTTCGGCGGCGTAGGCGTGGGTTAGTTCGCCGCCGTCGGTGATGGTGCCGTCGAGGTCGTTGGGTCTAAGTGGAGGACGGTTTCTGATTCACGCCGCCAACACGTCGACGTAATCACTCTTCGACAATGGCGACGGAATTCGAGCACCTGACTCGGTCAAATCTTCCAAATGAAACTCGATCGCTTCCTGAATAAGTTGCTTTACCTCGGCTTCGGTGTCGCCAACGGCTACACAGCCGGGAAGGTCAGGAACATATGCCCCCCAGCTCGTTTCACCTTTCTCTATTACGACCATGTATCGCATAAATTTTATTTCTTTAGGCCCTCTTGTTTCAGAACATTGTTAAGGGTTCCGGGCGGCATGTCAATACTTTCTTTGCCCGCGATGGTTACCGAGCCGGCTTTGACAGGATGATGGAACTGCCTATGGCTGCCGCGAGTTCTGACCCATACCCAACCCTCCTTTTCGATCATTTTGATGACTTCCTTGACTTTCAAGCTGCCACTTTCTCCACTCTGTTATAAACCGTATCTCTTTCGACGGCTTCAAAGCCTGCTCGTTCGATCATTTCGATGATCTCTTGTTTGGTCATTTTTACTTCGCCGCCGGATTCGACGGAGTAGCTGTGGGTGAGTTCGCCGCCGTCGGTGATGGTGCCGTCGAGGTCGTTGGCGCCGAAGTGGAGGGCGGTCTGGGCGGTGGCTTTGCCGAGCATGACCCAGTAGGCCTTGATGTGGTCGAAGTTGTCGAGCATCAGGCGTGAGACGGCGATGGTCTTGAGATTGTCGATCGCGTCGGGGCCGGGAAGGCTGTCGAGCGCCGTGCCCGGCGGGTAGAACGCGAGCGGGATGAAGCACTGGAAACCGCCGGTCTTGTCCTGCTGTTCGCGGAGTTTTACGAAGTGATCGATGCGATCTTCGATCGTTTCGATGTGGCCGTAGAGCATCGTGGCGTTGGTCTTGAGGCCGGCGTTGTGGACCTTGCCAGCGAGTTCGAGCCAGCGATCGCCGTCGCATTTGTGATCGCAGATGCGGGAACGGGTAGGCTCCGCGAAGATCTCCGCTCCGCCGCCGGGACACGAGTCCATTCCCGCGGCCTTTAGCTTTTCGATGACGTCTTCGTCGGACATCTTGTAGAACCGCGCAAAGAAATCTAGCTCGACCATCGTCAGGGCTTTGAGATGGAGCTTAGGAAACTCGCGTTTCAGCGACGAGAAAAGGTCGGTGTAATACGTAAAAGGGAGTTTGCTGTTCAGGCCGCCGACGATATGCAGCTCAGTCGCACCTTCATTGACCGCTTCACGGGCGATCTCGATGCCTTCATCGATCGAATGCGTGTACGCGTCGTCCTGTCGCGCCCTCCTGTAAAAGCCGCAGAATTTGCAGTCGGCGACGCAGATGTTCGTGTGATTGAAATGCCGGTTGACGTTGTAATACGTCGTCAGCCCGTGCTTTTTTCGCCGAATATGATCCGCAAGTTTGCCGATCACATTCAGATCGTCCGACGCATAAAGCGCCAGTCCGTCGTCAAACGTTAGCCGCTCGCCGTCCTCTACTTTGTCGGCAATGTCTATCAAGTTGTTATCAAATGAAAACCGCATTATTTCTCCGTCGAGCTCGTGCTGTTTCGGTTAACAAACGCCCCTTCAATGAGAGCGTCCAGTACTGCTCTGCCGTCGCTGGCGCGGGCGACAAACCGCTTTTCATGCAAATTCTTGCGAAGTTTTAGAAAAGGTCGCTTGTACGGATTCGCTGTAAGGTAAAAGTTCCTCGCCGTGAACCCAAACAGCGTCGCCGACACTCGCTCGTAATTGCCGGGCAGCGAAGTCACGCGTTCCTCAGTTTCCGCTTTCTGAAGTAACGTCCTTATCACACCGCCGTCAGGTGACGTTTCGCTGCTAAGTACAGAATATTCGCCCGCGCGGCCCATCGCCTCAAGCGTCGCCAGATTGAAATTGAAAAGATGGCCTAAATGAAATCGGTTCGCAGGAGCACCGGCCCTAGATTCTATGTTTGGGACCTCGATCGCGACGATCCCGCCACGCCGCAGGGCCGGATGGAGCAGGCGAAGCTGTCCCAGAGGATCCTCAAGATGCTCAAAAACGTGATGCATCGTCGCCACGTTGATGGAATCAGCGGGCAGTTCAAAATCGCCGGCCATTCCGATCTCGATCGGTAATCCCAGGTAATCGCGTGCGTATTCGCCGTAGCCGCGATTCGGCTCTATGCCGCGGGCGTTGTAACCGAGGGCGCGGAGCAGATAGACAAATTCGCCGCTGCTCGCACCGATATCGAGTATCTCGCAGTCCGGACGCAGCCTGTCGGCGATGAGTTTGTACCGTTCAACCGCGATCTGTCCGGCGCGATACACATGTTTTAGCTTGGGCCTATAGGCACCTTTGTACTCGAGCCGGTATTTTTCTGAATAGAAGCTCTTAACCTCATCCGAATTCGGCCGCGGATCGGTCCAAACGAGGCCGCAGTTGCGGCAGATGACCGTCTGAAGCGGCTCGCGTTCACGATCGAGCCGACTAGCGATCACCGCGTCGCGGCCGCCGCAAAGGTTACAGGGAATAGTGGATCTGACGGTTTCGGTGCCTAAATTCATTTAGGGCTCTATGTTAAAATTCTAACAAAACTATGAAATTTGGAAAGGTTGACGCTCCGGAAGAGGTGGATTTCACGATACCGCGCGATCACCCCGACACCAATCGTGTACTTGGCCGCTCACGGGGTGGCGACCTAAACGTATGTGTCGGCTGCGCAAAGTGGAACAGCAAAGACCTTAGAGGCTTTTATCCTAAGGGCGTGAAGTCTAAAGACGAACTCGCCTACTACTCGTCGCAATTCAACTGCATCGAGCTAAACGCTACATTCTACAAACGTTATTGGGAGAAGCAGTACACCGCGTGGCGCGAGGGTGTGCCCGATGGTTTTAAGTATTTCGTCAAGTTCAACCAGAGCATCACTCACTTTTCGCGGCTCAAGGGTGTCGAGGACAAGGTCGCGGAGTTTATGGAGAATGTGGTGGTTCTAAAAGAGAAACTCGGGATGCTTTTCCTGCAGATGCATAACAATTTCGGAGCCAAGGACTTTGACCGCGTCGAGCATTTTGTCGAGAACTGGAAGCAATACGACACGCCGCTTGCGATGGAGTTTCGCAAGGAAGAGTGGCATAGCGACCCGGCCGTCTCGTCGCACCTGTACGACCTGCTCGAATCAAATGGCATCACGAACATCCTCGTCGATACGGCTGGCCGCCGCGACCTGATGCATATGCGGCTCACAACGCCGACCGCATTCATCCGCTGGGTAGGGGCGAATCACGAGTCAGATCGTGCAAGGCTCGACGAATGGGTCGAGCGTATCGCCTCGTGGAAAAAGCAAGGCCTGCAGAACCTCTACTTCTTCGTTCACCAAAACCTTGAACGCGAGTCACCGCTGCTCTCGGCGTACTTCATCGAAAAACTAAACCAGAAGATCGGCAGCGATCTCGCGATTCCCAACACCCTTGCCTAAACTGAGGGTCACGTTGATCCGCACAGAAACTGAGAATCGCGATCTTGTGCGACTCGACCACCCGCCCGTTAGCTATGTGTGCAAACGCACAGACGCTAGTTTCCATCGAACCTACTATTTCTAAAAGCTAAACGCCAGGTTTTGTTGACTCACCGTGAGCTATCACCGAGTGGCCACTGAGATAAGCGAGCGGTAATAGCGCACTTATGATTGAAAACACTTTCTAAGTCCCAGCCTGCGCGTAGTCTTCGAAATAGGAAAAATATGAAACACATAGAACTAATTAAAGAACTTGACCTAAGTCCGGCACCGGCCCTTCAAAGCGATAAAGAGGTCAGCGAGCTTTACCGCGGACCTTTTCGCCGGATGGTGGAGGTGCGGCTACAGAACGGAGCAGTGCTGTCGCGGCACAAAGCTGATGTGCCCATAACCGTGCTATGTTTATCGGGCAACGGAATTTTTACTGCGGGCACGGATCTTGAGGATTCGCAGGATCTGCGTGCGGGTACATTGATCACATTGGAGGCGGGCATCGAACATGAAGTAACGGCCGCCCCCTCGCTTCACTTTATTATTACGAGATTTACAGGTAGCTGATCTGCCGCCGCGGAGGGATTGAAATGAAGAAACTTTGGATCATATTTGGTGCGGTTTTTGTATTGTCGTTTGCAATTTTGGGATGGGTCGGCTCGGAGATCTTTCGTCAGGTGCCGCCGATACCAAATGAGGTTGCGACAACGGATGGAGTGGTGTTGATCGTTCCTGAGCAGATCTCCGACGGCCAGAACGTCTGGCAGGCGATGGGCGGAATGCAGGTCGGATCTATTTGGGGGCATGGTTCGTACGTCGCGCCTGATTGGACTGCGGATTACCTGCATCGCGAATCATTGTTCATCCTTAACGAGTGGACGGCGGGGCGATTCGGAGCCGATGGAAGCACGATGCCGGGTGAGGAACGGGCGGCGATGGTCCAGCGGCTGCAGGACATAATGCGCAAGAACAGCTACGACCCGGCAACGCAAAAGCTAACGGTCGACGCTGTCAGAGCTAGAGCGTTTGAGAATAATCTTGCTCATTACTCGCAGATCTTCACCAATGGCAGCGAGGAATATGCGATCCAGCGTAATGCCCAGTCTGATCCAGGGCGGCTGCGACATCTAACTTCGTTCTTCTTCTGGACCGCATGGGCCTCCGCGGCGAACCGGCCGGATAATACCATCTCTTACACTAGCAATTTCCCGTCTGAACCTCTGGTTGGAAATGTACCGACGGCCAGCTCAATAGTCTGGACGGGCGTCAGCGTGATCGCACTGATCCTGAGCATCGGTGCGATGGTTTGGTTCTACGCAGGCTGGCACAAAGAAGCGACGTCGCCCGACACGCCGGACACTGATCCGCTCATAGGCGAAACGATAACGCCGTCGCAGAAAGCAACGGTGAAATACTTCGTCATCGTCTCCCTTCTATTTTTGCTGCAAATAGTGATGGGCATGCTAACTGCGCACTACGGCGTCGAGGGAGGCGGATTTTACGGCTTCCCGCTTGCCGATTATTTGCCGTACGTTGTCACACGCACATGGCACGTACAGCTTGGTATCTTCTGGATCGCAACTGCTTGGCTTGCCGCCGGGCTCTACATTGCTCCATACATCTGCGGGTATGAACCGAAATATCAGCGGCTCGGCGTCAATCTTCTTTTTGGAGCATTGCTGATCGTCGTTCTGGGCTCGATGGCCGGCCAATGGGCGAGCGTTATGCATCTGCTTCCCGGAGACCTCTGGTTCTGGTTCGGCCATCAGGGTTACGAATACGTCGATCTCGGCCGCGTTTGGCAGGCCGCTTTGCTGGTTGGCCTCCTGTTATGGCTGGTCCTGATCGCGAGAAGCGCTATTCCTGCCCTGAGAAGCTGACGGCAGCCGATCGCTTGTTGTTCTTTATCTGGTTACAACCGCGTGCATTGCATTCTTTTATGCACCCGGACTTTTTTGGGGAATGCGTTCGCATCTTACCGTCGTCGAATACTGGCGATGGTGGGTCGTTCATCTTTGGGTCGAGGGCTTCTTCGAGGTTTTTGCAACCATTGTTATAGCGTTCCTCTTCGCCCGGCTTCGGGTGATCAGGGCCGACCACGCCGCATTCGCTGCTCTGCTTTCAGCGGCGATATACCTTAGCGGTGGCATTATCGGAACGCTCCATCACCTCTACTTTGCGGGCACGCCGACGGTGGCGATCGCATTCGGTGCAGTGTTTAGTGCACTCGAGATCGTGCCGCTTGTATTTGTCGGATATGAGGCTATGGAAAACATTCGCCACTCAAAGGCGAGGCCGTGGCTAGATCAATATAAGTGGATCGTTTACTTTTTTGTCGCGGTCGCCTTGTGGAATCTGGTCGGTGCGGGCGTCTTTGGTTTTATGATCAATCCGCCGATCGCTCTCTATTATATGCAGGGCCTGAACACGACCGCGGTCCATGCTCACGGTGCACTTTATGGAGTCTATGGAACCTTGGGACTCGGTTTGCTGCTGTTCTGCATGCGGGCAATGCAGCCGGAAAGGATCTGGAACACCAAACTGCTGGCGTTCTCTTTCTGGGCTATCAATATCGGAATGATGCTTGAGATACTGCTTAGCCTGCTACCGATCGGTCTGCTGCAAACCTATCAGTCCGTTTCGGTTGGATATTGGTCGGCACGAAGTCCAGAATTTATGCAGACGGCATTGATGTCGAATCTGCGATGGATGCGCTTTTTTGGTGACACGATCTTTGCGATCGGCGCAGTGGCGTTTGTCTGGTTTGCGTTAAAGCTAATGCTGACCAAAGGAGAAAAGATCGCTGAAAGCCCGGCTGAAGCGGTCTAGAGATGAACGATATTGAAACGAGAATCGATATCGATCTTCTGATGCGAGTGTTCTATGAACGGGCACTCGCTGACGAAACGATCGGGTACATTTTCTCCGACGTCGCAAAACTCGATCTCGAACATCATCTGCCGATCATCGGTGATTTTTGGGAGACGATATTGTTTCGTACCGGCGATTATGCGGCACGCGGGCGCAATCCGAGGGAGGTTCATCGACAATTGCATCTCAAGTCGGCATTTAAGCCGATACACTTTTCTCGTTGGCTGGAGTTGTTCGTGTCCTGTGTTGATGAGGAATTTGCAGGGCCGCGAGCCGAATTTATCAAGATGCGGGCCCACGCGATCGCAAACCGGTTTCAGGAGAACCTAGGGTTGATAGCTAATTCCGAAGAAGCTTTTGGAGCGGGGTGATCGAGTCGATAAAGATCTTTCCTTGTACGATCCGCATCAGTCCTTGATCCGCAAAAAGCCGGATCACGCGAATCGTTGTCTCGGTCGCAAGGCTCGCCATTTCGGCTATGTCCTGCCGCCGGGCAGCAATCCGGTGCCCCAGAGCGAACAGCCGTAGCGTTAGTGCGATCCCAATATTATCGAGCAAGGGGTTCATCGTTGAAGAAAGACCTCTCCGCCAAACGTGATCAGGAGTATCACGCTGACAAAAGCATTCGTCGTGAAAAACGCTGCGTTCATTCGCGTCAGATCCTCGGCCCGGACGAGTGTGTGCTGGTAGATAAGCAAAACGGCGGTCGCGATCACGCCGGCCAGAGCGAGCCAACCGAGGCCCGTGACCATGTACAGCAACACGAGTACACCAAACGCCTGAAGGTGAAAGAGCCGCGCGATCCACAGGGCGTTTCTGAGGCCAAACCTTGCAGGGATCGACCTCAGACCGGCCTGACGGTCGAATTCGTAATCCTGACACGCATACAGCACGTCGAATCCGGCCGTCCACATCAGCACCAGCAGCGACAGCAGGATCGGCACCTCATCGGCGAGCGATCCGCGGACGGCTATCCATGCGGCGGACGGTGAGATAGCTAGCGCCAGCCCGAGCAGAATGTGAGCAAACGCTGTGAATCGCTTCGCATATGAGTAACCGAGCACGACCAGCAATGCGACCGGTGAAAGTGCAAACGTAAGCCAATTGAGCAGGTAGGATGCAGCAAGGAAAACACCGATCGAAGCGTAAAGAAAGATCCATGCAAAACCCGTACTAAGCTTCCCGGCCGGCAGTTCACGAGTGGCCGTGCGTGGATTTGCGGCGTCGATGTCGCGGTCGACGATGCGGTTAAAGGTCATCGCCGCCGACCGTGCACCGACCATTGCGACCGTTATCCAGAGCATCTGCCACAACGTCGGCAGGCCATCAGCGGCCAGTATTGCCCCCAAGAAGGCAAACGGCAGGGCAAAGAGAGTGTGCTCGAACTTGATCATCTCGAGCGTCGTTTTGAGTTTGGTTACGGTCGAGGGCATTCAGTGCTTGGTGCCGCCGGTACGGGCCGAGTGGAGCCGCGCCGCCTGTCGCCTGACCGCGTCCGATACGTTGCGGTTCTTACTGAGAGCTACGAGGTCACGGAGCTGTAGCTTCGTCATTATAGTCATTACATTTGCGAACGGCGTACGCGGATTCTTTGCGAGCATGTGTGTGACGTTGTAGCTCTTTGACCACTGCCGGTTAGCGGCGATCAGGCGAAGGATATCCTCGGCGACCGAGCGCATCGAGGCGATCATCTCAATCTCTTGCTCCGTAATGTGCGGATTGTTGACGACGGCACTTGAGACGAGACGGTTAGGGTCGCGGATAAGGATGTTTCGGGCCTCCCGATCACCTTTCATGCCCAATTTTACTCGGTCTTTTACGCCCATTTTCATAATTCGGTTGATCATCGAGATGCGGTCCCCTGGTATTTCTTCGCCCTCCATTTGGAGTTCGCCGATGATCTTTCCTATCGAAGCTTGCCGCTGCTCCTCGGTCTCTTCGTAGATCTCCTCGATGTATTCAAGGCCGAGCCATGAGTCGTCGGTTTCGTGATCCGGGACCTCGATATGCTGAGCCAGCAAGATCGCGTCCTCTGCCGTCAGTCCTGAACCATCGGGGTCGCCGGCAAACTCGGCCTGCTCTATGAACTCCGCCGCCGCGTCGTTGCCGCGGGCACGCAATTCGTTGGCGATCTGCTGGGCTCCGCGTTCTTTCTCAAAGAACTCGCGCTTTACCTCGGCCGCACGCCGTTCGGCCTCGGGTGTTCGATTGGAATTTCCGATAATCGCGTCGATGATCGCCGGATTCTGGATGAGAAGCTGCTGATTAAATGAGATCAGCTCTAAGAGCGAGCCGTTCTGGGTAGATCGAGCCAGCGTCGCAACTGCGGCGGGAGGCGTCCGAACGTTGGTGACCACGGCCTCGTGAACGCCGACCGGCACTTCGCTCTGCGTCGCGAAATAGCCCAAAACACCCGGCGCGATCTCGTCCGAGCGCAATGTCGCCTCAATATCACTCGCCTGCTGCAACCGCAATGCTGTACGGGCGTTGTCTCTTAGTTCGGCGTCCTGCCCGTCGTGCATCGTCACCAGGATCTCAAGCAGATCGTTCTGCGACAGCGGCAGTGCACCGCGCGAGGCGGCCAATTGGGCGGAGCGCGGGGCCGAGCCGTCGAGCACGGCCCTTACCACAGGGTTGGTTGAGACGATCTCAGAACTCATACCGGAGAAAATACGCTATTTCGCCTTTAAATATAGGGGGCCTGAACGTCGTGAAACTCTGATTTTAGCACACTGCGAGCAAAATTCTTGACTAACCCCTTTGATTAACATAGTTTACTAGTTTGGGCCCAACGTCCACAGCCCTTTATCGATACTCAGCAAATACCAATTTTTACACGATCTCGTAAATAATGATAAAACAAGAACTTAATCAATTGATTGCCGATGGAAAGGCGCGGATCGGCGTCATCGGCCTCGGTTACGTCGGGCTGCCGCTGATCGTTGAGTTTTGCCTGAAAGGCTTTGACGCGATCGGCTTTGAGGTCGATGAGGTCAAGACCTCGGAGATAAATGCCGGCCGCTCGTATATCGTCGACGTCACGAGCGAAAACGTCGAGAGGTGTGTCACAGGTGGCAAATTGGCGGCGACCACGGATTTTACCCGATTGGCCGAGTGCGACGTCATAGTCATCTGTGTGCCGACGCCCCTGCGAAAGACCAAGGACCCCGACATGTCCTACATCCTCACCGCGGGCGGTGAGATCCAAAAGTACATGCGGCGGGGCCAGCTAATTATCCTTGAATCAACCACATACCCCGGCACGACCGACGAGGTGCTCCGGCCGATGTTCGAGGAAAAAGGATTCAAGCTGGATGAAGATTTCCTGCTCGCATTCTCACCGGAACGTGTCGATCCCGGCAATCCGCAGTTTCAAACCCATAATATCCCGAAGGTTGTCGGCGGCGTTTCCGATGACTCGACCGAAACCGCCGCGCTGCTGTATTCGCAGATCGTCAACGAGGTCCATCGCGTGTCGTCGGCCCGCGTGGCCGAGGCGGCAAAGTTGTGGGAAAACACGTTTCCGGGCAATAAATATTGGCATGGCAAACGAGATGGCGAAACTTTGCAACGCCCTCGGGATCGATACCTGGGAGGTCGTTCGCGCGGCCGCAACCAAGCCTTTCGGATTCATGCCATTCTTTCCCGGGCCGGGCATTGGCGGACATTGCATACCACTGGATCCGCATTACTTGTCGTGGAAGGCCAAGCAGCACGGCTTTGATTCACAGTTTATTAGTCTCGCCGAGCAGGTGAATTCGACCATGCCAAATTATGTGGTCGAGCTCGCAACGCGTGCCCTAAACGATGCAAAGAAAGCCGTTAACGGCTCGAAAGTGCTCATCCTTGGTGTCGCTTACAAAAAGGACATTGACGACATGCGGGAATCCCCGGCGTTGTCGATCATCGACCTGCTGCGTGCGGACGGAGCGGACGTGTATTATCACGATCCGTTCGTTCCCGAGGTGACGTTTGACCACGCCTACACTATCGGCGACGCGGAACCATTGACGAACCAGGAGCTTACGGACGATCTGATCTCATCATCGGATTGCGTGATAATCTGCACCGAGCATTCGCCTGTTAATTACGGTCGCGTATGCGAACTGGCCCTGCTCGTAGTAGACACTCGTAATGCCCTAACGCCAGAGACGCGAGCCTCTAGCCGCGCCAAGATCGTACGACTCTAAACGAAGAAGACAAAATGCTTAAGGTCCTTCTCATCGCCGGGGCGCGGCCTAATTTTATGAAGGTCGCGCCGATCTATGCCGAGATGAAGCGGCGTTCCGGTGAATTCGCACCGATGATCGTCCATACCGGGCAGCATTACGATTCGGCGATGTCGGACGCCTTCTTTGACGACCTCGGGATGCCTAAACCGGACATACACCTAGGCGTCGGATCAGCCTCACACGCGGTTCAAACTGCGAAGATTATGACCGAATTCGAGCCGGTTGTTATTCAACAGCGGCCCGATTGGGTGCTGGTCGTCGGCGACGTAAACTCGACGATCGCGTGTGCCCTCGTCTGCGTAAAACTGGGCGTTCGGGTTGCCCACGTCGAGGCCGGCCTGCGTTCGCGGGACCGCACAATGCCCGAAGAGATCAACCGGATCCTGACCGATGCCATTTCGGATATCCTGTTCACGACTTCGCCGGACGCGGACGAGAACCTTAGGCATGAGGGCATTCCGCCGGGGAAGATACGCCTCGTCGGAAACGTCATGATCGATTCGCTGCGGGAATATCTGACGCTTGCCGGTCGTTCGACGATCAGGACCGATCTGGAACTCGCCGACGGTGAATACGCGGTACTGACGCTGCACAGGCCGTCGAATGTTGATGATCCGGCGACCTTTGCTGGTATTGCCGAAGCTCTCGTCGAGATAGCAGCAAAACTCCCGATAGTTTTCCCAGTCCACCCGCGAACGCGGGCAAGGATCGGCGAATTCGACCTCGGCGAACGGCTAGCAGATGCAGGCGTCCGAATGATCGAACCGCTCGGATACCTAGATTTCATGCGGCTTTACAGCGGTGCGAGGCTTGTGTTGACCGATTCGGGCGGACTGCAGGAAGAGACGACGGTCCTCGGGATTCCATGTCTCACGCTGCGACATAACACCGAGCGTCCCATCACCATTGAAATGGGCACGAACAAGCTCGTTGGGACCGACCCCGCGATGATCACACAGGCCGCATTTGACGCACTTGCAAACACCGCCGCCGCCGAACAGCGAATACCACCGCTCTGGGACGGTAAGGCCGCATCTCGAATCTGCGACGAATTGCTAAGGGTCTAGAGCGACAATTACTCGCTTTTCTCGTGAGGGTATCCGGCTGCCTTCCAAGCGGGAGGCCCGCCCGCGAGGGCGTAGGTTCCGGGGATCTGTTTTTGATTCATCTGGAATGCCAAACTGGCACTCGTCTGTTCCTTCGGTCAGGTGCAGTAAACGATTATTTTCTTGCCCTTTGGAAGGCTGTCAAACTTCGTTGCCGCCTCGGGGCCCACCGGAATGCTGACAGCTCCCGGCAGGTGCTCGGCCTTAAAGGTCGGTTCCGGACGGCTGTCCACAAAGATCGCGTTACCGGCCTCAAATTCTTTCTTCGCGTCTTCAACCGTGATCCGCGGCACGGCGTCTTCATTGTCGTATTTTGCGTAGACGAGCAGAGGAGCGGCCGGTGGCGCGCAGCCGAAGAGCAGGAAAATAAAACTAGCTGCAAGCAATAGCAACTTTTTCATCAATTCTCTCCAAAGGCAGCCAAAACTTCATCCGCGTGGGCTGAAACGTCGACCTTGTCGAAGATCTTGGCGATCCGCCCATCGGGGTCGATCAAGAATGTCGTCCGCTGAATCCCCATGTATTTCTTACCGTACATGCTCTTTTCGACCCACACGCCATACTTTTCAACAACGGCGTGGTCCGTATCGGCTACCAGCGTATAGGGCAGGTTGTACTTTGAGATAAACTTCTGATGCGACTTTTCGCTGTCGGTCGAAACGCCGATCACCTCAATGCCCTTCTTATCGAATTTGTCGCTCGAATCCCGGAGCGAACACGCCTCCTTCGTTCAGCCAGGGGTGTCGTCCTTCGGATAGAACCAAAGCACGACACGTTTTCCCTTAAAGTTCTTCAAACTGACAGGGTTCCCGTCCTGATCATTAGCAGTGAATTGCGGTGCCTTATCGCCCTCTTTTAGCATAACCCTCCGAAAATGTAGAATAAGTTTAGCATCGCTCGATATGAAATATCTAAGCGAGAAGCGGGCACTTGATCGGCTCGCCATGATAAAAGCGGGCCTGCGGGATGCCGTGTCAGCCTACGAGCAGCGTGCGAAGTGCTGTCTGACATGCGACACGCCCGGGGCATGCTGTCTGGACGCGCATTTTGTGAATATTCACATTTCGCGGCTCGAGGTGATCGCCATTCGACGGATTCTGGACGGTTCGAGCGAGGAACGACGTGTCGCGGCAGAACGGCGTATCGACGACGCGGTCGAGCGGTATCAGCTGACGGCCCGTGGCGACACGTTTCAGCAGAGATTCGCGTGCCCGCTTTATGAAAAAGGTGTCGGCTGCCTTGTGCACCACGACGGCAAACCATCGGCGTGTATCGTCCACGCGTGCTATGAGAACAAGTCGGACCTGCCGCCCGACGAACTCCAACAACAAGCCGAGCAGTCGATCGACGCTCTCAACGCGCGAACCTACGCCCCGGCACGGCCGTGGCTGCCGATACCACTGGCATTAAGAAGAGCTACTTGATCGTCAGCTCGAATGGAAGAAGCAGCATCGCTTCGCCCCGCTGCATACGATCGAGAAGGGCCGTGAAGCGGAACGCTCGCCGAACGTCCTCAGGCAGCGACGCGAAGATCGCGGCCTGGGCCTGTTCCTCTTTCGTCTGCGTGTCGTTCTCGTTGCCGAACCATTCCTCGAGCAGAGGACGCGGCTCGGGGAAGACCACACGTCGAACGTCCTTGTCCGCAGGCAGCCCCGCGAGTTCCTTGGCGATGTCTATGGCCTTCTCGAGCCCGCCAAATTCATCGATCAGACCGTTCTCTTTGGCCTGCGTGCCGGTCCAGACACGGCCCTGGCCGAGCGTGTTGGCCTCTTCGCTGCGTTTTGCCGCGGCCCTTGGCGACCTTGGGCAGGAAGTTGTCGAAATAGATCGTGTTGGTCTGGGCGACCATTTTCTCGCGTTCCTCGGGCGTCCATTTTTCGGTCTCGCGAAAGATGCCGGCATTTTTGCCGCGCATAACGTATTCGTTGGTGATGCCCAGCCAATCGTACATGCCCTTGACGACCGGTTTGCCCATAAAAACGCCGATCGAGCCGGTGATCGTCGACGGTTCGGCGACGATCTTGTCGGCGTTGCAGGCGATGTAATAGCCGCCCGAGGCGGCGACATCGGACATCGAGACGACGACCTTCTTCTTGGTCTTGGCGTTCTCTATGGCGTTCCAGATCAGGTCGGACGCGAGGGCCGAGCCGCCGGGCGAATCAACGCGAAGCACGATCGCCTTGATCCCTTTGTCCGCCGCGGCGGCGTTGATCGCCGCGACGAGCGTGTCAGAGCCGACCATCTCGCCGCTCAGCGGGCCGTTGCCCGACCGCGCCGATGTTTATGCCGCCTGAGGCAAAGATCACCGCCACACGTTCGCCGTTGTTGAGACCCAAACTGTCCGACGGCACCTCACGATAATCGCCGCCGCGGATCGTCCGAAGCTTGTCGTCCTCTTTATAGCCGAGCGCGGTCTTTAATTCCTCGTCGACCTTTTCGCGATAGATCGCACCGTCGATCAGGCCGAGCTCCTTTGCCTGATTGGCGTTGTACGGAGCCCCGTCGACAAGTGCCTTTACGTCCTCGGGAGCTTTCTTTCGCGAATCTGCGATCGCACCGGTGAACCGCGAGAAATACTCGTCCAGAACGGCGTTGATGACCTCACGCTGTCCCTCGCCCATCTCTTTTTTCGTGTACTGGTCGGGAGCGTTCTTGTACTTCGGGCCGATCTGGATCACATCGGCCTCGATACCGAGTTTGTCGAGCGAGCCTTTGTAGAACATCGCTTCGGCGGCGAATCCATTTATATAAATATCGCCCGATGGCGGCAGGAAGATCTTGTCGGCGGCGGTCGCAATATAATATTCGCGGTTGGTGCCGATCTGCATGTAGGCGTAGATGGGCTTGCCCGACTTTTTGAAGTCCGCGACGGCATCGCGAAACTCATCTGCCTTGCCCCAGCCGATGCCGGGAAAATTGATATCGAGCAAAACCGCGCCAATCCGATTATCGACCTTTGCCTTGCGAAGCTGCGTGAGCAGGCCCGTAAACGATTGCGGCTGCGAGACGCCAAAGGCCTTAGCAAGCGGCTCTTCGGCGACGTAGTCAGGCAACTCGCCCGAAACGCTGAGCACCAAAACGCTGTTATCGGCAACGGTTGGGCTGCCCATCGAACGTGCGGCAAAGAAGATGCCGACGACGGCGACGATCAATAGAGCGGCGAGAATACCGCCCAACAGCAGGAATATTTTTGTTGTTTTTGAGATAGCCATTGTCTTAGGACCTGATGGGTCGCGCAATTAGCATATTACGCCATTCAAATCGCAAAGGTTCAATCGGACACGGAGGTCGACGGAGCCGTGACGGGCAAAATTGGACAGTTTAGGCTATATTCTAAGGCTTATGGCTAAGAAGGGCTCGATCCTTATCTGCGACGACGAAGAGATCATGCGCGACGTGCTTGAGACGATATGCTCGGGCGCGGGATACAAGGTCGAGCTTGCAAAGACCGGCGAAGAAGCTGTCGAGGTGTATCAGCAGAAGAATTTTGACGTTGTGCTGATGGACGTTTCAATGCCCGGTATGGGCGGGCTGACCGCGCTAGAGGAGCTGATAAAGTTCGACGCCGAGGCCGTGGTGCTGATGGTGACGGCGTATGCGACGTTTGACACGGCGATATCCGCCTGGGAAAAGGGGGCAGCCGGCGTCATTCGCAAACCGTTCCAGAACGAGCAGATACTATCGCTCGTTGCCAAGGGCATCCGCAGCCGCCGCAAGGAAGAGGAACGCCTCACCTTGCGCCAGGCGATGGTCCGCTCGGTGAACCGCGATGGGTTTATCGGCCGGTCCGAGAAGATGGAGAACGTCTTCCGGCTGGTCGAACGCGTGGCGCCGGCCCGATCCACGGTCCTGATCACCGGCGAGAGCGGCACCGGTAAGGAGCTGGTAGCAAAAGCCATACACGAATCCAGTCCGCGTGCGCAGAATCCCTTCGTTGTCGTGAACTGCTCGAATATTCCGTCGGAGCTGCTTGAATCAGAGCTCTTTGGCCATACGAAAGGAGCGTTCACCGGAGCGATCGCGGCGAAGAAAGGCTTGTTTGAGGCGGCCGACACGGGTTCGATATTTCTGGACGAGATCGGCGACATCAGGCCGGAGACACAGGTCAGGCTGCTGCGTGTAATTCAGGAGCGGGAGTTCACGCCGGTCGGCGACACTGTTCCGGTCAAGGTCGATGTACGCATCGTTGCCGCGACAAACGTCGATCTGAAAGAGGCTGTGCGAAACGGACAGTTTCGCGAGGATCTGTATTTCAGGCTGTCGGTCGTGCCGGTCGAACTGCCACCGCTGCGTGACCGCCGCGAGGACATACTTCCGCTGGCGCAGCACTTTATCCGTAAGTTTGCGGAGGAGAACGGCCGCGACATCTCGATGCAGATCGCCCCGGGCGTGTTGTCATTGCTTGAGAGTTACAACTATCCCGGCAATGTCCGCGAGCTTGAGAACATCATCGAACGGGCCATTGTGATCACGCCCGAGGACCACATCACCATCGAATGCCTCACGACGGAGGTCCGCGACCCTGAGGCGGCCCTAAAGATGGTCGCCGAGACCGAAGGCGTCTCAAGCGACATCGATCTGGCCCGCGGCGTTAGCTTTTACGACGAGGTCAAGCGGTTTGAGATCGACCTGATCCGCCGGGCACTCGACCAAACCGGCGGCCACCAGTCACGCGCCGCAAGGTTGCTGGGCCTCAATGCCACTACGCTAAATTCCAAGATAAAGAGCTACAACATCACGCGTAACTAGCTAGAAAAAAAGCCCCGATTGTCTGACGGTCACCCGGGGACAAAGATAATAGAATAAGAATGTGTCCCGAACCTAGAATCTGCTTCGGGCAACGAAATGGACAATGCGGGCCGTACAACCGATGCCTCTATGACCGTTAAACCGCTCGGCGCCGGTGACCTGATCGACCGCGCGGTTCGGTTCTATCGCAAATTCTTTGTCACATTCGTGCTGATCGCTGCACCGCCAGTGATCGCCGGCACCATCTTTTCGCTCGGCTGGATGATCCTTGGGCGTCAGATATTCTCGATCGGCGTCGATAAATACTCCGCCGAGAACGCGTTCTACTACGTCTTTGTCTGGCTTGGCAGCGTTGTGATCTGGCTGATCGAGACGATCGCCACGCTCGTTGTGATGGGCGGAGCATCACGCAGCTTCGTCCGCCATCTGCTCCACGGCGAGGCGATCACATTCCGTGAAACCTACAAGAATACCGTCCGCCGGCTCGGCGGCCTTCTAGTGGCCGCTACATTGATAACGTTCGTGCTCGGTTCGGTTGGGCTTGCGGTGTATTACTTCGGGCTGCTCGCGGCATTTGTGGCGATCGCTCTGATGGCGGCTATGTTTGAGGCGATCCCAATCGTCGCAGTCATTTTGTCGATAGTCTTGGGCGGTGCAATTCTGATCGGCACGACGTGGTTGTTTTTCCTTGCGGCCTCGCGGCTGGCATACGTGCCGCAGGTGATGCTGGTCGAGGGACAGGGCGTATTCGCAGCGATCGGCCGCAGCGCATCACTCGCGAGCGGGAATGTGAGGCGATTGGCGGCATTATTTATCTTCAGCACTGTCGCTACTTACTCGGCGTTGGCGTTGCTCTATGTGCCGCTCGCTTGGTACGCCAACTCACAAGGTGTGCCGCTGATGAGTTTTGACGCCGATCTGATACCGGCCTGGTATGAGATCGCCTATAACCTGATCTGGCAGGTGAGCTTTATTCTGCTGTCGCCGGTATGGATGATCGGACTGTGCCTGCTTTATGTTGACGAACGCGTCCGGCACGAGGGCTATGACATCGAACTTATGGCGGCTGCGCGGCTTGGCGACATCCCGTCGGTTCCGTCAACATATCTCAATCCGCTCCAGCCCGCATTGGCCGAGACTGTCTCGACACCCGCCGGCCGGCCGCCGACGTTCACCACATTGGGCCTCAAATGACGACGAAGCGAAGATCTATATTCTACGCGGCGGCCTCGCTTGTTGTGATGGCATCACTGGTGTCGAGTCTTGCCGCGGCGTCCCTTGCCGATTACAAACAGCGGCTTAGCGGAGCACGTGAGCATCTTACGGCCCTGATCGTCGACGTCGACGAGAGCCAATCGCAGTACGAGATCAGTGAGGTATCCCGTCTTCTGCCTGAGTCCGAAAAGATCGAATTATCATCCGGCAGCATCGAGACGCAGAACGGCTGGCTGCATGCGGAACTCGGCCGCCTTAAGGCCGAATCAAGCGAGAAGAAACGCCTCGATATCCTCACCGGCATCGACGAACGACTCATCGCTACGCTCGACGCAATCGAGACACTTGAGAGGGCAGCGGAGGCCGAGCGGTCAAAGGATCAGGACAAGCAGAAGCTCGCAGAGATACTGCGCCGCGAGGAATACCAAAAGGCGCAGCCCAAGGAGGAGAGCCTCTTCCAAAAATGGTGGCGCCAGTTCATGGAATGGCTGGAAAAGCAGTTTCCCGACCCGGCGATCTCACCCGGGACAGCGCCGGCAATGGGCTCGATAAAGGCCGTTCTGCAGGTTGTCGTACTTGTGCTGGTGATCGCTCTGATCGGCTTTATCCTCTACAAGTTCGCGCCGGCACTATTCAGCCGCTTCGGAACTAAGTCAACAGAGAAGCATGAGGACCGCGTCATTCTCGGCGAACGCATCGAAGCACACGAGTCCGCCCGTGATCTGCTCGCCGACGCTGAACGGCTCGCACGCCAGGGCGACCTGCGCGGTGCCATACGCAAAGGCTACATAGCCGTCCTGTTCGATCTCAGCGATCGAAAGGTGATCGCCCTGGCACGGCATAAGACAAATCGCGATTACCTGCGCGACGTGCGTCGTAACGAGCCATTGTTCGGGAGCATGACGGGGCTGACAGGTAGGTTCGAGAGCAGTTGGTATGGCCTCAAACCGGCGGAGCGAAAGGACTGGGAGGAATTCAGGGACGGCTGCCGCAAGGCCGTTACTGAGGCCGGTAGATAGATGTCATGAAACAGAGGGTGCTTCTATTGCTCGTATTCCTACTGCTGATCGCGGTCCTAGCCGGGCTGAACGCAGTGTCCTATCAGCAGAAAGAGAAGACGCCCGACAGCGAGCTGTCGCCAAACCGATCGAGCTTCAATGCCGGACCTACGGGCACGCAGGCGTGGTTCTCGCTGCTCGCCGAGACAGGACGAAAAGCGACACGATGGCAAGAGTCGCCCGCCGCACTTCTCACGAGCCAGCGTGAAAAGCCGCAGGTGTTCGTTCTAGTTGGCAGCCTCAGACGCGAGTTCACTGACGCGGACGCTGAACCTCTGCTGCGATGGGTCTCAGAGGGTGGCCGGCTTGTTCTCATTGATCGGGCACCGCCCGAGAAGATCGCCATGACGACGGCTAATTGGCGGATCACGCTCGACGAACCGCAGCTTCCTGCCATTTTCTCGGCGGATCCGTCAGACCAGAAGATCATGACCGCTGACACCGCTGCGACGAGGCCCGCTCAGCCGACGGTGCTTACTGACGGCGTCAATGCAATTCAGCCATCGCGCTTTGCAGCGTCTATTTTGATCGAACGGTATGCAGGCGATTCACAGACATCAGTCGAAAACCGCACGGAACAGGTCGCCGAGCCCAGCCAGATCGCCCCGACCGTCCATTTCCCGATCCGCGATGAAGGGCTCGTGGTGGATGCACCTTTTGGCAGCGGTCGGATCGTTTTCGTTGCCGATCCTTACATCGTCTCAAACGGCGGCATCGCACTCGCCGATAATGCTCAGCTTGCGATCAATCTCGTCAATGGCAACGGCATTATTGCCTTTGATGAATATCATCACGGCTACGGGATGGACAACAATCGTTTCCTACAGTTCTTTGCCGGTACGCCGGTCGTTGCGATCTTTATACAGGCGGCGTTTCTGGTCGGCCTCGTTCTTTTCTCGCAGAGCCGCCGGTTCGCACGTCCCGTTCCGGAACCCGAGCCGGACCGGCTATCAAAGCTGGAATATGTCGGAGCAATGGCGGAGCTCCAGCGGCGCACGCGTGCCTATGACCTTGCTGTCGAGAACATCTATTCGGAAGCACGGCGACGTATTTGCCGCTCTCTCGGCCTCGATACGATGGCTTCTAAGCCCGCCGAGATCGCCGCACTGGCCGCCGAAAGGACAGGTCAGGCCGCCGACGCGATCGAGGCGACGCTCTTCAAATGCGAAGAGATCATTCGCGGCGAGCCGACCACCAAAACCGATGTTATCGGTCTCGTAGCCGAACTTCGTTCTCTCGAAGAGAGCCTCGGGATTCTCCGCAGATCAAGGTGACCCAATGCCCACTGACGCACTTGTGATCCTGATCGTCGTTTTCTTCCTGACCAGCGTCGTCGGCGTTGTGACGGGCAGTAATTCGCTGATCGCGGTGCCGGTGATGTTCAAGGCCGGCATCGATCCCAAGGTCGCGGTCGCGACGAATATGTTCGCGCTGCTGTTCATGGCTGTCGGCGGGACGATACCCTTTGTCAGACAGCGGCGGTTTGAGATCGGCAAACTATGGCCGTTTCTCGGACTGACGGCGGTCAGTTCCACGATCGGAGCTCTGCTTGTCGGGGTCATTAGTGCGGACGGCATAAAGGCGATCGTCGCCGTGGCGATGATCGCAGTTGCGTTGTTCATTCTGATCAGGCCGACTACCGGTGTCGCAACTCCAAAGCGGGCGGCTGCCGCAATTCCGCTGACCTACGTTCTGGTATTTGTGCTCGGCATCTACGGCGGGCTCTTCAGCGGGGGCTATGTGACGGTGCTGACGGCGGTCTGCGTCGGTATGTATGGAATGCAGTACGGCGAGGCTGTCGGTGCGACAAAGCTGATCAACGTCGTTTCGTCCGGCGTTGCGGCTATTGCCTTTATGTGGCAAGGTTTAGTGGACTATAAGCTCGGCCTGATACTAGGGCTTACGATGTTTGCCGGTGCATATGTCGGGGCTCACTACGCCGCTAAACTCGATGATATTTGGCTTAGGCGAGTGTTTTTGACGGCCGTATTTTTGCTGGCGATTTGGACGATCTACGACCTTTTCTGATGCTTACTCACACACCTACTACCGTTGCCCATATCCTCAACGAGCTGCGCAAGACCATCGTCGGCCAGGATGACGTTATCGAACAGATCTTGGTAGCAATACTCGCCGAGGGCCACGCCCTGATCGAGGGTGTGCCCGGCACGGCTAAGACGCTGACCGTTAAGACTCTCGCCCAGATCATCGGCGCTCGGTTCTCGCGTATCCAGTTCACTCCCGACCTAATGCCGTCGGACATCACGGGCACGAACGTCTTTAACGTACAGACGTCGCAGTTCACACTGCGGCACGGGCCGATCTTTACGGACATTTTGCTCGGCGACGAGATCAATCGCACGCCACCCAAAACCCAGGCAGCCCTGCTCGAGGCGATGGAAGAACGGCAGGCGACCATCGACGGCGAGACCTATCCGCTGTCGCCGCTCTTTACGGTTCTGGCGACCGAGAACCCAATCGAGTACGAAGGCACGTATCCGCTGCCCGAGGCCCAGCTTGACCGGTTCCTGATGAAGATCCTGATCGATTATCCCGAAGCCGATGACGAAGCAGAGATCGTTGCACGTTGGGACGCGGGCTTTAATTCGCGTCATCTCGAACAGGTCCAGATCGCACCGTTGCCCGATCCGGCCGCGATTCAGCATTGCCGCGCCGAGGTCCGCAACATGCGAATGGAGCCGGGCGTACAGCGATATATCGTCGAGATCGTCCGCCGAACGCGGACGCATCCGACTATCCTCTACGGTGCCAGCCCGCGTGCGTCGGTCGCGTTACTGCTCTGTTCAAAAGCCTTAGCGGCAATCCGCGGTCGGGATTTCGCAACGCCCGACGACATCCGCGATGTGGCTCCGCCCGTGCTGCGTCATCGTCTCGCTCTCAGGGCCGAGGCCGAACTCGACGGGGCCACCGCCGACGCCGTCATCTCCGACATCGTCAAAACGGTCGAAGTTCCCCGCTGATCTTATTCGTCGTTAGGTTTGGTACTTGGCTTGGGCTTGTCCGCTTGCCGGGGTCGGCCTCGTCCGTGGCGGTGGCGTTGCCAGCGGCTTTAGGCGTCGACGCGGTCACGGGCTTCGTCGTGTTTGCCGCTGTGTTCGCAGCGACGTTAGCGTTGGTTGGCGCGGGCCGAGTATTCGCCGGCGGCGGCCCGTCTTGCCGCTGGACGCCCGGCGGGCACGGGACGGTGCCGTTCAGGTCAAAGCAGCGGTTATTCGTCTTGTCATACCAGATGTCCGACATGAACTGGCTTCCGCCGCTGCCGGGGACAGTTGTCATCGGGCCGGCTGGCGGCATATTCATGGGTAATGGACCCGTCGTCGTCTGCGGAAAACCGCCGCCGCTCCAATAATCGGCCCCGTCTCCGGCAGCCGCCAGCGGGTCGAACGGGACCATCGAATTGGCGTCGAAAGTAGCGGCCGTGCTGTTGAGGGCCGCCATTTCGGGGTTTCCCGTCGCGGTTCCTAACGGTTGAACGGGCAGGCTGCCGGCGTCTGCTTGAAGCTTGGTCGTCGGATCAGTCCCGCGTGTCGATGTCGCGTAGATGAGGGCGGCGGCGAGCAGGGCGATACCGGCCATGCCGATAAACGCCGTTCGCCAGACGTTTGGCTTGACCGTTGCGGCCTCGGCCTTTGGTTCTGCATCGACGACGATGCCGAGCCGGTCTGAAAGCGTGTCGAGGTCCTCGGCAAACGCGGCCATCGTTTGATACCGGCGGTCCGGATCGGCGGCGATCGCGCTCAGCACGATCGGCTCGATGTCGGGATGTATGTCGCGGCGAAATGCCGACAGCGGCGGCGGCGGTTCGGAATTCTGCTTGGCCAGCATGTCCGCCGCGGTCGCGCCGTCATACGGCAATACGCCGCTCAACATCTCGTAGAGCATGACGCCCAGAGCATAGACGTCTGAGCGTTCGTCAGCCGCCGGAAACTTGGTGCACTGTTCGGGTGCCAGATAGCGCGGATCCGCGTCACGCGCGACGTGCGTCGCTTCGCCACCAAAGCCATAAACTTTGACTGCGTCGAGCCCATCGATCTGGTCCACAAAGACCGAGCGAGGCTCCATCGCAGTGTGCAGAACATGCTTCTGATGCGCGGCCCCGACGGCGACCGCGATCTGGCGAGCGATGCCGACGGCACTCTTCTCGTCTAAAGAGGCTCCGTGGTCGATCCGATCTCGCAGCGTGGTCTCGGAGGCGTGTTCAAAGACCGCGTACGAAACGCCCTTGGCGTCGGTGCCAAAATCGGTGATGTTGAGGATGTTCGGATGCTCGAGGGCCGACGCGGCTCGGGCTTCGTCGACAAAACGCTTTACCCATCGCTGGTCCATAGCGAGGGCGCGTGACAGTATCTTGACCGTCACGGGCCTGTCCAGCACCTCGTGGCGCGCGGTGAAGAGGTCACCCGATTCGCTCTCGCGGATCAGGCCCTCGATGCGGTATTTGTCCGCCACCAATTTGCCGAGCACATCGTCGATCATCTGATATTAGAACGCCTGACACGCCGTCAGGTTGCAACTAAAGGATAGACCGCCCAAACCCAATAGTTCAAGAAAAAAGCGGATGAGACGCTCATCGGCCTCATCCGCGATTCCTTTTCACAGTCTTCGAATTAGAGCTTAACGAAGACGATAAGCAGTGCGAACAGCACGAGTGATTCGATCAGCGCGAGAGCGATGATCATCATCGTCTGAACTGTACCGGCTGCGCCCGGATTGCGGGCAGCACCTTCAGCAGCACGCGAACCGACCAGGCCCTGACCGATACCGGCGAGGCCGGCTGCCAGGCCGAAGCCGATGCCGCCGCCGATCGCCTTGGCGGCATTGACCGACGATTCGTTGTCAGCTGCGCCCTGCGCCATTGCCGCGACTGCCATCAGAGCGATAGCGAGCGTCGCGAAAACAGTGTATTTGAACTTATTCATTGTGTTATCTCCTTTATTTGTAATAAGAAGACCTCATCCGTGACCTGCTCGCGGTATGATTTCGCCTCGCTTCCGGTATTGCGTGGATTTTCTACTCCGTGGAGTCCACATCGCCTGTTGCGTGCGGGCATAGTTGCTATAAAACGCAGGGCCCAACTTGGTCTTCGGTTGTCAAAAATCACGCCGTCGGCGTGAAACTTCAAATTCTTACGCGTGAGCTACGGCCGTCTCGCCGTGCGCTTCGTCGTGATGCTCCTCGTGATCATGCGGGGCGTGGGTGACCTCGCCGATGTAGATCATCGACAGCAAGGTAAACACAAACGCCTGAACGAAAGCCACAAAGACACCCAGACCCGTGAGCAGCAGCGGCACGACAAAGTGCGTGATCGGCGGATAGATATTCGTGATCTCGAGGAATACCTTCTCATCCGAGAACATGTTCGCAAATAGTCGAACGCCCAGCGTAAACGGCCTGATCGAGCTGCTTATGATCTCGATGAAGAAGATCAGTCCCGTGATCGGCAGCATCAGCGCGGGCAGTTTCGGTCCCGCGAAATGCTTGATATGGGCGAATACACCGTTCTCCGCAATGCCGACGTAGTTGTAGTAAATGAACGACGTCAGGCCGAGTGCGAAGGTCACATTCACCGACGCCGTCGGCGACATGAACATCGGGAACTGGCCCATCAGGTTCGATACGAGTATGAGCAACCCAAAGGTCGCCACGACCGGAAAGTGCCTCGCACCGTGTTCGCCGATGATGCTCGAGATCATTCCCCTGACCGCCAGATAGCCCGCCTCGAGCGTCAACTGACCGGGCTTCGGATCGTCCTCAGACAGCTTGCCCTTGAGCATTTTCACGAGAATGACCGTGATGATACACGCGATCACGAACATGATCGTGTACCACGGGATCGCGTTCTCGGCGGTGTATTCGCCGCCAAAGACCTTCTCGGGCGTCGTGCCGAATTTGGCAAAAAACGACTTCCACATCGGATACGTCGTCGCCATCTGGAGACGATGCACAGGCTCGCCCAGATAATGGTTGATGAATTCTACGATCAGCGGGACGTGATGGCCGCCGCTTTCGGCAAATAGAAACATTCTTAAAAATTACTCGAAACTATATTTTTCAATCCCTGAACGACCACCGCGATGGCAAACGCGCCCAGGCCCAATATCACGGCCGGTATCGGCAAAGCACCGGTCAAGTACACGAGAAGCAAAACTCCGCCGATCGCGACATACCTTAAAATGTACTTTGCGGCCAGCAGGCCGGCGGATCTGACGGCATCCGGCTGAAATATCGCCCGCGTACTGCGGTCGAGCCACAAATAATTGCCAAACGCGAGCAAGCCGCCAAACAAGACTCCGATCCCGAACCTCGGTCCGGCGAATATCAGGCCCGCCACAGCCCCGGCCGCGACGATAACGGCCATTATTATCAAAATTCCGCGATGCGAGACAATTGCTAAAGGATCAGTCTCTTCGTGCATCGCAAACCGTAAATTTTACTCGGAACCTTCCGTAGAATTCAAAACCGCGCATTACGTCCATTTGTTCTGGACCCTCCTTCGGGGCGAATTTACGTAAATCTAACTGTTTGCTACCGTTAGAGCAAATCAGGCCGACATCGTGTTCCGGCGTGTTCCGGTCTGTTCCGCTCGTGTTCCACCCACTCGTGGAACGCCGTAAATGTTGTGCTTACAACTAGTTATGGTTGTTTTTTCGTCGTGTTCCACGATTTTCGCGCAAAAAAGGATTTGTCCGACACGTGTCATACAAATTCGCCGAATACAGTTCGGGTTTACGCTGCGTTGCGACATTGCAACAATGTATCACGATTTCACCGATTTGTCAAGACTTTTTTAGTTGTCGTCGTCAGGTCCGGAAAGAAAGGTTTTGATCTCATGCGGATTCTCGGATTGGTTGAACATCCGTGAGCTGGTGCGGAAAAACTGAACGAAGCCGATCAGCGAGCCCAGGATTATGCCGCCAACGAGGCCCCACGGCGAAGTACCAAGAAGCAGATCGGCGCCCCAACCGAGGAACATCATAAACACAACCGACGCGAAGAACATTATGCCCAGAGACCATGCCAGGCCGCTGCGGCGAGTACTTTCGGCGGTCGTTTCCGGCTCGTAGGGCAACGGTGCGAACTGCGTTTCGACCGGCGGCGGCTCGGGCAGCCAGGGATCACGGACGACCGTTTCATAGCCGTCGAAAGGCTCGTCACCGTAAGGGTCAAAGTGCGTTGCGGGCGGAGCTGGAGCAGGTTGCCCCTCGGACGGCGGGACGGCCTCCGGCTGGTCGGGAGCAGGCTGCAACTCGAGCGGCCGCACGGGCTCAGGCCGGTCGGGAGCGATCGACGGGTCGATCGCGGAGAACTCCGACAGCCACGGATCGTCGCTTTTTTGGTCTTCCTGAGTGTCGAAAATGCTCTGCACCATGGTCGTAAGCCTAATCGCCAATGATGACAGTTTCGCGGTGCGATTTCAATTCATAGGTCGTTCCCCGCCATTTCAGGCGGCGTGAAAGCAGGGCGGCGATACGAGTTGTAGAGAAATATCACCGGCGTCAGCAAGCCAAAGCGTGTTTTGCGTCAGGCTCTGCCGCCGCAATTCGTTGTCGTATCGCGTGAGGACGAGCCTCACGGCCTTTAGCCGGAGATACGATTTGCCGATGCTAAAGGCGGATACAAGCACTAATGTCGCGATGGCGGCCCAGACCGCAAGGCTGTTCTTCGGGCTCAGGATCGTGACCAGAAATGCCGCGATCATCACGCCGGTAAACAGCGACGAACCGAACAGTGACATCAGCCACAGTTTCGCGGCGTAGACGCGCGTGATCTTCATCTGACGCGTCGTGAATTCGAGCATCTCGCCGAATGTGCAGTTCTCAACCGACGCTGTAAGTGCCTGCGGTACAAAGATTACGTCAAGGCCTGCCTCTTTTACCGCGCGTGTTAACGTAAAATCGTCTGAGAGCGTTCCGGCCCATTTCTCGCGAATGTCGAGCCGCTCAAATGTCTCGCGACGTATCGCCATTGCCCCGCCCCAGCAGAAATTTGACTGACTATTTGGCCCGAGTGCCGTCGCGATCGAGGCGTTCCACGAGGAACGCAGTTCGGAGCCGAATGTAGGTTCCGGGGCGATGAACCAGCGGTAGCCGGTCGCGGCACCTGTCTTGTCGTTGTGTAAAGGAACGACGAGGCTGCGAAGCCAGTTATTTTCAGGCCGGGCGTCGGAATCGGCGAATACGAAGACCTCCGACCGTGGATCTGGTTGTAAAACTGCCTGCCGGAGGTTTTCGACTTTTTGGCTGGAGGTAGTGGTTTTGTCGGCAACGATGAGCTGCGACGGTGAAAGAATCCGGTCAGTTCTGGCCTCGAAGACTCGGCCAGTGCTAAAGCCGCCGTTCCCGGTTCTGAATTGAGAGGTACTGACCTGTTCGATCACCGGCACGGCCGCATCGTCTTTACTATCAACGACAAAGATGACCTCGTATGCGGGATAGTCCTGTTTGAGGAGCGCATTTAAGTTCTCTGAAAGGCCCTGATCGATCCCTTTGCACGGGACGATCACGGTGGCGAAGGGTGCGTCGCCCGACAGCGGCTTTGCGAGTTCGTCGCGAACGTATCGTAAATAAGCAATGCCGCCCGTCAATGACCTGAAGCTCAACCAGACGAGCAGCGCGGCGAAAATGTAGAAGACGATCATTCGATCAGGACAGGCTGTTGATCTGCTTTGCGAGGGCGATATCAACATCCGTGATACCGCCGCGGTCGTGCGTCGTCAGGGCGATCTCGCAATAGCCCCAGCCGAAGGTGATGTCAGGGTGATGGTCGGCGGCCTCGGCGATCTCACCGACGCGGTTTACAAAGGCAAGGCTCGCGGCAAAATCCGGAAATTCAGACCTTCGCTTTAGCACTTTCCCATCGACTGCCCAGCCGTCGAGCTTTTTCAAAACCTCGTTCAGATCATTCTCATCCAAAACTCGTCGTTCCACTTAATTGCCTCCGGCGTTTACGCTATACTACATATTTTTGATGCTTACGAGATTATCTAACCTAAACCGTCGCGAGTGGCAAAGCGGCCGTTATCATGACTCTTTGTCTTGTTGTGCTTGTCGGCTTGCACGCGTCCGCCTTCGACGCCGATCGAGACGTTCAAGACGTACGTCAAGGCCATCAAGGCTAAGGACGTTAAGGCAATGCGTGTACTGCTGTCAGAGGCGACGCTCAAGATGCACGAGCGTCAGGCAGTTGCCCAGGGCACAACCGTCGACGAGATCGTAAAGCGCGAAACGCTCTTTACCGAGAACCAGCGGACGGTCGAATTTCGCGACGAAAAGATCGACGGCGACAAGGCCACGTTGATGGTCAAGAATTCATACGGCTCGTGGGAGACGGTGCCCTTTGTCAAAGAGGACGGCGTATGGAAGATCGACAAAAAGGGCTTTGCAGACCGCATGATAATGGACATCGAGCAGGAAAACAATCGCAAGCTCGACGAGCTCATCAACCGGCCGCCGATGGAGCCGCAGATGCCGCCCCCCGCGGACGGCCTGTCGGCGTCGCCTTCGCCGATGCCATCGCCGGTCGATGATCTCGAGGGGGAGCCGCTCGACGGCATTCCATCAACGCCCAGCATTTAAGGAGCTTTTTTTCGTGGTGTTTATCAAACCATTCCGGGCTTTGCGTCCGTCAGCAGAGAATGCAAAGCGTGTTTCGTGCGTACCGTATGACGTCGTTTACGAGTCTGAAGTGCGCGAATACATTGCGGGGAATCCGCTTAGTTTTCTCCGCGTGACCCGCCCTGAGGCCGATTTTCCGCTGGACCAGCACCCGAGTCCGTCAGAGATCTTTGCCCGCGGGCGGCAGAATCTTGACCAATTCATCGCCGACCGAATCCTCGCGACCGACGCTGAAGAGGCACTCTATGTTTACCAGCTCGCCTCCGAGACGCACTCGCAAACCGGCGTTGTCGCCTGCTGCTCGATAGATGAATACGAGGCGGGCTCGATCAAAAAGCACGAACATGTTCGCCCCGACAAGGTTGGCGAACGCACCGGCCATCTGCTCGCCGTCGGGGCACAGACCGGATTGATCTTTCTCGCATTTCGCGGCACGGCCGAGATCCATCGACTGATCGACGAGACGGTGACGACCGATCCGCTGTACGAATTCGAATGTCCGGCGGGCATTCGCCAGCGCGTCTGGCGTGTCTCTGAGATCGACGCGTGGGTCAATGCCTTTGCCGAGGTGCCGTCGCTCTACATTGCCGACGGCCACCACCGAGCCGAGAGCGCGATGCTGGCTCGTGCGGAATTGCGCCGTCAGGATCCCGGCCACACCGGTAATGAAGAATACAACTACGTGGTTGCCGGTATGTTCCCCGCCGAGGACCTGCGTATACTTCCCTACAACCGCGTCGTCAAGGACCTCAACGGACTGGCCGAAGACGAGTTCATCGCGCGTCTGCAGGAATCGTTCATCCTCACCGGCACCGGCGAAAAGGTGCCGCAGAACCACGGCGATTTTTGCCTCTATATGGCGGGCAAATGGTACTCGTTCCGCCACAACCTTCAGTACATTCGCGAGCCCGATCCGATCGAGCGGCTGGACGTGAGTATCCTGCAGGACAACGTCTTTGGGCCGATCCTCGGCATCCACGACGCTCGGACCGATGACCGCATCGGCTTTGTCGGCGGCAAGCGCGGCACGCCGGAACTGGAGCGCCTTATCGATGAAGGCATAGCAGTGGCGGCGTTCTCGATGTATGCTACGACGATGGACGACCTGCTCGCCGTCTCCGACATGGGCGAGACGATGCCGCCAAAATCGACTTGGTTCGAGCCAAAACTCAAAGACGGCCTGCTCATTCACCTGATCTGATGATGGACAAACACCTGGCAGACATTCGCCGCGACTATTCGGGAGAGGAACTCTCGGAAGCGAATGTCTCGCCCGACCCCATCGCGCAGTTCGACGTGTGGATGAACGAAGCTCTCGCCGCCGAGGCAGACGAACCGACCGCAATGACCCTGTCGACCGTCGGCGAAGACGGACGGCCGTCATCGCGGGTGGTGCTGCTCAAGGGCTTCGACAGCAGCGGTTTTGTCTTCTTCACGAACTACAACAGCCGCAAGGGCCGAGCGCTTGCCGCAAATCCTTTCGCCGCATTGAATTTCTTCTGGCCCGAACTCGAACGACAGGTCAACATCAGCGGCGTTGTGTCAAAGGTGTCTGACGAGGAATCTGACGAGTACTTTCAGTCGCGCCCATATCTGAGCCGGATCGGAGCGTGGGCGTCGGCCCAAAGCGAAGAGATCGCATCGCGCGCCGTTGTTATGGCTAGGGCAGCAAAGTTTGCGGCAAAATACGCTCTGGGCACTGTTCCCCGTCCGCCGCATTGGGGAGGCTTTCGCGTGATCCCGGACCGCATCGAGTTCTGGCAGGGCCGCCCGAACCGCCTGCACGACCGGATCATGTATCGATCGCAGGATGGCACATGGACGATCGCACGATTATCACCATGATCGAGACCGAAAGACTTACATTCCGCAAATTCACGCCCGACGACCTGCCGTGGCTGATCGAGATGCGTTCTGACGAGGCCGTGAACCGGTATCTCGGCGGTACGGCGATGCAGAATCCCGAGGCGTTGGCCAAGCGGATCAAGTTCTATATGGATTGCCACGACGAATACGGCTTCGGCAACTGCGTGATGATCCACAAAGAGACCGGCGAGCGGATGGGCTCGGCCGGGTTGCAGCCGCTCGAAAATACCGGCGAGATCGAGGTCGGTTATAATATGTCAGAGAAGTTCTGGCGTCAGGGCTACGGCTACGAGGCCGCGATGGGCTGGCTGAGGTTCGGATTTGAAAAGTGCGGCCTCGAACGCATCGTCGCCGTCGCCTTTCCCGAAAATGTCGGCTCGTGGAAGATCATGGAGAAATGCGGGATGCGTTTCGAGAAGAACGAACGGCACTACGGTTTCGATTGCGTCGTCTATGCGATATCGCGCGAGGAATACTCACATCTTCACGACACACGATAGATTTTGAAACCAAAGATCCCTAAGCTTGTATTCGCCGTATTGATGAGTATCTACTTTTTGTGGATAGCTTATCTGCCAATGAATGGGAGCTTCCTCGATAACATCGATCTGCCGATACACGAATTCGGGCATCTGGTGTTTCGCATCTTTGGCGAGTTTATTGGAATCGCGGGCGGTTCCCTCTTCCAGGTGTTCCTTCCAGGAGCTTTTGTCGGTTACTTCATCTGGCATCGGAAATATTATTCGGCTGCGATAGTCCTGTTCTGGGTGGGTCAGAGTATCCTGAATGTTTGGGTCTATGCGTCCGATGCCGTCGTGATGCAATTGGTACTGACGAGCGGCTTTACGGGCAGCGAGGGCAGCTTTCACGATTGGAACTATATGCTCGACCGTCTCGGACTGCTCGGCTCGACCAAAACGGTCGCCGGGATCATCCGTTTGGTCGGGACGGTGACAATTATCACGGCCGCGGCCGCGTCTATCTACCTTTCGTGCGCGCCCGACGAAAACGGCGATAACGAATTATGCCGACAACACTGATAACAGGAGCATCGAGCGGCATCGGCGAGGCATTTGCCCGACAGCTTGCCGCACAGGGCCATGACCTCGTGCTTGTTGCCCGGTCCGAAAAGGCATCTGCATGAGCTGTGCGACGAGCTGATGCTCCGCGAAAAGGTGTCGGCACACTACGTCGTTCTCGACCTGACCGAACCCGACGCCGACGCCAGACTCTTCGCCGATACTGAAAGCCACGGTATCGAGATCGACTGGCTGATCAATAACGCGGGATTCGGGTCGGCCGGGCGATTTCTCATCGCTGCCGCTCGACAAAGAACTGGAGATGATCGATCTGAACATCCGGGCGCTCGTCGCTATCACGCATCGCTATCTGCAGAGAATGCGTGAGCTGGGACGCGGGACGATCATCAATGTCTCATCGACCGCCTCGTTTCAGCCGATACCTTTCATGGCGACATACGCGGCGACAAAGGCTTTTGTGACATCATTTACCGAGGCACTTGTTGAGGAGAACAAGCCGTTCGGTATCCGGATCATGGCTTTCTGTCCGGGCTCGACGACGACGAATTTCTTTGCAGCGTCTAACATCGACCGGCCAGTAACCTTTAAGGGCCAGCATACGGCAGAGGAAGCGGTTGCGGCATTTTTGAAGAGCGTCGGGGCAGGCCGGGCCAGGTTCGTTCCCGGATTCGTCAACAAGGTTGGAGCGGCACTCGGTAGTCACCTGCCGACGTCGCTGTCACGACGATTTATGGCCGGTGCATTGCGTTCGCGTTACCAAAAGGAAAAATGAGATTTACCGTCCTCGGCAGCGGCTCGACCGGCAACTGCGTACTGATATCGAGCGAGACGACCAACGTCCTGGTCGATGCGGGCCTCAGCGCCCGCGAGATCATGCGGCGGCTGGCCGAGGTGGGCGTGCCGCACGACAAGCTCGACGGCGTGCTGGTCACACACGAACACGGTGACCACGTGGGCGGACTTCGCGTGCTGATGCGTTCGCTAGGCTGCCGGGTTTTCATCTCGCGCATAACCGAGGACGCGTATTACGACACGCGAGCTGGTGGCAGCAACGGCGACAGCGAATCGTCAAAACGTCGAGCCGCTTTCGACGGACGCACGGTCGAGATCGAATCGCATCGCGAGTTTCGCATCGGCGACATCGATTTTCACCCGTTCAGCGTGCCGCACGACGCGGTTGATAATTTCGGATTTGTAGCCAGACGAAATGGCGTCAAGGTCGCGACGTTGATGGATTTTGGCCACATCGACGACACGATCAAAGAAAACCTGCGCGGCTGCGACGCTGTCGTCATCGAGTCAAACCACAGCCGCGACATGCTCCGTGCGTGCGGGCTCTACACGTGGGATCTGAAGCAGCGAATAATGTCCCGCACGGGCCATCTTTCGAATGAGGACCTGTCGGACTGGCTCAGCGGGCGATTTTGACGGTCGGCCCGATATCCTCGTTCTCGCCCATCTCTCGCAACGTGCGAACGAACCAAATCTCGCTCGGATCAACGCCGAGGTCGCGCTGCAAATGCGAGGTCCGCTCTTCAAAACAGAGACCAAGGTCTCGATCTCCAAGCCAAAACAGCCCACAGAATGGATATCGTTCTAGGTTTTCTGCCCGGCGGATCTTCCCCGATCAGACAGGCGGTGCAAACGCGTTGGGCGCGCCGTCGACCGTATTTCCCGTGATCGAATTAGTCCCCGTAACGGATGTTACGGTCGCGGCATTGCTGATCCCGGCGGCATTACTCGTGATCGAAACGCCCTGAAGTATGACATTGCCGCCAGCCTGTGAGCGAATCCCGGCTGTCGAGTTATAGGCGATCGTGCAGCCTTTCAAATAGACGACCGCGTTGTTGGCGAGCACACCGTTCGCGCTGTTCGTAAACACCGAATTCGTCGCCGTCGCTTTAACATTATCGGCAAAATTCAACCCGTTCTCGCGTTATACGCAAACGTCGAGTTGTTGATGACCAGGTTCAGGGTGCTGGGAAGAACAACAAACGCATTTATTCCGTGCCCCGCGTTGCTCCTGATCGTCGTGGCATCCACGAGCATCTTCAGAGAGCTGGTGGTCGTTTCAACAGAAACGCCATGCTGCGTCATACCATCAATGACGACCTCCTGAAGCGTCACATTATTGGCTGCCAGGATTCGTATGCCATTTATGCCCGTACCGGCGCCGTTAATGGACACGCCTCTCAGCTTAAATGATTTTTTTGTGTCCGTGACGCTCGTGATATTGACGATCACTCCATTGGTGCCGGCGGAAAGGATCGAGCCCTGGGTGTCTTCGCAATCGATAGTGATGGACTTTGTGATGGTCACCGCACCATAGCCGGCAGGGTCAAGACAATTGATCTCGCCGTTGGTGGCTGTCTTCGAAATAGCGCCGGCAAACGTCTTGCACGGCGCCGTGCGGCTGCACGGGTTGACGTCATCACCGACACCTGAGACCCAAGTGCGGGTTGCTTGTGCACTTGCGGCAACCGCGACCCCCAGCATGAATACCGCAAGCAAAGACAGAGTGAGAAATATATTCTTGATTTTCATCGATCGACTCCTAACTTTGGGGTTGCGTTGGAAAGAGTTACTCGTAAATCTAGCGCAACTCCGCTCATCTACCAAGCGAACGCGCTCTGCGCCGCCGGTTCATCGGCTACGCCACGAAAGGTCATGCGGTGGATCGAGCACGGGCCATGCTCGCGGATAGCGTCGTAATGCGACTGGCAGCCGTAACCCTTGTGTTCCGCGAAGCCGTATTGGGGAAACTCGCTCGCGTATCTTGTCATTAACTCGTCGCGGAAGGTCTTAGCCAGGATCGAAGCAGCGGCTATCGACACCGAGATGCCGTCGCCCTTGATGACCGCTTTCTGCGGTAGAGGCGAGAGTTTCAGCCGAAGAGCATCGATCAAAAGGTAGTCCGCCGAGGGCCGAAGGGCCTCGATGGCCGCAAGCATTGCCTTCTTGGTCGCTTCGAGAATGTTGATGCGATCGATCTCGTCCGCCTCAACCTGACCTATCGCAAATGCGACCGCAGTCTCGCGGAACTCAGCCGCTATCACGTCACGTTTTTCGGGAGTGAGTTTTTTTGAATCGTCGAGGCCGTCGGGGAGTGGCTTGGTCAGGTCGAGGATGCAGGCGGCGGCTACCACAGGCCCGGCGATGCAGCCGCGGCCGACCTCATCGACGCCGGCGATCAGGCTATAGCCTTCGCTGCGGGCCTGTTCCTCAAAGTCACAGCCGATCGACCAAACGGCGCGATCGGCTGTGAGTTGAAATTCTTTCACGAGGCGGATTATACCGCCTCGCTAATAGAAAACTAAATCGTTCGGCAAAAGCTATTTCGCCGACTGCGCCTTATTACGCGTATCGCGTTCCTTGATGCGGGCAGCTTTGCCGCGGAGGTTGCGCAGGTAATAGAGCTTTGCACGGCGGACCTTGCCGCGGCGGATCACGTCGATGTGATCGACGACCGTCGCGTGAAGCGGAAAGATACGCTCGACGCCTACGCCGAAGCTAACCTTGCGCACCGTCACGGTCTCACGTACGCCGCCATGCTTGCGGGCGATGCAGACGCCCTCAAACGCCTGCAGGCGTTCCTTGTTGCCTTCCTTGATCCGTACATGCACGCGAAGCGTGTCGCCAGGCTGGAAAGCGGGAATGTTCTCTTTCATCTGTGTCTTTTCGACAATGTCTAGTCTGTTCATTTTTGTCCTTCGGCCAGAGGTCAGCGTTTACTGCTCACGTTCACCATTTTCGTTTTTTATTAGATCGGAGCGTACAGCCCGCGTCTTTTCAAGCGCCATCTCGGTAGCGCCATTTCTCAATTTCGGCATGATTGCCGTTCAATAAAACCTCGGGAACCTTCATTCCCCTAAACTCGGCCGGCCGCGTATAGTGCGGGCAATCGAGCAAACCGTCGGAGAACGAATCGTTCTCAGCCGACGTCTCGCTGCCCAACGCATCGGGCAGCAGCCTGACGATACTGTCAACCACCACGACCGCCGCCGGTTCGCCGCCCGAGAGCACATAGTCGCCGATCGAGATCTCGTCGGTGACAAGGGCCTCGTTGACCCGTTCGTCGACGCCCTCGTATCGACCGCAGATCACAACCAGATGCTTAGCCTCGTCGGTCAGTTGTTGTGCAACCGCCTGTCTAAACGGGCGTCCCTGCGGCGAGAGCATCACAACCCGCGTCCCATTGGGATAAGCGTTACGGTCGCTCGTGCCTATCAAATTTTCAATTGCGGCAAAGATCGGTTCGGGCTTTAACACCATCCCGTCGCCGCCGCCAAACGGCCGGTCATCGACCATTCTGTGCTTGTCCACGGCGTACTCGCGTATATCGTGGACCTTGATCTCAACAATTCCGGCGAGCTTTGCCCGGCGGATTATCCCGAAGTCAAAGACCTGTTCAAAGAACTCGGGGAAAATTGTGAGAACGTCGATCTTCATCGTCGGAACGCAGGCAGCTTGCCTGCGTTTATGGGCAGAAACACGCAGGCTGTCAGCCTGCGGTCCGACGCCCTTGTCAAAACTCCAACAATCCTTCCGGCGGATCGATCCGGATCAACTTGTTGTCAATATCGACCTCGACGCATATCGCCTCGGCAAACGGTATCAGGAACTCTTTCGCTCCATCCACGACAAGTATCTCGGGGCCGCCCGTCCGCATGATCTCTCGCACGGTGCCGATCGTCTCGCCTTCGACCGTTTCCACCCGACAGCCGGCCAGGTCCCAATCGTAAAACTCACCTATCTCCAACTCGACCGCGTCACTCTCAGGAACGCATATCTCGGCGTTTCGCAGCGGCTCAGCCTCTTCAATCGTGTCGATGCCGGCGAACTTGAGAACAACACGCCCGGATTGAAACCAGTGCCGTTCAATTGTCAATTCACGCCGACTCGCGTCCGGCATCACGCCGGTTACCGTCTCAAGACCGTCGAATCGGTCGGGAAAATCCGTCAGCAGATCCGCAATGACCTCGCCCTTGATACCGCGGGGCCGGGCGACCTTGGCGACGGCGACGAGTTCCAAATCTAGTCCTCTAACAGGTCCAGATGAAACCGCTTTCCGTGCTTCTGCCCGGCGGCAAAGAGGATGCTGCGGATCGCCTTGACCGTTCGTCCCTCGCGGCCGATGATGCGGCCCATGTCGCTCTCGGCGACGCGGACCTCGATGCGGACGTTCCGGCCATCGGTGGTCTCATCGACCTCGACGGCATCGGGCTCGCTCACGAGCGAAGTGATGATCTTCTCGACCGCTTCTTTCATCCTTTAGACCTAAGCCGCCTGGCCTTCCTCGGTCGGCGTCTCGTCCGTTCCAGCCTCTGCCGCGGGCACTACTTCGGCGGCAGCTTCGACAGGTGCTTCCTCTGCAACTGCCTCAACAGCCGGCGCCTCTTCCGCAGCAGCTTCAACGGGTGCTTCGTCAGCAGTGGCCTCGACAGCCGGTGTTTCCTCGGCAGCAGCCTCAACAGCCTCCTCGGCAGCGGCCTCAACCGGTGCTTCGTCGGCTGCCGGCTCGGCAACCTCTTCAGCAACAGCGGCCTCTTCGGCGGGTGCCTCTGCGGCGGCCGCGGCTTCAGCCTCGGCCCGCACCTTTGCGGCTGCTTCCTTCTCAGCCGTCTCGGCCGCGACGCGCTCGGCCTCGGCCTGACGGGCAGCGGCACGTTCAGCATCCGCTGCGGCTTTCTTCTCAGCCCGCGCGGCGAGCATCGCGTCACGCTCCTCGTCGCTCATGACAGGATTATTCTTGATCAGGCTCCTCACCGTATCCGTTGGTTGGGCCCCGACGCCGATCCAATACTGGATGCGGTCGTGGTCGAGCTTGACCTCGGCCGGGTCCTGAAGCGGATCGTAGGTCCCGAGATTCTCAAGGTACTTTCCGTCACGTTTCGAACGCTTTTCCTTAACAACGACGCGGTAAAAGGGTCTCTTTTTCGCGCCCATTCTCATCAAACTGATTGCTAACATAATTTTCTATTTCGAGAGGTTGGTTCCCGCACGTGCGAGAGGTCAACGTCGTTTCTTGTGCCTTTTCTTCTTCTTTAAACTGCTTTTTGCCGAACCATTTGGCTCGTTGTCCGAATGATCTCCTGCTCCGCTGCCAAGCATTCCAAGCGGATTTCCGCCGCCCATCAGGCCGCCTAGACCGCCCGCAAGGCCACCCGCCATCTTGCGGGCCATGCCGCCAAACAAACCGCCGCGGTTCATCTGGGCCATCATCTTTTTCATCTGCTCGTACTGACGCAGCAAGTTGATTTACATCAGCAATCGTCGAACCTGAACCGTTCGCGATGCGCGTTTTGCGGCTCGCATTAATAATCTTGTGATCGTTACGTTCCTGTTTCGTCATCGAATCGATGATCGCCTCGGTCCGTTTCATCTGACGTTTCGACCTCTGCCGATTGCTCATCGGTCATCTGCATGCCGCCGGTCATCTGCTCGGGCAGCATTTTCATCAGTTTTGACATCGAGCCGAGCTTTTTGAACTGCCCAAGCTGTGCGCGAAAATCTTCCAGCGTAAACTGGTTGCTCGTCATCTTTTCGAGCTGTTTCTTCGCTTCGTCTTCGTCGATCTTGCCCTGAACTTCTTCGATCAGCGATAAAACATCGCCCATTCCAAGAATTCTCTGAGCAATCCGATCAGGATAAAACGGTTCGATCGCGTCGTATTTTTCGCCGACACCGACGAATTTTACCGGTTGACCGATAACCTGTTTGATCGAAAGTGCCGCACCGCCGCGTGCATCGCCGTCCATCTTCGTCAGGACGACGCCGGTAATTCCGACACGTTTATGAAACTCTTCCGCCGAACGAACCGCGTCCTGTCCGGTCATCGCATCGGCGACAAACAAAACCTCGACCGGTTTTGTCTCGGCCTTGATCGCGTTCAAGCTCGACCATCAAATCATCGTCGATGTGCAAGCGACCGGCCGTGTCAATGATCAGCGTGTCGTATCCGACTTCTTCGGCGTGCTTCATCGCGCCCCGCGACAAGCGTCAACGGGTCATTCGTTTCTTTGTCCTGATAAACCGCACGTTTTACAGCGTCGCCGACAACTCTTAGCTGTTCGCGCGCCGCCGGACGATAAACGTCAACCGAAACAAGAAGCGGTTTGCGCTCCTGATTGTCCGCGAGCCATTTCGAGATCTTACCGGTCGAAGTCGTTTTACCCGAACCCTGAAGCCCGACGATCATCACGACATTCGGAATCTGCTTTGTAAAAACAAGCCGCGACGACGTTCCGCCAAAAAGGTTGACAAGTTCGTCATAGACGATCTTAACGACCTGTTCGTGCGGTTTTAGGTCTTGCCAAACCTCTTGCCCTTCCGCCTTGACGCGAACCGACTTCGACAAAATCTTTAGCGACTTTGTAATTTACGTCCGCCTCAAGCAGCGCCATCCGAATCTCGCGCAAGGCCACATCGACATGCTCAGGCGTCAGCTTGCCCTTGCCGCGAAGATTCTTCAGCGTTTTCTTTAATTTGTCGGACAGCGATTCAAACATAAAAGCCAACTATTAGGGACACTTCGGCCACAATAGTCGAAACTATAAATACTAGTGTTTTGCGCATTTAGTGTCAAACATTTGCCTAGGATTTCGGTCTCCGCAACCACCTAAGCCCAAACGTCTACCAGAAACCACTAGTCTTTAGACATTTTAGACGATGTGCGAATAAAAACCATTGCACTTCTTTAGACTTCATGATAACTTTGTGTTTTAGGACGAGAAAAGTATGCCTGAAAACGACTACAAGTCAGTAAGAGACAGAGCCAAAAGGGATCTTAGAGCGGCTCTTAAGAACCGTAATGAACTCGATACAAAGCTCTCTAAAGTCAACTCTCGTATAGTCGAATTAAGTAAAGCTGTGAATGCACTAAATCTGCTTGTGGGCGATGCCGACGAGGATGATGTCACGCGAATGATTGAGGTCTCGCAGATGACCTTGGCAGAGGCCATGAGAGACGTGTTGCGACAGTCGGACATTCACCTGACGGCCCTCGAAATTCACCGAGAACTGAGGCGGCTTGGCTTCCAAAGCGCCGATTATACCAATCCACAAGCGTCTATACACACAATGTTGAGACGCCTTGAAGAAAGCGGACAGGCAGACAGAATTATCAAAGATGGAAAACCTGCATATCGATTATTGCCGGTCTAAATCTGTATAGGTAACGCAATGCCCAAACTCGGCCCGATCAAACATAAACAGCTAATCAAGTATCTGAGACAGCTCGGCTTCGAAGGTCCCTTTGGGCAGGGCCGTTCGCACAGCATCATGGTCAAAGGTGAACGCACCTTTACGATCCCCAATAAGCATGGCTCGGGGGTGATCAACGACGTCGGTCTCTTAAAGCGGGTTCTGAAGCAGGCAGGAGTTGATGTCGAAACTTGGGAGAAACTCTGAGTCTTCGTATTAGGTAGGAGCAAAACCGATCTCAAGTTTATGGCGACCGACGGTCGGAACCTTCATGCCGCGCGAAACTCGAAATAGGATCCATGTTTCGAGAGCGCCAGCAAGCGCTTCCCTACATTCTTCAAGCGTCTTAGCATTTGCCCAAACGCCCTGAAAGCCCGGAATCTCGCCGTAGAACCCTCCATTGGCATCCAGGATCTCATATTTGGCTTTCCGCATCGCAGCTTGTAGGTAATCAGTCAGCATGATTTTAGAATAAGACATCTGTGTCCTATTTTCCACTCATTCTCCGTCTCGGTCCTGTTTCTGGCAACGTCTATCCTTAATTCCCGTCGCCGGTCGCTTCCTCAACGAGCATTACAGGTATCCCGTCGCGGATCGGATAGACGAGTGAGCACTCAGGATCAAGGCACTTGAGGCGCGTCTCGGCATCATCGATCTGCAGTTCCGACTTGCACTGCGGGCAGCGGAGGATAGCTAGCAATTCAGGGCTTATGGCCATACCTTAAAGTAAAAAGTAAAAAGGGAAAAGGCAAAACAGGAAAGCCCATTTTGCCTTTTACCTTTTGCCTTTTTACTTCGCGCGGCTACGCCGCTTCGGTCTTTGTTCCGCACTCAGGGCAGAATTTTGCACCCGGGGCCAATTCAAACTGGCAGCCGGTGCACTTCGACTTTTCCTGCGTTGAGCCGCATTCTGAGCAGAATTTTGCACCTTCGCGGAGGTTTGCACCGCACTTGACGCAGGGCACCTGTGCGATCTCCATTTTGCCGCCGCAATCGGCACAGAATTTGGCCGTCGGAACGTTTGCCTTGCCGCACGACGGGCACGGTGTGGTCGCGGTTTGTCCGCCACCGGCACCGCCGCCTTGAGCACCAAAGGCACCTGCCATCTGGTTGCCGACCGCAAAGCCGGCACCGAGGCCCGCTCCCAATCCGGCACCGCCGCCTTCGTTCTGCGCGGCGTCGCGCAGGGCGTCTGCGGCCTGGAATTTCATATACTGGTCGACATTGCCGAGAGCGCCCATCGCTGCGCGTTTGTCCATCGCCTCTTCGACCTCGGGCGGCAGCGAAATGTTCTCAACAAAGAACTTAGTGACCTCGAGGCCCCAGCTGTTAAAGTCCTCGTTGATCAGTGCGCGGATCTTTTCGCCTATCTCTTTGTACTGCGCGGCGAGGTCGAGTGCGGGAATTTTCAGCTCGCCGAGCGCGTCTGAAAACTCGGTGACAATGGCCCGTTTTAGCTGGCCATCGATGTCCTCGGTCTGGAAGTGAGCGTTTGTCCCGGCGATCTCTTTGATAAAGCCCGCAGGATCGGCGACACGCAGGCTGTACGCCCCGAATGCCCTCAAGCCGGACGATGCCGAAATCATTGTCGCGAATCATCACGGGGTTCGATGTGCCCCACTTCATGTCCGTAAACTGTTTGGTGTTAACAAAATAGACTTCGGATTTGAACGGCGAATTAAAGCCGTACTTCCACGCGCCAAGCTTCGACAGGATCGGCGTATTGCCGCCGTCGATCTCGTATTTGCCGGGCGTAAAAACGTCAGCGACCTGTCCCTCGAATACAAAAACTGCCGCCTGCGATTCGCGAACGATCAACTGGGCGCCGTTCTTGATCTCCTGTCCGCGCGACCGGAAAGCGATAGACCAGCGTGTCCTGACTGTCATCGAGCCACTCGATAACCTCAATGAACTGGTTAAGAGCGGCCTCTTTTATCTTGTCAACAATGCTCATTTATAGATCTCCTTCTGCTAAGAACTTAACGATAGAATATCACAGAAAGTTGCCGGAATCGGCAGACATTGGCTAAGCATCTTGCGCGATGCGAGGCCTGTTAGCAAGCCACAATATGGCTGTCATCACCACGCCGCCCGAAATATCGATAGCGACGTCAAACACCGACGCCGTCCGTGACGCCTCAAAGCTCTGATTAAACTCATCGAGCACGGCAACGACGGCAACCAACATAAGCGGCAGCAGATATCTGTATTTCCGCAGAACCAGCGACGCCGACATCGAACAGGCGCGGATGGCGAGAAAAGCGAGAACGGCATACTCGACAAAATGCGCAGTCTTGCGGACGTAGCCGTGAATGATGAGGCGAGTCGCCTCGGACATGTCCGGGAAGAAGAACTGCAGCAGCGGGCCGATGATGCGCGAGGTGTTGGTAAAACGCGCCCTCGGGGCTTGAGAGGTAAAAGATGACGCCCAGCCAAAGAAAGACCGGCGCGTAGGCCATCAGCCATACGCGCCGGTTTTGTTCTAATTTCTGACACCAGACGGGTTTATTGACCCATCTGGCTCATAGCCGCCATGCCGCCACCGACGATCATGAGTACAGCCAGCCGACGAGTCATCATCAGCCACTGCATCCAGCCAGTCTTTTCCATAATGCAAAAGATCAGTCCGGCAAGCAGTGAGAAGAAAAAGATTAAGACGGCCCACAAGGCTCCTTTGGCCTTGAATGCAACGACCATTAACCAGATTACAGCCGACAAAAATCAACAACAGTCCCAAAATACCCAGAATACCCATAGTTTCCTCCAAAGTTTGTTTATCGTAGGGATAATAAAGCTAAGTAACTTATCCGTCAATACAGACTAACGTTCGAGAGCCGCATGTTACGGTTGTGAGAACGGTACAGGTATCCTAGCAACAGCTATTGATTCGTGCAGACAATCGGGGAATGGAGCTTTCGAAGGGCTGCGGTACCTACGCGATAAGCCTATACGATCTGCCCTTATCTCTGAGTGATCGCTCGCGGCCGGAGTTATGACGTTAAGCCACACTGCGTAGGCCCAGCAAAGGCGGATTTGACATCGGGCTTAAGTAGAACAATTAACGCCCATATTCCAATAGTTGAACAGTAATCAGGATACCGAGAAAACCAAACACAATAGCGACGATCGTGCTTGCCTTTGCAAAGCCATAGTTCTTTGCGTTCAACATTTGAATTGCACCGTAAATGCAAAAAGCGTTTGCAGCGAAAGATAAACAATACCCAATGTTCGCATAGCCCCCACAAAAATACTCGAGTCACCCGGCGCTCCCGAAATCATTAGCCCAAAGAGGTTAAACACGATTTGAATTCCAGCGCAAATATCGCGCTATAGCTGGTGCCTTTAGCTTAGCTTTCACTTCGTTTATATCGGACATTGTTCTTCCTCCTTTTCGAGTCTGCTCACAAAGTCAGCCGAGCATAGACGACATCGTAAACGAAGTCAAATACTCTGCCCGCCCTTGGAAATTCGAGAAATGAACTACGCGGCGGCGACGCCGCTGACGACCTCGATGATCTCTTTGGTGATCGCGGCCTGGCGGATGCGGTTCATGTTTAGGGTGAGCGTGTCGATGAGTTCGCCGGCGTTCTTTGAGGCGGAATCCATCGCCGTCATTCGCGATCCCTGCTCTGAAGCGACCGATTCGAGCATGCCGCGATAGATCTGCGTCTCGACCTGCTTGGGCAGAAGCTTGCCGAATATCTCGGCCGCGGGCTGCTCGTAGATGTACTCGGCCTCGGCACCGGCGGCCTCGCCGTCCTCGGTGCCGGTCTTTGGGATCGGCAAGAGTTGCTGGATAACAGGCTTTTGCGAGAGGACCGTTCTTGAACTCGGTAAAGACGACAAATACCTTATCGATCGTCTCGTCCTCTGTGAATCTTGCGATGACTTTATTGGCGATCTCGACGGCGTCGGCATGGACGACCTGACCGGAGCCGGTCAGACCGATGTACTCGTCCACAAGCTCCATCTGGCGGCGTTTGAAAAAGTCACGCCCCTTGCGGCCAACGGCCATCATCGACGACTGCTTGTCCGGGTTCTCCTTCAAAAATGCCTGCGTTGCCTTGATGACGTTTGCGTTAAAAGCACCCGCGAGTCCCTTGTCGGCACTGATGAGCACGATCAGGTAGCGGCTGTCGCCGCGTTCGTCGAGCAGCGGATGCGAGAATTCACCCGCGACCTTGCCGCTCAGCCCGCCAAGCACCTCGCTCATCTTGCCCGCAAAAGGGCGCGAGGCCGTCACGCGGTCCTGCGCGCGCTTTAATTTTGCAGCGGCGACCATCTTCATCGCCTTGGTGATCTGCTGTGTGTTCTTGACCGACTTAATTCGTCGGCGCATGTCCAAAAGGCTTGCCATAAACTAGGGTCGCTGATAGGGCACAATAACGTTCGTGAGCATCGGAAAGTGCTTTTTGTTAAATGTAACCAACGTTTTTGATTCAATCTCTGCCGTCGCGGCGATCATTGCGTCGTTAAGATCAACTCCGTGAGACTTTGCATAATCACGGCGAAAATACCCGCCTTTTTCGGCAATCTCAGAGCTAACATCTATTACGTTGAGCGTTCTAAGAAACATCCGCAAAATCTTCTCTTCCTGACTTCTAACACCGGCAAACAACTCCGCGACAGTAATTACCGAAATCGATGGAGCAGAAAGCGAACTATAGTAATTCAAGGCCTCTGGTTTGCTTCTCAAAAAATCGATCAAGATATTTGTATCCAGCAGCTCATTGGCCATCACTATTTCCGTTCCACCCGGTATAACGATTCGACTCTTTTCTCAGTTGTTCAAAAAACTCATCTGTAAGGTCGTCACGGTCTTTCCAAATACCTGCTGCAGCGATTATTGCGTTATGCCGCTCTGCGTCAGACATTTCCTTGTTTTCGATCTCGTCAATGAATTTATTAACAGCCTCAGTTACGATCTGGTCTTCACTTTTTCCCGTCTTCAGAGCGAGCGATCGAAGTATCCCAAACCGCGAATCAGCAATGTTTATGGTCGTCGTAGCCATACCGCAAATTATACTACGCCGCTGCGGCTCCAGCCGTTTCCCAACGCGTCGCCTTAAAGTCCTCGACCGCTTCCTTCAATGACGCTTTCAGGTCGTCGTCGATACTCTTCTTTTCACGGAGCGTGCTCAACACGCCCGGATGCGAACTCTCGCAGAAAGCAAGCAGCTCCTGCTCGAACCGCTTGAGGTCCTCGACCGCCACATCGTCGGTAAGCCCGTTAGAAACGGTCCAGATGATAAGCACCTGTTCAATGACGTCCATCGGCACGTATTGCGGCTGCTTGAGGATCTCGGTCAGGCGTTTGCCGCGTTCGAGCTGGTCCTGCGTCGATTTGTCGAGGTCAGAGCCAAACTGAGCGAATGCCGCCAGCTCGCGAAACTGTGCAAGGTCGATACGCAGCGTACCGGCGACCTGCTTCATCGCCTTGATCTGTGCCGAACCGCCGACGCGGCGAGACCGAGTTACCCACGTTGATCGCGGGACGCACGCCCGAGTTGAACAGATCGCTCTCAAGGAAGATCTGTCCGTCGGTGATCGAGATGACGTTCGTCGGAATGTAGGCCGAGATGTCGCCGGCCTGCGTCTCGATGATCGGCAGCGAGGTGAGTGAACCGCCGCCGCGGGCGTCCGACATCTTGGCCGCACGTTCGAGCAGGCGTGAGTGGAGATAGAAAACGTCGCCCGGATACGCTTCGCGGCCCGGCGGACGTCTTAGCAGCAGCGATATCTCGCGGTACGCGGCGGCCTGCTTGGACAGATCGTCGTAGATCGTCAACGCGTGGCGGCCGTTGTCGCGGAAGTATTCGCCCATCGCGCATCCCGCATATGGTGCGAGGAATTGCATGGCCGCCGGATCCGAGGCGCAAGCGTTAACGATGATCGTGTAGTCCATCGCGCCGAATTCTTCGAGCTTCTGCCGCACCTGAGCAACGGTCGATGCCTTCTGGCCGATAGCGACGTAAACGCAGATAACGTCCTTGCCCTTTTGGTTGATGATCGTGTCGACCGCGACCGCGGTCTTACCGGTCTGACGGTCGCCGATGATCAACTCACGCTGGCCGCGGCCGATGGGAACCATCGAGTCGATGGCCTTCAAACCGGTCTGTAGCGGCTCCTTCACCGGCTGACGATCGATAATGCCCGGAGCGATGCGCTCGACGGGAAAATACGTGTCCGTAATGATCTCGCCGGCCTCGTCGATCGGGTTGCCGAGAGCATCGACGACACGGCCGATCAGGGCGTCGCCCACAGGCACGCTCATGATGCGTTTTGTTCGCTTGACCTCGTCGCCCTCTTTGATCTTTTGAAAATCGCCAAACAGCACCGTTCCGACCTTGTCCTCTTCGAGGTTGAGTGCCAGGCCGCGGACGCCGTGCGGGAATTCGAGCAGCTCGCCGGCCATGACCTTTTCGAGGCCATAGATCTCTGCAATGCCGTCGCCGACCTTGATGACAGTGCCGACCTCATCGACAGACATCGACGCGTCAAAATTCTTTATCTGTGCACGAATGATCTCGTTGATCTCGTTTGCTTTAATAGCTTCCATATCCTTAACTAATCGATCTTAAAATGCGGATTCTCAATAAGTCCTATCAAATTTCCAAAAGGATCGCGGACCGATGCGACCTTGATGTCACCGCCGACGTCCATCGGCTCGGCTGCGATCTCGACGCCGTCCGTCCTTAACTTTTCAATAACTGCCGCGATGTCTGCGACGCCCCAATATGCGGCCGGGCTGTCACCTCGAACGGCTCCTTCGCTGTCAGGGTCGAGGCCGAGCTCGTAGCCGCCAACACTAAAGCCGACATAAAACGGCTCATCAAAGTACGGCCCAAAACCGAGCAGCGACGTGTACCACTCTTTGGCCGCATCGAGGTCGTCGACCTTGTAGCTGACCGTGCGAAGTCCCTGCAGCATCTACTTCGCTCCGATCAACTCGGCTTTGAGCGTTTCGAGCTTCGTTTTCACCGAGCCGTCATACACGGTCGAGCCGATCCGCGTGACGACACCGCCGATCAAGTCTGGATCAACGGCAAAGTTAAAACGCACCTGCTTACCCGTGAGCTTAGCGAGCTGTTTTTCAAACTCCACACGCTCGGCATCAGGCAGCTCGCGTGCCGAGATGACCTCAGCCGCGACCACACCGATGCGTTCCTCGAGTACGGAACTGAACTTTGTGTTTATGTGACCAAGCTCAGTCAGCCGGCTGTTCTTGAGCAGCACGCGCAAGAAAATTTGCGGTCGTGTGCGAGGGTTTGGTCCGGGCTATCAGCTCCTCGACGACACGCTCTTTGCCGGCGTGAGCGACTGAGGGATTGGCTAACAGGGCCGTCAGATCGCCGTTGGCATCGATCATCGCAGCTCCAGTCGGCCAACTCGGCCTTTACATTGTCAGCCTCGCCCGAGGGAACAACGACATCGGCAAGTGCGGTCGCGTATCGGCGGGCAATTATCTCGACGCTCATACTAATTCAGCCCTCCGATCTCGCTGATACTTGCTTTGACCAGTCGCGAATCCGTACTACCGTCGATCTGCGACCTGAGCCTTTGTTCTGCAAGGCGAATACTCTCTTCCGCCGAAAAACGCCGCAGTTCAGCACGCGACTGGTTCATGAGGCGTGCGATCTCGGCCTCCATCTGCAGCCGAAGCCGCTCGATATCACCTTTTGTTTGGTCGGCGAGGCGTTTCTTCTCGGCAGCGGCCTCGTCTTTCGCGTTCTTTAGAATGGTCTCTTTTTCGGTCTCAAGTTGTGCCAATTTGGCCTCGATCGCCGTGAGGCGTGCGAGGGCGGCCTGTTTTTCTTCTTCGGCCTTGATCAGCTCCGCACGGATCTGCTCTCGTTTGGCCTTAAATGCCTCGCCCAGTGGCTTTTTGAGAACGTAAACGAGCAGTGCAACAAAGATCGCCAGATTGATGAACTTCCAAAGCTCAAAACCCGGAATGTTGAACCAGGTGTTGTAAAACTCAGTAAATCCGCCGCCGCCCGACGAGCCGGGCAAGCAAAAGTAATGTGGATGTCAGCGTCGCGAACATATGACTATTTGAGAATTCCGGCCGCTATCCGGTCGGCGAGGTCCTCGGCCTCTTTGCCTAACGCCGTACGCGTTTCCAGAGAATTCTTTTCGAGCTCGGCCTTGCCGGCGTCAAACGCCGCGGCCGTCTCGGTCTTTGCCTCGGCAAGCTTTTGCTCGCGGGCCGCAACAGCCTTTTTCTGCTCCTTTTCGATGGTCGAGTAGCCCTTGGAACGCGTGTCCAGGAGTTCCTTGTTGTATTGCGTTTCTTTTTGTTCAGCCGCAGCGATGATCGAGCCCGCCTCGCCCGAGTGGCCGCCTTTGCTCTTTTCGCGGCTCTCCAGGATGCGGTTGATCGGCCGGTAGAGTGTGCGGTTCAATATCCATATCATCACCAAAAGAATGGCGATGTGGACAAAGATGGTCCCGTCGGGAAAGAGCTGGATAGATTCGGCAAATGCCAGCAGATGCATAACTGTTTACGGTGCAGAACTGGGCAAAATGCCGTCTGGTTCTCAAAAGATATGAGGATATCACGCGCCCTTTTTGAGGGTCAAGGACGCGCCGGTTTAGGTTGTGTCTTAATTTCGCTTTGCTCGTGCATTTGTGGATGATCTTTCTTAGCCGCAAATCCACGAACGAAGACACTACTAAGACTGTATGAATATTGGGCGTGGTGGTCGCTCAAAAAACCCCATTGGTCGCGCTTTTATCCCTGAGTGGTATAGATAAAACCCGCGAGTGGTGGAGTGTGTATTTTTCGGGATTTTCGCTGGTTGTACCTATGACTGTGACCGGCGAGCCCGGAAAGCACGGCAATCACAACTATCTCCCGAAACCACCACAACACTGCTCTCAACGTGAGAATCTCTTGTGATCCTTAACGCTATCCTCGCCGCAACACCACCGTCTGCAGCATCGACGCCGATATTGCCGATACCCGACCGGCGCGAGTGTCGCGGTCCAAATCCCGACGTCCGTGCTCCGGTCCCGTAGACCAAATTAAGACAACACCACGGTTCTGAGTTTGAGCGTTGAGGGTTTGGCTTTAGCTTGTCAGATATTAAAAGTAAGATGCAAAGTAGAGCTTGAGTCTCTGAACCCTGAACTCGCTATGAAGATCGCTACCTGGAACGTCAATTCGATCAACGTCCGAATGCCGCAGCTCGTCGACTGGCTTGCCGCGGCCCAGCCCGACGTCGTTTGCGTTCAGGAGACGAAGACCGTCGATGATGGCTTTCCGGCACTTGAGCTAAAGGCCGTGGGCTATGATGCGGTGTTTACAGGCGAAAAGGCGTATAACGGTGTTGCGATACTGTCGAAACTGCCGATCGGCGATGTGCAAATGAACTTCCCTGACGACACGACGGACGCTCCTAAGCGAATGATCTCAGCAAACGTTGGCGGCGTTCGCATTGTGAACACGTACGTGCCAAACGGCAGCGAGTTGGGCTCGGACAAGTTCAAATTCAAGCTCGACTGGCTAATGCGGCTGCGTCGATACATGGACGAAAGGTGCGATGCGAGCAACGACGTTCTGCTGTGCGGTGATTTTAATGTTGCTATGGAGCCGGTCGATCATTGGAACGCCGCCGCAGCCGAAGGCAAGCTGCATTTCTCAAAACCCGAACGCGCGGCGATGCATTACGTTAAACAGTTTGGCCTGATAGACGTGTTTCGCAAGATCAACGGCGACGTGCAGGAATTCTCGTGGTGGGACTACCGCGCCGGCACGTGGCAGCGTAATCAAGGCCTGCGGATCGATCACCTATGGGCCTCTCCGTCGCTCGCGGCAAAGTGTAAGTCGTGTGTCATCGACCGCTCAACGCGAGCATTGACGCTGCCGAGCGATCATGCACCTGTCGTGGCGGAATTCAATAACTAGGCCGCACGTCGGGAATGTGATATGCTTCCGAAATGGATGCGTTGTGCATCCGAAACGGATATGGCCACACTAACGATAAAGAACTTCCCCGACGAGCTTTACGCCAACCTGACCAAGGTTGCGAAGATCAACCGACGGAGTATTAACAGTGAAGCGATCGTCTCGGTCGAGCGTGGGCTCGATCGTGGCGGAATTGACCGGGATCTGCTCGAACGCATTCTTAAACGACGCGAAGAAATGGCAAGGCAAGGGATCGTTCTTACCGAGGAAATGCTAAGTCAATTCAAGAACGAGGGACGTCCTTGATAGTCGTTGACACCAACGTCGTCGCGTACTTCCTTATCGAAAGCGACCTGTCGCCACTCGCGACGAGCGTTCATGAGGTCGATTCGTTCTGGGCTGCACCGCTCGTCTGGCGCTCGGAAATGCGGAGCGTTTTGGCCGGATATCTCAAGCGCGGCCTAATGAGTTTGGACACCGCCAAAGAATACATGTCCGATGCTCACCTCTTATTAAATGATCACGAGCACCACGTCGAATCGGGCCGCGTATTAGAGCTTGCCGCCCTCTCGGGTTGCACGGCGTACGACTGTGAGTTTGTATATCTCGCCGAAAAACTAGGGCTCCAGTTGGTCACCTCTGACAAGGAAATACTTAAGGCGTTTCCTTCGATCGCTATTTCGATGAGTGACTTTATTGCGGCGTGAAGATCGCCACCTGGAACATCAACGGCATCTCGTCGCGGCTTGAGCACGTGCTGAAATGGTCGCAGGTCGCGAGGCCCGATGTGCTTTGCTTACAGGAGACCAAGATCGTCGATGTGCGGTTTCCGTCGGCGAGGTTGCGGTCCGGCGGCTACGAGCATATCGAAATGTTTGGAGAAAAGGCATATAACGGCGTTGCGATCGTTTCGCGGCTGCCGCTGGAGGATGTGCAAAAGGGATTTCCGCGTGATGATGCCAATGCCCCGCGGCGTATGATAGCGGCGACGGCCGGCGGCGTTCGTATCTACAATGTCTACGTTCCGCACGGGACAAAGGTCGGCAGCGATAAGTTCGCGTTCAAGCTTAATTGGCTCGCGCGCCTCAGAAAGTACTTTGACAAGCATCATTCCAAGAGCGACCTCGTGCTGCTGTGTGGCGACATCAACGTCGCCCCTCACGAATCCGACGTTTGGGACCCGCGATCCTGGCAGCACAAAATGCACTTCACAAAACAGGAGCGGGACGCGATACAGGACCTCAAAAAGTGGGGATTCGTTGATGTTTTTCGGCAGATGAACGACGAGCCGGGTGAATATACTTGGTGGGACACCTTTCGCGCATCGTCATTCATCAAGAATCGCGGCCTGCGGATCGACCACATCTGGGCCTCTCCCGCTCTTGCCGAACGATGCATCGATTGCTGGATCGACCGCACGCCGCGCGGCTGGGAAAAGCCATCGGATCACGCGCCGGTCATCGCGGAATTCGCGATCTAAATAAGCTGCATGATCTCCTTGAGGTGCTTGCGTTCGATATCCGGGACTTGGGCACCGTCGGCCGGGTAGCCGACAGGGATCAGAACGAAAGGGACCTCGTTCTTTGGCCGGCCAAGTATTTCCTGCAAAAATTTCATTGGGCTGGGCGTGTGCGTCAGGGTGGCGAGGCCCATGTTGTGGAGTGCGGCGAGTAAGAGCCCGACGGCGATGCCGACCGATTCTTGCGAATAATACGTTGGCTCGGTCTCGCCGTCCTCAACTATCGAATTCACACGAAACACGACGATCAGATATGGTGCTATCTCGAGAAATGGCTTGTGCTCGTCCGTACCCAGAACGGCGAGCCGTTGCAGCCATTTTTCGCTCATTCGGCCGTGGTAGCTCTCGTGCTCTTCCTTTTCGGCTGCCACGCGGATACGCCGTTTGATGTTAGGATCGCGTACGACGACAAACCGCCAGGGCTGCATATTTGCCCCTGACGGAGCAGTGCCGGCGGTGGCGATCGCCGCCTCGATCAGTTCCAGAGGGACATCCCGAGGCGAGAAATCCCGCACGGTCCGACGTGATCTCATGCGAGTGAGAAAGGCCTGAGCTCTATTTAATTGTTCGTCGGGATCGATCTCGGAATATTCCAGGGGTTTGAAGCCCGGCGTAGCATTTTCCATGCTCGATATTCTATCGCAATGAATCTTGGTATACTGCTAAAGATGGATATTCGGAAGGCCATCCTTATTTTTGTCGGCACCGTGTGCGTAGGCCTCGGTGTGCTTGGCATGCTCCTGCCGCTGATGCCAACCACAGTGTTCCTGCTGATGGCGGCGTACTGCTATTCAAAGAGTTCTGAGCGGTTTCACACCTGGCTCCTGACTAACCGCTTGTGCGGCAAATATATCTCAAATTACAAGTCAGGACACGGAATTACGCTCCGGCAAAAGATCAGCACGATCGCCGTACTGTGTGCGTCGATCGGCCTAAGCATCTGGATGATGAACGGCGACCTCTGGATCTCGCTGCTTCTTGCCGCCGTCGGGATCGGCGTAAGCACTCATATCTTGTGGCTCAAGACCTATCGCGGCGAAGAACCGCTCAAGTCCGCCGAGTTCGACCCCGAAGCCTCCATCTGATCACGCCTGCAATCGTCTCGTCCATTCAACCAGGGTCTTAAGCATTTTCCCGATATACTCGCGGGTCTTTTCGTCGGTCAGACGACCGTTGGCGTCGAATTTGTCAGCACAATGGTCGATCATGACCTCGGGCTTATTGAGCGGGTGCATGTTCAGGAAAACCATCACCTGGCGCAAGTGATACTGCATACGCGCCGTCCCGATCGCTCCGGGCGAACATCCCATGATCGCCGCCGATTTGCCCTCCCAAGCGCTGTCACCGTAGGGCCTCGACGCCCAGTCGATGGCGTTCTTGAGCACACCCGGGATCGAGTAATTGTACTCGGGCGACGAGATCAGAATGGCGTCCGCTGCGCGTATCGCCTGTTTGAATTCAGCGACCTTTGCCGGTGGTTCAGCCTCGAGGTCCTGACTAAAACCCGGAAAACCGTCGATCGAATAGATCTCGATCTCGGCGTCGTCCGGACAGAGTTCGACCGCGGCGTGAAGTGCTCCCGTGTTAAATGAACCGGCACGCAGGCTGCCCGATATTCCGAGAATCGTTAACTTTTCTGTCATCATTCTCCTTGTCCGAATTACCCGACGCGAACCTACATTAGGATCGGCGCTTGGATAATTCACGAATGCGTTTCAGAAGCTGAGGCACAAGCGTTGCCGTCTTGAGCAATGAGCCGCTGGCAAACGTCGTCGCCATTTTGCGAAACGTCGTCACGGCATTCGCCGAATACGGCATCCACCACGCGTCGGGCGCGAGGGCGAATTTATTGAGATGGATGTGTTGCGGCTGGACGAGTTCCATCAGGCCTTCGCGTCCGTGGGTGCGGCCGCGGCCCGAGTTCTTAAAGCCGCCCCAAGGTGTCTGGCCGATGCCGTGGGTGTAGAGGACCTCGTTGATGCAAACGGAGCCCGCCTCGATCTGGCGAGCGACCCGCTCGCCCCTCGCGAGATTCGCGGTCCAGACACTCGCTGTCAGGCCGAACTCGCTGTCGTTCGCAAGCCCAATGGCCTCGTCTTCCGTCTTAAATGTCGCGATCGGCAGAGTCGGGCCAAAGGTCTCTTCCTGCATCGCCCGCATGTCATTGGTCGCGCCGGTGATGACCGTGGGTTCGAAGAACAGATTGGGCGGCTTTGCCGCATCGCCGAGCGGAGAAGCTGTGCTTCTCCGGTCACTGTCCCCTAGATCCCGCGCGGCTACGCCGCCGCTCCGAACGCCGCCGATCTCAATTGTTGCTCCATCGCGCTGGAATTGCTGGACATGATTCTCAACGATTCTTACTTGCCGTTCGGAAGACATGGCGCCGATCGATGTATCGGCCTGATCTCCGCTGCCAACCTTAAGCTGCTTTGTTCTCTCAACGATCTTTTTAGTTAGCTCATCCGCGACATCCTGATGAACATAAAGCCGCTCGACCGATGAGCACGACTGGCCGGCGTTGCAGAACGCACCCCAGATGGCGGCACCGGCGGCGAGGTCGAGGTTCGCGTCCTCGAAGACGATCATCGGGTCCTTGCCGCCGAGTTCCAGAACAACCGAGGTCATGTTCTCTGCCGCCACTGCGAGTATCTTCTTGCCGGTTGCGACCGAGCCGGTGAACATTATCTTGTCGGGTGCGGCTTCGACCAATGCGGCTCCCGTCGTGCCGTCGCCGGTGACGATCTGAACCGTGTCTGCCGGGAAACCGGCCTTCTCAAATATTTCGCCGATCTTGAGCCCGATGAAGGGCGTAAGCTCGGACGGCTTCATAACGACCGTGTTGCCCGCCATCAGCGCCATCGCGGCCTCGCCGAGCGGTATCGAGAACGGATAATTCCACGCCGGGATGATGCCCACCACGCCGAGCGGGTGATAAACGATCTGTGACGAACGCCCGAGCAACCCGTAAAGCCCGATGCCGATCTTCCTCGGCCGCAGCATCTTTTCCGCACCGCGAGCGACCCATTGCATCAGGTCGAGCACCGGAGCGATCTCCATCGAGAGTGCCTCGGCGACCGGCTTGCCCGATTCGTCTGAAATGAGCCTCGCGATATCGTCCCGCTTGGTGAGAATGACCTCACGCGCGGCCATCACGAGACGCTTTCGCTCCTCGAATGAAGTAGTTTTCCAGCTTTGGAAGGCTATTCGCGACCGGTCTACGGCTGCCTTGACATCGTCTGCCGAAGTCACAGAAACTCGACCGATCTCCTCGCCCGTCGCGGGGTTGAACGATGCGATCTCTTTGCCCTGAATCGGTAATACTGCGCTCATAGACTGGAGCGGCAAGCATCTAGCTTGCCACGCCGCATCGCGGCGTCGTTTCAATGTGCGGCATTCGTACTCGGATCGGAAGAACGCCCTTCGGACGCTGGCAAGCAAGATGCTTGCCGCTCCAGTCAGGCGAGCATCTTCGCAATAGCCGCGTACGATGCCTCGATGGCGTCAGCCAGCTTCTCAGGCTCCGTGCCGCCGCCTTCGGCCATGTCAGGTTTGCCGCCGCCGCGGCCGCCGACTATCGGGGCGATCTCACGGATGATATTTCCGGCTTTCATCTTGGTGGTCAGGTCATTGGACACGCGGACGATGATGCCGACCTTGCCTTCGCTCGTTGCGCCCCAGGATGACGACGCCGGATTTTAGACGAGCGAGTAGCGTATCTGAAAGATGCCGCATTCCGTTCGCGTCGAGGCCCTCGACGATCTTGCCGATGACCTTTACGCCGTTGATGTCGCGGGCCTCATCGCCGTCAGCCGATCCATCCGTTTCCGATCGCGCCGGTCGCGATCTTGAGCTTGAGCTCGTCCATCTCGCGGCGGGTGCGTTTTAGTTCTTCCTGAAGTCTTGCGATCGCGTCAGGCAGATTGTCGCGTTGCGTCTTGAGCACACCCAGCGACGCATCGATCAGCCGTTCGTCCTCGCGAAAACGCTCGAATGCGTCAAAGCCCGTGATCGCGCGAATTCGCCTGACGCCCGACGCGATGGCCTCGTCCGACGTGATCTTGAACGAACCAATGTCGCCCGTCGCCCGCACGTGCGTGCCGCCGCAAAGCTCTTTTGAAAACTCACCGTCGCCGACCGACAGCACGCGGACCTCGCCGCCGTATTTCTCGCCAAACATCGCGACCGCGCCGCTCCGCATCGCGTCCTCGATCGCCATCATGTCGGTCGTAACCGGTTCATTCGCAAGGATATACCGGTTCACGAGATCCTCGACCTCGGCCAGCTCGCCCGCCGTCATCGGCTGGTAATGTGTAAAGTCGAACCGCAAATAATTCGGCGCCACGACCGATCCGGCCTGTTTGACGTGCGTGCCCAAAACCTCTTTCAACGCCGCGTGAACAAGGTGCGTCGCCGTATGATTCCGCCGCGTCGCGTCTCGTTTTTCGACATCGACATCGGCGATCAGAACGTCGCCGACTTTCAGTGAGCCCTTATCGACCGTGACCTTGTGGATGATCAGTCCGCCGACCGGCGAAAATGTATCGGCGACCGTCGCGATCGTCTCGCCGGTCGTCAACCGGCCGGTATCGCCCACCTGCCCGCCGCACTCGGCATAGAACGGCGTGTTATCAAGCACGACGCCGCCTTGAGAGCCTTCGGTCAGTTCATCGATCTGCTTTGTCGCCGTCGAGGATTGCGACGACCCTCGACTCTGCGAGACTCGTCGATTCGTACCCGTGAAACGCATTCGCACCGACCTTTGCCGAGTATCTCGGCATACACCGGCGACACCTCGCTCTTGCGCTCCGTCTTACCGATGCCCGACTGCTGCTGCAACGCTTGCAACGCATCGTCGAAACGCTCGTTGAAATCGTCTTCTTCGAATCGCGAGTCCCTTTTCCTCGAGATATACACGTATCAGATCACGCGGCGTGCCGAATGTGTCATACAGCTTGCCGAGCGACATGAAAAGATCGTCGTCTTTCGGCGTCGAGGGTGAAATGCCGAGTTCGTTGAGCCGCGACAGGCCGACTGTCACTGTGTTGCCGAAACCGCTCTTCCTCGAGCCGAACCATCTTCCCGATAAAATCGCGCTGCGTTTCGAGTTCAGGAAACGCTCCGTGCATCTGATCGACGACAACGTTGCAGACCTTATAAAAGAACGCGTCGTTGAGCCCAAGGTGCTCGCGGCCGTGATAGATCGCGCGGCGCATTATCTTGCGCAGGACGTAATTGCGGCCTTCGTTGCCGGGCAGGATGCCGTCTGCGATTGCAAACGCCGTCGCACGGGCGTGGTCGGCGATCACGCGGGCAGCAAACTGCTGGGTCTCGGTCAATTCCTCGTAACTGCTCATCAGCTAGATAATATAACAAAAGCCCACGCGAGAGGCCGTGTGCTCACCTTGTCTTTGCGTCCTTTGCAGCTTTGCGGGCAAAAACACCTAATATCCCGCAAAGACGCAAAGACCGCAAAGGAAGACCAGGAGAAGAGAACTTATTTGAATGGATTCGGAATGCTTACATCGAGTTTCACCGGCACGACGCGTTTAAAGGTGAAACCGAAGTCGTTTGAATCTGCCGAAAACAAACACGGTGCCAGTGATCCGCCAATCTGCCGGGGCATCGGTCATCTCACGCCACGCGGTACGGACGGCACCGCCCAAGCTGATCCGCCCGCGGAGCGGCGACGGCGAGCACGACGGGCTCGCCTTTCTTGAATTTGAACTTATGCTGGTATTCGTCGATCTCAACGGCGATGCCGTTGACGCGGATGTCGTGAAAGCTGAGAAACTCGACGCGGCCGCTTTGTTCGAGGCTTGTAAATTCACCGCCGGCCTCGACGCCGACGCTCAATAGTCCGTCGAGCTTAATGGCCGGTTTGTCGAGCCTAACAAAAGCCCCGTGCCCGGCATTCGGATCATTAGACGCGCTGGTGCCGGGCGTGTGTACCTTATAGCCGCGGATCTCCGTCGGCAATTCCTGCGATGCGGCGGTGACGGCCAGTCCCAGAACAAAACCCAGAACTAGCCACGAATTAGCACGAATTACACGAATTGGGAAATTACTGCTCACCGGTCGCGGCCTCGGCCTTCGGCGTTTCTTTGCCGTCGCCGTCGATGTCGTGACGGATCGCGTCGAGGATCCCGTTGATGAACTGGGTCGCCTCAAAATTTGAGAAGCGGCGCGCGAGCTCGAGCGCCTCATTGATGGCGACGGTGTTTGGCGTGTCTTTATAAATGAATTCGTAAACCGCGAGCCGCAGCACGTTGCGGTCAACGATGGCCATTCGCTCGATCCGCCAGTGCTCTGCACGCGTGCGGATGCGGTCGTCGATGGCCTGAAGATTTTCAATTGTCCCGCAGACGAGTGAATTGGCAAATTTGCGCGTCTTATCGTCGATGGCTTCGTCGCCGAGTTCGACCCAGTAATTGTTTGTGAGCGTCGCGCAATCGTCGTGGACCAGATCGACCGCAAAAAGCATCTGCAGGGCACATTCGCGGGCTTTGTGTCTCGTACCGCTGCTTTTCTCCTGCTTTTCAAGCGACATGCGGAAAACCCCTTGCCTCTGCTCGCTCGTCCCGCTCATTCATTTCGCGGAACAGGCTGACCATTTCCGTTGCCGAAACGGCCGCCTCGTACCCCTTGTTATCGGCCCGTTCACCGGCCCGTTCGACCACCTGCTCGACCGTGTGAGCGGTTATCACGCCGAACATCACGGGAATGCCCGAATCTAAAGATGCCTGCAGTATGCCTGCCGCTGCCTGTCCTGCGACATAGTCAAAATGCGGCGTGTCGCCGCGAATGACCACGCCGAGGGCGATCACAGCATCGAATCGTCCCGTCCGTGCGGCCCTGAGACACGCAAGCGGCAACTCGAACGCACCCGGCACGTAAAAGGTCTCGACCGCCGTGGCCTCGACGCCAAGTTCTGTGAGCGCTTCGGTTGCACCGCTTTCGAGCCGCGACGTGAACTCACGATTCCAACGGCTGACCACGATCGCGAACCGAAACCCTTCGGCCGATACGCTCTCACGCTGGAGTTCAGTTTTCAAAACAACTCTCCTGCATCCAGTCTAAGTATAGATGCGGCAGGCGAACGTTGACAAGCAATTTACTGTAGGGCGGACCGATGTTCCTTCACATCAGTCTCTTGCGATCGGTTCGTCAGGTTCGAATGTCGGTGGCGGCGGCGGGATGTCGACAGGTTCTTCCGCCGGCGATTCTGTCCAGAAACTTGAAAAGAAGCCAGAGAGCGACAACGCTGGCGGCTATCGCGACGATCGTGATGACCCATTCCAGGTCTTCGTAGAGAGTTTCGCTCCATCCAAAAACCTCGATCCCAATGCCGATCGTTATTCCGACCGCCAGGGCGACAAAGCATGCAGCAAAAGAACTGCACGCCGATAAACGCACCGCCACAGATCACACCCAGAGAATGCCGTTCCGGCCCGTATCGCGGGCCTTTTTGTAGCCGAACCATACTGCGAGGATAGCTAATATCATCTTCTGTTCACCTGTCTTCCGGGGACTCGAACTTCGGCTTTCTACTGCTGACCTTGCGGTACGTGCCGCCGGAAAAGACATTGTGGCCGAATCCGCAATCGGCGTCGGAGCCGTCCTGGGTCACCTTGATGGTCCCGCGTCTGACGAACTTGATGGTTATCGTGCACGGGCCGAATTCGTCAGAATGATATGTCGCAACGTCGCCTTTTATGCTGGCCTCGCCATCGAGATAGCCCATGTTGGCGGTGTTCTCGCCGTTTGGCAGGGCGATCGGATAGATGAGGTCCATCCCGACGCGGACCTTGCCTTTGCCGAGAGCGAGCAGCTTGATGTCATTAGTGAACTTGCGGAATTTGCCGGGAAAGTTCATCCGATACTCGCCGTTGACCTCGGCGGCGGAGACACTTTTTCGCGATCTTTGGGCGGACGCGAGGGCAGAAAATGTCATCACACATACGGCGGCAATACAGAGCAAGATCAGTCGTTTACGCATAATTCACCTTTTCGTAGATCGGTTTATCTGCTATATTTGCCTAACTCTTCCGTAAATTCAAACTAGAGGAAATCGAATCGATGAGCGCAAACGCACAAACGATCACGCCGGCAGTCTCAGGCGGGCACCCTAAGGGCCTGTATGTTCTCTTTGCGACCGAGATGTGGGAACGGTTCTCGTTCTACTCGATGCTGTCGCTTTTTACGCTTTACCTGCGTGACCCGACCGAGGGTTTTGGCTGGACTGCGTCTGAGGCGACCTCGCTATATTCGAACTACCTGATGTTCGTTTACGCGAGTCCGCTCATCGGCGGATTGATCGCGGACAAGATCACAGGCTATCGCAAGGCGGTGATGATCGGCGGATTCTTCTTCATGGCCGGCCACGGACTGCTGTCGATCTCGGCGTTATGGGCGGTCTATGCTGCGCTGACATGTCTGGTGATCGGTAACGGTTTCTTTAAACCTAATGTCTCGACGATGGTCGGCAACCTGTATCCCGAGGGCAGTCACCTCAAAGACCGTGCCTACAACATCTTTTATATGGGCATCAACGTCGGTGCATTCGCGGCACCGATCGTGATGGAGATCGTGCGTGCGAAGTTCGGCTTCCATCCGGCGTTTGCCGTCGCGGCATTCGGGATGGTCATTTCAGTAGCCATATTGTGGTACTTCAAGGGTCTCGTGCTCCAGGCTGATCGGCGTGCAGGTGACGACGCCGACCAGGCGGCCGACGCAGCCGCCACCGCAACCGACGCGCCCCCGCATGGCGTCAGCGATCAGGATGACGCTGCTCATGAGAAAGGCGCCGGCGGTGATGCCGGCAGGCAATCGCTCATGGATGCCGTTCCGAACTGGAAACGCGTGGTTGCTCTGATCGTTGTTTTCATCATCGTTATCGTCTTCTGGATGGTATTCCATCAGAACGGATCGACGCTCACTTACTTTGCCGATGACAACACCGAATGGAACGTCACCGGTACGATCTCAAACTCGATCAACGCCTTCTGGGTGTTGGCACTTACATTCCCGCTCGTTTGGTTTTGGGGCTTTCTCGACAAACGCGGCAAGGAACCGTCGACGCCAACGAAGATGGCGTTCGGTATGACACTGACGGGCATCTCGTTCCTCGTCCTCTATCTCGGAGCCAGTTACGGTGAAACGATGACCAAGGGGCCGGAGCAACTCGCCAAGGGCGAGTTCCGTATTAATGAGCGCGTTCTCACAAGCCTGGGCAATTCCGGCGTGCCAAAGGACGTCCTCGATAAGATACAGAACGCAAAGGCGACCGACGGCAAGAACTCGGTATTCGGTGTGAAGTTTGCGGCCAAGGAAGGGCAAACCGGTGAGCAGCAGCTCGTGGCCGCGGTCAATACCGCTTCTCCGGGCGCGGGCGAGGCCCACAAGGCGGCGATATTGCAGAACGCCTATCTTTTCCGCGTCTCGCCGTTCTGGCTCATACTCGCCTACGCGATCGTGACGCTCGGTGAACTAATGCTCTCGCCGATGGGACTGTCGCTCGTATCTAAGGTCGCCCCGATCGGTATTCGCGGGCTGATGATGGGTGGATGGTTTGTTGCGACAGCCATCGGCAACAAACTCACCCAGATCGGCATCTACTGGGACATTTGGCTACAGTCGAGCTTCTTCCTCGTCCTCGCATGCATGGCCCTCTTCATGGCCGTGGTCTTGACGCTATTGCTCAAGCCGCTGAAGAAGGCGATGCCGGGCGTCTAACGCCGCCAGATCAAAAGGCAAAAGTAAAAAGGCAAAACTGGGAACGGTTTTGCCTTTTGCCTTTTTACTTTTTACTTTGCCGATAGGCTTCCATCGCCTCCGTTGCCCCCGCGTGCATGATCTCGGGCTTGTGATATTTCCAGTAGGTCTCAAACTCTTCCTCGCTCATCTGCGTATTCTCCGAGCGTGTCTTTTCCTTTAGGTAATTTTCGGCCCAGGCCCGTGTGTCCATATCTCGGTTCAACGCCGTGCGGGCGCCGTGCATCATATTGTCGCGTTCCATAATGGTGTTACTCCTTATGTGCTAGATTATTGGATTGTGGCCGCAGTTAACAAATATCGCTACTCAAGTCGGGAGTTTCGTGTGAAAAGAACCTTTATCAGTGCCTTTATTATTGTCGTGGTCGCGGCCAATGCGGTGTTCGCCCAAAAAACGCGGCCCAAGCCAAAGCCCGTCAAGCCGCCGGTCAACACCACGCAGCAGCTTGCGGCCGAGGTGCCGATCGTCACAAAGACGCTCGCGAATGGCCTTGAGGTCATCGTGCTGCCCGACCCGAGCCTGCCGCTGATCACGGTGGAATTGGACGTTCGCAACGGCTCATTCACCGAGCCGCCTGAGCTGAACGGCCTTTCGCACCTGTATGAGCATATGTTCTTTCGCACGAACGAGGCGTTGGTCCTGGCCCAGTGCGACCGCGGCATGCCGGGCCCGCGTTGCGGCGACATCATCTCGATGCGGCGAAAGATCGGCGACATCGACTATCTCAACCGTTTTTACGAGCTGGGCATCGCCTACAACGGCTCGACTCGCGAAGAGGTCGTCAATTATTTTGTCCGCACGACGAGCAGCTTTCTCGAAGAGTCATTTCGCTATATCAACGATTCGCTCCGCTATCCGGTCTTTGACGAGACCGAGTTCGAGCGTGAAAAGCTGGTCGTGATCGGCGAGATCGACCGCAACGAGGCAAATCCGTTCTTTGACCTGAACAACACGTTTCAGGACAAGCTGTTTTACAAATACCCGTCCCGCAAGCGTCCGGGCGGCACTCGCGAGACCGTCGCAGCGGCCACGACAACGCAGATGCGGCTGATCCAGTCGCGATATTACGTGCCGAACAATTCCGCACTGATCGTCACCGGCGATGCAAAACCTGAGGCCGTCTTTGCGATGGCCGAGAAGATATTCGGGTCGTGGCAGCGACGCGCGGTCGATCCGTTCAAAGAATTCCCGCTCGTCGAGCATCCGCCGCTGCAGCGCAGCGAGGGTGTCATTCTCGACCGCCCCGACGACGGTCAGGGCGGCGATGATACGATCCTGATAATGCTCGGCTGGCACGGCCCGTCGATCGGAAAAGACAACGACGCGACCTACGCGGCTGACGTTTTCTCGTACATTGTGGGCCAGCCGGATTCGCGGTTTCAGCGGAATCTCGTGGATTCAGGTCTTGCTACAGGCGTCGGCGTGAACTATTACACGCAGCGAAACGTCGGCCCGATCAGCATCGTCATCCAAACGACGCCTGACAAGGCAAAGGCGGCACTCAAGGCCATTTACGCCGAGATCGCGCTCTGGTCGTCGCCGTCGTATTACACCGACGCCGAGCTTGACGCATCAAAGACGATCCTCGCCTCAAGCGACCTGTTTGACCGCGAAAAACTCAGTGACTATGCGCACACTCTCGGGTTTTGGTGGTCGACAACCGGGGTTGATTATTTCCGCGGCTATCAAAAGAACCTTAACGCCGTCACGCGCGCCGACATTAACAAATACGTGCGAACCTACATCCTCGACAAACCACACATCGGCGTAGCGATGGTGCCGCCCGGTACGAGGGCACAGGCGAACCTTACCGAACAAGACCTGATCGGCACGGCAAAATAACGACATGAAACTTCGATCCTTTAGAATCGGCATCTTTGCCATTACGCTGTTTCTCTGCGGCCCCGCAGCATTTGGCCAGACGTCTGACTTCGCGGCAAAGCAATCCGCTCTTGTCACCGAGTTTGAGGTCAACGGCCTCAAGGTCATCGTCAAACGCCGCGCTGCCGCGCCGACCGTTGCCGCCGGATTGTTCATCCGCGGCGGTTCGAGCAACCTTACGGAAAAAACGGCGGGCATCGACAGCCTGATGCTCAATTCGGCGATCGAGGCGGGCAAGCAGTTCCAGCGTCAGACGGTCCGACGCGAGCTTGCACGCACAGGCAGTTCGCTCTCAGCGGGAGCGAGTCGCGATTACAGCGCCGTTGCTCTCGCATCGACGCGGCAGAGTTTCGACCGCGTGTGGGCGATATTTACTGACGTGATGCTCAACCCCGCGTTTAGCCCTGAGGATGTCGAGCGAACCCGGCAATTCATCGTCACCGGCCTGCGAAACTCTGAACTCAGCCCCGACGCTGCCCTGCAGAATCTCGCCGAACGCACGCTCTACGCCGGCCATCCGTACGCAAACGACCCGTCGGGCAACGTTGCGAATGTGTCGGCCTTTACGATCGACGACCTCCGCCGTCGCCATCGCGAAATGATGCAGACCTCGCGGCTGCTGCTCGTCGTGGTGGGCGATCTCGATGCCGAAAAGGTCAAATCGCTGGTGACCGCCTCGTTTGGCAAGCTGCCTCGCGGGGACTATCGGCAAGCACCGCTGCCGGCGCTCGATTTTTCAAAAGCTACACTCGACACCGTGCGGCGAAGTATCCCGACGAATTACGTTCAGGGTCTCTTTTCGGCGCCGCCGATATCGTCGACCGATATGTTTGCGATGACGGTCGCGATGGAAATTCTCAAGAGCCGCGTTTTTGAAGAGGTCCGCAACCGACGATCGCTGTCGTACGCACCGGACGCTTTCCTGCGCGAACAGGGCGTCAACGTCGCCGGCATCTATGTCTCGGCCGTCGATGCCAATCAATCGATCCGCCTAATGCGGGCCGAGATCGACCGGCTCAAAACCGAGCCGATATCTGAGGATGAACTTGCCGGTATCGCCGGTTTCTTTCTAACCACGCATTACCTCGCCCAGGAGACCAATGCCGCACAAGCCGCCACCTTGGCGCGCTACGAGCTTATAGGCGGCGGCTGGCGCAATTCCTTTGACTTTCTTGAGGGCGTCCGCAACGTTACGACCGACGACGTGATGAGGGTCGCCAAAAAATATATCGGCAACATCCGTTTCGCCTTTGTCGGCGATCCGGCTGCTGCCGATCGATCGGTATTCCTGCAAAACTAACCGCCTCTAATCTCCGTCCTGGGCCGCCTTGGGATTGCTCTTTGGCGGCGACTTCACCGGCTCGCTCTTTGATGGCGGTGCCTGTTTGACAGGTGCCGGATCGCTGCGCACAGGCGGATTGCTCCTCGTAGGCTGCTTCACCGGCGGCGGCGAATCGCTCTGTGGCGGCTGCCTGACCGGCTGCTTAACGGGAGGAGGCGGCGAGTAGGTCGGCTGCTGCTTGACCGGCGGATCAGACTGCATCGGCGGCTGCCGGACTGGGCTGCTTTACCGGCGGTGAGTAGGTCGGTGCCTGTTTGACCGGTGGATCGCTCGTCGTCGTGTTGTGCTTAATCGTCGGCTGCCGATCGACAGCTCCTGTCTGACGAACTGGCGGAGAGTTCGTCATCATCGGTTTCGTCCCGCCGGTGTCGCCGTGGCTGATGGTCGGCTGACGGCCGTTGAAGATCTTCGTGTTGCGCAATTCATTGTCCATTGGGACATCGACCTTGCGCGGCGCCGCACCGGTTTTCACAGCGATGGGGCCCGAGGCGGTGATCAGCTTGGGCGTCTTGACCGCTATCGTCGGCGAAGCCTTTACAGGTGAATAGTCCGGCAGCTCCGGTGCCTTGATCTCGCCCGGCGATTTGACGATCACGGTGTTGGCAAGGGCGAGCGGAGCCTTCTTGATCCCCTTCACCCCGCCAAAGTCCTCAACAGACATCGCGACGACGCTCGATGGTGGGATGTTTATGGTCTTCACCTTTATGTCCTTGATGCCGCCGGTTATGACAGTTGGCCCATTGTTATTCGGCCCGCCGCCATTATGTCCGCCGCCGTAATGCCCGCCGCCGCAGCGACGTCCGCGGCCGCAGTTGTAACTGTAATAGTTATAGTGGTACGGAAGCGGATACCAGCAAACGTTGTTGTTAAAAATGTTGATCACGACCAGTGCCGGGTACCACCAGCTTCGCGCGGACCGGTAATAACTGTACGGCGACCAGTACCAGAACCCGTCGTCAAAGAACCAACGCCCGTGGTGATAGGTCGCCCAGCCCCACGGCTCGTCGTTGATCCACGTCCAGCCATACGGCGGTATCCAACGCCAATGCCCGTAGCGGTACGGCGACCAATCGGCCCAATGGCTCGTCACCGTGCGATACGGCCGCCAGACGTAGCCGTAATTCCGCGTATAGATCCACTCGCCGTTGTCGTTCAGGTCATCGGCACCGTAAATGTCGTTGTCGTAATATTTGTCGTAATGCGCGTCACGCAGCCGCTGTGCGATGATCGAATCTCGCTCGTCGGTCCACCTATCAAAATCGTCTGCGAACCGCGACGCATCAGCTATCTCCGATTCGCCGACATTCGGGCCGTCGGTGTAGATGAGCGCGCTGCGGCCGTTCTTCAAAACGAATCCAGCATTGTCTGAATAGACGCGTGCCGAACCGCCGTTGGTCACGCTCACGCGGACCTCGGTATCGCCGAGCCGACCGGAATCGACGCGATACGTGCCCTCATCCTGGACGGCGATCGTCGTTTTCGGTGCGTCGATCTCAAAGAACGCCTTGTCCTTATCAAACGAAGTGATCCTCGCGCTCATCGATCCAAGCGGCAAACTGAGAGCGATTCCCTCGTCTTTCAGCCCAACTACTTTTAGATATGAATCGGCCGCCAGCCGTAGATGCTTATTCTTGTCAAACTGTATCTCCAACCGCGAATCGGCGTCGGTCACGATCTCGTCACCTTCGACAACTGGCAGATTGAGCACGACCGTTTCCCATTCATCTGAGCCGGAATGCCTGATCTTTGCCGAACCGCTGAGGAAACTGATTCTCGCGACCCGAGCCGTTACCTCTGGAGCGTAATCGTCATCCGCCGCCACTTGGCCGTCGCCCGGCAGATTTAGCGTCTGCGCCGGCGAGGCTCCAAACGCCGAAAAGGCCGCTGCACAGAGCAGAGCGGCAATTTGAATTAACCTGAACGATCCCAGTGACCAACGCATAAAGCCTCCGTTCGAATCTCGTTTCTATTCTCGGCTGGGCAGCTAAAACACATGATCCCGACCATTTACCCTGCCTAACAGCAAATTGCGTTCCTCTGCGTCCATATTTACGGTTATCCAGCAAATACGCTGCGCCTTTTTTTCGGTTTGTCTGCTGCGGTGCGGAAATAGTGCATCCAAACGGCATTGCCGATACGAAATAGTGCAACTTTCGCGGCCAATTTGTTACATTTAGGCTTTAGACAAAGGAACAGTGACCATGAGAACCCTTTCTTACATCGCAGCGATCATTTTCGCCCTTACGTTCAATATCTCGGCTCAAGAGGCCGCGGGCGGCCGGGCTAAGACATCGCTCGGCCTTCGCGAGACATTTGACCGGTTGGTCGATGGCATCAAACGCGTCAACGCCGGGCAGGTCATGTCGGTCTATCAAAAGAGCGACCGTCTGCTCATCTATAACAATAACGGCACCGCGACCAACGGTTGGGACAATGTCAACGCGAATGTCACCGCGACCTACGAGAAACTCTCAAACGTCACGCTTGACATCACCGGCCTTCGCATTGAGATGATCGGCAAGACGGCGGCCGTGCTGACGTGCAAATGGAAACAAACGCAGGACAACGACGGCAAGACTGAAAGCGCGTCGGGGCGAATGACGTTAGTTTTTAAGCTTGTCGGAAAAGAGTGGAAGATCACACACCGCCACACTTCGCCCGACAAGCCTGACGCCACGCGGCCCGTCTTTCCTTCCGAGCGGGAACCGTAAGAACTGTTGGTCGCGAATCACGCGGATACGAACGATAACGGGCCGGAGAAATAACTCCGGCCCGTCCTTTTTATTCTTATCCGTGTTATCCGTCTGATCCGCGGCTAAATCTCTTATCTCTTAGGCACTCGCGCCGGGATAGCCGCCGCCTAGGCGTTCGGAGTTGCCCTCGGCGAGCGAGTTGACTAGTTCGTAGTGAAAGTAGTCAAACTTCGCTGCCACCGGCGGCTGGACGCGTTTGTCGTACATCTCACGCGAGCGGTCGATCGCTTCGCGGAGCCGGTCGTAGAGGTCGTGGGCCTGGCGGCCTTCGAGGACCTTTTTCTCGTTATAAAGCTTGATCTCCGACACGAGCAGCCGTGCAAAACGCCGGGCATCGTTGTGGATGCGGCGTTCCGCCTCGGGCACGTCGATCGGCAGATCCACAGGGCGATCGCTATATCGTGCTCCCGGCGGCGGCGTATCGACCACGCCCACCGGCTCAATTCCCCTCTCGTAAACTGGCTCGGCCGCCGCGACCGGAGCCCTTTGATAATCGGCGGCCGGGGCCTCAAACGGCGACGAAGCGGGCATCACGGCCGACTCGATCGAACCGCCTGAATCAAAGACCATCGCGCCTGAGTTCGTGACTTCAGGTGCCGGTTGCGGTTCAGGCTGATATGCGGGAGCGTCGAATGTCGGCGTCTGATAAGTATCGGCCGCAGGTGCCGCGGGCGGCGCGTCATCGAAAGGGATCGATTCACTCGCAAACGAAAAGTCCGCCGTCGACACGGGTGCAGCTGCCGGTTCGGCCTCAACCGCGATCGTCGGCATATCGCTGATGGTCTGAGCAAACTGCTCGTCTGCTGAGCGAAATTCAGGTGCATATGTCGGCTGTGGAGCCGGCTCGGGCATGTAAGTCGGCTCGGGCACGTAGGCGGGCTGGGGCGACGGCTGAGGAGATTCAAACTCCGTCGGCGAGCTTTCCTCATACGTCGAATGCCCGGCGGCGCGAAGTTCCACGGTGACGCCGGCCACGCGGACCAGTGTCTCGAGCGCTTCACGGTTGGTGCCGTTGCCATCGGCATACAGGGCCGCAACGCCTTTACCTCGGGCGACGAGCGGTATCGCGATCATGCCGTCAGCGTGACCAAAATTCAACGGCTCCAAAAAGGCACCGTCACCGCTCCGTCCGTCAGTCGCCGTTGCACCGGCGGCTACGGCATTGCCGAGGGCCGTGTCGGCCGACGCCGGAAAATGAACCTCTCGAATCGCATTCTCGGCCGCCTCATCGGCACCAAAGACCTTCCAACCGACGAAGTGATCATTCTTGATAATGAAAAACGCGCCACGGTCGGCAAATTGCTCGGCGTGCTGGACCAAAGATTTGAGTATCGCTGACTGAGAATCCTGAGAACTGATATCGACCACAGCGTCGCGGAGCGCGATCGTACCGGGCCGGCTCAGCCGGGGCCGACGAACCGCCGCCCATGCTTTCGGCCGCGACCATTGCATCAGCGGCGACACGCGCACCTTCGTCACGGGCGAGGCGAATGTGTTCCGAAACAGACGCCGCAAACGCCGCGTCAGACTCGATCGCACCGTCAAATCGCGCCGCAAATCCCCTAAAAGCCTCGTCGATCTGGCCCTGCAGCTGCGTCTGAAATTCAGATGCCTCCTGCCGCATACCGGCCAGGGCCGTCTTCATATACTGCTCGATCTCAGCCTTGAGACTTTGTTCGAGTTCTTCGCTATTCACAAGATTTCTCCTCCATGGGTCAATAATGCCGAGGTATTTATAAAGGCAGGCGGACTGGGCAGAAAAGTTAACCAGCGGGACGTGGCGATCCGGCACAAATCACCAACAATGTAAATTATCGCCAATGCGGGCGAGAAAAGTCAAGAAATTCTTGGATTTGCCGGACGAGGGAGTACTCTATTCTGCGATCACCGTCAGGTCGGGGTCGATCTCTTCGCGGATCATGTTCTCGATCGCCATCAGCGTACCGGTGAGCGAGCTCGGGCAACTGCCGCAGGCGCCTTCGTAGCGAATTCGCAGGGTGTCATCGGTCAGTTCAACGACCTCGAGCCAACCGCCGTCACCGGCCAGATAGGGACGGATGCGGTCGTCGAGCAAGGCTTCGATCTCACGCAGTTTAGTATCGTCGCCAGCCGCCGCGGCTATCGCCGCCGCCGACCGATGCCGCAGCACTGCGGGCGTTGCCATTCGACGCCTGGACGGCCTCGGCCGCACGGATCGGTACCGCGACCTCGGGCAAGATCTCGTCCCACTCGGCATCGTCGGTCTTTTCGACCGTGATCATCTTGTCCATATAAAAAACAGAGACCACGTCGCCGACGTCAAAGATCGACTTCGCCAGCTTGTCAGACGCTCCGTCCTCTGCCGTCTTGAATGAATGCGACGTTCCCCAAGACACTGGTTCCTTGAGAATGAACTTGACGGCGTTAGGATTAGGCGTTTCCTGAATGTCTGCGATCTTTGGCATTTGCTAGTACAAAAAACGTAATGTGGAATCATTACCTTTTTGTCAACATTATACGCGCGTCGGGGCTCGTTATACAAACAAAGGAACGGCCGACCCATGATCCAGGTCGGCCGGCACGTGCAAAAATGCCTGTGAGCAACCCGCCCCGAAAGGCGGCCGCACAGATCAGGCTAGACCAAAGCGATCACTCAGTTATGTGAATGTCATCGTTCTTATTCACGCGTCCTGACAGGAACAAGCCCCCTAGCACAACCGTCGCCAGAACCAGGACAATTGCAAGCACAATATACATGGTCTGGCCACCGCGGCTCGTATACATATAAAACGAACCTGCGGCTCCTACGGCTGTAACGAGAGCCAATATGGCATAGAGCATATCCTTCACAAAAATCACCTCCAATCGTCAAAAAAGGCACCTTACGAAGTTGATACGTTTTCGGCCCGTGCCGGTAATTTTTCAAACGTCTGTTGCTGTGTAAGTCACTATAACTCCACTTATTTGCTAAAAGCAAGCTATTTGATGCTATCTGAGGCGGGCGTTGACGATGCGCGGAATGGATTGCAGATCGGGCATTACTTCAACGCTCTGCCATGCATCGTGGTCAAACAGCGCTCTCACACGATCGGCCTGGTCAAATCCTATCTCCATCAACAACGAACCGCCGGGACGTAGGAATCTCGGACTCTGGTCAATTATCCGCGATATTATGTCGAGTCCGCCGCTTCCGCCGGACAGGGCCACCAGCGGCTCATGATCGCGGACCTCGGGTTCGAGCGACGCGATCTCCGCGTCAGACATATACGGTGGGTTAGAGACGATGAGATCAAATCGGCCCGTGACAGTGTCGAAGATGCTCGCGTTAACGAGTTCCAGACGATCGATCACCCCATGCCGCCGGGCGTTCTTGCCTGCAACCAACAGTCCCGCCGCCGAGATGTCTGTTGCAGTGGCGCTCGCATGATTCACGGAGTGCAGGATCGAAACGGCGATGCATCCCGATCCAATCCCGACCTCGCAGAATCGCGGGGAGTGCCAAGTCGGCCAACAGCTCTATCGCCGCTTCGACGAGGATCTCGGTCTCGGGCCGCGGGATCAGCACGTCCGGCGTGACGATGAATTCCAACCGCCAGAATTCCTGCCGCCCGGTAATATACTGCAAAGGTTCGCGCCCAGAACGGCGTTCGACGGCTTTGTGAAAGGCATTCAACTCAGAATCTGACAATACATGTTCCGGATGAGCGTGCAGGAATGTCCTGTCACGTTCGAGGACAAACGAGAGCAAAGACACGGCCTCGAGTCGCGGCTCCGCTATGCCGGCAACTTTCAACGCGGCGACCGCCGTGGCCATTACTTCTTCAATGTTCATCGTCTGCTTGCTACACGCTACAGGCCGCATACCATAGAATAGTCTCGTTTCTGGCCCTTTGTAGGAAAACAATGACGATTTTTGCGATAATTGGCATGTAATTTCTTCGAACCACGATTGTGTATGACCGGGCTGACCGCAAACCCGATATTCATCGGTGCAATTGCCGCACTGCTTTCAGCATTGCTGACGATGGCCGTGAGGATGTTTGCGCGGGCGTACGGATATGTCGCAAAGCCAAAAAGCGACCGCTGGCACAAACGCCCCACGGCCATGCTCGGCGGCGTCGCGATCTTCCTGGCGACCGTGGTTGTCTTTTTGGCCTTTGTAACGCCCACACGTGAATCGCTCGCCGTGGTCGGGGAAGCGCCTTTCTTTTTCTTGTCGGACTCATCGACGACCTCTTCAATATTAGACCGTATCAGAAGCTCGTTGGTCAGTTGGTCGGCGCGGGCATTCTCATACTCGCCGGTCTGAAACTGCCGCTCACGGGCTACGAGATCGTGGATATATGGCTGACTGTTTTTTGGATCGTCGGCATTACGAATGCCGTCAACCTACTCGACAACATGGACGGTCTCGCCACTGGCATCGCAGCGATCGCAGCTTTCTCGCTGGCATTGAACTTCGCCGCGAACGGCCTTACAGGCGAACTCCTGCTGATCAGCGCCCTGATCGGAGCATTGCTCGGATTTCTCGTATTCAATTTCAACCCGGCGTCCGTTTTTATGGGCGACTGCGGGTCGATGTTCATCGGATTTCTTCTGTCGGGATCGGTGCTCCTTAATCAAATAGGCGGCCGTTCACGCGGCGTGGTCGCGATCCTGGCTGTGCCTGTTCTCGTTCTGTTCGTACCGATATTCGACACGACGTTTGTAACGGTGCTGAGAAAACTCTGGGGACGCAAGGCCTCGCAGGGCGGCCGCGACCACACGTCGCATCGGCTGGTCGCCCTCGGCCTCAGCGAACGAAACGCCGTGCTCATGCTCTACGGATTCGCTCTCGTATCGGGTGCCCTCGCGGTGTTTGTCGGCCAGATCGGCGCGGTCAAGAGTTTTGCCCTGATCGGCTTCTTTGTCGTGGTGCTGGTGATTCTCGGTGTTTATCTGTCGAGAGTAAAGGTATACGAAGGCGAAGACGAGCAGCGGGCGGCGGACGAGAATGCGGTCTTTGCTTTTCTTGTCAACGTATCTCACAAACGCCGCGTATTCGAGGTGTTTCTGGACGCCTTATTGATCACGCTTGCCTACTACAGTTCGTTCGCCATGCTGCGAATGTTCGAGTATGAAAGCAACTGGCCGCTGTTTCTTAAGACGCTTCCGCTGCTAATCCTTGTCAAACTGGCGGCGCTTTTGATCGTTGGCGTCTATCGCGGCCTTTGGCGATATACCAGCATAGGCGACCTGATCACGATCTCAAAGGGCGTGCTGCTAGGGTCTGTGCTCAGCATCTTTGGCGTGCTTCTGATCTATCGATTTGAGGGATTCTCTCGGACGGTTTTCTTTCTCGACGGCGTATTGCTGTTGCTGGCAATCGTCGGAAGTCGTCTGGCATTTCGTGTGATCCGCCAGATGCTGCCTGTGCCGATGGCTGACGGCGGACGAAAGGTGCTGATCTACGGAGCTGGCGATGGCGGCGAAATGCTGCTGCGCGAACTTAACAACAACCCTGAGTGGGCGGCGGTCCCTGTCGGCTTTCTTGACGACGATCCGCAGAAGGTCGATAAGGTGCTGCACGGCCTGCGAGTTTATGATGCAAAGGGGCCGGTTGCAGAGATTTGCTCTGAAAAAGGTGTCGAAGAGGTGCTCGTATCGGTGAGGAACATGCCTGCGGACAGGCTAAAACGGCTTCGCGAAGAGTGTCGCGGAACGGGCGTTACGCTGCGACGCGCGGCGATCAAGATCGAACCGCTCGATATCATATAACCGATTTGTCTCTGGTCATCGTCAAACTCAATGTCCGCTACGCGCGATTCGTCATGATCGGGGCAGCCTTGCTGTGCCTCTTCGCCGCCTGGTTTTCGCTGAAATGGAATTTCGCGAACATGATCGCCTCGCAGCTCGACCCCGCCAAGCCCGAGACGCGCCTTGTTGCCCCGTGGCTCGCGTCAGTCTCGCCGTCCGACCCGCGGACGCATTTGGCCGCCGCGCTCGCATTCGAACGCTCATTCGACATGAGCGATGTGACACGTGCCGTCAGCGAATATGAATCGGCCGCGGCACTCTCACCCGAAGATCATTTCAACTGGTTGAGCGTCGGCCGCGGACGCGGCCTCAATGGCGATGCTGTTGGTGCGGCGGCGGCTTACGCGCGGGCCCTGCAGCTCGCTCCTAACTATGCGTCGGTTCAATGGGCCTATGGCAATGCTCTCGTCCGGCAAGGACAGCGCGATGAGGGATTCGGATACCTGGCCAAAGCGGCGGCGGCGAACCGCGACTATTCGCAGCCGGCGGCCCTCACCGCCTTACAGATATTAAATGGAGACATTGATGCCGCGCGAAGTTCGCTGGGTGAGAGCGATGTTATGACGGCCGCGCTTGCGAGCGCACTTGCTTCACAACAGCGCTTTGATGAGGCAGCCGCGTTGTGGGCGAAACTGCCGGTGGAAAAACGGGCGTCGGAGTTTGCAAAGCTTGGCGAGTTGATGAGCGATCAGCTGCTGAAGGCTAAGCAGTTTCGCTACGCGGCCCAGGTGGCTGCCGACCGCTGGCCCAACGACGACAAGCCTGCCGTCGGGCGGCTTACCAATGCCGGTTTTGAGAGTGAAGTAAAAATGCGTAGTGCCTCGTTCTTTGAATGGCAGATCAGCGAAGGTGCTCAGCCGCAGATCGGTCTCGCGGAGGGGCAGTCATTTGCCGGACGCAGCAATTTGTTCCTGTTGTTCAATTCGTTCGAGAGTTCGGCCTTTCGCACCGTCTCGCAGACTGTTGCCGCCGAACCGAACGCCGAGTATGAGCTTCGGTTCCACTACCGTTCGGATCTGAAATCGGTCGCTTCGCTTAAATTTGAGGCCGTTAGCGCCTGCGACCTAACTGTCATCGCTTCGACCGATCAGATGTCTCCGGTGGCGGAATGGACCGCGATGTCGGTGCGGTTCAAGGCCCCTCCTGGTTGTGACGCGGTGATCGTTCGCCTAAACCGTGAAGGTTGCGTCGGACCAACATGTCCTATGAGCGGCAAACTTTCGCTCGACGAATTCTCTCTCAAAAGCCTGTAGCAAAAATGACCGAGGAACGTGCCCAGCATAGTAAGATCCGGACCGAATTCGTCACGCTCGGTGAGGTGTCGCGGCTGAACAAGCTCGCATTTGTTCTGCTCTGCGCACTTCCCGTCATAGCGACAGTGCTATTTGGGGGCGTCGACAACGCCACATGGCTGCTGGTCACGCTGATCGCTGCCGGCATGACGTTCTTATGGCTGGCAGAGTCTTGGCGCGGCGGTGGATTTCTGATCAATTCAAGTTCCCTGCAGCTCCCGCTGATCGGCCTCGTATTGATCGGCCTGATCCAGATCGTGCCCTTGGGGAGTTACGAGCTCGAAGGCTTGACCGCGTTCCGTACGCTGTCGATGGACGCCTTTGCGACCAAGATGTTTCTCACGCGGCTCATCGTCTACCTCATCTTTTTCGCCGCGTGTCTGGTCCTTATCAATTCTGAAAAACGTATCAGGACCACCGTCCTTTTGATCGTGATCTTTGGTGCGGCAATGGCGTTCTTCGGCATCATGCAGCGGCTTTCCGATCCCGACGGCATCTACGGAATGCGTGCGACGCCGCAAGCAATACCATTCGGCCCATTCGTCAATCAGCATCATTTTGCCGCCTTTATGGAGATGACCGGCGGACTAACGCTCAGTCTGCTGTTCGGACGACGAACGGGCCGCGACCGGAAAATCCTTCTCGGATTTGCTCTGGTGTTGATGGGCTCCGCTATCGTATTGACGGGCTCGCGCGGCGGGTTGCTTGGTATGCTCTCGGTGGGTGCATTTGCGGCTGTACTAAGTCTGATGGGCCGTAACTCGGAGAAGCGGCCCGACGAACCGAACGCACGCGTCGGATTCGTGCTGTTGGGTGTAGCATTAACGCTAATGACGCTTGGTGTCGCGCTTTTCGTCGGCGGAGGCGATTCTCTGCTGCGGGGCGTCGGTGCGGGCGAGTTGTCGGGCGACTTTTCCAGCGGTCGGCTGCATTTCTGGCCGATCGCGCTCAAGATCTTTCTCGCCCATCCACTTCTCGGTGCCGGATTTGATGCCTTTGGGGTGGCTTTCACGCGATATGACACGTGGAACGGAACGTTCCGTGTCGAGCAGGCTCACAACGACTTTCTCCAGATCCTGGCCGAAGCGGGCATTGCGGGATCTGCCTGCCTGACTGCATTTATCTATCTACTGTTCAAAAAGGGGTTATCGCTTTATCGGGCATCTCACGGATTTCGCCGCGAGGCCGCCATCGGAGCGCTTGCCGGGTGCTTTGGCATTCTCGTACACAGCTTTTTCGACTTCCCGCTGCGGACGCCTTCAAATGCGTTTTTCTTTCTTCTCTTGTGCACCGTTGCGACAGTCACTGTGGCGACCAGCCGGAAGACTAAAACGACTACCGAACCCTGACGATCAGATCGCGCTTTGCACAGGCCATCTCAAAGGTGACCTGAAAAACACCCGGCGCGATCGCTGATCGGCCGCACCACAAACAGGGCCTGGGTCTTCATTCCCGGGAACTGGCTGCTTGCGGACCGAAACGTCACGCGGACTTGACGATACGGCACTGACCTCGCCAAGCTCGGCCTCATCCTCACGACGAACGATAACTGCCTGGTCGCCGCCGCCGGTCTGAAGCGTAATTGTCTCTTCACTAAAGGTGATCTTGCACGGTTTGATCCGTGGTGGGGCGACGGGTGTTCGCGTATCGGCAAACCGCGGCCTCACGTCCGCTACCGTCGTCTCATCTGGACGCTTTTCAGGCGTAGCAGACGGAAGCGGACTTGGCGTCGGACTCGGCTCGAGCAGAACCGGGGACGGACTGGGCTCTGGAACTGGCTGTTCCGGCGTAGCGATCGGTGACGGATCAGGGGACGGTTCGGTCGTAGGCGTGGGCGAACCTACCGGACTCGCTTCCGGCTCGGCCTCAGGCGGCGGTGCGGGAGTCGCGGTCGGGACCTTTGTCGCGCCCGGCTGCGGGATGGTTATCACGACCGGAGGAAAAAGTTCGGCTATCGGGTTAATGGTTTTGACCTCGGCTGGTGTCGCCTCAGGCGATGCCGTGATCTGGACCATCGGCAATGGTTCGGGCGTCGGCGAAACTTCAGGCGTCGGCGTCGGACTCTCCGTCGGGACGATCGACGGTATGGCTTCGGGTGTCGGTGTCACGGTGGCTACGGGAACTACTAGCGGTTCCGGGCTCGATTCAACAGTTGGCGACGGTTCGGGAATTGGCGACGGATCGGGCGTGGGTACGACTGCGAGCGGTGAAGGTTCCGGTCGAGCCACCGGTACAACTGCCGGGAACTCGACAGGCGTCGGCGTTGTTGCAGCGATTGCCTCGGACATAACGGGCGTTGACGACGGTTGAGGTGTCGCCTCGACGACAGACACCGGTGACGGCATTACCTGTGCCACCCGTCCCGCAGGATTGGGGCCGATCTGTGCTTCGAGACCGTCCGCCGAGCCTTTTACCTTCGTATACAGCGTCTCGATCGTGGAATATCGAAAGGCGTTTGGCCCGGCACTCTTGTAGCTCTTGATAAACATCTCAAGCGCCTCGTTGTCGCTCCCCGTGGCCGCAAGTGCGGTCGCCAGACGCCATGTACTAGAGCGCCACCACGCGCTGTTCTGAGGCAGCACGGCCACGGCACGCCGCAGTCGGACGACCGCCTCGTTCGCGTCATCCAAGTGGAACAGCGCCCAGCCGCTGATCTCCTCGATTTGGCCGCGAATCACGGCTGAAAGCGTCATCCTCGGGATCGTCGGCACGTCGACATATTCGCCGCGCGAGCCGGCGATAGCTCGCGGCTCGTATAGCTCGGCGGCCGTCACGGCAACAGATGCATTCGGGTCCTCGAGTCCGGCACTTACATTTTGCACTGCCGCCTTCGTGATCTCGACGACCTTTGGCAAGGCGACCTGTCTCTCTAACATCTTCGACGCTGCGAAGATCTGCCGGTGGACCTTCATCCGATCGTCACCCTTGATAAAATCATCCGCCGCCTTCGCGATCGCGTCGGGCTTTGCCTCCGTCGCATCGAGCTGCTGCTTGAACTCAAGCAACGCCGTCAGCCTGGCGGCGTTCTCCGGGTTGTCAGCCGCGGTCGGAGCGTAGATACTCGCTCGCCGTTCGAATCCTACAAGTTCGGTAAAGTCCTTTGATTCGCGAGATATACGGCCGCCGAGGACGGTTCGCACAACACCGTCCTTGACCGAGAAGCTCTTCGCCAATTCCTCAGCCGCCTCGCGGTAATATCCAGCAGCCACGCGTGCCGATGCGAGCTCATATTCGAGTGTCGGGAAGTTCCCGTAGCGTCGCGCCGCCAACAGCGTACGTTCGGCGTCGGTCGGCTTCTTTTGACCGAGCAGGCCGCGGGCGAGGGCGATATGCGACCAGATGAATCGTGGATCAGTTTCGACCGCACGCCGAGCGTATTCGACCGCTTTGTCGGGCACGTCGTGAGCCGCGTACCAGTATGCAGCCCCGGCCAGCAGGATCACGTTGCCCGGCACCGCTTCGAGCGACTTCGCCATCTCAGCCTCCGCCTCTGTGCGTTTCGCTCCGTCGAATAGCGACAGGATGAGGCCCGTTTGCGCGGGTACGTTAGCTGCGTCCTTTTCGAGGATCTCGCGATACAGCACCGCAGCCTCATCAGCCTTGCCTAGCGCTCGTTTCATCTCGGCAAGGCCGCGTTTTGCTGTCAGTGAATCAGGCTCAAGCTCAACCGCCTTTGCAAACGCGGATGCCGCTTCATCGAGCAGGAAATCGACACGATCGGCAAGGCCGAGCGCCTGATACGCCGCGGACGAATTCGGATCGATCTTGATCGCCGCTTCGGCGAGGCGTTTGGCCTCAGAACCGTTCTCAGTGCTCAGATAAAACGATGCCAAGGCAAGCAATTGCGTGGCGTTCTCGGCCGATCTGCTCGCGATGATCCTTGCTATCGCGATCGCCTCGAGCCGCGCGCCGCGAAAGTAAAGACTTACCGGGAATTTGATCAACGTGTCATTGAACAAGTGGTCGGACACTGGCGCTAGCACGTCGTTTGCAGCCTTCTTAAAGAAAGAAGCCGCCCCGTCAACATCGCCTGCCGCCAGTCGCTCGTGGCCGAGCGAAGCCTCAGCCGTCACGATAAGGACGGCCGCCTCGCTCAAGCGCGTTGTTTTAGGAAAGGCCGCAACAAACTTCTTGAGCGCCGCCACTCGCTCCGCATCACCGACGACGGCAGTCGCCTTTTCCCATTCGGCGTTCTCGTTCGGTTTCTTTACAGGCGTTGCCGCGGGCTTAGGTTTTGCGGTCGATGTGGGCCGTTTGGTCGGCTGGGCAAAGCTCGGGATGGCGAGCAGACAGGCCAAAAAAACAAGTGCCAAAGATCTCATAGATAATGCGTACGGCGTGAAAATCATACCACGAAATTGCCTTTGCTCATCCGATGCCGCTATCCTCGCCCTATGGACGAACTCGATCTCGTCTGGTCGCAGATGCTCGCCGAGGCCGGCGAAAAAGCAACCGACGACGGCCGTCACGCCGTTGCCGAATACCTGCGCCTCAAGGCGACGAATGACGCCATTCGCGGCCGCGGCGTCGCGTGGCTGGTCGATGCATTTGTGGCGATGGCAGCGGCGGAGCAGGCCCGTCACGCCACAATGGCCGTTACACGCGAGGAGCCGCACCGGTTCGAGCGCGGCACATCGCGCATGGTAGGCTCCCTCGTGGAAATTCGTCACGGTGTAAGATGCCTCTCGGTCGCCGCCGGTTGGGCACGAACTCCGACAGACGGCATAATGCGCGGCGGAGCGTTGGCATTTGCTCAGATAACGCATTTTGGGCTGCCAAAGGCCGGCGATGAGTTCCGCCTCGTCCACGCCAACGACCTGCCGCAATGGCTCGACGACGCCGGCTCGGCCGTCGATATCGAGACCGTCCGCGGACACATTGACCTATTCCTCGCTCGATAGGCTTTGTTCTGCGGCGAACCTGCGGTAATCTATTAGATTACGGGAGTAACACCAGTGATAGCCGAACTCGATAAATTGATAGACCTGCAGCGGACGGACACCAACATCCGCCGATTAAAAAAACTACTTGAGACCGCAGAAACGAGGCGTGCCGAGATCGAACAAGAGTTTGAACAGCACGCCTCTTCTATTCGCGAGATACAAAACCGCCGCGATACGCTAAATGCCACACGTGCCGATCTCGAAAAGCAGATAGCCGAGAACAAGACCTACCTCGAACGAGCCGACCGCAACCTCAAACACGCGCAGAACTCAAAGGAATACGAGACCGCGATGCGCGAGACCGACGCTCTGCAAAAGCAGATAGCGGCCTTTGAGACGCAGATCGTCGAGGGAATGGAAGAACTCGAGAGCGTCGAAAAAGAACTCGCCGAGCGTGCCGACGAGATCAGTTCGCTCGACGGCAAACGCGCCGCCGCGCTAAAAGAATTCGACGCTGCACTCGCAAAAGAAAAGTCGGAATTCGCGTCAGCGACCAAGCATCGTGCGACGGCGTTCGCCACCTTGCCCGACCGCCTCGCCAGCGTTTATAACCGCCTCGCCCAACGCAGCCGCGACGGCATCGCCGTGGCCGAGGTCGTCAACGGAGCCTGCAGCGCGTGCTATATACACCTTCGCCCGCAGGTGCAGTTGAACGTCAAAAAAGGTGACGAGATCATCACCTGCGAAAACTGCACGCGAATTCTCTACCTCCTCGGCCGCGAGGCCGAAGCCACAGCGTAAGAAGTAGCCACGAAAATACACCAAAGGACACGAATTAGGGATTCCTATTTTGTGTCCTTTTCGTGTTATTTCGTGGTTTCTATTTCTATTTCGACCACTCATCCGCCACGTGCGCATCGACCTTGATCGGCACGCGTTTGACGAATCCCTCGCCCGCACGCGTCATCGCTGAACTCAATTTCACCGCGACGCTTTCGGCGTCGGCGGCGTCGCATTCGACAACGATCTCGTCGTGGACGATGTTCACGAGCCGCGCTGACGTGCCGCGAATGTCGTCGTGCAGCAGCCGCAACGCACGTTTTAGAATGTCCGCGGACGTGCCCTGGATAGGCATGTTCTTGGCATACCGCTGGGCCGCGCCGACCGACGAACGCTGTGTCGGGTCAAACGAGATCCTCGCCAGCCGCCCCGAAGCCGTTCGTGCCGCGTTCTCCGTCAGCACCTTCTTTGCGGCGTCACGCAGCCACGCGTCCATTCGCGGATAGGTCGCAAAATATCGTCGCAGCGTTTCCTCGGCCTGGCGTTCGGTCAGGCCGGTCATCATCGCAAAACGCTGTGCACCGATGCCGTAAACGACGCCAAAATTCAGCCGCTTGGCGAACGAACGCTGGTCAGCCGACACGTCCTCGGTCTTTATGCCAAACACCTGAGCCGCCGTCGCCGCGTGAAAGTCCTGACCCGACACGAACGCGTTGATAAAATTGTCGTCCTCGCTAAAATCGGCCAGTATCCGCAATTCGATCTGCGAATAGTCCGCGATCACCAGCTTTCGCCCGTCCGGGGCCGTAAAGCACCGGCGATATTCGGCCTCGTGCGGTATCTGCTGCAGGTTCGGCTTTGAGCACGCAAAGCGGCCGGTCGGTGCACCGATCTGCCTAAAATCCGCGTGAATACGCCCTGTCGAGGGCTCGATGAATTCCAAAATGTTCTCGCCAAAGCTCGATGTCGCCTTGGCCGCGGCACGGTATTCGAGCAGTTTGGCGACCTGCGGATACTGCTCGGCGAGCGGCTGCAATTGCCACGCACGCGTCGTCGCGGGCATCGGCACGCCGAGATTTACCAAGCGCGTCCGTCACCTGATCTATCGAGTCGAGATTGATCTGCGGCGCACCAAAAAGCGACGCCTGAGCGACGCCGGCGGCGAGCATGTGCTGCAATTCGGCACCGGTTGTTTGCTGGACCGCTGAGGTCTTATCGAGCTGCTCACGCCAACGCTCGCGGTCTAGATAAAAGCCGTTCAGCTCCATCTCGGCGATGGGCATGACGCACTGGTTCTCAAGCTCCATCACCGCCGCAAGGCCGTCGGACTCGATCCGCTCGCCGAGCTTGGCCATCACCTCGGGCATAATGGCCGCGTCCTTGGCGGCGTACTCCAACTGCGACCGCGACAGCTCATTCGCTGACCAATCCGAGACCTGCTCGCTCTTATCCAACGTGCGCCCGAGAAAAAACTGCACGACATCCGCCAGCCCATGCCGCCTATCTCCCTCGCCCGCCGCGATCAGGATGCTCGCGAGATAAGTGTCGTAAACACCGCCGACCTCAACCCCCAAATGATGCCGCACCCACTTCGTGTCAAACTTCGCATTATGCCGCGATCTTGACCTGCTTCTCCGACGCCAACAGGTCCCGCAGCGGAGCAAGATCCTGATTATTCTTAAGCTGACTTCCGGCTTCTGAATTCTGACTTCCACCGAAGCCTCTGAGGTCGATCACCACCGTCTTCTGCCCGTCGCTAAGCTGCACCAGCCGCAGCTCGCCCTTATACGGCTCAAGCTCGGTCGTCTCAACGTCAAACCCCAACGCCGCCCCGCCGCGCAGCTCATCACAAGCCTTCTTCAGCCCCGCCGGATCATTGACCAGCTCAAAATAGATCTCCATAATGCCCGCCATGGCTATTGTAGCGGGACTAGAAGCCGGAAGCGAATTCGCCGAAAATAGGTCGCTGCCGCCCGTTTCAGGTGTATAATGTCGGCGTATGAACGACCAGGCCTTACTCGCACGAATAACCCTTGATCCGGCCGTTATGATGGGCAAGCCCGTGATCGCGGGCACTCGCCTGACGGTCGAGTTCATGCTCGACCTGCTCGCCCACGGCGCGACAGAGACCGAGATACTGGACGAATACAAAGGATTAACGCCGCATGACATCAAGGCTTGTATGCTGTTCGCCGGCGAATCACTCCGGCAGACAGAATTTATGCCGCTGGTCGTGGAGACTGTCTAGATGCGGTTCCTCGTCGACGAATGCGCCGGGCCAAAGGTCGCCGCATATCTGCGAGGCGAGGGCCATGAGGTATTCTCGGTTTTCGACGCCGCTCAAGGCCTCTCGGACGAGCGGCTCTTGGTCAAAGCCTCTGATGAGAATTGGATCCTTGTGACGAACGACAAGGATTTTGGCGAGATGGTCTTTCGCGAACGCCGCCCGCATCGTGGCGTGATCTTCCTCCGGCTCGAAGACGAGCGCTCGGCCAACAAGATAGCCGTCCTTCACGAACTCCTCAAAAATTACTCCGACCGATTGCCCGACCGTTTCGTCACCGTCACCGAAACAAAGGTCCGCTTCGCCTGATCGTTTCCGTTTCTCACTTTCCATTTCGCATTCCGCATTCCGCACTCCGCATTTGAATGACTCATTCCTCATCACTTCTTGCCCGTCACTTGTCACTTGTCACTTGTCACGTTGCTACTAATTGTCTGTTGATCACCTGCATACAATGCGTATAGTTGATCACCACGTGGTCGACAAAAAGCTCCTGAAACAATTCGGCACCCGCATCCGCGAACTCCGCCTTGCCAAAGGCCTCTCGCAGGAACAACTAGCCGAACAAACCGGCTTCCACCGCACATATATAGGAATGGTCGAACGCGGCGAGCGGAATCTGTCGCTTTCGAACATTGCTGTGTTAGCCAGAACCTTTGAGATCTCACTGGCCGAGTTGATGAAGATTTATGAAGGTGGGAACTGATCGATGCCAGCCTTTCATTTCGAAACTCTCCGCCAACATCACACAACGACATCTGACGAGATTATCGGAAAATTGTCCCTTGCCTACAGCCAGCGTCACCTCGATCAGAAACGAAGAATTAACGCAGTCGTGGCGGCGGACGGTTGAAATTATCAAGAGTTTCTTCTCGAATAATCGCGAAATAATCCGAGAACTCGAACGGTGGACGGTGCTATACGAATATCCGATTCCGCGTCGCGAGAAGAGAATTGACGCTGTCCTACTCTCCTCACGTGCAATTTACGTAGCTGAATTCGAGGTGGGGCAAGAAAAATATTTGCCCGCGGATATCTCGGCCAGGTTGAAGATTATTGCTTTGAACTTCGAGACTTCCATCTTGAAAGCCGAGACCGGCCAATTATTCCCATTCTATTGTGCACCGAAGGACCAGATGAAAACAGCGAGGTCCTCTATGTCGAAAGTAGTATAGGGAATACGCAGCTTAGTAACGGCCCCCGCCTCGGGCGTATTCGCGCAAATTGTGAAAGTAAACTTTCGGATTCTCCTGCGTCCATTGATCTCGGTGACGGTGGAATGATAGCGGGTACATGCCAACTCCCACGATTATCGAAGCCGCCCAAACTCTTTACGCAAGCAAAAGCGTTGCAGCCATACTCGCGCAATCAGGCCGGTGTCGAAAACCTGAATAACACAACTGGCGCAGTCTTGCGTGCAATAAAGGATGTGCAAGAGCACTGGGTCAAGAGCGATTTGCTTTATTACGGGTGTGCCCGGCGCGGGGAAAACACTCGCAGGACTGAACATTGTCCACGGAGAAGAGTTTCAAACGGGCGACAAAGAGTTAGGAATCTTTCTCTCCGGAAACAGTCCACTGGTTAAGGTCCTAAAGGAGGCTCTCACTAGGGACGTCGTTAAACGCGAAAGAGTCAATCGTAGCCAGGCTGAACATAAAGTTGGGACCTTCATACAGAACATCCACACTTTCATCGATGATTACTACGGAAAGCCGGACAGACTCCCGCCCGACCGGGTAGTGATCTATGACGAGGCTCAACGAGCATGGACCGCCGAGCACAAGTCCAGAAAATCCAAGGGGAGGATTACAGAATCGGAACCCGACATTCTACTCTCCATAATGAGGCGATTTGATGGTTGGGCGGCAATCATTTGCCTTGTCGGCGGCGGACAGGAGATAAATACCGGTGAAGCTGGTCTGCGCGAATGGGGCCGTACTATAGAAAGTAAGTTCCCGGATTGGAAAGTGTTCATCTCACCTGAGCTTAAGGAAGGTGATCACAGCACCGGGCACAGCACCCTGTTTGCCTCGACCCCGACAAACATAGATCTAACAGAGGATAGTTCGTTACATCTTGCCGTCGATATTCGCGCACTTCGAACGAAGGGTCTGTCCGAATGGGTCGCGGCCCTCCTCGACTTGAGGAAAGCTGATGCAAGCCGAGTCATGGAGGAAGATTTGACGCGATATCCAGTTTTCGTCACAAGAAGCGTTGAGGCGGCTCGAAACTGGTTGCGCTCGCAAGGGCGGAGATGACTCAGCGAGAGCAGGCATTGTGGCAAGTTCCGGGGGAAGACGACTTCGGGCGATCGGTTGCGACTCGTACCATGGACTCCGGGGTGATTCTAGTCAGCAGGATCTTGGCGCGTGGTATCTAAACGAACCCGACGATGTCCGATCCTCTAATTTTCTTGAGGTTGTCGCGACTGAGTACGCGGTCCAGGGGTTAGAAATCGACTGGGCTGGCGTACTCTGGGACGCTGATCTTCGTCTCATAGACGGTAGCTGGGAATTTCGCCAATTCAAGGGAACACGCTGGCAAGCAGTTCGTGACTCTCAAATGAGGCAGTACATACTAAACAAGTACAGAGTCTTGTTAACTCGCGCTCGTGAGGGACTCGTCATTTGCGTACCTTTCGGAAACCCCGATGACCAGACACGCCTTCCAAAGTTCTACGATGGAACTTTTGAGTACCTAACAAGTATCGGTATTCCTCAACTATGACGATCGCCGTCCAATTCGCTTGATTAACGCTTTACTCTCGACGCTTGAAACTCACTATAATTGCCGACATGGAATCGGAATACTGCAGGATTGATGTCGAGCCGAAGATCGGCGAGGAGCCGTTCATGTTGGGCGGGCGTGATTTGGGATTTAATTTGCTGAGCTTTTGGCGGTGGTCGGGTTCTGACCTCGTGGGCAATACGATGCGGGGAATTTTGGCGGAGTATATCGTCGCGAAGGCTCTTGAGATTGACTGCAAGGTAAGGGCGGAATGGGATGCGTTCGACCTAGTGACGGCGGACGGGTTGAGGATAGAGGTTAAATCTTCGTCCTATCTTCAGACTTGGAATCAGAAAGTACTTTCGAGGATCGCATTCGGCATCCAGCCGACGAGAGGCTGGGACGCGTCGACTAACCAAACGAGTATAGAGTTGCGAAGACAGGCCGACCTTTATGTTTTTTGTGTTCTCGCACATCTGGAACAGCAGACCCTAAATCCGTTGAACGTCGAGCAATGGGAATTCTACGCAGTATCGACTCCGATTTTGGATCAGACGTGTCCCATGCAAAAGACCATTGGTCTCGCCCGTCTAAAGGCAATCGCAGGAGAACCGGTCAGTTATGAGAGCTTAGCTCAGAAGGTTTCCGAGCTTGGGGTCATACCTCGACCGGCGGCGTAGCCGCATCTTTTCTTAACCATAACGGAAAGGCGTAGCCATTCCGCACATCGGTCGGCGGAGCCGAAAACGTCAAATACGGCCGGAGTGCCAAAGGGCTCTGCGAAGCGCGACCTCGGGCTTTGAGTCCTTGGCCCGATTCGCGCTCATTACGCGAGAGACGGCTTCGCTCTTGGGCGTGGGAGATCGTTTGTCGCGGACATAGGCGGCCACACGTCCAAAGTCCCAAGTCCAAAGCCCAATGTCAAGAAGTGTCGGCCAGCCGAGAAAGTGGGAATGCGTGGACACTGCTGTGCTATAATTCGGTCGGAATTTCGGTATGAGCCAGACTATCTCTGCCATTTTTGAGAACGGCGTTATTCGCCCGCTTGAGCCAGTCAAATTGGTCAACGGCGAAGAGGTCGAGGTGTTGCTGCTGGACAAAGCGCACGACCCGACGGCCTCGCGAAAACTGCTTGCAGGTATTGCCAAGCTCCCGATCGAAGGCAAAGCCGACAAGTTCTCTGGCGAGGACCACGACCGCCTGCTCTATCTCGACGAATAGCCATGATCTTCGTCGACACCGGAGCATGGTTCGCCTCAATAGTTCCGAGCGACCCAAACCACTCAAGGGCCGCTAGCTGGCTCGCCGCAAATGAGGAGATCCTCCTCACCACCGACTACATTGTTGACGAGACCCTCACCCTGCTCGATGCGCGTGGTGAACGCCGCCGCGCACGCACACTCGGCGCGACCTTTTTCGACGGCTCAATTGCGATCGTTTATCGAGTGACCGATGACGACCTGAAGGCCGCCTGGGAAATATTCAGGTCGTTCGACGACAAGGGCTGGAGCTTTACCGATTGCACAAGCAAGGCCGTTATCGACGCTCTCAACATCGATACGGCCTTCACATTCGACAAACATTTCAGACAATTCGGCTCCGTTAACGTCGTTCCTTGAGAATTGCAAAGAGTTTTCGATCACCAATGGCATGAATACGACCATTGATGCCGCAGAAGCGGCGGCGGTAGCTGCTACGGTTGAGACCAGTGAGACCGCGGATGCGGTGGCGGCGGTGGTCGGTAGTCGATACGGCGGAGAGTGGCGAGACTGGTGGGAACCGGGACGTTGCGGCGAGCTGGACGAGAACGGCGATGGCGCGACAGCACTCACGTTCCGCCGAGGCCGTGATCCCCGGAAAACGGCCAAAAGCGACTTTCGACCAATCGGGCATTTACCTCTACCAAACTGGGGTCTGTACGTTGGACAAAGCCCAAGAACGCACGACCAAGGCCCACTGAATTCTCGACAAAGGTTTTATTGTTTACTAAGCGCCTGTTTTCAGATACACTTATCTCAGTTTGCCGTGGGTGGCGGCTTTGGGCCGTATAATCCAATTGAAGCGAACGGTCAGATTCTGGGCTACGGCCCTATTTTGAATTTCGAGATATTTTCGGGTATTGAGCACGGCCATAAGGTGGCACAGGTGCTCCCCGACGGGCGAGCGGGAACATTGAGTTCTTTGCCGCATGTTGAGTCTCCAGCGTGGATTTAATTCGATACTTGTCTGTCAGTGGGGCAACCGCCGCACTACCAAGCCATAGGACCAAAATATACGCGATCGGCTCCGTCTCGAGCTAACGGGCGAATTCTCGCCCTGACAGCTGACCCTCGCATAAACCGGCACTCGAAACGAAATTTAGAAAAGCTTTTCGAAAGCACACAGTATTTTCATGTCTAAAGAGATGATCGTCTCGGTCAATGGCCGGGAAAAAAAGATCGCCATTCTGGATAATGGCAAGGTTACGGAGTTTTACATTGAGCGCGGCGAAGAGAACCAGGGCGTCGCGGGCAATGTTTATAAGGGCCGCGTGATGCGCGTGCTGCCGGGAATGCAATCGGCGTTCGTCGATATCGGACTGGAGCGCGATGCGTTCCTGTATGTGTCCGACTTCTTCGACGAGGAAGAAGAGATCGAGCGCATCGTGCTCGAAAAGGGCAAAAAGGGCGCCATCGACGAGGTCAAACGCGAGGCCCGCGACCAGGTCGATCGCCAGCGCGTCGAACGCGAGAAGCAGATGGAATCGGCACAAAGGGTCGCCGAGCCGCTGGCCGAGGGCGTTGACGCCGAGCCGATCGGCGATATCGAGCCGATGTCGGACGAAGCGGTTGACGAGATCCTGCCGCCGCCCACGCCTGAGGACAAGCCCAAACGAGGCCGCGGCCGTGGCGGAAGGGGCAGGAAGGAAGAGGTTTCGGACGAGCCTATTCGCGAAGCCGTGGCCGAGCCGATCGAGATAGACTTTGACAGCTCGGGATTTGAGCGGATCAGCGACGATTCGGACACGGGCGAGATGTTCAAGGACGCCTATATGCAGGAGGCGATCGTCGATCGCGTCCGTGCGGTCGAATTCGATATGGAATCGACGACTGACGCCGAGGTCGGTTCGCTGCTGAGCGATCTGGGCAGCGAAGGCGGTTTCGAACGCATCGCCGACGAGGACGAAGATGCCGCACCCGCAAAGGGCCGCGGCCGAGGCAAGTCCGCCGCCGCAAAGAAGCCCGCCGCCGAGAAAAAGGCCAAGGCTCCAAAGGCCGCTGATAAGAAACCGGCCGAGAAAAAGCCAAAGGCGACGTCTTCGCGATCCAAGAAAAAGCCGGCCGGTGATGAAGAACCGCTGGCCGACGCCGACGCGAGCGTTCGCGAGTCGGACGGCAACGCCGAGATGGCTGTTCGGCGTGGCGGCCGCGGCCGTCGCCGCAACGTCAAGCCCAAGGGCAAAGGCGCCGCCGGCGACGAAACAGATGAGTCAAACGGCACCGACGAGGTCATTGACGCCAACGGCGAAATCACCGCAGACGTCGAGCCAGATTCGTCAGAGCCGCCTGTAGAGGCTGTCGAGCCGCAGGCCGACGGGGCTGGCATCTCCGAAGAGGAAACGCCCGAGCCCATAGAAACTGTTGACAACGAGGAAGCTCAGCCCGCTGAGCGTTCGGACGACCGTGGCAATCGCGACCGCGATCGTAACGATCGCAGCCGTCGTGGCGGACGCGGTGGTCGTGACCGTAACGATCCGCCCTGAGCGTACCGACGCCTAGCGCGAACGACCGGCCTGAACCTACCGCCGAGCGTACCGATAATCGGCCTGAGCGGACCGAGCGCAACGACCGCCCGGCACGTAATGATCGCGGTGGACGTGGTCGTGACCGAGGCCCGCAGCCGACGATCTCGGACCTTCTCAAAGAAGGCCAGGAGATCCTTGTCCAGATCGCCAAGGAGCCGATCGCCAAAAAGGGTGCACGCATCACATCGCACATCGCGATGCCGGGCCGCTATCCTCGTCTACATGCCGACGATCGAGCATCTCGGCGTTTCGCGAAAGATCGAATCCTCGAGCGAACGCAGCCGCCTGCGTGCGATGCTGCAAAAGATCCGTCAGGATCCGGATATTCCGTCGGGCGGCTTTATCGTCAGGACGGCCGGCATCGGCATCGCTGAAGAAGACCTCAGAAACGATGCCAAATTCCTCGCCCGTTCGTGGGCCGATCACAAAAAGGGCTCGGAGAAAAAGCGTTCGCCCGCACTCGTTCATCAGGACCTCGACCTCGTCCAGCGGCTGCTCCGCGACCATTTGTCGGATGACTTTACGGCCATCCGCGTGGACAGTGAAGAGGAATATCTCCGCACCGTCGAGTTCATGAACCGCATGGCCCCGAAGATGGTCAATCGCGTCAAACTCTACACGCGTGACGAGCCGATCCTCGACTATTACAACGTCCAGGAAGAGATCGACAAGGCCCTCAAGCCCCGCGTTTGGCTCAAATCCGGCGGCTATCTCGTCATCAATCAGACCGAGGCTCTCGTGTCGATCGACGTCAATACCGGCAAATTCGTCGGCAAGGGCAACCAGCGTCTCGAGGACACGATCACCCGCACCAACATGGAAGCGGTCGACGAGATCGCGCGGCAGATACGGCTTCGCGACCTCGGCGGCATCCTCGTGCTCGACCTGATCGACATGGAAGACCGCCGCAACCGGCACAAGGTCTCGCAGGCCCTGCAAGAGGCGTTGCAGAAGGACAAGTCGCCGACCAAGGTGCTGTCGTTCAACGACTTTGGCCTGATCATCATGACCCGCAAACGCGTCAAGCAATCGCTCGAACGCACCATGTGCGCGCCGTGCGACTATTGCGAAAGCTCGGGCTGGGTCAAATCGCCGACCACCGTCGCCTACGAGATACTCGCCGAGGCCCGCCGCCTGTCAAAACAGGTCGAGGACATCCGCCACACGACTCTCAGGATCCACCCCGAGGTCGCAAAAGCCCTCCGCAGTACCGAGCGAGAGGTGTTAGAGGAAATCGAAAACTACCTCGGCAACGTCGATATCACGTCAGACCGGTCTGTGCACCAGGCCCAGTTCGATTTCGCGTTTATTTAACGACGGAACACAGTAACATCCAACGAAAAGGCGTCCCCCGGGACGCTTTTTTGTCCTCGCCACGTCCGCGCGCCGTCGCCGCCTGAGAATCTGTATGAAAAAAGGATGGGGTGGTGTGACAAAACTGCCCAGTGGAATGCTGTTTTACCGTCAGTGGTAGACCATTTCGGCCCCAGTGGTGGAGATCTCTGATTCACTGATTCGCCGTTTTGTCCGACTGCGGCCCAACCCCACGATCGCGTCAACAGCGTCCATGGCGACGATCGCCCCCGGCAGCGGCGGGCACCGCGGACGGAGCCGTGGCGGGGGCCGCAGACGGTAGTGAGGCGAGGGACGCGCCGGAGACAGGGGACACGATCAAACAACACCTATTCTGCGTTGCGAAGGATTTGGGGCACAGCCGTATCGCACTGCCATTACGAGAAGTCACCACTCCTGTCGCCAACGGCGACACATATTAAAGCCTAGGGTGCGAACCCTAGGTTAGCGTGAATCAATTGATCGGTCCCTGTCGGGGACCCACAAGCTTGCTCCCCTACGGGGAGCTAAATGTTATGAAACGCTACCCTAGGGTTTCTGGCCTGGCAAATCGCGGCCAGTGCGAAGCCGTAACCGCACCCTAGGCTTTAATATTCGTCCCATTCAGGGACAAAAACGACGTGGCTCTGTGCCCTGCGATATCAAGGGCTGGCGCTATTAGGCCTTCGGCAGGGAAATTATGATTGGGGGCGGGGTGCTTTTTGGCTTGAGCGGGGAACTCACGGCCTTGCGCGGCCTGCGTTTTTGCTTGTTCGGGGAATTATCCGGTATCAGTTGTCAGTTGATACCGGCTGCTGGAGGCAAGAATTTACCTGTAGAGGCCCTTAATTTTCGTGTAGCTATTTATTTGGTAGGTAGACCTGTTCCAGGTATTTGGGCACACTGTCGACCGGGCATACCCAATCGCCGTCTTCGTTCTTGAAGCATGCGAACTGGCTTTCCACCAGCCAGCGGATGGTGCTGTCGGTGTATTTGTCGCAAAACAGATACGTAGTTTTGAGTTCGTAAATGGTCGCGCCCAGCGGTGCGCCGGTATGCTTGAGCTGCGCACCGAGTCCGGGAACGGTCAACACTACATTCCGATATGACCGGCCCATTTGAAAAGACTGAAATGTAATGCCAACTTTACGGCCGTTTGAGATGGCGACCTTCCATTCGTAGATCACGCGCTTGAAAAGGGCCGCTGAAGGCTTGGATGCCCGGGAAACCGTGCCTGCGGGTTCGTTAAAAGGGCATTCGGGTGTTTTCGGTGGCGGCCCGACCGATGCCGATCTGCGGATGAACGGCACTTTGACAGTGGATTCCTGCCCCTTCCCGCCTTTCGGGTCGTCACACAGGACGCGGTACGTGTCGTAACCCTCGGTGAGCATGTAGTCTTTGATCACCGTGCAGTTTTCAAAATACTCGTCCGCCGACATTGCCATCGGCGACGCCTGCACGCGCTCACCGACCTTGAATCGCCCGGTCGCATTTCCAACTACCGGTATGTTCGCCGGTGGTTGGTTCGGATTCGCCGGGATCGCCGGCGGTGGCTCGTTTGCGGCCGCGCGAATGTCCTTTGCTGTCTTTCCAAAACGCCTCTCGCTATCCGTCCCGTCAACTTTGACCCAGTAACCAACAAACGTGCCCTCGATCGTGTCGAGTCGCGTAACCGTGCCTTTGCTCCACCAACCGATACCCGTCCCGTCAACCTCGACGCGGTCGCCGGGTTTGAACGTAGCCGTGCCTTGCGCCACGGCCACAGAACTCGCCGCAAACATAAATACGATCATTGCAATAGCGGCCGCTGCATTTCGCATCCGCCAATTTGTTATTTCTCGATCTTTCATCTTAATTCTCCCTCTGCAATTCCCATTGCTACGCTCCACACACCTCATTGGCGGCTGCAAAATAGGCTCTCTGCGGATCCGCCGGGATATAACAGGCCTTTCCCTGCGTTCCTGTTGGGTATTTCATGACCGAGCTTCCGGATTTATTGTTATTTACGTCATAGGTTTTGCCATTGACGGTGTAACGAAAGGCTTGGAAATATCTGCGATTTTTGCCGCTACCCTCGGTATGCAGATCAGTAACCACGGCGGGAGCATCACCCTTATACTGTTTTCTGCTTGTACATGCCGGGATCGATACGAGACAGACAGCCAACACAAGAACTACAGAGATCTTTGTGCTCATTATCAACTGATCTCCATGGGAAGCATGGACGCTTGTGTCATAGCCAATGGGCTTCAGATGATCCGGGGATTCCAGAGGAGCTGAGAAGAGAGCAAGCCAAAACTCGATTCCCTCACAGCATGTACCTAATCCGACCCATTGTAAAGCAGGTCATGCAATGAATTCATAACTCGAAAGTAACCTTGTTGCCTCTCACCGTCAAGGATTTTCGCATCTCGCGTCGGTCGGTGTATTGACCTCGAACAGACATTAACGGCTACGGCCGCGAGATCTGGGTCGCGGCTTTAGCACTTGCCGGGCTGTCTCAAGGCAAGACCGCTTTAGCACTTGCCGGGCTGTCTCAAGGCAAGACCGCTTTAGCACTTGCCGGGCTTTCTCAAGGCAAGACCGCTTTAGCACTTGCCGGGCTGTCTCAAGGCAAGAATCCCGCTGGCCGAACAACATGCCGGTCATCTGGTACGAATTCGACAAAAAAAGCATAAAGATCCGCCGCGAACGCGGCACCTGGGGCATCAACGTCAAAACCCTCGGCCCGGGGCCGTATTTGTTGCCCGCTGATACCATGAATTGCCTCCACCTTCAGGTGGAGGTTAGGTGAAATCAAAAGAATGGGCTTTAGCCCAATATTCGGCTAAAGCCGGAATATAGATAGCCTCTAACCCCGCCCTGAAGGGCGGGGCAATTCATAAAGCCGACTCCGCGTTTCGCGGCACATAGCCACGTTCTTCAGGGCGTGGTCAGGTTTCCAATAGGACGAATAGCCCGCTTCAGCGGGCTTACCAGATCTGCGGCTTAAGCCAAAAGAGAAAAGGACGGTCAACCGCCCTTTGGAAATCCTAACCGATCCTCACCACGCCGTGAACGACGTGGCTATGTGCCCTGCGGGAAAAGGGCGGTGCCCACCGATGTGCGGTGGTTGAGGCGTCCCCTCAACCTGGGCGGGATCTCGCGCGCAGGCGCTTGTGAGTGACAGTTTGATCGGCGGCAAGCCGGCTCGGATTGCGCGCATGGTCTTTACGGCATCGAATGTCATCATTCTTCCGTTTGTTTTCAATTAGGGTACTGTACTAAATCGAGAGCTTCGATGAAGCGGAAGTCACGGTGGTTCTTTGTTGCAAGCGGTTCGGCGAGAGTCATTGCTGTTGCGGCGATCAATGCATCTGCGATCAGCAGGCCGTGACTCAGATTGTATTGCTGGAGCAACTCGACAGCCCGATCCGAAATATCTGCTGTGATGCTCAAGATCTGAAAACGGTTAAGGATCGTGGACAGTTCGCGTTGCTCCGTCTTGTTGCGGCAACCGACCGTTAGTTCCATCTGAGTAACGACGCTGATCGCGAGCAGCGAAGTCGATTCTAGCCGATCCAGAAAATCGGCTGCCTCGCTGATGCCCCTGCCTTGGTCGATCAGGATATCAGTGTCAATGATCGTCAGAGGCATCTAGTTGGCCCAGTGCTTTTCGCGAAGGGACCGGACCCACGCCGAGCTGTCCGTCATCTCGTCACGGTCGCTCCAGATGCCAAAGAATTCTTCGCTCTCGAACTTCCTGGCCGAAGGTTTACGGGAAGCATATCGCGCGCGCAAGAACGCGACGAAATCTTCGACCTCGCGTTTTGCCTCCGCCGGGAGAGACGCTATTTCCTTGATGATCTCTTCGCTGGTCATACGGTTTCCGCTTATATTTTCGCCTTTATTCGTGATAAGTCAACGGAAAAAGGCTCCGCCGTGGACAGGCCTTCCTCAGTACTTCACGCTCTTCTTTGCTTCCTTTGCGTTTGCGGGTTTGGCAAAGATCGCGTCGGGGATGGTGCGGTTGTATTCGATGGACTCGTAGTTGATGCGCGATGAGGCGTGGGCGTCGGTGAAGCGGTCGACGATCATGGGCGAGCGGATTCCGTTAAGCTCGATAAACTGGGCGTAGCGGTCTTCTTCTTTGAGGTCGTCGCCCTCGATGGTTTTGCGTTTGTAGAGGGCCTTTTGCGGCAGGCCGTCGTCGGCGAATTCGAATTCGACGGTAAAGCCGTCCTTGTATGTGAGTTTGATGACGTCGTTGCGCTTGCCGAGGGTCGCGGGTCGGCGGCCGACATAGCTGAGGTCGGCTTCGCCCCGCCAGTAGCCGCGCAGCACGTTATCGAGGCTCGTGCGCATTCCCATCTTGAAGTTCGCCACCTGCACCTCGGTCTGCTGCCTGATGACCTTCAACTCATCATCGTAGATCCAGCCCATCGAGCCGGTATTCACCTGAATGGTCCGCGTGCCGCCGCCCTTAAACTCGGTCCGCTCGCGGTCGGGAAACGCGATGATGTCAACAAACGTCTGGTACGACACCACGCCTCCGTCACGAAGCACGCTGAACTTGCCCCGGCCGATCGTCGATCGGATCTGGAGATACTTATCGCCGCCGAGCTGCTGGATGGCCTTGGCAATAATGGCCTCGGCCTTCGCTTTCGTGTCGCTCTGCGCCGTCTCCTGACCAAAGGCGACCGAGCAGAAAACAAAAACTCCGATAAACGCGGCCCTCAGTCCTCGTCGAACGGGTCTATTAAAACAAGCGATTCTATCCATTTAAAGTCTTTCGTATTCCGCGTAGCCAGAGTTAGATCATGGACAAGAGCCGTGGCAGCAACGATTGCGTCGCCAAGTCCGATCTTCCGCTCCTGCCTCAACGAGATAGCGCGTTCGACCACGTCGGATGTCATATCAAAAACAAGAATCGAAGCAAAATAATCTTCGAAATCTTGCTTTTTATCATGCTCCAGTGAATGATAACCGAGCACCTCAATACGGCTGATCGCAGAGGCAGCCAGTTCGTGATTCGAATACTCTGTGCGAAGGTCGTAGAATCCCGGCGAGGAAAAATAAATTATCGTGTTACTGTCGAGCAGGATCATTCGCGTCCCGGTAAGGGCCGGTCCTTTCGTATCTCTCGCTGCCAAGCGACAGGATCAACAATTGACCTAATTCCACCTTTATCAGCGATGCGCCCGAGAGCCGCCATGGCTCGCCGACCATTCGGTTCGGGGGTCTGACGCGGTAATTCTCGAACTTTCACCTCGACTTCGAGTGCGTTGTTAGCGTCAGGCGCCTCACCTTGGTATTCGATTGTATTACCGCGAACTATTGCTTTATAGGTTTCCGACATAACGACTCCTGCAAAAAAGACCTATGGCTATTTTATCACCAAAGCCTTTTGATGCAGAAAAAATCGATTGGGTTTAGTTGAGGCTGAATACCTCACCCGGCGTGACTGCGATCTCGCCATCGACGGCATCGACCTTGAACTTCATCGCAACTTTCCAATCGTTCGTGATCGGCAGTTTTACCTTTTGATCGATGTGGCGTTTTAGGAATCGCGCACCGTAAGCCGGGCGAAAAGCCTTTCTCGGTCAGCAGATCGAGGGCCGCCTCGGTGATCTCGACGAGTTTGCCCTGGCGTTCCATGTTCCGCTGGATCTTGGTCAGGTAGATCTTGGCGATATCGCGGACCTCGTCCATTGTGAGGGGCGAAAAGACGATTATCTCGTCGATGCGGTTGCGAAATTCAGGCGTAAACCGCTGTTCCGCGGCCTTCATCGCCTCGGCCTTGATCTGCTTGATCTCGCCGAGAGATTTTTGCCCGAATCCGAGCGGCTTTTCGTAACGCTTGAAATTCTCGCTACCTAGATTCGACGTCATTATGACGATCGCGTCGGACAGATAGACCTTTTTGCCGCGGCCGTCCGTGATCCAACCCTCGTCAAAGGCCTGGAGGAAGATGTTCATCAGATACGGCGATGCCTTTTCGACCTCGTCGAGCAGCAGCACCGTGTAAGGGTTGTCGCGAAGCTGTTCCGTGAGAATACCGCCTCGTTCACTGCCGACGATGCCGCGGGGCATGCCGATGAGCTTTTCGATGCCGATCGTACCGTCGCCGTATTCGCTCATGTCGATGCGGACCATCTTTGACTCGTCACCGAACATGAATTCGGCGACGGCCTTGGCAAGTTCCGTTTTGCCCACGCCCGTCGGGCCGAGGAAGAGCAGCACGCCGTCGGGTGCGTAATGGTTTTCTTTGAGAGGGCCTTTGTTCAATCGCAGTCTTTCGGCAACGGCGGTGACAGCTTCTTTTTGGCCGATCACGCGTTTGCCGAGGTCGGCTTCCATCGCCGAGAACCTGTCGGACGTGTCGCGATAGATCATGTCCTTCGGGATGCGCGATTCCTGGCTGATGACGTCGATAATGTGCTCGGGCCGAACGATCAGCTCTTCGGGTGCGTTGATCTCGACCTTGACCGCCGCAGTGTCGAGCCAGCCGATCGCCTTGTCGGGCAGGTGAAGATTGCGAATGTACTTCGGCGACATCTCGAGTGCGGTGTTGATCGCTTCGTCTGAGATCGTGACCGAATAGTTCTTCTCGAAGCGCGGCTTGAGGCCCATCAGGATCGCGCGCGTCTCGTCGATCGTCGGCTCCTCGACCTTGACGAGGCGAAATCGCCGGGCGAGATGCCTCGTCCTCGCTGATATATTCCTTGTACTCGGTCATCGTCGTCGCGCCGATGATGCGAAGCTCGCCGCGGGCCAGCGACGATTTGAACATGTTCGCCGCGTCGCTCGTGGTGCCCATCGCGGCACCGGCACCGATGATCGAGTGCGCTTCGTCGATAAAGAGGACGATGTGGTCTTTCTCTTTGACCTCATCGATGATGCCCTTGATGCGTTCCTCAAACATGCCGCGGAGCATCGTTCCGGCGACGAGGCCGCCCATCTGAAGCTGCACGATATGTGTGTTGCGCAGGCGGGCCGGTACTTTTTCCGGCTCCAATTCGATCAGCCGTGCGAGGCCCTCGACGACGGCCGTTTTGCCGACGCCGGGCTCGCCGACGAGCATCGGCGAATTCGACCTCTCGCGGTGCGAGAGGATCTCGATCATCTGATGTATCTCGCGTTCGCGGCCGATCGTCGGCGGTATCTTGTCCTGACGAGCGAGTTTGTTGAGCGAGACGCCAAAGTGGCGAAGGAAGGACGGCAGTTCGTACTTTTGCCTGACGCGTTCCTCTTCCTTTTCGCGCTTCTTTATCCGCGTGCGAGCGATCTGTGCGACCTCGTCAGACGGGACGCCGAGATTCTGGAGCACGTCGTTGAGAACGCTTCGCTCGTCATTCGACAGGACGTAAAAGATATCGCCCGCAGTCGATCACTCGGCGGCCCTGCGAACGCGCACGGTCCATCGCGCGCTTGAACAATTCGGTTGTCTCGGGTGCGATGCGAAAGCCCTTGCCGGTGTGCTGACGGCCGTCTTCCATCCGCTTTTCGATCAGCATCTTGACCGAGCGAGGGTCGACCGACAGGTCACGCATCGTCGACGAGAAGAGGTCGTCCTCCTCAAACGCTATTGCGTGCAGGATGTGCTCGATGGAGACATAGTTCTGGTCGCGCTTTCTGGATTCGCTCAGCGCGGTCTCCAGGATGCGCTGCCCGCTCTCGCTGAACTTGTCCTTATATGCGTCTATGTCTGCCATAATAATACTTCTTCGGCGGTTAGATGCTCCCAACACACGGGCCGGAATACTATTCTAGCATCTCTCGACCGTATGATTCTAGAGAGAGTATTACGCCTCTATCTTGCGGTTCACGATTTCCATGATCTCGGCCTCGGCCTCGACCGCCCGCTGCTCGATCGCTGCCCCGCGGGCAAGGATGTCGTCGGCATAGGCCCGGTCCTTGAGATCGGCGGCATTGATCTTGACGTTAAGATACGCTCCCATTACCGCCGACCTAGCGCACAGTGCTCCAACGCCGGCGTCTGAAACGGAATTTGGGTTTCCCTGCTCGGCCATTGCACGGATTATCTCAAATGCATCCATCGTCCGCTCCATCGTGCGGAATGGGATCTGGGTCGCGTACTTTGTTGCTTCCTGGATAGTCTCGGCTCGTGCCGCCTTTTCTTCGTCGGTCGTTTTCGGCAACCCGAACGCGGCCATTACGCCGTTAAACGCCTCGGTGTCTTCATCCACGAGCGCAAGCAGGTCATCCTTTATCGCCTGTCCTTTCACGGCCCAGTCAGAAAATTCTTCCCAACGGTCGTCCCAGCCCGCTTTGTGCGACGAGAGGTTTGCGACCATCGTTGCGAGCGAGGCGCCGAGTGCGCCAAGATACGCCGAGATCGAGCCGCCGCCCGGAGCGGGCGATTCCGACGCGGTCTCGTCGGCAAAGCCGCGACATGTCATGTCGATCGAGGCCGTCTGTCTTGTCTTCAGCTTCCAGCATATATTCAATTATCTTTTCCTCGGCCACGAATGGCTTGAGGTCGTCGAGGCCCATAGATCTGACTGCGATCTTTATGATCTCCGCCTCGGTCACGCCGAGCGAACGGCGTTGTTTTCTTAAATAGTGTCTGCCAGCGTCGAGTATCGCCTTTTTCGGAACAAGTCCGACGATCTCAAGGCCCGTCACCCTAAGCCCGCGCTCACGCGCCTTTTCGCTGACCTCGTCAAACGCCACATGCAGCGGCGTCTCAGAGAGGTTCGTAATATTCATCGACACCTGCGCGATGCCGTATTCGTCGATGAACCAGCCGATCGCTTTGGTGCCTTTGAGCGTGCCGGGAATCGTCACCGGCTCGCCGCTCTCGTCTTTTACGATCTTGCCGACAATTGGGTCGCCCTCGCGTTTGGGTCGGCCTTTTTCGCGAACATCAAAAGCAAGGGCGTTCGCCCGCCGCGTCGAGGTCGTGTTGAGGTTGAAGTTGACCGCGAGCAGGAAATCCCTCGCTCCCACCGCCGTCGCACCTGAGCGCGCAACGCTCTCGGTAAATTCCGTGGGGCCAAGATCGGGCCGCCAATCGTCACTCGCGAGCTTCTCTTTCAGCCCTTCGTACTCGCCTTCACGGCAATTCGCCAGATTGCGGCGCTTCTCCTCGGTCGCCGCGTTTTCGTATAGATATACCGGAATACCCAGCTCTTCGCCGATCCGCTGGCCCAACGCCCCCGCATATTGGGCCACCTCATCCATCGTGATACCCGAAACAGGCACGAGTGGGCACACATCGGTCGCCCCAAAACGCGGATGGTCGCCCTTATGCTGCCGCATGTCGATCAGCTCTTGTGCCTTTTTTACGGCCTGAAATGCGGCCTCGACAACGTCGTCGGGCTCGCCGATAAACGTCACGACCGTGCGGTTCGTCGTCGCTCCCGGATCGACATCGAGCAGTCTAACGCCCGCGACGCGCTCGATCTCGTCCGTGATCTGACGGATCACACTAAGATCACGGCCCTCGCTAAAATTGGGGACGCACTCGATGAGCTTGTTCATTCACTTGATTTTAACTATTTATTGTAGATGTTGCCCCATGGGTCTATCAGCTTTCCATCTCGGTAAAATAATGAGTAATTTATGGGCGAGCGAACACCATCGACACTATCCGGATCCCGGTGCCACTTTCCTTCTCCGCTTCTCTGATAACCGGGCCTTGAATCCTTAAAGGTCATACTATAGTTTTCGTTGAAAGTCACAGTGATGCCCGCAGCATTACCTGTGCCGTTCCACGTCCCCACAAAAATACTATCCGGACCAGTCTTGGACGGTTCGATCGCGATCGAATAATAGCTTGGCTCTTCACTCGGCTTTAGAAGGTCTATTCCAATATCGCTCCATTTGTCTTTGAAGTCCGATTTCGAAACCATCGCCCTCAGATACGTCTCGCCCTTGATAGAGTCGTTCGCAATCGTAAATCGAGCATATCCGTCAGAGTCGGTTTTCGCGGTTCCCCTTCCGTCGATCGAAACGGATGCCCCCTCGATTGGTTTGCGGTCAGCTCTATTTGTCACCTCAATTATCAAAGTCACGCCGGTGATCGCACGTTTTTTCTCGTTCAATATAAACGTCAATTCGGGTGCGGTCATCGCGACCGAAAACCGGGGCACCGCAAACTGTTTGGTCTCGGCTTCGTAACCGTTCGCCGTTGCATCGATATTAACCAGATCCGCTGTTACTCCCGGTAATCTGGCAGTTGTTTTCCCGTCGTAGTCCGTACTCACCTCGTCGCCTCCCTCGATCCGTACCTTCGCATTCTCAAGACTAACGATCGTGCCGTCCAGGCGTTTGCCCTTAACTGTGACTGCGATCGGAGCGCCGTCTCGAGTCTTTTTTCTGCTAAGCGAAACGGTGGCGGCGAGGCTTTCTGCGCTCGCCCCGGATTCAACGAATATTTTGGTTGATTTATCAGGATAATAATTGTCTTGTGCAACCTCGATCTGAAACGTACCGAGGCGATCCATTTGAATATCCGCAACGCCCGAGGCTCCCGTCGTGCCCCTGTAGGCCGAAAAAAATCTGCCGATGAGAGCGACCCTCGCGTCCTGGATCGGCTTATTCGTGTCGCTGTCGACAACGGTCACTTGCACCGTCTTAACATTGATCTTTCGTTTTATCGGAACACGGAGACTAACCGGTTCGGTCGGTTCCTTGGGGATCGCGACGGTCGTCGTAAACGGATCGTACAGATTGTGGTCTGTCGTTATCGAACATTCCTTTTTGCCAAAGAGGGCGGTGAACTTATCGATCTCGGCCATTCCCGCGCTATTTGTTGTTTGGTAGAGCCTTTCACCTCCGCACCTAAACTCAACCTCGACACCAGTTACTGGCGATTTCATTTCCTCGTCAATGACCGTAACTTGAACCACCCAAACTTGCTTTCGCTTTACCTCATATACAGCGTTCACTATGCCGCTCGGCGGAATAGCCAGAACGGTCCCAAATACTTCAGTTCGCGCGCTGCTTATGCTGACAATACACAGCGGAAATGGCGGAAGCGGAGCCCATGCAAATGTCCCACCTCCATCGGCAAAGCCGTCGCGTTTGTTTTTGTCGCAGGTGATCGTTACTTCGGCGGCCACAACCGGTTTGCCCTGATCATCCCGGATCCGCATTTGCTGTTGGGCGTTAGTTGCGGTTGCGCAAAACAAGATGCTAAGGCCAAAGGCCAACGCGGCAAATCGTAGGGTGTGTCTCATGTTCCATTCGCTCCATTTTTGTAAGATGGCAAAAATAGAAAACAGAAACTGGAGCCTCCTGAACAGGAGAACAATGAGAGATTTACGAAATGATAAGCCGAATGGCCGATTTTGGCTAGTCAGCGGCAGAATCTGCTTTGCCAACCTGAACACGTGCCGGACGCAAGAGGCGGTCGCCGAACCTGTAGCCGCGTGCATATTCGGCGGTCACCTTACCGTCGTTGTCTGCCTCGGTCGCGACCATGTCGACGGCCTCGTGGAGTTCGGGATCAAAGGTTTCTCCGACCGACGGAACGGTCGTCACGCCGACGCTCATCAGCGCCTGTTCGAACGAACGAGCGGTCCCGACAACGCCGTCACGAAGATGCGTTATGTCAGGGTCGGTCTCGCTGGCCTCGACCGCGCGGTTAAGGTTGTCGAGTACAGGCAACAGCGTAGTCAGAAAGTCGAACTGGCCTTGCTTAGCCTTGTCCTCAAGCGTTTTCTTTAGCCGCTCGCGCATCTCGCCGGTCTCGCGTTCGAGCCGTGATTTCTCTTCTTCGAATCGTGCCTGAACGCCAACGAGCTTGGCCTCGGCGGCCTCGCGGCGTTCTGTTTCGGTCTTTAGCTGAGCCTCAAGGGCGATCTCAGCCGCCGGTTTAACAGGCTCGGCCGCGATCTCTTCCTCGGCAACGTATTCGCCGTCGGGGCTGAACCGCCGCTTGTCGTTGACCGGTATCTTGCCGTTTGCCTCGTCGGCGTTTGGTTCCTCTTGCTTCATTGCTCTTTTAAACACACTCTAATGATAAAGCTTGCATCGCGGTTTCTAAAACTAGCTCGTCGCGGCGGTCTTGCCCGCGGCGGTGAACCGCATCTCGCCATCCTCGGCCGTGACCTTGACCGTCTGGCCGGAGCCCAGTTCGCCGTTGAGCAGTTTTACGGCCAGCGGGTTTTGGATCAGCGACTGGATCGCCCGCTTTAGCGGTCTCGCTCCGTACACGGGATCGTAGCCTTCCTGAACGAGAAGCTCGCGTGCCGATTCGTCGAGTTCGAGCGTGATGTTGCGCTCGGCGAGATTCACCCGCAGTTTCTCAAGCTGGACGTCGATGATCGTCGCGATCTCGTCCTTGCTGAGCTGCTTAAAGACGACGATATCATCGATGCGGTTAAGGAACTCGGGCTTGAAATGATCGCGCAGCACTTGCAGCACGTCCTTTCTTATGTCGCGGTCGGCGAGCGGATTTTCGGTCGCCGCCTGTATCTCGCGCGAGCCGAGATTCGAGGTCATGATCAGGACTGTGTTCTTGAAATCGACCACGCGACCCTTGCTGTCCGTCAAACGGCCGTCGTCAAGGATCTGGAGCAGTACGTTGAATACGTCCGGATGCGCCTTCTCGATCTCGTCAAACAGCACGACTGAATATGGCCGCCTGCGAACCGCCTCGGTCAACTGGCCGCCTTCCTCATAACCGACGTATCCCGGAGGCGCTCCGATCATGCGGGCGACCGCGTGCTTCTCCATATACTCGGACATATCGAGCCGGACCATTGCCCGCTCGTCGTCGAATAGAAATTCGGCTAATGCTCGCGCCGTCTCGGTCTTACCAACACCTGTCGGCCCGAGAAAAATGAACGAACCGACCGGACGGTTCGGATCCTGCAGTCCCGCTCGAGCACGCCGGACAGCATTTGAAACGGCCTCGAGAGCCTCGTTCTGGCCGATGACCCGTTTGCTCAGATTCGCTTCCATCTGGACAAGCTTTTGCATCTCGCCCTCGAGCATCTTTGAGACGGGCACGCCGGTCCATTTGGCTACGACCTCGGCAACGTCCTCTTCGTCGACCTCTTCTTTGAGGAAGACTCCGTCCTTTTGCAGTTCACCGAGACGTTTTTGCTCGGCTTCGAGAAGCTTCTCTATCTCGGGAATTCGCCCGTATTGGATCTCGGCGGCGGTGGTCAGATCGCCGGCCTGACGAGCCTGTTCCAATTCAAGTCTGGCCTGCTCAAGCTGCTCTTTGGCCGCGCGCATCTTCTCGATCTCGTCCTTTTCCGACTGCCACTTGGCCTTCATCGCGGACGATTTTTCGTTGAGGTCGCCGATGCGTCGCTCGATGTCATCGAGCCGCTCTTTTGATTTCTTGTCCGTCTCGCGCGACAGGGCCTGCTTCTCGATCTCGAGTTGAAGTATCTCGCGCTCAAGAACGTCAATCTCCTGCGGCAGCGAATCGATCTCGATGCGGATACGCGACGCCGCCTCGTCTATCAGGTCGATGGCCTTGTCCGGCAGAAATCGGTCGGTGATGTAACGATTGGATAACGTCGCGGCAGCCACAATAGCCGCGTCCTTGATGCGAACGCCGTGGTGGACCTCGTACCTCTCTTTCAGCCCGCGCAAGATCGCGATCGTGTCTTCGACAGTCGGCTCGCCGATGTAAACCTGCTGGAAGCGGCGTTCAAGCGCCTTATCCTTTTCAATATATTTCTGATATTCCGCAAGCGTCGTAGCACCGACCGCCCGCAGAGTGCCGCGGGCCAAGGCCGGCTTCAACATATTCGACGCGTCGATCGCGCCTTCGCTGGCTCCTGCTCCGACCAACGTGTGCAACTCGTCAATAAAAAGGATGATCTGCCCTTCGGCCTTCTCGATCTCTTTCAATACCGCCTTTAATCTGTCCTCAAACTCGCCGCGATATTTCGCACCGGCGAGCATTGCGCCGAGATCCAGTGAGACCAACTTCTTGTTTTTCAACGTCTCAGGCACGTCGCCCGAAACGATCCGCTGCGCGAGGCCTTCAACAATTGCGGTCTTACCGACGCCGGGTTCACCGATAAGTACGGGATTGTTCTTTGTGCGGCGCGACAGGATCTGGATCGTTCGACGGATCTCATCGTCGCGGCCGATCACTGGGTCGAGCTTGCCTTTGCGGGCACGTTCAGTCAGGTCCTGAGCGTATTTATCGAGGGCCTGGAAATTCTCTTCTGCGTTCTGGTCCGTTATGCGCGAACCGCCGCGCATTTCGGTCACGACCTTTTCGAGGTCCTCGCTCGAAACGCCGTTGGAGCGCAGGATGCGGCCCGCGTCGCCGGTCTTCTCAGCCGCGATCGCGAGGAGCAGATGCTCGGTCGACAGATATTCGTCCTCCATCTTCTCGGCCTCTTTCTGAGCGTCCTGAAAGATGGTGTTGGTCCGCGAGCTGAAATATTGCTGCCCGCCGGACACCTTAGGAAATTTAGCGATGGCCGCCTCGACCTCAGTCGATATCGGCTGGGAATTTGCGCCGATCTTGCCAAGGATCGGTTTAACTACGCCCTCGGCTTGGGCGAGCATTGCGGCCAGAAGATGCTCGGGCTCGACCTGCTGGTTCTCATTCCGCTCGGCAACGCCGATCGCTTCTTGCACGGCCTCCTGGCCGCGGATGGTGAATCTGTCGAATCGCATATATTTATCTTACACCGCAGAGACACAGAGACGCAGAGCTTTTTGGGAGACATCTCCGTGGCTCTGCGTCTCTGCGGTTAAGCCTCTTGTTTAGGCGCTGGCCGTCTTGGCCTCGATCGTTTTGGCCTCAGACTTAGCGCCTGAGATCTCGATCTTTCGGGCTTTGGTCTCTTCGCGCTTCGGCAAGGAGACGTGTAGAATGCCGTTCTCGAATTCCGCCTTGGCCCCCTCGGCCGTCACGGTCGGCGGCAGCGTGAACGAACGTGCAAACGAGCCATAGCCGCGCTCGATGCGGTGATAGTTGTCGCCCTCGTCCTTCTTCTCGAACCGCCGCTCGCCCTTGAGCGTGAGCATGTTGTTCTCAAACGACAGTTCAAAATCGTCCTTCGTCATGCCCGGCAGTTCTGCCTCGAACATAAGGCTGTCGCTGTTCTCAAAGACGTCAACACGCGGATTCCACGCATTCATCACGTCCTCACGGCCGCCCTGAGCCGGATAACTCGATGTAAAGAGCCTGTTTACCTCATCCTGAAGGCTTCGAATTTCTCGAAATGGATCGTATTTAGCTAAGAACATTGTTTTTTCCTCCAATAATTACAGGATAATGACTAATTACTTAGTCTAGGAAGATAATAAAATATGAGTGTTGCATTGTCAAGTGACTTTTTTGAGATTTTCTCGCTATTAGGGTGACAGTTTTGCCGTTTGTCCTGTATATTTATCGAGCATCTTTCCGAATTCAATGAACGTCCTTCGCGAAGTCCTCTGGCCAGTCGTTGCCGTTGTCGCCGCATTTATTGTCGGCGGGATCGTGATCCTGATACTGGGCGATAACCCGATCACGGCATATTCATGGCTGCTGTCGAGCTCGTTCGGGTCTGCGAAAGACATCGGCTGGACGCTGCATTACGCAACGCCGCTCATATTCACGGGCCTCGCGGTTGCCGTGGCGTTCCGCTGCGGCCTGCTGAATATCGGCGCGGAGGGACAGTTATATGTGGCTGCATTCGCCACGGCCTGGGTCGGCATAAAGTTCGGCGGCGTCACGACAAAGATGGTGGGCGAGGGCACGCCGATCGCCGACCTTCCCGGATTTCTACTGATCCCGCTGTGCATGCTGACGGCGATAGTTGTCGGCGGCCTGTGGGGCGCGATCCCAGGCGTACTGAAAGCAAAGTTCGGTTCGCATGAGGTAATCAATACCATCATGCTCAATTTCATCGGCGTCGCTCTCGCGGGGTATTTCACGCAGTATTTCTTCAAGATTCCCGGCGATCCGATCCAGCGGACCGCTGAGATCGGCGAAGCCGCTCACATACCCCGGATCAATGAATACCTGACATTCATCCCGGCTGATGTTCCGCTGAGTCTGGCGTTCATTCTCGCTCTCATAATGTGCGTCGTGGTCTATGTCCTGCTTTGGAAAACCAAATGGGGCTATGAGCTGCGTGCGGTGGGCGAGAATCCGTCGGCGGCCGAATACGGCGGCATCTCGCCGGGAAAACAGATAATCATCGCGATGACCATCTCGGGCATGCTCGCCGGAATGGTCGCGATAGGAGAGGTGCAGGGCACACGGCATCACTACGAGTCAGGATTCTCTGCGGATTGGGGCTTTTTGGGCATCGCGGTCGCCCTGCTGGGCCGTAATCATCCGATCGGAGTTCTGGTTGCCGCATTGTTCTTTGGGGTGCTGCTCAGGGGCGAGATCTTTGTCGATGCGTTCACTCGATATGTATCGAAGGACCTCGGCTGGGTGCTTCAGGCGATCATTATCCTGTTCGTCGCCTGCCTTCAGATGCGATCGAAGCGGCGAGGAGGCGTGGCGAAGATATGAGCGAGATCCTGACCATTTCTCTCATCTTCGCGGCGATCCGCTCGGCGACGCCGTTGATATTCGCTGCGCTTGGCGGCCTATTTTCCGAACGCTCGGGTGTCATCAATATCGCCCTTGAGGGCCTGATGCTCGCCGGTGCCTTCACTGCTGCGGTGGTCACCTATCAAACCGGCAACCCGTACCTCGGCATGCTGCTCGGCGTAGTTGCGGGCGGAGTGCTGGCCTTTGTTTACGCCATCGCGTGTTTGAAATTCGAGGCCGATCAAGTGGTTGCGGGGATGGCGATAAACTTCCTGATGATAGGCCTTCCCGCCCTGATCAGCGGTGTGTTGTACGACTCGACCGGCTCGACGCCTCAGATCGATAAGGTGTATAAGCTGCCGATGATCGGCAATCAGCTCTCGTACGCGTCGATCCTTGCCTTTCTGCTCGTGCCGCTCACCTGGTACATCCTCTATAAAACGCCGTTCGGGCTGCGGCTGCGGGCGACGGGGGAGAATCCGCAAGCGGCCGATGCGGCGGGCGTCAATGTCATTCGATTGCGATACGTCGCAGTAATTATCTCCGGCCTGCTCGCCGCGGCCGGCGGTGCGTATCTCTCGATCGGGCAATCTTCGCTCTTCACAAAACAAATGACAGCCGGACGCGGATTCATCGCCCTCGCCGCCTTGATCCTCGCCAAATGGAAGCCCGTTCCCGTGCTGCTCGCATGCCTGTTCTTCGGTTTTATGGAAGCCCTTACGATACAGATCCAGGGCGTCTATAAGCTGCCCTCAGGCGAGGCGATCCCGGTGCAATTCATCGAAATGATCCCGTACGTACTGACGATCATCGTCCTCGCCGGCTTTATCGGCCTCTCTCGAGCACCAAAGGCGTTGGGCACTCCTTACCGGAAAGAAAATTGACTTTCTGCAAAGCTGATCCTCGCCCAATCCCGGTTCCATCGAGAGACAGTCCGTCTAACCTAATTAAAGTTTGTGAGAAGAAGTGTTAATCTTTGATTCTTGCGTTTATGACCTATGAAAAGGCCGCCGAGGCGGCTGCGTTCATCAAAAGCCGGTATTCGGGCGATATTCGCGCGGCGATCGTGCTGGGCAGTGGCCTTGGCGCGTTTGGGGAGCAGTTGGCTGACGCGGTTCGCATACCTTTTTCGGGTATTCCGGGATTTGTACGATCGACGGTCGAGGGGCATGCGGGGCAGCTTGTAATCGGTAACATCAATGGCGTTACGGTCGCCGTTCAGCAGGGTCGTTTTCATTATTACGAAGGCTACGACATGGAGCAGGTAACGCTGCCGGTACGCACGTTTGGCGTGATGGGCGTCAAGAACCTGATCCTCACCAACGCCGCGGGCAGCCTTAGTTCCGACATGCCGCCCGGCAGCCTGATGCTGATCACCGACCATCTCAACTGCTTTGGCGTTAATCCGCTGCGGGGGCCCAATGAAGCGCGGTATGGGGCAAGGTTCCCTGACATGACCGAGGTTTACAATGGCGACCTGCGCATCATCGCGGATGAGGAAGCAAGAGCAATATCGGCGGAGCGCGGGAAGGATTTCCTCGGCATGGGAGTCTACTGCGGCCTCTCTGGCCCGACGTACGAAACGCCGGCTGAGGTCCGCATGTACCGCCTGCTAGGTGCCGATGCCGTGGGAATGTCGACGGTGCCTGAGGCGATCGCCGCACGGCACATGGGCATGCGCATTCTTGGTATATCGTGCATTACTAATTACGCCGCGGGTATGACCGATGGCGAGATCGATCATTCGCATGTAATGGAGACGGGGGCGCACGCGGCTGAGGTATTCGGCGAATTATTAAAAAGGATCGTTGGACGGCTATGATAATCGGCATCTGCGGAGGAACAGGTTCGGGTAAGACGACCATCGCGCGGGCGATCGTCGAGGCGGTCGGCGCCGAGAATGTCGTATTGGTCGAGCAGGATTCGTATTACCGCGACCTCGCCGACATGCCTCTCGACGAGAGGCATCAGGCCAACTTTGACCATCCCGACTCCGTCGACAGCAACATGATGGTCCATCACATAATGCGGCTCAAGCAGGGCCTACAGGCCGAGATGCCTTTGTACGATTTTAAGACGCACACGCGGACCAAGAAGATCGAGATCATCGAACCTCGGCCCGTCGTGATCGTCGAGGGAATACTGATCTTTGCCGAACCTCGAGTTTTGGATCTGCTGGACGTGCGCGTTTTCGTCGATACTCCGGATGATGTCCGCCTGATCCGGCGCCTCAAACGCGATCACGCCGAACGCGGCCGCACGTACGAGCACACGATGGATCAATACATGCGCACGATCAGGCCGATGCATTTTGAATTTGTCGACCCGTCGAAGCGCCATGCCGACATAATCATTCCCGAGGGCGGGCAAATGGGCGTCAGCGTCGAGTTTCTCTGCAGCCTTGTGCGTGAGAAACTGAAAGAAGAGAAGAAGGCAGTTTGAAATAATGGAAGAAAGGGACAAAGAATTGGTCGAGGCTGCACGCCGCGTTCGCGAGAACGCGTATGCTCCGTTCTCTGAATTCAAGGTCGGCGCGGCCCTCGAAACGGATGACGGACAGATAATCGCCGGCAGCAACGTCGAATCCGCGAGCTATGGCCTCACCGTCTGCGCCGAACGCGTCGCAGTTTGGAACGCCATCTCGCAAGGCAAGCGAAAGATCGTGAAAATAGCCGTAGTCGCCGACACCGAAGAACTGACCCCGCCCTGCGGCGTCTGCCGCCAGATCATCTGGGAATTCGGCGGCGACATTCCCGTCATCTTCGCTAACCTACAAGGTAAATCTGAGACCGTAATGATGCGCGACCTGCTGCCGCGGGCGTTTGATACGAAGTTTTTGAAGTAAGGTATCGTGTAATGAAAGACGAGACATTGCCGAAATTGGTGCTAGATCGAAGTCGGCTCGAAACTATAGAGGACTTCAACACCTCGGACGAACTCGAATACTGGCGAAACACCACCTATGAGCAACGGCTCGAATTGGCGTATCGACTTCGCTGGATGGCCTATGGAGATAAGATTAGAGGAAGAATTCCGCGAGTTCTTGAGGTCGTTGAAGGAAAATGATGTCCGCTATCTATTGATCGGCGGATACGCAGTCATCCTCAGTGGCCACGTCCGGAACACAATGGACCTCGATATAGCGATCGCGGAAAGCTCCGAGAACGCCGAGCGGATGGTTGATGCCCTTAAAGATTTCGGGTTCGATGTTCCAAGTCTTAGCACTGGCCTCTTTACCAAACCGAACAGCGTAGTACGGATGGGGTTCGCTCCATTGAAGATCGAGATACTGAACTATCTGGAAGGCGTGGACTTCGAAAAAGCATACTCAAATCGGCAGGTACTCGACCTAAATGGGCTAGAGATCAGCCTCATTGACGTTCGCGACTTGATCGCTAACAAGAAAGCGGTGGGACGACCGCAAGACTTGGCCGACGTTGCCAAATTGGAAGAATTATATCCCGAACACAAAGGCAAATGAAGATCACTCGACTCATCGTATCCGCGCAACTCCTGGTAGCTGTTTTCTCATCAACCGCGTTCGCGGGTATTCGTCAGCGCCGCGGTCAACGTCGACCTCCTCATCGTCGGCGGCACGATCGTTACGATGAATGCCGAGAGGCAGATCATTGAGAACGGGGCGATCGCGATCACTAAGGGCAAGATCGATATTATGGGCACGCGGCGGATCGTGACGCAGAATGTGCGTGCCAGACAGACGATCGACGCGACGGGCAAGGTCATTATTCCCGGGCTGATCAATACGCACACGCATGTGCCGATGACGTTGTTTCGCGGTATTTCGGACGATCTCGATCTCAACGACTGGCTGACGAAATTCATCTTCCCGGCCGAGGCAAAGAATGTCGATGAGGCGTTCGTTCGGGCCGGCACGCGGCTGGGGTTGGCCGAGATGATCCGCGGCGGGACGACGACGTATTGCGATATGTATTACTTCGAGGACGCCATTGCCGAAGAGACAAAAAAGGCGGGCGTTCGGGGTGTGCTCGGCGAGACGATCATCGATTTTCCCGTCGCCGACAATAAGACAAACGCCGAGGCGATGGCCTATACCGAGAAGTTCCTTAAACGCTGGGCGAACGATCCGCTCATCGTTCCGGCTGCGGCTCCGCACGCTCCTTACACGGTCTCGACCGACCATCTCAGGGCGATCAAGGCACAGTCAGACCGGTTCAAATCACCGGTTGTAATTCATGTAGCCGAAACAAAGAAAGAGCGTGACGATATCTTCAATCAGTACGGCAAGACGCCGGCGGCGTATCTTGACAGCATTGGCTTTCTCTCGAATCGTACCATCGCCGCACACAGCGTATGGCTCTCGCCGGCTGAGATCAATATCTATCGGGAGCGCGGCGTCGGCGTCGCTCATTGCCCTCAGTCAAACATGAAGCTCGCGTCCGGCGTTGCATCTGTTCCCGCATTGCTCGCGGCGGGCGTAGCCGTCGGCATCGGCACGGACGGTGCGGCGTCAAATAACGACCTGGACATGTGGGACGAGATGGACACGGTCGCTAAACTGCACAAGCTCACCTCAGAGAATCCAACAATATTGCCCGCGAGACAGGCGTTTGAGATGGCGACGATCGGCGGGGCGAGGGCTTTGCACCTCGACAAGATCACGGGCTCGATCGAGTCCGGCAAGCGTGCAGACATCGTTATCGTTGATATGGACGGGCTGCATCAGACGCCGATGTTCAACGTCTATTCCCACCTTGTTTACGCGACAAAAGCCGCCGACGTACGCACGGTTATCATCAACGGCCGCGTCGTCATGCGCGACCGCCGTTTGCTCACGTTAAACGAAAGTGTTATAAAAAGAGACGCAACCGCATACCGCGATCGAATCATCAAGAGTTTAGGCAACTAATTTTGCGGGCCCTGGAAACACGGTCGATCCGGTGATCTTATTGATGCGTTTGTTAGGTAGTTTTGGTCGTATAAGTGAGCCTTCTTTGGGGCATATTCGCTTGACCTTTACGGAGAATTCAACTCAGCAAGGAGGAGAAAAATGCCGTTAAATGTCAGAAGGTTTTGCACTTCGATTTTTCTGGTTTTAGGTTTAATGATCGTCGGCTCTCACGCACAGACGGTCACTCAGCCGGTAACAAATGCAGTGGCACCCACCTCGGGCGACGTGATGCGTGATCGCATTGCAAAGGCAAAGGCGTTTATCGCCGTGCGTAACTACACCGCCGCGAGCTTCGAGCTTGAGAACATCCGCAAAGAGACCAGCGACCCGGCCGTACAGTCGGTCGTCAGCGTTTTGTTGATAAACAGTTACCTCGAGCAGGGCGATTACAAACGCGCGCAGGACTTTCTCAACGAGTCATTTAATCTTCAAAAGACCACAAAGCCCAACGCCGCAGCCAACTACATGGCGGTTGCGAGCCAGGTCGTAAAGAATGCCCGCGACCGCGCCGAGCGCTATCGTTCGCTGGGGATCAGCGTCGCCGACCGCACTTTGCCGCTCGAGGCCCTGAACGATCTCGAAAAGATGCGCGAGACGCTCGAGGTCGTCGTCACACAATCAAAAGAGATCGGCAAATCGCCCGCGCGCACTGCGCAGGCGATGGCACTGCTTGAGGAAGCGACGAATTCCCGCAGCCTGCTCGCCCGTGACGATTACGATTCGCGCCGGTGGAAGGACGAGGTCACCGACACGCGCGAGCAGATGGCTAACGCCCGCAGCGTCGTGCTCGACGCAGAAAACGGAAAGCCGGTAGCCACGATGGCTCCGGGCGTATTGGTCGCAACAAACACCGCACCTGCAAACACGCCGCCCGTCGTCCAGCCGGTCGCCATGCGCGAGCGTGAGGTCAAAACGCCCGGAAAACTGCCGGCCGAGACGGCCGTTGCGTCCGCCGATAAACCTGTTTACGTTCCATCGACCCCGCCGAAGGTAGAGCCTAAGAAAGAAGAGCCAAAAACGGTCGTAACCGCGCCTTCGGAAACCGCTGAGGCCGGTCCGATGGAGGTCGGTTCGCTGATCGGCTTTGCCACGAGCCAGCCGCCGCCGATCTATCCGCAGATCGCCAAGATGCAGGGAACGAAAGGCGTCGTCAAGGTCGAGGTGACCGTCGACGAAAAAGGCCAGGTCGCCCAGATCCAAAAAACATCCGGCCCCCTGATGCTGCAGGCCGCCGCCAAGGACGCCATCAGGAAATGGCGCTTTCGTCCGTTTATGCGCGACGGCCAACCGGTAAAGGCGATCGGTTTCGTTAGTTTCAATTTCAACCCATAGACAATGCCGCAGAGCACACAGAGAGCACTGAGCAGACTAATTCTGATCTCGGTGCTCTCTGTGATCTCTGTGGCGGTCTCGTCTGCCCAAACCCCGCCCATCGAGCCCGGCGTGTCGCAGGAGCTTGCCAAATGGCGCGCCGCCCGTTACTCAGACGTCCGTTACAAGCTCAATCTCACGCTCGAAAAGATGTCGCCGGTGCTCAAGGGGACTATCGAGATACGGGTCACGCTCAAAAGCTCCCCTCCTTACGAAGGAGGGGTGGACGCCGCTTTGGGCGGACGGGGTGGTTCTCTAATAATCCTGGACTGGCGACAAGATCAAAGGATTTGAAGATAGATCCACGATAGCGAATGTAACGGTCAACGGTCAGCCAGCGCGGGCAGAGAACCACCCCGTCGCCGAAGCGGCGACAGCCCCTCCTTCGTAAGGAGGGGAGCCCGCTTGTGTACCGCGAGCACAACGAACACCTCATCTTCCGCGACGGCGTCGTGGTCGGGCGAGAACGTCATCAAGCTCGATTTCACGTCGCCGATACTGACCTCGGGCTCCGCGATCACGCGTTATATCGACAAAGAGGACGGCTCGGAATACATCTACTCGCTCTTCGTCCCGTCCGACGCCAGCACGGCGTTCCCGGTGTTCGACCAGCCGGATCTGAAGGCGAGGTTTACACTATCGATGAATACGCCTGTCTCCTGGAGAGTCGTCGCGAATGCCGACATCCAAAAGCCATCGCGATATGATTTGCCGGATGGCATTAACCTCGAAGACCGAAATATCGATTTGTATTGGGAGACCAAACCCATCAGCACATACGTCTTCGCATTCGCGGCCGGGCCGTGGGAACGCGTGTCAGTACCACCTGCGGTAGCGGGTGGTTTAACACGGAGTACCTCGAACGTAATGGATCCAAAGGCGGTCCCGGTCCACCCTAACTCGGCCTTCGCCGATCTTCAACCACCCGCTACCGCAGGTGGTACTGACAAGGCGGCCGATCTCGCTACATCTATCTATGTCCGACGCTCACAGGCACAGAAGTTCAAGCCCCACGCTGCCGAGGTCTTTCGTCTCAACCGCGAGGCGATCAACTTCTTCGAGCAGTATTTCGACTACAAGTTCCCGTTCCCGAAGTACGATCTCGTTCTGATCCCCGAGTTTCCGTTTGGCGGGATGGAGCATGCGGGGGCGACGTTTCTGCGCGAATCTTCGATCATCTTTCCGCAGGAGCCGACGCGGAACGATCATATCTCGCGGGCTAATGCTGATCTTTCACGAGGCCGTCGCATCAGTGGTTTGGCGACACGGTGACGATGCGATGGTTCGACGACCTGTGGCTCAAAGAGGGCTTTGCGACCTTTACGGCGTACAAGGCGATGGAAAAGATCATGCCCGAGTCCAACGCGTGGAAGGTCTTTTACGAACGCGTCAAACAGGCCGCCTACCAGACCGACTCGACCAAAGGCACGACGCCGATCTATCAGGAGATCACCAAACCTCTCCGCCGCAAAATCCGCCTACGGCAACATCGTCTACAACAAAGCCCCGTCGTTCCTGCGCCAAGCCGAGTTCTACCTCGGCGAAGACAAATTCCAAACCGCCGTGCGTGCGTTTTTGAAGAAGCATGAGTTTGGGAATGCGGGGTGGGAAGATCTGGTGAAGGAATTTGAGGTGGCGAGTGGGCAAGACCTGAAAGAGTGGGCTGAAACTTGGGTAAAAACACCAGGTTTGCCGATATTTCGCGCCGGTCTTCAGGACGAGAACTACTTGAAAAATAATGGGTATTCCTTTGTCATCGATCAGGATCCACCTCAAAACTCCAACCGTATTTGGCCGACCCGAACAAACCTAATTACGCGGACAATCTCAAACGGACGTTCCGATGAGAGTGTGGGAACGATAAGATTTGGTCCACCCGCCCAGAAGTATGAAGTAGCTGGTTTAGTTTGTGACCACTGCAAATCGTTTAGGGCAACATTCATTTTTGCCAACTACCAGGACTACGGCTACGGCATCTTCCTGCTCGACGACAAAAGCCGCAAGTATGTTCTGAAGAACATCCAGAACGAAAAGGACCCGTTCCTGCGGTCGATGATGTGGGGCGCACTGTGGGACAGCGTCCGCGAGGGCGAGCTTGACCCGAAAGTGTATGTCGAGTTGGCGATAAAGAATCTGCCGACCGAAATGGACGAGACTATCGTCTCGTCGATACTCGGCCGCGTCGGGACGGCGATGAATTATTACATCGAGTCGCCATCGGCCAGCAAGATGCTGGCCGCTCCAGTCGAGAAGATGCTCATCGAGCGGATGCAAAACGCCGCGACGGCTGGTCAGCGGATCACGTTTTACCGGGCGTTTTTGAACGCGGCGGCGAGCGAAGATTCGCGAAAGGTATTGCGGGACGTTTTGAATTTGAAATTTGAGATCAAAGATCTGAAATTAAAGACCAAAGACAAATTCGACATCGTCACGAGACTGTTGATCTTGGGCGATCCTGACGCCCCGAAGCTTATTGGCCGAGCTCGAGAAAACAGAAACCTCAGACGACGCAAAACGGTACGCATACGCTGCGAAGAGCAGGCATCGCTACGGCCGAGAACAAGGCGAAGTATTGGAATGATTTTATCAATAATAAAGACATCTCGGAGAGCTGGATCGAGGCGGCGTTTGGGCCGTGGAACTCGATCAGACATTCGGCGTTGACGCTGCCGTATCTCGAACGCGCGTTGCAGAGAGCTACCGAATCATAAACGAGGCCGCAAGATATTCTTCGTCAACGGCTGGCTCGCGGCCTTTATCGGCGGCCAGCGGAGCGAAGAGGCACTGGCGATAGTGAACAAGTTCCTCGCCGATAACCCCAAACTAGACAAAGACCTGCAACTCAAGATATTAGAGAATGTCGACCTGATCGAACGTGCGGTGAAGATCAGGAAAAAGTATGGCCGCGAATGACGCCAACGGAATCCGTCTTAACAAACGCTGTGTTTTCTGTTAATCTCGACAGACTCGGAGAAAAGAGAAATGAGATCAAGCTGCGTCAGGATTTTGTTTATCGTCGCACTGTTCGTGGGCCTGTTGCCGCCCGTCGCAGGGCAAACGGAGGAGCCGACGATCGTGGCTCGTATCACCGTGGCAAATGAGGCTGAAACGCGGCGTGTCGTAACGCTCGGCCTTGATCTGATGGAGTACCGCGAGGGTAACGACCTGATCTTTTGGACGACGAAGGAGCAGTTCGCCGAGCTCTCTGCCGCGGGTTGGAACGTTCGCGTTGACGAGAAAATGACGGCGGAACTCGCGGGTGCAAACACGCTTGAGACGTTTAATGGCGGCTACCGGACGGTTGAGGAGACTCGGACATTTCTTGATCAAAAGGCCGCCCAATATCCCAACCTCGCCCATGTATTCACATACGGGCAGAGCTGGCTAAAGACCCAGAATGCCGCAACTGGCTATGACCTTTTCGGCATTCGGCTGACCAATACGGCGATCCGTGGTAACAAGCCCAAGTTCTTTCTTGAGGGCGGCATTCACGCCCGCGAGCTCGTGCCGCCCGAGATCGCAACGCGTTTTGTCGATTACCTGCTGTCCAATTATGGCATCGATGCCGACGCCACATGGCTGCTCGACGAACATGAGATCATCGTCATCCCGATCGTAAATCCGGATGGCCGCAAGATCGCAGAGGGGCTGCAGTCAAAGCGGAAGAACATGAACAGCACGACGGGCGGTTGTTCGACGATCAGCCGAGGCATCGACCTTAATCGGAATTTCTCGTATCTGTGGGGCACGGTAAACCTGCCCACAGAGCCGCCGTGCGGCGAAACCTTCCCGGGACTATCGGCCGCATCCGAACCCGAGGCCGAGGCGATCGAGGACCTGCTGGATTCACTGTATCCAGACCAGCGCGCACCAGGCCAGACGGCTCCTGCACCGCCCGACGCGACCGGTATATTCCTCGACATGCATTCGACGGGCAACCTGATCCTGTATCCCTGGGGTCAGGACCATACTCCGCCGCCAAACATCCAGCTAAAGACCATCGCCGAGCGAATGGCGGGCTTTAACGGATATAATCCGATCCAGAGCATAAATCTGTATGCGACCAGCGGCACGGCACGCGAATATGCCTACGGCGAGCTTGGCGTCGCCGGCCTCGCGATGGAGATCGGCCTCGGCTCGGGCACCTGCGGCGGCTTTATGCCGACGTACACATGCCTGGACGGCGGAACGAATGGCAATTTTTGGAACCTAAATCGGCCGGTCCTAGTGTATCTGGCAAAGCTTGCCCGGACTCCTTACATGACCTCGGACGGGCCAACGACCGAGAGCTTGACCGTAACGCGTACCGGCTCAAAGTCGTATCATTTACGCTCCCTCGTAAACGACGGCTTTAACGGCAATCAGTGGGTCAACGGTGCCGAGGTCTATATAGACGTGCCGCCTTGGCGTGGCGGTGTTCCGATCTCGATGTCGGCGGAGGACGGCGTGTTTAACTCCGCGATGGAAATGGTCACGCGAACGGTCACCGTATCGCCTAGCCGGCATATGGTTTACGTTCGCGGCCGCGATGCGAATGGCAATTGGGGAGCGGTCACCGCAGCCTTTATACCATCCCGCCTAAACGGCACGTCTTCCAATGTGAATTGACAAACGGAACGGCCAGATCCCGCATTTTCCGTCTGCACGCAATCTTGACAAAAAAATAATGATTTGCGAAACTCTCAGTATATAGCTCTGTCGAGTTTGCCCTATGAAGATATCTGCGCAGGAAGAATACGGCCTTCGGTGCCTGGTGCAGTTAGCCAATCTGACGGGCAGCGAATCGCTGACTCTGCCGCAGATGGCTCGAGCGCGAGGGTATTTCGATCGCGAACGCAGGCAAATTGATGTGGCTGCTTAATAAGGCCGGTTTTGTTCAATCGACCCGCGGCACGAAGGGCGGCTATCTGCTTGCGCGGCCTGCCGCCGAGATCCGCCTGAGCGAGATCATCAAGGTGCTGGATCACGAGGTCATGGACAAACACTGCGGCAAATATACCGGCGTGCTCGATACCTGTGTGCACAGCGGCGATTGCGGCATCAGGCGGGTCATCGTTGGCCTGCACGAGATCGTCGGGAACGCCCTGTCGCAGATAACGCTTGCGCACCTCGTGGGCAACGAGCAGCTCGGTCGATGCGATGTTTCATAAGATACAAGGCATACACCGCACGATTGAACCTCAGCGGATCTAAGAAAGGAAGTTTTTGCCACGAATGACACGATTAACACAAATGGGTTCTTTTTGATTCGTGCCATTCGTGTAATTCGTGGCTAAAAAATATGTCGACAGCAGCAGAATTACTAACAAATCGGGAATATAAATACGGCTTTGTCACCGACATCGAGACGGAGACGATCGCGAAGGGCTTGTCCGAAGACACTGTTCGGCTTATTTCTTCGAAAAAGAACGAGCCCGAGTGGATGCTCGATTTTCGTCTGAAGGCGTATCGCCAGTGGCTGAAAATGGAGCAGCCGGACAATTGGGCAAATTTTGATTATCCGAATATCGATTTTCAGAACATCTCGTATTATTCGGCGCCGAAAGCAGAAAGACGAAGAAGGCGAGTCTGGACGAGGTCGATCCGGAATTGCTGAAGACTTTTGAAAAGCTCGGCATTCCGATCACCGAGCAGAAAATGCTTGCGAATGTGGCGGTCGATGCGGTGTTTGATTCGGTTTCGGTCGCGACGACGTACAAGAAAAAGCTGCTCGAGGCAGGCGTGATCTTTTGTTCGTTTACCGAAGCGGTTGAGGATTATCCGGAATTGATCCAGAAATATCTCGGCTCGGTCGTTCCCGTGAATGACAATTATTACGCGGCTTTGAATTCGGCGGTTTTTTCGGATGGTTCGTTTGTTTTTATTCCAAAAGGCGTTCGCTGCCCGATGGAGCTTTCGACATATTTTCGCATCAACACGCAGGAAGCGGGACAATTTGAACGGACGCTAATTGTTGCTGAAGAAGGCGGTTATGTCGCGTATAACGAAGGCTGCACGGCGCCGCAGTTTGATACGAATCAGCTTCACGCGGCGGTTGTCGAACTTGTTGCGCTGGACGATGCGGAGATCAAATATTCGACCGTTCAGAATTGGTACGCGGGCGACGAAAACGGCAAGGGCGGCATTTATAATTTTGTAACAAAGCGTGGTGCGTGCCGCGGGTGAATTCAAAAATTTCGTGGACGCAGGTCGAGACCGGCACCGCGATCACCTGGAAATATCCGAGCGTGATCTTGCAGGGCGATAATTCGATCGGCGAATTTTACTCGGTCGCGCTGACCAACAACGCGCAGATCGCCGACACCGGCACGAAGATGATCCATCTCGGCAAAAACACGAAGTCGACGATCATTTCAAAAGGAATTTCCGCCGGAAAATCGAACAATTCGTATCGCGGTCTGGTCAAAGATAATGCCGAAAGCCGAAGGCGCGAGAAATTATACGCAGTGCGATTCGATGCTGATCGGCGGCAAGTCCGAGGCGAATACGTTTCCGTATATCGAGGTGATGAACGCCACCGCCCGCGTCGAACACGAAGCGACGACTTCAAAGATCAGCGAAGATCAGTTGTTTTACTTGCAGCAACGCGGCATCTCGCAGGAAGATGCGGTTTCGTTGATCATCAACGGTTTTTGCAAGGAAGTTTTCCGCGAATTGCCGATGGAATACGCGGTTGAAGCGACGAAGCTTTTGGGATTGAAATTGGAAGGAAGTGTCGGTTAAGTCCGATGCTTGAGCAAATTAAGAACGAGCTTGTTCGGCTGGAGCAAAAGCATGAAATCAAGATACTGTATGCGGTCGAGAGCGGAAGTCGAGCGTGGGGATTTGCTTCGACAGACAGTGATTGGGACGTTCGCTACATTTACATTCACAATCTCGATTGGTATTTGAAAATTGACGATGGCAAGGACAGTCAAGAAGAAATCTTGTCGAACGATATCGACCTTGCCGGCTGGGAGTTGAAGAAGGCTCTTCGACTTTTTAGGAAATCGAATCCACCGATGCTTGAGTGGTTGAGGAGTCCAATTGTTTACGCGGAGAAGTTTTCAACCGCAGAAAGTTTGCGACGGTTGGGTGATCATTTCTTCAATCCCAAATCCTGCATGTATCACTATCTAAGCATGGCAAAAAACAACTATAGGGAGTTTTTGCAGAAGGACCTGGTTAGATCGAAGAAATATTTTTACGTGCTGCGTCCTGTGTTAGCGTGCGACTGGATAAAAGAGAAAGAGACTATGCCGCCGATGGAGTTTCGAACTCTTGTTGACGATCAAGTTAAAGACCAAACGATCCGAGATGAAATTGACCAGCTTTTGGAGAGGAAGATCGCGGGAGAAGAATTAAGAGAGGAGCCTAAAATCGCGATCCTCAACGACTTTCTTGACGCGAAAATTCAATTTTATAGTGATTACGTTAGCAAAATTGAGCAACCTGAGAAACCGGACACGGTGTTGCTAGATAATTTATTCAAGGAGACGATGTCGGAAGTCTGGCAGTAATTTAGGAATGAAAAGCATTCAACCACCAAACCAACCACAACCAAAAGGCCATTATAGCCCGGGCATCGAGCACAACGGTTTGATCTATGTTTCGGGGCAGTTGCCGATGTCGCTGGATACGCGTGAGCCTTTTACGGGTGATATTGACGCTCAGACGGAGCTTGCTTTGCGGAATGTTGAGGCGGTTTTGGAGGCGGCGGGGAGCGATCTGGGGCACGTTTTGCTGTTTACGATCTATGTTTCTGACATGGAATTGTGGGGAGCGGTGAACGCGGCGTACGCACGCGTGATGGGCGATCATCGTCCGGCGAGAGCGATCGTGCCGGTGAAGGACCTGCATTTTGGAACGCAGATCGAGATCCAGGCGATCGCGGCTGTTGGGGTTTGATATGCAGTATTGGGGAATTGACTGGTTTGCGACCGCGTGCGGCCTGACAGCAGTTTTCCTGCTGGGCAGCAAGAATAAGCTCGGTTTTCTGGTCTTTATGATGGCCAGTGCAAGCTGGGTAACATTCGGGCTCATCATTGGAAGCTGGGCTGTCGTTACGGGCAGTACGATCTTTTTCTTTATGCATCTTCGCGGGTTTTTGAAGTGGAGACGCGATGAGAGGGAAAGTAACTTTCTGCAGACGCAGGAGATAAACGTAGCGAAATGAGATACGACACCTACCAGATAGACGCATTCGCATCGCGTCCGTGTACAGGCGATATGGAATTTGCCACTGAGGGCACAGAGAATGTCTCGATGAACTCTGTGTTCTCCGTGGCTAGAACATTATGTTATTAGAAGTTAAGAATTTACACGCCGGTATTGACGGCAAAGAGATCCTGAAAGGGCTTAACCTTGAGGTCAAGAAAGGCGAGGTTCACGCGATTATGGGCCCGAACGGTTCGGGCAAATCTACCTTGTCAAAGGTATTGGCTGGACATCCTTCGTATGAGGTCATATCAGGCGAGGTTATCTACGAAGGCAAGGACCTCCTCGGATTGGAGCCCGACGAACGCGCACGCGAGGGTGTCTTTATGGCGTTTCAGTATCCGGTCGAGGTGCCGGGCGTGTCGAATTCGCAGTTCCTGCGGCTCGCTTATAACCAGAAGATGAAGCACCTCGGCGATGAGGAACTCGATCCGCTCGAGTTCAACGACTACCTCAAGGAAAAGGCTAAGATCGTCGATATGGACCCGCAGTTTTTCAAGCGGTCGGTCAACGAAGGCTTTTCGGGCGGCGAAAAGAAGCGTAACGAGATACTGCAGATGGCCGTGCTCGACCCAAAGCTCGCGATACTCGACGAGACCGATTCGGGCCTCGATATCGATGCATTGCGTATCGTCGCCGAGGGCGTGAACATACTCCGCAGCGACGACAACGCGATCATTCTCGTGACGCACTATCAACGCCTACTGAATTACATCGAGCCCGATTTTGTCCACGTCCTCGCTGACGGCAAGATCGTCAAGGAAGGCGGCAAGGAACTCGCGGTCGAGCTGGAAGCGAAGGGTTACGATTGGGTAAAGGCTGCGGGAAAATGATGGCTGCACAGCTGGCAAGAGAGACAAACTTTGGGGCACGGTTTCGCGAATTGATTGCGAATGAGCAGGATGCGGACCTACGCTCGCTGCGTGAAAGCGCGTTCGCATTCTTCGAAGCGAACGGCTTTCCGACGCCAACCCTTGAGGACTGGAAATATACGAACGTCGCACCCTTGGCGGCTGCTGAGTGGAGCGTAGATGACTCGTCGTTCGCAGCCGGTCAGGAAGTGCCGCAAGACACGCTGCGACAGTTTCGATCCGAACGCAACGGTTTTACAGCCCTCAATCTCGCATTCGCAAATATCGCTTTTCTTCGAATAGAGAAGGACACAGTGATCGCCGAGCCGATCGAGTTCGCGTTTGAGGGCGACGACGCTACGGCGATCTTCCCTCACGTGGTCGTGATCGCCGAATCCGGAAGCAAGGCGACGATCGTTGAAAGCTACTGTTCGCAAGCAAAAAGCTTTACGAATTCAGGCGTTCAGATCGTCGTCGAAGATAACGCAAGCCTCACGCACTACCGCGTGCAGCGCGAGTCGGCCGACGCGTTCCAGTACGGTGTCACCGAAACGAGCCTCGGCCGCGACAGCCGTTACGACCTGACGTCGATAAATCTTGGCGGCGCGATCTCACGGCACGATATCGATGTGAAATTCACCGCCGAGGGCGGCGAGGCTTGGGTTGACGGGCTGTATATGCTCAGCGGTTCGCAGCACAGCGACACGCATTCGGTGATCGACCACACGGTGCCGAACTGTACGTCGCATCAGACCTACAAGGGTGTGCTCAACGACAAGTCGCGAGGCGTCTTCAACGGCAAGGTCATGGTGCGCGAAAACGCCCACGGCACCGACGCACAGCAGTCGAATAAGAACCTGCTGCTGTCGAACGATGCCCGCGTCGATACAAAGCCGCAGCTTGAGATATTCAACGACGATGTGAAATGCGCCCACGGAGCAACGGTCGGACAGCTTGAGGAAGAGGAGCTTTTTTATCTGCTGACGCGCGGATTACCTGACGGACTGGCTCGCAATCTATTAACTTATGGATTTGCCGAGGCCATCATCCGTAAGATCGGCATCGAATCAATAAGGGCCGATCTCGACGCGGCGGTTTTGAATAGATTGAATTCCAAACTGGAAGTATAAATATGAGAGTAAGAACACAGTTGATAATTGCAGATGATGTAATGGCAAAGATCGACGAGATCGCGGGTGAAAAACACCGGCGTGCGATCGTGGTAGAAACCGCCCTGCCGCGAATACATTGCCCGCGAAGAGCTAAAGCCGAAGGCAAAGGTGGCCGCGACCGTAAAGACGCCGCCGAAGAAGCATTAGGATGACCGCTGCAAAGCCAATGAGTAATTGGGACGTAGAGAAGGTTAGAGAGGATTTTCCTGTGCTGTCCCAAACGGTCAACGGCAAACCACTCGTGTATCTCGACAACGCGGCATCGTCGCAGGTGCCTCAATCGGTGATCGACCGCACGTCAAAATACCTGGCCGAGGAGCATTCGAATATTCATCGCGGCGTCCACTATCTGTCGCAGCATGCAACCACGGCCTACGAAGCCGCTCGCGAGAAGGTGAAACGCTTCATCAACGCTCCGGATGTAAAGGAGTGCATCTTCGTTCGCGGCACGACCGAGGGGATCAATCTCGTTGCGCAGTCATACGGCAAAGCGTTCATAAACAACGGTGACGAGATACTTGTCTCGCAAATGGAGCACCACTCGAACATCATCCCGTGGCAAATGATCGCCGAGGAACGCGGAGCTGTGATCAAGGTCATCCCCATGAACGAGAGCGGGGAATTGGTCATCGATGAGTACGAGAATATGCTCAACGAGCGGACGCGGATCGTTGCCGTCGCTCACGTCTCAAACTCGCTCGGGACCGTAAACCCTATCAAGGAGATGATCGCGACGGCACACAAATTCGGCGTCCCCGTATGTGTCGATGCCGCGCAGAGCGTGCCGCACTTTCCCGTTGATGTGCAGGATCTTGACGCGGATTTCTATGTATTTTCCGGTCATAAGATGTTTGGCCCGACCGGCAGCGGCGTCGTTTACGGCAAGCGTGAATGGCTCGACGAGATGCCGCCGTACCAGACAGGCGGCGGCATGATCCGCACAGTCAGTTTTGAGAAAACGACCTTTGCACCGATCCCGGAAAAATTCGAGGCCGGCACTCCCGCGATCGCGGCCGGGATAGGTTTGGGGGCCGCCATCGATTACATAAACTCGATCGATTTTGAGGCTGCGGCCAGCTACGAAAACGAACTGCTGGAATATGCGACGGCCCGCCTCGCTGATATTCCCGGCGTGACGATCATCGGAACGGCGGCGAATAAGGCGAGCGTCCTCTCATTTACGATCGAGGGAATTCATCCGCACGACATTGGCACCATCCTCGACCAGCAGGGCATTGCGGTGCGCGCCGGGCATCATTGTGCGCAGCCTGTGATGGACTTCTTTGATGTGCCTGCGACGGCAAGGGCGAGTTTTGCGTTCTACAACACAAAGGTAGAGGTTGATGCTCTCGCGGATTCCATTCAGAAGGTCATTGAGATCTTTGCGTGAAGATGTGAGTCTCATCACTTCATTCCGAAGCCGATTCGAGCGATAATCGCGAAATGCATTCAGATCTTTACATTGCCCAGCACGCCAAACTTCGCCCGGTCGTCGAGATCGCTGAACAGCTCGGTCTTGGCCCGGAAGACATCGATCTCTACGGAAGCCCATACATCGCGAAGGTCCGACTCGACGTGATCGATAGGCTCAAGGACCGGCCGAACGCCAAGTACATCGACATCTCAGCGATCACGCCGACGCCGCTTGGCGAAGGTAAATCGACAACTCTCATTGGCCTCGGCGAGGCGATGAAACACCTCGGCAAGCGCGCGGTTGTCACGCTGCGGCAGCCGTCGCAAGGACCGACGTTTGGCATCAAGGGCGGCGCGGCCGGCGGCGGTCATGCCCAGGTCGTGCCGATGGAGACGTTCAATCTGAATCTCACCGGCGATATTCACGCCGTGACCGCGGCCAATAATCTGCTCGCCGCGATGATCGACAATAAATTGCTTCGCGGCAATCCGCTCAATATAAATCCGCACAGCATCACGTGGAAGCGCGTAGTTGACACAAATGACCGCGCACTGCGAAAGATCATCGTCGGCCTCGGCGGACGTATGGAGGGCGGCATTCCGCGCGAGACCGGTTTTGACATCACGGTCGCCTCCGAAGTGATGGCGATTCTCGCCCTTACGACTTCGCTGCAGGATATGCGAAGACGCTTCGGCCGGATCGTCGTCGGGCTGACCCACGACAAAAAGCCGGTCACGGCCGAGGAGATCGGAGCTGCCGGGGCGATGACCGTGCTTATGCGGGACGCCATTCGGCCAACGATCATGCAGACGCTCGAAAATACGCCTGCGCTCGTGCATGCAGGCCCGTTCGCCAATGTCGCGCACGGCAACAGCAGCATTCTTGCCGACCTGATCGGCATTAAGACCGCAGACTATCTGATGACCGAATCGGGATTTGGGGCCGACATCGGCGCGGAAAAATTCTTTAATATCAAATGCCGCTACAGCGGCCTGACGCCCGACGCCTGTGTGATCGTTGCGACCATCCGCGCACTTAAATCACACAGCGGTAAGTACAAGATTGTCGCGGGTAAGCCGCTGCCGCCCGAGATGCTTGAGAACAACGTTGCCGATGTCGAGGCCGGGGCCGCGAACCTTCGCAAACAGATCGAGAACGTCAAGCTGCACGGCGTGACGCCGGTCGTCGCGATCAATGCTTTTGAGTCAGACCATCCGGAAGAGATCGAGGCCGTCAAACGTATCGCGATCGAATCCGGCGCGCTCGGTGCAGCGGTCTCGACACATTGGGCGGACGGCGGCAAGGGCGCGATCGAACTTGCCGAGATGGTGATCGCGGCGGCCCATCAGCCGAGCGAGTTCAAGTTCCTTTACGAGCTCGATCAGCCGATCAAGACCAAGATCGAGACTATCGCCACAAAGATTTACGGCGCCGCTGACGTGTACTTCGAACCCTTTGCAGCCCAGCAGATCGCGTCATACGAGGAGAACGGTTTCGGCAACCTGCCGATCTGCATGGCAAAGACACACTTGAGCTTGAGCCACGACCCGAAACTTAAAGGCGCTCCCACGGGATTCACGTTACCGATCCGCGAGGTCCGTGCAAGCGTCGGAGCGGGCTTTATCTATCCGATCTGCGGCGATATGCGAACGATGCCCGCGCTGCCCGAACATCCGGCCGCTGAGCGCGTCGATATCGATGAGAACGGCAATATAGTAGGATTGTTTTAGATGTCAGAACTCAGCGAGCTCTATCAGGAAACGATACTCGAACACAATAAGAATCCCCGCAATTTTCGTGAGATCGAGGATGCCGACAAAACGGCCGACGGAAAGAATCCGCTGTGCGGCGACGCTCTGCGTGTCTACGTTAAGATGGACGGCGACGTCGTGGGCGATGTAGCCTTTAAGGGCTCGGGCTGCGCGATATCCAAGGCCTCGGCGTCGATGATGACGCAGGCCGTCAAAGGGCGAACAAAAGCCGAAGCGGAGCACCTTTTTGACGAGTTTCACCGAATGGTCACGGGCGGCCTCGATCCCGAGGCTGAGGAGACCCATCTGGGCAAGTTGCGGGTCTTTGCCGGCGTGCTTGAGTTCCCTGCACGCGTAAAATGCGCTTCACTTAGCTGGCATACGCTCAATGCCGCGCTCCACGGTGACGAGAGCGTCTCGACAGAATAGTTTTGACCGAAGGCAAACTCATCCAGCGAAACACCCTCATCGCGTGTCTGGCGATCTTTGCCGTCGCGACTGTCTTCCTCATGGTTCAGGGCCGTGTCTGGTGGTGTCAGGCAGGCGACTTAACGCCCTGGTCGTGGGACATCTGGACGACGCATAATTCTCAGCACGTTGTCGATCCATACGCTTTCACGCATGTGCTGCATGGCGTGCTCGAATTTTGGCTCCTCGGTCTGGTTTTCGGGCGAATTCCGGTTGCGTGGCGGTTTGTGATGGCACTTGCTATCGAAGCGATCTGGGAGGTCGCCGAAAACTCGTCTTTTATCATCGAACGCTATCGCACGGTCACGCTGTCACTCGATTACTTTGGTGATTCGATAATCAATTCGCTTGCGGATATCGTCTGCTGCGCGACAGGCTTTGGGCTCGCGAAACGGCTTGGGTTTCTGCGTTCTCTAGTCATGTTTGTCGCGACCGAGGTGATACTGATCTTCTGGATACGCGACAGCCTTGTGATCAACATCATTATGCTGATCTATCCGATTGAAGCGTTAAAGGTGTGGCAGATGGCGGGACGTTAGGACTGTGGTCTATCTTTCGCCCCGTGCGGCCTCGACTTGCGTTTGCAGATCGACGGCGAGTTTTCGCGAACCGGGCTGGTCGAATGTCTCGGTCCAACGAAGGGCTTCGTCCAATATCCTCAATTGATGCTCACGCCAATTCGGCTTTCCACAGACAGCGCCCAAGTCGCCGCTGTAATAGGCCGTGCGAGGAGGCCGCACTCGGTCGGTCGCCCCCGGATCGACCGAAAGACACATTGTAGGGATACCGGAAGCCTCGACACTACGCGCGACTAGTCCGAGGGTTTGATGGCACAGGCGCGACGCCGGAATAAGCAGAGCCGTCTGGACTCCGTATCGATGCAGCCGCTCGGCGATCTGCGACCCCAACTCGTCGGCGACGCGCGCCGCGTTCGGAATGTGGCTGCTCAGCGACCACCATACGTCATTGAGTTTGCCGATCACGCCGTTCTCTGAATACTCAACGAGTCGGTCGACAGGTATCTGGACATTACGATCGGCCATAACGTCCGCTATGTCGTAGCCTTTTGCCGCAAAACGCAGGTCAGACGCCGCAACCTCGATAGGTATCTCGCGAAAGGTCAGATCGCCGTCTTTCGACTCGGTCTCAAACGGTTCTGTGCCGTCGATATACGCGCCGGCCGATGAGATAAGAGCCAGATTGAGCATCGGCAACGCCCGCCTGACGGGCGTGAACGGCGAGCGGACGTTCTCGACAAACGGATAGCCGTCGAGATCGTCGTTAGCGTTCCATCGCGAAAATCGTTGGACCCAAGCGTCCTGTTTTTCGATCACTTCCATAGCTAGGTCTTGAATTCCTTCGAGAAATCGTAGATGTCGTCCTTCGCCGCCGGCGCCGTCCCAAATTTCCTGTTTGCGATGATAAAGAACGCCAGCAACGCCGCCGCCATTCCGGCGAACAATACCCAAACTGAGTATTCATGGATCGCATTGAACTGCAGCCGCAGCGGATCATCAATCGCGACCTCGTCGATCGGCCGGCCCATCTGCGATCGTAGCGACGAAAGCCAGAATCCGATAACAAACTGTCCGACCGCACACGCAGCGGCCAGAACGAGTAATAGGAACCGCTCGACCCACAGCCAAAAGGCACCGATCCGCGCCGTGCCGACCAATGATGTCAAGATAAGGATCGTCGCTATTCCGAGGCCGCTATAATACAACACGGTGAGGTTGCGGTTAACGACCGCGCCCGCCAGCTCTCGCTGTTCGAGCACTGCAAAGGCGGACTGGGCGACGCCGATGAAAAAGACCGCCGCGCCGAGCCAAATGGCCAGCAGCAACAATCTGATGTCTGAGAAAAACTTCATCGCGTACCGTTCATTATCCCGCTTTTACCGCGAAAGGGCAAAAAACCGCGGGCATCATCCCGTTCTGGCGTTGAACTTCGCCACGCGGTCGGCCTTTTTTTCAAGGAGCATCTGATAGACCTCGGCGATGTCGGAGACCATCTTCTCAGATCGAAAATTGGGATCGACATGCTTGCGGCCGTTCTCGCCAAACTCGCGTCTCAGGTCCTCGTCTTCAAGCAGATGCGCAATGCGGTCGGCCAATCCTGATCGAGTCAAAAGGCTCCACGAGATAGCCCGTGTTATCGTTGATCACTACCTCGGGCGCCCCGTCGATGTCGAACGAAACGCACGGCTTGCCCATCGCCAGCGACTGCGGGAGCACGCGAGCCAGACCTTCGCGAAGTGATGTGTGAACGACGATATCCATGGCTGAGATCATCTCAGGTATGCGTTCGCGGTCGATCAACCCCGCAAAGACGAAGTTCTCAAGAATGCCATAGCCGCGTGCCCTTTCCTGTAGATGCTCAAGCAGGATGCCGTCGCCGATCAGAAAAAACCGGACATTCGGCACGCGGCGAACGATCTCAGGTGCGGCGTCCATAAGCTGGTCATGGCCTTTTAACTCAAATAGACGTGCGATCTTGCCGACGACCGGCGAATCCGATGGAATGCCGAATTCTCGCTTTACCGCCTCGGCATCAAACTTTGCGTTAAGAAACCAATCGAGCTCCATTCCGCTGTAGATCGTGCGAAAACGCTCGGGTTCGGCGATGCCTGCGGCTATCGCCTTCTGTACGATGATCTCAGACACGCTGATATAAAAATCGGTGACGGGAGCGGATATCTTTTTGGCGAGCCACCAACCGCGATTGACCAGCCACGGCTGATAATCGTGAAAGACGAGACTGTGAAGCGTATGTACAATGATCGGCGTGCCAGCGAACCAGGCCGCGATCCGGCCGAGCACGCCCGCCTTGGACGAATGCGTGTGAACAATGTGGTAGCGGCCTTTTCTTATCAGCTTGTAGAGCTTCCAAAAGGCGACAAGGTCCGCAAACGGGTTGATCGATCGAACCATTTCAGGCACGATGACCAGTCTGGTCGCCTCACGGGCCCTTGACAGCAATTCGCCTTCTTTCCCCTTATCGATTCCGCTGACGAGTGTGACCTGGTATTCCGGCATCGCATCGAGGCCCTCGACCGACAGGAGCGTGTTCTCCTGCGCGCCGCCCACGATCATTCGCGTGATGATATGAAGTACACGGATGGGTTCAGACATTGGCAACAACCAGATAGTCGCGGTCGAGGTGGATAAATTCGTAATCGGTCACGCCGGCCTCGGCGAGGATATCGCGAACCTGCTGTTCGCCATAGAGGAATAACGGTGTGCCCTTGAGCCAAAATCTGAAACGTCGCACAGGGACGCGCCATTCGACGGCTTTTGGGAAACTCATGATCAGCTTGCCCTTCGTCAATTCGCGCATAGCTGCAATGATCGGAACGGGATGCTCGACGTAATCAAAGAATCCATTACCGGTGCAGGCGTCGAACGGAGCATTGCTCCGGTCGATGTCATCAGGGAACGCGCCGACTACAAATTCACACTGATCAGCAACGCCGGCCTGTTCTGCAAGCTTGTCGGCGATCTCGATCATTCCTTTCGCAAAGTCGATACCGACTACCTTCGCGGCACCTTCCTTCGCAAATGCGATACAAAAACGGCCGGAGCCACAGCCGACGTCGAGGATCTTTTTGCCCTCGAGCGGCCGCAGTTTCTCGACATTCAGTTCGAGACGCTTTTGTACTACGCCCCGCCACCAGTTGTCGACCAGGCGGCCGACCGGCCCCTTGTCGGTCTCATAGATCGCGTCAAAACGGCCGGCGTCGTCATGAAAATGGTCGCGGACCTTGTCCTCAACAGTCTGTGTCATAAAGCCCTAAACAGCTGCGGCCTCTATCCCCAGCACGTCCTTCATCGGCGCAAGTTTGAAGTCCCGCAATAGCTTCTTCAGCCGACGTTCCGTCGCGCCTAGATTGAAATAATGTGTCAGCGCGATCCGTCGGGGCACGTCGATCCGCGGGTGGTCGGGGTCGAGTTCCCACGGGTGCAGGTAAAACGTCACCGGCTGGCCCTGGCGATTGACGGCCTTGATGGCCTGTTTGGTCACTTGGTACGGATAGATACGAAAATACGCCCCTCCCGAGATCGGCATCGTAAATCCGGGCAATTTAAGCGTCGATATCGGAAACTCGACAAACTCATGCTTCTCGCGTTTGATCGTGTACGGGAAACGTGGTGCATCGGGAATTCCGTAGCGATAATTCACCACCGGAAAGATGCTCGAATCGTACTTGATCCCAAGCTCGCCCAGGATGTCCAGGGCCCAGAGCGAGTCCTTTGTTATAGAAAAGAAAGGAGCGCGGTGGCCGAGCACTTTCTTGCCCGTCAGGTCCTCGAGAAAGTGGATCGCCCTGGTCAATTCCTCCTGAAATAACTCAGGCGCCTGATTGTATATGAGCGTGTGCGAGAATCCGTGCGTCCCGATCTCATGTCCCTCGGCCTCGATGCGTTTTACGATCCCGGGGTGCTTTTCGGCAACGTAGCCAAGCATGAAGAACGTCGCCTTTACACCCGCCTCGTCGAGGATGCGCAGAAGCTTGTCGCCGACCATTTCGATGCGGTCTTCGAACTCGCCCCATCTCTCGTAAGGGATCTCTATGCCCTGATACCAGTCCTCAAAGTCGATCGTCAGGGCGTTGGTTACCGGCTCATTCGCCATAAGACACGAGATGGTAACCGGCGAGGACGGCCGCGCCTCGCATCTCTCAGCGAGCGGCGACACGCCCATGCGACTGTGCGGGAAGGTCGCTGCCGGTTACCAAGTTTTCGTCTCATCTTATCACGACCGGTGCCGTTTTGACGGCCAGCAACCGGGGTTCGATTGACGCCGAGTTCGGGATCGTCCCGATCGACGATCGCGCCATGGTCGCCCAGGAACTGCTCGCTCTCCTCGTCAGTGGCCTTATTCCACGCCGTTTCGCCGTCTTCGTCCTTTGCGTTTACGCCAGAACCGGCCTCGACGTTTTTTCCAGTTCCTTTTGCAGCCAATAAATCGGGATCACCTCGCTGAGGTGGATGGCACCGTGGCAGGTGTTCCTGCGGTTTCGCCCGAGCCGCATGAGTTATTAGGCACCCCTGTCTCAATGGCCGAACATTTGCTGGAGGTGTGCCAAGATGCCGAGATATTTCTCAAGACTCTCCGGCGGAAGCACGACCTTGGGGTAGTGAAGCGACAATAAGCGTCCTGCCCCGTACACGCAAAGGTGCGGGTTCGTTTCAAAGAAGCTAAGTTTGTCCGCAGAGAACAGAGAACGAATAGCACTTTCGTCGCTACCGTATAGCAGGCAACGGTCGGAGAAGGCTGGATTCGAGGGAAAGTCAATATCTATCCGCGTAAATTCGGGCAGGATCTTTTCACTGAAGCCTTCGGGGCGAAGATAAAACTCCGGTAGCTGCAATCGTACTGACCCGACCAGTAACATTGTCTGGCGGGAGGTGATCGATCCCGTGCCGACATCAAGTCCGCTGCTTCTCAGGACAAGGTCAAAAATAGCCACGTCGTCGCCCTTGACGTTACGTGTAAGAAAGTTCTCGGCCCCGATCGCATTACCCTCGAACGCCTGGTAGCCACTGAGGAATGACAATTCGGCTAATTGCGCGGTCGATCGAAAGTTGAAGCCCAACTGCCGCGGAGTTTGCTCCATCTCACGACCGCGATCCCGATCGTAACTCCTTCGTTTCGCTGCGCGAGAGATCAAAAGGATGATCAGTCCTATCATCCCCAGAAAAAGAATTACTGCAGCGATCACGAATAAGACAAGGACGATCGAAACTGTCGGGATCTGTTCAAGAAATAACGTCACGCGCCTAACGATACTCGCTAACCATTTGACGGGTCAAGAATCACCGCACGACGATGACGCGGATTCGCTGGGAATGTTGTTTCTCGCCTGGCTTTAGCGTCTGGCGGCGGGCGAACGAAATTATTGTCGCAGCTGGCTGCGGCCGCCACGCACCGTGACGACCCGCGACGATGAGCGTATGACGATCCGGCTTACGGACAGTCAAACGTGTGTCAGAGCTTCTGCTGGAATCCGCGCTGATTGTGTGTGTTGAATTGAGTGGGTGGGTCGATGCGTCGGAACACATCGAATTCCAGATCAGACCAAAGATATGTCGAGTGTCAACAGGTTTTTACATTTTTTATCACTTTATGTAAAAAAGATTTTCATGTCCCGTGGTGCTAGAATTGTGCGTAGCGTGATCTTTAGGAGGATCAGATGAAATTACCCGGCGGATTGGACATTGAATCGATGATGCAGCAGGCCCAACAGATGCAGGAGCAGATGGGCCGCGAGATGAAGCAGATGACCGTCGAGGCCGCGGCAGGCGGGGGTGCCGTTAAGGTCGTGATGAGGGGTGATTTTGAGGTCGTGAGCCTCGAGATCTCGCCCGACCTCATCAAGGACGGCGACGTCGAAATGCTCCAGGACCTGACCGTTGCGGCACTCAACGAAGCCAAACGAAAGGTCGAGGAATCGCTCAAGGGCAAGCTCGGCGGGATGTTGCCTCCGGGAATGATGTAGTCGGTTTTCAACGCAAAGACGCGGCGGCCGCCAAGACGCAGAGTTGGATATTATGCGGCCTTTCTGTTTCCTTTGCGTCTTTGCGTTAAATATCTTTTCAAATGCTTGACTACTCTGAGCCGGTCGCAAAACTCATCGACGAATTCAAACGTCTGCCCGGCATCGGCGGCAAGTCTGCGCAGAGGCTGGCGTTTTACGTGCTGCGGCGGCCAATGGCCGAGGTCCAGCAGTTTGCTAACGCCTTAACGGAAGTAAAAGAAAAGATCGTATTTTGCTCGATCTGCAATAACCTGACCGACGTCAATCCCTGTCTGTATTGCTCAAATCCCAAACGCGACCGTTCGATCATCTGCATCGTCGAGGAACCGTACAATCTGGTCGCCGTCGAAAAAACACGCTCGTACCGCGGCCTGTATCACATTCTGCACGGCTCGCTGTCACCGATGCGCGGCATCGGACCGGACGAGCTGATGCTCCAAAACCTGATACCGCGACTCGCACCTGAGAATAACGACGGCGTCGAGGTGCGCGAGATCATCGTCGCCACAAACCCGACGACCGAGGGCGAGGCAACGGCGAATTATATCGCCCGCCTGCTAAAGCCGCTCGGCCCTCTCGTGACCAGGATTGCAATGGGAATGCCCGTGGGAGCAGACCTCGAATACGTTGACGAGGTGACGATGGACCGCGCCATGGCCAATCGTCACGCGATCTAGAAACGAACTGTCTCGACCTCAGCGTCAGACGCGCTTCGCGAGCTTCGCCATTCGTCTTCCGTGTCGTAGAAATTCACATCAAAGCTTAGCAGCGACTTTGCCTCGATGCCGTCAAAATCGGTCGGGGCGTCGTCGAACTTTGCGATGGTCCCGATGCCGATCACCTCGACCCCGAGTTCTTTAACTATAGAGATCGTCTCTCTGATAGACCTGCCCGAACGGTTGATGTCGTCAACGATTATGGCCGGATTCATTTCATAATCGTCGATGTACTGCCGAAACTGCCGCTTACCGTCCTCGATCTCAGCCCAATATGTCTGCTCGGCACTGAGCGCCTCGCGGACACCGAACGCGACCATGATGCCGGCGTGGCTCGGGCTGATGATCGACACCTTTGGGATCTGCTTGGCGATGGACTTTTCCATCCGAAAAAGCCGGCTCAACCCGACCGACAGAATGCGTGCGGTGTCGTATAGACGGAACGCGAGCGGCATCTGAAAGTAATGCGACGCGTGCTTGCCGTTAGGGTAAATAAAATGTCCCCTGCGGTATGCGCCGGTTTTAACAAGTATGTCCATAACCGCCTCGGGCGGCGGCACTAGATCGACCATCGTGGTTCTCCTTTAATTAACAACTAGATTATACAATCGCCGAATCTCGAACGCGAATTCGGACAAGATCACTCTCGTCCCAATGCATTTTTTACCAAATTTCGCTGGTCGCGGCTTATTTCGGGCGGCATCGAATCTATATCAAACCATTTCAGCGCGGTGATCTCGCGGCTCATAACCTGCGGTTCGCCAATGCCGCGGGCCGTAAATATCACCTCGATATGCCGTCCGAGCGTGCGAACAGTTTGCAGCCGCACGTCCTCCAGATCGAGACCGGTTTCCTCACGGACCTCGCGACGCAGGGTCTCTTCGGGCTGTTCGCCGCGGTCCACAAAACCGCCCGGAATGCCCCAGCCCGAATCGGGCCGCAGAACGTGATCGAGCAGCAGCACCTGTCCGCTGCTATTGGTGATCACCCCGGCGGCCGATATCGTGAACTTGACCTGTATGCTCCGCGCGACCCGTGCCCGCATGCCGCGAGGCATCATCTTCCAGATCTTTCCGAGCACCTGCATCAGCATAAAAAACGGGGATCGCCCGCGTGGGCAGTCCCCTAATGTTCGCACAGAGAAGAACTGTTGAGCTATCTCAGATCGACGTCGTCCACGCGGAAGGTCGTCGAGAGCGAGCTGTCGGTCGTCGAGCGAAACTGTAATCTGACCGTCTGGCCGCGATACGCCGCGACACTCAATGACCGCTGCGTATATGCCCCCGCCGCGGCCTTGTTGAGATTACTGTACGTTGCAAGCGTACGAAGCAACGTGCCGGAGGTGTTCCTGACCTCGACGAACAGCCTGTCGTACTGGGTTGATGTCGTTGTCTCACTGGATTGGACATTCAGCCAAAATGTCAATGCACCAGTAGCCGACGATGGTATCGAGACCTGCTGATATGCCTGGCCCGAAACACTGTTGTTCACCCCGAAATAGATATATCCGGTGCCGCCGTGCGGATAGTTGCCGCTGTTGATATAGAAATAGCCCGAACCTGAACCGACCCACGGGCTCGCGCTGCCCTCAAACCCGCCGTTGATGAGCAGGTTGGCTCCTGGCGTCGGTGACGGTGTAGGCGTTGCCGTCGGTGTAGGTGAAGGCGTCGGTGTGCCGCCCGGGCAGGTTCCAACGCCGACGGCGCACCATGCGCGGCCCGTCGCGATGTACTGTGCGCTCGATCCGCCATAGAGATCGGTCGCGGCGTTTAGCATCGCTGTCCTCGCCCCAGAAAAGTTCGTTCCCGACGTCATATAAACGGTCAACGCACGGTACCAGATGCGGGCCGCATCGGTCGTGCCTATGCCGGTCACTGCCGTGCCGCTCAGGTGATGCGTACCGCCGTTCGCCGCGAGATAGAACGCGTGATTGGCGATGCCCGAATTGATATGCACACCGCCCGAATCGGCCGTGCCCGTGTAGCGTTCGCTGTAGTGGTCGGGATCGTCGTTCGTTGTGTAGCCGCCGTTGCCAGCCAAATGCGGATTGTCCATATAGCGAAGAGCGTCGCCAGAGGTCGAGGGCGTGTAACTCTGCTCGCCGATCTTCCACGTATCGCCGTTGACAACTCCGCCGCGTGCGTAACTCTCGACCATCGCCCCGAAGACGTCCGACATAGATTCGTTCAATGCACCTGATTCGTTTGCGTAAGTAAGGTTCGCCGAATATTGCGTCACACCGTGCGTCATCTCGTGACCCGCGATGTCAAGAGTGGTAAGCGGCGAGAACGTCGTTCCGTTGCCATCGCCGTAGGTCATCTTGTTCTGGTACCAAAAAGCGTTGTTGTAATTGCTGCCGAAGTGTACACGAGACGTGACAAGACTGATGCCGCTGTTCGCAGCCGCGGCAGTCGTGCCCGGCCCCTGGCTACCGTTTATGCCATTGCGGCCGTGGACAAGTGAGAAATAGTCATAGGTCCAACGCGCTCCCCAATGGGCATCGACGCCGGCCCTCGCGTTTGTCGCGGTCCAATTGTCGTCAGCGTCCGTGAATCGCGATTGAGTGCCGCCCGTGCCCGTTGATGTACTGCCAGTGTTGTTCATATTAAACGTACCCATCCGCCGCGTCAGGTCCTCCATATAAAATGTTGAACCCACCGAACTCGTCTGGATCGTCACCGTCCCGCTATAGAGCGAATTTCCCGTGCCGGTCTGTAGGTTGTCGTATGCAAAGAGCTTCTCGCCGGTGTGCGCGTCAATGAAAACAACCGGAGCCGACGTTGCGTCCGTCCCGTCCAGCCTCGGCGTCTCTACGCGATACGCAAGGTGATCGCGCGTGTCGCCGCGGAAAATATACTGCTCAACGATAGATGGATCGGTCTGTTGGGCCGAGCCTCGGTAATATCCTTCCGCAAGGCTCACGGCTTGTTTCTCATCAAAATTCGGTGTCGTATTGACCGCGACCGACTCCTTTGAGATTGTCGGTCATTCGCGCAAGCGTTCCGTCGGCCATGAGATGGATGATCGCCTCGCCTTCCCATACGGGCACACCCTGATGGATCTGCTGAACATGCGTGTGCGCCATCCTCAGGCTGTCGATCTCGACACGCTTTACGCGAAACTCATCAACGTCGGCCGCTGCCGTTGAACGCAGGACATCAAAACTCAGACGCTTCGCCATCTCCAGCTCGTCAGCGGAGCCAGTTCTAAAGATCGTCCGGCTGGCGTCGACCCGATCTGAGATCACGCTGACAGCGACCAGCCCAAGTACAAAAACTGCGATAACGGCAATGATTTTTCTCACTTTTGATCTGTCTCCTCGATATGCAAAATAGGCCAACCGCGGGCCGCGTCGGAATGTGGCCCGGCAGAAGCACCAAATTGAGAATGAGCTAAATTGCCCTCAAAGAGTATTGAAAGCGTCTAGGATTTTATCACTATATCTTGTGGTGTCAAGCCAATCGACCCACAAAATAATGGCTCAATTGGGAGTATCTCGATAACAGAAGTGATGCGGCTATTTCTTCCCGAGATCGACCGCCCGCTTGTACGCGGCATAGACGGCTTTTGAGAGGACGGTGCGGAGCGAGCCTTTTTCCATTTGGTAGATGGCCTCGGCAGACGTGCCGCCGGGTGAGGTGACCATGTTGCGGAGTTCGGCGGGGTGCTTGTGCGATTCCATGGCGAATTTGACCGAGCCGAGCATCGTCTCCTGCACGAGTTCCTTTGCCATGTCGCGTGAGAAGCCGAGATGCACGCCCGCGTCGGTCAGCGCTTCCATGACCATAAAGATGTAGGTCGGGCCGGTGGCCGAGAGCGAGGTCGCCATGTCGATCATGTTCTCGGTCTCGACAAAAAGCTCTTTGCCGAGAGCCGAGAGCAGCTCGCGGACATGACCGCGTTCGGCCTCATCGACCGCGACCGTGCAGGTCCACGCGGTGATGCCGGCACCGATCTGCGACGGCGTATTCGGCATCGCACGTACGACCTTGGCCGTGCCGAGTTCCTCGGCGAGATGATGTATCGTCGCTCCCGCGACGATCGAGATGACCAATTGATCCGGATGCAAAATGCCCTTTAGGTCATTCAATACACGCTCGAGCCGCTGCGGCTTTACGCAGATGATGATCGCCGAATTCTCACCGCCCGCAACGAACTTCACCGCCTCGGCATTATCTGCAAATGTTGATATGGCGTGTTTCTCGACAAGCTCCGCCCGCCGGTTCTCACGCGGGTGGCTCGCCGCAATATTCGCCGGATCGACGAGGTTCTTTCGCAGCAGCCCCGCGATCACCGATTCCCCCATTACTCCGCATCCGACAAAACTTAAGTGCATGCTACTCAAATCACTCATACGACTGATTGTAGCCTATCCATGTTTCGCATAGAATTTAGGTTTTATGACCATCGACGAACAGCTTTCATATCTCAAAAAAGGCTCGGTCGATCTGATCCGTGAGGATGACCTGCGCAAAAAGCTCGAACGCTCCGCGAAAACCGGCAAACCGCTGCGGATCAAGCTGGGATTAGACCCTACCGCACCGGATATTCACCTCGGCCATACGGTCGTTATTCGCAAACTCAAGGCTTTTCAGGAACTCGGGCACACGATCATCTTTCTCATCGGTGATTTCACGGGAATGATAGGCGATCCCTCGGGCAAGAATGTCACACGCCCGCCGCTTTCACGCGATGAGATCAACGCAAACGCGGAGACCTACAAGCAGCAGATGTTCAAGCTGCTCGACGGCGACAAAACGGAGCTTCGCTTTAACGGTGAATGGATGGACAAGTTCACCGCAGCTGATTTTGTTCGATTGTGTGCAAAAACTACCGTCAAACAGATCCTCGAACGCGACGATTTTGACAAGCGAATGCGGGACGAGAAGCCGATCTCGCTTCACGAGCTGCTCTATCCGCTGGTGCAAGGGTATGATTCCGTTGCCCTTAACGCCGATGTTGAGCTCGGTGGTACGGACCAGAAGTTCAACTTGCTGATGGGCCGCAACCTGCAGCGTGAATTCGATCAGGAACCGCAGGCCATCATGACCACGCCGCTGCTCGAGGGCCTCGACGGCGTCCAGAAGATGTCGAAATCGCTCGACAACTACATCGGCATCGAAGAACCGCCCGGCGAGATGTTTGGCAAGGTCATGTCGATCTCGGACGAGATGATGTGGAAGTATTACGAACTACTGACCGACCTCAGCCCATCTCAAATTTCAGATCTCAGATCTGAGATCTCGAATGGCCGAAATCCGCGAGACATCAAGGTCGATCTCGCCAAACTCATCATCACCGACTTTCATTCCGCAAAAGACGCCGAAGCTGCTGAAGACGAGTTCAACCGCCGCTTTGTGCAGAAGGAAGTTCCCGACGAGATCGAAGAACGCACAATGCCCACAGGCAGCCACAATCTCGCCCACCTTCTCGCCGACGCCGGCCTCGCAGCGTCAAAGGGCGAGGCCCGCCGCCTGATCGAACAGGGCGGCGTCCGCGTCAACGGCGAAAAGGCCACAGCGGCGAACGCAGACATCGCGCTCGACGCCGATGGCGTCCTAATCCAAGTTGGCAAACGCAGAGTTCCTTCGTATAAAGGGCATTTAGCGCGCATTGTAATAGCCGGCCCGCCGCGCTACACTGCACAAACCCCTAAATGGCAGATACAGCGACAAAACGCGTCAGGTTGACGGAACGCATAAACGCCTTCGTCGCTTCCGAAGCGCCCATACGCACGCTCGCGGGCAACTGGTCAAAGAAGGCAAAGCTCGCCATCGACGAGGCTAACAGCCTCTCGCTTGAGCACGTTGAGATAGCAATTAAACGTCTGCCCGCCAAGCTCGACGGCCTAAAGATCGTTCACCTTTCTGACACGCATCACAGTCCGTTCACCGACCTCAAACACATCGAGCGAGCGGTGAAGGTCGCCAATCGGCTGCGGCCCGACATGTTTCTGCTCACGGGTGATTACGTCTCGCACGAGCGTCAATACATCGCTCCTGTGGCGGCCGTGCTCGGTCGGCTCAAGGCAAAATACGGCACCTACGCCTGCCTCGGCAATCACGATCATTGGACCGACGCTGACCTGCTAACAGATCTGTTTCGCGGCGAAGGCATCAACATGCTTGTCAACGAAGGCTTCCGATTCGAGGCCCGCGGCGCGTCGTTCTGGCTCTGCGGCGTTGACGATCACATGGTCGGCAAGACCGATGTGCCCGCCGCGTTGAAGGGCTCATTTCCCGACGAGATGAAGCTGCTCCTCGCCCACAACCCGATCATCTTTCGCGAAGCCGCCCGCCACGGCATCGACCTGACACTGAGCGGCCACACGCACGGCGGCCAGATCAAGGTCCGCAGCGACGAGAAACGCGTCTTTACGCGTCGGCGGATCAAAGCCGGGCTGCACACCCGGCGAAATTCCCAGATATACATCACCCGCGGCATCGGCACAGTCGTCGTCCCAATGCGCTATCAATGCCCGCCCGAGATCTCGCTTTTGGAGCTGCGCTCTGTCTGAATGCGGAATGCAAAACGCCGCCCTTCGAATCATGACACTCGTCGACAGCCTTCCTAATACGCTTGTTGCTCGCACGATAGGCGGTCAGTTGATCCGATCCGGCACCTCTGTGGCGGCAAATTATCGTGCGGCATGTCGCGGACGTTCTAAGGCAGATTTTATCGCCAAGATGGGGATTGTTGAGGAAGAGACAGACGAATCGGCCTTCTGGATCGAATTGCTCGTGGAATATGGCATTATGAAACCTGATAAGGTGGCCGAACTTCTCGATGAAGCAAACCAGCTGACCGCGATCTGGGTCACCTCAATAAATACCGCACGGCGAGGCAAACGATGATTCCGCATTCCGACTTCCGCATTCCGCATTCGGAACAGCGTATCTGGACCATTGCCAATATACTGACGTTCCTTCGCATCGCCTTGATACCGGTTTTCGCAACCGCGCTCGTTTACCATCGGGAAGGCTGGGCGCTCGCGCTGTTTACGATCGCGGGCGTGTCTGATGGCATTGACGGCTTTATCGCCCGCCGCCTCAAACAAGAGTCCGAGCTCGGCATGATCCTCGATCCGATCGCCGACAAACTGCTGATGACAACGGCATTCGTGATGCTGACGATCCCCGGAATGACGTCCACGGGCCGGCACTTGCCCGTGCCGTTTTGGGTGACGGCCTGTGTCATAGGCCGCGACATCGCCATAATCGCCGTCGCGGGCGCGATCAGCATGATGACAAATTTTCGCGGCTTCAAACCGTCTTGGCTCGGCAAAGCCAGCACCTTCGTCCAGGTCACCGCCGTCATCCTGATCCTCGTCGCGGCCCTAAATCCCGAGTGGAACGGCATCTATCTGCCTACGGTTTATGTGATCGTGGCCGCGTTCGCCATCTTCTCGGGTTTTCACTACATCTACTGGGTCGCCAAACTCATGCGCGAAGCCGACGCAGCCCAGTCTGGTTCATCCGAATAAGAGGAAGGCTGCCACGAGGGCAGCCTTCTCCATTACGATCGAGTTGGCGTCGAGCTTTATCGCTCGTAGCACCAGTCGCCTTTCGTCTGCAGGCAGGTGAACTGGTATTGGAATGGAATTTCCGCCGGCAGCGGGCTGCCATCCTTTTCCGCCAACAGCAGGAACGCGTCCTTAGCTATCGCCCCATATCGGGGATCGGCGATCACCGGAGCGACCGCGAATTGTCCTTCATAGGGAGCAAATGGGAAGTAGCCGTACGATTCTAACGTCAGCATGCCCTCCTTGTGCATCCACCTGATATCCGCCAGAGTCTTGAGGATCGGCGTGTCGTCGGTCGCAACGCCGTTCTTCTTCAGCATATAGGCCATCAGATCGGCCCCTTCGCCGCTGAATGCCTTCTCGGTATACCGCACCAACCAGATCTCTCTGAGTCCGAGCGGATTCACCCGGGGGTTGTTCGTCGGTGCCTGCGTCATGTCCATCAGCGGAGCATGGCGGGAATCGGCAAAGCCTGCGAATGTCGCGATCTGTTTGTCCGGGAAGACATAGATCGGGAACTCCTCGGCCAGTCGTCTGGCCTCCATACCGGTCATGTCCTCCAGGAACGCCCGCTCGGTCATATCGCCAAGCGGATACCAGAACATTATCTGGCCGTAGTGGTCATAGACCGGCAGCGTCACCAGGACGCGCACATCGTTTTGATTTGTGTTGTTCGATTTCCAGATGATCGACAGGCCATCTGCGCCGGTCCTTCGATTGGACACCTCTGCGACGTCCACCCCGTTCAGCTTATAGAACTGCTCTGTAAAATCGAACGGAAACGCCGGCTGGTCCAAAAAGATCGGCGGGAAGGGCCTCTTCTGGCCCGGCGACGACACCGCGAAGATCATTAATAAAACTGTAATTACTATCCATGAATTTTTGATTAAGTGTTTCATTGTCATTTCTCCTACGCTGGTTGCGTCTAGCACGCCAGGTAAAAGAAATGTGTCGCAGGCTGTCGTCGTCTGCCCGGCACAGTGCCTGGCGTCACTATTAACTCAACTCAAATCCCGTGCCACCGAGCGCGCCCCGTCAGATCAGCGTTTGGCCAAAACCGCCTCCCCGCCACCCCGAGAAACTCCGCCCCAAGCGCTCATATTTCCACATCTGCGCGCATCGACGATGGCCGTTGATGAAATTTGTATGCCTCCGTATGCCGCACAAAGGGAAGCGGATCTATTTCCATAGAACTCCCGTTTGATGTTCTATTTTGGCCGAGCGTATACCCGGACGAAACGAAAGGATGTGATCCTAGATCACAGTTAAGATATTTATCGAGGCGTGATGGTGCCGTCTTCTGCGAACTTCGGGGCGTTTGTTCCAAAGTCGGTTTCGGAGAGCGAGCGAACGACCCTCAACCCTTCTTTTGACGGGTCGAGGACGGGGATGCCTTTGGCTTCTTGGCGGCCGCTATGGACTTTGCCGCCGAGGAATTTGCCGTCGGGCGCGAGTTTGACCTCGAGGGCCATTGTGAGAGCGGTCTCGCCGGCGAGTTGGAACCAGCCGTAGGTGCAAAAATTGCCGAGGCTGTACATGACGAGGCGGTCTTTGTAGAGTTCCATGCCGCGCAATACGTGCGGGCCGTGGCCAAGGACGAGGTCGGCACCGGCGTCGACGACGGTGCGGGCAAAGAGCGGCAGATCGCCGCGATTCTCGCCGAGGAAGATCTCATTGCGGTTGGGCACGTGCTGGGCACCGCTGCCCTCGGCTCCGCCGTGGAACGAAACGACGACGATGTCGGCGTTCTTGGCCGCCTCTTCGACCAGGCGGCGGGCGCCGTCGAGGTCATTGATGCTGGGCATCTCCCGGTTGTGGCCAAAGGCGACGAAGGCAACGCGTTTGCCCTTTGCGGTGAGATAGGCGATCGTGGCCGGCGGATCGAGCGTGCCGGCGTACTTGATGCCCTGTTCGTCGAGCACCTTTTGCGTGCTGGTGCGGCCCGGCAGGCCAAAATCGCCTGCATGGTTGTTGGCCACGCTCATCACGTCAAAACTGGCGTCTTTCAGGTATTTGCCGTAACGCGTCGGCGATCGAAATGCAAAACACTGCGTCGAACCGGCGCGGCATTTTCCCGAGACGCCGCCGTCAACGATCGGCCCCTCGAGATTGCCAAACGCGATGTCGGCCGCGCTCAGGATCGGCGTGAACGCCTTTAACAGGTCCGCCCCGTCATTAGGCGGCATCCGCGTTTCGTTGGGAAACGGCGATCCCATCATGATGTCGCCAACGCCCGTGATCGTGATCGGTTCCGTGTTCTTAGGCGTTGCCTCAGGCTGCGGGCCGTTCGCGGGCTCCTCGCTGCGGGCGGTCTTGGGCCCACATGCGAGAATGAGAGTAATTGCGCACACGAAAGCGAGGATCCCCGCCACATTGTAGAGTTTGCTCATATTTGCCCTCGCCAGACGCTTTGCACCGCGTCCTTTAATACGATAGTGACCCCAGACCACTGGTCAGGCCCTATGTTGTTAAATGCATACATCACGCGCTCGTGGATCTTCGCTTCATTTGGCTGGCGAAGCCTGACAACGACGAGCCCGTGGTGAGATTCATTGCGATGCTCGACGAATCCCTTGTCGGTCGTGATGAACAGTCTGCCCTGATCCTGAGCCATCCGCCATAGACGGTCGTCGGCCAAACCTTGATGCTCCGTTCCACGAATATCAAGAACGTCGTGGCCAAGAGCCTCAAGCTCCCTAACAGTCAGGAGTGGAATGTTTTCGTCGACGCATATTCTCATACTTGACCGACGAGCTCTATCGGCGTGACCTGTTCCTCAGCCAGCGAACCCGCATACTCTAAACAAGCGAGCACATCCTCGCGTGTAATGTGCGGGTATGCCGTGACAATACCCTCGATAGAATCTCCATTGGCCAACATGCTCACTACCTGATGCACGGGTACGCGCGTCCCTGCAATACATGCCTGACCATGGCATACACTCGGATTGACTGTTATTCGATCAAACATAATATCTATTCTACGCGCCCGCCGGGGCGAGCTGCTCGGAAACTTCCGGCTCGCTCGCGGCCGATATTTCCTCGGCCCACTCACCCAATGTTCGGCTGACGAGCTGGTGCTGTTCAAGGTCGTGTATCGCGTAGCTGCCGGTCGCGGGCGACGCCGACGGAGTACGGCCGATGTACCGCAAGTTGACATTATCCGGCAAGATAGCGCGAAGCCGCGGCTCGACAAACGTCCAGCCGCCCATGTTTTGCGGCTCTTCCTGTGTCCAGACGAGCTCGGTCGCGTTTGGATACGACGCGATGATCTCCGTGAGAGCGGTCGCCGGGAACGGATAGAACTGTTCGAGGCGGACGACGGCGACGTCCGCCACTTGATCGTTTTCGCGGGCTACTTCGAGGTCGTAATAGACCTTGCCGCTGCACAGGGCGATGCGTCGGACGGCCGACTTGTCGAGTTCGCGGCCATCGGCGATCACGGGCTTAAAGCCGCCGTCCGTTAGCTCATCCATCGTCGACGCGGCCGCGGGCAGACGCAGCAGGCTCTTTGGCGTCATTACGATCAGCGGCCGTCGCATTTCCTGCTTTACCTGGCGACGGAGCAGATGGAAATACTGTGCCGGCGTCGTCGGGTAGCAAACTTGAAGGTTATTCTCGGCACAAAGTTGTAGGTATCTCTCGAGCCGTGCAGACGAGTGCTCAGGGCCTTGCCCTTCGTAGCCGTGCGGCAGAAGCATCACGAGGTCAGAGTGCTGCTGCCATTTGTCCTCACCGGATGAGATGTACTGGTCGATGATGATCTGGGCGCCGTTGGAGAAATCGCCAAACTGAGCTTCCCAAGCGACAAGCTCGCGGCGGTGACGGACCGAATAGCCGTACTCAAAGCCGAGCACCGCGTATTCGCTCAAGCTGCTGTCAAAGACGTAGAAGTGCGCGGCGGGATTCTGCGCATTTCGCAATTCCGAGAGCGGCGTCCAACGAATCCCCGTCATCGTGTCATACATCGACGCGTGCCGGTGCGAGAATGTGCCGCGTCCGGAGTCTTGGCCACTGACACGCACGGGCATGCCCTCGACAACGATCGAGCCGAACGCCAACGCCTCTGCAAAGCCCCAATCCATCGGTACTTCGCCGTCGCCCATCTTTGCACGGCGTGCGAGTTGGCCGACCATTTTTGGATTGATGTTAAAACCATCGGGCACGAGCGAGATCTTGTCCGAAACTGTTTTGAGCGTTTCGGCTGGGACGGCAGTCGGCACGACCATCGAGCCGTCGTCGTCGGCCGCATGGTGCGGCAGCGATGTCTTGGCCGGCTTTTCGACGGCGATCTGTTTGGCACGAGCGAGGATGCCTTCGTATCGCTCGACGACCTTGTTTGTCATCGCCGCGAGGTCGTCGGCGGTGATCACGCCTTCGCGGATGAGCTGTTGGGCGTAAAGATGACGTGTGCCGGGATGGGCCTTTACGCGGGCGTACATCACAGGCTGCGTATAGCTCGGCTCGTCGCCTTCGTTGTGGCCGAGGCGGCGGAAACCGACAAGGTCGAGCACGACATCGCGTTTGAATTCGTGCCGGTACGCGAGCGCGATCTGGATCACCCGATACGCGGCCTCAGGGTCGTCGCCATTTACGTGAAATATCGGCGTCTGCGTGATCTGTGCGGCGTCAGTCGAATATATCGACGAGCGGCCAAGCTCAGGCGACGTCGTAAAGCCGATCTGATTGTTGATCACGAGGTGTATCGTGCCGCCTGTCCGATACCCGACGAGGCCGGCTAACTGTAGCGTCTCCATCACGACGCCCTGGCCCGCGAATGCCGCGTCGCCGTGTAGCAGCAGCGGCAATATGCGGTCGTAGGCCTCTTCGCGAGTGTGCTCTTCGCCATTGCGGATCTCGTCCTGCCGCGCCCGGGCCATTCCCTCGACAACGGGATTGACGGCCTCAAGGTGACTCGGATTGCAAGAGAGCGAAATGGAGATCTCGCGTCCGGCCCTGGTCGTCTTGCGGCCTTCGGCGCCTTGGTGATACTTGACGTCGCCCTCGTCCGCAGGAAAATCGGGGTGCAAAGTGCCCTCAAAGATCGTGAAGATCCGCTCGGCCATGTCGCCCTTTTCGGGATCGCCGACGATATTTGTCAGGACGTTGAGCCGGCCGCGGTGGGCCATGCCCATAAATATCTCTTCGACGCCGCGTGCTGACGCGCCCTCGACAAGCTGGTCGAGCATCGGGATGACCGTCTCACAGCCCTCGAGCGAAAAGCGCTTCTGGCCAAGGTATTTCTTGTGCAGGAATTGCTCGAATTGCTCGGCCTCGATGAGCTTTTGCAGGAGCTCTTTCTTTAGGTCCGCCGCAAGCGGTTTCGTATCGACGAAGTGTTCCCGCACTTGTCGTCGGATCCATTCCTTTTCCTCTTTGCTCTGGATGTGACGGTACTCAATGCCGACCTTGCCGCAGTAGGCTTTGCGCAGGATCTCAAGGATGCGTCGAAGCGTCGCGGTCTTTTCGTCGTGAAGGCCGCCGGTGATAAATTCGCGGTCGAGGTCCCAAATGGTGAGCCCAAAACTCTCGAGATCCAGCTCCGCTGCGTTGTGCGACGTCATGTTGAGCGGATCGATGTCGGCGAGCAGATGGCCGCGGATGCGATATGCGTTGATAAGCTGCAGGACGTTCGCCTGCTTCTCAGCCTGCTCGGTGAATCGGTCGCCGCCGAGTAGTGCCGGGTTGAAGTCAACAGCCCAACGCAGCGGAGGATAATGTATCTCTAGGGCACCAAAGATATTCTCGTAAAAGGCGTGCTGTCCGGTGAGAAACTCGTGGATCTTCGCCAGGAACATCCCGCTCTCGGCACCCTGAATGACGCGGTGGTCATAGGTGCTCGTGATCGTCATCGTCTTGCTGATGCCGAGCTGCGAGAGTGCCGCGGGCGTCATCGCCTGATATTCAGCAGGGTATTCGAGCGCGCCCGTAGCGATGATCGCGCTCTGGCCGGCCATCAGCCGCGGATTCGACGCGACCGTGCCGATCGTGCCGGGATTGGTCAGCGTAATTGTCGTGCCCTGAAAATCCGCGATCTCCAATTTGCCGTCGCGGGCACGCTTGACGATGTCGTTGTAGCCGGCGAAAAACTCGGCGAAATTCATCGCACCAGCATCCTTGATATTCGGGACCAACAGGCTCCGCGAGCCGTCCTTTTTCTCGATATCGATGGCGATGCCGAGGTTTATGCCCGCGTTCTCGATACGCGACGGCGTGCCGTCAACCTCGCCGTACCCGAAATTCATGCTCGGCATCGCCTTGGCCGCCTGAACGATCGCCCACGCGATGATGTGTGTAAACGATGCCTTGCCGAGACGGCGGGTCGCGAGGTGCTCGTTGATGATGCGGCGGTTTTCCTCGAGGACCTTGACCGGAACCGTGCGAAAGCTCGTGGCCGTCGGTACCGTCAGGCTCTGCTCCATGTTCTCGACGATCTTTTTCGCCGGGCCGGTGATGGGTTTGGAGGTCGTGCCTGTCGGGACTGTGGCCGCTACTTTCTTTGGCGTTGCTTTTGGCTCAACGGGCACACTCGCGACGGCTCGTGTTTCCGCCTGTATGGCAGGCTGGCCGCCGTTCAGTAGGTCGGCAAAATACGCTTGCCACGACTCGTCGACCAGCTGTGGGTCGGTACGGTAACGCGCCAAAAGGCCCTCGACGTAGGTCGAATTGGAGCCAAAAGCGTCCTTGATAAACTCAGATAAATTGGTTGTTGTGTTGCTCACTTCTTTAACAAAACCCTCGGTCAAACCAATAGTTTAACGCATCATCGGGCAAATTCGTAGCTATCGCCCCGTAGCCTTCTGGCCGCTAATCGGGAAGGTTCGACCGCAGCTCAAACTTTATCTTGACGCTATAACGTTTTAGCGTTATAGTTCGGATATGAGTATCCAGCTAAAGCGGGCCACCGTCTACATCGAGCCTAAGATTCATCAAGCAATCAAGGTAAAGTCAGCGCTAACGCACCAAAGCATCTCGGATCTCGTGAATGATGCGTCTGCGAGCCACCTTGAGCGAGGACGAAGAAGACCTTCGGTCGTTTGATGAGCACGCGAACGACCCACTGATGACGTACGAAGAACTGCTTGCCAGGCTAAAAGCAGATGGCAAAATATAGCGTCCTTTATACCGAGGCGTTCTACCGCAGCCTCACAACGATACCGAAGAAGGACGCTGAAAGGATTCTGCGAAGGACCCGTTCCCTGTCCGATAACCCGCGTCCCGTCGGCTGCCAGAAGCTCAGCGGCCAGGAGAAATACCGAATACGCCAGGGCAATTATCGGATCATCTACACGATCGAAGATGACCGCCTCATCGTGGTTGTCGTGAAGGTCGGAAATAGAAAGGACGTATATGACCGGTGATCAGGAAACGCCTTGTTGCGGGTTCCAGCTTCCCTGAAGTTTTCTGAGCAATAGGATTTGTCCGGCGTGATAGGCGTTGTGGGTGTTGATGTCTGAGATCAACTCCGCCCACGAACGCGGGTTCTCAGGCGCGAGCTGTTCGCTAAATTTGCTCTCGCCCGCCGCTTCGATCAAGTCGCGAAATTCCTGCATCAACGCGTCAAACCGCACGATCTCAGCCTGCCAATCGGCCTCGGTATATTCGCCCGTGCTGAAGGTCTGGTCGTTGGACGAGACGTCGTATTCATAGTCGATCCCCTTGAACCGCTGCAAATAGGCGTTGTTGTAATACGCGATGTGCGAGAGCGTTTCCCAGATGCAGTTCACAGAATCGTTTGGCTTCCAGCAAGCTTGCTCGACATTGAGCCCCTCGACAGCATTACGGACGGCGACGAACCAACTGTTGGTGTCGTAGCAGGTGGCGAATTCCCGGATCAGCAGCTCTTTTGCGCTCATAAGATCAACCTCTTCGCCATTTTGAGAACATTCGCGACCGTAAACCCATAATCCCGAAACACATCTTCGGCCGGTGCCGATGCGCCGAATTTATCGACGGCCAGCGTGTCGCCATGGTCGCCGACGTATTTTGCCAGCCGAGTGAAACGCCGGCTTCGATGGCGAGGCGGGCTTTGACCTTTGGCGGGAGGACTTCTTCTGTATTTTGCGTTTGAGCGTCGAAGAATTCCCAGCAGGGCATTGAGACGACGCGGGTCGGTGTGCCGGCGGCATTTAGTTTTTCGCGGGCTTCCATCGCCAGACCGACTTCGGAGCCGGTGGCGATGAGGATCAATTTGGGTGTTGCGGCTTTGCCGGCCTTTGTTTCGGCTTCGGCCAGAATGTATGCGCCTTTGTGCAGGCCTTTGCCGCAGCGAATTTTTTGCGGTCGATCAACGCGACTTTTTGACGTGACAGAGCGAACGCTGTCGGCGCATCGGTTCGTTTCAACGCGGCACGCCACGCTTCGCGGGTTTCGTGGGCGTCGCACGGGCGGATCACGGCGAGATTCGGGATCGCACGCAGGGCGGCGAGATGTTCGACCGATTGATGCGTCGGACCGTCTTCGCCGAGGCCGATCGAATCATGCGTGAAAACATAGACGACCTGAATCTGCGAAAGCGCGGCCAGCCGGATCGCCGGGCGCATGTAATCTGAAAAGGTCTGAAACGTCCCGCCAAACGGAATCACGCTGCCGTACAGCGCCATGCCGTTCATGGTCGATCCCATCGCGTGTTCGCGGATGCCGAAATGGATGTTGCGATTCTCAAATTTTCCGGCCTGAAAATCGGCGGACGATTTGATATACGTGTTGTTCGACGGCGTCAGATCGCCCGAACCGCCGATCATGCTGCGGAATGGTTTCGGCGATCGCGTTGATGACTTCGCCGGAATACGCACGCGTCGCTTTTGCCTCGACGCCGTCGAATTTCGGCAATGATTTTTCCCAGCCGTCGGGCAATTCCCCAGGCGAATGTCGTGAAAATCGCGGCCGAGTTCGGCATGTTTTTTCTCGTAACGCTTGACCATCGAGGTCCAGTCACGCTCGGCTTTTGCTCCGCGTTTTACACTCTCGCGAAACTGTGCAAAAACTTCTTTCGGAATATAAAAATGTTTGTTCTCGTGCCAGCCGAGATTGCGTTTTGTTTCTTTTACGGCGTCTTCGCCCGGCGCGTCGGAATGCGCTTTCGAAGTGCCCTGCTTCGGCATTCCAAAACCGATGATCGTTTTAACGCGGATCAGTTTCGGCTTGTTTTTGATCTTTTGCGCTTCTTTGATCGCCTTTTCGATCGCTTTCATGTCGTTGCCGTCGGCGACTTCGGAAACGTGCCAGCCCGCGGATTCGAATCGTTTCGTCACGTCTTCGGTAAACGCCAGATCGGTCGAACCGTCGATCGTGATCTTGTTGTCGTCGTAGAGATAGATCAGATTATCGAGCTTTAGATGCCCGGCGAGCGACGCGGATTCGTAGCTTACGCCTTCCATCAGATCGCCGTCGGAGCAGATGCAGTAGATGAAATGATCGACGATCGGAAAGCCGCTTTTGTTAAACTTCGCCGCAAATGTGCTGGCGCGATGCCCATGCCGACGCCGTTTGCAAAGCCTTGCCCGAGCGGTCCGGTCGTGATCTCGACGCCGGCGTCATGATATTTTCCGGGTGTCCCGGCGTCTTTGAATGAAGCTGCCGAAACTGCTTGAGCTCATCCATCGACAGATCGTAACCGGTCAGATGCAGCAGCGAATAGATCAACATCGAACCATGTCCGGCGCGAAAGCAAAAACCGGTCGCGGTTAAACCATTTTGGGTTTTTCGGGTTATGCCGCAGGAACTTTGTCCAAACACATAAGCCGCCGGAGCCATTCCGAGCGGCAAACCGGGATGGCCCGAATTCGCCTTTTGAATCGCGTCGAGCGAAAGCGTGCGGATCGTGTTGATGCAGAGTTGGTCGAGTTTTGACGAGGATGCCATTGGTCTATTTTGAGATCGTCTTGTCGAATTCCCGATGCAGTTTGCGTGCGGCCGTGTAGGCCTTGTGACACTCGGGATGAAAGGCCAGCGTTGACGCTGCCGGCGTAGAAAAGCTGTCGATTGGTTCTATTTTGCCAAGACTTTCGAGTGCAAGCAAAACCGCTCCGCGCAATGACGATTCGCGGGCGTTGCTGATACTCAGATCGCGGCCTAAAACATCGGCAATGATCTGCGGCCAGACTGACGAATCGCGAAGTGCTCCGCCCGAGGCGACTATCTCTCGGATATTTGCGAGGCGCCCTAGCCGATCGTGGATTTCGGCGAATCGGAAAGCAACCGATTCCATGGCCGCCTGCAGGATATCGACACCGTCGTTCGATGCAGTCAGGCCCAGGATCGCGCCTTGTGCGTCCTCTCGATAGCCGGTCGAGCGTTCGCCAAAGAAGTACGGCAGGACCGTAAGGCCATGGGCGGCGGCGCCTCTGGCACGCATCTGGTCCTCTGCGTCAGTTGGCAAACGCAGTTGCTTCTTTAACAATGCGTAGAGATTGCCGCCGTCTGAGAGTGCACCGCCAATGATCACTCGTTTGCGGTCTATGCGATAACACCACAGGCCGTCCGGGATGTTCGTCGGCGGTTCGCCCGCATAGGCAACACGCATCGCCCCCGAAGTGCCGACCATCAGGCTCGCACGCTGCTTGCCAATACCGCATGAGCCAACGTGATCTGCCAAACCGTCGGCAACGGTCGGAAACCACTCGGCATCTTTGAGCCCCGGCCAGCGTTTTGCGTACTTCTTACCAAGCCTAAAGGTGCGATCGCCCGGAACGACCTGCGGCAGCATATTGCGGCGGACTTTTACAAATTTGAGCAGTTCCTTGTCCCAGTCACATCGCCTGACGTCGAAAAGTCCGGTGCCGGACGCCATCGATATACTTGTCGCGATCTCGCCAAAAAAACGCAGCGACAATAGGTCGCTGAAGGAGAGGAGTCCTGCCGCGCGGGAAAATGCGGCCGGGAATTCCGACCGGAGCCATAGCAGCTTTGCGGGCCAAAAGCTTGAATGGAACGGGGCACCGGTACGGTTGTGGACCTCCATTTCGTCGAACCGTTCCTTAAGCGTCTCGCTGAACCGCTGGCTACGGCGGTCGGCCCAGCCAAGAACAACGGGCGTGTGGTCGCCGTTCGCGTCGATCCCGACGAGGCTGTGCCAGAACGCACACGAAGCAACGTACTCGATATCGCCTTTGATTCCTTTGGTTTTTTCGAGCACCGCGTCGATCGCGGCTACGACGTTGTCGACCGCATCGTCGGTGCGGATCTCGCTGCCGCCATCGGCGGTGGCCACAAATGTCTGCTTGATACTGACGCTGCTTCGCGGGATGAGCTTGGTGTCGCCGTCATACAATGCGGCCCGGACACTGGATGTGCCGATGTCCAAGGCCAAAATAAGCGGGGCTTTCATCGTGGTGTTGTAACCGCAAGTTTAACCGACCTTTGGTATCGGCGAAAACGCGCGTGCGATTGTCCGCGCTTTTTGTTTGAGCTATGATTATCGGCGATGAAGAGGTGCCCGACATGTCAAAGCGAAAGTCCCGCCCACATGGCGTTTTGCCTGCAATGCGGCAAGCCGCTGCCGGACTGGAACCCGCTCGATAAGACCACCGACTCGCTCACGGGCGGTCCGGCAACTGTCGCCGACCGGAGCGTCGAGACGCGTTTTTTCAAGGGCGACCCGGGCACGCATATCGGCACGCATGTCGCGCCGAAAAAGAGCAGCAAGCGGACGTTTGTTATTGTTGCGGCCGTGCTCGGGGTCCTTGGATTGGGTGTGATCGCGATCGCCGGCGTCGCGGGATTCTTTTTCTACAAACGCGGCCCCGCCGCTGTTAGCTTGACCGGGCCCGCCGAGAATACAAACACGGGCAAGGGCACGAACGTCGCGCCACAGCCGTCATTCACGCCGCCGACCGAACCTACGAAGCTCGGAACGTTCACCGTCGCGGCGAACACAGGGTGGCAATTATCCGAGATCGATACGGTGCCGCTCGAGGACTTCACCACCAAGGTCACGGGCCTGATCGACCTAGCCGGTCTCAAGTCGCGCCTTACGTCAAAGGGCACGAATGACGCGGCGTCAAAATCACGCCGGCTCGTGCCCGACCTCCCGACCGGAGCTCTCCTGATGCGTACGCGTTATGCTGACGGCAAGTTTTCGAATGTTCAGCCCGTAACGGCATCTCCGTCGTCCGGGCAGTGGCAAAATTTCGAGGACGAACGCGGCAGGCTTGAATTCTGCGTCAACGACAACGCTCCCGAGCAGAACGGCGGACAATTCGTGGTAACCGTTAAGATGACGAAGATCGGGAAACCGAAGAAATGATCAGCCGAACGTCTTTTTCATCCACCATCGCAGACCGACGAAGAGAAACCGGTAATCCTTCATAAACTCAGGCGGTTTTCCTTCGAAGTAGTGCCCGATGAACTGAAGCACCCAGCCCACGACAAACAGCCCTAAGGCGAACCGCCACAGCCCCGCAACAAAGAACGAGGGAATGACCAACAGTATCGACAGTGCGATCATCGGGATGCCGAACGTGTGCATCAGCCGATTGATCGGATGCTGATGGCTCTCGGAATATTCATCGATCCAATCGTCCCAGGTTCGCCCGCCCATCATATGTTTTAGCCTCCGCCGCAATTCGCGAATATCTTACATCAATTCTGCCGCCGCTGAAATATCTTTACGGTCAGTTCATCGCCGAGTTCGTGCATCGACGATATCTCAAAAGCGTCGAGAAAATCACGCGGCATGAAGGTGTCGGCGTCCTCGACCTCGACGGGAACCTCGGTCACGATCCATTTATCGATCACGTCGGCGAATTCGGAATACGTCTTCGCACCACCGATGATAAACACGTCGCGGTTGAGATATTTGGCAAGCTCGACAACCTCTTGGACGTCGCTAAGCCGCATCACCTCGCCTGGCGTATCTACATTGCCCGTACGGCTGAGGACGATATTCAGGCGACCCGGCAGCGGTTTGCCGATAGATCGCCACGTGTTAGATCCCATCACGACGGCATTGCCGGTGGTCGTCTTTTTGAAGAACTGCAGATCTGCCGTCTGTAATGCCACGGCAGCTTACCGTCGCGGCCGATGGCGAAATTCCTCGAGATCGCTATGATGCCTATCAAAGCCATTAGTCGATAGTTGTTCCCTTATAAACAGCCACCTCCGAGCCCTTGGCGAGAAGGACCGAGTACGGCGACGAATTTGCCAGAAAAGCGAATTCGCTGCCGTATGTACCGCCAAAATCCACGTCGATCTGCTCGTTCTTTACCGAGAAAAGTTCCCACTTCGGGTGTTCGACTTTGTATTCGTCAACGCGATCTTCGCGGCGCGACGTGTAGCCCCAATAGTGCTCTATTATGAACTCACCGTGCGAACCCTCGGGCGGCACGCCGAGACTCTCGTCAATATCGACGCCCAGGCGGTTCGCCACGCCGTCGCGCGACCAAGAATAGGACACGGTCGTGTCCGTTCGCTCGTGCGACATTCGCCAGCATTCGTATGGCTCGCCGTACATCACGCGGGCGACGGTCGCGATCGCATATCGGGGCACGATCTCTTTGACAAAACACACGGCCCGCCGAAGTTCGCCGTCAACCTCGCGCTTTACATAGTATCGCAGGTTCACCTCTTCGAAATTGACATGAAACGGCACGGGCAGACCCAGCACGCGGGTGTCAAGAAACATAAACCCGACCAGGCTGACGAAGCATTTGCCATCATGCAGGTCCAGTTCGGTGCCGCGCGGGACGCGCGACGCCAATACGGCCGGTTCAACCTCGTAGTTGGCCATGATCAGGTCTTGCCAGCGTGCGGTCAGGAATTTTTTCATCACAGGATCACGCGGACGTCGCCGCGGCGAACGGTTATTTTTTCACGGTCAAAATATTCTAACAGCGGTATCGCGTATTTTCGTGAGACGCCGGCGATCTCCTTGAAGCGAGCGACATCGAGTGAGTGATCGCTCTGAGCATCGGCATATCCTCGAACTTTGCCGATAAGCTCGTCTATGACCTCGCGGCCAAAAAAGAACTCGTCGCTGACCTTTACGATCTCACCCAAATTGAGCAATAGCTGCATCAGTCGCCGCACATGCTGCGGATCAAGGCCGGCCTCGGTCGCGGCGGAACGCATGACCTCATCGATCTTAGGTACCTCGAGCCGGGCATCACAAATGGCGGAGCGGAAAGCATTGCTCGCTCGATGCTTCGTCGCCAGACAACTCGTTACTGAATGACGCAAGCCTGACTACTTCGCCCTCGGACACTACATCGGCCGGCGAGTCGAGAATAGTGTGAAACAACGCCTCGGGCACGCCGCGAAATACTCCGTTCCGAAGCTCTTCACGCGGCACTCCGCGAGCGAGTGGCTGACGTTTGTGAAACGCCTCAATGGCTGCTGTCGTCGACGATCGCAACTCGGCAAATTCAGTGGCTCCGATCAGTTGCTCGCCGACCGCGACCGCCGCATTCTTTCCAACAAGCTCGGCAACGGCGGCCGTCAGGATCGCTTGTTTTGTAACCCGTCCGCGGCAGCGAGGTCGGCGATCGACAGGCCGCGTTTGCCGGTCGACTCTATCATTATTCGCAGCCTTTCGGCAGGTTCCGTGGCCGCAGCCATCGCCGCCAACCGTTCGAACGATCGTCCTGCAGATCGCGAAGGCGATGTTCACGGGCCGGAGCGTTATCAATGACCTCACCGCCGGCGATCGTTGCCTGCGGTGAATAGGTGCGGATGATGAACCGCTCGCCGGGCACGACGGTGATCGGCGATTCCAGCGTCAGTTGCGCATATCCACGCTCCCCGAGGGCAATCTCACCTGAAGCGGAAAGTACCTTTACGCGGGCAAGAACCTCCGCCGTTCCGATGTGCAGCCTTATCCGCTGTCGCGAACGCAGCGGTCGCCTCGCGTCCGACAACACGTCTATCACCGCGTCGATCATTTGCGTCGGCTGTAAAATGCCTGGCTTCGGCAAGCATCATCCCGCGTTGGATCTCACGGTGATCGATGCCGGCGAGATTTACCGCTACACGCTGGCCGGCATGGACGCTCGCGGCGGCCCGACCGTGCGATTGCAGGGCACGCACCCGCAGGCGGCGTCCTATGGGCAGGAGCTCCAGTTCATCGCCCTCGGCGATCTCGCCTGAGGCAAGAGTTCCGGTCACGACCGCGCCAAACCCTTTCATCGAAAAACTGCGGTCAATTGGCATTCGCGTGATCAAGGTGCTCGCGGGCCGCTCGACGGCGACTGACGCGAGAGCTTCCTTAAGGTCGTCGAGCCCCAAGCCGCTGACACTGCTCACGGCGATGACCTTCGCCGTTTCGAGAAAGGACCCAGCGACAAGCTCAGCCGCGTCGAGCTTTGCAAGCTCGAGTGTATCGGCATCAACGAGGTCGCTTTTTGTTATCGCGATGACTCCCGCGCGAATACCCAACAGGCGGCAGATGTCAAAATGTTCCCGTGTCTGCGGCATCACCCCGTCGTCGGCCGCGATCACCAGCAGGACGATGTCGATGCCGCTCGCACCGGCAAGCATGTTCTTTACGAACCGCTCATGCCCCGGCACATCAACAAACCCGAGATGCACATCGCCGATGCTCAGGTCAGCAAAGCCGATGTCGACAGTTATGCCGCGACGTTTCTCTTCCGGCAGCCTGTCCGCATCAACGCCCGTCAGGGCCCTGACCAAAGCCGTCTTGCCGTGGTCGATGTGTCCGGCGGTGCCGACAATTATCTCGGTCATCGCAACAGTCTAAGCAGATAGTAAAAGGCAACCGCCGGCAACGGGACGAGCACCAGGATAATCAGCGAAACCGCCACTGAATAGATCCAAGCCGTCTTTCCCTCAGCGATCTTGAGAAAATACAGGAAGGTTCTCTTTGTGAGGACGAAGACCACAGGCGGGAAAATGATGGCAACGATCATCACGATCGTCATTACACCTTCGTTACCTGTTGTGCCCTGACCGGACGGGCCAAAGACGAGCATCAAAAGCAGCAGCCCAAACGTGATGCTCGCACCAAACGAGATCCCGATGCTCAGGATGTCGGTCAGCAGCACATACGCGACCGAGCGGCCGGCGGTCGCCCATCCGCGCTTTTTGAGCCAAAGCGTCTCAATGATGATCGCCGCGATCAACGTTATTAAGTAGACGCCCGTACTCAACCATTGTCTAGTGACTTCCTCATCCATAGCGATCACGTTTACTCCATATCGTATTGCTCGAGCTTCCTGTAGAGAGTTTTTCGTCCAATGTTAAGCAACCGGGCGGCCCGCGATTTATCGCCGTCGGTATATCGGAGCGTGGCGGTTATGACCTGTCGTTCGATGTCGTCCATTGCAGACGGAAGCACCACCTCGAAGGCAAAACCGCGATTGCTGCCAGCGGCAACCGCACGTTCCATTCGTGCGTGAGCAAAAGCGTCCGACGCTGTCCGCGCGATCGCATCGGGCAGGTCGTCGATCTCGATCTGCCGGCCTGACGCGATGATAACTGCACGTTCGATGGCATTCTCGAGCTCGCGAACATTTCCCGGCCATTCGTAATTAACAAGCGCACGCATCGCCTCCTTAGATATGCCTGAGACAAACCGGCCCGACTTTTCCTTATAACCGTCGAGAAAGTGAATGACGAGCGGATGAATGTCCTCGAACCGCTCACGCAGCGGCGGCAGCGAGATGGGGAAAACCGAGAGCCGATAAAAGAGGTCCTTTCTGAAAGTCCCGTTCGCAATGGCCTGTTCGAGGTCCGCGTTTGTCGCCGCGATGACGCGTACGTCCGCCTTGATGACCTTTTTACCACCGACACGCGTAAATTCGCCGTCCTGCAGCACGCGAAGCAATCGAACCTGTGCCTGAAGCGACATTTCGCCGATCTCGTCCAAGAAAAGCGAGCCGCCGTCGGCCTCTTCGAACCGGCCCTGACGCTGTTCGCGGGCGTCGGTGAAAGCACCCTTCTCGTGGCCGAAGAGTTCGGATTCCAGCAATGTTTCGGGAATTGCTCCACAGTTTATCTTGACGAAGGGCTTATTCTCGCGGCCTGAGTTGTAGTGAATGAGGTTTGCGATCAGTTCCTTGCCCGTGCCCGATTCGCCCGTGATGAGGACTGTCGCGGATGTATTGGCAACATTCTGGGCCAACTCTATAGCTCGCCGTACGGCCGGGGCCTGCCCAACGATCTCGTGCCGCTGGTGCAGCACGCTCTTGAGCCGCATCACCTCGGTCGATAGCTGGTCACGCTCAAGCGCGGTGCCGATCTGGTCCGCGATGCCCTCGATCAGTGCGATATCGTGGTCGGCAAAGGTACTCTCTTTGCTCCACACAAAGCCAAGCAGCCCGAATGCCCGGCCCGCAACGTGGACAGGCGTGACCAAGGCGGCCTTGCCGCGTAGCTGCGTGTTAAAAAAGATGCGGATCGCAAACGGCAATTGCGAATCCGCCAGCCGCAGCGTTTTGCCGTCGCGAAGCAGGTCGCCGAGCGCTCGAGAACGTCTCGATCTCAAGCGATTTGTTGTATTGCTCAATGAGCTTGAGCATCTTGCCCAGCTTGATGCCCTCGGCGGATTTGAACGTTGCGAGCGAGATGCGCTTGCCTGTCTCATCCAGCACGCCAAGGGCACCGTAATCGGCGCCGACGAGATTTATCGCCCGCTCGATCACGTCCTCGGCAACCTGTTTGAAATCCGAATGCGAATTGAGTGTATTTGCGATCTCGAGCAGCGCGTTGGTCCGCTTCGTCTCCTGCTCCTGAGCGACGTAGAGCGTCGTGTATTGATAGCCGATGGCGAGCTGCCCGGCGATCGACTCGAGAAAGGCGACCTCCTCGTCCAGCCAGACCCTCGGCTTATGAGTGTCGTGAAGTCCGAGCAGCCCGAGGACCCTTTCGTTCTGGATGATCGGGATGATGAGCAGCGATCGAGTATCGAGGGCCTTTGCAAAGAATTTGAGCGTCGCGTCCTTTGCCTTAGAGGTGTCGTTGATCCGGATGGGCTTGGTCAGGTCGAGGCGTTCCGCCAGTTTAGCCGCGTCAAATGGTATCGTCGTGCCTTCGCTCTTTGGCACCGTGCGGTCGCGACGCCACTCATGACTGATGACCAACTCATCGCCGCCGCCGAGCTGCAGCAGGTCGCAGCGGTCGACATTGAGCATTCGGCCGATCTCCGAGACAACGACATTCAGGAATCGTTCAAGGTTGATGTCGGTCGGCAGGTCACGCGCGAGGCGTTCGATGATCGCCTCGCGTGCCTGCTGCATGCTGAGCTTTCGCTCGGACGATAAAGGCGGAGTCGTTTCGATTTCTGGACGCATGACCTGCAAAGAACAAAATCAATGTGTCGCTTTGGACCGTTAATGTCAAGTTGACACACACGGCCAGCGATATGTGTTCTTTCGATGCATCAGCGAGGCTTGTTGGCAGGTTTTGTGTTTGTTTCCTTTGGGCGGATGTTCGCGTTCGCCGGTTTGGGTCCGCTATTCGAGTTCGAATTCGCGACCGCGTTGGCGTTGGTATTCGACGCCTTATTCGAGTTTGAGCCGTTCGAGTTCTGCGGGCCAACATAATTGACACGCTGACGACCGGCCTCGGCATCTTCGAGCAATTCTTCGGCGCGGGCGTTAGTCGGATCGAGCTCCAGGGCTTTTTTGAGGGCACCGACGGCTTCGCTATATTTCGCGAGCCTTATCAGTATTGTTCCGAGCTCCATTTGGTATTCGCTGTCGTCCGGCTTGAGCTTGACCGCCTGGCGAAACGCCTCCTCGGCCTCGTCATCCTTGATCAGCTTGGCGTAAGTCCGTCCGAGATTGAAGAATGCGACATCGTCCTTCGGATTCGCCTCGACCCATTTCTTATACGCGGTCACAGCGGTCTCAAAAGCCTTTTGCGAATTCGGCTTCGCACTCGCCGGGCCCGTCGCCGTGCCGCTCCGCTCCATTTGCATCTCATACAACGAATAGGCGATGCCAAGCTGAAAATAGGCCTCGGCGAGACCCTCGTCCAGTTTTACGGCCTGCTGCAGGGCCTGGATGGCAAGCTCGGTCTGATTCTCGTCAAGCAGCCGCTTGCCCTCGTCCAGGGCGGCCTTGGCGTCGGTGATGCTTGCAAAAGGAGATTCGGCGTTCGCGTTGGCGTTTGACGCTTCGGAATTTGCAGGCTTTGACCCGCAACCGACAGCAGCAAGCGCGAATAGCAGTAAACAGACGATTGCGAACTCTCTCATATCAAGCGATCATCCCGGCGGGAATGTGAATGGACGTCCGGCCAGCAGATGCACATGCAGGTGAAACACTGTTTGGCCGCCGTTCGCGTTGGTATTGATCACGACGCGATAACCTTCCTCGGCAAACCCCAGCCCGCGCGCAATGTCTGCCGCCGTCGTGAGCAGGTGCCCCAGCATCGGCGAATGCGCCTCGGCGGTCTTATCCAGCGAATCGATATGTTCGCGCGGAACTATGAGGATGTGCGTAGGGGCCTGCGGACTCAGATCGTTGAACGCCACGCATTGGTCGTCCTCGAATACCAGAGTTGACGGCAACCGTCCGTCAGCGATCTTGCAAAAGATACAGTCTTCCACAGCTATTGACCTGTACTTTGATTAAATCACAGCCCGTCGGGTTGGTAAACTTCCGTTTTAGTTCGCTGGCGCTTCGACGTCAGGATCGCCGAGGGCGCCCTTGACGCGTTCGATATCTGCACCGAGCGAGCGGAACTTGCGAACGATGGTCTCGTACCCGCGGTCAATGTGATAGACACGTTCGATCGTGGTCTCGCCCTCTGCGCACAGTGCTGCCAGCACCAAAGACGCCGAGGCCCTAAGATCTGACGCAATTATCGGGGCCCCCATAAGCTGCCGTCTGCCGTGAACCGTCGCCGTGTTGCCGGAAATATTTATGTCGGCTCCCATGCGTATCAGTTCAGATGCGTGCATAAAACGGTTCTCAAAGATCGTCTCGACCACCTTCGATTCGCCCTCGGCCTGCGTCATCAGAGCCATGTACTGGGCTTGCATATCGGTTGGGAAGTTTGGATGCGGCTCGGTTGTGACATCTTTTGCCTTGAGCCCGCCGCTGCCGCAGCGGACGAGAAGTGTGCTTTGGTTGATCTCTTCGATCTCGACGCCGGCGGAACGCAACTGGTCGATGACCGCGGTCAAATGACGTGGACGGCAGTTTTTGACCTCAAGCTCGCCGTGGGTGATAGCGGCGGCAACGAGAAACGTGCCTGTCTCGATACGATCCGGAATGATCGTGTGCTCGGCACTGCCCATCCCCTCGACGCCATCGATCTCGATGGTAGAGGTTCCCGCACCGCGAATTCGAGCCCCCATTTTGTTCATCAACTCGGCGAGGTCCTCGATCTCGGGTTCCTCAGCGGCGTTCCGAATGGTCGTACGGCCCTCGGCGAGCGCCGCGGCCATCATTACGTTCTCGGTGCCCGTCACCGTCACCTTTTCAAAATCGACGGTGTTGCCGACCAGGCGTCCCCGCGGAGCACGAGCGACAACGTCGCCCGATTCCAAGCGAAACAACGGCCCCCAGCTGTTCAAACGCCCTAAGATGCAGGTCGATCGGTCTTGTTCCAATAGCGCAGCCGCCGGGCAGACTGACCTTTGCCTGGCCAAAACGTCCGAGGAGCGGCCCGAGGGCAAGCACGCTCGCGCGCATCGTTTTAACCAAATGATACGGCGCTTCGAACAGTTCGACGTTCTTGGCGTTGACCTTGTGCGTCCGTAATTCGGGCGTCAGGACGGTTGCGCCGAGGTCCTCAAGCAAGCGCCGCTGCGTGATGAGGTCCTTTACATACGGCACGTTATGCAGCGTAACGGTCTCAGGCGAGAGCAGCGTCGCGGCCAGGCAAGGCAGGGCCGAATTCTTGGCACCGCCGATCTCTATTTTTCCATGCAGCGGTCGCCCGCCGCGCACCACAAATTTGTCCATCGCAGTTTCTACTGGCGTAGCTATCGCTGCCGCGTTCATCATTCCTTATATGATCGAGAACGAAATGTTATCACAGCGCAATAGCGCAACGTTAGCAAAAATTTCACATTAATCGGATAATCGGTTTACTCACTTGCGGCATGGAAGGACCTTCGACTCGACGGCATGAGGTAGAGTTTGCGGCTGACGGTCTGGCCAATGACGACGCGCGCCTCGTAAAACGCTGCCAAGCCGGCGATCAGGCGGCTTGGAATGACCTAGTCGATCGCTATCAACGCCTCATTTACGCGATACCCAGACGTGCAGGACTCAGTGAGGAACAGGCCGCGGACGTCTTTCAGGAGGTCTTTGTAACATTGCTCGAAAAGATAAACGATATCGAGCAGCCGGGTAAGGATCCGCTCTTGGATCGTAACGACAGCAAAGTTCAAGACGTGGGGCATTATCCGAGGATCGAAGGGCCATTATTCCCCAGAGACCGAGGAGGAGATGGAGGCCGAGATGGCGGCTATTCGCGATGAGGGCCCGCTTGCCGACGATATGCTGATAGAGCTTGAGGAACAGCACCTGATACGCGCGGCTCTCAAAAAGATAGAGGAGCGGTGTCAGCAGATACTGTCGATGATCTACCTGACCGATCCGGCTGCGAGCTATGCCGAGGTCGCAGCCGCGATCGGCGTGGGCGAGACCAGCATCAGCCCGCTGAGATCGCGGTGTCTGAAGAAACTCGAGAAGGTTTTATCGAAATAACTTGTCTTTTTAACGTGCGAGGAAACACTGTCTGAACGGAGCAAGGGCAACAGGCCCTGCAGGAACAATGAAAAGAACTCCGGAACAACGACTCGAACATATCATCCGACGGATGCAGACCGACACGGCCATCGACGCACCGGCTGACTTGACGCAATTTGCGAAGAATCTTTACCGGACACGCGTCGTCGAATCATCGCCATCGCTAATTCAGCGGATCGCTGCGGTACTGAGCGTTGACCTTGCACCGGGACGCGCAGCGTTCGGCGAACGCTCCGCCACAGGCGGCACGGCACGTCAGATGCTGTTTGAGGCAGGCGAGAATGCGGTTGACCTACGCGTTACAGCAACAGAGAAAGGTTTTGATATCCGCGGCCAGATACTCGGCGACGGATTTGATAGCGGCACCGTGGAGATCGCGGGCATGGAAGCTCAGACCGACGACAAACGGCGGATTCACCGTCAGCGGAGTCGCGGCGGGAGAGTACAGCCTGACAGTTCGAGGCGGAACCCAAGAGATATTTATCGAAAAGATCATCCTCAGTTAGCACTCCAAGACTCCATCCACACAAAGGCGAAGGTACGCGCGAAACCTTCGCCTTTCCTCATTCTGTATAATCGGCTTAATGCGTCGATCGGCTTTAGCCAAACAGCTGCTCGCAGCCCGGACAAACACCGAGCGAAAGCGGTTATTAAAAAAAGATCCGTCAGCAGCCGACGCGCGGCTGGCCGCTGAGCTGCGCGAGATCTGTTACGCCACGTGGACAAATGAGCCGGTAACGGCCCAGAGGGCGTCGGCCGCGGCCGACTTGCTGGCAGCGGCCAACGATTCGCCCGCTATCGCCGCGACCGCTCGATGGATAAAGGGTATCGCCGACATCACGCGCGGCCGGTTTGACCGGGCCGCCGCGGCATTGAAGCAGGCGGGCAGGATGTTCGCCGCGCTTGGACGCGACAACGATGCTGCCCAGACACGAGTCGCAGAGCTTATGGCCCTCGCGATGCCCGGACGTTACGACGAGGCCATCGCGGCAGGCGAGGCCGCTCTCAAATTCTTTGTCCGAACGCGCGACCATCTGGCCGCCGGCAAGGTCGCGATGAACCTTGGCAACGTCGTCTCGCGTCAGGGCCGACATCGCGACGCTGAGGTTTACGGCCTTGCCGCACGACGACATTTTACACGGGCCGGTGAAGCGACATGGCTCGCGATGGCTGAGAACGGTCTTGCAAATACTTACGCCGAGCTGAACGAGTTCGCGAAAGCCCGCCGTTTTTATGAAAAGGCACTGGCGACGGCCAGAGCCTCGAAAATGACCGTTACCGAGGCCGAGATCGAGGCGAGCCTCGGCAATCTCGCGGTCCTTCGCGGCCAGTATTCCGAAGCCATTCGCTTTCTCGAACGCTCGCGTCAACGTTATGCCGAGCTCGACATGCCGCACCAGTCCGCTGTGGCCGACCTCGAGATCGCGGATATTTATCGCGAGTTGAATCTTCTCGACGAGGCGGCGGAGATCTATCGCCGCGTCGCACCCGAATTTGCACGGCTACGGCTTCGAGCCGAGGAGGCACGATCGCGCCTGCACTATGGGCGAACGACGGCAGCGTTAGGCGAAAACAGAGCAGCAAAACGTGAATTGGAGCGAGCTCTTCGGCTCTTTCGCTCTGAAAAGAACTATTCGGGACAGGTCGCGGCCCTGTCGGCGATGGCCGATCTAGCGATCAGACAGAGACATTTTGGAAAGGCTCAAAAGGCGCTTGCCGACGCACACGCGACGCTGCGACGGGATGACGACCCGAGACACGAGATCGCGGTAAAACTGCTCGAGGGCCGCGCGCTTGCCGGCGCAGGCGACTCGGTCCGGGCTGGACGTGTGCTTGCCGACGCCGAACGACTGGCGGCGAAGCGCCAACAAACGAATACTCTTCAATCGATCCGCACCGAGCTTGGTAAGCTTGCCGCCGCATCGGGCGATAACGCCGCAGCCCGGAAGTATTTTGAAAAGGCGATCCGCGATATCGCGGGCCTGCGCTCAACGGTCGGTGCCGACGAATTCACCGTCGCCTTTCTCGGCGGCCGGACAGAGCCTTTTGACAACCTGACGCGACTTCTTATTAGCGAAGGCAAGGTGGCCGCGGCCTTTCGCACCGTCGAACGTTCACGCTCTCGAGCGCTGCTCGACGCGATGGCCAGCGGAAAACGCACCGCCGTACCGGTCGCCATGCAGCGGCAAATGGACGAGACCCGCACGCGGCTTAACTTTCTCTATCGTGCTCTCGATCGCGGCGATGGCGACGACGCGGCGCAACGACGAACGGAGATCCTTGAGGCAGAAAGGGCACTGGCCGACATCATTCGCCGAACCAACAGTTTGACAACCGCTGGCCGTGACACGAGCGGGCAGTTCGATCTGAAGGGGCTTCACGAGCGGCTCGGCGATGAGAATACGCTGGTCGAATATATCGAGATCGACGGCGTAATATCGGCTTTTGTTGTGGACGGGAAAAAGGTCAGGTATGTTACTGGCCTCGGCTCGGTCGGAGAGATCCGTAAACTGCTCGACGAGACTGCATTTTCAGTTTGAGACGATGCGTTACGGCGGCGAGCGGCTGGCGCGTTTTGCGGCCCAAATGAAGGCCCGCGCGGACCACGCGCTGAATGCGGCTCTACGATCTGCTCGTGCGGCCGCTCGCATCGCTTCTATCGGGCACAAAACTCGTGTTCGTTCCGGCCGGCGTGATCCATTACGTTCCGTTTCATGCACTTCACGACGGCGAAAAATACTTGGTCGAGACCTATGAGACGGTTTACGCTCCCAGCGCCGCGGTCTGGACGGCATTGGCCGCGAAACGGGTGCGAAAGCCAAAGTCGTCGCTCGTCATGGGCTACGCCGACGAACGGATACCGCAGGCCGAGCGTGAGGCCCGCGAACTCGGCAGGGCATTGCCGAATAGTGATGTTCACACGGGAAAAAAGGCAACATTCGAGGCGTTCACCGCCAACGCCGCACGCTACGATCTGATCCATCTCGCCTGTCACGGTCAGTTCAGGCCCGATAATCCTATGTTCTCGAGCCTGCACCTCGCTGACGGCTGGGTGACGGTCCAGGATATTTGCGCGAGGCGGATAAAAGCGTCCCTGGTGACTCTGAGCGCGTGCGAGACGGGAATCAGCAAGATCGCGGCGGGCGACGAGCTTTTGGGCCTTGTTCGCGGCTTTCTCTCGGCTGGTGCGGCATCGCTGGTGGTCAGCCTGTGGACGGTCAATGACTACGCGACGTTGACGCTTATGAGGCAATTTTACAGTTGTCTTACTTCCGGCCACTCTGCAGCCTCGGCATTGCGTATCGCCCAACTCCAACTAATACGTCGCGGCGAGCATCCATACCTGTGGTCACCGTTTATCGCGATCGGCCCTTAGGAAATTTTGGGGCACGTGTCTTTTTGATAAAATTGAGGACACTGTGGTCATGGCGGCGATGGATTTCGCCCGAGATCGTAGTGAGGTACTAATGACCGGCAGTAGGAAGTATTTGAAGTTCAGCTCCGTTATTTGGGCAGTTTTATCGCTCGTAACGGCTGCAGGCGTATTCGGACAGGCAGGTGGAGGCGGTAATTGCAGTTGCGTCGCCGATCAGGTCATTGTTCAACTCAACAATGCCGCGGATCTGCCCGCAGTTGCGACGCAGTATGGACTCAACCCGACGCCGATCTCTCAGGTCGCATCGCCGCCGATATATCTTCTCCAAATTACCAACGGACAGACGTCGACACAGGTGGTCGCGGCGATGACAACGCCGCCCGATGCCCGCATTATCTTTGCCGAGGTCAATCGAAAGCTCTCGCAGGTCGAGGCTACGGGCCTCAACTGGACACAGGGACGTTCGTGGGCGATCGGCCGCTCATGGGCTATCGGCGGAAACGTCAAAGGCTACGGCAAGCAGTGGTTCCCGCACAGGATCCGCCTGAACGAGGCTTTTGCCGCGGCCGGAACACGGGGCCTTCGCGTCGATAACGGCCAGCCGATCGTCGTTGCGGTGCTCGATACCGGCATCGACCTGACGCACCCGGCATTCGAGGGACGCCTCGTGCCCGTTGCGGACCGTTGGGACTTTGTCGATGGAGATAACGATCCTACCGAACGAGGTGTGTTTCATACCGACGCTTCTTATGGCCACGGCACACACGTGTCGGGCATCATCGCACTGACTGTTCCCGACGCTAAGATCATGCCTCTCCGCATCTTGAACAAAGACGGCGAGGGCGAATTGTGGCGTATCACCGCAGGGCTGATCTGGGCCGCAAACCACGGTGCCGACGTAGCGAACCTTAGCATCGGCTTCCCGGAAAACACGAGGATCCTGCATGATCTGCTCGACGGCCTTGACGGCGTGCCCAATCCGACAACGTTCCCGATCGGGACCCGCCGATTGGCCGTTTCGGTCGCGTCAGGCAACGGCGGCAACACTACTGAGATCTTCCCGGCCGCCGAACAGCGTGACGGAATGCTCTCAGTCGCTGCGAGTACGAGATATGACAGTCTGGCGACGTTCTCGTCATACCACCGCTCCTGGGTCGATGTCTCGGCCCCCGGCGAAGAGATCGTAAGCGCTTTGCCCGGCGGACGTTACGGCATGTGGTCAGGCACCTCGATGGCAGCTCCGATCGTCGCAGGCATTACGGCTCTCGTAAAGGCAAGGTACCCGACGACGTTTGCCACGCCGCACGATCTGCTCGACCACGTGAAGGAAACATCCGTCCCTAAACGCTGGGACGATCTGCCTCCATGGGGCGAGGTCCGGCTAAAACGCGTCGATGCCCTTTGCGCCGTCACTAACAATTTCAATTGCCCCATTCCTCCGCAATGATAGTCCGGCTACGGATCGCCGCCGGATAGTCGTCAATCTTGACGGTGAACCACAGCCAGATAAGAGGCCAGGCTGTCTGAAAAGGCGGCCTCTTTTTGTGTTGGGGGAGCTAGGCTAGGGGCGCAACACAGTTTAAACTTTGGAAATGGCAAAGAAGGTCGTATTCAAGAGGTATGAGCAGAGACAGCCGATGTTGTTGCCGCCGAGTTATGAGGAGTTGGTGCCGGAGAATCATCCGGTGCGGGTGGTGAATGAGGTAATAGAGCGGATCGACATACGGGAGTTGGAGGGGACGTACAAGGGCGGAGGGACATCGAGCTATCATCCGCGCCTCTTGCTTAAGGTGTTGGTGTACGCATACTTGAGGAACATGTACTCGACGCGGAAGATCGAAGAGGCGTGCAGGGAGAATGTGCACTTTATGTGGCTCTCGGGCGGAGCAAAGCCGGACCACAACACGATCAACGACTTTCGGGGCAAACGGTTGGGCGAACATCTGAAGAAGATCTTCAACCAGGTAGTGGTACTGCTGGCGGAACAGGGAGCGGTCGCTTTAAGAGAGATCGTGCTGGACGGTACAAAGATAGAGGCGAATGCGAACCGGTACACGTTCGTATGGGGCAAGGCTATCAGGACGAGTCGGGAGCGGATAGAGCGGCAGCTTCGAGAACTTTGGAAGTATGTCGAGGAGGTCTATCAGGACGAAGAGCAGCGGCCGAACACACCTGACTTTGAGTCGATAGACGCTGATGCTGTGAGCCGTGCGATCAGCGAGATAAACGAGGCACTCAAGGAAAAAGAGATCGATCCGAAAGTACGCCAAAAGCTGACCTACGCGAAGAAGAACTGGCCGGACAAACTCAACGAGTACGACGAGCGGGAAAAGCAGCTGGCGGGCCGCAACAGTCTCTCGAAGACGGACCCGGATGCGACCTTCATGAGAATGAAGGAAGATCACATGCGAAACGGCCAGTTGAAGCCCGGCTACAACGTGCAGGCCTCGACGGAGCGGCAATACATAGTCGATTACACATTGGGACAGACAACGACCGACACCACTTTGATGAAAGGCCACATCGACGACTTCATGAACTGTTACGGACACGCCCCCGATAGCCTGACGGCAGACGCCGGATACGGGAGCGAAGAGAACTACTTGTATCTGGAAGAACTCGGGATAACGCCCTATGTGAAGTACGGCTACTTCGATAAAGAACAAACCGAGGAAAAGAACAAGGACAGACGCAACCACAAAGCATCAAACCCGTTCCACGCCGACAAGCTCCAATACAACGAACAAACCGACACTTACACCTGCCCGATGGGCCAGCAGATGAGATACATAGGCCAGAAGAGTCGCCGAACAAAGACCGGCTATCTGCAAACATGCCATCGATACAAAGCCCAAAACTGCACCGGCTGCCCCTTACGAGGGCCCTGCCACAAATCTAGCGGTGACCGCATCATCGAGAGATCGCCAAACCTTCTGCGATGTAAACAACGGGTCAAAGAACTACTTAACAGCGACGCGGGGATCGAGAAACGAAAACAAAGATGGCAGGTCGAAGCGGTGTTCGGAAACTTGAAACAAAACAAAGCGTTCAGACGGTTCAATCTCAGAGGTATCGATAAAACCACCACCGAGTTCGGCCTCATCGCCCTCGCCCACAACCTCCAAAGGTTCAGCTCAAACCACTAGGGCCAACCACCCTTTATTCGCAAATACAAAAAAGGCCGCCCGGATCACTTTCCAGACGGCCTCTTTTCTTTTTTCTCACTCGATGTCTTTTTTACGTATCGCCAACCACTGTGTTCCTGACGACGCCCCAAAAGCTGGGGGTATTTTAAAAAATTTAGGCAGGTACAAAATGAAAAGAACAGTTAAAAAGAACAGTTATTATGCAAGGGCCGCGATGATCGTGGCATTACTCGCGGCCTGGGTGTCGGTCCCGTTCGTAATGAACAGCGTAAAGGCTGACGGCACGCCCGTTATCCTCGTCCGTGACGCGGTACTCACATCGCCGAGCGGCAGCCCGAACCCGTGGGGTGCGGCACAGTGGCAGCTCTATCAGAGCGGCAACCGTGAGATCGAGGTCGAGGTCGAAGACCTCAGCCTGGCTCAGGGCACGGTGCTAAGTGCATTTGTCGATGGCAATGCGATCGGCAACATGGCAGTTGATGACCGCCAGAAGGCCAAGATCAAGCTCCGCACCGAGGACGGTCAGGCCGTGCCGGTGGTCAACAACGGCTCGACCGTTGAGGTTCGCAATGGCACCGCGATCGTGGTCAATGGCGTTTTTGGCGGAGGCGGTGCGACACCAACACCGACAGGCACCCCGACCGGCACGCCGACGGGAACTCCGACAGGTACGCCGAGCCCATCGCCATCAGTTACGCCTACAGGTACGCCGACAGGCACACCTAGCCCGTCGCCTTCGGTTACTCCGACCGGAACGCCGACTGGTACACCGAGCCCTTCGCCGTCGCCTTCAGGCACGCCGACGGGAACGCCCAGCCCGAGCCCCTCGCCCGGCAACTCCGGCGATCTGTTTGCCGGCCTTAGCGGCCCGACGCTGAATGGCGTTGTCCCGACCGGTTTTGGTGAATTTGAGATACACAGCAGCCGCACCGAGCTTGAGGTCCGCGTCGACCGCATCAATCTGCCTCAGGGTACGGCATTGGCGGTAGATGTTGACGGTGCTCTTGCCGGCACGATGTTCCTTGAGGATGACGGAGAGGCCCGTTTGCGGCTTCGCAGCGATAACGGCCAGACCGTGCCTAATGTCGTCGTCGGTTCAACGATGGCGGTCCGCAATGGCAGTGCGACAATACTCACGGGGACCTTTATGGGCTTTACAGCGACGCCGTCGCCCTCGCCCTCACCGTCGCCGACCGGCACTCCCGGCGGAACGCCGAGTCCGAGTCCCAGCCCGAGCCCGTCATTCGGCCGGTTCTTTGAATCGCACCTGAACGGCAACGGCATGACGCCTCCGGTCACGACGGGTGCAAACGGCGAACTCAAGGTGCAGCTCAGCGTTGATGAGACGCAGGCGACCATGTTTGGCGAATTCCACAATCTGTCGAGCAACCAGACCGGCGGACGCATCGAGACCGGTATCGGTACGCCGATCACCATTCGCGATCTCGGTATCGCCGGCGGACTGAACGGCAACTTTGCTTCGGTTACATTCGGCGTAACACCGGTTCAGGTCCAGATGCTTAGGGCAGGCCTGTGGACGGCTGTCATCACGAGCGTCAACAATCCGAACGGCGAGATACGCGGCTCGTTCCGTCAACAGTCGACCTTTAGCGACTTTAACGGTGACGGCGAGCATGATCTGGCTGTGTTCCGTCCGGCCACCGGTTCGTGGTACGTCCAGAATCCTTCGGGCTTCATGGCCATCGAATTTGGCGGGGCCAACGACCGCATCGTCTCGGGCGACTACGACGGCGACGGCAAGACCGACGCTGCGATGTATCGTGACGTTGCCGGCCAGGGTGTCTGGGAGATCAAACGCAGTTCGGACGGCGGCTTGACAACGACGCAGTTCGGTCTCGCGAGCGATACTCCGGTCCGCGGCGACTTCGATGGCGACGGACGCCTCGACCTCGCGGTCTTCCGCTCATCGAACGGCATGTGGTATATCCGCAAGAGCAACGGTACGGGGCACATAGTGACCCAGTTCGGCAACTCTTCGGACAAGCCGATGGTGTCTGATATGGACGGTGACGGACGCGACGATATCGCAGTGTTCCGCGGCAACGAAGGCAATTGGTACTGGCTCCGCAGCTCTGACGGCCAGTTCGCAGGCCGCCAGTGGGGCACGAGTGGTGACGTTCCGGTCGCAGGCGACTTTGACGGCGACGGCAAGACCGACATCACGGTGTTCCGCCCGTCAAACGGCATCTGGTACTCATACCTCAGTACGACCGGCGACTATCGCGCGACGTACTTCGGTCTGGGAACAGACGTGCCGGTCGCAGGTAACTACGACGGTGACGGCGTAACTGACATCGCGGTGTTTCGGCCCGTCGGACGGTAATTGGTACATTCTCAGGAGTGCTGACAACAGCTTCCAGACGTTCCAGTTCGGTCTGAACGGCGATATTCCACTGATCGTTCGTTAACAACCAAATGCAAAGGGCGGCCGTGATCAGCGGCCGCCCTTTTTTGACAACGGCGCCTTGCGGCATACCATCCAACATTTGGTTGCGGATATACCACTAGCCCATCGCTATGATGAAACACTCCGCGGCCAATTTACCCCGGTTGGGAACACCCTCCTCTCAACCGGGGATTTTTTATTGTCGGATCTTTGCGGCAAGCCGGGCGATCTGGTCATTGTGACGCCGCTCGTGCAGGCCCGCCATCACCAACCATTCACCGGCATTCAACTCGCCAAAGAACGGATGCGGGAATGTGTGGCCCGCCAGATCGAACTGCTCAAAATCGGGGCGCATCGCTTCCAGGTCGGCGGCAGTCTGCTTCATCCTTTCGAGCGATTCGGCGATTGGCAACTGGCCCGTTGGCTGAACGCGTTCCGGGGCTTCAACCCTCGTTACCGCGATCTGCGCAGCGCGCTCGCCGAATTGCGGTCCCAAGCTAAAACTGCCATCCGACGGCTTACCTTCAGCCTTTGCCGCGTCGAGTAATCGGCGGCAGATACGTGCCGAGCCAAATTCGACCATCCAGAGATGCTCGACAATGTGCTGTATCGACCAGCTTTCGCCGTCGGGGATCGCCGTGGCCTCGGCCGGTGCGATGTTATTGATCGTTTCAAGGAAGTGTGCGCGGATTGCTTGATTTGCCGAGTAGATATCGGCGATAGATGTGTATCTCATTTTACTTGACGGTCGGCGAGGGCTGCGGGCTGAACAGCAGGCGGTGCCAGCGGGGAAGGCCAAGCGGCGAATCCGCCTCGCCTATCTTTTGCTGCGTCAGCGTCGTCTTAAAGTACAGTATCTCATCGGCCGTCCACGCCAACGCCGAGATCGGCCCCAGCGAGCGAAGGTCTCTCACCTCCGGCAGCGTCGTCAATGGCTGCTCATTACCGGTCGCGGCACTGCCGGTCGATCCGCGATCGTAGGCGTGTGAAGACAGCAAAAGCGGCAGACGCAGCGGTATTGCGGCCTGTGTCGGGCTCGTGCCCGCCGCGTCATAAATACGGACCTGAGCATCAAATGCAGCCGGAACTTTTGGATCGCTCGATTGCGAAATGAACGAGACAGCCGCCGCCACCTTTGTCGAGTCGGGCGACCATACCGGTTCGACCGCCGTTTTTGCATCATCGAGCCGGCGTTCGCGACCGTTCTTTTCAATTATTCTCAGCCGGCCCGTCGATGGCCGGACGGTCGGTGGTGGTGGTGGCGGAGCAACCGGCTCGGTCTTGGGTTTCGGCGTCGGACTCGACATCAATTGGGCCGGCCGCACATCGGCGTCATACTCTCGCGACGTTAGAGCCAGGGCGGCAAGCATTGTGCTGTCGGGCGACCACGAGAAGTAAAAGTACTTAAGGCCGTCATTCATTGTCAGGGCCTTAAGTCCATTACCGTCCGGACCGCAAACGTAGATCTGCTCCGACGCAAAGGTCAGAACATTCGACGCAGGAGGTGGAGAGGGCAATGGTGACGGGGACGCCGGCACCGCCTCAGGCACGCTGTTGCCCATTACCTCGGATTCGGGTATGGCAGCAGCGGCCGGGGCGATCTGGTCTCCCAAGCCGTCCGACGCCGTCGCTGGATCGGTCCGCACCGCCCTTGTTTTGCCGGCAAAGGCAACTGCCGACGAATCAGGCGACCAACTGATCGTTTCGGGCCAGCTAACGGACATCGAATCCGGTGTGATCTGTTTGAGCACCTTACCGTCGGGCAGATACATGTCAAGGCGGTACTCATCGGTCGGATCCGACAAGCGATGGTAGATAGCTAACACCGACTTCTCATCGGGCGAGGTAAGCGTGCGATCAAGTATCTCAGCCGGCCTCGTTCCGTCAAAATCCGCCTGTACGGCCGCATTACGCACGGCGGACTGGTCGCCGGCGTTGAGTGTCGGCGCGGGCACATCCGCTTCATACCGATAGTTCATCCGCACGGCCGGAACGGCCGCGAGCGTCATCGACTTGTCCGGCTCGGCGCGAAAGATGCCGTCCTGACAACCCGTCAACAGCAACAATGGAAGCGTAAATGCCGCGAATGACGGCCGTTTGAGGTGCATACTGAAGCCGATGAGCAAAGCCGAGGCGTTTTTCGTGAAAGCCCGCGCGAGATGCTATCGTAATCTAGCTATCTTACTATAAACCGAACACCCGACACGAGAATTAACCGCTCGCGATAAACGTCAATGCAGGAAAGAGAGGATCAGCCGCCGGCCAAGGACAAATTCTTCACCGGGCCGCTGGTGCTGATATTTGTAACGATCTTCATCGACCTGATCGGATTTGGAATGGTCATTCCGATCCTGCCGTTCTATTCGCAGACCGAGCCATTCATGGCCTCGCCATTTGTTATCGGCCTGCTTGTGGCGTCGTATTCGTGGATGCAGTTCTTCTTTGCTCCGGTCCTCGGCGCGCTCTCCGACAAATACGGCCGCCGGCCGGTGCTTTTCGTAAGCCTGCTTGGCTCGGCCCTCGGGTATTTCGTTATTGGCTTTGCAAATACGCTTCTGTTGGTTTTTGCCGGCCGCATCATCAGCGGCATTACGGGCGGGAGCATATCGACCGCGCAGGCGTACATTGCAGATGTCACGACCAAGGAGAATCGCGCCCGCGGCATGGGCCTGTTTGGCGCGGCATTCGGTTTGGGGTTTATCCTGGGCCCGGCCCTCGCCGGAATACTCAGTAAATACGGTATCCAGGTGCCATTCTATTTTGCGGCCGTGCTCTCGCTGCTAAACGCTATCGCCGTCTACTTCATCCTCCCCGAATCGCTTAACCCCGACCATCGGATGATCGACGAGCCCCGCAAGGGGAGCATCGCCGAGGCGCTCGATACGCTGCGCGATCCGCACTTTCGCATGATCGCGATCACCTATTTCCTGCTCATCACGGCATTCTCGATAATGACGTACGCCTTTGTGCTGTTCACCGAGTTTACGTTTGGCTATAACGCCGAGCAGAACGGATATCTATTTGCCTATGTCGGCGGCATCTCGATCATAATGCAGGGAGTTGTCTTTGGTGTCGCCGCGAGAAGATTCGGCGAATCGCGGCTCGCGGTTTTTGGCTGCCTCGTGCTTGCGGCAAGCTTGCTTATGATGCCGTATTCGTCGCCGGAGGCCGGCGGTCTTGCCGGGCTGTTGGCAATTTCGGCATTCCTTTCGTTCGGAAATGCATTCGCCACGCCCGCGCTCAACAGTCTGGCGTCAAAGAACGCCGCGGCCCATCAGCAGGGCCGGGCGATGGGTGTAATGCAATCGGGAGCAAGCCTCGCCCGCGCACTCGGACCGACGATCGGCGGCGTACTTCTCAATAATTCGCTGAATAAGGTAGATAGATTTTCAGTGTTTAGGACATACTGGACGGCGGCCGCGATAATGTTCGTGGCTTTTCTCGCGGCGTTGTGGTTTGCCCGTACAGTCAGGGCCCGCATCCCAGGCGACGCTGTCTAGCTGGCCGCCCGCTTGCGGTCGCCCTCTTGCATCGGTGGGAATACGAGCCGGAAGGTGGTGCCATCGCCATTGCTGCTGATAGCCTCAATGGTTCCGTTGTGCTCCTGAACGATGCCGTAGCTCACAGCCAGACCGAGACCCGTGCCGCTGCCGACCTCTTTGGTCGTAAAGAAGGGGTCAAAGACCTTTTTCAGGTGTTCGGCAGGGATGCCCTCGCCCGTGTCTGTGACCTCGACGATGACGCCGCTGCCGTTCTCGCTCAATGTTCGCAACGTTATCGTGCCGCCGCCGACCATGGCGTCACGGGCATTTAGGATCAGATTCGTAAACACCTGTTGTAGCTTGCCGGCACTGCCGCTGATCGATCGCGGGTTCTTTGCGTAATCTTTTACGATCTCGATATTCGATTTGCGAAGCTGCGGTTCGAGCAGTTGAAGCGTGTCGTTGAGCAGCTTGTTGATGTCGATCTCGGTGAACTCCTCCGAGTTGCCCGTTCGCGAGAAGTTCAGGAGGTTACCCACGATATTGGTCGCACGATCGGTCTGCCTCTGCATTTTTTGCAGCAACGCGTGCTTGGGGTCGGTCTCAGGGATCATGCCCAACAGCATCTGCGTATAGCTCGACACGCCCGTTAAGCGGCGTGTTCACCTCGTGGGCCACGCCGGCGGCGAGCAGGCCGATGCTAGAAAGTTTTTCGCTCTGCTGCAGCGTTTCCTCGAGCCTGACCCGCGAACTTACGTTCTCAAGCACAATGATCGCTCCGGTCTGCTGATGCGATACTGACCGGAGCGGTGCAACTGCGACATTCAGGATCAGGGAACGCCCGGCACGGTCAGTTGTGTGAAGCTTGTAAGCGTTGCGGATCTCGGTCAGGTGCCAGCGCGATTTACCCAAAATACTTTCCAGATTCAACGCAAAACTCTCGTCAAAAACCTCATTGACCGGCCGCCCGACAGCCTCGTCACGTCTGAGGCCCATTATCTCTTCGAAGGGCGAGTTGCAGCGGGTGATAAGGCCCTCTTCATCGACAGCTATCAGGCCTACGTTGACCGATTCGACTATCGATTCATTGAACTCCTTAAGAAGAGCAAGCTCCTCAGTATGCTGCTTTTGCTGACCGTAGAGACGGCTGTTTTCGATTGCTACCGCGATGTAGCCCGATATCGTCCGCAGGATCTCCAGGTCTTCGCTCGAGAGGAGCGAACCGTCATGAGCACGGCCCAGCCCTATCACCGCGACCATCTGGCCGCCGACCACGCAGGGCACGAAATAATGTAGCTCTTGCCGTACCACGGCTTTTCCATTACCGTTGCTGTTGCCGTTTGCAGCCGGAATTGCAGCATCAAGGTCAGGCCTGTCGAACTCGTCCGCACGTACGACGCCAGTCGCGGCCGATTTTTGTCGGACCATCGTTCGAAAATCTGCTGGGATCTGGAACTCCTCGCTCAGCCCCGTCGATCTCGCGAGGCGATAATGCTCCTTTGCCGCGTGGTCCTCCATAAATACCGCGGCCTTTTGTACATCAAGAACCTGCCGAAGCCGCCCGAAAAGGCCGTCGAGCAGCGGATCGAGAGCGGTCGTCGCCGAGAGCGTCTTTCCAAAATCGAGCAATCCCTGCCTCAGGTCGTAACGCTCGCCATAAAAGAACCGGTCCGCGCGTTCCTGAAGGAACTTCTTCAGCGGTTCGCTGAGCATGACGATGGCACCCATAGCGATGATCGCGATCAAGGCCCTGAGCGTGATCTCGGTAGTCGAAAGGTTGTTTCCGACCGCAAAGAAGACCAACCCCAGCGCGACTGCGCCGATCATTACGGCGATCGCAACCGTGGTCATCGCGTAAACGAGGGCCCTGCGGACGACCACGTCCACATCCATAAGCCGATAACGGACGACAGAATGGCCAAAGCTCAACGGGATCAAGGCCAGCGGCAGCGTCGTTATCGCAGTGCTGAAAATATCGTCGGGTATCGGTATCGCGAGCCGCTCGACCAGCTGCATGGTGGCGACGGGTGCGATGGCCGCGATCGTGCCCCACATAGCCCATTTGAGTCGCTGCCGAACGACAGGCTGCCGGCTCTTAAAGACACGCCATACCAGAATGCCCGCCCCGGCCGAGACGCCGATCACAAAGTGATAAAAATTGAGGCGAAACAGCCAGCCGAAGAGATCGTAGCGGTCGCTAAGACTCGCGAGGCCCTCGCTGAGCCCTGTTGTCGGGAACAGTTGCGGGAATACCGACAGAAAGATCAATACAAGTGAAAACAAGGCCGCGGGCACATAGAGTATGTACGTCCTCCACGGCTTATCGGAGAGTACCGCGCTGCGGACGGGGTAACGAATACAAAAATGCAGGAACAACGGGACAAAATAGGCGAGCGCCATGTTGTCCAATAGGTCGACGGCCAGGTCAAAGTCCCGTCCGATGCCTATCGACCGGAACGTGTGAAAGACAAACGCCGTCAGGCAGACGGTCGCAAAGTGCAGGATGAAAGGCGAACGGCTACCCTGCTTGAAAAGCACAAAGATGCCGACGCTTAGCCAAACAATCCCGACTATCGCGAGAAAGATGATCGCCGGCGTCCATCGCGGGATCGAATCAATATGCCGCAGGTCGGCGAAATAATAATTATTGCTGAATGAGTAACTCGGCCGCTGATAAAAGTATGTGAGGTTACCGTCAACGCCGGCCGCCTCGAGATAGATCTGAACATCTGCGGGCGAAGTGACCTCCTCGGTCCGTTCGGTGTCGAGCGAAATTCCGATAAGCCGGTCGCCGGTCGCGATCCCGGCCCTCGAACCCGCAAATCCAGGCATTACCTTCTCGGCGTAGATGCCATCCGCTCGTTGGGCCCATCTGATCCCATCAGTGGGCGGCAGATTCTGATACGCCCGCTGAGACAGATTTAGGGCACCGGCCGCGACCAGCAGCACTGCGGAAAGGAGCCATATCAAACTCCAACTTGTCAGTACCTTTTCTTTCATCGTCTCAGGACATACTTTACCGTAGACATTTTAACGCAAAATGCGTTCCAGTATCTCACACGAGGGCGCGGTCCAAACCGCCCGATTTTACAGCGTCGAAACGCGTGCTCCGCGACAAACGCTTAGCGCAGAGTGCCGCGTCATTCAACAATTTGCTTTGGTATCCGAGAATTTGGAGAAGCGAACGGGTCTAGAATCTAACCTGGATCCCGCCGCGAAGGATGCGACGCTGGCCGTTAAGCCGCCACGAACCTTCTTCGCCGCCGATCACCGACTGGGTGTCAAAGAGATTCCTGGCGTCGACCAAGGCCTGTGCGCGGAACGGGAGGCCAAACGTTGGCAGGGTCTGGGTGACAAAAACACTCAGGCCCGGATCATAGATCGCGAGCCGCCCCTTAAAGGGGTCAATCGCGAAGACTGTGGCCTCAGGCGAGAGTCTGTAGACCGTTCTGACGCTCGTGCCGTTACCGAGATCGGCCGCAAGCTGGGCAAAAAGTGACTGAAAAATATCGCGCTCAAAGGCTCTTGCCGGATCGGTCAGCGCCTCGCTCGAGAGCCTCTGGCCTTGCCCGATCGAATAGCCCGCCGCGGCCGAAAAGACGGTACCTATTCGCCTCGAATACACGACCCTAAGGCCTTTGGCATTCCCCTGCTGATGCGTCACCAGAGTGTCGGGCAGCCCATCGCCAAACGCATTCGAATCAATGCTGCTAAGCCCAACGCCCCGCCCGATGATCGTGTCGTAAAATACGTTCGCCTCGATACTGGAACGCTGATCGAGAACACGCTCGATCCCGAATTCCATCCGACGACTATTGTTCAATCGGGGTTTGCCCTCGACGATGAATAGATCCTCTAGCGCCACGGGCTCGGCAAACGCAATACTGTGTCCTTCGAGATCGATCGAATTACCCCACGAACGCTGCTCAAACTGTGACGTTAACGCCCCGCGGAAACGCGTTTTTGGATCAAGATCGAACTGCAGTCCCAGTCGCGGCGATATCGTCGAATCGTCGCCGCCGCCGAGAAAGCGTGCATAGTCAAAACCGAGCACGAGCACGACGCCATCGCGGACCGTCCATTCATCGATCGCCTGGATCGAGAACTGGCCAAGCGCTCTTTCTTCATTTGCCAGCGGCAGCATGCCGAGACGGCTGATGGCCGAGTTGAGCCGCAGCGTATGCCCGTCAAATTGATCGAGCTTGACAAAGGTCTCAAGCCGGGCCGGCGCTCTGGAGCTTGTCGCAAACTGTCCCGAAACCACGACTTCGGTCGAGCGGTTGACCGGAAGAAGCGTGGCAAAATTGACGCCCGAAAAATTGTTTTTCGCCGTTCCTGCGACGTACGTGCCCACCACCGTCTGGCCCTTTCCGTCGCTCTCGGGAACATCGGCGTCGGTGGTGTCCACCTCTGCGATCGTCTGATCACTCTCTTGATTCTGATAAATGGAGCGTTGGGTCTGAGCGGCACGGATACGCCATTTAGAGCTGTTTTTGTCCCGGCGTTTTTCCGGGAGCGTGTTGCCGCTGCCGGCACGCTCGAGCTTGAAGCCGTATGTCAACTCGGCGGAGCGATTCACCTCGACGGCAAAGAGCGTGACCGGATTAAATCCCTGCGCCACCGCCAACACGGTATACGTGCCGGGCAAAATGCGGGCAATAAAACTGCCGTCCTGTGCCGACGAGACCTGCTTTAGAAGTTTCGATGTGCCCGAGCGAAAGATCGCAACCGACGCATCAGCGATCGGCCCGCCCGCCTCATCGAGCACGCGGCCTTTTATGACGCCAAGGTTAGTCGTGCTTTCGATCACGATGCCCGCGTTTGCTGCGGGCGCGGCAAACACCGATACAGCGATCATCGCCAAAGCAATGAAAGCAGGCCGCAAATATCGGATTGTCGAAAGCGAGAACGTCATTGGGTAGACAATTCGAGTAACCCTCGTATTTTGGTCGCAAAAATCAAGCCTGTCAAGCGACAAACACTGCCGGTTGTGCGCTGTAAGATGCCGCAAAACTTGACAAAGTTTGCCCTGTCGGTAGAATTGAAACCTGTCTTTAGGGGCAAACGCGGAGACGTGGCTGAGCGGCTGAAAGCGGCGGTTTGCTAAATCGTTGTAGTCCAAAAGACTACCACAGGTTCGAATCCTGTCGTCTCCGCCATTCAAATCTCAGATTTGAACGGTTAAATTCTGAAAGTTCGATCGCCGCCGCGAGACTTCGGGCGGCTTTCCTTTTTATGACGACTCGCGTTCGCTTTGCACCCAGCCCGACGGGCTATCTCCACATCGGCTCCGCCCGGACGGCCCTTTTTAACTATCTCTACGCCCGCAACACGGGCGGCAAGTTCCTACTGCGTATCGAGGACACCGACCTGGCACGCTCAACCGAGGAATCTACGCGTTCGATCCTCGATGGGCTCGAATGGCTCGGTTTTGCACCTGACGAAGAGATCGTTTTCCAGTCCGACAATGCCGACAAGCATCGTGAGACGGCAAGAAAGCTGTTGGCTCAGGGCAAGGCGTATCGCGACTTTACGCCAAAAGCCGAGCCCAGCGACGCCAGCGTAAAAGACACGATAAAGGAACGCGCACGAGCCCAAGGTTCGGACAAGAACATGCGCGACAATCCGTATCGCGACCTGCCGGCCGCTGAATCGGACTCACGCGCGGCTGCGGGCGAGCCCTTTGCGATCAGGCTCAAGGTCGCGGAGCATGGCCGGACCGCGTTTGACGATCAGGTTTACGGGATACAGGAACGCGATTACGCCGATACCGAGGACCTCGTCCTGTTGAGATCGGACGGCCATCCGCTCTACAACCTGGCGGTCGTATGCGACGACATTGAGATGCATATCACGCACGTCATTCGCGGCCAGGACCATCTGACGAATACTCATAAGCAGATCCTGATCTACGAGGCTCTCGGCGTAACGCCACCGACATTCGCGCACCTGCCGCTCATCATGGCCCCAAACAAGGGCAAGCTGTCGAAACGCAAACACGGCGAGGTCGTCTCGATGACGACGTATCGCGACGCGGGTTTTCTGGCCGAGGCTTTTCGCAATTTTCTCGCATTGATGGGCTGGTCGGCTAGTGAGGAGCAGGAAATATATTCGCTCGACGAATTGATCGCAAAATTCTCGCTCGAGGGAATTCATCGCTCCAACGCCATCTTCAATTTTCGCGAGAACGACCCGCGTCACTGGACCGACGATAAGGCGATCTGGATGAACGCCGAGTACATCCGCACAATGACGCTCGCCGACCTGCTGCCGCACGTTAAGGCAGAGCTGAAAGCCGGCAAACTGTGGCGCGACGAGTACGAGGACGATGATCGCGGCTGGTATGAACGCACCGTGGACCTGATCCGCGCACGCTTCTTTACCCTTAAGGATTTCTCGTCGCAGGGCCGTGCATACTTTAGCGAGGATTACGATTTCGATCCCGCGGCAATCGAAAAGAACCTTAACAAGTTCCCCGACCTCCGACAGTGGCTGCCTGAGCTAGCCGATCGTTTTGAGAGCGAGTTTGCCGACAAGGATTATTCCGAGGAAAACATCGAAACTGTCGTAAAGGCTTTCACTGAAGAAAAAGAAACAAAACTTGGCGTCATCATGAACGGCTCCCGCACGCTGTTAACCGGCGTCGCCGTCGGCCCGTCGATGCTCGCGGTATTCGAGACCATCGGCCTCGAAAGGACTATAATGAGGCTGAGGAGCCAGGTTGCATGGAATACGATCGCAGGCTCTCGCTCGGAGAAAGATCATGAAAGGTTATAAATCAAACATTGAAAAAGATACGCTTAAGAATAAGAATTTTAGAAAGGTACTTTACACATCGGCTTACAGTCAGCTCGTGCTGATGAGTCTCAGGCCAAAGGAGGAGATCGGCCTCGAAACTCACAAGGAGAACGATCAGTTCCTTCGATTTGAGGGCGGTCGCGGCCGTGTGCATATCGATAAAGCGACCTATACAGTCAAGGACGGCGATGCCGTTATCGTTCCTGCCGGTGCAAAGCACAACGTCGTCAACACGTCGGCAACTGAGGAACTCAAGATCTATACGATCTATTCACCGCCGCACCACAAGGACCAGATCGTCCGCAAGACCAAGGCCGAGGCCGAGGCCAATGACGAAGAGTTTGACGGCAAGATGACGGAGAAGCGCAAGAAATAGTGCTACACGTAGATTGTCAGGCTTACAACTTCGCCCAAACACCGGCCGATCGCGAGATCTGCGACCTACTGGCGGCAGAGATCTGCCGCCCGTTTGCCAAACGCCGAGAACAAGATCTGGCATGCTCATCCTGTGTGGTTACTGGACGGCAATCCGATCGCCGGATACAGCAAATTGAAGGCCGGCATCAGGCTGCTGTTCTGGAGCGGTGCGGGGTTTGACGAGGAACACTTGCGGCCGGGCACGGGCAAATTCAAGGATGCTTCGATCACCTACACATCGGCAGATCAGATCAACCTCAAAGACCTCAAACGCTGGCTCAAGAAGGCGGAGTCAATACAGTGGGATTACAAGAACGTCATGAAGCGAAAAGGCGTTCTCGCACGACTCAAATAGGCGCGCGAATTTCAATTGGTCGCCGATTCGATTAAAATCATCTGTTCGCAGATAACCAGCTTTGTGCGCCCGCATCGAAGCTCGTGGAAAGGAGCCGACACGTGACCGACACCGCTACCGCAACCGAAGCCGACTTTGCGATCGAGAATTTTCGAGTCTCCGACGAAGACCTGCCCGAATTCAGGGACATGAAGTTCGAGAACATCAACGAACTTCACCTCGACCATCCCGGAGCGAACGATCCCGCATACCGTGCCCGTCGCGACGTGATCGCAGGCTTTGCAAAGGGCTTTCGCGAAACGGGCGAGATCACGGATGTCGATTACAGCCCGCGTGAGCAGCGTGTTTGGCGATACGTGGCGGAGGAACTAGAAGAGTTACAGCAGAAATACGCGTCGCCGTTTTATCTGCGAGCTAAGCAAGATCTCGGTATCACGACCGATCGCATTCCGCAGCTTTCAGAGATGAATCGCCGGCTGAAGGAACTGACCGGCTTTCGTCTCGCCCCGATCGAGGGCCTGGTCGAGACAAGAGCATTCCTCTCGTGGCTCTCATATCGCGTGATGCTCTGCACACAGTACATTCGCCATCACTCGCAACCCGCGTACACGCCCGAACCGGACATCGTCCACGAAGCCATCGGCCACATCCCGATGTTCACGAATCCGGCGTTCGCAGACTATTCGCAGTTCGTCGGCCACGGCGCCCGCATCGCGAACGACAAACAGTTAGAGGAACTCGGCCGCCTCTATTGGTTCACCGTCGAATTCGGCCTGGTCGAGCACGAAGGCGACATCAAGGCATACGGCGCCGGCCTGCTATCAAGCTTTCGGCGAGCTCGAACACGCGTTCTCAGACAAGGTCGAACGCCGCCCGTTCGACCTCGAACAGGTCATCAACCACGAATACACCTACAGCGACATGCAGCCGGTGCTGTACGTGATCCCGTCGTATGCGGAGCTGAAAGAGGTAACGCGGAAATATATCGAGTCGTTTGGCGGAAAGTAGTATCTTATACCTATGAATTTAAAGGTCATTATAGAATCCGGAGCCGACGGTTATTTTGTTGCACGCGTGCCGTCTTTGAAGGGCTGCTGGTCGCAAGGTAAGACCAGAGAAGAGGCCTTAGCCAATATTCGCGAAGCTATCGAGTTGTACCTGGAACCGGACGAGTTGTCGGTTCCCATGAATGGCCGCGAAGTCGTCGAGTTGGCAATATGAAACTGCCGCTTTTATCCGGCCGTCAGGTTGTTCGGACTTTGGAACGCCTGGGCTTCATAGAAGTTCACCGAAAAGGCAGTCATGTAAAGATGCGGCACGAAGACGGTCGAATGATCGTCTTTCCTTTTCACGATGAAGTCGACCGATTCACACTCAAAGGCGCTTTGCAGGATGCCGAGATCGAGCCCGGCGAATTTGTCCGAAATTTACGATAGTCATGATCACCGAAACAAACACAGCAGTTGATACAAACACAGCAGTCCAGAATCCGCTTGGACTCAAGAAGATACATCACGTCGAGTTTTACGTCGGCAATGCGAAGCAGGCGGAGTTTTATTACCGCAAGGCGTTTGGGTTTTCGCGGCACGCTTATGCGGGCCTTGAGACGGGAAATCGCGAGACGACGAGCTACCTGATGCGGCAGGGGAATGTGAATTTTATCTTGACGACGCCGATGGGGCCGGAGCATCCGGCGGCGGATCATCTAAAGAAGCACGGCGACGGCGTGACGCGACATTGCGTTTCACGTCGAGGATGCCGATCACGCATTCAACGAGGCCGTCAAACGCGGCGCCACGCCCGTCATCGAACCGCACGATTGGAAGGACGAGAACGGCTCGGTGCGAAAGGCTGCGATCGCGACCTATGGCGACACGATACATTCGTTCATCTCGTACAACACGAACAACGGCCATAACTACTCGGGCCCGTTTCTTCCGGGTTTCGTCTCGCAAGAGGTCGCCGGTGAAGGTGTCGGGCTGATGATCGTCGATCACATCGTCGGCAATGTCGAGCTCGGCAAGATGACACTTCTGGTGCGATTTTTACCGCGATGTGATGGGCTTTTTCCGCTACATCACGTTTGACGACAAGGACATCTCGACCGAATATTCGGCGCTGATGTCGATCGTGATGTCGCGACGGCGAGCACAATATCAAGTTCCCGATCAACGAACCCGCCGAGGGCAAAGGCGGCAAGTCGCAGATCCAGGAATACATCGACTTTTACCGCTCGGCCGGCGCCCAGCATGTTGCGCTGCTCTGCAACGACGTACTGCAAACGGTTGCAGAAGCTCCAGCAGAACGGCATCGAATTCCTCCGCGTGCCCGACACATATTACGAAGAGCTGCCCGACCGCGTCGGCCCGATCGACGAGGACATCGACGAACTGAAACGCCTCGGCATCCTCGTCGACCGCGACGACGAAGGCTATCTGCTGCAGATATTCACCAAACCGGTCGAGGATCGCCCGACAGTGTTTTACGAGATCCTGCAGCGAAAAGGCTGCAAAGGATTCGGCAAGGGCAATTTCAAGGCTCTATTCGTGTCGATCGAGGAAGAACAGCGACGGCGCGGTAACCTTTAGGAACTTTTGCCACGAATTACACGAATGTCACGAATAGGAAGGGAAATTCGTGTTATTTGTGTAATTCGTGGCAAAATCCTTTCTTATGGACCTCAAATATCAAACAGGTTTCGGCAACGAGTTTGCGACCGAGGCAGTCGAAGGTGCGTTGCCCGTCGGCCGGAATTCGCCGCAGAAAGCCCCGCTCGGGCTTTACGCCGAGCAGCTTTCGGGCACGGCGTTCACAGTGCCGCGGTCGGGCAATAAGCGGACATGGACCTATCGCATCCGCCCGAGCGTGCTGCACAAGCCGTTCGAGCGAATGGACAACGGCCACTGGCAAAGTACGCCTGACGACATCGATGTCACGCCGAACCAACTCCGTTGGGACCCGTTGCCGATGCCCGAGCGAGCCGACGGATTTTGTTGACGGCATCACGACGATCGCTCTGAACGGCGACGTTATGTCGCAGACCGGCATCGGCATCCACATCTACACCTGCAACCAAGGCATGGGCGACCGGTATTTTTACAATGCCGACGCCGAGATGCTGATCGTGCCTGAGATGGGACGATTAGGATTCTTGACCGAGCTCGGTGCATTGCAAGCTGGTGCCGGCGAGGTCGTCGTGATTCCGCGAGGCGTTCGGTTCAAGGTCGAGCCGCATCCCGACGACAAACAATGCCGCGGCTACATCTGCGAGAATTACGGGGCTCACTTCAAGCTGCCCGATCTCGGCCCGATCGGCGCCAACGGCCTCGCGAATCCGCGTGATTTCGAGACGCCCGTCGCCTGGTACGAGGACCGCGAAGGCAACCTCGAACAGGTCGCCAAATTTGGCGGCAATCTCTGGCGGTGCGACGTCGGCCATTCGCCGCTCGATGTCGTCGCATGGCACGGCAATTATGCCCCGTACCGATACGACCTGCGTCGATTTAACACGATCGGCTCGATCTCGTTCGACCATCCGGACCCGTCGATTTTCACCGTGCTGACGTCGCCGTCGGGCGAGGCGGGCGTTGCAAACTGCGATTTTGTCATCTTCCCGGACCGCTGGCTCGTCGGCGAAGACACATTCCGCCCGCCGTGGTATCACCGCAACTACATGTCCGAATACATGGGCCTCATCTACGGCCAATACGACGCCAAAGAAGAGGGCTTCGTCCCCGGCGGCGGCTCGCTTCACAACCAAATGTCCGCCCACGGCCCCGACCTCGATGCGTTTGAAAAGGCCTCGAATGCCGACCTCAAACCGCAAAAACTCGAAGGCACTATGGCCTTCATGTTCGAATCGCGCTACATCATCCGCCCGACAAAGTTCGCGATGGAAACGGCGAGTTTGCAGCATGAGTATTCCGAGGTTTGGCAGGGGTTGAAGAAGAACTTCTCAAATAAATGATGAAACTCTACCGATTCAGCGATACCAAAAAAGAGTATTGGGAAGCTTGGGACAACGGCGACGGTAATTTCATTGTACATTTTGGTGAACTTGGCGAGCGAGGAGAATCGGTAATAGTTACGTCGTCCCTTTTTAAGAAGGTCGAAAAGAAGATTGAGGGTGAGATTGCCGCTAAGAAACTTGAAGGTTACACAGAAATTGATGCCGATGAGCATTTCACTTTGTTGATTGAATACGAGGTCGACGGCTTTGGGACTTCGTCCGATCTTTGAAAAACGACATGCATTGAAGGGCTCATGGACGAAACATTAGGCTGGACTGGTTACGGTCACTGCGATGGCGGCAGTATCGGAAGCGGGACCATGGAAGTCTGTTGGTTTGTCGTCGATTTCGAGCTTTCGAAAAAAGTAATTGAAAAAGATCTTGCGGGAACTGAGTTTCGAGAACTACACACGTATCTACGACGAAAACGCGTGACGACCGAAAGTAAAGAACTTAGATTCCTCGCAACCCCTGAAAAAGGCGATGTCTCTGCATTGCTGATGCGTCCGAAAGATGCGACGCATCTGCTCGTTCTCGGTCACGGAGCAGGGGCCGACATGCGTTCCGTCGTCGATGCAGAATATTGCCGAGCATCTCGCAACGCGCGACATCGCGACCTTTCGTTACAACTTTCCATTCAAAGAACATGGCCGCGGCGGTGTCGATTCTCCTAAGGTCGCGATGGCGACGGTGCGTGCGGCGGTTGCGGAGGCAAAGAGACTCGAGCCGAAGCTGACGCTGCTTGCCGGCGGGCATTCGTTTGGCGGACGGATGACGACGACCGCGCAGAGCGAATCGCCGCTCGATGATGTGAAGGGACTCGTGCTTTTTTCGTTTCCGCTGCACGCGCCGAATCGTCCCGATGATTCTCGTGCAGCACATCTCAATGCCATAAAGATCCCGATGCTCTTTCTGACCGGCACGCGAGACGCGTTGAATGATCTCGCTCTATTTCGTCCCGTGATCAAGAAGCTGGAAAGGCGCGCGACGCTTCACCTGCTCGAGACCGCCGATCACAGCTACAAAGTTCTAAAGAAAACGCGTACGTCGACCGAAGATGTATTTGCCGAGATCGCTCGAACAGTTTCTGTCTGGGCATGCTCTCTAGGCTAAACTTGCCTCTTCGTTTTCGCAGGGCAAGTACACGGACGATATACGGCTCGCGCAAGAATGCCGAATCCGATGGAACATGGCCGCCGAAGTTCAGGTTTTTTGAAGTGAGGTTGCGCGGCGGATCGTCTGTAGTCACCAAGCTGGTAGCCCGTCGCCGGCCGCAACGCGCTCTATCCGAGAGCCGTTCAGAATGAGCGAAAACCTTGTAGTGCCTGACGTCCCGGGGCTTATGGAATTACAGGCCTTCCCTTCACTGTCGTGTCACCGTGGATAAAAACCATATAACGATTTCCAGCCGGAATGATGGCGGGCTTTCCTTTCTTGAGGCCCCAAAGCAAACCGAGCGGACCTAAGAGGACAGTAGTTGCCACTGCTGCAACTGCGACCGTGCCGCCCTTGCTGTCGCCGATCGTTCGCTTAGTAAAACGCACGGGGATTCGTGTCGTCCCGTCGATCGACAGAACATCTTTCATTGCCCATTCGAGTTTTCCCGCTTTTCCCCAGCGTCCTGCTTTCTTGCCTGTTGTGATGTGCGCTCTCGCCGAAGCACCTTTTTCAATAATTGTAGTTCCGTTCACGACGACCGGCTGGGTAACGCCAAAATCAACAATATCGCCGACCTTGAGGTCCTGACCTGATGCATTCCGTAATAGTTCGACCTCGAACTCTTGGCCGTCCGGAACCCTGACATCGACCATTGCAGCAGGTCCCGGAGATGAAGGGAGCGATTTCTGCGCGGTCGGTCCCTCAACCATAGCCAGGATCACTGTGTCTGGAACTCCAGCCTGTTTCAGTTGATTCATAGCCTCCGCCGACGTATCAAACCGGGACTCGGAGGTTCGTATTTTCGCAATGATGATCGCTTCCGAAAGGCCGTCTTTCATCATCTTGATAATGGTCTCGTTTGTTAACCCGGCAGGTACCGGAGCCTCCTGCGCGTGGATCGTTAGAGACGCAGGTATAGCAACGCATAGCATCGAGACAGCCAATAGAGCGGACAGAATCCTATTCATACGGGTCAGAACCTCCTGAGAGCGGGATGCATAGAAACCGCGAAGGATTCTATTAGACATTGAAAGGAATAGCAACAACGTCTAAGCGGCGATAGCAGTGGGCATTTCGTCCCAAGTGCGACCCTCTAGTTCCCGCCCGTGTCGCTTCTTTTGAACACCCCCCCACTGCTTGAAGAAGAAGGCGACATTTGCGGCTATGCACTGCTCGCGAATGTTCGTCACCCAATTGACTAGCATTGGTCTCGCCCCAAAACCGCTTTCGCCACCGACGATCGCCCAATCGATGCCGGCGAGATCGAGATCGTTTAGGGGTCCGAGCAAAGGCTCTAGAGATAAAAACTTCGTTTGCGCCGCGGTCCGCCGTAAATGGTCGATGCGGCTTACGTATTTTTGTGATTCAACCGATACGCCCATCCAGATATTCGGCGTCCATTCAAGTTCGGGGGATAGTGCCTCCAAACGATCAGCTCGCTTCGTCAAAACCTGAAACCGGTGCCAACTCGCCTTCTTCATGACCGCGAAAACTTGCTGAATATACCCTAAGGGAACATCCTTGTGAAAAAGATCACTCATCGAGTTCACAAAGATGGTCTGCGGCCTTTTCCACCGAAGCGGCATCTCCAGCATGTGAGGCTGCAGCGTCAGCTTGAAACCATTCCGGTAGTTCCGCTGTCCCATCGCCTTTAGCCGCTTCGCCATCTTCTCGGCATAGCAATTCTTACAGCCTGGGCTGATCTTGTTACAGCCTGTAACCGGATTCCAGGTCGATTCTGTCCATTCGATAGTAGAATTCGATGCCATGCTGTTCATCCTATCTAAGTCGTCTCATATATGCAACTCCGCGCATCATATGCATGGTCCGGTTTATTTTAAGCTAAACAACACCTTAGGCGGTTTCGTAGGACCGGAGGCCGCCCAATTAATATAGAAACGGCGCTTTCTGACAGGTTCTCGGGTCGCAAAGTCGACCACACTGAAATTAGGCTTGGCATCCTGCCAGGTCCTAAAAATCTCCCCAGCGTGCTTTGGTAGAAATTCATTATTAAGCACGAATCTGTAAGTATCCTGATTTGTCCTCGGCGTTTCAAGGAACTCCTCCAATAGTCCTTCCAATTCTTTATAATTGTCATTCCTCTGAAGTTTTTTATCTTCTTCATCAAAAAGTGTCGGTGCCGACGGCTGCCTGAATCCTCGGCCGCTGTCCTCATCCAGCTGCCATTTAACTTCAAGGATCTTTTCAAAACCATAAAGATGGGGACTGATAAAGAACAACGCGTAATAGTTCGCGTCGTCACGCTCGATATAGTATGAAGTTGAGTAGTAATGGTCGAACTTAAGAGCATCCTTAACGAACTCAACGTAGGTAAGCGGACTGACCGTTCGCTCTTTCAAGGGATGATCTGCCGGGAAAAAGCTGTACACAAACTCTTTCAGCGGTTCATATGGTTTCAACTCACTAGAAACAGCGGTGTAAGTAAACCGCTGCATTTGGGAGATTGGCAAAAACAAGATTATCTCGGTGCGTTGATTTCCAAGCAGCTGCTCGAGAGCAGCTCTCTTAATTTCCTTGTAACCATAAGGATCGATGAATATTAGATTCCGCGCATTTCGACTTTGGTTTTGAATGTTGGTGGTAATCACCTGAAACATCTCGTTTGCCAGAAGTTGAAAGTAGCTGATCGAACAGTAGTTTTGGTTATGCGTATCGAGATGTTTCTTAACGGCATCGACCTTCTCAAGTTGAGAGTCATTAACAAATAGATTGATCGGTTTCTCGAAGTCGTATTGTTTCCGGATAGCTCGTATGGTTTCAAATGCGACAAGCGGACTGCCCTTCTTTCCGTTGTCATAAATGCCGGTTCCACAGAACGCGTCAAATATATTAATTTCCGAAACATACTCTGCTCGGTAGAGTATCCGAAGATATCGTTGCAAGTATTTTTTTAGAAACTCAACCTTTGCCTCGGAATGAAGCAACATTGTTTTCTTCGCATCGACTGGCGCTTTCGACATTCTTTGGGACAGGCAGTTGATCGCAATTGTTATAGCACCAAAGCGGCCAGCCGTAAAGAATTTATTTGGAAGCTTCGGGCTACCAAACCTCATTCCGAATCGCCTTGAGCCACTAGCAGCCATCGGTGCTCGTAGTGTTCTGCCAAACGCTGGCGAGGAGGGAAAGCGGAACATTCTTGCTTCGTCCGCCAGCAATGTAACGCATCATACCTTTACTGACGCCGCCGGGGAAGGTGGGGGTTTGGGGCGGAGGACGAGGGCGGCGGCGTGGAGGTTCAGGCCTTTTGGAGTGAGGTTGCGCGGCGGATGGTCTTTAGGATGTCAGACTCTTTGGTTTCGGCCTGCTGGAGGTCATAGACCATTTGCAGGTTAAGCCAAAATCCGGGCGACATGTCGAAGAACTTGGCCAGCCGCAGGGCGGTGCTCGGCGTGAGCCCGCGTTTGCCGCCCACGATCTCGTTTACACGCTGAAACGGAACGCGAATGGCGTTGGCCAGGGCCTGTTGCGTTATGCCCATGGGCGCAAGGAATTCCTCTCTCAACATCTCACCCGGATGCGTAACGCGTCGATTCTTAGGTGTCCTTACCATTCCATAATCATAACCTATCTCGCTCCTCGACCCACCGCGACGGTCTGGGTCAGGTCTAGGTGGAGGACCTTGTTTTTGTCGAGGGTTGCGGCGTGGAAGAGGACGGTGCGGTCGACGCGGATGCGGAATTCGCGGCAGAAGGCGGCGGCGTTTATGCGGCGGTATTTGCCGCGTCGCGCGTGATCGACGAGGGGAAAGCTGTTTTTGGCGTCGGGATGGCCGGCCTTGATGCCGATCGTGCGGCGCTTCGGTTCGTAGAGCAGCTCGACGTGCTTTGGGTGGCCGAGGGCGGCGTGGGCCTTTGCGTTGAGGTAAATGGTCGAGTCCGGCCGCAGCGTAACGCGGACCTCATTGACCGCCGCCTTTTTCCCATACGGCCGCCCCTCAAATTTTTGCCATTCCATGTGTTCATGCATAAGTTTTCTCCGTGTGTGTTTTCTTTAGGTTTTGGGTTTTAGGTCTTAGGTTTTAGGTCTTGGGTCTTGGGTCTTGGGTCTTAGGTCTTGGGCTTTGATCTTTGGTTTTTCGTTCACCACTCACCGTTCACCGTTCACCATTCATCGTTCACCGTTATTCATCGTGATACACGATAGCACAGATGCAACATCTTGTCAAGTGCTCTTTGTGAGGGGATGCTGCCGGGAGCGCGTCACATGGAGCAACAGCGACGACCAGATCTGCTTGATATCGATGACAACGGCGATGTCAGGTTACGGGCCGAAATACTTGACGGCGACAACAAGTAAGAAACGACATCGGCGACAACGCGGGATGACGAAACACGTTTGATCTCGATTCCGGCGAAAACGCCGAAAAAAAACCTCCACCACTCGTGGGTTTTTCGTCTACCACTGAGGGGTTTTTCGTCCACCACTCGGCGGTTTACCTCTACCAGTCGCCTGCCGATTCTTACAGATCAGGACGTACGACCTCTCGTCTGGCCGTTGAAAATGGACTTGACAACAACACACTCAAGTATTATCATTCGTAAATGCTCAAGTTAGTTTTAGAGCAAGCAATTATTTATTGGAGAGAATTTATGAGCAAGATAATCGGTATTGACCTCGGGACGACCAATTCGGTCGTCGCCGTGATGGAAGGCGGCGAGCCCGTCGTCATTACAAATTCAGAGGGCGGACGTACAACCCCTTCGGTTGTAGCATTTACAAAGGACGGCAACCGCCTCGTCGGCCAGGTCGCCAAGCGTCAGGCCGTCACAAACCCTGAGAACACGCTGTATTCGATCAAGCGGTTTATGGGCCGCAAGTACGACGAAGTCACGTCGGAGATCAAGCAGGTCCCGTATCAAGGTCGAAAAGGCGTCGAATGGCGACGTCCGCATCGATGCCGAGGGCAAGCAGTACAGCCCGCCCGAGATCGCCGCGATGGTGCTGCAGAAGCTCAAAGCAGTCGGCCGAAGATTATCTCGGATCGAAGGTCGAAAAGGCCGTAATTACTGTGCCTGCTTACTTTAACGACGCACAGCGTCAGGCCACCAAGGACGCCGGCAAGATCGCTGGGCTTGAGGTCCTGCGTATCGTCAACGAGCCGACGGCGGCCGCTTTGGCCTACGGTTTGGACAAGAAAAAGGACGAGGTCATCGCGGTATTCGACTTCGGCGGCGGAACGTTCGATATCTCGGTTCTCGAGGTCGGCGAGGGCGTCGTTGAGGTCAAATCGACCAACGGCGACACGCACCTCGGCGGCGACGACGTCGATGAAGTGCTGGTCGGCTGGATCATTGATGAGTTCAAGAAAGACCAGGGCATCGACCTGCACAACGACAAAATGGCCCTTCAGCGGCTGAAAGAAGCCGGCGAAAAGGCGAAGGTCGAGCTGTCGCACGCCATGGAGACCGAGATCAACCTGCCGTTTATCACGGCCGACGCTTCGGGTCCGAAACATCTGGTGATGAAGCTCACGCGTTCGAAATTCGAACAGCTCGTCGAGCCCATTCTCAAACGCCTCATGCCGCCTGTCGAACAGGCCATCAAGGACGCCGGCCTGACGCCTAAGGACATCGAAGAGATCGTGCTCGTCGGCGGTTCGACCCGTATCCCCAAGGTCCAGGAGATGGTCAAAGAGTACTTCGGCAAGGAGCCGAACAAATCGGTCAACCCCGACGAGGTCGTCGCCCTCGGCGCCGCCGTTCAGGCTGGTGTGCTAGGCGGCGAGAAGACCGACATCCTCCTGCTCGACGTGACGCCGCTCTCGCTCGGTATCGAGACACTGGGCGGCGTAATGACGCCGATGATCCAAAAGAACACGACGATCCCGACGAGAAAGTCAGAGGTATTTTCCACTGCGTCGGACAATCAAACTTCCGTCGAGGTCCATGTTTTACAGGGCGAGCGGCCCATGGCTGGAGACAATAAAACACTCGGAAAGTTCCACCTTGTGGGCATTCCGCCCGCACCGCGCGGTGTGCCGCAGGTTGAGGTGACCTTTGATATCGACGCCAACGGCATCGTCAACGTGTCTGCAAAAGACGTCGGCACCGGCCGCGAACAAAAAATCACGATCACCGCTTCATCGGGTTTATCTAAAGAGGAAATCGACAAAATGATGAAGGATGCCGAGTCGCACGCCGGCGAGGACGAGAAGAAGAAAGCCTCGATCGAGGCTCGCAATCGCCTGGACGGACTCGTCTACAGTGTCGAAAAGACCTTGGCGGAGAACAAGGATAAGCTCGACGAGGCTGCCGCAGGTGAGATCGAGGCCGCCATCGCCGAATCCAAGACCGCCCTCACCGGCGAGGATGTCGATCCGATGAATAGTGCATTCGATCGCCTACAAACCGCCTCGCATAAGCTCGCCGAGGTTCTCTATAGCCAGACGGCTCAGGGCGACGAGGCACAACCGGAGGAACAGGCTTCGTCCGCAACCGCCGGTGCTGACGGCGACGGGGCAGCAGCTTCGTCAGAAGATGGTGACGTCATCGACGCCGAGTACGTCGATGTCGAAGCAGAAGACGAAGACAAGACGTAACCGATAACCACAAGTGGTGAAGGGCGGGGGACAAGCTAGAATCGGTTTGCCTCTCGCCTTTCACGCCTTTACACTTGTGCGTGACCCGCCATGGCCAAAAAGGACTATTACAAGATCCTCGGACTAAAAAAGGACGCAAAGGCCGATGAAGTGAAGAAGGCCTATCGTCGACTTGCGCGCAAGCATCACCCGGACGTAAACCCCGGAGATAAGGCGGCAGAGGACACGTTCAAAGACGTTCAGGAAGCTTACGACGTTCTGTCAGATGAGAAGAAACGCAAGGTCTTTGACCGCTTCGGATACTATGCTGACAATCTAGATCCCGATTCGCCTTTCGCTACCGGGGCTGGTGCCGGTTCGGCCGGTTCGCCAGGTTTTGATTTCTCTGGTTTTAATTGGGAGCCGACCTCATCGGGAAGCCCGGGCGGGTCGAGTTTTAAGGACATTTTCTCGGACCTGTTCGGCAGCGGTGCGAAGCCTCAGCCTGAGCCGCCGCGACCGATGCCAAAGAAAGGCCGCGATATTGAGATCCCTCTGGCATTGAGCTTTGAAGAATCGTTTACAGGCCTCACCCGCAACCTCACCGTCAATCGGTCAGAGCAATGTTCTCGTTGCCAGGGTGCGGGTGATACGGGCGGGCCGGTCGTCCAATGCTCGACGTGTAAAGGCAGCGGCCAGGTAATGAGGACGGGCGGCCGCCTTCAGTTCTCCGGGCAATGCAGCGATTGCGAAGGCACCGGCCGCCGGCGAGAGCCATGCAGTCTCTGCAACGGAAAGGGCACCACGCCAAAGACCGAACAGGTCAAGGTAAAGATACCGGCCGGAGTCGATACCGGCTCCCGTGTCCGCGTGCCAAAAAAAGGGCACGGCGGGCGGCTTGGGGCTCAGCCCGGCGACCTATTTATCCTGACCAATGTCGGCAAACATCCTTTCCTCACCCGAAAGGGTGACAACGTGTATGTCACGGTGCCGATCACTGTTCCGGAAGCCGCCTTGGGAACAAAGATCGGAGTGCCGACGGTCGAAGGTAAAGCTCAGTTGAAAATACCGGCCGGGACTGAATCCGGACAGAAATTCAGGCTGCGCGAGCGCGGTTTTCCCAGCTTAAGAAACCCAAGCCTGCGCGGCGACCAGTTTGTAGAGGTCAAGATAACTCTGCCTAGGGTCCTTTCCGAGGAAACAAAGGAATTGCTCAGGCAGTTCGAAAAACTTAATCCAGAGAATGCCCGCAAGGCTATGGGGCTCGAATGAAAAAGCGCGTCCGCACATACACCATCAGCGCCGTTGCGGAGATGTACGACATCCACCCGCAGACGCTAAGACTGTACGAACGCGAAGGCCTGCTCAAGCCGTCCCGCTCGGTCGGCAACACCCGGCTCTACGAGGACGCCGATCTCGAACGCCTCGAAGTGATCCTCGCTCTGACACGCGATCTGGGCGTCAATCTCGCGGGCGTCGAAATCATCCTCAACATGCGTGAAAAAATGGACCAGATGCAGCGAGAATTTGAGCAGTTTTTTGAATATCTGAAGGCCCATGCTAACGAATTCTCACGCCACACCGAGACCTTCTCGTCCAGCTCGGCCCTCATTCCGGTCTCGCGCCTACGTGTGGGGCGACTCAGAGAAAACCTCTCCGACGACGAATAGCATCATTGCTGACAGTCCGCGTTGATTTTAAAGCAATTGTGGGATAGGATTTTCTGAATCGACCCTATTACCTTGTTCCTCAGGAGAATCCGATGTTTGGAAGAATGTTGTCACGTGTATTTGTTCTCAGCGCCCTAGTGGGAACGCTGTGCTTAGTTTCGATCGCCCAGGACCTCGATAATGTTTCGATCTCAGGGCGCCTTACGGATCCCAACGGTCTGGCTGTTGTCGGTGGTTCTGTAACGGCCACACTCGTCGAGACGGGTGAGACCCGCACTGTTACAACCGACGATGAGGGGCGATATAAGATCGTGCAGCTTAAGCCCGGTACGTATAAGATCCGGGCCCAGGCCGGTGGATTTGGCGCCGTTGTTACCGACGAGATCCGAACCGTCGCCGCACAGAATCTGGCTCAGGATTTCAAGCTTTCACCGGCCGATGTTCGGGCTGAAACGACCGTTACCGTAAGTGGTGAGGACGGCCCCGTCGTCGATACGACGCGGACCATCGTTGGCGGCACAATCACGGAACGAGAGATCGAGGAGTTGCCGAATAACACCCGCAACCCTTTTGACCTTGTGTTAACTCTGGGCGGCGTTACTGAAGAACCCTTATCGACGCGCGACCTGTCAGGTGATCGAGGCACTCGCGGCAGCATAGCCCAAGGAACGACGCCCGAGGAAGCCGGCACATTTGCCCTGTCGGGCGGTGCAGCGTATTCCAACAACATCACGGTCGACGGAATGGATAATAACGACGACCGGTCAGCCGGTTTTCGATTTCAGCCCTCAATGGAGTCGGTTGCCGAAGTTCAGGTGATCACTAACCAGTTTTCTGCCGAATATGGCAGGGCCTCGGGCGGACGCGTCAACATACGTACGCGCGGCGGAAGTAATCGATATCGCGGGCGGGCGTTCTATTTTTTCCGCGATGAGTCACTCAATGCAAACACTTGGAACAATAATCGTCGTGGTATACCACGTGCGCCGTTTCAGAATCATGATCCAGGGTTTACGCTCGGCGGGCCGATAAAGAAGAACAAATTATTCTTCTTTTCGTCGTATGAGTTCGATAAGATCCTCGAGGACACAATAATCGACGTCTTTGTCCCTGTCGATAATCAGTCGCGCCTTACCCTGCCAGCTCCGACGGCCCCCTCACAAACGTTCCCGTCCAACACAGGAGCAAACTTTATTTTGGTTGCGCCTTACATTGCCCCGGTGGATACCCCGTCCAAACGCCATACATTCTCAACCCGTATCGACTGGAACGCTAACGCCAAGAATTCGTTCACTTTCGGATATCAGATGGGCCGGTCGAACGATCTCCGGCAGTTCACGGGAACAAACCGTCTGGCGGACGCTCTCATCGGGCGGATCCGTAACACCGATGGCTTTAACGCCACGCACAACCTGGTGCTAGGTGCCAATAACGTCAACCAGTTGCGATTCCAGTATTCGACCCTGCGACCGTCGGGAGCTCCACAGGGCGGCGTCGATGCGCCGGTGGTAATTGTCGGCGGTTTTACACCTCCGGGCGAACCGTTCTCCGCGAGTCAGATATTTAGTGCATCGACATCAGGGTCGAGTGACCGCAAGGAGCGCCGTTACCAGATCCAGGATACGTTCACACATATTGCGGGCAGCCACAACCTGCGTTTCGGGGGCGACTTTCACAATGTCGATACAGAGTTCATCGACCGGTTTGATGCAACAGGAACGTACCGGTTTTCGAATTTCTTCTTCTTTAACCAGAACAACGTAACTAGCTTTCAACAGAACTTTAACACCTCGTCGGAACTCAATAACAAGTACATTGGCGCGTTCTTCCAGGACGAGTGGCGACTGCGGCGTAATTTTACGGTGAGCTTCGGCCTTCGTTACGAACGCGAAACTATCCTCGACGATAAGGATAATTGGGGGCCCCGTGTATCATTCGCGTGGAATCCGTTCAAAGGCGACAAAACGGTCATTCGTTTTGGTGCTGGACGATTCTTTAATCGAGTTCTGCTCAGGACGGTTGATGATTTTACCGCCGGGGCGCAGGAACTTCGTTTTGATTCAAGAATAAGACTCCCAGGGGATTTCAATGGATTTATTCGCCCGTTCCTTAGCAGCCAATTTCCAAATGCTCTGACCCTTGATACCGTCGTTCCGTTAACTGCTACAACTTCGGCAACTATTCGAGAATTGTCCCGCTCGGGAGGATTTCGAGAGCTGGATGCGAACATCAAGATCCCGGAGAGCTATCAGTTCAATCTGGGCTTTGAGCGCGAGATATTCAAGGGGATCGTTTTTGAAACGAACGCAACGTATAACAGAACGATCCACCTCTGGCGCGAAGTTAACATTAATGCTCCGGTGTTGCCGGCTGGCACGCCGGATCGCGACGGCAACGGTCGCATCACGTTTACTGACTACCTATTGGGGATCAACAGTGGCATCTCCCGATTTTTCCTTGGTTCGCCCACGGATGATGTTGGTTTGCTCGATCTGAACGGCGGTTCCTGCAGCGCGACCGAGGTCTGCAATGTCAACCTTAATTCTTCTCAGAATCGGTCCGATTGCGACAGTGCTCTTGATCCAATAAATTCACCGACGCTTTCGCCGATCTGTCGTGCTCTCGCCGCAGTGCATCCTCTGCGTCCCGGTTTCGCATCGGGTAACCTCGGTCAATTCGAGCACGTCTATTCCCCAGGCCGAAGCAAATACATGGGCATTACCTTTGAGCTTCGCAATCGCTATCGCAAATGGGGTAACGGATTCGGCGGCTCGATGAGACTCGTTTACACACTTTCGAGCCTGAAGGATGACGGTATCGTCAACACTTCATCTGCACAGATCGCGGGAGATTTTAACTCCGAGTACTCGCGCAGCCTGCTCGATCGCCGTCATCGAATCGCTTTCACCGGTACATTCGATTCGCCCGGCTGGTTGGGCAAGCTACGGTTTTCACCGCTTTTCCGTTTTGGCACCAGCTCACCCTTTAATATCTCGGTCGGCGGAAATGACCGTAACCTCGACGACGTCGGCACCGACCGCCCGAATTTCAGCGGTAACCTCGATGATCTCAACTGGCGAAGATTCGGCACTTCGTTCCCCACGGCGTTGGCGGCCCAGCTCACACAACCGACTATCGGCAGCCCGGGCAACCTTCCCCGCAATGCCGGCCAAGGGCCGAAGCAGTATATCTTTGACCTAAACGTAAGCCGTGTATTCAAGTTTAGCGACCGTTACCAGCTTCGGCCTTCCGCAGAATTTGGCAACATCTTGAATTGGCGTGTCTTTAGCTTCGGGTCAAACTTTATCAACTTTGACAGTCTCAACTCGACGAACGCGATTCTCAAGCAGGCGGCGATGGATCAATTTCTGGCCCCAACGCGGACATATCGTCCGCGGCAGATCCGCTTTGGGCTAAGGTTTGAGTTTTAGCGAAACGTCATCATTGGGAATACAGCAAGGGCCGTCGATCGCGGCCCTTTTTACATCGACCCAGAACAGAAAAATGATGACGAACGTTAGGCTTCCGTGATAGATTTAACTGTTGAACATCTTTGTTCACGCCAGCACGTATGGAACAGATTTTAGCAGAGCCGCAAGTGCCCACGACTGAGACAACGATCGAATCCGTCCTGCTTGATGCAGATCTTTTCGTCAAATACTCGTCGCCCGAGAAAGCGTTCGACCTGCTCCGCTCGTCGCTTGAACGCTCGCCCCGCTCGATAAGTTTCCGAGAGAAGATGCGCGATATCTGCGTCAAGCAAAAGAATCTTAATGAGGCCGCAAAACAGTGCCTCGCCTTGGTTAGCCTCTACATAAACCGAGAGGATTTTGACCTCGCGTACGACCGCCTTCAGGAGGCAAAACTCCTTGACCCGAGGATCTCAGTCGCTCCAGGCCTCGAGGCAATTCGCCGTGCCCGTCGGCCGGATTTTGCCGCTCAACCGCGACCGGTCTCCACAAAAGGTCCGTACCGACGTGACCTTTGCCGGAAATCTTGCTTACGTCAACATTTTCGATTCAGTTCAGGTCGTCGAGAGCGCAAAGATGACCGGCCTGCTGATCATTAAATCTGACCTTCACCTGGCCAATGTGTCATTCAACGAAGGCAAGATCGTCGATGCTGAATGCAATGGAAATAACGGCGTTACAGCATTTCGTGAGATCATCGACATCAACAGCGGCACGTTTGAATTTTCGACCTCGGACAACGAGTTCCCCGTGGTGATCAATGTCAGCAGCAACACCAATTTCCTGCTCGACGTACTTACCGAACTCGACAACGAACGCGCCGAGAAAGAGGGCCTTCGAGACGTCGGCGGCGAGATCATATAGGTTGACTTCCACCCTCAAATACAACAAAATATAGTGCTTTCCCAATTCATAAGCACTATATAGATGTTCAGACTTCAGCGCCTCGAGATCACCGGATTTAAGTCGTTCGCCGACTATACCGAGGTTGTATTCACCGGCAACGGCATCACCGCCGTCGTTGGCCCGAATGGCTGCGGCAAGTCCAACGTCTCCGACGCGATCGCATGGGTGTTGGGCGAGCAGCGTGCCAAAAGCTTGCGCGGCGGCGAAATGAAGGACGTTGTCTTTGCGGGCACTAAGACCCGAAAGCCCGGCGGAATGGCTGAGGTCGTGCTTCATTTGGTTCGCGACGACTCAACATTCGACATTGACCAGAACGAACTTGAAGACATCGACGAGGCCCTGACCGGTATCGACGACTCGGCCGTCGACATGGCCGAAATTGAAGGGATCGAACCGACGGATCCCGAGCTCGACGAGGCGGTCACGGCCGAGGCAAACGACCTTCCGGACTCAGCCGAAATGGAATCAGTCGAGACGGTTAAGGCTCTCGCGGTTGGTTCTGCGCAGGTCGTCGAAACAAAGGTCAAAACTAAGCGTCACTGGCGTCCGCGCTCATTCGCCCTGGATTTCGCACCCGGCGAGGCCGTCAGCGTAACGCGCCGCCTGTACCTGTCCGGCGAGAGCGAGTACATGCTCAACGGTCGAGCTTGCCGGCTTCGTGACATCACCGACCTATTCGCCGGCACAGGTCTGTCGGGCGCCCATTATGCGATCATTGAGCAGGGTCGTATAGGCCAGATACTGTCAGCAAAGCCCGCCGATCGCCGCAGCCTGATCGAAGAAGCCGCCGGTATTTCCAAATTCCGTGCCCGACAGCGTGCGGCTGAATCGCGGCTTGAGGGCGCAAAGGCGAATCTCAGCCGTATCTACGACATAGTTTCCGAGGTCGAGACGCGGGTGAATTCGCTGCGGCGTCAGGCGGCAAAAACGCGTCGTTTCAAGATACTACAGGAGGAATTTCGCTCCTTACTTCGCCAGCTATACGCCGCCGAAGGGCGTTATTTGTCCAATCTGTCGGCAGATCTCAAAAAACAGCTCGCCGTCGCCGGCGAGGCCGAGGAGCGGCTTCACGCAGAGGTCGATGCGAAAGAGGAGGCTTCCAAGAAGACAACTCAGAGCGCACGTGCTGCCGAAGAGAGTCTCGCTGAGCTTAGGCGGATCCATTCCAATAATGCCCTAGAACGCGATCGTGCGGAGCGTGAACACATATACAAGTCAGACCAGATTGTGGGTCTTAATACACGGTCTGAGACACTTCGCGGCGAGATCACTGCGAGTCGGCAGCGTTTGGGCTTGCTTCGCACCGAGATCGAACGCCTCAGCGAGGATGAGCGACGCGAGAGTGCCGAGCATGCCGACGCCGAGGCGGCTCTTCGCGAATCCGAGGACGCGCACCGCCGCGAGGCTGAAGCGTTAGCGATCGTTGAGGCGTCTATCGAATCGCTCCGCGCCAAGCTGATGCAGCACACTGCCGCTGTTGAGCGCTTTGATGAGATCGCCCGTCAACTGGACCACAATCTCGAACGCCTCACGTCGCGTGCTGTTGGTCTTGAAGAAGAAGGAAAGCGTGCCGACGACACTTTCGGTGCCAACCAGCGAACCGCCGTCGAACTTGCTGATAATCTTGCAGCCGAAGAGGCAAAGCTGTCGGATCTAAACGCCGAAAAGGACCTGCTACTCACCGTTACTGGTGAGGCGCGAAATGCACTTCGCACGGCTGAGGCAACATTGCAGGAGCTGCAAGAGGAGCATTCCGCCAAACGCCATCGCCTCGCGACCCTTAACGAATTGGAAGAGGGCCGAGCTCTCTACGCTCCGCAGGTGCAAAAGCTCTTTGCTTCCGGCAAAGATATAGGCGTTAGGCTTGGTGGCGTGTTGGCTGACCGTCTGGATGTGGCCGCGGATGCCGAGGCTGCGGTAGAAGCGATCTTTGGGCCGTTTCTCGAGTCGGTGATCGTCGATTCGCTCGATGACGCAAAACGCATCTCCAACTGGCTAAACTCCAGTGATATTGGCCGTACTGCGCTGATCGTGCTCGGTGAGAATGGTCCGGCGAACCGCTCCACCGCCAAAGGCACGATCGCCGAGGCACTCGGTGTGTCAGGTGAACTCGAAACTGCGCTTTGGCAGATCTTTCCGCGCGAGATGTCCGCCCGGTTGGTCCATGAGTTCGACGGCGCGACGGCGGGCGAAACACTCGTCAATTACAAAGGCGATGTCCTGCTCGGCGGCCGGCTGATGATCGCTGGTAAGCAAAGGACGGGCGATACTAACGCATCTCTGCTGGCGTTCAAACGTGAGCTGAACCAGCTCGGAAAGGACTGTTCGCGGTTGGAAACAGACATCGAAAAGGCGTCAGCAACGGTAGATGCGGCCCGCAACTCGCTCGTTGAGAATGAGAGCAAGATGGTTGATCTACAGTCGCTGATCATCAAGGTCGATCGCGGCATTCACGGGCTGCAGATACAGGTGCGATCGGCCAAAGACGAGATCGACCGTGCCGAACGCCATCGCAAACTAGTTAGTGACGAGTCCCGCCAGATCCAAGTCGAGATCGAGGAGGTCACTCGCAAGCGTGCGGAAGCCCTTAGCGGCCGGCAGAGTGCCGAATTGGCCCGGTCCGAGGCAGTTGCCACGCTGGAACGCATCGCTGCTGACCTCACCAACGCCCGCGGCCTGACCGAAGCTGCATTCGCTGTATTGAGCGAGAAGCGGATGATCGCGGCCACATCGGATGAACGCCGCCGTTCATCGGTATCTGCTCTTCGCCGGGTCGAGAATGAAACCAAAGAGATCGAATCACGGCTCGCTCTCCAGGCGCTCGAACTAGGCGAGGCCGAGGCCAAGATCAAAGTCCTGCACGACGAGATCACGTCCATCACGGACCGTATTGCCTCTGCCGGCGACGAGATCGACCGCGAGACAGCAGAGATCACCCGGGCCGTGACTGCGTTGACGGAGGCGAGACAGGTCTCTGACGCCACGAGCGACGAGCTTGCCGATACTAATCGCCGCCTCGGCGAGGCCCGCGACGAAAGGGCCGCGATCGAAATACGGCAGGCTGAGGCCGTGACCGAGCTAAAGAACGTCGGCGAAAAATGTCATCAGGAGCTCTCCGTTTCACTCCAGGCGTTAGTTGATGAGGTCGCACATTCTCCGGAATTTGACCTCGCTAACGCACGTCGTCAGGCTGAGGATCTTCGCACACGCCTCGATGGTTTTGGAGCAATAAACATGCTTGCTCTCGAGGAGTTAGGCGAAGCTGAGGAGCGGCATCTATTCCTCACCGGCCAGCGGCAGGATATCATCGACAGCATCGCGGCGACCGAGGAAGCACTCAGCGAGATCAAGAAACGGTCGCGCGAACGTTTTAGAACGGCGTTTGAAGCGATAAACGCCAATTTCACTGAGTTTTTCCAGGAACTGTTTGGCGGCGGCCGCGGTGAAATGACCTTGCTTGAGTCGGACGACATCCTCGAGGCGGGCATTGAGGTGGTCGCCCAGCCGCCGGGCAAACGGCTCCAGAATATCCAACTTCTCTCCGGCGGCGAAAAAGCCATGACGGCCATAAGTCTTGTGCTTGCTATCTTTAAATACAGGCCATCGCCCTTCTGCCTGCTCGACGAGGTCGATGCACCGCTCGACGACGCCAACATCGGGCGCTTTGCGAATAAGATCGGTGAAATGTCTGAAAAGACACAGTTTATCGTCATCACCCACAACAAACGCACCATGGAGGCCGCTCGTGCTCTCTACGGCGTGACGATGCAAGAGCCCGGCGTCTCAAAGATCGTATCGGTCAGGTTCGAATAGTCCCACGCTGCCAACTAGCCAACGCCCGCCGGCATCAAATCGAGGTCCCGAATTCCGCAATTGATCGGGTTTTTCGATAAACTTATTGTATGAGATCGACTCTCAGAGTAATCGTTGGGGCTATTGCGTTTGCGGTCGTGCCGTTGGGACTGTCTGCGCAGACAAAGAGGCCTAAAAAGCCCCAAAAACCGGCTGTTCAGACGGTAAAGCCGTCGCCCGCCGCCTGAGAACACACCAGCCGCGACGCCGCCAAAACGCAACGACCGGCCCACGGACGGCAAAACGAACGCCCGCGACGCGACCGCAAAGGCCGTGTACACGCCCGAATATTTCTATACTTTCGACCGGCCGGGCTTTGTTTACGAGCACATTGAGATCGAGTATGACGAGGCCGGAAAGGGCCGAATCACCTTTACAAAGACCGGTTTCGATGAGCCTATAACCGACCCGATCCAGCTCTCGACAGTCACGATCGAGAACCTCAAAAAGGCATTCTCGGCGCTCAATTTTCTCGACTCGACCGATGAGTATCAGCTCAATGGGAAAGATTTCTCAAACATGGGCAACATCGCTGTGACCCTGAAAAAACAGGGCCGCGAGCGTACCGTCAAGTACAACTGGACCGACAACAAGGACGCGAAGATGCTGATGGACGAGTACCGCCGCATCAGCAACGAATACACCTGGCTCTTCGAATTGACGCTCGCCCGCCAGAACCAGCCGCTCCAGACGCCAAGCCTGATGGACGCGCTCGACTCGTATTTCAAACGCAACGAGCTCAGCGATCCGCCCCACCTCTTGCCGCTCCTGACCCAGCTCTCGACCGACGAGCGAATGCCCCTGATGGCGCGCAATCGGGCCGCAAAACTGATCGAGCGGATCCAGAAGGCCAAGAAGTAGGCAGTAGCCAGCAGCAGGAACGACTGAGTCCAATTTACCACCCGTTCGTCGAACATATCCGCCTTTGTCGAACGACATGACCCCTGATTGGTATAGGTAAAAGCCCGATTAGTCGAAAGTCCCTCAACGCCAAATCGCACCGCTTTTTCGTCCCTACCGCATCAACGGACGCGGCAGTATGTCCAGGGCTTCCGAGCGCCGCCGGTCGCGCGGGCGCGGGCGGCGATAAGATTTGGCTAATGGGAATTGAGTCGGCTACGGATTCGGGCTATTCCATCTCGCTCTCGTCGATGTCAAAGTTGGCATAGACCTTTTGAACATCGTCGTTGTCTTCGAGGGCGTCGTAGAGCTTGAGCATGGTTTTGGCATCCTGGCCTTCGAGCTTGATGTAGTTTTGCGGTATCTGTGAGATCTCGGCGGCCTGCGGTTCGATGCCCGCGGCTTTGACGGCATCGAGGACGGTGTCAAAGTTCTCGACGGCCGTTAGGATCTCAAAAACGTCGCCCTCGTCCTGCATATCGTCAGCACCGGCACCGACGGCGATCTCAAAGAGGTCTTCTTCGCTCTTCGCGACCTTGTCGACGACGATGTAGCCTTTCTTGTCAAACATCCAGCCGACCGAGCCCGATTCGCCCATGTTACCGCCGTTCTTTGAAAATATATGCCGTATCTCGGCGACCGTGCGATTGCGGTTGTCGGTCATCGCCTCGACCATCACGGCAACGCCGTTGGGGCCATAGCCCTCGTAGGTTACCTCGTCGTAGTTTGCGCCTTCGCCCTCACCCATGCCGCGTTTGATCGCCCGGTCGATGGTGTCGTTGGGCATGTTGGCGGCCTTGGCGTCAGAGACCGCCTTGCGCAGGCGTGCGTTCGCGTCGACGTCACCGCTGCCGCCCGTGCGGGTGGCGACGGTGATCTCCTTGATCATCTTCGTGAAGATCTTGCCGCGTTTGGCGTCAAGTGCGCCTTTCTTATGCTTGATCGAGTGCCATTTAGAATGTCCTGACATAACTATTCAACGAATCTGTGAATATATCATGACCCGGCTTTGCCGTTCAAAATGCGATCGATGGTGCTGGGAGCAACGCCACTGATGCGAACCCTCTTCGACCGCGACGATTGCCCGCCGATCAACTCGACGGCAGTCTTTGAGACGCCGAGGGCCTTTGCCAGCAGCTTGATCAGCTCAGTGTTTGCAGCGTTATCCACCGGTGGTGCAGCGATGCGCACCTTAAGTACGTCACCCTCGAAACCGACGATCTCGCTCCGCGACGCTCGCGGGACCACGCGAATATCAATGATGATTGCATCGCCCTTGGTCACGGATAAACAAAGATACGCAGCACGATCGACTGCAGAAATCCGATTAAGAGCAACACGAGCATCGCGGACAGGTCAAACATTCCTATCGGCGGGATCAGTCGCTGGACCGGCAGCATTATCGGATCGGTCACGCGCATCACAAAGGCCAGAAACGTCTTTCGCGAAAATACGAACCACGACGCCAAAAAGCGAATAAAGATGAACAGGATCAGTAAACTCAACAGTCCGTACAAGATAAAGCCGGTGATCGCTTTGGCGTTGCCCGTCAAAATTCCCGCCGTGAGGCCGTCGATCACAAAAAACGTATTGCCAACGATCTGAGTGAAAAAATACGTAAATACCAACGCGATGAAAATAGTCAGCAGCGGTGCTAATCGAGTATCGATGCGGTACATCGCAAAAAATCTTGCGGCCGGATAGACCCATTTCTCGGTTAGTTTTCTCACCTTGAACCCAAACCGACCGATCTTGCCGAACGGGTTCGGGTCTGAATTGTTAAAGACTAACCGCAACAGGAGAATGGCCATAAAGACGCCAAATAGCGACCAAGTGATCAGCAAAAATATCGGATATACAACCGCTGTTAGCATAACTTAACCGCGTGACCCAAAGATCGCGGTGCCCACCCGAACTATCGTCGCACCTTCCTCGATTGCGACCTCGAGATCATGACTCATTCCCATCGACAACTCGCCATCCGGCAACATAAGGTCGCGCAGCTCACGTAGTCCCCGAAAATAGGGCCGCGTCGCCTCTGGATCGTCAGAAAACGGTGGTAGAACCATTAACCCTTGTAGATTTAAGTGTTTACACCCTTTCAAAAACTTGGCCAGTTGCGGCAAGTCGGCCTCGACAACGCCGGATTTCGTCGCCTCACCCGCGAGATCTATTTGGATAAAGACGGGAAGCCGCCCCCTTCCTTCTTCCTCACAAATACGCTCGAGACGCTCGGCGAGTTCGACCGAATCTACCGACTGGATTACGTCAAATAGCTGCACGGCCCGCCGGGCTTTGTTCGATTGCAGGTGACCGATCAAGTGCCATTCGACGCCGTCCCGGCCCACCTCGGCGATCTTTGACTCTGCCTCCTGGACCTTGTTCTCGCCAAACACAGCAAGCCCGGCAGCCATGGCCTCGCGGACAGCGAAGGGCGGATGCATTTTACTGACCGCGACGAGTCTTATCGTCGCCGGATCGCGGCCGGCCTTGTTTGCTGCGGCGGCGATGCGGCTGAGAACGTCGTGAATATTCTGCGTTAGCACCTTATCCAAGATATCAAACGACTGCGAATAACCGATAACTCGCAACCGTGAACGAGTTGAATTTCCGATGGCGAATTAGTATCCTCATTAATTCGCGCGTGCGGACGTGGCGGAACTGGTAGACGCGCAGGTCTCAGAAGCCTGTCCTCGTGAGAGGGTGGAAGTTCGATTCTTCTCGTCCGCACCAAATATGAGGAGTGAGGCATCAATGTCTCTCTCCTTTTTTCTTTGCGTTCTCTGCGGCTTTGCGGGAAACTTCTTCGTAATGCGAAGAGCCCTTACTGCCGCGCTGAAAGCAAACAGATCTGCTTTTGACATCAACTTAACGGACGAACAGATCGACCGTTTCGCCGACTATTACGATCTGATCCTCGAACACAATCCACTGCTGCATCTGGTCGCTCCGTGCTCGCCTGAGGAGTTTGCTATCCGGCATATTCTCGAATCGCTCACGCTGCTAGAACACCTGCCGAACCGAACGAAATTCGCTGATGTCGGCCCTGGCGCGGGCTTGCCCTCGATACCATGCTTACTGGCCCGTGACGACCTGAATGCACTCCTGATCGAATCCAAGGAGAAAAAGGCAAGGTTCCTGGGTCTTGCTATCGAGAGTCTGGGACTGTCGACGCGTGCCCAGGTGGTCAATCGGCAATTTACCGAGGTCGGACCGGTCGGCTGCACATATGTGACGTGCCGCTGCTCTCGATAAATTCACCGAACGGCTGCCCGCATTGCTGCGGTGGGCGAAACGTCGGCCCATGCTCCTATTTGGCGGAAACAATCTTCGCGACGCGCTGCAAAAAAGTAGGGTGAACTTCGTTGAAAAGCTTATGCCGCTCTCAGAACAGCGATTTTTGTTTATGACCAAGCCATAGCGTTTACGGGCTAGTTGGTCTCCAGTCCGTATTCGCGCAACCGGCGGTAGAGGGTCGAGGGTGAGATGCCGAGGAGTTCTGCGGTCTTGCCGCGGTGCCAGCCGGTCTTGTCTAGGGCGCCGATTATTTGTTGACGCTCGACGTCGCGAAGGTTAGACGGCGAGGCGTTTTGGAATGAGGTAACCGGGCCCGATTGCGGAGCGGCGTAGCTGACGGCGACGGTCGGGCGTTCGGTCGGGAATGCGATCTCGGGTGGCAGTTCACGGGGCGTTATCGTCCCGTTGTCTGACAGCAGAATGGCGCGCTCAAGGCAGTTGCGAAGCTGGCGGACGTTGCCCGACCAGTCAAAAGCGTTGAGCGCCTCGATGGCGGCGGGCGAGAGTTCGGGCTCGTCGTGGCCGGCGAGCTTGTGGAGCAGGTGACGCGCCAGCGGCTCAATGTCCTCGCGGCGTTCCCGTAACGGGGCGACGTTTATCTCAAAGCTATTGATGCGGTACATCAGGTCCGAACGGAAAATGCCCTCGGCCACGGCCTGGTCCTTGTCGCGATTGGTAGCCGCGACCAAACGAACGTCCACATCGACCTTCTTGACGCCGCCGACGCGGAAGAACGATCGCGTCTCGAGCGCACGCAGCAGTTTCGATTGAAGCTGCATCGGCATCTCCATTACTTCGTCCAAAAAGAGCGTTCCGCCGTCGGCTATCTCAAATAGTCCGAGCTTTCGCGTCCGCGCTCCCGAGAATGCTCCGGCCTCGTAACCGAATAACTCGCTCTCGAGCAGCGTGTCCTGCAACGCGGCGCAGTTGAGATCGATAAATGGTTTTTCGGCACGTTTGCTCAGGCGGTGAATTGCCTGGGCGATGAGTTCCTTGCCGACGCCGCTCTCACCGGTAATGAGGACCGACGTGTCGGACGGGGCGACGCGGTTTACTAGCCGCAGGGCCTCTTTCATCTGCGCCGATTCGGCCACGATATCGGGCAGTTCGACATTCGTGCGGGCGATCTGAGCACGGAGCCGTTGGTTGTCTATCTTAAGCTGCTGCTTTTCGGCAGCTGCGGTCACCAGGGCCGAGAGTTCGCCGATCCGATACGGTTTGGTGAGATAGTCATACGCACCAAGTTTCATCGCCTCGATGGCCGATTCGACCGTCGCCTGACCGGTGAGCATGATCACCTCGGGCGGATTCTGCGAGCGTTCGCGTGTACGGCGAAGCAGTCCCATGCCGTCAAGCCTCGGCATATTGATGTCGCAAAGCACGACATCAAAGTCCTGCGTTTCGAGCAGTTCCCAAGCGGCTTCGCCATCGTCGGCACACTCGACGTCGTGACCTTGCCGGGTCAGTTCTTTTTGAACGACAAGCCTTAGGTTCTTCTCGTCATCGACGACTAGTAGTTTCGCCATGTTTATGTATCGGGATGATCAAAAATTAGTGAAGTCACAGGAAGGAAGATCGAGAACGTCGTTCCCTTTGCCAGAGTTCGAGCGGACGCTTATCCGGCCATCGTGTTCGGAGATGATCCCGTAGCAGACGGCGAGACCGAGGCCCGTGCCTTTACCGACATCTTTGGTCGTAAAGAACGGTTCGAAGATCTTCGGCATGTTCTCCTGCGCGATCCCGCTACCTGTGTCGCTATCTCGATTGGATGCGATTGTCCTTTGATGGTCACGCGAAAGGTCAGCTTGCCGCCGTCGGGCATCGCGTCGATCGCATTGGTGGCAAGCGCTATGACGGCCTGCTGTATCTGGCCGCCGTCGGCCATGACCATCGGCAGTCCCGGTTCGATCTCAATGGCGTGCTCGATGTGCTCGCCGCGCTTTTGGTGTGAGACAAGGTTTGCGGCCGAACGTACGACGTCGCCAACGTCGGTCTCGGCCCGCTCGCCCGCGCGTATGCGGCTAAAGTCGAGCAGGTCCATCGTGATCGTTTTGCATCGAAATGCCTCGCTCTTGATGAGGCCGAGATATTCGCTAAGGTCGTCGCGCGCGTCAGACGCCTCGAACGAGCCTTCGTCGATGCGCGGCTCGAGCGCCTCTGAGCAGGCGGCGATGGTCGCCAGCGGATTATTGATCTCATGAACGATGCCCGCCGCGAGGCGGCCTACGGCGGCGAGTTTCTCGGCACGGTTCATCGCGAGGACGGCCTCGACGCGCGCGGTGACGTCCTCGCCGACGGTTATCACGTGGGTGACCTCGCCGGTCGCGGGGTCCTTCATCGGGACCTTGCTGACCATCCAGTGGAGCGGTGAGCCATCGTCGGCGATCGTTTGCTGCTCGATGCGCTCGATGCGGCCCGTGCGAAACGCGCGTTCAAACTCCTCGCGATGGCGGCCTTGCGGATATTTTTCGAGCACGTCAAAGACGTTACGCCCGATCGCCATGTCACGCGGAATGCCCTGTACGCCGACCTCGCGGTGGCGGTTCCATGTGACGACCTGATAATCCCGGTCGACCACGTAGAGCGACACCGGCAACGCATCAAGCACGGCCTCGGTAAATTTTCGGTGCTCGTCGCGTGCCTCGATCACGGACGCATCGATCGCCGAGCCGTAATGCGCCGACAGGCTTATGCTCATTGCGGCCATCTGGGTCGCGGCGTCGATGAGTTGGCACTTGTTTTCTGAAAGGTCGTCGTCGCTGTCAAAGCCAATGACGATCGCGCCGCGAATATCGCCGTTGATATGCAACGGCGAGACGTATTCGTACTGGTGCGAATGGCCGTCGATCAAAAATTCACCTTCGCCCGATTCCGTATATCCGATCTGTGGTGGAAGCAGAGAGAGCCATCGCTCAAAACGCTCACGACGGAGAAAGCTTTCTTCCACCTCGCCGTCGGGCGTAAAGGCGCAGCTTATCAGGCCGATATCGGCAAGCTCAGCAACAAACACGACGACGCGAGCATCTACCCCATTGCACACCGCCTCGGCGACACGGCACGCAACGCGCTTAGGGTGTACCGTAGCGAGCAGGCTTCGGCCGAGTTCTGAGATGAACTTCAGGTCGGTTGAATTGTCGCCGGAGCCTGCAAACGCGGACGCATTGCTGGCGGCCTTTTTCGGCGGCGAAGAGGTAAGCATTATTTTGATGCACGACCCGCTGGGGCGGCGCGGGCAAATGGTCAGAGATAGGAGAGTTGATCGACCTGTGAAGTGTCGGAATCCTCCTTGTTAATTACAAACAATTTTAAACTTTTTGTCAATAGGTTTAACATCATGAGATAGCGGTTGACACGGCGGGAGAAGCCGATGAGAATCAGTAGATAACGGTATGAGGTACGCTTCGCGGGCATATGCAGTCTTATTCGCGGCTTTGATGGCCGCTTTGCCTCTGTCCGTAACCGCCCAGCAGGTCGTCGATAAGACGGTCGCGACCGTTACGAGCGGTTCGCGGACCGAACTCATTACTTACTCCGACCTTGTCTGGCAGCTCGCCCTGCAGCCTGGAATCCAGATCGATCCACCGCGCAGCGAGGATCTCAACCGGGCACTCCAAACTGTTATAGATCAACGACTTTTCGCGATCGAGGCCGAGCGGCTGCCGCGTACGGCGCCGACCGACAAAGAGATCACGGCTGAGATCGGACGGCTTATCCGCCCGTCGGCAGCGGTTTTTGAAGCGAGATTGAAGCAGGTGGGCTTTGATTCGGTGCAGGACCCCGCCTTTCAGAGACTGATTTCCAAGCGGCTAGCCATCGAGAAGTACATCGATTTCAGGTTTCGCTCCTTCGTGGTCGTCTCGGTAGACGAAGAACAGCGGTATTATCGCGACGTTTTTGTGCTCGATTTTCGCAGGCGTTTTCCGGGCCTATTGATGCCGACAATGGACGAAAAGCGACGCGAGATACACGACATGCTCGAGAATGAAAAGATCGCCGCCGCGATCGAGCGATTTCTCGAGGAGGCAAAACGCCGCTCTGTGGTCGAGGTGCTGATCGAGGTTTGACCCGCCAGACGACAAAGATGTTGAAATTTGCCCTCGACGCCGCGATCGTCGTAAGTGTCGCATCCCTTCTCTATTTTGATGCACCCTCAAGGACGGCAAACGCGGCCCCTGGCGAAACGATCAGCGGCCCGATCAAATCTGTCGCCACGCGATCCGGAATAAGCGAGCCGGTCTCAGCGATTGCCGCGCGGGAACCTATGCGACCCAAGCGAACCGCTGCCGGCGAACTGCCTGTTCGCGCCGTTGGCCCTCTAGCCGATACTGCATCTTCTCCCGATCCCGCAAAACATGACGCTGATGCCTCGCCAGCGACAATCTCGCTTGTGGCTATGCCGACGCCCTCATTGTCATTCGACGGACTGGCAAATTACGACAACATCACCGCTTACAACGCCGTGATAATCCCGCCCGACACCATAGGCGATGTCGGGCCGAACCATTACGTTCAGGCGATCAATGCTCTGGTGCGCATCTTTAATAAGAGCGGCGATGCACTAACGCCGCCGTTTCGCCTCAGTCAACTGTTCGCTCCGCTCGGCACGACGTGCTCGGCCCGAGATGACGGCGAGGCGATCGTGGTCTACGATCCGCTGGCCGATCGATGGATATTGAGCCAGTATTGCACCGCGTTCCCGCCGTTCAGGCAGATGATCGCCGTCTCGCGCACGGGCGACCCGACGGGGGCGTATTTTGTTTATGAATTTGTGATGCCGGGAATTCGGCTCAATGATTTTGCGAAGTTCGGCGTCTGGCCCGACGGCTATTACATGTCAACGGAAGAATTCACGGGAGCGGATTTCTCGGGCCAGGGAGCGTTTGCGTTCGACCGGTCAAAGATGCTCACCGGCGACCCGACGACGTCGTATATTTATTTTAACCGCAGTGCGCCGGGGCCGGCGCGACGCGGGAATCTGCTTCCGAGCGATCTGGACGGGTTGCGGCCGCCGGCGACAGGATCGGCTAACACTTTTGTCGGCTACTCAGCGACGGAATACGGTGACGGTCAGGATGCGTTGCGCTTATTCGATTTTCATGCGGATTTTGCAAACCCCGCGAATTCAACATTTACCGAACGCAGCGAAAGCCCGCTCGCCGTCGCCGCGTTTGACCCAACGAGTCCTGATGGACGCGAGGATATCGCCCAACCACCGCCGGGAGCGATGCTCGATTCGAACAGCGACCGGCTCAGCTATCGCGCGGCGTATCGCAATTTTGGCGGCAGCGAGTCGATCGTCGTAAACCAGACCGTCCGCCTCTCGCAGGTGCCGTATCGCGCCGGAATTCGGCTCTACAAGCTTCAACGAAACGGCGCCGCATTCACCGTGACCGAGCAATCGTCGATCGGCGATGCTCAATCTTCGCGATGGATAGGCAGCGCAGCCCAGGACGGCCAAGGAAACCTCGCAGTCGGCTATAATCACGTTGCCGATGACAGCCAGCCGTCACTGTTTTACACCGGACGACTTGCCAGCGAACCGCCCGGGACGTTTCGCGATGAGGGAATTCTCGTTGAAGGAACAGGCGTTCAGCGGATACAAAGCGTCGGCCGCTGGGGCGATTACAGCGGTATGTCGGTCGATCCGGTCGACGACTGTACGTTCTGGATGACGGGCGAATATTACACGCTCGAGAGTCAGCAGTTTCACGAAATGACGTGGCTGACGCGGATCGGGCGGTTCAAGTTCCCCGAATGCACACCTGCGCCGCGAGCGGTCGTTACGGGTGCAGTTACAAATTCGGCAAACGGACAGCCCATCGCCGGAGCGACAGTGTCTGCGTCGGTCTATTCTCGTCTTACCGCGGCGAATGGCAGTTACGGCCAGCTTGCGGTCGTGCCAGGCGAACATACGGTCACGGCGTCCGCAAGGGGCTTTCGCGCAGACAGCGTGTCGTTTGTCCTGACGAACGGCCAAACGGTGATGCAGAACTTTGCTCTGGAGCCGATCCCTGTACTGAATAACGTCTCAAACCAGTTATCCACCGAAAGCTGTGTGAACGGGGCACCCGAGCCGGGTGAGTTCGTTACGATTCTCGTATCGCTACGAAATACTGGCTCGGTAGCGACACAGGATCTGATCGCGACGCTCATGACGGGCGGGGGCATCATTCTGCCGAGTCCGCCGCAGAATTATGGGGCCATGTCGGTCAACGGGCCGACCGTCGCTCGGCCATTCATGTTCAGAATATCGCCCTCGGTACCTTGCGGCAGTCGGGTTACGATGACGATTCACCTCCAGGACGGGCCGAGCGATCTCGGCAACCTCGCTATTGAGCTGCAGATCGGGAAGCAGCAGATCGCGTTCTCAGAATCGTTCGACCGCACGCCCCTCGGCTTCTTGCCGCCGCGATGGAGCCGTGCGGAGACGCATTCTAATCAATTTGAGCCGCCGGGCGAACGCAACTGGCGCGTGAGCAATGCACGATCAATGTCGAGCGGAAAGGCAGCATTCTCGCGCGATCTGCAGTTCGTGGGCGTTAATGAGATGGTGACGCCGGCGTTTCGTGTCGACTCGGCCGAGGCACGCGTCCGCTTTCAGAATTGGTACGAGCTTGAGACGACGTTCCTGAGAAACCGCCGATATGACGGGTCAATACTCGAGATCAAGATCGGCAACGGAGCGTGGCAGAATATCACAGCGGCGGGCGGCGTTTTTGAATCGGGCGGTTATGACGGCCCGATCGACACTTGCTGCCAGAATCCGCTCGGCGGCGAGCCCGGCTGGTCAGGCCGCAGCGGCGTTAATCAGAGCTCTGAGTTCATCCTGTCGGTCGCGCGACTGCCGGCGGCAGCCTCGGGCCAGTTCGTGCAGCTTCGCTGGCGGATGGGCACCGATGTCGGGACGTTTCGCGAAGGCCAATATATCGACGACCTCGTCGTAACAGACGGTTACCGATGCGGCTGTCTGATACCCTGAAAGACATGACAAGCAGCAAGGTGCGGACCGACGAGACGGTCTCGGCACAGTTAGAACTGTATTACGACGTTTACGTTCCCGATGGGCTCGCGACGCCTGCGCCGCTCCTGATCGCGGTTCACGGCTACGGCGCTCATAAACGATATATGCTGCGCGAGGCAAGGCTCGTCGGTGGCGACCGCTTTGTCATAGCCTCGCTCCAGGCACCGCACCCGCATTATCGCCCTACGCCCGACGGTTACCGGATCGGTTACGGCTGGCTGTCGGACGAGAAGCCCGAGCAGCACGTCAGGCTGCATCACAAATTCGTGCTCGATGTCATCGACAAGCTCGCTTCAGATCAACTGATCGACCGCGAGTCAGTATTTATGTACGGTTTTTCTCAGGCCTGTGCTCTCAATTTTCGCTTTGCATTCACTCATTCCGATGTCTTGAAAGGCATTGTCGGCGTGTGCGGAGGAATTCCGGGCGATCTCGACACGAACGAGAACTACACGCCGTTCACGGCAGATACGTTATATCTGTACGGGGATGATGACGAGTTCTACACGCAGGAGCGTTTTGCAGAATTCAACGAGAAGCTTGCGTCGCTGTTGCCGAATTATCGTTCAAAACACTACGCAGCAAAGCACGAGATCACTGACGATATGCGACGTGATATTCGGGAATGGCTGGCCAACCTTATTTGATCGAGACCTTGCGGATCTCAACCAGATCTTGCAGCTCGCGCGGCAAGATCACCTGAGGCTCTTCTTCGCCGTTATCGTTAAGGTACATTTCGACCCGCAGATCATCCGCACGGACCTTTGCCAACACGGTCCGCGGACCGTGCAAGGTGAAGCTTGCGATCCTGCCGCCGCCCGTCACAGGCATCGTGAAGGAGCGTTCTATGCGACGTTCACCGATGCGGACCTGCACATCGACGACGGTATTCAGCACAGCGGCCTTCGGCTGCGGAGCGATCACCGCGACCTGCGACGCGGTGAAGTCAGCCTTTCGTCCGGCGATATCGATCTTGTCGGTCTTTACGTATTCGAGCGTCTTTATTACACTCTCGGGCCCGCGAACGCGTACTCTCGGCGGGATCACGAAAATGCTGTACAGCTCGTATCCCGCGGGCAATGGGCCTTTTGTTTCGGCCCTGACCTCAAGGTCACGTTCCTCGACCCTCTCAAGTGCGACGACGATCCGGCTCGGCGCCACCTCGGCCAGTTTCACACCCTGCGGCAGCGGCACGTAAACGCTCTGCGGCTCTAGCGAGACCACGCGGTCACCCATCGGTGCCTCGGTCAGGTCAACGGTCGCGGTCAGTTCGCCGCGGTTGATCTGTTCGATTCGGCGTTTGTCGCCGCTGATCTCGATCTCGACCTCTTGCTGGGGTGCGTTCGTTATCTGGACATCGCTCGCGACGTTGAGATTGAGCGGCACGGTCAGGCGTTTGGTCGTGGGCGTACTCAGGCCTGTCACGGCGAACCATAACGCGAATGTGATCACTAGCGCGGTCAGCTTGAGCGCCCAATCTTCTAAAAAGATCTTTCGGATGATGTGTGTTGCAAAGAGCTTGCCGCGGCATGGGTCAGATCGTCTCGCTGGGTTCGGTGTCGATAAATTTCCCGTCGCGCCTCGACTCGATGAGCGGCACATTCAACGCCTCGAGCAGAAGTTTGCGAAGCTGCATTGCGTCGAGATTACGGTGGACCTCGCCCGCTTCGACGTAGGTGATCAGGCCGGTTTCCTCCGAGACGACTATCGAGATAGCATCAGAGCCCTCGGTGATGCCGATCGCAGCCCTGTGGCGAGTACCAAGTTCACGCGAAACCTCAGGATTCTTTGTCAGCGGTAGGAAGACCGAGGCTGCCGCGATGCGTTCATTCTGGATCACCACTGCACCGTCGTGCAGCGGGGTTGCCGGGTCAAAGATCGTGACCAACAGGTCGTAGCTTATCTTTGCATCGAGTTGGACGCCGGCATCGACGAAGTTCCGCAGCCCGACATTGCGCTCGATCACGATCAGGGCACCGGTTTTCTCGGACGCGAGCGTGGTGACGGCAAGGACCATTTCGTCATAGACGCTGCCGCCAAACTGGCCCCGTTGTTTCCTAATGATCGGAAACCGCAGCCGGTTAGCGAAAAACATCAATGCCTGCCGTATCTCGGCCTGAAACAGCACGATGATGGCGATGCCAATAAAGCCGACGGCGTAACGCAGGACAAACTCCAGTGTTGAAAGCTCCTGCGTTGCGGCGAACCAATAGAGGAGGGCCAAAATGACCATGCCGATCACCGTCGGCACGGCGCGCGTGCCGCGACAGCAGCCTGAGCACCACATACACAATGATGAAAACGAGCGCAATGTCGAGGACATTCCGCAGCGTCGCCATCGTCGGTATGAGGTCGGCAGGGCTCATTACACTTGCTCGCTGTGCGTCCTAGGATATCACAGAGCAATACGTCGAAAATCTCTTTTTGATGCGTTAAGATGCGGTCGGCGGCCTAGACCTCGAAGGGTATCTCGGCGTTCTGCAGCACTCCAAGCTCGTTGCGCGTGACGCGCTCGAGCAACTCTCGATCGTCGAACATCTTGACCAGGCCGTTGACGGTCGCGTAGCGCGGTTCGTCCGAGATGGTGACCGGCAGGCTGATAAAGGAGCGCATGTATTGGTCAATGCCCTCAAGCAGAGCCCCGCCGCCGGTGAGAATAACGCCCCGATCGTAAATGTCGGCGGCAACTTCGGGCCTCAATTCCGTAAGCGTATCCTGAACGCGCAGGGCTATGCGCCTGACTATTGCCTCGACTATCGGATACACTTCGCCGGAAGTTATCTCGACGGCCGCAGGACTACCAGTCTCGACATTGCGGCCGCGGATCTCGATAGATCTGTCGAGGTCCTCGGGGAGAAATGTCGAGGCAAAAGTGGTCTTGAGCATCTCGGTTGTCTCTTCACCGACCTGCAGGCCGCGATGCCGGCGGAGGTGCGTAGCGAGACTTTCGTTGATGGCATTAGAGCCATATCGATCGGATGTTGAGTGGACTATCGTCCCCTTAGCGATGATAGCGAAATTGGTCGTGCCAGCCCCGATATCGACAATTGCCGTGGCCCGCTTATCTGTCGGCAGAACACCGGCACCGAATGCCGCCGCCAGGCCCTCTTCCATCATAAAGACCTTGCCGATGCCCGCATCGTCCGCCGCATTGAACAACGCCCGCTGCTCGACGTGGGTCACGTCAGAGACCATCGACATCACGGCTTGGAGCGAGATATTCGACCCGCCCGTCTTTGCCTTCTTAACAAAGTGGGCGAGCATCTTTTTGGTCCGTTCAAAGTCCGCAACAACGCCGCCGATCAACGGTGCTTTTACGATAACGTCGCGGCCTTCGCGGCCGGTCATCTCGGCCGCTTCCTGGCCAAACGCCACGATCTCTTCACTCAACTCGTTAATGGCGACGAGCGAAGGCTCGTCCAAGACGATGCCTCGGCCTTTGACCGCAATGATCGTACTTGCGGTTCCAAGGTCGATCGCCATGGAGTCGGTCACCAACTTTTTGAGCGATGAGATCTTTAGCATACGAGTCGATACTTATCGGCTGTGAAGATTATCACAAAGTATATGCACAAACGAGCATCGCTTCCAAGCACACATCACTGCCATTTTACCTCATAAAGCTCGACCGGCTGAACGCGGTTCTTGACCATGATCGGCTCGCACCGCTCCAGCGGAAAGATGTCGCCCGCCGCCTTCGCCGTTGCTTCACTAATCAGGATTTGGCCGCCCTTTGAGTTTGACTCAAGCCGCGAGGCCAGATTCACGGTGTCGCCGATCGCCGTGTACTCGGAACGCCGCTCAGAACCGATGTAGCCGATGGTCGCCACGCCCGTATGCAGACCGATTCCTACGGCCACCTTGCCAAATGCCTCGCCGTCGGGCTCGGCACGCATTTCGACCAGTCTTTTCTGCATGGCAACAGCCGTTTTGAGCGCATTCTTTGGATCGTCCGCGGTTGCCGTCGGCGCGCCAAACAGGGCCATCAAACCGTCGCCAATATATTTGTCGAGGGTACCGCCGTGCTCGAAAATGATCTCGGACATTGCCGAAAAGTACTTATTCAGGAGCCCGACCACCTCTTCCGGGTTCGCATTCTCTGAGAATGATGTAAATCCGCGAATATCGGCAAAAAGTACTGTGATAGTTTCATTGACACCCCCGAGCTCGAAGGAATCCGGATTCTCAAGCAACTGTTTTACGACGTATTCGGGCATGAAACGGCTGTAATTGGCCCTTGCCACCTCTTCGCGTGCGAGCCGTTGGTGCGCCTTGACCGTCTCGACCGTTACGGCAGTTTGGGCAGCTACGGCCGAGATCAATTCAAGATGGTCCTGGCGAAAGGCCGCGAACGGATCGAGTCTGTCGGCATACAACACGCCGTGGACGCCCGACTGCGTGATCAGCGGAGCGCAGATCGTTGAACGAACGCCCTGCGAGACGATCGATTCCGCCCCGCCAAAGAGTTCGTCCGTTTTGGCGTCCTGCGACAGGATGGCGACGCGGTCGTTCATCACCTTGCGAGTAATCGTGCGGCTGACGGCAAGCTTTTCGCTGAGTTTTGCAAAGCTCGCCTCGCGAGTCTTCGCACCGATCTGATAGAGCGACGCGTCGAGGTCGCCGTTCTGGCCACTTTTTTCCTCGCTGACAAGCAGTGCGATTACGCGGTCAGCCGGCGTGCCGCGAAAGATCAGGTCGGTCGCCCGTTCAAATATCTCCTCGAGATCAAAAACGGTCCCCAGCGTTTTGCTCATTTCGAACAGCAATTCGAGGATCTTGGCCTTGCGCCGCAGGTCCTTGACCTCTTCGGGGGTAGCGACGGCGGTTTCGAGAGATAGGCCGGATCCTCGGCCGATCAACTCATTGACCGATATCTGGACCTGCGTATGGCCCAGCGGCGAATCGTCAAAATTGACATTCTTTGCCGCTTCTGCCGGCTCTGGTTCCTGTTGCGGCGTCGCAAGATCGGGTGCGGTGGTCGCGACGTTGAAGACAAGCTGGCTCTCGCCGATCACGATCACATCGTCGTCCTTGAGCGGCGTTTCAAGCTGCTGTGCCCCGTTCACAAAAACATGATTTATGCTGCGGATAAGCTGCCCGTTCTCGATGTGGCCGTCAACGATGCGAAACGACGCCTCATCGCCCACGATAAACGCGTGTTTTCGAGACACGCGACGGTCGTTGAGCGTTATCACATTCTCGCGGGCACGGCCGATCGATATATTCTCGCCGCTGGCAAATTCTATTTGCCATGTCTGCCCCGTCGGATCGCTGATGGTGAGTTTGGCGTTCAAGTTAAGCGTAATTGTAAATCCTAAACCGCAAATGGTAAATTCGCTTGCTTGATGATCTATCTAGATAACAACGCGACCACGCAGCTTGCTCCGAGCGTGACCGAAGCAATAAATGCCTGTTTGACAGGCACATACGGCAATCCATCCTCTGCCCATTCGCTGGGAGTCGAGGCGCGGAAAGCAGTCGAGCGGGCGCGCGAAAGCGTCGCCGCGTTGCTCGGTGCGACCGACCCGGCCGAGATCTGCTTTACGTCGGGCGGCACTGAGAGCGATAACCTGGCGATCCTCGGCGCACTTGAAATGCATGCGGATAAGCGGCATATCGTGACGACCCGCGTCGAGCATGAGGCCGTCAGGAAGCTCTGCCAGCGGCTTAGAGACCAACGGCTACAGTGTCACATGGCTTGAGGTTGATGAGGAAGGTGCGCTTGATCTGGACCAACTGCGGACGACTCTACGGGCCGATACGGCGATCGTTTCGATAATGATGGCAAATAACGAGACGGGCGTCCTTTTCCCCGTCGATGAGATCAGCCGCATGGTCAAGGAGCATTCCGACGCCTTGTTTCACGTCGACGGCGTGAACGCCGCCGGCAAAACGCCCATCGACCTCAAGAGCACCGAGATCGACCTGTTCTCAATATCCGGCCACAAGTTTCACGGCCCAAAAGGCATCGGAGCGTTATACATCCGCGACGGCGTCAAACTCTCGCCAATGCTGATCGGCGGCGGCCAGGAACACGGTCGGCGACCGGGTACCGAGGCTGTTCACCAGATCGTCGGAATTGGAGCCGCGACCGAGTTTGTAAGCGATACATCTGCCTGTGCAGGGATGCGAGGCGGCGATGCGGGACCGGCTCGAGACCGGTATTCTACAAACTGTTCCAAATTCACGACTTAACGGTACAGCCGACGCATCAAAACGCCTTCCAAACACGGCGAACATCTCATTCGAGAACACCAACGGCGAAATGATCCTCGCAAAACTCGACGCCGCGGGCATCTGCGTCTCGACCGGCTCGGCCTGCAACGACAAAGGCCACAAAGCCTCGGCCGTCCTCGAAGCCATGAACGTCCCCTACTCCTACGCCATGGGCTCGATCCGCTTCTCGCTCGGGCGGTTTAATACCGAGGAAGAGATCGAGACCGTGCTCAACCGGTTGCCGGAAATCGTCGAAAACCTGCGCTCTCTCGCCTCCTGACAATCTGTATGAAAAAAAGATGCGGTGGTGTGACAAAACCGCCGAGTGGAATGCAGTTTTACCGTCAGTGGTCAACCATTTCAGCCCCAGTGGTGGAGACTTCTAATTCCCCAATTCGCCGCTTTGTCCAACAGCGACCAGACACCACGATCGCGGCGATGGCGTTCATGGAGACCATGGCGATTCTCGTGCTATTTTCCGGATCTTTTCACAGCCTCGTAGAGGCGAAATGTTTGTAGAGACGAAAACGTGAAAAATGATGAAGCTCCGTAGGAGCGACACGGACAGACATACAGCTCCTACGGAGCTGGTACGGCCGTGGATAATTCTGCGTTCTACAAACATTAAGCTCCTACGGAGCAAAGAACCAAAATGACAGCCTCGTAGAGGCGAAATGTTTGTAGAGACGAAAACGTGAAAAATGATGAAGCTCCGTAGGAGCGACACGGACAAACATACAGCTCCTACGGAGCTGGTACGGCCGTGGATAATTCTGCGTTCTACAAACATTACGCTCCTACGGAGCAAAGAACCAAAATGACAGCCTCGTAGAGGCGAAATGTTTGTAGAGACGAAAACGTGAAAAATGATGAAGCTCCGTAGGAGCGACACGGACAAACATACAGCTCCTACGGAGCTGGTACGGCCGTGGATAATTCTGCGTTCTACAAACATTACGCTCCTACGGAGCCAAGCACCAAAATGACAGCCTCGTAGAGGTGAGATGTTTGTAGAAACGAATCGGATGAGGATGAGATAGCTCCGTAGGAGCGACATCATGCGATCCAATCAAACAAATATCGTTGATCGTAATCGACGTCAAACCGATCTAAAAGGTCAATATATTCGCCTTTGAAAGATCTGTTCGCATGATGTTCTTCCTGGCTCAAAACATATTTTGCGACGCTGTCGATCTGCGAACGGGAATATGAAAACGCACCGAAACCCTCCTGCCAATAGAATTTGCCGCGGACAAAACCCTTTTCATTTATGAACTTGCTCGAACTGGCTTTGATGTCACGAACCAGATCTGAAAGTGCGATCTTTGGGATAAGCGCGAATAGGATGTGAATGTGATCCTCCACACCGCCGATCGCGATCAATTTGATTCCCTGATTTTTTAGTATTCCAGCGATGTATTTGAATAACTCCTCTCTCCATTCAGGTTTTATCAAGCAAGCACGTTCTTGAACGGCAAAGACAACCTGAACATAGATCTGTGTATATGTATTCGCCATTTCACTCTTAGCTCCGTATAAGTGGCATGTTTATCGTTTAGCGCCGTAGGGGCAGCATGTTTGTCTGTATCGCTCCTACGGAGCTATTCTATTCTCGGCCGTTTCGTTTCTACAAATATTTCGCCTCTACGAGGCGGACTTCGACGCATTGACACCGACTTAAAACTGTGCTATCTCTACAACATACTGCTACACACAACACATACTTAACACAGGAGGCGCGGGCGATGGCAGAGTATTGGGAGAGGTATAGGGGCGGGCCGACGAGGCCGGTGGGGGAGCGGGTGCATGTGACGATCAATGCGAAGGGCGTGATCACGTTTAACCGGAACGTTCGCAAGATGCTCGGCAATGCGGAGGGGGCGTTTCTGTCGTTTAACAAGGCGGATTGCGTGATCGGCATCAGCCCGGCGCATGTTGAGCATGACGAGGCGTTCCCGGTGGTGGACCGCGGCAACTATTGGCTGATCAACGCGGCGCCGTTTTGCCGGTGTTTTGGGATCAAGGTCGCGCGGACCGAAAAGTTCACAAACCCGAGCCTTGACCCGGACGGCACTTTGCGGCTCGACCTGACGACGACGGTGAGCCGCCGCCGTCAGGCCGCGCAAGAAAGGCGCTAACGGCTAGAATCTGTAAAATCCGTTTCTCGGCCGCGAGAGCATCTCGACGGCCAGCGACACGGCATCGACCTGATCGTCGTGTTTGCCCGTAGGAAACGCGCAGACCTCATCGAGAAAATCCTCTATCCACGGCCCGCGAACCAGAAAGACCTTGCCCTCCTCGGCAAGGTTTAGCCAGGCGAGTGCGCGCGTAAGCTTGTCGCCGCGTACGCGGATCTGCCTGATGGCGTTACTGCTCAAGGTGTGATCGCGGCGAAGGTCCTGGACGATGGCCTGTCCGTGCAGTGCGGCCTCGATGCCGTGCTCGGTGGTAGGTTCCGCCTCAAACCGCGAAAGGATGTACCGCCGCTGATCCGGATACTCGACCCGTTTGCGGTAACCGTCGGCGATATACAGATTGCCAGCGGCGTCCTTCGCACAGCGAAAGCTGGCCGTATAGTCGGCCGATTCCTTGAGCGAGACGGCAAGGTCGTAGCCGCGCTTCCACTTGAGGCCCTCGGGCGCCCGGGCGACGATCTGGCGAAACCACTCCCGCTTGAACTGCCCGCCCTCGGCCGGGATCGGCCTCTGCTGGTAGAGGGCCGAGAAAGAATACGAACCGAGCTTTTTCCTGAATTTATTCAGCGCCGCGACGCCGTAGCGCTTTGCGCACAGCGGACGGCCCTCACGCCGGCCAAGCGGGTCACCGGCCTCGGCAAAGGCCGGAAGACGGACAACCTCCCATTTGTCGCCGCCGTTCTCCTGCTCTCTTAACAGCCGACCGGCCAGATCGTCCTCGTGCCATCGCGTCTGGATCAGGATGATCGACGCTCCGGGCTCCATTCGCGTGTAGATGTCGTCCTTGAACCACTCGTCAACTCGGTCGCGGTAGGTGCGGCTCTCGGCATCTGCACGGTTCCTGACCGGATCGTCGATAACGATCAGAGAGGCCCCAAATCCCGCGATGCCGCCGCCTACGCCGACCGAACGCACCACGCCGCCACCGGGCGTTTCCCATTCGGACGCGGTGTTTAGAGTGCGGAGCTTTAGCTCGTTCTTCTGCGTTCGTCGGAGACAAGCTAAAGCTTGCACTCTGAACAATGCGTTTTATCTTGCGGGAGAACTTATCCGCCAGACGCTGGTTGTAGCTGCCGAGGATGACGTTGAGCTGCGGATTTTGCAGCAGCCGCCACGCGGTGTAGCGGACGGTGACCATCTCGCTCTTGCCGTGACGCGGGGGCATGAATATCATCAGGCGATGGTTCCCGCCGGATGTGATCTCGGCCAGACGCCGGTAGATGTACCGCTGATACTTTGACGTCCATGTCCATTCGGGGAAATTGTCTGACAGCCATTGTTCAAAACGGTTACGGCCGCCGTTGCGCTGGCCGAGGCCGTGAAGCTGCTCGGGCCTGAGCATCTGCCGCCAGCCGTATCGTTCGGGCCAGCCGGGCGTGACGCCGGATGAATGGCTCGTCGCGTAGAGCACCTGACGGTTGAATGGCCAGCCTAGGTCGCGCATTTCTTTCTCTATCTGAACGATCTTACGCCCGCCATATTTGAGATATAGCTCTTGTGCATCGGTGATCATCTTTTGTGGTATGTGTTTCTTTGGCATTGCTAAAGTTTCCTCTTGAGTGTGTGTTTTGTCTATGCAACATATAAGCATCATAGCAAGACAGGGGGAAGAGTCAAGCGTATGGCTACGGATCAGCGATTTATAGAGCTAATCTAGGTTAGACACACGCAGGCAGGCTGCCTGCGGTCCGACGAGGTTAGGCGGCTTTTTCGATGCCGTAGCGGGAGAGTTTTAGGTAGAGGCCGCGGCGGGTCAGGCCTAGTTCGTTGGCTACGCGGGAGATGTTCCAGTTGTGGCGGGCGAGCGAGGCCCGGATGAGCTGCATTTCGAGCTCAGTGACGGCCTCATCGAGCGTGCCGCCGGATGATATGTTTGCGAACGGCGAATAGACGCCGTCGTATGATGCGATCGGCCGGTCCTTTGAGCCAGTGTCGAAAGGCGTAAGCGGTTTGGCACTGCGTTTGAGCTCGGGCGATAGGTGTGCGGGCGTGACGACCTCGCCGTCCACTGCACGGGCGATGATCCGCTGTATCTCGTTGCAGAGCTGACGTACATTTCCCTCCCAATTACAAACCATCAGCATATCGACGACCTGCGGCGTGAACGTGATGTCGTGCTTATCGAACCGTGACGAATAATGATTGACGTAATAGTTGACGATCGGCGGTATCTCGGCCCGGCGTTCGCGGAAGGGGGGCACACGCAGCCGGATAACATTTAGACGGTAATAAAGGTCCTCTCTGAACGAACCGTCCGCGACCTTCGCCTCGAGCGGCATGTTTGTCGCGGCGATGATGCGGACATCGACTTTCAGAGGTTTCTTTTCGCCGAGCGGCTGTATCTCGCCCTCCTGCAAAAATCTGAGAAGTTTGGGCTGGACGTCGATCGGCAGATCGCCGACCTCATCGAGAAAAAGCGTGCCGCCGTCTGCTGTGCGGATCGTTCCGGGTGAGTCGTTAACGGCGCCCGTGAACGCGCCCTTCTTGTAACCGAACAGATGCCCCTCGGCCAGTTCCTTGGGTACGGCCGTGCAGTTGAATGGCACAAATATCTTGTCCTTACGGTTAGACAGCGTGTGGATCGCCCGCGAAACAAGCTCTTTACCGGTGCCCGATTCGCCGGTGACGAGCACGGTCACATCGGATGAGCGTATCTTGTGAACCTCATCGACGAGCGCGGTCATCGCCGGTGACGAATGGATAAAGCCCGGCATCAGGCTGCTCGACGTGTGCGAGCTTGCCTGCTCCGCCGAGGGCGTCGAGCGGTCGCGTTCGCGAAGCGATATGACGTCCATGCCGAGTTCAACGACGCGGAGCAGCGGCTGCAACGCCGTGTCGTCTGACAGTACGGCCCCTGACGCGGGATTGATCAGCAGGACGGCCGGCGGCGACGCCGAGCCGCGCAGGTTCAGAACAGCGATGTCCTTGCCGCGTGAGAAGCCCTTTTCATCGTTGGCCGCCAGTGCGTCATTAAGTTTCCCGACAAGCTCGTTGCTCTCCTGTGGTGAATAGCCGTGCGTGATAAATGGATACAGGCGCTTCTGGTCGTTGTGATGCGCGATAACGATCCGGCGGGCTTTGCTTTCCTGCTGCAGCACCGCGACAAGCTCGCGGAACAGCAGTTCGCGCGACGCCGTCGCCTCGGCCAGACGGACCGTCAAAAGCTGTGAGACGACAGAATTCGAGCGACGTTCGGCCGGTTTTTTGGACGGTATGGTCTCGATCCGTTCAAGCTCGCGGTTCACATCGTCGATGAGACCTTTCAGGCCTAGTTTCTTAAAGATATCGACGGCCGCCGTCAAATTGCGCCGAGCGCGCGTCGCATCGCGCTCCTCGAGGTTTGCGCCGAGCAGATAATTAAGCTGGCCCGTATGATACAGGTCCCCGCCCGCCTCAAAGATCGTCAGGCCGCGGCTGAAATGATGGATCGCAAGCTCGGTATCCTCCTCTTCAAGAGCCGCGAGACCGCGAATACGCTGTATGTTGCCCAGAACGTAAAAGTCCGACGCCGAGTCGCTCGCCTCGATCTCACGCAAAGCATCCTCACATTCCTCAAGCCCGCCCTGCCGCAGGCGGCTCTCGGCGAGCACGAGGCTAGCCATGTTCGCGAAATGGCTGTCGCCGAGTTTTTGCGAGTATTCGATCGTCTCTTCGGCCTTGGTTATCGCCAGATTGTATTTGCCCTCGGCCAGGTAACACCGGGCAAGATTCCGCATCGACTGGATCTCGTACCACGCACGTTTGTCCTTTTTCGCACGCGTGATAGCTCGTTCGAAGAGGTCTTCGGCGTCCGCGAGGTCGCCGCGCAATATCTTTAGCTCGCCAAGCGAATCGAGAATTCCCGCCGCGTGCGAATGGTCCTGCCGCTCGGCAAGCTCAAGCGCACGTGTGATGATCTCTTCGGCCTTTTCCCACTCGCCGATGAGCATCAGATTGATGCCGAGGTTGTTGTAGGCGATGACGGTGTTAAGGACGTGCTCGGTCTGGTCAAAGAAGCGGATCGATTTCTCGAGACACTCGATCCCGTCCTGCGGGCGGCGAAGGAACCAATATGCGCCCGACATGTCAGTGTAAAGCTTGCCGAGCATGAACGGCGCGAGGTTATTGCCGATGATCTTGATGCCGAGCTCGAAATACTGGATAGCCTTTTCGCTGTTGCCCTCCTGATGCAGGCTGTTCGCGATCTCACGGTAAGCCTCGGCCATGCCAAGCCAGTCGCCGTTCGTGCGAAAGTGCGCGAGTGCACGCTCAGCGTGGTCGCGGCAGATCGGATATTCGCTGAGCTTGCGATAGACACGCGCAAGCGCGATCTCGATCGATCCGCGAAGCGGCGCAAGTTCCTCGGCCTCGGCCTTTTGCAGCGTGTCTTTGAGCAGCGTTATCGCCTTCGGCTGGTCGCCGGCGTTGCTGAAGGCGATAGCAAGCTGCGTCCCCATGCGTGTCTGCGTCTCATCAGAGAGCCGGTCGCGGTTCTCCTCGGTCTCATACGGCCTTACGACCTCAAGCGCCTCTTTATAGCGGCCGGTGGTTTCGAGCGTGAACGAGAGCAGGCGTTTTAGATTGGCCAGGTCGCACGGCTTGTGGTCGTAGCCCTCGATGGTGCGGTTGAGGATATTCTCTGCCTCGCCCGACAGGCCTTCGCGCAGCTTTTGGCCGACGCCGCGAAAGACCGTGTCGACCGACTCAGGCGATATCGCACGGGCCGCCGCCTGGCCTTGCGCGCTCATGCGCGAACCGCTGGTAGGTGCGTTTCTCTTCATTATCGAATGCCCAACAAAACGACCAATCAAGGCCGCCTTTCAGACGTCAAAGCCAAAAATTGAATACTAAGTAAACAGCGCAATAGGAATGTAGCAGAAACTTTGCCGCAAAGTCTATAATTTTATTCATGCCCGAGTTTCCCGAGATCGAGCCCGGCGGCGTTGACGTCCTACCGGAAAAAAAGACCCGGCTCGAAAAGCCGAAGCTCTTTAAGGTGCTGCTGCATAACGACGATTTTACGACGATGGACTTCGTCGTATTCGTGCTGCAATACGTCTTTGGCCGCTCCGAGGCCGAATCGTTCGCCATCATGCTAAAAGTCCACAACGAAGGCCTCGGCATCGCCGGCATCTATCCATACGAGATCGCCACGATGAAATGCGACAAAGCGATCAACCTGGCAAAGGCGAGGGAGTATCCGTTGCTGTGTACGGTGGAGGAAGAATAACCGATTGTGCTAATATTCTCATGAATATGCGGAGGCCATCGCCCATTATTATAGAGACCTTTGGGACGGGCTCGGTTTAGACCGAGCCGCGGCATGAGTTTGCCTGACAAGTCCCAAGCCGAGAAACAGGCTTGGGGCTTTTTGATTTTGGAGTCAGAACCACCTGCGGTAGCGGGTGGTTGAAGATGCAAACGCGTGACGTCAAAAATAGATGTTAAACCACCCGCTACCGCAGGTGGCACTGACAGAATATGACCGAATCATTGGATCTAAAGAAAACAGTTAACCTCCCCAAGACCGATTTTTCGCAAAAGGCGAATCTCGGGCAGATGGAGCCTGCACGGCTGAAGAAATGGCAGGAAATGGGCCTTTATGAAAAGGTGATGGAGGCCCGCAAGGGACGCGAGAAGTTTATCCTGCACGACGGCCCGCCGTATGCTAACGCGGACATTCACATCGGAACCGCCCTCAACAAGATCCTCAAGGATTTCGTCGTCAAGACGCGTTCGATGATGGGCTACGACGCGCCGTACGTGCCGGGCTACGATTGCCACGGCCTGCCGATCGAGACGATTGTCGAAAAGAAACTGGCCGACAAGGGAAAGAACAAGAACGACATTCCCGTCGCTAGCTTTCGCCGGATCTGCCGCGAGCACGCGTCGACAGCGATGAACGGCCAGACGCGCGACTTTCAGCGGCTCGGCATCCTCGGCGAATGGAAGAATCCTTATCTGACGATGTCGGCTGAGTACGAATCGTCGACAGCAAGGCTGTTTGGTCGATTCCTCGAACGCGGCTTTGTCTACAAAGGCCAGCGGCCAGTCTATTGGTGCACCCACGACCAGACCGCTCTTGCCGAGGCCGAGGTTGAGTATAAAGAGCACACGTCGCCATCGGTATATGTGAAATTCCCTCTCAAGACCGATCCGGCCGAGATCGATCCGGCGCTCGCGGGTAAGAATGTTTTCCTTGTCATCTGGACCACGACACCATGGACGCTCCCGGCAAATCTCGGCATCGCGGTGCATCCGGATTTTGACTATTCGGCGTTGGAAGCAAATGGCGAGGTTTACATCGTCGCGAGTGAACTCACGGCGGCATTCGCCGAGACCTGTGGCCTGGACTCGACGAAAGAGCTAGCCCGATTCAAAGGCTCAAAGCTTGACCGAATGGAAGCCCAGCACTCTTGGCTCGATCGGATCTCGCTCATCATGAATGGCGAACACGTCACGCTTGGCGAGGCCGATGCCGAGGTCGAGTTGGACGTGCGTTTTGAGGATAAATCGGCCAAAAAGAGCGGTACCGGTTGTGTTCACACGGCGCCGGGACACGGTGCGGACGACTTTCACATCGGCAAGAAATACGGCCTTGAGATCTACAATCCGGTCGATGCCGCCGGACGTTTTATAGACGAGGTCGAGCATTTTGGCGGGCAGGACATCTTTGAGGCTAACCCGAAGATCGTTGAGTTCCTGCGTGAGAGCGGCATGCTGCTGCATTCGGAAAAATACGCTCACCGATATCCGCACTGCTGGCGGTGCAAGAATCCGGTTATCTTTCGCGCGACACCGCAATGGTTTATCTCGATGGACGAGGCGGTTGACGGCCGCAGCTTGCGCGAACGCGCCCGCGACGAGATCGCCAAGGTCAAATGGCACCCGCCGTGGGGCGAAGGCCGCTTGGCAAACATGTTCAAGGGCCGCCCGGACTGGTGCGTGTCCCGTCAGCGGTTTTGGGGCGTGCCCATCCCGGTTTTTTATTGCCAGGGCTGTGAGGAAGCCGTCGCTGACCCAAAGATCGTCGATCACGTCGCAGACATTTTCGCCCTCGAGACATCCGACGCGTGGTATGCCCGGCCCGAAAGCGAGCTGCTGCCCGACGGCTACAAGTGTGCAAAATGCGACAGCAATGAGTTTCGTAAGGAGACCGACATTCTCGACGTTTGGTTCGATTCAGGTTCGTCCTGCGTCGCTGTTCTTGAGACCCGCGGCGACACGCTTCGGTTTCCCGCTGACGTGTATCTCGAGGGCGGCGACCAGTATCGCGGCTGGTTCAATTCTTCACTGAGCTGCGGTATCGCGGCACATGACGCGGCTCCGTACAAGCAGATCATCACTCACGGCTGGGTCGTCGATGGCGAGGGCAAAAAGCAATCAAAGTCGCTCGGCAACGTTACCGCGCCGCAGGAGATCATCGACCGCTCAGGCGCCGACGTGCTCCGTCTGTGGGCGGCGGCGGTCGATTATACCGAGGACGTTCGCTGTTCGGATGAGATCCTGCTGCGCGTCGTCGATGCATATCGCAAGATGCGCAACACGCTGCGTTACGCTGCTCGGCAATCTCGATAAATTCGATCCGTCAGCCGACATGGTCGATGAGGCCGCGATGCTTGAGATCGACCGATGGGCATTGGGTGAGCTCGATGACGTGACGGCAGCGCGTGCTCGATGGTTACGAGAGTTACGACTTTCAGGCCGCGTATAACGCCCTCTACAACTTCTGCACGGTCACGTTGTCTGCACGTTACTTCGACATCATCAAGGATCGGCTCTACATCTTTGCTCCGAAGAGCGAGGAACGGCGTTCGGCCCAGACAGCGCTTTATCGGATCGCCGATTCGCTTATTCGATTGATGGCACCTTTGCTCGCGTACACGGCCGACGAAGCATGGGAGAAGCCTGCCGGGCAGTAAAGAGGTGTCGGTCCATATCGCGGAATTCCCGCAGAAGTCTGCCAAAGACACGCAGGCTGGCAGCCTGCGGTCCGACGCGTGGGAACGCATCTTCACGATCCGCGACGAGGTTCTCAAGGCGCTCGAAACCGCCCGTAACGACAAACAGATCGGCTCGTCGCTCGATGCAAAGGTCGTTCTTACGACCGATGCCGAGACGACACGCTTCTTGCTCGACTATTACGAACAGTTGCGGTACATCTTTATCGTCTCGCAGGTCGAGGTCCACGAGGGCGACAACCTCGCCGTTGCGATCCAAAAGGCCGACGGCGACAAAATGTGAACGGTGTTGGAATTATTCAACCCGCGTCGGCGAATTCGCTGAATTCCCGACCGTTTGTGAAAGATGTGCCGACGCATTGCCCGAGATCGTTAAGGCGATGTCGGCGTAAGGAGGTAAATATGAGATTCAGATCGATAGCATTATTTCTTTTCACCCTATTGCTCACTGGCACGGCGGCGGCACAATCCGTTTACACGCCCGCGAAAGGTTCAAGCGAGCGCAAGGCTATCCTTGCCGCTCTACGTATTCCTGTCGAGCGCGAACTAAAACAACCGATCGTCTTCGCCGCTGAACACTTCAACGTGTCAGGCAAATGGGCATTTGTCGGCGGCGATCCGCAGTCGCCCTCGGGCGGCCGTCCGAATTATCGCGGCACCGAATATCAGGAGGCGATAGACGCGGACATGTTCGATAACAACTTTTTCGCCATCCTGAAAAAGACGGGAACGAAATGGAAGGTCGTCCATTACGACATCGGCTGCACCGACGTTTGCTATGCCGACTGGTGGCGTCGTTTCAAGGCGCCAAAGGCGATCTTTCCGTATACTGAATAAAGCGTGACTAAGAAAGACCTCATCTGGAAGCTCGCCTATCTCGCGATCGCGGGCGGCGTCTATATGATCGACCAGGTCACAAAGGCCTGGGCCGCTCGCACGCTCAGGCTGGACGGCGACCGGTCACTGATCGACGGCTTTTTGAATCTCGCCTACGCGACCAACACCGGCGTCGCCTTCTCGATGTTTGACGAGGGCGGAGATACCGGTCGCTGGGGCCTGTCGGCAGTCGCGTTTATCGCAGGCGTGCTGGTGCTGTATTTCTTCTGGCGAACGCCCCGCACCGACGACCGCGTCCTCGGCGCTCTCGCACTCCTGCTCGCCGGCATCGCCGGCAACGTTACCGATCGTCTGCGCTTCGGATACGTGATAGATTTTGTCGACGTCCAGTTCGGCTCGTGGCATTATCCGACATTCAATGTAGCCGATATGGCGATCTGCGTCGGAGCGGGGCTGTTGATTCTTGATATGTTCCTGTCAAAGAAAAAACAAAATACAAAAATCGAAAATCGAAAGCCTGAGGTGTCGGCCTGAACCTATGTCGCGAACTTTTGAGGATATCGATATTTGGCAACAAGCCCACGCTTTCGTCCTTGAAGTTTATAGAATGACCGAAACCTTTCCTAAGCACGAGTTATTCTGCTTGACGTCCCAACTACGCCGTGCCGCGATCTCCATACCCGCGAATTTCGCCGAAGGGTTTCGCAAAGCGAGTAAACGGGACAAAGTTCGCTTCTATAACATCTCATTAGGTTCGCTAGAGGAGTGTAGATATTATCTGCGGCTAGCAAAGGATCTCGGTTACGCCGACACAACCGAACTTCGTAACCGTTTAGAATCGATTAGTAAGATGCTTACTCGCTATGCCGCCGCGATTCGAGCCGACTTTTGATTTTCGATTTTTGATTTTCGTATTTTAGCGAAGCGACCATGTACCCAGAACTTTTTAGAATCGGCGACTTTCCGGTAACAACGTACGGCATTTGGCTGGCGTTGGGGATGCTGCTCGCGCTGTTTGCGGCGTCGCGGCTGGCGGCACGTGACGGACTGAAGAAAGATCACATCTACGACCTCGGCCTGTGGACGCTGATCGGCGGGCTTGTCGGGTCAAAGGTACTGATGATCCTCGTCGAGGACAACGTCAATATCTTCTCGCTCGATTTTCTTCGCTCGGGCGGTGTCTTTTACGGCGGGCTGATCGGCGGATTTCTCGCTGTCGTTATCGTCGTCAAGTTCTACAAATTGCCGTTCTGGAAGGTCGCGGACGCATTTGCTCCGGCTGTCGCACTCGGACAGGCATTCGGCCGACAAGGCTGTTTTGCGGCCGGCTGCTGCTGGGGCGACGCTTGTCCTTACCCGATCGGCGTTCATTTTACCGAGCTGGGACATCAATACACCGGCGTGCCCATCGTCGGCCCGGACGGCGGCCCGCTGTATCTGTGGCCGACGCAGTTGATCGAATCTTTCACGATGCTTGCCGTATTCGGCTTGCTAGTCTGGCTGCACCGCCGCAAAAAGTTCGACGGCCAGGTGCTGATCGCCTACGGCATTATCTACTCGATCTTTCGATTCTCGATCGAATTTATCCGCGACGACCCGCGCGGCGACCTGTTCGGCCTGACGACGCTCACGGGCCTGTCAACGTCGCAGATCGTTAGCCTGATCGTCGCTGCCGTCGTCGGTGGTGTTCATGATCTGGCGGCTTCGCTCGCGGCCTCAGGCAGCGATAGGATCACCCGAGTGACCGAAGAACCTTCATCCCTCATCCTTCATCCCTCATCCCTCGATGCCGGCGTGCGGCTCGACGCGTATCTTGCCTCGCAGATCGACGGCTGGTCGCGTTCGCGGCTGCAGCGGCTGATCGCGGACGAGGACGTTCTGGTCAATGGCAAGCCCGCAAAGGTCGTCGTCCAAGGTCCACGAGGGTGACGAGATCGACGTCGAACTGACCGAGCTGCCGGCCGCCGCATTCGAGCCCGAGGACATCCCGCTGGACGTCATTTACGAAGACGAATACCTCGCCGTCATAAACAAACCCGCCGGCATGGTCGTCCATCCCGGGGCCGGCGTCCAGAGCGGAACACTCGCTAACGCCATTGCCCATCATTTCTCACTCGTCACTCGTCACTCGTCACTCGTCACTCGCCTTGGTATCGTTCATCGCCTCGACAAAGACACCTCTGGCCTCATTGTCATCGCAAAAACCGATGAGGTCCACGAGGCGTCTGTCCGAACAGTTTCACGACCGCAAGGTCGAAAAGCACTACGTCGCCCTCGTCCACGGCAGCCCCGACCAGCCCAGCGGCCGCATCGAGGCGCCGATCGCCCGCAACAAACACAATCGCCTGCGAATGAAGGTCGCCACCTCAGGCCGCACGCGCTCTCGCTGTGGAAAGTGCGGCAGCGATTCGACAAATTCACGCTCCTCGACGTCGAGATCAAAACCGGCCGCACGCACCAGATCCGCGTCCACACGGCCTACATCAATCACCCGATCGTCGGCGACGAGATCTACAACGAAGGCCGCGACAACACCGTCGCCGACACGAATACCCGCAACGCCATCCGCTCGCTTCATCGATTTTTCCTCCACGCCGAGCGTCTCACATTTACGCATCCCAAGACCGGCGAGCGAATGGAATTTGTTCAGGAACTTCCCGCGGAACTCAACGACTTTCTCAGTCTCTTATGACTGGACCGCAGGCGTCCTCGCCTGCATACCGTAAATACGGTGAACCTGAAGATTGCTTGACATTTGTGCAAAGATGTGCTATTGTTGCAACAATATGAAGCGTGACTCGGATTCCGAAGTTGATCGTAAGATCGCCGGTTTATACGATACGAAGGTTTTTTGCGCGAAATCCGTGGAACACGATGAAAATCGGGCCGTAACGCTTGTACTGACAATAGTTAGGGCGTTCCACGCACGGGTGGAACACGGGTGGAACACGGTGGAACGCCGGAACGCTCCAGCCGGCAAGATTGGCTTGTTTTCCGGCCCGGTTTTCTCCGCGTTTCTGTGTCTCTGTGGTGTAATTCTCGCTTTAGCAACATTCCCTATCACGGCCCAAACACGCGACTTCACTCGCCACGTCAACCCGTTCATCGGCACCGGCGGCCACGGGCATACGTTTCCCGGGGCGACCGATGCCGTTTGGGATGGTGCAGCTCTCGCCCGACACGCGCATCGACAACTGGGACGGCTCCTCCGGCTATCACTACTCCGACGACATCATCTACGGCTTTTCGCACACGCACCTGTCGGGCACGGGCATTCCGGATGGGTGCGATATTTTGTTGATGCCGACGCTTGATTGGCCGCAGTTCTTCTCAACAGAAGGTGATAAAGCGTCGAACGGTGATGCTTCAAAGTTCTCTCATCCAAATGAGAAAGCTGAACCAGGATATTACTCCGTCAGACTTGATGATGACGGGATTCTCGCCGAGATGACGGCAACGCAGCGAGTCGGGTTGCATCGGTATACTTTTCCGAGCCGCGAAGTCCGTGAAACTGCTCATTGATCTGAAGTGGCGCGACAAGACCCTTGATGCAGCGACTTAACATGCCTGACCAAAACACGATTGGAGGGATATCGCAGTCTCGAGTTCGTGGGCGAAAGATCAGAAGGTCTATTTCGTGCATGAAGTTCTCAAAACGCGTCACTGACCGCCCGACGTGGCAAGACAATGGGTCTTATCGAAAGCCAGATGGGCTGGGCACGACAAGGTGACAACTTCCGAGCAGCACTCGGATTTCGATCAGACGACAAACCGAGCGTCCTTCTGGTAAAGGTCGCGATCTCATACGTCTCCATCGAAGGTGCTCGCAAGAATCTCGAAGCCGAGTTGCCGCATTGGGATTTCGACAAGGTCCGTGCCGATGCGAAAGCGGCGTGGAACAAGGAGTTGAACAAGATCGAGGTCTCGGGCGGGACGCCGGAGCAGACGACCAACTTTTACACCGCGCTGTATCACACGATGATCCATCCGAATGTCTTTAATGACGTGGACGGGCGGTATAAGGGGCATGATGGGAAGATTCACTCCGTCGGACCGCAGGCTGCCAGCCTGCGAGTGAGCAAAAACACGCAGGCTCAGCGAGCGCTGCGGTCCGACGACAACCACTACACCGTCTTCTCCCTCTGGGACACCTTCCGCGCGGCGTCATCCGCTTTATACGATCATCGACCAGAAACGCACGGTCGATTACATCAACTCGTTCATCCGCATCTACGAACAGGGCGGGCGGCTGCCGGTTTGGGAGCTTTGGGGCGAAGAGACCGACACGATGATCGGCTACCACGCCGTCTCGGTCATCGCCGACGCGATGGCGAAAGGCATCAAAGGCTTTGACTACGAAAAAGCCTACGCCGCCGCCAAGCACTCCGCCGAACTAGACCACTTCGGCCTCGCCGCCTACAAAAAGCGCGGCTACATCTCGATGGAGGACGAGAACGAATCTGTCTCGCGGACGCTTGAGTACGCCTATAACGATTGGTGCATTCTTCAAATGAACATTCTCGTTGGTAAAGAGATAGTGAAGAAAAGACTACCTGGAACAGCGTATATGCTGGCAATGGCCCCTCTCGACCGCGACTTCAAAATCTATCGGGAGCGCGCGCGGCACTTCGAAAACCTCTACGACAAACGAACTGGCTTCTTCCGCCCCAAAAAGAACGGTGCATTCGTCGCGCCCTTCGGCCCGTCTGAGGTCAATTTTGCGTTTACCGAGGGCAATTCGTGGCAATACTCGTTCTTTGTCCCGCACGACGTCTCGCGGTTGATGGAGTTAAGAGGCGGGAAGACGAAGTTCGCGGAGTGGCTCGACGAGCTATTCACTACCGAGCAAAAACTCACCGGCCGCGAGCAGGCTGACTTGACCGGGTTGATCGGCCAGTACGCCCACGGCAACGAGCCTTCGCACCACATCGCGTATCTCTATAACTACGCCGGCGAGCCCTGGAAAACACAAAAATACGTCCGCAAGATCATGGACGAGTTCTACCGCAACTCGCCCGACGGCCTGATCGGCAACGAAGACTGCGGCCAGATGTCGGCGTGGTACATAATGAGCGCGCTTGGATTTTATCAGGTCGATCCGGGCGGCACGGATTACGCAATCGGCTCGCCGCTGTTCCCGAAAGCTGTGATCCGACCGGAAAACGGCAAGACATTCACCATCACTTCCGGCGTGAAGTCCTCGGCCCCGTCGCGTACATATGAGAACGAAGTTCGGCTTGCCCCGCGACCCGCGATCTATATCTCATCGGCAAAACTCAACGGACGCGAGCATCGCAAATCGTTCATAACTCACGCCGACCTGATGCGCGGCGGCAAGCTCGACTTTCAGATGTCGTCGACGCCCAACGAGCAGGCATTCACCGAGGCCCCGGTTTCGAAGATGGCTATAGAAACGGCTGTCGTCCCAGTCGTCGATGCGCCGAGGACATTTGCCGACAGCGACCGCCATCACGGTTTAAGGTGCCCGACCTGGAAAGTGTCTATTACACGACCGACGGCACCGAGCCGACCGTCAAGTCGACCAAATACACCGGCCCGATCGTCATTGATCGCACGACGCAGTTCAAGGCTATCGCCGTCACCGACAGCGGCGTTGATCAGCCCTGTTGGTCGAATCCGTCATCACACGCGGCCCAACGACTGGACCGTAAAGGTCATCTCCGACTACAGCAGCCAATACACCGGCGGCGGCGACGACGGCGATCATCGACGGCATTCGCGGGACGGTGAATTTTGCGGCGGCGAGTGGCAGGGCGTTCAGGGCAAACCGTTGAGGCGGTGATCGATCTGCAGCGTGAAACGACGATCAACAAGGTCGGCGGCGGCTTTCTGCAGGTCGGCGTCACCGTGGATATGGATGCCGTCGCGGATCGAGTTTGAAACATCAAACGACGGCGCAAATTGGTCAGCAGTCGCCGATATCAAGACCGACGTTCCGGTGACCGACATGAAGCCCGACAAACAGCGATTTCTGTGCGACGATCACACCCGTCAAGGCCCGCTACGTCCGCGTCCGAGCACTACAACATCGGCAAGATCCCATCGTGGCATCCCGGAGCGGGCGGCGACCCGTGGATATTTGTGGATGAGATTTTTATTCAATGAATTGCCTCCAGCTTTAGCTGGAGGTTGAGTGCTTTAAATAAACCGGCTTTAGCCGAACCCCTGTTTGGGCTAAAGCCCAAGAATTGTTGGACCATTTACCTCCAGCTAAAGCTGGAGGCAAGTCATCAAGCGGGCAAGGCAATTTATAAAGGCCATAAGAAACTCTCTTGCATCTAATTATCGAGCACCTTTGCCATGGTTGCGGCGGATATGGACAGACGATATTTTATAAGACAGGGCGGTATTGGATTGGCGAGTTTTGGCCTGATGGCGGCGGCGCCGAGGTTTTTGCATCAGTTTGCGGCGGCACAGACCGCGGCGAAGGGTTATGGCAAAAAGAAGGTGCTGGTCACGATCTTTCAGCGTGGTGCGGTCGACGGGCTGAACATGGTCGTGCCGTATGGCGACAGCGAGTATTACAACCTCCGCCGCACGATCGGCATTCCGGCACCCGGCAAAACAAACGGCGCGATCGATATGGACGGCCATTTTGGCCTGCACCCGGCGATGAAGCCGCTCGAAACGTTTTGGCGAGACAAGAAGCTCGCAGTGATCACCGCCGCCGGTTCGCCCGACAATACGAGGTCGCACTTTGACGCCCAGGACTATATGGAATCGGGCACGCCGGGCTACAAAGGCACAAAGGACGGCTGGCTTAACCGCGTGCTGCAAACGACCGAAACGAAAGACGCGTCGCCTTTTCGAGCAGTATCCATGACGCAATCACTGCCGCGATCTCTCTATGGCAGGGCACCGTCAGTCGCGATGACAAACCTCGCGGATTTCTCGATCAAAGCCGGCCTCTACACGCAGGACATGAAGGGCGGATTCGAGGGCCTTTATCAGCAGAATGCCAAGGACACGCTCGGTGAGACGGGCAAAGAGACGTTCGAGGCCGTTAACTATCTGAAACAGGCCAACCCGTCGCAATACAAGCCAGAGAACGGTGCCCTCTATCCGCAATCCGCCCTGGGACGCTCGCTAATGCAGATCGCCCAGTTGATAAAAGCCGGCGTCGGCCTCGAGGTCGCGTTTGCCGAATCGGGCGGCTGGGACACGCACACAAACCAGGGCAATGCCCAGAATCCGTCAGCTGGTCAGTTGGCGAATCTGTTGCGTGACTTCTCATCGTCGATCGCGGCATTCGCCACCGACCTCGGCAGGCGAATGGACGATGTAGTGCTCATCACGATGAGCGAATTCGGCCGCACCGCACGCGAAAACGGCAGCCGCGGCACCGACCACGGCCATGGCAATTCGATGTTCGTGCTCGGCAACACCGTCAAGGGCGGCAAGGTTTACGGCGATTTTAGAGGTTTGAAGTCAGACCAACTCTACGAAGGCCGCGACCTTGACGTCACCACCGACTTCCGCGACGTTTTCGCCGAGGCCGCCTATAAACACATGGGCACCAAAGATCTTGCAAAGATCTTTCCGACCTATTCGGCTGCGAAAGAGACCTTCAGGGGGTATCTCGAATAACCTACTGAGGGCAGGCTCAGTTTTTTGAAGCGAAAAGCACGCTGAGCCTGCTCCGGTCCTCGGCTCTTACGACAAGGGCATCAAAAAACGGAAACTCCGTCATCAGCGAACTCCGAACAGGTTGAAGTTTTGTGGTTCTCCGGTCCGTAGTGGTTGATATTGCAAACGTGATCCGATTTGCCTCCATCTTCCAGCGGCTAAACAGATAGTCGACGAGCCGTTTTAGGTACTCCCGTTTGGACGCATTACGATCCGAAGCAGCAAACGCGACGTGAATAATAAGTTCCGAGTCCGGCATATCCTTCATCTGCATTGCAGCATTATCTAGCCGCGGCCTCTCATCCGCCCATCGAACGGCTTGATATTGGTCGATAACTAAGGGGGACCCGACGTTTGGAACCACGAGCGTTTTAGATACACCGAACCCTTTGCATAACAGATCTGACGGTTGCGCAATTGTAAAGATCAACTCAGAATCTTTAGGTCGACCGGTCTCGAGCTTGATCGATGGTCTCGACACCAACGTCGTAGTTCCACCGTCCCGCACCACTGTCCAGTCGAAATTCGTCGTGGGGAGAGATGCTCCCTCGAACTTTGCGGAAACGTTGAAAGTAATATCGTTCCCCATGATCGTTTCCGGGGCCTCAACTATGATCTTAGGACAGCTGCCTTTTTGTTCTTGCGCTCCAATGGTAACGGCGGCAATGCAAACCAAAATTAAAGTCAATATCGCTATTTTCATCTACGCCATTCAAATATTCATCGTTACGATCTAAATCGACTCAAACTAAGCTGGCACTAGCGCAGGCATCCTTGTAAGCCTTGTTCCCATTTGCTTCTCTGCAAGCCGTAAATCGTACGCAGCCTGAAGATTTAGCCAATACTGCGGTGACTGGCCAAATGCATGTCCAAACAGCAACGCTAACTCAGCGGTGACAGGTCGCATTCCGTTTACAATATGCGAAATACGCATTGGGGCCACACCGATCGTTCGGGAAAAGCTGGCTTGGGAAATGCCTAATTCTTCCAAAGCCTCGGCAAGGAATTCTCCCGGATGTACCGGCGGCAACGCACTCTTGATCATTTCTATTACTCCATTCAATGATAATCAACGATCTCAACATCGAAAGCATCACCCTCTGCGAACCGAAAACAGACTCGCCATTGGTCGTTGATCCTAATACTCCATTGGCCCTTTCGGTCGCGTTTCAGCGCTTCCAACTGGTTCGATGGTGGAAATTTCAAATCCCCGATCTGCGTCGCGGCATCGAGCTGGGTCAGTCGCATAACAGCGCGCTTTTGGATATCGGCCGCAATCCGCTTAGATCGACCTGTTGTGTAAAATCGCTCAGTCTCGGCATCAGCGAATGACCTTATCACGTAAAAAGCATAAACAATTTGTTTACGTCCGTCAATATTATTCGATATTGCGGAGTCTTAATCGTAGTGCCTGCAGTTTAATAAACCCCTCCGCGTCGTGCTGATCGTACGCGCCGGCGTCGTCTTCGAATGTCGCGATGCGTTCGCGGTAGAGCGAATTCGGCGACTTGCGGCCGGTTACTATGACATTGCCTTTGTAGAGTTTGACGCGCACTTCGCCGGTGACGTTTTCCTGCGTTTCGTCGATCATCGAACGCATGATCTCGAATTCCGGGGCGAACCAGAATCCGTAATAAACGGACTCAGCGAACTTTGTGCTGAGGCTGTCTCGCAGCCGCGTCACTTCGCGGTCCATGGTGATCGATTCGAGGGCGCGGTGGGCGGCCATCAGAATCGTGACGCCCGGCGTCTCGTAAACCCCGCGTGACTTCATGCCAACAAAGCGGTTCTCGACCAGATCGACGCGCCCGATGCCGTGTTCGCCGCCGAGATAGTTGAGGTGCGTGAGCAGATCGACCGGGCCATGAGCGACGCCATTGATCGCCACCGGCTCGCCTTTTTCGAATGAGATGGTGATCTCTTCGGGCTTGTCGGCGGCGTTTTCGGGCGACTTGGTCATCAGGAAGATGTCTTCGGGCGGTGCGACCCAAGGGTCCTCGAGAATGCCGCCCTCGTAACTGACGTGCATCAGGTTGCGATCCGTCGAATACGGCTTTTCGGCGGTCGCCGTGACGGAAATGCCGTGCTTTTCGCAGTAGGCGATCAGGTCGCTGCGGCCCTTAAAATCCCAATGCCGCCAAGGTGCGATGACCTTTATCTCGGGCTGCAGGGCATAGTATGTCAGCTCAAACCGCACCTGATCGTTGCCCTTTCCGGTCGCTCCATGCGCAACGGCGTCAGCTCCTTCTCTTTGGGCGATCTCGATCTGGCGTTTGGCAATTACCGGCCGGGCGAGCGAGGTGCCGAGCAGGTAAACGCCTTCGTACACCGCATTTGCCTTAACCGCCGTCCAGACAAAATCGCGGACAAACTCTTCGCGGAGATCTTCTACGTAGAGCTTTGACGCACCGGTCGCAATTGCTTTTTCTTCGAGGCCGTCGAGCTCCTCGCCTTGGCCGACATCGGCACAATAGCAGATGACCTCGCAGTTGTAGGTGTCCTTAAGCCACAGCAGCATCGCCGACGTATCGAGGCCGCCGGAGTAGGCAAGGACGATCTTGTTGATGTTTTTTGACATTGCGATTCAAATAAAAGCAATACCATTTTATGCACCGAATAGTTAATAGTTGCGAGTTAAAAGTTAGAATAGGTAGCAGATGGGCAGTTCAGACAAACTTTGGGGCGGACGGTTTACCGAGGCCCCGCATGAGACATTTGCTGAGTTTAACGACTCGTTCAGGTTTGACCGCCGGTTATTCGCAGCCGACGTGCGCGTTAGCATCGCTCACGCTAACGCCATCGCAAATGCGGGCGTTATCGCACGCGAAGAAACCGATACTATCATCGGCGGACTCACTCAATTGCTTGCCGACTCCGCTATCGACCCGCATTTCTTTGACTCGAACGCCGAGGATGTTCATTCATTTATCGAGGCCCGGCTGATCGATGCGATCGGCGACGCCGGCCGCATGCTTCATGCGGGCCGCAGCCGCAATGATCAGGCCGCGACCGCGTTGCGCCTGTGGCTGCGTGACGAGATCAGCTCGATCGCCGCTTTGATCCGCGACCTGCAGGCCGCGATCGTAGATATCGCCGAGGGATATTGCAGCGCGGTCATGCCCGGTTATACGCACCTGCAGCGAGCACAGCCAGTGCTGTTCGCGCACTGGTGCATGGCGTATTTTGAAATGCTAAAGCGCGACCGCGATCGCCTCGGCGAGGTCTTCGCCCGCGTCAACGTAATGCCGCTCGGCTCCGGAGCTTTGGCGGGAACTGGCTTTGCCATCGACCGCGAAGCTGTCGCGGCGGAGTTAGGATTCGACGGCATCTCCGCAAATAGCATGGACGCAGTGTCCGACCGTGATTTCGCGGTCGAATTTGCGGCCGTCTGCTCGCTGATCATGGTCCATTTATCACGGCTGGCGGAGGACCTGATCATTTACGCGTCAACCGAGTTCGGCTTTGTGACATTGAATGACGCCGTCTCTTCCGGGTCCAGCCTGATGCCCCAAAAAAAGAATCCCGACGCGCTCGAACTAATGCGCGGCAAAGCGGGCCGCGTTTTTGGCCATAATTTGTCACTGCTGACGATGCTCAAAGGTCTGCCTCTTACTTATAACAAGGATCTGCAGGAGGACAAGGAAGCGCTGTTCGACACCGTCGATACGGTCACGATCAGCCTGCGTGCGGCTGCGATCGTTGTCGAGAATATCGTGGTCAACGAGGAAATATCTGAGAAGGCTGCTACTGTGGGATATCTCAATGCTACCGACCTTGCTGACTACCTCGTGCGAAAAAACATGCCGTTTCGCACGGCTCACGAGGCCGTGGGCAAGGCTGTCCTCTACGCGATCGATGAGGGCAAGGAACTGGATGAACTTAGCGTCGACGAACTTCGCCAGTTTGCAGCGGAGGTCGACGACGACGTCAAGAACGCTCTTGGGATCGAGGCTTCGCTACGGTCAAAATCCGCGATCGGCGGCACGTCGCCTGAACGTGTGGGCGATGCGATACGGGCTGCACGCGAATACCTTAAGAATTAGATGGACAAGACGAAACTTCTTAACGATATCGCAGACAACGAGATGCTCCGCTTTCTCGGAGTCAGTATCGACGTGGCCGAGCCAGACCGCGTCGTACTGACGATGGAGGTAACGCCGAGGGTCCATCAATACGTCGGCATAATGAATGGCGGAATCTCCGTCTATCTAGCCGAAACGGCCGCGTCGATCGGCGTCGTGGCCGGGGCCGATATGACGAAAGTCACGCCGGTTGGGATCGAGATAAACGCTAATCATCTGCGTGCCGTCAGCCGAGGCATCATCACCGTCGAGGCAAAACCAGTCCATACCGGAAAGACGATGAGCGTTTGGGGCATCAATATCACAAACAATCGCGGCAAGCTTGTCTGCATTTCACGCATCACCTTGCTTCACCAAAAACGCGCCGCGTACCAACCGTCGTGAACGCATTCCTACGCAACCTGATCACCGAATGGCGTCGGTTGGAACTCCCGACCGATGGCGACACGCTCGTCCTCGGTGTCTCGGGCGGGGCCGACTCGGTCAGCCTATTGCTCGCGATGCACGAGCTAAAAAAGCCGGCAAACTCGATCACCGCATCATCGCCGCACATTTCAATCACAAACTTCGCGGGGACGAGAGCGATCGAGACGAGGCATACGTGCGGGATCTGACCACCGACCGTAAGATCGAGTTCGCCGTTGGGCATGCCGAGATAAACATCGGCGGCAATCTCGAGCAGAACGCGCGTATCGCACGGTACGAGTTCCTAAAACGCACCGCCGACAGCGTCGGCGCATCTGCGATTCTTACCGCTCACACGATCAACGACCAGGCCGAGACATTTTTGATGAACCTCATCCGCGGCAGCGGCCCTACAGGACTTTGCGGCATCAGGCCGATACGCAATCTTGCCGATTCGTCGCTATTGCTGGTTCGGCCGCTGCTGGCGTGGGCAAAACGCGAGAGTACAGAACGTTTCTGCCGCGATCTCGGCGTTGAGTATTGCTGTGACACGATGAACGAAGACACGGCGTTCAAACGCGTGCGTATCCGAAAAATTTTGCTGCCGCTGCTTGAGGACATGAATCCGAACATCATCGAAACACTGGCCAATACCGCCGGCCTGATGCAGGGAGCAACCCCGATCGAGACGGCTGAACAGTCCGGCACGGACGAACTTAAACTCGCAGATCTTAAGACGCTTCCACAGTCGACGCTTTATGCAACGATCCGCGATTGGCTTAAGCTGCATCGCGGAAGTACGCGTTCATTGCAACTGAAACATATCCAGGCAATAGAGCGTTTGGTCAATAGTGCTAAGAGCGGGCGTGTCGCTGAGGTTCCGGGCGGTCGCGTCGTCAAGTCCGGCGGGCGCCTTCGCTATGAGCAGAATAGGGTTGAAAATCGACCCTCAGCCTCGTAGAATCGAATATTGGCGCGTTGCCGGATTGTCGTCATTGACCAAACAACGCCCGGACGGCAGCTTTCATCAAATGAAGTTGCAGCGGAGGCTATATATTTTGAGTTCTAAAGCGAAACAAGTTCTTCTTTGGCTGATGATAATCTCGAGCGCTCTCCTGTTTGTCTGGTATCTCCAGACCAAGCAGACAACGCCGCCAAAGGAATTGTCCTTTGACGCCGCGCTCACGCAGATCAAGAATAAGGACATTAAAGAGATCACCATCAAGCAAGACTCGCTTGAGCTGACGAATCGCAGCGATGTTAAGTTCTCAGCCCGCCTGGACGCCAGCGACGCGACGCGCGATCAGATCTACGCCGCAGCGAAAGAGACGGACACCGTGCTCAAGCTCGAGCCGGCTTCAAACGGCTTTGGTTGGCAGCTTGTGATAAGTTTTCTGCCTTTCATCCTGCTAATGGGCTTTCTCGCCTTTACGCTTCGGCAAATGCAGGCGGGCGGCAACAAGGCCTTGAGTTTTGGTAAATCTAAGGCAAAGCTGCTCAATAATCAGCAAAAACGCGTCACTTTTAAGGATGTCTCCGGGGTTGACGAGGCCAAAGAAGAACTTCAGGAGATAATAGAGTTTCTAAAGGACCCGCAGAAGTTTCAAAAGCTTGGCGGCAAGATCCCAAAGGGCGTCCTGATGGTCGGCCCTCCGGGAACGGGCAAGACATTGCTCGCGAAGGCAGTGGCCGGCGAGGCGAACGTGCCTTTCTTCTCCATTTCTGGTTCGGACTTTGTCGAAATGTTTGTCGGTGTCGGCGCTTCGCGTGTTCGCGACTTGTTTGAACAGGGCAAAAAGAACGCTCCGTGCATAATCTTTATCGACGAGATCGACGCCGTCGGTCGCCATCGCGGTGCAGGGCTCGGCGGCGGACACGACGAGCGCGAGCAGACGCTAAATCAGTTGCTCGTCGAAATGGACGGCTTTGAGTCCAACGACGGTGTGATCCTGATGGCGTCGACCAACAGGCCTGACGTGCTTGACCCTGCACTGCTTCGCCCCGGCCGTTTTGACCGTCGCATCGTCGTCGGCCGTCCTGACGTGCGCGGCCGAGAGGGCATTCTGAAAGTCCACACGCGCAAGATACCTCTCGACGAGGGCGTGGACATTACGATCATCGCGCGCGGGACGCCTGGCTTTACGGGCGCCGACCTTGCGAACATCGTCAACGAGGCTGCCCTCAATGCCGCCCGTTACAACAAAAAGGTCGTGACCATGGCCGACTTTGAGATCGCCAAGGACAAGGTCATGATGGGCGCCGAGCGAAAGTCGATGGTCATCTCGGACGAAGAGAAACGCATTACCGCCTATCACGAGGCCGGCCACACGATGGTCGGACTCAAGGTGCCCAGTGTCGATCCGGTCCACAAGGTGACTATCATTCCGCGCGGGATGGCGCTCGGCGTAACGATGTACCTGCCCGAGAAAGACCGTTTGTCCGCGACCAAGGAATACTTGCTCGGTAACATCGCGATGTCGATGGGCGGCCGCATCGCCGAGGACATCTTTATCGGCAGCATCACGACCGGGGCCGCGAATGACATTGAAAAGGCGACCGAGATCGCACGCTCGATGGTTTGTGAATACGGCATGAGCTCGCTCGGGCCGCTGACCTTTGGCAAAAAGGAAGAGCAGATCTTCCTCGGCCGCGAGATATCGCAGCACCGCGATTATTCTGAGGACACGGCGATCAAGATCGACCAGGAGGTCCAGAGGATCGTCCAGGACCAGTACAAACGTGCCGAAAAGATCATCAAGGACAATAGGGACAGCCTCATACGCTTAGCCGAGGCGTTGCTTGAATATGAAACGCTCGACGCAGTGCAGATTCGCCGAGTGATCGCCGGCCTGCCGCTCGAGGGCACGACGCCGTCGAATACCAACGACGAGGGTTCGCCACAGTCAGAGGAATCTGAGGGTTCGTTCAACAACCCGATGCTGCCGATTCCGGGCAATAATCCGGCAACGGCTTAGGCTGGTGCCAGTTTGCTTTATGGGTCCTATAGGTCGTATATGACCTATAGGACCTATTAATTTATGCAGTGGAAGACCGCACGCCGAACGCTCAACCTCTTGCGTCCGCTCGTAATGGGCATACTCAATGTCACGCCCGACAGCTTTTCTGATGGCGGCGAGCATTTGTCGATAGATGACGCGCTGCGTCACGCCGAGCAGATGATCACCGACGGTGCGGATATTATTGACATCGGCGGCGAATCGACGCGGCCCGGCAGCGGACGGGTCTCGGTGGATGATGAGGTGGAACGGGTCATTCCGGTAATTCGGGCGCTCCGGAACAGGTTCGATATTCCGATCTCGGTTGATACCACAAAGGCTGAGGTTGCCCACGCGGCCATTGACGCGGGGGCCGAGATAATAAACGACATCTCCGGGCTGCGCTGGGATGCGGGGATCGCTGACGTCGCCGCCAAAGCAAACGCCGGACTAGTCTTGATGCATTCGCGGGGCACGTTCGAAACGATGCACTCGCAGCAGCCGGTAGAGAATATCTTTGATGAGGTGACGCAGAGCCTTGCTGAGTCAGTCGCCACGGCCAAAAAATGGGGTGTCGCCGACGATCATATCGCTCTCGACGTCGGCATCGGCTTTGGCAAGACGGCCGAGCAAAACTTAGAGTTGCTGGCAAATCTTGATAGACTGGTAACCGAATTTGAAAATTACCCGATGGTCGCTGGCGCATCGCGCAAGTCGTTTATCGGCAAGATACTAGGCGACGCACCGCCGAACGACAGGCTCGGCGGCAGCCTTGCCGCGGCGCTTGTTGCCGTCGAGCGGGGAGCTAAAATACTTCGTGTTCACGATGTGAAACAGACGGTCGCCGCCCTTCGCATCCTGAGTGCGGTCGACAATGCAGGTAAGAAAGATGAAAGGTAAGGTCATGACCGCCGCAGTTCTCGTGGCGGCCTTGTCGTTGGCGGTTTTCGGTGATATTCCTGCCCCTGAGGCGCCGCAGCCATTAGACTGGACCTTTGTTCTGACCGGCGTGATCTGCGCATTTGTGGGCGGGCTGCTGTTTGTTTGGCTCGGCCGACGATTTTTCAAAAAGTCGCAATGAAAACGTATCTCAAACTCGCGCTGATCTTTGGCTTGCTCGCCGTCGCGTCAGGCTTTACCGATTGCTACAAGCCGGTGACTAACTCCGGCCTGCCCCGCCATATTCGCACAGTTGCGGTCCCGGCGTTCCAATTTGAAGCCAAAGGGCTCAGGTATCGGGTTGAGTCGAGGTTCACCGATGCCGTGATGCGCGAGATCATCCGGCGCGGCAACGGCCTGAAAGTGACGGCATCCCGCACGAATGCCGACGCAGTTCTTGAGGGCACCATCCGCGATTTTAACTTCACAGGCGTGCTGCTCGACAGCGAGGGCCGCGCCCGCGTTTACGAGGTCACAATCGTGACGGCCGTGACGATCCGCGACATACGCGAGAACAAGATCCTCTACGACAACCAGAATTTTGTGTTTCGTGACTCGTTCGAGTTCACTTCGGACCCACGTTCCTTCTTTAACGAAGAGGACCCTGCCGTCGAGCGAATGGCGCGCTCCTTTGCCGAGTCGGCCGTGTCAGCCTTTATCAACGGTATCGGCGTGAAGGAAGAGAAAAAATAATGGAGGTCCAGCAACTCCGCGACCAGATACGCAGCGGTAAATTCGCACCCGTTTACCTGCTCTATGGCCGTGAATCGTACCTTCGCGGCCTCGCCGTAAAGACGATCATCGACCACGCATTTGGCGAGGGTGATTTTCGCGATTTTAACGAGACCACATTCAGCCTCAATACCGATGGCAATCTCGGCGCGGCGCTAACTTCCGCCCGCCAACTGCCGATGATGTCTGCCCGCCGGGTCATTCGCATCACCGATGTCCGGATCTCAGCGACCGGATTTCGCGACACCATCACCGAGAACGACGAGGCCGTACTCACCGATTATCTCAAGGCCCCAGAACCGACGACACTGGTCATCTTTGTAGCCGAGGAGTTTAACCGGACGCGGAAGATGGCCAAGCTGATCGAGAAACACACCGCCACGGTCGAGTTTGCCCCACTCGCCGGTCCCGCCCTGGCAGATTGGGCCCGCAAACATCTTTCCGAATCCGGTGCATCTATCGATCCGCCGACACTGCAGTTTCTACTCTCTCGCGTTGGCGACAACGTCGCGCGGCTATCGAACGAAGCAGGTAAGCTCACCGCCGCCGCGATGCCGTCCGGACAGATCACCAAGGATCTCATCGACGCTCTCGTGCCCGACTCGAGCGCCGTTGACAACTTTGAGTTCGTCAATGAGATCATCGCCGGCCGGCCGCAGCGGGGCCTTACACTGCTTAGAAAAACGCTTGACGACGGCGCCGAGCCCGTCGCTTTGATAGGCGCAATGGCGTTCAAATACCGCACGCTTCTTACCGTCAAGGACCTGATGCAGCGCGGCGCCGACCGCAATTTGGTGGCAAACTCCGTAAGAATGCGTTACAGCGACCAGGAAGCATTTATCGCCGCTGCCCGGCGCACCGATGCACGGCAGATCCAGCACGCGCTTCAAAGGCTTGCCGAGACAGACCTCGCCATCAAAACATCGATCGGCGGCAGTGGCCCAAAGGCCTCACATATGCAGATCGAGATGCTTGCATGTGAGCTTGCTCTAGCCTAAATAGGTGCGAGATTAGACGCCTTGTTAAAGTAGTTGTAAAGATCGTTGTAATCGCCCAGAGCGCGGTTTAGGATCAACGGCAGTTGCTGTAGATCGTTTGTGTTTACGATCAGATTCAGATTGCGAAGAAATGCGTCGTGCGCGTTCATCGTCGTCCCCTCGTCCTCGAGCGAGATGAGGAACAAGCGTCGTCGCTCCGACGAATACATGGCGTTCGCCTTCTGCTGGATCACCGCGGCACCACCCATTTCCGGGGAGAAATCAGGCGAAAAGATCAGGATCTCCGTTTTGCCTTCCCGTAGCCGTTCATTGGCCTGGGCCGGCGTCTGGGCGACGTATACCTTGTAACCCGACTTTGCCAATAACCTCGCCGTGTCGTCGGCCCGGTCGCCCAGGCAAAGCAGGATCCGCCGCGGCTTGATCTCATTGTCAGCATCCTCGACAGCGGCTTTATCGGTCTGGAGCGCTGAAAGCAGCGACCGCAGGGCTGAATTTACCTGTTGCTCGGCTTCCTTTTGGGCAAAATCCTGCGGACTATCGCTCGATACCTCGGCGGGCTTGGTTGCCGCGAGTTGGTCGACTGTCGACGGCCCTCTTCCCGATGCGTCCTTCTGGACGCGCAATAGGTTCTGGCATCGCGGACAGCGGACAGAGAAGTTCCCGGTCGGGATCTTTGACTCGTCTAGTTGCAGTGAAACGGAGCAGTTGTCGCAGCGTATGATCATAATCTCTCCCGCGCTATTCCATCATGTTAAGCACCGAATCGGGATTCTCCGGCGGCGGCGGTGGTACGGCAGGTTTCGGCAGCGGCTTTCCCGAACCTGTTTTTATGTAGTCCTCGGTCGATGCGAGGCCCTTGAGCTGAAGCAGAAGGTTGTTCTGATTGGTCGCAAACGACAGCCCGTCGTCCATCGTGACGAGGCCCTGTTCGATCAGGCCGCGGATCACCGAATCGAAATCCTGCATCCCATCGATCTCGCCGTCGCGGATCGCGTCGAGCAACGACTTACCCTCGGTCTCACCCTTTTCAATATATTCGCGGGTTCGCGGGTTTGATTTGAGGATCTCGACGGCGGCGATACGTCCGCGACCGTCGGCGGTCGGGATCAGTCGCTGCGAAACGATGTATCGGAATGTCTGGGCAAGACGAGTGCGGATGATCCTTTCCTCATTCTTAGGATAAAGGCCGACGATACGGTCGATCGTCTTGGATGCATCGATCGTATGCAAGGTCGAGAGAACGAGGTGGCCCGTTTCAGCAGCCTCTAGCGCGATCTCAGCTGTTTCAAGGTCACGCATCTCGCCGACGAGAATGACTTTTGGGGCTTGGCGGAGAGCGGCACGCAGGGCCGAGGCAAAATCCTTAGTATCTGCCCCAACCTCTCGCTGGTTTATCGTCGATTTCTTATGAGAGTGAAGAAACTCGATCGGATCCTCGATAGTGACTATGTGATAGGCCTTTGTCTCGTTAATGCGGTCGATGATAGCCGCGAGCGTCGAGCTCTTTCCTGAGCCGGTCGGCCCGGTCAACAGCACAACGCCATTGCGAATTTCAGCGATATCGGCGAGTTGCTGCGGAAGCTTGAGAGCATCAAATGTAGGTATCTCGTGCGGGATCACGCGCATCACGATCGAGAAAGAATTGCGCTGTTGAAAGATATTGACGCGAAAGCGGCACTTGCCCGGCAGCGCGTAGCTCAGATCGGCCGTACGGTATTTCACAAGTTGGGCGGCCGCATCCGGATTATCACGGATCAGGGACATCGCGATCATCTCGGTCTGGAAAGCCGTAAGCTTGCCCAACCCTATCGGCGACGTCGGATACAAGACGCCGTTGATCTCGACCTGTGGCTTTTGGCCGCACGAGAAATTCAGATCGCTCACGTTCTCAGACGTAAGCAGCATCTGCTCAATAATGGGCGCTACATCAAGCAAGCTCATGTGTTGTCTTAGTCTCCCGCAGAATGCGTTGTGAGGCAGGAAGGCGACGTGCGGCGTGGACGCAGCAAGCCAGTCAATTAAACATTATCAGGTATGAGGACTTTGAATGCAAGAAGATTTTTGGCAATGCTAAAGATTGTTGTGCATCGTAGCGTTGATCTGGCGCATTCGCGCCTCGATCGCGTCACCATCTGAAACGATCGCACCGATCATTGCGCCAGAATCGGCACCCGCCTGGATCACCGAGACGAGCCTGTCCTCATCGATGCCACCTATCGCAACGAGCGGGAAGTCGCCGATCGCATCGCGCACCGCGCGAATGCCCTCAATACCTACGGTCGGCGACGTGTCGCCCTTGGTAACCGTCGCAAAGATCGGCCCGATCGCAATGTAGTCAACCGGCAATTTCACCGCCGCAACAGCCTGCTCCACGGAATGCGTCGAGTAGCCAAGGATAGCGTCGGCCCCTAATAGCCGCCTTGCCGCATCAACCGGCATGTCGTCCTGCCCCAGATGCACGCCGTCGGCGCCCGTCGCGATCGCGATATCGACACGGTCGTTGATCAGCACCGTCACGCCCGCCGCCCGTCCAATAGCCACAGCCTCCGCAGCGTCCTTATAAAACGCCCGCGGCGACATCACTTTTTCGCGCAATTGAATGAGCGTCGCCCCGCCCGCGATCAGCCGGCGGACCTGTTCGGCGTGGAACTGGCCCGAGAGCCGCGTGTCGGTGATCGGATAGACCTTTGGAAGCGTAAAACTCAAAAGATGGCCTTCATCATCAGGAAGCAGTCTTCGCCGTTGTTATAATACTTCCCGATACGCTGGACGATGGTGTAATCTCGCCGCCGGTAAAGCTCCTGCGCAGAGGTATTTGAAACTCGCACCTCGAGCATGATCGTGCCGACGTCGCGCCCGCGAAGGGCATCTTCGACGTGATCGAGCAGTTTCGCCGCAATCCCGCGACGGCGGTGTTCGGGAGCAACACCGATGGTTGTTAAGTGCGCGGCGTTGTTCTCATTGACCATCACAAACGCAAATCCGACCAGATCGCCCGCCTCATCGACCGTACGGAAACTCAATGTCCGCGGCTCGCCCAGCAGGTACTCGAAGGTGTGTTTCGTGTAATTGTCGCCGTTGCGAAAGCACCTGATATTCAGCCGCAAAACGTCCTGAAGCTGATCCATCGTCAGCGGCCTGACCGCATACTCGCCCGGCGGTGCCGGCACGATCACCTCAGGCTCGGCGACAAACACCGGCACGAATAAGTTTCGGATGGTCTCTAGAACAGCCACAATTATGGTCTGGAGTCTTAAGTCGGGAGTCTTAAGCTGAGCATTCCTGCTCCAGACCTCAGACTTCAGACTCCAGACTCATACGATCAGCATGCAGTCGCCGTAGCTATAAAACCTGTACTTCGCCGCGACCGCGTGCCGGTAAGCCCTCATTATAAGTTCGTGTCCGCCAAAAGTTGAAACGAGCACCAGCAACGAACTCATCGGCAGGTGAAAGTTCGTCAGCAGCGCGTCCACCGCCGCGAAATTGTGTCCAGGCACGATCGTGAGGTCGGCCGTGTGAATTCCGTCAGTAAATCGCCCGAACCGTGCAATGTTCGTCTCCAACGCCCGCGTAGTCGTCGTGCCCACGGCCACGATCCGCCGCCCGTCGGCCTTCGCGGTATTCAACAATGCTGTCGTCTCCGCCGACATCTCATAGATCTCAGGTGAAACGGCGTGGTCGCTCAGCTCATCGACACGCACCGGCTCAAACGTGCCGTAGCCGACGTGCAGCGTTATCTCAGCGACCGTCACGCCCTTATCTCTAACAGCATCAAGCACTTCCGGCGTGAAATGCAGCCCCGCCGTCGGTGCCGCGATCGAACCGCGAGTCTTGGCGTAAACCGTCTGGTAACGCTCGCGGTCGATATCCGCGTCGGCCGAATCGCGTTTGATATACGGCGGCAGCGGCGTGCGGCCGATACGTTCGGCCACCTCAAGCACGTCACCGTCGAACCGCACCAACACACGCCCGTCGTCCTGCTTCTCAACGACCTCGCCCGTCAAGCCGTCGTCAAAAATGATCTGCTTTCCCGCCGCCAGCCGCCGCGCCGGCCTCGCCAATGTCTCCCAAACGCCATCGCCGATATCGCGAACGAGAAAGATCTCAACATTCGCCCCCGTCGCGGTCCGCCCAAACAACCTCGCCGGAAACACGCGGGTGTTGTTCAAAACCAGAACGTCGCCTGCACCCAGAAATTTCGCCGATCTCGCGAAACTCACGGTTCGCAAACTCACCCTTCGCGCGGTCCACCACGAGCATCCGCGACGCCGCCCGATCCTCCAATGCCGTCTGCGCGATCAACTCCTCAGGCAGCTCAAAATCAAATTCTCCGATCCTCATCAAAAAAATAACGGCACGCCCAAGCGTGCCCTACTGACTTCTGACTACTGACTTCTGACTACTGTATTTTGGTACCGGAGGTCGGACTCGAACCGACATGGGCGTTAAGCCCGCCAGATTTTGAGTCTGGTGCGTATACCAATTTCGCCACTCCGGCTTACGAACTACTGATGATAAAACCCCACGCCTCGCCGGTCAACCGTCGGAGCGCGGGCATCCCTGCCCGCTCTTAATCAACCTGAGCCACATAGACCGAATTCACCGACGCCCCGCCCGTATAAGGATTCGGAAACTCGACGTTATGTCCCTCCGCCGACCCAAACACCGCGGCAACATGTTCTGTAAACCCATCGTCCACCGGATCGTTCGACCACACAGCAAAACGCCCGCCCGGCCTTAACTGCCGTCGCACCGCAGCCAGTCCCTCGGCGTTATAGAATGACTCGTTCGCCGCGTCGAGAAAATGCTCTGGCGAATGGTCGATGTCCAACAAAACGGCGTCAAACCTACGCTTCGGATCATCAACGTCAAACCCAGTCCGCGCGAGTTCAAAAAAATCCCCCTGCCGCAGTTCGCACCTCGCGTCGCCGCATAAAACCGCGCCATTCGGCACGAGCCCCTCGCGATGCCAATCGATCACCGGCTGAAACACGTCGATCACAAGCAGCCGCGCCACTCGCTCATTCTTCAACGCCTCGACCGCCGTATAACCCAAGCCCCAAACCACCGATCACAACATCCAACTCACCCGTCAGCCCAGCCAGCCCCAGCGTTGCCAACTGCCGCTCAGCCTCCGTAAAGAGGCTCGACATCAAATACTCATCCCCCAGCTTGACCTCAAAAACCTCACGCCCGACCACCGGCTCCACCCGCCGCCGCAACGTCAGTTCGCCGAGAGGCGTCCCCGCATACCCAAGCTCCTCGATCTTCATCTCTCTTTTAACTTGTCACCTGTCACTCGTCACTTGTCACTCTCTTCCCATCTTCACTTGTCACTTGTCACTCGTCACTTGTCACTTTCTTACGATGTCCTTTCGCCCTATTCGATTCCTTCGCCGTCCTCAAGTCAAGCACGAGGATGCCCTCTTCGTCGATTCGTGCGTCGCGAAAATGCACCGTATGCGGCAGGTCGATACCTTTCTCCTTCACCAGCCTGTGCCCTCTCAACAGCTTCGCGCCCGTCCGCTTATTAGCGACGCGCGTCGGATATGCGTTCTTCTTCTCTGGGACTGTCTTCAGCAGCCCGATCCTCTGATTCGGCGCGTCCCACATTATATAAAACGCCTTCGGCGCCCCAACCATCTCCCAAGTCACCCGCGACATCACAATATTCCCCGCCCGATTCATAGTCACATACAACCCCGCATACTGCGGCATCACATCCCCCCTCTTAATAACCTCCCAATCCGCTTTCATAATTGTTTTGTCTCCTGTGTAAGTTTTGTGTTCTCCATCCGGCTCAAGACTCAAGAGTCGAGTAAGGACGTTAAAACGCCCTCATGCCTGCTGCCTAATTCCCCAACTCGGAACGCCGGAACTCCAAACTCGGAACTCGTTCGGTATTGTAGCACACTCACCTATCTGTTGCATCTATAATATCATCCGAACGCACGAAACGCTTCCAACACGGTTCGCTCCGTCCTTCATGGGCTCACCGCGACAATGTGTATTGGCTCCCGTCCTAGGAACTTCGGTTTCGGACGCGGTCGAGCGCCGGAGAAGCCGCCATCTGCACGGCTCTTCGAGCGGAGGCTTGTCACGGGTTGAGTAGGCTGCAGGCGACGGTGATCAGGGCGAGGGCGCCATTGGCGGCGATCTCGGGGTACGAGGCGGTGGACTAAAGAGTGAATCAGGTGGACTGGTGTGGACTTGGCGGACCTAAATGGACCGTGATCAACTACTTCTTCCTCGCGGCCGAGCGGACGCGGTAGAGGCGTTCGGTGAACCCGCCTTCTTCGACGAAGGCTTTTTCGAGGGAGGCGATCTGGCGGTTGAGGAGGCTGCAGGCGACGGTGATCAGGGCGAGGGCGCCGTTGGCGGCGATCTCGGGGTAAGAGGGCGGCGGGGACTTAATGGACTGGGTGGACGTTGTGGACGTGCATGGACGCGGTGGACTTAGACGGCGGTCCACTTTGTCCACTGGGTCCATGTTGTCCATTCTTTACCTCAACGGCCCACGCGGCTACGTCGTCGGCAGTTTTGGGGCGGCGGGCGATCAGGGCGGCGCGGCGAGGGTCCTCGGGCGGCCATTCGGCGAGCGAGCGGTGGCGCAAGAAATCCTCATAGTCGAGCTTTAGCTCTTCAAGACTCGCCCGGGCGACGCTGGTCAGTTTGAGCTCAAACTTTTTCGAGGTTCCGCTGGCCTGGCTGCCCTCGGCGATATTCTGAACGCCGCTGCGGGCGGCCTGAACCATCTGGTCGTGTGTGCGGCTGCGTTTGTCCACGTAGCGGTCGCAGAACCGCACCGTGAGGTCATACGCGAGCTGTGCGACCTGAAAGCTCTTGAGGCGTCGGTAGCCACCGTGTTTGGGAATGAGTTTTTCGCCCTCAGCCACGACACGCATTATTACATAAAACGGGAAAATCGCGTTTGTGGTCAACGGCACCATCAGCGAATGTGATGAGCGGGTGTAGCTGTGTGGTGAATGGGGGCATCAGATCGGCGTGGGCGGGGCTGGGATATTGCCCACCACTCGAGGGGTTTTAGTCCACCACTGACGATCTTTTTGCGTACCAATGGCCTGTTTGTACGCACCACCGGGCGCCGAATTCATACAAAGGAAGCCGGAAGTTGGCTTCTTGCTTTAATTACTGATTACTGCTCCCGCCACGCTTCTGAAGTCTGGATTCTGGCTTCTGTATTCTTGTTCGCTGTGATCGAAGACTTCGTCCAGCTCGCGCATCACTGAGCCGTGGCCGGCGGGGATGGCTTTGATCATGGGCTCGAAGTTGTTGAAATCATACAACTTATTGTCGAGCAGGTGGCTGCCGGTGACGTTGGTCAGGGCGGTCATCATGGTTGCGCGGATATAGGGCGTTTCCCGTTCGAGCTCGGTGATGAGGCGTTTGACGCGGGCGCGTTTGAGGTTGGGCTGCGAGCCGCAGAGGTTGCAGGGAATTATCGGGAAGGCCTGTTCCTCGGCGTATCGGGCGATCTCGGCCTCCTGACAATAGGCCAGCGGGCGGATCAGCGTGTTGCGGCCGTCGTCGGACTTAAGTATTGGCGGCATTGCCTTTAGCTGCCCCGTGTAGAAGAGATTCATCAGGAACGTCGCGATGATGTCGTCAGCGTGATGGCCGAGAGCGACCTTTGTACAGCCCATCTCGACGGCCGTAGAGTACAGTATTCCGCGACGCAGGCGGCTGCAGAGCGAGCAATACGTCTGGCCCTCAGGAATGTGCGCCTTTACGACTGAGAATGTGTCTTCCTCGACGATGCGGTAGGGCACATTGCGGCTTTCGAGATACTCGGGCAACACGTGCTCGGGAAAATCGGGCTGCTTCTGATCGAGGTTAACCGCAACTATTTCAAAGTTTATGGGCGCCCGCCGCTGCACGTCGAGCAGCAGATCGAGCAGCGTGTAGCTGTCCTTTGCCGCCCGACAGGCACACCATCACGCGGTCGCCCTCGGCGATCATCGAGAAATCTTCGATCGCGCGGCCCATCTTTTTGAGCAGTTTCGTCTTGGTTTTGGTCTCAGCCTTCAAATTTACCCCTTCGGCGTGCCGAAAACTATGAATTCTGCCACTTCGGGCCACCTTTTACAACCTCAGAATAGACTAGACACGGCGGCGAAAAGTGGCCTATTATCTATTTGTTAGAGAAGATAAGGCACGCATCGGCCCGCTCGCGACGACATTTGACGCCAAAGTAGCGGCTGTTTTTAAGGTAGGTTCCCGCGTCGCATGAGGCTTTTCGGCAAATTTTCACCAGCGAGGTAACCAGTTATGATCAGAATGGGACGCGGAAATAAGGACGACGCAGCACCCGAACAGCCGCAAACACAGCCAAGCCCCTACAACTACGCCAGCGAACAAGCCGGCCGCGCGATATCAGAGAGCGATTCGATGGCGCGCGGATATTAAAGAGGGACGACTGAGCGGCTTCGTCGGCCATGGCACGACGTTGACCGGTGAGACGGAATTTCATGCGATGCTTAGGGTGGATGGGCACCTTATCGGTACCGTCACCTCCGAGTCCGGGACTCTCATAATTGGTACAAATGGACAAGTTGACGCGAATATAACGGTTGCAGCCGCAATGGTTAACGGCGCCGTCAACGGCGATATTCTCGCTACCGAGAAACTCCAACTCGGCCGCACGGCCCGCGTCATGGGCAATATCCAGAGCCCGACGATTGATCGTTGAGGAAGGCGCCATTCTTGAAGGGAGTTGCTCGATGCTCAAGGCCCGCGAGAGCCAGGAAGAGGAGGCCGTATCGGCCGCCGTCCAGTATGAGGAGCCTCAAACGACCCAGATCACCCTCGCTGACGAGGCAGAGGACGACGATGGGACCGCATACCTTGCTGACGATGAAGACGAGGCCGATGACGTGTCGGCCGATGCGGCGAAGGTTTAGCTAACCAACACAAGTATCAAATCACCGCGGCGGGCCAAGTCCCGCCTTTTTTTCATAACAAAGGAGGAATCTATGTTGACTGAATTCAAGGCTTTCATAGCACGCGGCAACGTACTCGATCTAGCGATCGGCGTAATTATTGGCGCGGCATTCGGGAAGATCGTCACAACATTTACCGAAGGCATCGTGATGCCGCTCGTCGGAATGGTCACCGGCGGCATGGACTTTAAGAGCAAGTTCGTCAACCTAAGCTCGTCCCCATTACCGATGAAGGACGGGCAGGTCGATCTCGAGGCTGTCGCAAAGGCCGGCTTGCCGGTGCTTCAATATGGCCAACTGATCAGCGATATTATTACGTTCCTGATCGTCGGATTCACGATGTTCATCATCGCCAAGCTCGCTATGGATTACTTCAAGAAGCTCGCCGCGCATAGCGAGCCGCCGCCGCAGGAAGCGCTGCTCGGCGAGATCCGCGACATTCTAAAGGCCAAGGCCTGACAAATTGTCAAAGATCATTGACGCGAAGGTGCTGCCGGCCGCGCCGGCACGCTTCGCGCCGTATCATTAAATCCGTATACCGCGTTCGGCGTTATGCATCTGTCGAGAGCAACATCCGAGGAGTTAACACCCTCGATCTCTTCGACGGGCGGAAAGAGAGACACACCTACCTTGACGCAATCGGGCCGGCACCCAGCAAGAAATCGGTCGTACATTCCCCTGCCATAGCCGACGCGGTGCCCGCTGTTGTCGAAACACAGTAACGGCACGAGTACAAGGTCAATATCGTGCGGCTCAACGGTCTCGCCGTTCTCGGGCTCGCGGATTCCCCAAGAATTCTCGGTCAGTTCGGTCCGCGCGTCGAATATAACACTATCGATGTCGCCCGTCTGGAGGTCGGTCCGCGGAGCGGCGGTCCTGATGTTCGGGTGATCACGCCACAGCCGATAGTAGATCATCGACGTGTCGATCTCGGTGAACTTGTCTATGCGGATGAAGGTATGAACAGTCCGAACAGCTGTCAGATCTACGCTTAAAAAAAACCGGTCAGCGATCAGCCTGCTAGCTGATGCAACCTCGGCGGCCGAGAGCGCCGCACGCTTTTTAAGGTAGATCTCTCGAAGCTCCCGTTTCTCCATTCCGTCCGGTACTATCCGCGTTTCTTATCGGGCCGCGGCTTTATCGCCTTGGTCAACGTTCGCGGTGATACGACCGACGCCTTGAATTCGTCACCGCCCTGGCCTTCGCGTTCCGATTTCTCTGCTAACAGTTTTGATTCGGTGAGGATCTTTTTCGCCGCTCTTGCCGCCTTGCTCGGTCTCTTGGTTTTGCTCATAAGCTCCTTTGATCTCTGACGATCCAGCCGCCGCCGACAACCTCGTCGCCCGTATCGATATCGTAGAAAATAGTTGCCTGTCCTGGCGTGATCGCCCGCTGCGGCTGATCAAAAACGATGCGTGCATGCGCATCAGGCAATGCGTGGATCGTCGCCGGTGCAGGGTCGTGACGGTACCGGATCTTCACTAACGCACGGACTGGCTCCGTCGGCGAGTCAAAAGCGATCCAATTTACGCCTTTCGCCGTGAACTCGAGAGCATCGAGTTCATTCTCCTCGCCCACAATGATCTCGTTTCGAGCACGCTCGATCTGCGTTACATATAGCGGTTTCTCATGCGCGATGCCCAGGCCGCGCCGCTGGCCGATCGTATAGCGATGAATGCCCGTGTGCTTGCCCACAACCTCTCCGGTCGTGGTGATGACATCGCCCGCGGCAGGCTTCTCAGCATCGCGGCCTTCGTGCTTCAGATAGCGGTCGATGAACTCGCTGTACTTACCGTCGGGCACAAAGCAGATCTCCTGCGACTCGGCCTTCTCGGCCGTGTAGAGCTTTGCCCCACGGGCGATCGCGCGGACCTCTTCTTTCTCCATCTCCCCCAGCGGAAAGTACGCTCGTGAAAGCTGTTCCTGGTTGAGTTCCCAGAGGAAATAGGTCTGGTCCTTCCAGATGTTGGTCGATCGCAGCAGACGGTAGCGGTCCGCGATCTCGTCGTAGATCACTCGAGCGTAATGGCCGGTCGCGACTTTGTCACATCCCAGGGACACGGCCATTTTGTCGAGCGACGCAAACTTAAGCCGAGAATTGCACGCAACACACGGTATCGGCGTCTCCCCGCTCAGGTAGCTCTGAATGAACGGCTCGACCACGTCGCGTTCAAAATCCTTCTCAAGATTGAGCACATAGAACGGAAATCCGAGCGTCTCGGCCACACGCCGAGCGTCGTAAACATCGTCGAGCGAGCAGCACCGGCTGGGCAGCGGTTCGCCGTTCTCGTCGACGCTGACGCCGCGACGCTGGTTCCACAACTGCATCGTAAAGCCGACCAACTCGTGCCCCTGTTCCCGTAATAACGCCGCTGCCGCCGAACTATCGACGCCGCCGCTCATTGCCACCGCGATCTTCATCTATTTGGCCGGCTTCGTCCCTTTCACAGCCGACAGGCTCTTTATGATCTGGTCCCCCATCTTCTTAGATCCCGACGCGCCGTCCGCGATGATCGCCTTTCCCGATGCAATAACGATCGAAGTTCGCCGGTGAGTGATCGTAAACGTGAAATCAAAAGTAAATACTTGATGGTCTATCTCAATCACCAGATCGGCCTTGTTCCTCGATTCCCATCCCGGATCAAGAAAAACCCATCCGAGTTCGTTGATTTCCTTTCTCTTCTTTAACTCGGTTATGAGTTGCGCCTCCTTGAAAAGACTGGTTCTGCTGTTAACAGCGATTGTCTTGGAAGAAAGCAAAAGGTCTTTCGGGTCCTTGCTTGGGTTTCGGAGTAGCTTGAGGGCGGCTAAGGACGCAGGAAGAGTCAGCGCTTTTCCGTTCCCGAAGGACCGAGTACTGGCACCATCACCGAGATTCTTAACCGATGCTATCGGTATCGCAAATCCTGAATTGTTCGGCGCAACCACTTCATTCGTCAACACAGCAACAGGGTTTCCTGAAGCATTCAGGACTATCGCTCCGTCAATGCCTCCCGGCAGTTCGGCCTCAAACTGCAAGACCCTGAAACCCTGCCCGGCACCCTGGATCTCGTCAGCCATCTTTGAGCCTGTGACGGATGCGATTGTTTCAGACCAGAGGTTTCCCGGACTATGCATGACAATTGTCAGCTTCTCCCCCAGCTTGAGAGCGTCCGCGTTGGGACTCTCGGCGACTTTTAGCTCGACACCACGTATCTTGATCGTCGCAACATTTCGCCGACCATCGAGACTGATCATGGACACATCGTCGAAGACCTCCCCGTTCTGTAAACGGATCTGAAGCTCTTTAGCGTCTTTTACGACATCAAGCGGAACCAAGAATACGCCGTCAGACTTGATCGCTACAGCAGGTGCAATCCTGATAGTGTTTCCTTCACCATCGCCAACTAAAACCACTGCTATCGTCGAAAGCGAAGTCCCAGAACCCTGCTGCGACAGAACCGCCGAAAAACAAGCGAAAATCAACGCCGTTGAAACAACAACCTTTCTTAGAACAATCATCCGAAACATGTCCTTTCCTCCAAAAATACCCATTACGTGGCTATTTTGACAGCCGTCCGTTGTTTGATGCAACAGGGTGGAAGCGGGTGCGCGCACATCGCACCTGATCCGCATCCCAATCTTGTATTCTCTCTTTCAGATTTCACGCCTCATTTCATAAAATTGAAATTCCTTATGAACGGACAGATCACGCAATTCATCAAGCATCACTATCGCCACTTTAATGCAGCGGCATTGATCGACGCTGCAGAAGGTTACAACCGGCACCTGGCGGGCGGCGGAAAGATGATGATCACGCTCGCCGGAGCGATGTCGACAGCGGAGTTGGGATTGAGTCTTGCCGAGATGATCCGGCAGGACAAGGTGCAGATCATCTCGTGCACAGGAGCGAACCTTGAGGAAGATCTGTTCAATCTGGTCGCTCACGATTTTTACGAACGCGTGCCGCATTACCGCGACCTTACGCCGCAGGACGAGCAGGAATTGCTCGATCGTCACATGAACCGCGTGACCGACACGTGCATCCCCGAGCACGAAGCGATGCGGCGCTTGGAAAAGGCGATGGTCGAGGTATGGACACACGCAGAGGCTGAAGGTAAACGCTTATTTCCCGCATGAATTCATGTACGAGGTATTGCGAAACGGTTCGCTCGAAGAGTATTACCAGATCGACCTGAAAGACAGTTGGATGTACGCCGCGATGGAGCGGAACCTCCCGATGGTCGTGCCCGGATGGGAAGACTCGACGATGGGCAATATGTTTGCCGGGCACGTGATAACGGGCGATATCGAGAATGTCCATACAGTAAGGACCGGTATCGAATACATGACGATGCTCGCCGAATGGTACACGGCGAATGCAAAAGACGATTCGACGATCGGGTTCTTCCAGATCGGCGGCGGAATAGCAGGTGATTTCCCGATCTGTGTCGTGCCGATGCTTCATCAAGACCTTCAGCGAGACAACGTGCCCGTTTGGGGCTATTTCTGCCAGATATCTGATTCGACGACATCGTACGGCTCGTATTCAGGCGCCGTGCCGAATGAAAAGATCACTTGGGGGAAGCTAGAAGCGTCAACGCCCAAGTACATCGTCGAATCCGATGCCTCAATAGTTGCACCTCTAATGTTTGCCTACATCCTTGGCTGGTAGGTCAGTTTCAGATCACAACGACAGAAACTAGTCTCTTATCTGACCTATCCGTGTTTATCTGTGGCAAAATCATTCTGTAATGAAGATATTTCACGGCACCGAGAACGCGAATATCGCCAAGCCAACGGTGCTAACATTGGGCGTTTTCGACGGCCTGCATCTTGGCCACCAGCGGATCATGCAGACGGTGGTCGAGCGAGCAAAGGTCGCGGAGGCGGTGCCGACGGCGATCACGTTTGATCCGCATCCGCGGGCCGTATTACATCCGGAATCGGCACCTCCGCTGCTGCAGACGCTTGATCAGCGGCTGGCGAATCTCGATTTGCTCGGCATCGAGCAGGTCATCGTGGTCGCTTTTGACCGCGAGTTTGCCGCCCAGCCCGCCGAAGGTTTCTTGTCAAATATCATCCGCGACCGGCTCCATGCCAAAGGGGTCTATCTCGGTAAGGGCTTTGCCTTTGGCCAGGAGCGCGGCGGCAATATCGAACTGCTGCAGCGGCTCAGCGGCGATCTCGGTTTTATCGCCGAAGAGGTTGACGAGGTGCGGCTTCGCGGGCAGCGGATCAGTTCGTCGGCGATCCGCCTGCTCCTTGACGAAGGCCGCGTAAATCTCGCACGCCGGATGCTCGGCCGCCCATACGGCGTCGAGGGCGTCATCATCAGGGGCAATCGCCGCGGCCACACGATCGGCTTTCCGACGGCCAATCTGAAACCGCAGAATCGCGTGATTCCGCGATTTGGCGTTTATGCGACGGCCACGCTGATCGACGGCCATTGGCGAAGGAGCATAACCAATATAGGCGTGCGACCGACGTTTGAGAATACGACCGAGCCATCGATCGAAACGCACGTTTTCGATTTCGACGGCGACCTATATGGGGACGTCCTCAGGGTGCGGTTTCTGCATCGAATACGGGATGAACGCAAGTTTTCGGGCATTGATGAACTCAAAGGCCAGATCGAACGTGACACCCGAACCGCAAGGAACTATTTCCATCATCAGGGCGTAAAGAACATGCTCGCGTTGCTCTGAGCCAAATGGCGAAACGATGAACGATATTGCTCTAAAAGACCGACTTTCAGGCCACCGTACCGAAGGACCGCTCGTGCCCACGGGCGAGCTCGCCATCGCGAAACTCACGTCGAATAAGGAACTTGTCACCGAGGAACGTGAGCTTCAGGCCGTCGAATCGCAGGTTCAGGGCAGCTTTCGAGGGCTGAGAGGCTACCTCAGGCTGTTTCAGATCTCGCGGGTCATCGCGATGCTGTCACTCTACCTTTATCTCGACCAGTTGGATGTTCATCAAAAGCACCTGCAAAAGGTCAAACGCGAACGGCTAAGCCGCGCGATGCTGCTGACGCGGGCGGCCGTTTACGGCGAAAAGCTGTATGCGGTCAGGCTATGGTTCCAGCAAACCTTTATGCGGCTGCTCCGCAGACTTTTTCTCGGGTCCGAGACTAACCGTGGGCGGATACAAGAGAAGCAGGCTGTCTGGCTGAAAGAAAAGCTCATCAAGCTCGGCCCCACATTTATCAAGATCGGTCAGTCGATGGGCACTCGAGCCGATCTGCTGCCGCTGCCGTTTGTCAAAGAGCTCGGCACGCTGGTCGACCAGGTGCCGTCGTTCCCGAATGATGTGGCCTTCGCGATCATCGAGAGCGAGCTCGGCAAAAAGATCAACGATTTCTATGCCGAATTCGAACTCGAGCCAGTTGCGGCTGCGAGCCTTGGCCAGGTCTATCGGGCCAGGCTGCACACCGGCGATGAGGTCGCAGTGAAGGTCCAGCGGCCGAATCTCGAGGCCACGATCAGCGGCGATATCGTTATTCTCAAAAAGGTCGCAAAGTTTGCCGAACGCTTTCCGCAGCTTAACGAGAACGCCGATTGGATCGGCATGCTCCGCGAATTTGACGTGACCATCCACGAAGAGATGGATTACGTCGCCGAGGGCCGTAACGCCGAGCGGTTTCGCGAGAATTTCAAGAACTGGTCAAACATTCACGTGCCAAACATTCACTGGCACGCTACGACCAAAAAGGTGCTGACGATGGAATTCATCCACGGCACCAAGGTCATCGACCTCGATGAACAGGCCCGCCGTAATATCTCGCCGGCAAAGGTAAACCGTCTGCTGATAAAGACCTATCTCAAACAGCTGCTCGAGGACGGCTTTTTTCACGCCGATCCGCATCCCGGCAATCTGCTCGTCATGCCGGACGGCCGCCTCGCGTTTTTCGACTTCGGAATGGTCGGCCGGATCACGCCTGAGCTTCAGGCAAAGATGATCGACGCGTTCTTCCACGTCGTCGGCAAAGATCCGGCCGGCATCGCCCAGGACCTGATCGACCTCGACTTTCTAAAGCCAGGGACGCATCACTCTGTCGTAAAGCCCGTGGTCGAGCGAGATGTTCGAATTTCACTTTAACCTGAAGCTAAAGGACGTTAATTTCAAAGAGCTGACCTACGATCTCGCGGACGTGATGTACGATTATCCGTTCCGTCTGCCGTCGAATTTTACATACATCATGCGTGCCCTGATGACGCTCGAAGGCATCGGAATCATCACCGATCCGGAGTTCAATTTCTTCGAAACGGCCAAGCCGTACGCCAAGGAGTTCATGCTCCGCCGCGAGGGCAACGATTTCCGTAAAGCCTTCGTCAACAAGGTCATGGGCCGCGATCCCGACGGAAAGATCGACTGGGACCGCACCTGGAAACTCGCCAAGATGGCGTTTCGGACAGTTCTCAATACCGGCTGACCGTTTGCGAGAATCAGGCGTGTTCGATAAATTGGCTCTCGTGAATCATCGAATGCTTACCGTCGCCGTGGCATTACTTGGTTCTGGTCAGTCCCGCTGCGTCCCAGAGAATCATGCCGTCATCCGATCAAGTTACGATCAAGCATATCGATAAGGACTTTTCCGTCGACCGGCTCGATCACGCTTCCTGGAAAAAGGCTGCGCCCGTCAAGGTCGAGGACCTATTGGTCCGGCGATACTGCTCCTCAGGGACGCGCGTTCGAGGCGAGGCTGTTGTGGTCGGATACGGCGCTGTATGTCAGGTTCGATGCGTCCCAGGATGAGCCGCTTGTTGTCAGCGAGAAACCGGATCTTACAAAGAAGGTCATCGGGCTTTGGGACCGTGACGTGTGCGAGATCTTTATCGCGCCGGACAAGGCGAATCGAAAAAAATATTTCGAGTTCGAGATCGCTCCGACGGGCGAGTGGATCGATCTCGGGATCGAGGTCACGAGCCAGGGACGCAAGACCGATTTCGAATACCGCTCCGGAATGACATCAGCGGCCGTGATCGAGAAGGGTCGTGTGGTGATGGCGATCAAGATACCGTTCGCGGCGTTGGGTGCGTCCCAGGAAAAATGACGTCTGGCTCGGCAATCTTTTTCGGTGTGTCGGAAAAGATCCCACTCGCGGCTACCTCGCCTGGCGACCGACGAAGACCGAGAAGCCCAACTTTCATGTCCCGGAGGCGGGCGAGTTACGCTTTCTAGTGAACGTCCCGGTTCGTTCAAGTGAAGAAGCCGCAGCGAATCTCCTGAGATTCCTGTGACTGCAGATCTGGCCGCGTTCTCTGCGTTGACGCAGGCGGTTCCTGGACTAGACCGTCATTCCGCCATCCACGGCTATCGTCTGGCCTGTGATGTAGCTCGATGCATCGGACGCGAGGAATACGGCTACGCCTTTTAGTTCGCCTTCGTTGCCGACTCGCGGGATGACATTGTTCTCCTGAATGGAGCGTTCGTAGATGTCGATCACGGCGTCGGCGAGACGCGAGTGAAAGAATCCGGGTGCGATGGCGTTGACTCGAATGCCTCTGCGTCCCCAGCTTGCCGCGAGTTCACGGGTCAGTCCGATCAGTCCCGCTTTGCTCGCGACATAGCCCGCGTAGAACGGGCCGTTCGCAGACGACGTCAGGCCGGCGATCGAAGCGATGTTAATGATCGATCCGCGTCCCTGGGCGAGCATCTGTCGGCCCGCGGCCTGGGCCATCAGAAAGCAGCCGGTCAGGTTGACGTCGATCACCTTTTGCCACTGTTCGAGCGTCATCTCTTCGGGCATTGCTCCCCACGAGATACCGGCGTTATTGACGAGAATGTCGATGCTGCCAAATCGTGCAACCGTATCGGCAACAGCCGATTCGACGTCGTCAGGTTTTGAAACGTCGCAGACTTTGCCCTCTACCTCAAAGCCGCGCGTCTTAAACTCCTGCACCGTCTCGTTCAGCCATTCCTCGCGGCGGGCACATAGCATCAATTTCGCTCCGGCCTCTGCCAGGCCCTCGGCGATCTCTTTGCCCAGCCCGCGTGACCCGCCGGTCACGATAGCCGTTCGCCCTGACAGGTCGAACATCTCTTTCACATTCCTGTTCATATTCGCTTATCCGTATCTGTTGGCTCAGTTCAGGTCAGGATAGCACATGAGCGGGCGGAGAGAGATTCTCGCATTACGCACTGTTTAGTTTTCAAAGATCTAGCTCAGTTAGAAGATCACCATAACACGTGTTGCAGGGTTTGTCAAGTGTTTTTTTACTGCAACACGCTGACGCCGATTCTTACGGGCCGATATTGCCTCAGACCGCTGGTGTGAAGTTAAAATAAGATATGGAAAAGACCCAGAGGGAGCTCGCCTTTTTCCGCGATCTTTATGTCGAGGACGACTGGACGCGGCGGTTCACGGAGCTGGTCGATAAACACATCGACCTCACCGATTCTGATAACCTGCTTTATCTGAACGCCGGTAACGGCACTCACGCCATGCTTCTTGGTGACAAGTACGGCGAGACGACCGATATATTTGCCGCGTGTGAGAATGACGATCTGCTCAACATAGCTCGTGACAAGGCGGCGGCCATCAGCTCAAAGGTAGATTTTTCGACGATCAGGTTTGAGGACGATGCCTTTGACGCCGTCCTGTCGGATGCGAGCTTTTCGCAGCCCGATGAGGCCGACGCCGCTATCGCCGATGCAGCCCGCGTTGCACGTACGGGCGGTGACGTCGCGGTATTCCTGCCGTCTGCAGGCAGCTTTGGCGAGATCTTTTCGCTGCTGTGGGAGGTGCTCTACACGGAGGAACTCGGGGAGCATGGGCATGTTGCCGAGCAGATGATAAACGACCTCCCCACTATAGCCGCGCTCGAATCGATGGCCGAGCGAGCGGGCCTTGTCAACGTCCGAACAGATACGGCTATCGAGATATTTGAATTCGAGAACGGTGCGGCATTTGTCGATTCGCCTCTGGTCGCCGACATCCTGATGCCGCCATGGCTGGCGTCGCTCGATGAAGATGAAAAAGAGCGAGTCGCAGCCGGACTCGCTCGACTTATAGATGATGAGGAAGGAGAGCTGTCTTTCCGGTTCTCGATAAAGGCGACGGTGCTGACCGGCGAAAAGGCCTGATCTAGTGCTCGACGCGTGCCTCTGCCCGACGGCGCATTTCTTCCTCGATCGCATCGTCGCTCATCTCGCTGACCTGAGGAGCGGCGGGACTGGCGAGCTTGGCCTGCTCGGCCTTTTCGTCCTCCTCGGCCTCGCGCATTCCTTCTTTAAATGCCTTTCGCGACTGGCCGAGCGATTTTGCCAGCTGTGGCAGCCTGGTCGCACCAAACAGCAGGAACAGGACCGCAACGATCAGGATGATTTCTGTAGCTCCAAAATTTGGCATAACGTTGTTCCGTCTCTTGTCCTAGATATTCTCAAAAAAGTTTAACACAGCGCGGCGACTATCGGACGCGGCTTTTTCAACCCTTAAACCGCTCCATCGCATCGACCAGAGCCGAGGTGATGCCGGGCTCGCTCACCGAATGGCCGGCGTCGGGCACGACGATCAATTGCGCCTCGGGAAACGCACGGTGCAGGTCCCAAGCAGACGTGATCGGGCAAACGACGTCGTAACGGCCCTGAACGATCACCGTCGGAATATCGCGGATCTTGTCGACGTTCTCGATGAGGTAATTCTCGCTCGGGAAGAACGAGTTGTTCATAAAGTAATGACACTCGATGCGGGCCAGCGAAAGTGCTTCGTGCTCGCCTTCCCAATGTTCCATCAGGTCCTGGCTTGGGTAGAGTTTCGACGTCGAGCCTTCCCAGACGCTCCAGGCACGCGCGGCCGCGAGCCGCGTCTGTTCGTCATCGCTGGTCAGACGTTTGTGATACGCGGTGATAAAATCGCCCCGCTCCGCTTCCGGGATCTCGTCGCGGTAGCGTTCCCAAAAATCCGGAAATATCTCAGACGCTCCGTATTGATAAAACCACTGCAGCTCCTTCTTACGCGTGAGAAATATGCCGCGGAGTATCAGCCCTAGACACCGGTCCGGATGCGAAACGGCATATGCAAGGCTCAGCGTCGATCCCCACGAGCCGCCAAATACATACCATTTATCGACGCCAAATTTCTCACGCAGTGTCTCAATGTCATTTATCAGGTCCCACGTCGTGTTCTCACGCAACTCCGCGTGCGGCGTCGACTGGCCCGATCCGCGCTGATCAAACAGGATGACGTGATAGACCGCCGGATCAAAGAACTGCCGGTACATCGATATCAACCCGCCGCCCGGCCCGCCGTGCAGGAAAACGACCGGAATACCGTCAGGATTGCCGACGCGTTCGTAATAAATGGTGTGAATGTCCGATACGGACAGCATTCCGCTGTCGAATGGTTCGATCTCGGGATAGAGGTTTGCCATATAGCCTGATGATACGCCAAATGCGCTTAGTTGAGAAAGTTATCGTACCAAAGCTGAAAGACTAGCAGTGTCCAGAGCTGCTTGTGGTGACTTGCGTCACCTCGTTCGTGTTCGTTGATCAATGTCGTGACATACTCCGGTTCAAAAAGGCCCTGTTCTCGGATACGCCTTTCATCGAGCAGGTCGTTCATGAGCGGATTGAGGCGGCCTTTTAGCCATTCGGCGATGGGGATGCCGAATCCTTTTTTGGGGCGATTCAATATCTCGGCGGGCAGGAGCGGTTCGACGGCTTTTTTTAGAATGAACTTGCCCTTGCCGCCGCGGAGTTTGTAGTCGACCGGTATCGAGGCCGCGAACTGTCCGACGCGAGGGTCGAGGAAGGGGGCTCGGGTCTCAAGGCTTACAGCCATAGCGGCACGGTCGACCTTGGTCAGGATGTCCTCGGCAAGGTAGTAGTTGATGTCGAGCTGCTGCATCTGCTCGATCTCGTCAGCGGCATTCGAATGTGAAAGCAGGTTGCGGGCGTCGGCGTAGATATCGCCCTTGCTTTTTGCGAGAACGTCGGCGGTTAGCAGTCGTTCGTGGTCGGCAGCGGCGAACGAGCCGAACCATGTGTGATGGCGTTCGACCGGTTCGAGGTTCGCACCACGGACAAAGCGTTTTGCTTTGTAGTCGAACGACATATTATTTGTCGAGACGGGCAGACGGTTGATGAAAGGCTCGATCAGTCCGGATCGGATGACTCGCGGGATCGACATGTATTTTCGCGTCACCTGATGCGCGTAATACATCGGGTAGCCCGCAAACAATTCGTCACCGCCGTCGCCGCCAAGGGCGACGGTCACATGTTTGCGGACAAAGCGAGCGAGCAAAAATGTCGGGATCAGCGAGCCGTCCGACATCGGCTCGTCAAGCCATTGGCCGATCTCGCTGATCAGGTCGCCGGCGGTCGTGGCGCTTAGTTTGTCTTCGTAATGCTCGGTGTTGAGGTGGCGAGCGACCTGTCGGGCAAATTTTGATTCGTCAAAGGAATCTTCTTCAAAGCCGATCGAGAATGTCTTTACTCTCTCGGTTGCATGTTGGGTCGCGAAGGCCGCGACGGTCGATGAATCGATCCCGCCGCTGAGCAGAATGCCGAGCGGTACGTCGCTGACCAGTCTCATTCGAACCGCATCGGAGAGGAGGTCGTGCAATTCGGTCGCCTTTTCGCCGAGATGATTGTATCGCCCTTGCTCACGCGCGGGCTTTTGCAATGTGTTGCTCCAATCGAGTTTCCAGTATTGGCGCGTCCTCATCTCACCATTCTCGACAGTTAGAACGTGAGCGGCGGGCAGCTTTGAGATGCCTTTGTAGATCGATCGCGGGGCGGGAACGTAATCGTAGCTGAGATAATGTCGCAGAGCGTCGAGGTCGAGCTCAGCCTTTACGGCGGGATGTGCAAGCAGGGCTTTAGGCTCCGAGGCGTAGAGCAGTTTGCCGTCAAAGACACCGTAATAGAGCGGTTTTTCCCCAAAGCGGTCGCGGGCGAGGATGAGTTTTTTTCGCGGCGCGTCCCAGAGCGAGATCGCGAACATGCCGTTGATGTGATCAACAAAGTCCTCGCCGTATTCCTGATACAGATGCGGGATGATCTCGGTGTCGGTCTTGGTCGTAAAGCGATGGCCCTTTTTCTCGAGCTTCGCGCGGACCTCGCGATAGTTGTAAAGCTCGCCGTTCTGCATCGCGACGATCGAGCCGTCCTCGCTAAAGACAGGCTGATCGCCGGTCTTAAGATCGATGATCGACAGCCGCCGCATGCCGAGCGCGACGCGTGTCGTCCATCCAGATCCCTTCGCTATCGGGACCGCGATGCAGGATCGTCTCGCACATCGAGTGCAGCACCGCCTCGGTGTGATCTTTTGAATTAGAAGCGAGGTTTACCCAGCCCGTGATGCCGCACATAAGAACAATTAACCACAGATGAAGACAGACAAGCACAGATATTGCGTTCGGTCGTGTCTGTGTCGATCCGTGTTCATCTGTGGTTTATTCAAATCCGATCTTCTCTCGTACTGCGTATATCGCCTTGTCCTGCGATTCGTGATAGGTGCGCACAAGCAGTTCCGCGAGCAGGCCCATTAGGAAGAATTGGACCGAGATGGCCAGCATCACCACCGTGATCACGGGCAGCGGCGTGAGGATGAATGACACGCCTTCGAATTTGAGCACGAGGGCCCAGACGCCGGCGATCATTGCGAGAAGAAACGCGATCATACCGAATGTGCCAAAGACGTAGATCGGCTTTGTGTGGTATTCGGCCATGAACTTTATCGTCATCAGGTCGAAAACGACCTTGATGGTCCGCGAGATGCCGTACTTCGATTTGCCCATCGTCCGGGCGTGGTGATCGACCGGTATCTCGGTCACACGCGCACCGGCCCAGCTTGCGTAGATCGGTATGAAGCGGTGCATCTCGCCGTAGAGCTTTACGTCCTGGATCACGTCGCGGCGATAGGCCTTTAAGCTGCAGCCGTAATCGTGCAGTTTGACGCCGCCGATCCACGAGATGATTCGGTTGGCGATCTTTGACGGGATCTTGCGTGAAATGAGCTTGTCCTGACGGTTCTTTCGCCAGCCGCTGACGACGTCGTAGCCTTCGTCGAGTTTGTCGAGCAGGCGTATGATGTCAGCCGGATCGTTCTGCAGATCGGCATCCATCGGGATCAGGATGTTGCCTTTGGCCGCGTCAATGCCCGCACTCATCGCGGCTGTCTGGCCGTAGTTGCGCCGTAGGCTGATGACCCGAACGCGTCCATCCCCGGCGGCGATCTCCTTCAATATCTGTAGGCTGTTGTCGGTCGAGCCGTCATCTACGTAGATCACCTCAGCGGTGCGTCCAAGCGCGTCGAGGGCGGCCGCGATCTTCGCATGCATCGGCCGCAGGTTCTCTTCCTCGTCGAGGACGGGCAGGAAGAGTGAAAGCTCGAGGTTTTCGCCAGACATAGGTATCAAGAAAACTTAGCTACGAATTACACAAATTACACGAATAAGGGCGCTTTCTCAATTCGTGTACTTTGTGTAGTTCGTGGCTAGTCTTTCCTCGCGACCACGACGATCGAGACGCCGAACGAAAAATTGAGGTTCTTAAGCCAGAAGCGTTCGGCCGAAAAGAGCTTTCCAAAAAATCCATTTAACGCCGAGACATTGATGTTGTTCTCCGATGCCGGTTTGAGACCTGTGACCTTCATTATCACGCGTCCGGCGAGGATCGGGGCGAAGAAGGTCCAGTTTGCGTATGTCGCGCGTTCGACAATGTACCCGGCCTTTTCGATCCGCTCGACGATCTGCCGACGCGTGTAGCGGATGCGATGGTGCGAGATATCGTCCTGTACGCCCCATAGCCACATGAAAGCGGGCACGAAGAACAGCGAATAACCGCCGCTTCGCGTTACGCGGTGCATTTCCTTTAGGCCGGCGACATCGTCATCTAAATGCTCGATGACGTCGAGGGCGGTCGTCACGTCAAATGCTCCGTCTTCGTACGGAAGCTCTTCGGCCAGCCCCTTTTTTACACTCAGGCCCTTACGGCGACAAAATTCCAGCGCGTCGTCCGAGACGTCGACGCCTTCAGCATCGCCGTACTGCGACAGCATTTCGATATTCGCGCCGGTGCCGCAGCCAACATCCAAGATATGAAGTCTGGAGTCTGGAGCCTGGAGTCTGGAGCAGATCCGTTCAAGAAAGCTCTCTAGGATCGCGCGGCGACCGACAAACCACCAGTGCGAGCCCTCGACCTCGTGCATAATGGCGTAGGTGTGCTGCTGCATTTCCTGGGGTAGGGCGGCGTTCATAAAAAGATTTTGCCACGAATTACACGGATGACACGAATAGAGGGGCATTTCCTATTCGTGTCATTCGTGTAATTCGTGGCAAAGATCTTATATTCTCAGGCCCATCATCTCGCTGGCCAGCGGGCCTACATTGCCATCCATCTGCATACCATAGCTCTCGTTAAGACGGCGGCGGATGCCGTCGTCGCTGACCTCGCACTGGCCGCTCTCGGTACTGCAGAGGATCATGAGATGCAAGCCTTCGTCGAGATACTCCTGTTTATCGATGCAGAGCATGTAGTCGCCCGCGGCTTTGTGCGCCTCCCACTCCATCTCATAGAGTGACGGGTCAAAAACGCTTAGCGGATTGACCGCGGCGTTCGAGAGGCTTGCGATCGTCTGGGCAAAATCGTAAGCGTGCCGGCCCTCGTGAACGAATGTTCCCTCGCATCCTCGCTGCGTGTTCATCGTCTCCTCAGCGATCGCGATATAGACCTCGCCCAAGGCCTCGCGCAGACTCATGGGGCCGGCAGCGATCTTGTCATTGGTCACTGAGGAATCGATCACACCCGTAATGCCTGACGCATTGATCTCGGCGACCGGCTGGCAGCGGATCAGCATCTTCGACTCAACGATCTCGTGGATCATGTGGCGATGAAAATCGTTGCCGCACGCCGCGATGACGGCAAAGGCGTCCTCGATCGACTTGCGATATTTCTTTGCTATTCCGCGCTCGAATTTCATTTAAGGGACCTTCCAAAACCACACCAGCTATTCTGATTATGCCAAATTATCTCGACATCCTCGGCACCGATCTCGCGCCACCATTCTTCGAAATCGCTTTTTGGGATGTAAAACGCGGTCGGTGCAACCAGATGGTCAAACACGATGTTGTGATGCTCGCGCCAGCCAAAGGTGCCGAGGTTATTCAGGTATTCGTTATAAAAGAGCTTATTCGCGACAGGTTTAGCGACTGAATTAAGAGGGCGATAGACAAGCTTGGTCCCGAGAAAAACACCGAGGGTTGGCAGCTTTGATAACTGATAAAGGAGCGGCTGGCTGATCTGTGACGTAAAGCCCGTTCGCACAGGGTCCACGAAGCGCGTGATCCATCCGTTATTCTCGGCGCCATAGATCCAGGCCGAGATGTGGCCGCCGTGCTTTACCTTGCCGGCGAGCGAGAGAAACGCTCCGCGCGGGTCGGGCGTGTGATGCAGCACGCCGACTGAGAATGCGTAATCGAAAACGCTCTTTTTGAACGGCAGTTTGTAGATGTCACACTGGACGATATGGACATTCGGCTGCTTGCTGGTGAGCGCAAAGGCCGATTCGACACCGTCACCAAGGTCAATGCCCACTACCTCTTTCGCGCCCCACTCGGCAGCGAGCTTGGTATGGCGCCCCTTACCGCAGCCGCCTTCGAGGACGACTTTTCCGGCAAAGAACTCAGGTTTTACAGGCTGCAGCCAGCCGCGCAATTGCTCCTCATATCGACTGTCTTCCTGCGTAAAGTTCGTCCATTGCCAACCGAAATTGTCCGCCGTTGCGGCCTTGTCCGCCTCGATCTTTCCGCGGTCGGCAAAGCGGGGAACGCCGCGGACAATTTTGTACTCACGGTCGCACTTTTTGCAGTTCAGCACACCTTCGATGATCTCTTTGTCATCGTAGCGGCTCGCACTCGCGAGCAAGATATCACCGCCGCACGTCGGGCACGCCAATAGATCCAAAAGTCGCTCTTTCATAAGAAATCAACCACGAAAATCCTCGAAAAACACAAAATAAGGACGCCATTTTGGTGTTTTTTCGTGTTCTTTCGCGGTTACTTCATCCTCGCTGTGAATTCCTCGTACTCGCGATAGGGGAACGGCTGTCGCCAATTGAACTCGAACTCATCCGTTTCGCGGTCGGCGTATAGCTGCTCAAGGGTGGCGGCAAACGCACTTGTGATCATCCCGACCGTGCCCACGTGCGAGAAGACGAGTTCTTTCTCCGCCGCATCTCGTTCCTCCGTAGGATACTGATAGATCTCGATCGTCAGCTTTTCGCCGTTGCGTAGAAAGCGGAGATCGAATTCCTCCGGATCACGGTTCCATTTGAGCAGGTACTCGTTCTCGGTCGTCGCGGGATCGGCGAGATCTGCCAGTATTCTCATCAGGTCGGGCAACGCCGTTGCGTGCGGTGCGTGGGCCGTCGTGGTATGAAACTCAGACACGCCGTCCTCGAACCCGATCGACATCCAGCCGCACTGCGGCGAGTTAAAACTTACTTCCAGCTTTCCCGACATAACTTCCGAACCATCAATTGTAGATCGTTAACCGGTAAATTGTTAATTGGCACGTTATCCATTAGCGCCCAATTAACGATCTGCCAATTAACAATTTACAATTAGCTCAGGACGATGCAACAGTATCACGCACTGCTCAGACATATTCTCGACACCGGCACGCGGCATGAGGACCGCACGGGCGTCGGCACGATATCGACATTCGGCTATCAGACGAGGTTCGATCTCCGTAAGGGGTTTCCGATCGTGACGACAAAAAAGGTTCCCTTTCGATGGGTCGCGGAAGAACTGTTCTGGTTCCTGAGCGGCTCGACGGACGAGCGTGAGTTGAACGCCCGCGGCGTCGACATCTGGGCCGAATGGGCAACTGACGAACAGACCGCACGGTTTGGCCGTGAAACCGGCGATCTGGGTCCTGTTTACGGGTACCTGTGGCGTTCGTTCGGCGGCGAGTATCCGCAACACGACGGCGTCGATCAGATCGCCAGGTTAATAAAGGAAATCGGGACGAACCCGAATTCTCGACGACTGATCGTGTCGGGCTGGGACCCGCGGGTTTGTGACGACGTCGCATTGCCGCCTTGTCATACGCTGTTCCAGTTCAAGATCGACAACGGTACGACGCTGCACTGTCAGCTCTACCAGCGTTCAGCCGATGCGTTTCTCGGCGTTCCTTTCAATATCTCGAGCTACGCATTGCTTACGCACCTCGTCGCGCACGTCTGCGGCCTTGAGGTTGGCGATTTTATCCACACATTCGGCGATCTCCATATCTACAGCAATCATCTCGAACAGGTCGATGAGCTGCTCTCACGCGAGCCGATGCCGCTCCCGACGCTACTGTTAATCGACGCCAACGGTTTGAAAGGTTTGGAGGGACTGCTCAATTTCAAATTTGAAAATTTGAAACTCGACGGTTATCAGTCGTGGGGGAGGATCGCGGCCCCGGTGGCCGTTTAACGAGTCTACCTTTTAAGGTTCCGCAGCGATCAGTTGTTAGGGATCGACGATTGTTCCAGGTACTTAGGTGCCCCGTTCTTGCATTCCCATTCACCGGTCGTTCCTTTATAGCAAGCGTAGCCAATATCGCGGATCCAGCGTTTCGTGATACTAGACGATTTTTGACAGATCAACTCCTTTGCTTTGACCTCGTAGATCGTCGCCCCGATGGGTGCCGTGTCGACATCTCGCCTTCCGTTCGAAAAGGCATTATTGCGAAATGAACGACCCATCTTAAAATCTAAGAAAGTCAGGCCAAAATCATAAAAATCCGAAACAGATCTCTGCCATTCAAAGATCACGCTCTTGAAAAGTGCGGGTGACGGACGCGCCTTACTCGATGCCTTTGGGTAGTCCTTGTTGAATGGACACTCAACTGCGGGAGCCGGCGTTGGCTCGTCCCAAATGTTGATCCATTCGGGTCGCACAGCGAAGTCCATCGACGGTTGCCCGTTAAATGGGTCACACCTAAGGGGATAAGCACCAGCTTTCAACGGGCCAGTGATCGTACAGCGCCGATAGTTCTTTTCGCCTTTCAAGCCGTTCACGGACGCCAACACACGATCGCCGATCCTAAAACCACCCCGTTTCACAGCGGCCGTCGCCGGCACTTCGACCTTCACGACCGTAGCGTCAACCTTTGGTACTGTCGTCTTATTTCCCAGCCGAACATAAGCGGCAGGAACGTTGTACTCGGTACCGTCACAATTCACAGAGTATGACCCGGCGTCGAACGTAACTACCGTGCAGGTCTTATAGGATTTTTCATCCTTCAACATTGTGGGCGAGGCCAGGACGCTTTCACCCGGCTTGAATGTCTGTTGGGCGGTGACCTTAGTGATAGCGCCGATCATCAATATAATCAGTCCGGCGGCGGCATACAAGGAAATCTGGTAACTACTGGTCTTCATGACACGCTTCACGACATTCGTCATCATAGGGATTTGCCGAGAAGCATAACACAGTGGACAAGCGAATCGAGCAATTTCACCTCGGTCTTGGCCGCGGCGACGACAGCTTTCGTCGGCAGACTGCGAACTGCCCAGGTTCAGACAAATATTTACTTCACATTCGGCGGATGGGCGGCTTTCATTCTGACGGCGATCCCTTCGTCGGCAAGAAGGAATAGCTTTCGGGCGTCGTAGGACGACGAGTTTGTCGGCATATACGAAAGCAGATAGCGGTTTCTACGAAGTTCGTCGCAGATGAATTTCGCGGCTGTCTGGGCTTCCTCGAACGGGAATACCCTGCCGCCGGTCTCCTCGGCAAATCGCGTTATCACGGCAGCGGCCTTTGGCTGATCGCGGCGGAAGGCCCCGCCGGTGCGGTCGGGCAATTGGAGCGAATAAATGGTTACGTTCTGGGTCTGATACTCGGCGAGCATCTTTTCGAATGTCGCTTTGCTGCCGCGATCGACACCGTCACCGATAAGCACCACGGCTGTCTTTCGGGTGCCGGGCATTAGCGGCAGCAGCACTTCTTTCATCGAGGCATCGAGGGCGTCAAAGAGGTTTGGATTACCCTTTTTTCTAAAAGTCGCCAACGACGTCTCCATCTTTTTCGCGTCGTCGGTCCATTCCTGCACGATCTCGGCCTTTTCGTCGTAGGCGAGCACGAAAAGTTGGTCGCCCTCGAATATCTCGTAGGCAAACTCCATCACGGCCTTTTTAAGGTCCTCGACCGACACCGGCAGCGTCTGCGAATTATCGACAAGAATGAGAATTTTTGACGGGCTCGGGTCGACGGCAAAATTCTTGATCCGCTGCTCAATGCCGTTCTCGTAAAGAAAGAGGTTATCGATCTTGATCGGGTCGCCCTTCTTGTCCTCACGCGATGCCGTCACCGAAACGATCGTGCCGTCGGTGTTGTCGCCGCGATTGCTCCGCCGCGACTGACCGGACGTCGCCACGGCCATGAGGGCCAGGCAGGCGGTCGCGGTGATCAGGTGACGGCTGCGGATCATGATTTATCGGACGTTGCCGGCTTATCGGCGGCCGGCGTCTTATTGTCTTCCTTGGGCTTTGATGCGGTTGCGGATGGCGCGGTTGATTCGCTTGAAGAACTTTTTTCGCCTTTCTTGTTCGCGTAATCGGTCACATACCAGCCTGCACCCTTGAATTGGAAGCCCGAGAGCGACCATTGTTTCTCGAGCTTGCCATGGCACTTCTCGCATGCACTGAGCGGATCGTCAGACACGCTCTGGCGAACCTCAGTTTGCGCCCCGCATTGCTGACATTTGTATTCGTATATAGGCATAGTTTCAAGTGAAAAAGGGTAAAAGTGAAAATGTAGAACTACTCGGCGCCAACTTTTTCACTTTTTAACTCTTCCACATTTTCACTTTCGCCGTGTTCGGCGAGGAATCTCTCGGCGTCGATCGCGGCCATGCAGCCGGTTCCGGCCGCGGTCACGGCTTGGCGGTAATACGAATCCTGCGCATCGCCGCATGCAAAAACGCCTTCGATATTGGTCCGCATCGTCTTGCCCTCGGTGATGAGGTAACCGACCTCGTCCATGTCCAGGACGCCCTTGAACAATTCCGTATTCGGCTGGTGCCCAATCGCGATAAATACGCCCTGCGTCGGAAACTCCGTCGTCTCGCCGGTATGATTGTTGAACAGCGTGACGCTCTCGACGCCGGCTTCTTTTGTGCCCTTGATCTCTTTGACCTCGGTGTTCCAGAGGACGTTGATCTTTTCGTGGGCAAGCACGCGGTCCTGCATTATCTTTGACGCGCGAAACTCGTGGCGCCGATGCACAAGCGTTACCTCGGACGCGAATTTGGTCAAGAACAGCGCTTCTTCCATCGCCGTATCGCCGCCGCCGACGACAACGATCGGACGCCCACGGAAAAAGAATCCGTCGCACGTCGCACACGCCGAAACTCCGTTGCCACCGAGCCCTTCCGGCACAGGAGCCTCGCCGGGGATGCCGAGCCATTTGGCTGACGCACCGGTTGAGATAATGAGCGTTTCGGCCTTTATGACAGTAGTTATTTCGTCGCTGTCCTCGCTGTCTTTGCCATAGAGCGTGAACGGACGCTGTGATAGGTCGACACGGTCGATCCAGACATTGACGATCTCCGTACCAAATCTCAAGGCCTGCGTGCGGAATTCGTCCATCAGAGCGGGGCCCATGATTCCGCTGGCAAAGCCCGGATAGTTCTCGACGTCGGTCGTGATCGTCAACTGGCCGCCGGGCTGCGGGCCGTCGATAACGAGCGGCTCGAGCTGCGCGCGACCCGCGTATACAGCGGCCGTGAGCCCTGCAGGGCCCGAACCCAGGATGACGACCTTGCGATGCATTTTATTAACGGCCATAGATGTTACGGCGACGCCAAAAGCTCTTTGGATATCGCCTGTTCATATAGTATAACTATCGTCTGGTTCAGGGTAAATTGCGGCACAGCATGACCGGTTCGTGCTAAAATGAAACGAGTTTTTTGTTACACGCACGTTCTACCGAGATTTGGTGATGACCTCTATTCAGCCTCACTTTGAGGAAAAACGGTTCGCACTCAGGATGGCGTTGCGCCTGCCGATCGTGGTATCGGGCCGGACTGACGACGGTTCGACGTGGAGCGAGCCCACTGAGACGGACGATATCTCGACCCTGGGAGCGCTCTTTCAATTGAATCAGCCCATCAAGCAGGGTGAGAGCCTTTACATTCGCTCGCACCGGCCCAACGGCGTACCGGTCGAGGTCAAGGCCCAGGTCGTGCGCGTCCTGCCGGCAAGCTACGGAACCTCTCGCGTTGGCGTCGCCATCGAGGAACCAAAAGAGACTTGGTTGCGGCTTTTTGTCGCATGGATCGCCGATGACAACATCGTTGACGGCGTAGCGGAATAATTTTTTCAACGCAGAGACACTAAGATGCAAAGGATGCCTTACTGATATTCTTTGCGTCTATGCAACTTCGTGACTTTGCGTTAAGGATCTATCGCATGGCAAATTTCGAAACGATCTCGATCGAAAAACGCGGCCGAGTGGCCGTGATGACCATCAACCGGCCCGACAAGCTTAACGCACTCAATAGCAAGGTTCATTCCGAAGGCGTGGCCGCTCTTGACGAATTGCGGAAGGATGATGATGTCCGCGTATTGGTCCTGACCGGTGCGGGCGAAAAGTCCTTTGTCGCCGGTGCGGACATTAGCGAGTTCGAGGGCAAGACGCCGGTCACGCAGCGCGACAGTTTTCATGAGCGGTCGCTGTTCAATTCTATTGATACCTTCCCAAAGCCTGTGATCGCAATGGTCAACGGTTTTTGCCTCGGCGGCGGCAATGAGCTAGCGATGGCATGCGATATTCGTATGACGAGCGAGAATGCACGATTTAGCCAGCCTGAGATCAATCTCGGCATCATGTGCGGCGGCGGCGGCACACAGCGTCTGCCGCGGCTCGTCGGCGAAGGCCGCGCGATGGAAATGGCGCTGACGGGCGACATGATAGATGCCGCCACGGCTGAGCGGTTTGGTCTCGTCAACCACGTTTTTTCGGCCGATCAGCTTGAGGCCGAGACGATGAAACTCGCCGAGAAGATCGCTGAAAAGGCACCCATCGCCCTGCAGCTTTCAAAAGAAGCCGTTAAATTCGCCTCGCGGTCGAACCTCGACGAAGGCCTACGTCGCGAGGTAGATCTGTTCGCCATCTGCTTCTCGACCGAGGACAAAAAGGAAGGCGTCGCGGCATTTCTTGCAAAGCGAAAGCCCGAGTTTAAAGGCCGATAGCTTGACGCTTCCCTGTGGATTCGGTAGATTTTATATTCCTTTCATTTTGCATTTTTCATTTTGAATTTTGCATCGATGAACGGGGACGTAGCTCAGCTGGGAGAGCGCATGAATGGCATTCATGAGGTCAGGGGTTCGATCCCCCTCGTCTCCACCAAGTTCGGTCAGATCGGGCGTCCGCACGGGACGCCTTTTCTGTGCCTGAGAATACGCTATAATCTGAACAGATGAGTAAAGAAAACGTGCTTTTTGGTGTCTTGGGGTTGATGATCGGCCTGATCGTCGGATTTATGTTCGCAAACAGCGTCAACCGCGATGCGATACCGACCGCATCGACGATGCCCGGGGCGAACAGTATGACAGGGTCGAATCCCGCTCTGCCGCCGAACCATCCGCCTGTCGGCAATACTGCCGGACAGCCGGGGGCTCAATCGGTCCCCGAGGTTTCGGCCGCAATTGAAAAAGCGCGTGCTGAGCCGCAGAACTATGAAGCCCAAATGACCGCCGCGGACTTGTTCCATCAAATTCAGCGGTTTGACGAGGCCGCGAAATTCTACGAGACTGCCGCCAAGCTCAAGCCCGCTGAGGCCGAGCCGCTCATAAAGGCGGGCAATTCTTACTATGACGGCGGCAAGTTTGAGGATGCAGAGAAATGGTACCGAGAGGCCCTAAAGAAAGCCCCTAACGATAAGGACGTTCGGAATGATTTGGCGCTGACCTACCTGTCACGCGAGCCGGCCGATGCCGACCGCGCGATCGCCGAGTTCAACGCGATCCTCTCAGCCGACCCTAAATACGAAAAGGCCTTACAGAACATCGCATTTGCCTACAAGGAAAAAGGCGACCAGGAAAATCTCGTTAAAACGGTCGAAAGGCTAAAACAAGTTAACCCCGAGAATTCTGCCCTGAAACTACTGGCCGCGAAATGACAAAACGGACACCGAGGCGTCCGGTTTCTTTAGAACGGCTCCGCAGGTAAGGCTCGAACGTACAACCCTCCGGGTAGCAGTCAGTGCAGGCCGTTCATCGATAGTTGCCTGAGGTTGCCTCGAGTCGCGAAAATCCCTATAACTAAAGCAGATGCAGCATTCCACAGGGGGTGGGCGATGGCAGGTATGCTGTCGATCTTTGCTTAATTCTAGCGAGAAATGATTAGCGGACGGGTAAAAGCAGGTATGGCCAACGCGCAGGCTCATGGGAAGCCGCACAGAAGACTGCGAACTGCCGCGCGGAAAAAGGTCGAAATGGAGCAACTGAGGGCGGCTGGGATGAACAATTCGCAGATTGCGAAGATTCTAAAAATCAGCCGCGGATCGTTAATCAACCATCTACCGTAAGGAAGGTTTGGCCGCTCGTTAGCCGGGCAGTGGTGGCAAAGGCCGCCGCTAGGTCAGAGACAAAGTCAGGCCGACGCCCGCGAGGTCGGACTCGCCGAACCCATTGACACCCATCCGTTTGATTACTATAGTGAACCTGATGGTCAGGCGTCTTACATTGCTGTTCGTGCTGTATGCCATTTTGGGCAGCATAGCCGGCGGTACGCCCCTTCATTCGGCTGAGGGCCGGATGATGTCGTGTTGTAAAAAGGCAAAAAGTCAGGAGCAAACGCCGCAGGCTAACTCGACCAGGCTGTGCTGTTCGCTTAATTGTTCGGAATCGATGCCCACGCCGCCGGGCTCTTCGTTGACCTTTTCACCTACGACCGCGGAACCAGTAGTTGACCATCTTGCATTTCTTTTTGCGGTCACGCCGTCGACGGACCCACCGGTTCGCACCGTTGGGCCTCCACAACGGTCACGCCCTCCTGCCAAGTACCTACAACATAGTTCACTCCTGATCTAGTCGGAGGGATAACTGCGCCCTTTTTCGGGTCGTTTGCGCGATCTGTCGCGCGCTTACCCTTTCAAGAAGCCGCCTTTTGGCGGATTGGACTTTATTTTCAGGAGAAGAATTATGAGAAATGTTCTGTCATTGTTTGTCACCGTTTTGATCGCCGGTGCGATCACCCTTGCTGCATCATGCGGCTCCGCAGAGAAGCCGACCGCGGAAAATCCCATCCCCGGAAAAGCTATCAAAGCGGGGCCCGCCGGGAACAACCTCACGGCAACTCTCTCTAACACCGAAGGAGTGTTGAAAAAGGGACAGCAGGAATTCTATCTTGCTTTCACCGACACTTCTGGCAAACCGGTTGATGTGGGTTCCGTTGCACTCAACTATCGTATGGCTGCGATGGGTAGCATGGCCGAGATGAACAACGGCGCGACCTTTACAACATCCGGCACGCCCGGCGTGTATAAGGGAAAGGTAAACATTGAGATGGCCGGCGAGTGGCAGGCCCAGATCACCTACGAGGGGCCGGTCGGAAAGGGCTCATTCTCGATACCTGTCAGCGCAAAATAGGCCGCGATGATCCACCGTCTCATCGAATGGTCGCTGCATAACCGCGGCATCGTCATCGTCGTCTATATAGCCGTCGCGGCCGCGGGCTATTGGGCACTGCTGCGCACGCCGATCGATGCGATCCCGGACCTGTCGGACAACCAGGTTATCGTGTTTACGGACTGGTCGGGGCGTTCACCGCAAGAGGTCGAGGACCAGGTAACCTATCCGCTAGTGACCAATCTGCAGGGATTGCCGGGCGTAAGGACGGTTCGCGCGAACTCGGCATTCAGCTTTTCAATGGTCAATATCATTTTTGAGGATGATATTGATCTGTATTGGGCGCGCACGCACGTTCTTGAGCGTTTGAATCTTGTCTCCAAACAACTGCCGGAGGGCGTCGTCCCCACGTTGGGACCCGATGCGACGGGCGTCGGTCAGATATTCTGGTACACCGTCGAATCCGATCAAATGGATCTTCGGGATTTAAGGACTGTTCAGGACTGGTTCATTCGTTACCAGCTCAACTCGGTCCCGGGCGTCGCCGAGGTCGCATCCGTTGGCGGGTACGTCCAGCAGTATCAGGTAGACGTCGATCCCAATCGGCTACGGGCGGTCAACATTCCAATATCAACGGTGATAGAGGCTGTCCAGCGATCAAACAACAATGTAGGCGGAAACGTTGTCGAACAAGGCGGCCAGTGGGCCGTCATTCGCGGGGTGGGCTTGATCGAGTCAGTAGCTGACGTTTCCAACATCGTGATTGGCTCCGCTAAAGGGACGCCGATCTATGTTCGGGATGTAGGCGAGGTAAAGATCGGCAATGCATTCCGCACAGGTTCGCTTGATAAGAACGGCAAAGAAGCAGTTGGGGGGGTTGTAATTGCGCGCTACGGCGTGAACACGCTCGAAGTGATCGACGCCGTAAAGCAGAAGATCGAAGCGCTTCAAGCCGGTCTCCCCGCAGGAGTCGCGATCGTTCCTTTCTATGATCGAACCCAACTTATCAATAGGGCGACCAGTACCTTGAAGACGTCGCTGCTGGAAGAGCTGCTCCTTGTGACCCTGGCCCATATTATCTTCCTGGCACATTTTCGATCCATCCTGATCGTGACGATCCCGCTACCGTTAGCGGTTCTGATGTCCTTTCTATTTATGTACTTTATGGGCATCAGTTCCAATCTGATGTCCCTCTCGGGCATCGCGATCGCGATCGGAGTCCTGGTCGACGCCGGGATTGTGGTCACCGAGAATGCCTTCCGGTTCATTGAACGCAAGAAGATCGATACCAAGGACCGCCGTGCCGTTTGGGAAACCGTGCTCGAATCGACAAAACTGGTCGGTCGGCCGGTATTCTTTTCGATGGCTATCATCATCTTGGCGTTCATCCCCGTGTTCGCCCTGATCGGTCAGGAAGGTAAGCTATTCCATCCGCTCGCATTTACAAAGACCTTTGCAATGATCGGGGCAACTATCCTCGCCGTGACACTCGTCCCCGTACTTTGCACATACCTGATCGGCGGAAAGGTGCACTCCGAAAATGCGAATCCCGTCATGCGTTTTCTGGGCCGTATATACGAACCGGTCCTCAGGCTTGCTTTAAGGCGACGCGCGCTGGCCATCGGTATTGCTCTGGTACTCTTCGGAACCGCGATATTGATGGCGACCAGTATCGGGAGCGAATTCATGCCGCAACTTAACGAAGGTGACGTCATGTTCATGCCCGTGACGGACCCGTCGATCTCGATAGATGAGGCGACACGGATCATGCGCCGACAGGACGAGTTATTGAAGGAGATCCCTGAAGTGGCATGGGTCGTAGGAAAGGCCGGCCGCGCTGAAACGTCCACAGACCCGTCACCAATAAACATGAATGAGACGATCATTCACCTCAAACCAGAGGAAGAATGGCGTGCCGGGATCAATCGTGAAAGCCTGATCGCAGAAATGGATGAGAAACTCCGAATGCCGGGCGTCACGAACATTTGGACCCAGCCGATCATCAATCGGATCGAGATGTTAACCACCGGGGTCAGGACGCAGGTCGGGGTAAAGATATTTGGGACGGACCTCAAGTCATTGGAGCAGATCTCCCGCGACGTTGCGACCATCGTCCGGCGGATTCCTGGGGCAGCCGATGTCTACCCCGAGCAGATCGGCGGGTCGCCCTACCTGGACATCGAGATCGACAGGCAGGCGGCCGCGCGATACGGCATCGACGTTGGGACGATACAGGAAGTGATCGAGATGGGGATCGGTGAGACGAATTTATCCATGACCATCGAGGGCCGACGACGATTCCCTGTAAGGGTCAGGTACGGCAATGAGTTTCGCGGTTCTCCCGAGGCATTGGGGCGCATTCCCGTCATGACCGCGTCAGGAGCCTCGATTCCTCTTTCGCAGCTTGCGGATATTCGCACCGTAGAAGGGGCGACGATGATACAGAGCGAGAACGGCTTGTTGCGGGGCACGGTCCTATTGAATGTGCGGGGCCGTGATGTCGGGAGTTTTGTCGATGAAGCCAAGACGACCATTAGAGACTCGGTGCAGCTGCCAGCTGGTTACTACATTGCGTGGAGCGGACAGTACGAGAACCAGCAGCGCGCCAAGAGTCGGTTGTTGTTCGTAGTCCCGATCGTGGTCCTCGTGATCTTCGGACTTCTTTATCTGACCTACCATTCTGCACTCGAAGCGGCACACGTACTGATGGCAGTACCATTCGCCCTTACAGGAGGCGTGTATCTCGTGTGGCTGCTAGGTTATAACTTCTCGGTCGCGGTCTGGGTAGGCTTTATAGCTCTCTTCGGCACCGCCGTCCAAACGGCCGTCGTAATGGTGATCTATCTGGAAGAGGCCGTGGCTGCAAAGAAGCATGAACTGGGCGCTGCCTACGACCGGGCGGCGCTGCTTGAAGCGGTGACTAGCGGCGCACTACTACGGTTAAGACCAAAAGTTATGACGGTTTCAACTGTTGTCGCTGGCCTTTTGCCAATCATGTGGAGCTCCAGCTCAGGTTCGGAAGTTATGAAGCCGCTGGCGGCACCGGTACTTGGCGGCATGGTCTCGAGTCTCCTCCATGTCTTGATCATCACACCAGTGATCTTCTACTGGATCCGCGAACGGGAGTTACGAAGGGAGATGGGAGCATGAAGAAGTACAGGTGGTTTCTTACAGCGTTCTTTCTTGTCGGCCTAGCGGTCGCGTTGTATGCGCATGATGGCCAGAGCCACTCATCGCCGACTCCGACTCCCGGTGATAGAGTTGCTCCCAGCGTCAGTCAGTCACCGCATGATGGGCATCACACCTCGGCCCCTGCCGAACCGGGGGTCATTGACTTCCCGAATTACCATCCTTTGGTCGTCCATTTTCCGATCGTCCTCTTGATCGTCGCCACAGTTTTGCAGATCTGGTCGTTGTTTGGTTATCGGAGGGAGTTGGGCCTAGCGGCGCTTGTGATCTTGATAGCCGGTGTCATCTCCGCATGGGTCGCCTCGAATGTATTTCACGCTCATGTCACAAGTCTGCCAGAGACCGCTGTCCGCTTATTTGAAGAACATGAACGTTTTGCGGCCTACACGTTTTGGTTCTCGGCGGCCGCTGCTCTCTGCAAAGGGATTTCGCACTTCTTATTGGCCGGGAAATGGTGGAGTGAGGCGATCGTAGTGATCCTTCTCCTGGCGGCCTCCGGGGCTGTTTCGGTAACCGGACACCACGGAGCCCAACTCGTACACATTGAAGGCATCGGTCCGAAAGGACAATTCCTTGAATCGCACTAGCATCGGAAAGATTGTTATGAAAAGAAAGTACACGCAAATTCTCTTACTCATTGTCGCGGCCCTATTTGCCAGCGGATCGGCCTTATATGCGACAACACTAAAGCGACAGCCGGGAAAGCGTGTGCAGACCGCACGCATACTGATCAGAGAAGACGGGTATTCGCGCAACAGTTTGAGTTTACGCAAAGGCGTACCGGCCCGGATCACCTTTCTTCGTCAAACAGATGCGACGTGTGCCACGGAGATCGTTATCCCGGCCTACGGGATCAATCGAAACCTTCCGTTGGGCCGTGCGGTCGTTGTCACCTTCACGCCGAAACGATCCGGCGAATTTACTTTTACGTGCGGCATGAACATGATGCGAGGCAAGCTGATCGTCAGATAGTTGTGCAGGTACTGCGTTTACATTTCATAGTATTCTCCGTAGCTATCTTGGCCGCGGGCGTATCCGCGCAAGGGCCAGACGTCAGCCAAGCCTCAAAATATCTCGACCAGAATTCGGGGATCTCAGCAGGCGACCTCGTGCAAAGGGCCTTTGAAAACAACCCAGAGCTAAAGGCTTTAGAAAGCGAAATCGATGCCGCCAGGGCTCTGATCTCGCAAGCCAGGCTCCGGCCTAACCCATCGCTCGCAGTCAGCGGGGCAAAGCAGCTCGGCGGTCCCGACAACAACCAGATGGCGGAGGTAATGCTGCCCTTAGAACTTGGGCGCCGCCGTGCCGCCCGGGTAACGGTCGCGCAACGTGAACTCGAATTACGCGAGTTGGCCTTAGCGGAACGCCGCCGCCAGCTCGCAGGCGAGATAAGGCGGAAGTTTGGCGAATCCTTGGCGGCGATTCTCCGTCTCCAAGTCGTAGAACGCAGCGTTTCGACCGCCGAGAGGAGTCTGAACCTTATCGTCGCGAGAGTCGCAGAGGGCAAGATAGCTCCGCTCGATGAGGGCATCTTCCAGGTCGAGTTAAACCGCCTGCGCTCCCTTCGGGAAACAACCGAGGGTAAGGTCGAAGTCTTCATGCTCGAATTGCGGAACATGACCGGCATGAACCCAGAGGACCCGCTTCGGTTACGCGGTGATCTGGACGTTCTGAAGCTCGCGACTCAGCCCATTGGACAGGCAACCGCCGACGCTCTTGCACGCAGACCTGACCTGGCCGGGGCAAGGACGACCGAGAATCTGGCCCTCGCACGTATCGAGCAGGCAAGAAGCGAGGGACGGATCGATGCAAGCGTAACCGCGGGCTACCAGCGGATGAATTCGGGCTTTCCTCTCAGCGGTTACGACGATCATGGAATACTTCGGCCTATTCAGGATACCTTCCGCTTCTTTACCTTTGGGGTCGAGATAATGCTGCCAGTTCGCAACCGTAATCAGGGTACCGTCGCAGCCGCGACCTTTGAGCGGGATGCGGCGCGGCGGCGGGTCGAGTTTGGCGAGCTCACCATTCGCCGCGAGGTCGCCGTGGCTTACGCTCGTTACGAGAGGGCCGCAAAAGCACTATCGATATTCGAGAACGGCGTTCGAGGTCAAGCCCGCGCAAACTTGGATGTCATTTGGCAAACGTATGAACTTGGTTCCAGGAGCCTCCTTGACTATTTGACCGAAGAGCGACGATTCCTTGAGATCGAGTTGGAGGCAATAGACGCCCAACTGGAAGTCTATCAGGCACATGTTGAGATGATGCGCAGCTACAATGCACCGGAGTTAACGTCAAAATGAGCGAAGAAAACCATACGGAAAGCCTCGAAAGGAACCCTGAAGGAAGCCCGAGTTTGGTGGCGTCTTGGAAAGGCCGGAGATACGTGATCATTGGCATTGTCGCGGCGATAGTTGCCGGTGCGTTATTGATCTGGTATCTGCGATCAGGCGACGAGGGCCGTGCCGTCGCACCCCCGAGCTCAGTTACATTCGATGGCGGTCAGACGCCAACCAGCACCGGCGACGAGACGATCACCATTCCCCCTGAACAGATCGAGCGAATCGGCCTGAAAATAGAATCGGTCGGAGAATCATTATCTTCCGAGGCGATGACGATTTCTGCGACAGGGGTCGTCCAGCCGAATGCATATCGAGAAGCACCGGTGATCTCATTGCTCGGCGGTATTGTGAGGCGCGTTGATGCGGAGCTCGGTCAAGAGATCGGCCGAGGGCGTACCGTTGCGGTGATATTCAGCGACGACCTCTCCGCGGCCCAGGCCCGCTATCTGTCACTGTTAGAAGAAGTTAACTCTGCCCGCCAGAACTATGCGAGGGCCGCGAAGTTGGTCAAGATCAGCCCTGTAAGCAGTGCAGAGGTCGATCAGGCCCTTGCCCGGCTCAAAACCGTAGAGGCTGAACTCCTCGAGAATCGAAAACGGCATGAACGCACCGTTAAGCTTGTTGCGATCGGGGCCGCAAGCCGTGAAGAACTCGAACAGGCAACGACGAAGCTGAAGGCGTCTGAAGCGGACCTTATCGAAGCCAAACGGCGGCATGACCGTGCGATTCAAGTTGCCGAGATAAATCCCGTCAGTCGAACAGAGTTTGAACAGGCCGCAATAAAACGGCAGACCGTAGAATCGGATCTTGCGACTGCCAGACAGCGCCTGCTTCTTTTAGGTTTGCCAGCGCAAAGAGTCAACTCGCTGCGTTCGCCGGCCCAGATCACGTCGGAAGTAGCCGTCCCGGCCCCCGTATCAGGTACCGTAACTAAACGCGACGCGAATGTCGGTCAGGTAGTCGAGGCAAACGCTGAGTTGATGCGCATAACGGACCTATCCAAAGTATGGGTTATCGCTCAGGTCTTCGAGCGTGATCTCGCTAACATGCGCGAGGGGCTCGGCGCAAGCGTTGCGACGGCATCTCCGCCGGATAGGCTATTTCGCGGCCACGTCACCTACATTGATCCAAATCTGAATCCCGACACGCACACGGCGCAGGTGCGTGTCGAGTTGGATAACCCGAGTCAGCTATTGAGAATCGGCATGTATGTAAATGTCGCGTTTGGCGGAGCCGGCATGGCTGAGAGGACAGTCCCTGTCATTCCCGTCTCCGCATTACAAAACATGGGCGAAAGGCAGGTGGTGTTCTTAGCGACCGACGAGCCGGGACGGTTCCTGATAAGGACCGTTCGCATCGGCAAGGAATCAGACGGAAGAGTAACGGTCCTAGAGGGACTTAACGTGGGTGATCGGGTTGTAACAGAAGGTAGTTTTCTGCTGCGAGCCGAGCTGCTAAAGCAAAACCCGACTCACCACTGAGGAGGAACGAGGATAGCCATCGACGTCGTTTGCGGAAGGCAGAGCGATCAAGCGGACACGCCGTACAGCACCGTTTATCGACGATCCGTATACCACTTCTGCTCCGAGGGGTGCCGTATATGTGTGCTAACACACGGACAGATGCGTCTTTGCCTGTTCAAATCAGACTTGAACCCCGGCCATCGATTCTGGGTTGGCCCGCAGAGGCGCGGAGATTCTCGCGGTGGTTTGTTCGGCGAACGATTTAGGCGCCCGCCCGTTGCGAACCGACCCAATCGCATACGAGTTGCACGACAGGGGGGTTAAAGGCAGCTTTTGGGTTTTAAACGGCCCATTTTAATGGAGGCAAAAATTATGAAGATCAATGCACTAAATTTTGCGTTGGCGGGAGCGATCACGGCCGCCGTTTTGTGGCTGATATGTTCGTTGTTTGTATGGATGATGCCGGGCGGAATGATGAATGTGACCACAAATATGATGCATGTGGAAATGGCTAGAGGTGGTTGGACGCTCACGCTTGCCGGGGTCGTGTGGGGAATGGTGGGATGGAGCTTATTCGCGGGCGTTTTTGCCTGGCTATCCGCCACTATTTACAACTTGTTAGGCAGGAATTGAATATTTTGGAGGCCAAACAATGAAAGCGCAACAAAGTGAAAAAAAAGAGTATGGTTTTAGCCGCACGATCGATGCGGGATTCGAAGAGGCTATTGAGCACACCCGAGAGACCCTGAAACAAGAAGGTTTCGGTGTTCTTTCCGAAATACGTATCGACGAGAAATTGAAAGAGAAACTTGGAGTAGATTTTCGCCGTTACGTGATTCTCGGAGCGTGCAATCCGGCGCTTGCTTACGCGACACTGAAAGAGGATCTCAATATCGGCCTGCTGCTGCCGTGCAATGTCATCGTCTATGAAGCTGATGACAAGGCTAGATCGGTGGTTGCGGCAATTGACCCTATCGAAATGATGTCGGTGGTTGGCGACCCGGCGATAAACGTGGTCGCGACCGAGGTGCACGCTCGGCTGCAAAAGGTGATCGAGCAGATCTAAGAGGTAATTATGAAAAAACAAATGTTAGTTATCTGGACCGCGATAGTTGTGGTTCTGTTTTGCGTCGGCGGCACGTCCGCCCAGGAAGCTAAGAAAATGACCGGCGACGCCAAGATGATGGCGGAAATGAAGCAAAGCCCACATCACATGCTGATGATGGCCTACACTAGGACCATGGCTGACTTTTCACGGTTGCTTCGCGACCAAGCGTTGACACCAAACGGCCCGGACGTTGAATTTGCACGTGCGGCCGTCGCTGAACTCAGGCATAACCTTGATGCCATGGAGGCTCTACATCAAAAGCACATGGCCAGCATGAGCGCGGAAATGAAAGAAAAGATGCAGATGATGATGGAAAAGATGGACAAGAACCGGGCAATGGTCAAGGACCATGTCGCCGCGCTAGAGACTGCTGCGAGGACAGATAAGCCTGAAGCCAAGCAGATCGCAATGCACGCCAATGACCTGGTCAAACATTTTGCCATGATGAAAATGGCGGGCAAAAAGAACATGAAAATGAAAATGTAGGCGTCAGTCCGACACTTCTTACTTTAGTTTCGAGTGCGACCCGTAAGTCGGATCGCGAGGCGACACGCGGACATGCCTCGATTTGTGTACCAATGAAAGAGATCAGGGAAATCCTAGCCACGGTTTCGGCGTTTACCTGTGATGAACGAGGAGTACTCGCAACCGTTATAGATGTGCGTGGCTCTGGCTATCGTATGCCCGGAGCTCGCATGTTGATACTCGCAAACGGTGAGACCGTTGGCACCGTGTCGGGCGGATGTCTCGAGGCCGACGTGCTTCGCGCGCGAAGAAAGTGCTCGCAACCGGACGCTCCGAAGTTTTTACATACGACACAACCGAAAACGAGGATTCGATCTTCAGCCTGAATATGGGCTGCCGCGGCGTGATAGAAATATCGCTCGAGCCGATCGGCAGAGATAGCCCTTTGATCGCGGAGATGCGAACCGCATACGAAAAACGCGAACAAACCGCGAACTTCGAGCCGCCGATCTTCCTTCTGCTATTCGGAGCCGGGGCAGATGCTCTGCCGATGACCAAAATCGTCTCAGAACTTGGCTGGCAGGTCACCGTCCATGATCACCGTCCGGCGTTTTTGACCGCCGAAAGATTTCCGACCGCCCGTGAACTTGTCCTGCAAAAGGTCGATGGGCCGCTCGAACCATTCAATGCCGACAATCGCACCGCCGCTGTGATAATGACGCACAACTACGGTCGCGACCGCAAGATACTCCCTGCTTTGCTGCGTTCGGACGTCTTCTACATCGGAGCGCTCGGCCCTAAACGCCGGACGGAACAATTGCTCGAAGAACTTGCGTCGGCCGGCAATGATTTCAGCGATAAACAGTTAGCGCGGCTCTATGCGCCGGTCGGCCTCGACATCGGCGCCGACACGCCGGAAGGCATCGCCCTCGCGATAGTCGGCGAGATCCAGAGCGTGCTTGCCAATCGTGACGGCGGCCATCTTCGCAATCGTGAAGGCTCCATATATGACCGCAAGTAAAGACGGGAACATCGGCGGTTTGCTCCTTGCGGCCGGAGGTTCAAGCCGTTTGGGTCAGCCAAAACAGCTGCTCGAATTTGAAGGCAAAACGCTGCTGCGTCGCGCCACCGAGATGCTGATTAGTTCGGTTTGCGATCCAATTGTCGTCGTTCTCGGTGCAGACGTTTCCGAATCGAAAGCCGAGATCGCCGGCCTTCCGGTCGCCATCTGCTTTAACGAAAACTGGCAATCGGGAATGAGCTTATCGATAAGAGTGGGATTGCAAAGACTCTTGACGATCGAGCCCGATCTAGCCGCCGTGATGATCACACTTTGCGATCAACCGCACGTTACCGCCGATCATGTCGATCTCTTTGCCAACGAGTTCCGCCGATCCGGGGTGTCGATTATCGCCGCCGAATATGGCGGCATGCTCGGCGTCCCGGCGCTCTTTTCGCGAGCGATGTTCGTCGAAATTTCCCAACTCGACGGCGACAAAGGCGCCCGCGATCTGATCAGGAACAGCAAGAATCTCAAAAGAATCATTCTCGACGAAGCGGCCTTCGACATCGACACGCCCGAAGATATAGAACAAGGATTATGAATTGCAGTAAACGACTCGATCCCGAAGAGGTCAGTTTGGTTTAGCGGGAAGTTCTAAACCGCGACGGCAAATGTCGTTCATCAAAATAATTGATCGGGATGGAAATTCTCTGCGCGCTCAAACAGTATTTCTTCGTCTTCAATGTGGTCAGGGCCGGGTTCGCAGCATTCGATCGGGCAGATGCGGCACATTGGGGCTCATTAAAATATCCGACACACTCGGTATCCTTCTGGCGTCTATCGCATAGATTTCGTCGCCGGGTGAGATCGCCTCGTTGAGACACTCTGGGACGCAAGCGTCGCATAGAATGCATTCTTCGCTGATCATATAGGCCATTGATTATTCCTCCGATATTCCGTGAAGTGCGGCACCGAGCGCTCCGCAAAATTGAGTTTCGGGTGCCAGGATCATTTTTTTGTTTTCAAGTTTCTTGCCAAATAGTTCGACCAGCAAAGGGTGATGGGCGACAACGCCACCTGAAAACGCGACTATGTCGGTATCGACGACAGTCATTTCCAGCACGCGTTTTACAACCGAAAGATAGAGCGCGTAAATAAGGTTTTCTATCCGCTCACCGTTCATCAGCGTCTTTATAACTTCCTGCCCGGAAAAGACGGTGCAGTAGCTGTTGAGCATAAATTCCTTGTCGTGTTGATTCGCCAGACGCGTCATATCGCCCATCGGCACTTCCAATCGATGAGCCAATTCCTCTATGAACGCCCCGGTTCCAGCGGCGCATTTTCGGTTAATGGCAAATTCATCCACTTTGTTATGATCGATCGTGATCACCTTCGCGTCCTGGCCACCAATATCGATGATCGTGTAAGGGACGTCGAGTTTGAGCTGGTGCTGTACGCCGAGAAAATGGGCCTTGATCTCGGTCAGTTTGCCATTTGCAAATTCAAGTTTATGGCGTCCGTATCCGGTGGCAACAATCTTATGGTTGCTTTTTGTGGTTCCGCCATTCTCAATAAACGGCGTGAAGTCTTTGTCATTCAGAGCGTCGTAGACGTGTTGGTAGAGCGGAAACAAGGTCCGCCCCTTTCGTTTGTGTAAGATTTTGCCGTGCTCGTCGCACAGTACGACCTTGATTGCCGAACTGCCGCAATCGACGCCCCAGTAATACCGGGCGTTGTCGTCTAGTTTGGTGGACGATTCGTTCATGTTAAAGAGTCTCCAGAAATGCCTCGATCACGTTGGTCGATTGCTCGTCGGAAAAACAACGCAGATCGCAAAGATCTCCATCGATGACAATGGTCGATATCCCGTTTTCCTTTAGCCGGCCGGGCAGATTGTAATAGCTGTTGCTGTTGTTCGGGCAGGTTTTCGCGGCGTGGAATATCACGCCATCAATCGAAAAATCCTTTACCATTTCGGAGATGTACCGCTCTTTATAAGCATCGTTGCGGTTGATAAATATCTGCAAATAGGCGATCGCCATGCTCGACAGCGGATCGTCCGCGTCAAAGTCAGAGAAGATCCAACTGTTGCAGTAAGTCGAGGCGACGACACATGAATTGTTATCCTTAAATAACTCCGACAGATGGCGCAGCCGCCCCCAGATCGGCATTCCGTCCCAGTAGAGCCGCTTTTGCCCGGCGTGTAGCGATCCGCGACTGTCCTCGACTTTTTGTTTCAAATCAGCCAACAAGGACTGATAATAATCCCGTGCTATCTCCGTACCTCGCAGCAAGACGATCGGCGCCATAAAGATCGTCGCATCAAAAAAGGTCAAGGGACTCGGCTTTGCCATCGCCGTTTTCAAGACCTCAGACCAGAGGCCCGTCGCCTCTTTTGAAAGGGCCAGGCAACGGACAAGGCGTTGGTCGTCGAATGGTGTTTTGGCGATGTTCTCCAGAAAGCTGATTAGTTGCTTGAATTGACCGACAACATCGGCAATATGCTCGGGCTCAACCTCCGGTAAATGCGCCGGAGAATGGATCCCGAAAATAGGCGCGTCGAATTCCTTTGCATAAAACTCAAACCAGTGCATAACGTCCTTGCACTGATTCGTGTTGTAAACCAGGACGTCGGGCTTCGGAACCGATTCGATCCCAAAGGCGATGGTCAGCGGCGTAAAATTCTTCAGATAGGCACCGATATCCGACGTCAAATAACTGCAAATTTCTGGCGAATATCCTTTTGAGTTAGCGACCGGAATAGATTCCATCGAGGCGCGGGTCGCGCCTAGCAGCGCACCGTGATTTTCCGGAAAGTAAACCTCGAATCCCATCGCCCTCAAGATTTCCGCCGGTCCCGCGGAAGTACACCAGGCGACCAATCGATCCGGGTCTTTCGCGGCCGCGTCCAGATCGAGAAAATAGTCCCGCATTAGTTGCTTCAAATCCATAAATTCCCCGTTAACTGCCGGATGCCCTGACGAATATACACCTCGATCATTTTCTTCCGATAACCACGCGGAAACTGATCTTGCTGAAAGGTCAGTGCGTTTCGGGTCGCCCGCCGACAGCCCTCATCGACCATCTCGGCGTTCGAGCCAAAGTCCGTGGAACGGAATTCCAGAAATTCCGGATGCGTATGCACGCCTGTCAGAGCGACGCTCAAGATTGAAGTTTCACCGCCGTCACCATCGTCGACCGTTTCGATGCCGACCGCCACGCCGAGCGACGCAAAATCCAGCGTATCGCGGACCGTCAGCTTTTCGTAATGGATCGTCTTTTTTCGCCGGGTGTTGATCTCGATAAACGCGAGCACCTCGTCACGCCGAATATCCTTGCAATAAATACCGTCGGGGAGAAAGAAGTCTTTGACGGCCACACGCCGCTCGCCCTCGGGAAGCACGAAAACCAACTCGGCATCGAGAAGTAACAAAACCGGCACCGTGTCGGAGACAAAACGCGCCTGACAAAGCGGCAGCTTTTCGCGAGTTGCACTTTTGACCACGTGGCAAATATCGCCGTCGGCCTTAAAGCACGCGGCGTGCGATTCGCGGTTGAGCTCGCTTTGATTGAAATAGATGCACCGGTTTGTAACCAGAACATTCCCGCCGATCGTGGCCTGATTGCGAATCTGTGGACTTGCAATTTTCCTTGCCGCGGCGGCCAGAGTCGGCACCAATTCCCGAACGTTTGCGTCGGTGATGAGGCTCGCGAGCGACACCATCGCCCCTATTTGAATTCTCCCGGACGCGAGCATCCTGATCTGTTTCAGCGAGCGGAGCCCGGACAAAGAGATCACCGTTTGAGGCTCGCCGAGCTGCTGCTTCAATAAAGCAATGACGTCCGTTCCGCCGCCGGAAAAGATAAAATTGCGATCTTCAATAATAAGCTGGCCGACAAGCTGAAAAACCTGATCCAACGTGTCCGGCCGTTTGTGTTGAAAAGGAGCTATTGCGGTCGTCATATTTTCACTCCTTCGCTTTTTCTCTTTTCCCTGATCGCGGCCAGCACCCTATCGGGCCGCATCGGCACCTGCGTCAGGCGCACACCGACGGCGTCATAGATCGCGTTTGCGATCGAGGGGATGAACGGCGCCAACACGCCTTCGCCGGCTTCTTTTGCACCGAACGGGCCTTCGCTCTCATCGCTAGGCGTCGGGACAATAAGTATTTCAGGCTGGTCAAACGCGGACGGTATTTTGTATTCGAGGAATGAAGGATTTTGCACGGCGCCGTCAGTATGCAGCACCTCTTCCATCAGCGCCTGTCCGAGTCCCATATGGATGCTGCCCTCGATCTGGCCTTCGACCGCCAGCGGATTTATCGAAAAACCGCAGTCGTGCGCACAGGTGGTTTTGTCCACGGATACTTTGCCGGTTTCGGGATCGACGGTGACCTCGGTAATAAAGCCGGTAAAGCTGTAGCTCGGGCTCAGACCGGCCCCGGCGCCCTTAAATTTGCCGCCGAGTTTTGGCGATTCATAAGTGCCGGTCGTCTGCAAAATGCCGTGCGATTCGAGAGCTTTTTCGACGACCGCTCGATAATCCAAAACGCGTTCGTCATCGCCGCAACGGACCGTTCCGTTGACGAAGCGGAAGTCATCGCCATAATCCGGATTTGCCCCCAGAAAACTGTTGGCGTAATCAGGCGGCCGCCCGCCCTGGCGGAAGAAGCTCTCGGCTTCACCGACCGCCGGATACGGCGGAGTCTCGATATCGAGCATCTTGCACGCAGCCTCGATCAACAAACGCCGCATTCTAATTGCAGCATTTCGCGCCGCGTTGCCGGCCATAAAGGTGACACGCGAGCTGTAGCTTCCCAGATCGACCGGAGTGATCTTCGTGTCGGCCGAAATCACTTTTATCAAATCCATCGGCAGTCCCAAAACTTCGGCCGCCATCATCGTCAAGACGGTATCGCTGCCCTGACCGAGTTCCGCTGCCCCGGAATAAACGGTCACGCCGCCGTCGCGATCGATCGTCAGTCTGACCGTCGACGAAGGCATCTGATCCCAATGGATCGGCAGTGCGCTGCCGCTGATAAAGAAACCGCACGCCACGCCGATGCCTTTCCCATAGGGGAGTTTGCCGTATTTGTCCTTCCACCCGGACCGCTTCATCGCCTCTTCGAGACCACGTTTTAGTCCGACCGAGGTGATGCGAAATTCATTGACGGTCAGTGTGTTTTCCCGATGAATAAGATCGATCCGCGCCTGGCAGGGATCGACGCCGGCCTCGACGCAGGCCATGTCAAAAAGCGTCTCGCTGGCGAACCGCGGATTTACGCCGCCGTGCCCACGCATCGCGCCGCACATAGGTTTATTCGTATAGACGCGATTGCACTCGAACCTGAAATTCGGCACCGGATAAGGCCCTTGCAACAGCACGCCGTTATAGTAGGTCGTCACGATGCCAAAACTGCCGTAGGCTCCGCCGTCGATCAGGATGTCGGCGTCGAGCGCGGTGATACCTTTCTCGGGGTGAAATCCCATCCGCATCTTTATTTCGGTCGGGTGCCGGCCGTGATGGCTGAAAAAAACCTCCTCACGAGTAAATCGCAGGCGCGTATTTCGGCCGGTCAACTGAGCTAGCCTCGCGGCGATCATCTCATGCGGAAACGGATCGCTCTTGCCGCCAAAACCGCCGCCCAGGTGCGGTTTGATAACACGAACTTTATGAGCCGGTATTTCCAATACCTCCGAAAGCGCCAAATGCAGATAGTGTGGAACCTGCGTTGCGGAATAGACTGTCAGATTACCTTCCGGGTCAATTTCGACCTGCGTGGCATGAGGCTCGGTAAACGCATGCGTAACGGACGCAAATTCGAACTTGTTTTCTACCGTCAAAGCGGCGTCTGCAAAACCTCTATCGAGATCGCCGAATTCCTGGAGCACGTGCTTGTGCAAATTGTTCTCGCGTTTTAGCTCAGGATGGATCGGTGTCGCAGTGCTTTTCAAAGCCTTTTTCATGTCAAGACAGGCTTCGGTGACCTCGTATTCAACTTCGATCAACGTAGTCGCCAGATCGGCAATCGCTTCCGATTCGGCCGCGACAGCGGCAACCGGTTCGCCGATATAGCGGACGAGTTCCTTGGCGATCGCCGGCTCGTCTTTGCTCATCGGCAGGACGCCGAAAGTATGTTTGAAATCATTGCCGGTGACGATGCCCCGCACGCCCGGTAATTCTCGAGCTTTTGAAACATCGACAGATCGGATATTTGCGCTGGCGTGCGGCGAACGGAGGATCTTCACAAACAACGGATTCGGCAGACGAATGTCGTCCGTATACAGCGCCTTTCCGGTCACCTTTTCCCGGGACGAAATTTGCGGGACGGGCTTTCCGACGACCTGATAATGAGACGGCTGCCCGCTTAGCAGACAACTTGCATCGGGGCGAACAGATTTTACTCCCGAACGGCATTCACTAACCGCTCGTTGCATCGCCTTTTCGATCTTTGTGTAACCGGTGCACCGGCAAATGGTGGCGGAAATGCAGGTCTTTATGTCTTCATCGGTCGGGGACGGATTGCTTTCGACGAGGTGCACGCCGTTGACGACCATCGCCGGAGTGCAATAACCGCATTGGATCGCACCTTCTTCAACCATCGCCATCTGGACCGAGTGCAGCCGGTTTCCATCGGCTATGCCTTCGATGGTCTTAATCGATCTGCCCTCGGCTTCGACTGCCAGCGTCATGCAGGACACGATCGGCACGCCGTCGATAAGCACGCTGCAGCAACCGCATTCGCCGAGATCGCATCCCTTTTTCGTGCCGGTTAGAGCGAGTTCCTCGCGCAAAAACTCAAGCAGCGTCATCGAACAGGGGACTGCCTTTTCGTACGGTTGGCCGTTTACCTCCAACCTGACGATCGTGTTTGTGTCCGCGAGATGTTGTTCCGTATTTGTCACAATACTCAAATCCGACGAATCAACGTCGCCATTCCCTGGCCGTGTCCAATACACAGCGACGCAATGCCCAATTCCTGATCGTCGGTGATCAGCCCGTTTAGCAGTGTCGCAATCAATCGTGTCCCGGTCGCACCCAGCGGATGGCCCAATGCAATCGCGCCGCCCCACGGATTTACTCTCTCCGGCGGCAACTCCAATTGACGAATACATGTAATAGCCTGGCTCGCAAATGCCTCGTTCAGCTCAAATCGATCGATGTCCTGAACCGATAGATCGTTTCTCTTCAACAACTTTCGAATAGCCGGAACGGGGCCGAGACCCATCTGGCATGGGTCGAGCCCGACCACGCAATGATCGATCACTTCGGCTTTCTTTGCCAGGCCGTGCTGTCGGCAGGCCGCATCCGAAGCCAACAACGTCAGACTCGCGCCGTCGTTTAGCGGCGAACTATTTCCAGCGGTCACCGTGCCGCCCTCTTTAAAGACCGTTTTCAGTTGACCGAGAGTTTCGAGATCAGTTGTTGCCCGGGGCGATTGGTCCGTCTTAATGAGACCTTCGTCAGTCTCAACGGGTATTATTTCCCGATCGAAATTCCCGACCTCCTGTGCGGCGACCGCCTTTTGATGACTCTCCAATGCGAATCGGTCTTGTTCGTCTCGGCTTATCCCAAACGATTCGGCAACTTTCTCCGCCGTCAATCCCATGTTGGTAAAGGGAAATTCGTAACGATCCAAAAGGCTCCGGTTGTAGTCGAGCGCGGCGGTCATCGGCACGTGGTGCATGTGTTCGACGCCGCCGGCCAGAACCACGTCGGCATGTCCGCTTTCGATAGTCGAAACCGCAAAATTAAAGGCTTGAAGACTGGAGGCGCAAAGTCGATTGATCGTTGTTGCGGGAATTGTCTCGGGCAGTCCGGCGAGCAAGGCCGAAAGGCGGGCGACATTTTTCCCCTGCTCAAGATGCTGGCCGACACAGCCAACATAAATGTCGTCGATGAATTCCGGTGAGATACCGTCATCGACGACCCGCTTGATCAAACCCGCAAGAAGTTCGTCCCCCCGGACGTTTCGAAAGACACCTTTGTCAGGATGGGATCTTCCGATTGCGGTTCGTTTGGCTTCGATCACAACGGCTTTCATATCGGTTTTTCAGGTATCGATTCGGAACAGCAACTGAGTAGACGCGGATCATAATGACAACAAGCCGCAGCTCTTGCCGCCGTCGACATGTAGGATCTGCCCGGTAATAAATCGAGCATCGTCGGACGCCAAAAAACTCACCGCGGCGGCAATGTCATCGACCGTTCCCATTTTTCCGGTCGGCTGCATTTGCAGCAGACGCTCGCGGGATTTCTCCGGCATGCTGCGCGTCATCGGCGTGTCGATCAATCCGGGAGCGACCGCGTTAACATTTATCTGATAGCGTGCAAACTCGAGTGCCAGTGTTCGGGTCAAACTGACGAGTCCGCCTTTGCTGGCCGAGTAATTTGCCTGTCCGATATTTCCAAGCCAGGCACGCGACGTGATGTTGACGATCTTTCCGGACTGCTTCTCTTTCATTACGGGCAAAACGGCCTGGCAACAAAGAAACGCGCCTTTGAGATTGACGTCCATAACCTCGTCCCAATCCTGCTCCGACAGATTTATCGCGAATCCATCGCGGATAACGCCAGCGTTATTAACCAGGATATCAACGGTCCCGAACCTGGCATTTGCGCTGTCGATCAGGTCGGTTACCTGATCTTTCTTTTTGATATCAACCCTCGATCCAAGAACGCCAAATCCCCGACCCGCCAATCCCGCTGCGGTTTTTTGCAATTGCTCTTCATCGATATCCGCGAGGACGACGCGGGCACCGTCGCCGGCGAGCCGCTCGGCAATCGCGGCGCCGATACCCGACGCGGCACCGGTAACTATCGCGACCTGATTTTCGAGCCAGCCTTTGCTTCATTAACAGCGCTCCAACAACATTGCGATGCCCTGTCCGCCGCCGATACAGGCCGAAACGACGCCTAACTGTTTGTCGTCGCGGTCCAGAGTTTTCAGGCAGGTCAGGGCAAGACGGACGCCGGTCGCGGCGAGCGGATGTCCAACCGCGATGGCGCCGCCGTTCAGATTGAGCTTTTCCTGATCGAGGCCAAGCTCTTTGGCAACCGCCAGACATTGCGCGGCAAAGGCCTCGTTGATTTCAAAGCGATCAATATCGTCGATGGACAGTCCGGCCTGCGCGAGCAGCGAGCGAATCGCCGGAACGGGCCCGATGCCCATGATTTCCGGTTCAACACCGACCGAAACAAAACCTCTGATTTTCCCGATCGGCTTGAGGCCGTTTGCTCGAACGTATTCACCCGAGGCGATGATAGCCGCGGCCGCCCCGTCAACTATTCCCGAGGCGTTTCCGGCGGTCGTCGGGCCTTCCTTTGTGAAAACCGCTGGTAATTTTGCCAGTTGCTCTAACGTCGATTGACGCGGGTGTTCATCCTGACAAATTCCTTCCCGGCCTTTCAGCCGATACTTACGCGGCTTGAGCGATTGCCCTTCGAAAACACCTGCCGATTCCTCGAATGCCGCAATTTCCTGGTCAAAAAATCCGGCCGCCAGAGCGTTCGCATAACGCTGCTGGCTCTGAGCGGCAAAGGCATCGACTTCCTCGCGCGGGAGGTCATATTTTTGCGCCAAATTATCGGCTGTGTGACCCATCGGAACTGCGGCGGTATCGTCCAGCGCTTCCCATAACAGATCAATGAATCCCGGCTGTCCCAACGCAAAACCCTGACGTGCGGTATAGGAGGCCAGCGGAAAGCGGCTCATGGTATCGGTTCCGCAACCCAAAACCAGATCGGCTTTGCCGAACGCGATCTGCTCCGCCGCCTGGCCCAACACCTCGATCCCCGAACCGCAGATCCGCTGTACCATTGCCGCCGGAGAAGTCAGCGGCGCACCGCTGTAAAGCCCGAGATGTCGGGGCAGAAAGAAACAGTCGGCGCTTGCCTGGCCGATATTTGCGACAATGGTCTGATCGATGTCGAACGCGCGAACCTGAGCCTTCTCAATCGCAGCCCGCGAGGCAAAAATTCCCAAATCTGTCGGCGAGACCGTCGACAAGCTCCCGTTCAATTTCCCAAAGGGTGTTCGTTTGCCTTCAACAAAATATACGTCTTCGAAAAGTGCGCCGCTGCCGCCATCTCTTGATCGAAACCCGGTGATTGTTGCTGTCATGATTGCTCCCTGGAATTATCTATATTAACTGCCGGTAAACTCGGGCCGTTTCGCGGTCAAAATGCTTGACAGGCCAGCGTGGGAGTCTTTGGTTGAAAATATCTGTTTCAATCCCTTGACCTCCAGCTCCAGCGCGTCTGGCAAGTCGAGTTTATCGCCCTCGTCGACCAGAGTCATCGCCGTTTTCAATGCAATCGGCGCTTTGGTTCGCAGTTGCTTTTCGTAGCCAGCGAACGCGCTTTTTTTGAACAGTTCGTCGTTGACCACGCCGTCAAAATCCGCAAATGCCAATTCGGGATCGCTCGCTTTACGTTTGCCCGGCTGAGGCTGCCCGATCGAGAATTCGTCCAGTTCTTTCCAATCAAAAACGGGATCGATAACGGCATCGACCAATCCAAACGCCATCGCCTGCTCGGCTTTTACAAACTTGCCGGTCGCGATCAACATCTTAGCCAATGCTTTACCGATCAGACGCGGAGCTCTTTGTGTCCCTCCCAGACCCGGATAGATACCAATGCCAGTTTCCGGAAAAGCGAGGACCGTATTTTTGGTCGCGATCCGGTAATCGCAAGCCAACGCAACCTCGAGACCGCCGCCCAGCGTCAGCCCGTCGAGATACGCGTAAGTGGTTTTATTCGAATTACTGATCTTGTATAGGACGGCCTGTCCAAATTCCGTAAATCGCTGGATACGATCGAGATCGTCCGCCGCCATTGCATCGAGAAAGAACTTGATATCGGCGCCGGCAATAAATGCTTTGCCTTTGCCCAGGATAAATATCTTCTCTATGTCGGCTCGCGCACCGAGCGATCCGAAGCAAGCGTCGAGCTGCGACATAACTTCTTCGCCCAACGCATTCATGCGATCGGGCATATTGAAAATGATGAAACCACTCTTTCCGAAGGTCTTCGCCTGTACCAATTCAAGCGAGACTTTCCCGGCGGTCGAAAATGGAAATTCCGGCGTCGGCATATCCCATGGCTCGAAAACAGATGTCACCATCTGTTTCGCGTTCTCAACACCCAACTTATTCATCAGCTCAAACGGCCCCAGCGGCCACCGCAAACCGGTTCGCGCGCCCAGATCGGCCGATGTCGGGTCAACAACGCCTTCGCTCACCATTTGCGACGCAATGCCCAGAGCGGCGCCGAACAGCCGCTGCTTGATTAGAGATTCATCGTTCTTTCCGCCGCGAAGAATGGTCTCATCTTCAAGATCCCACTCCTGTCCGGAATCAACCTGCTGACACAAAATTTCGGCGGGAGCGTAAAAGGTACCGAGTTTATCGGCTAACCCTTGCGCCGCATGCCTCGCTATCGGCACGCCTGTCGCATTCATCAAGGCAAACGGTCCCATTCCGATGCCAAACGTCTCACAAGCTGTTTTGTCGATAAACGGAATACTTCCCGCTCCTTCCTGGTAAAGCCGGGCGGCTTCGTTCAGCCACGGGACAAAAAATCGATTGATCGCAAACCCCGGAGCATCTTTGGTGATTATCGGAATCTTGCCGTATACCGAGTAAAAGTTCTCCAAGTCATTTACGATGTCATGATCTGTATTCTCACCGGCAATGATCTCGACCAATTTGTTCTTGGCCGCATGATAAAAATAGTGAACGCCGGCAACCCGTTCCGGACGTCTCAGGTGGCGGGCGACATCAGTCACAAGAAACGACGACGTGTTCGTCGCCAAAACGCAGTCGTCCGCGACGACGGTTTCCATTTCATTGAATAGTTGTCTTTTGATTTCGAGGTCTTCGAATACGGCCTCAACAACGAATTTCACATTCGACAGATCGGTTAAACGAGTCGAACAGCTTATCCGGCCAAATATCCCTTCATATTCTTCGTCGCTGATTAAGCGTCGATTTTTCGCTTCATCAAGGCTTTGTCGAATATGCCCCCAACCCTTTGACAAGAACTGGTCCGTCCGGTCAACTAGAACAACATTTAATCCCTTCATCAGAAAATGCTGCGCGATTGCCGACCCCATCGTACCGGCGCCAACGACGCCGACGGTTGAAATTGATTTCATCGCTTGATCTCTAAGGTCTTTATTAACGAATATACAAGCGGAGTCACCGTGACGTTGACACCATACTTTTTGGCGTATTCAACCAGCTTTCCACAGTGATATTCGTTCTCCGTCTTCCGCCCGCTCTCGATGTCGATCAGGATAGACGGCTTATGTTCACCGCCACGATCGAGGTAGTTCATCGCTTCATCGATAAATTCATAGCCGATTCGGATATCCATTGCGTTCGCAATTCTGATGCCTTCATCCAGCATTTCTTCGATGAGTTTTCTCAGATCGGGCTGGGCCATTACAAACGCCATCGTCTGGCGTGTCAATGCGCAAATACTGCCGAGCGAGGAATTCAGCAACGCCTTCTTAAACACGGAGACGCGGTAAAATTCATCGGTCTCCGTGGAAAAATTCGCGCTCGACAGGTCCCGGGCGATCTGCTGGATCAAATGCGAATTGACCGTAGCAACATCCGAAATGAAATGGCGCATGGCAAAATTTACACGGATTTCACTCTCATTAACCATTCCGCATCCCATGTTCAAGACCATCCGAAGGGCACGTCCGGGCCCGAATAGTTCGACGATCTGATCTTCGACATCGAGTCCGTTTTGGCAGGAAACAAACAACATTTCATCCGGCGGGTTCAATGACTTTATATCTTCCAGCAACGCCGCGGAATCGATGTTCTTTGTACAGATCAGGACGACATCCGGTTTGGTGGAGAGCATTTCTTCGAGGCCCGTGTAAATATTTCGCAATTGCTCTTCGGCCTGGAGTGCACCGGACACGACGATCGGGTTCTTATTGAGCTGCTGCTTTTGATCTTCGAATTGGCAAAGCACCGAGACCTGATGCCCCGATTTGTAAAGGTGAGCCGCCAGGACACGTCCGACGGGGCCGGAGCCAATGACTGCGTAATGTAGGTTCTCAACCGCGGTCTGCTGGGCCGGCGACAATTCGTCATCGTCGTCGCTCAGATGTTCGCAAGGTAACGGCTCGATCGCGATGACATGAGCGTCCGCCGGTAGATCGTCATAACGCCTTTCCAGCATCGCGGAAATGTACTCGTTGAAATGCTCCTCAACACTGCCAGGAACCAACTTGAACGAAGGCGTCAATTCGTTGTTTTCGAGGCTCAATTCGCGGTCGATGACCAAAGCCTCTTTTATATTTCTGAAACCTGAATTCCTTGCATCGTTAATGTCTCTGATACATTTTCCCAGACAGTTCGACAATGCGCTCAGGTGACGCGGGCGCGAACATCCGCTGCGAAGGATCTCAATGTCATTGCCGTTGTCGAGGCATTGCTTGTTTGGGAAAACGAGCATAAACGGATGCGTCTGGCCGTGGCCAAAAACGTAGGAGTGATTTATATAACAACAGCGATTGTTGACGTCGTCTTCTAACTCGGCGGGGAATATCTTTTCGCCGCTGTCGAGCTTGAACATCCGTTCCTTGCGGGAAATTATCCTTACACCCTCGGGAGTGAAATCACCGATATCGCCCGTCCTAAACCAGCCGTCCTCGCTCAATGCTTTCTTTGTCGCGTCCGCGTCGTTGAAGTAGCCGCTCATGACATTGGGGCCCTTGACCATGATTTCATTGTCATCGGCGAGCGCCAGTTCGACGCCGGGGATCGGAAAGCCGACGACACCGGACGTGCGCTCAAGATCGAAACCCGTCAGCGTGCAGCACGGCGACGTTTCAGTAAGACCCCAACCCTCAACAACCGGAACCTTCTTCGCCTTAAAAACATCGGATGTACTTATGGGCAAAGGCGCGGCCGCCGTAAAGACGAATTTCAGATCGTCATGAAAAAAGCTACGCTCAACCTCTTTGTTTGTTCTGATACGAGTTACGATTTCCTGGTAGATTCTCGGGACGCTGAAATAGACGTGCGGTTTTATTTGCGCGAAATTTTCGAGCAATCGTTCAATATCCTTACCCTGCGAATCATCGATGGCCAGGCACCCGCCGGAGGAAAGCGCAAGAAATCGCTCAAACAAGCCGCCAAAACTGTGATGCCAGGGAAGGTAAGAGAGGAATCGCATTCCCGGCTCGGGCTTCCACAAGATCTGCAATGCCTTTTGCTGAGACATGAGATTGGCATGACTCAGTTGGACGCCTTTTGGAAAACCGCTGGTGCCGGAGGTGTACATTATCAGAGCCATCGTTGACGGTTCGACGGCACGCATTAAGTTTTCAATTCGGCCGCTGGCCCCGGCGTCAAGCGTATGCCCGAGTAAATCTTCGAAGAAGTTGACCTGGCATTTTTCGCCAAAACGAACGGTCGAATCCTCGGAATTCAACAGCAAGATCTTTTCCGGCAAATTGCTAAGCTCTGCGACCTGGTTAGGTACGTCCGTGATGAGCAGGCTCACCTTTGAAAAACGAAGCAGATCTGACATCAACGGCGCCGGGTAGCGGGCAAATATCGGAACGCTGACCAGCCCGCAGCTCATTACCGCCATCTCACAAACCAAACGCTGATAGTTGTTTCCGGTAATAAAGGCGATGCGGTTGTTGGTGTGGCTTTTTGGTTCGAGTCCCTGACCAAGTAAATAATCGATCGTCAGGACAATGTCCTGGGTGAGCCGTTCCCATGTCCAATACCGAAAGTGGTTCCCAACGCGTTCCGCAACGGCCGGCTTGTCAAATAATCGCCCGTGATTATTCAGGAACAGCGAACCGACATTTTTAGTAAATTCGCCTAGTTCTATTTCGGACTTAATTATCTGCATCCGTTTATCCGTCATAACCGTGATACCGAAATCGATAAATTAACCTAAACCGCAACCAACTTTCGTTCCTTCGCCTTTAACACCAAATGGCGGAAACTGCCCCAAACCGCGGCTCCGATCGCTCCGGCAAAGATGGAGCGTTCATCGCGAACGATATGCACGTTCAGCCGTTTGTCCTGATCGGAAAGCTCCTGCATCGCGCCGACGAAACCAATGTTCTTCGCCAATCCGCCCGTAATCAAAACCTCGCCCTCGGCGTTTACCATGCGGAGTAAGTTAACCAGCCGCGCCGCCATCGAAAGGTGAATTCCCCTCAAAATATTCGCGGTCGAGATCTCCCGGCTGACCATATTGATGACGTCCGTTTCGGCCAGGACGGCACAGATTCCCGACACGGTTTCCGGTTTCTCGCCCGTCAGAGAAAGTTCGCCCACATCGTCAATTGCGACCCCAAGATAACGGGCGATATTCTCGAGGAACTGTCCCGAGCCTGACGCGCATTGCGACGTCATTCGATAGGACATGACCTTTGAACGCCCGTCGATCAACATGGCTTTAGAGTGCAGCGCGCCGCAATCGACCACCGCCCGAACATTCGGATTGAGGTGAATCGCACCCCGCGAGTGCGCGGTCATTGAATAAAAATGGCCTCGACGGAAATCGACCATCTCACCTTCACCCGTGGTGGCGACATAGGCTATGTCCTCATGCCTCAATTTGTGCAGAGCCAAAATACGCTCATAGGACTCATGAACAACCTTCTTCAGATTTCGCTTTCGAAATTTATTCAGGTCGTCGAGTATCAGCTTCTCATGACCGCCGTCCTCGTCGAACTGCATCAGCACCGTCTTTACGGAGTCGCATCCGACATCTAATCCAACCGTGTAATACATTTCGTTTCTCCCGTGCTTATGCGAATTGCGGCTCCGTCTCCGGCTGTTTGGCTTTCCCGGTGGCCTTCAATTTACTGATCTCAAGATCCGCCATCACGCCCTTGGGATCGCGTTTGGCAAACAATGCCGCCCCGACGGCGCCGGTAAAAATGCTGTCGGCACTGATATTGATCCTGACTTCGCCATAGTTTTCATCGATCAATTTATCGAGTGCCGCGACGGCCGCTTCGTTTCTCGCGACGCCGCCGGTAAACGTAAATTCCGAGCTGACACCTCCCGACCGCGCCAGCAGCGACATCGCCCGCAAGATGATCGCGCGATGCAGCCCGGCCAGGATATCTTCCTGCTTTTCACCGTATGCGAGGCGTTCACGCAACTCCGCGCCTGCAAATACCGTGCAAGTTGAATTGATCTTGACAACTTTATTGGATTTCATCGCCAGCGGACCCAGTTGATGGACGCCCATATTCATTTCATCGGCTATATATCCGAGATAGCGGCCGCAGCCGGCGGCACAGCGGTCATTCATCTGAAAACTGGTCACGATGCCGTTTTCATCAACCTGAATTGCCTTGGTGTCTTGCCCGCCGATGTCCAAAACCGTCCTCGTTTCAGGAAACATATAATGGGCCCCGAGCCCGTGACACAAGATCTCGGATCGGATCTGCTCCTTCGCAAACGGCAGCGTCAGCCGTCCATAGCCCGTGCCGACGGTGTTTAGAATATTGAATTCCTTTTTCGCAATCTCATCGACTGCCTTGAGAATATCCGCTTTCAGCTCTTTGAACTGCTCCATCTCAACCAACCGGCTGCACGCAAATTCGAGGTATTCCTGATAGAACAAGGCGAAACTTTTGTTTTCGACCCTGATGATCGCGGCGTCAAAAACGCCTACCAGACGCTCAAACGAGAGCGAGCGTTCCTTGGCTAAAACGTCGGCCTGTTTTAAATAGAGACTGGTCGCCAAGTCGCGGAAGAAATCGCTTTGGACTTCGGCGTCGGGCACAAAATCTTCGTACGCCTGCAGCATCAGCGAGTCAAAAATGGTTTCCTGAGCATCGAGATATTTATCGAATTCGTCCGTGTGATGCGTCCAATGTTTGACGATGCTCGCGCCCTCGTTACGCAATGCCTCAAGCTGCTTCAGGTGCTGTGCCAGGGCGTACTCGCAGGCTAAATTGGCCATTACGGCGTCTATTTGAGGGTAAACGCGCGGATTTTCGGCCAGCCTGCGTTTGAGCAGTTCAAACCGGGCGTTGATCTCAGCTTCCTCGCGGGCAACCTGGCAGGCGAGTTCATAGTTGCTCCGCGAGTTTGTAATACCGCGGCCAAGTATCTTTTCATCTTCATCGAGAAAAACCGCTTTCGTGGTGGTCGATCCGAGGTCGATTCCGATGTAACAGCAATCCATATTTGGCTCTCCTATACCGTCGCTCGTTTGGCTTCGATCATCTGAAAATAAGATTCCATCCTGTTCCTGATATTCGCGGCGTTAAAATATCGCGGATCGACCAGATCGGACTCGATAAACGCGCCCGCCTTGCCCGTCCGCTGCTCCAGCTTTCTCAGCATCATCAACTGGCCTGCCGAGAACGAATTGCAGCTTTTGATCGAATTGATCAGAAAACCATCTGCTTGGTAATCCTCGATGTATTGTTCGATCAGATCGACGCGCGACGGCAGGTTTCGATTGGTGTAGCAACCGAGGCAGTAATCGGCCATGGTTTCGAGCGGGCGGGCCGGGTCGTGCCGAAAACCAAGCTCATACAGCCCGCCGACCTTGGAATAAGTCGACGCAACCATCACAACACCCTCGTCGTAAAAAACCTTCCAAAACTCGCGGAAGCTCGTCCAGTTTGGCGGGCCCTCGACGACAATTCTGTATTTTTGATTGTTCAGCTCGCCTTCCGGCGTCGTTGGCCCGAGCTTGTTTGCGACGCGATAATCGACTTCCTTTTTCAGCGATCTGTAATAGTCTTCGCACTCGGGCAATCCACGAAAGGCCGTGAAGATCGGCCCGATATAGTAGACACCGCCAAAGTAGGCATCGATTGGCGACGGCCGGTTCTTTGCCGAGTTCCAGACCGATACCAGATCATCCTCGGCCCGGGCGGAGCTTTCGAGCAGAGTTTTCAGCTTTTCCTCATCCAGCTTCTTGCCAGAAACCTGTTCCATCACCGGAATAACAACCTCGCGCAATTGCCGGACGATGTAATCCCTCATCGAGTCGGTAATCTCGCCGTCTCCCTGATACGGCACCTGAAGCATGACGACCGGACATTTGTATTCCTGCTTCAGCAACTCGAACCACTTCATAAATGTGAAGCATCCGGTGTAACTCAACAACAGCAGATCAGGCTCGGGAATTTTCTCTCCGGTTGGCCCGATGTTGCCTTTTTTCATCATTCCGATGTCGCACTTTACATAGGTGCAAACGTCTTTTGAGTGGCCGCTCTTTTCGGCTTCCTGAATATAGTCGCCGCTCTTTTTGCGCATTCCTGATTGCAAAGCGTTGATCTCGGGATGGACCGGGATCATGTCGAAAGCGTAGATCAATTCGTTGAGATTGCCGGGCACAAACGTATAGACGACCTTCTTGCCGTTTTCTTTTGCGTTAGCCAGCTTTTCAAAGTGCTCGCCGATCATCTTCTTTTGGAGCACCATACTCTGTTCTTTTTGAATCTCGGTTTCTGTACCTACGCGCTGTTCCATTATTCGGCCCCCCAAAGTTTTATCGAATCGGCAAAGGTGCCAGTTTGCTCTTTGATCACCTGAATTTGCCCGGTATTTTCGGCGTACTTAAACGCCGTGTACGGGATATTCTCGCGGCCCAACACGTCTTGCAGCATTGGCCGGTCCAGCAACGCCGGATCGCAGAAACTGGGAGCGGCAAAAACAACGCCCTCGGCATCGCGATCGCGAACCATGTCGGCTAGGTATTTCCCTTTCTCGTCGCTGTCGTCGTAACGCGACGCCGTCGATACCGTATTACTCAAATAGCTGTCGACAATTGCCATCAAAGGATCGTCGGTTTCGGGGATATCGCACGTTTGATAGCGATTGCAGAGGATCCAATCGTCATCGACGATATAACAGCCGCTGTTTTCCAGTGCTCGAACAAGCGACAAAGGCGGCTGCTCGCAAAAAGCTCCGGTCACGATCACCCTGATGTTGTCCAGTTTGGGGCGATCACAATCGACAACGGCTGCCATGTATTCCCTGAGCAGTCTGGTGTGCTCGGTTACTTCCAAAATGTTCCCGGCCCGCATCAGCAGATAGACTTCAAACGTCAAAGCCAGATGGGGCATTTCCGAACGAAGGCTATAGAGGTCCTGAATTGCCCGGCGGTTTTCGTTGTAAAGACGGATCGATTGATTAAGCTCGGCCGAGCGTGACTTTCTTACCTGATATTTCCTCAAAGTCCTCCGACATTTGCCTTATCTCTTTCAGGTAAAAATCTCTTCCGGCAGCCGAAAAGTTTTGCGGAAAATCGAGGTACTTAACGTACTTGTCCGGAAACTCCATCTTCCACATGCCGCTCAAATTACGGATCACGTCACAGATTGCCGGGAACAGAACGCCATCGAGGTAGTCGAGCCTTCCCGCAACACCAAGTTCAATTACAGACCGCGGAAGATGGCAAATGTACGACTGAAAATAAGCGTCGCCGCGGATGATCTCCAGATTGTCGCCGCCGCCCATGATCCCGACCGGCAGCATGCCATGGGCATGGATGATCTCGCGTGGCACGTAAACGGGAAGATAGCCTATCGCCTTTGATCTGTGCGTCTCTTTCCAGTCCTTGACGTAATTCAGATCGAGGTCGTTATAGAGGACTTCACATTGATCGATGATCTCTTCGACTCTCATTTAACTGTTCTCCTGCATTGACTGTCCGGGACCAGGTCTTGCTTACTTCAACCGAGACAGCCCTGGGTGAATGTCACGTAAATATCGTCCGCGAGTTCGCTTGCCGAACCATGTTCGTTTTTCGAATACCACCCGTAAATCCAGTTCATCATTCCAAAAAGCAAATAGGTTTTCCGACTGATCTCGGATTCAGAAAATTGCTTGTCTGACTGACTTTGCAGGTAATCATGAACGACCTGCCTTACGATCGATGCGTAATCGTCTTTGAGGTCACTGATCACCTGGCTGCGCTTTTTGTCGATATCATGAGTGCCGAACATCATGACCCGCATCTCGCTCATGTTGCCGCTGAAAAAATCGATATGATTGCTGATTACCGACCTAAGCTTGTCGGCCGGCAAAATATCCCGTTCCCGAATTTCCTTTGCAATTTCTAAGAGCGACGTGAACCCGCGTTCATTGATCTTGAATATGAGCTCATCCTTGCTGTCCAGATAATGATAAAGGCCCGACAGACTATGCCCGGTGACCTCCGCCAGATCACGCATGCTGGTGCCGTGGTAACCCTGTTTCGCCATAAGCTTGGCCGATTTTTTCAGGATCGCATCCAGATTGTTACTGCCATTTCTTTTGGTAGACATTCAATTTGCAATCGTTCTAATTATTAGTCCAAACGGGACTGCGTTTCTCAAGAAAAGACTCAATACCTTCGTTGGCGTCGTGCGTTTTCATCAATTCATCCAGATACAATTTCTCCAGATCGTTTATCAGTCCGCGATACCGCCTAATGGTTGACATCCGGAAAGCATGATGGGCAAAACGCAAACTCGACGCACTTTTTGGAATGATCTCGTTCTCAATTAAAGAATCAACCGTCGCCTGGAGATCATCCTTGGCGGCAACAAACGCCACGACGCCCGCGTCTTTCAGTTCCAAGGCACTGAGCCTCGCTCCCGTCAAGATCATTCTTGCGGCCACAGCGTTATTGGCCAAATGCGGCAGCAACGCGGCCGCGACCGGCGGGAAAACGCCGAGTTGGATCTCAGGCACGGCGAATTTAGCCTTCTCGTCAGCCGCAATAAAACTGCAAGCGAGCGCTAGCTCAAAACCTCCACCCAGGCAAAAACCGCTAACCTGAGCCAGTGTAGGCACCGGATGCTCGAGAATTTCGCCTATCATCTTATGAAATCCCGGCAGCATGTCGCCAACCTCATCCGAGGTGTGCTCTTCGACCGCGGCGCCAAAGCAAAAATTCTCACCTTCGCCTTTGAAAATGATGAGTTTGAGTTTGGCGTTGTCTAATTGCTGCCGCATGAACGCTGATATTTCACCCATCATGGCAGCAGACAGAATATTGGCCGGCGGCATATTGAGTGTCAGTTCAACGACCTGGCCGTCAAAAGATTCTTTGAGTTTTATGGTTTCAAAATCCACCGTTAGTTCCGTTTTGCGATCAAACCGGCATGATCTCGTTGATCAACTCGTCATCCCATGGCCTGGCATCAGCCAGGGCTCTGCGCAGTTTTAGAAAATCAACTTCGCGGTTATGTTTCGGGCCTTCGTTGAATGCCCTAAATCCGGCTCTCGCCTCGGTCATCATATTCAGTGCCAGCCACGAGCGGTTTGTTTCGCTGTTTCGCTGCCAATGTTCCAGCTTCTTTTTGCGCATCGATTCCAATGTTTTGGTCAAACAATCCGGCATGGTTAGAGATAACCTGTAAGCGAACCGCTCGGTTTCCCGATCCAGAAGCGTGAGGTCGGTCTCACATTCTGAGGCGAGCTCTTTTGCTGCCTCTTTTTCATCACCGGTCTTAAAAGCACCGTATGACGGATTGCCCCAATCGTCATAAGCCTGCGTTGATACAAACGGATTCGAAATGAACTCGCCATCCTTGGTTTTCATAACCGGTACGATCTTATTAATGAGTCCCAACCGAACCGCAGCATGTGCCGACCAAAGGTCGCACAGTGTGCAGGACTCGATCGCATTATTGATGCCGACAAAGAGATGCAAAAAGTCCGTCGAACCGCCATCCGGCGCCGAGCCGTGCTTAGGTCCGGCTTGTCCGTAACGAGCAGTGTCGACCGAGATCGAATAGTCGCACGCCATCCCGATCTCCTGTCCACCGCCGACCCGCATCCCGTTTACCCGATTGATCACCGGTTTGTCGCACAACAGGATGCCAGTGACCATATCGTTGAATAGCCGCATATACTGCTTGTATTCCTGCGGATTGCCGGCGTAATACTCGGCGTATTCTTTGGTGTTTCCGCCGGTACAGAATGCTTTGTCGCCAACGGCCGTGAAGATCACCGCAACTACGCTGCGGTCACAGGAAGCTTCGCGAAAGGCGAGGATCACTTCTTTCACAGCCGATGTCGTATATGAGTTGAACTGCGACGGATTGTTCAGAATGATCCAACAATTGAAAAGGCCGTCAACTGCTTCACCGTTGTCATTTAATAAGGGTCGTTTTTCAACCTTGATACTCTGATATTCGTAGCCGTCCAAAATGTGATGATTCTTAACAGATCGTTTTCCTTCCAAGTCGGGTGTCACCCCGTACGCTGAACTTTCCATGATCGTATCTCTCTCCTTGATTTCAATCGGTAAGGCGCCTTATTAGCCGGGGGCCAGAATCGCTCGTTTTGTCAGTCGATGCTCCAGCGCTTCCGTAACCACTGCATTTATTTCCGATAGCGGATATTGCTGTATGTTGTCGATCACATTTATTTTTTTGCTGAGAACGTCTTTTATCACGTCTGCATAATAAACAGGGCGGCACCCCCAGTTTCCGAACACATCTGCATCAAATGCCATGATGTTGCTCAATCTGACATTTACCTTATCCATCGTAAATCCGACAATACCCACCGTTCCGGCATAACTTAATAACGAAAACGCGGTGCTTTGACCCGCAGCCGATCCGCTGTTTTCAAAGACTTTCCATTGATTATTTGGTAGATTGTGTTCTTTGACGAGGTCTTTTATTTTGGTCTTTATCTCTCTTTCATCCATATCGCGAGTGCAGATACCAAAATCAGCGCCCTGTTGTTCGGCAGTCCGCAGCTTGGCCTCGTCAATTTCCAGGGCAATGACCGTTGCGCCGGCATTCTTCGCGTGTTGGACCATATAGAGCCCAACGCCGCCAACGCCGATAACGATCGCCAGATCACCTTTCTTCATGCCGCTGCGAATCAAGGACTGGTAAGGCGTAGTGATCGCATCGGCGACGACTGAGAGTTGGGCCAGTTCAAACTCGCCCAGGTCATCGGGAAGCTGGCACAGGAATTTCGCGGGAACTGTAATGTGACTGGCGAAACCGCCGTCGAAATCATTGCCAGGCATGAGTTGCCGTTGACAGATATTATCTCGTCCGGCGATGCAGAGCTCACACTCGCCACAAGGCAACACAGCCGGAACGACGACGTTTTTTCCGATGAGCGATGTATAGAGGTCGCCCGCAGCGACCACCGTCCCGCTGATCTCATGACCCAGGATCAGCGGAAGGTCGTGCTTTGTCTTTACTGTTCCGGATATAAAGCCGAGATCCGTATGGCAAAGGCCGCAACCCGCAACTTGAACAACTGCAAAATCATCGCCTACGGAGTCAATTGTAAATTCATATCTTTCAAGAGGCTGGCCGACTGTGACAAGATATTCACCGTTTGCTTTGATTGGCTGCATTACGTCTCTCCTGTTCGGGCTGTTCTTCGAAGTGTGAAACCCGAACGAACGTTCGAATTAAGATAACATGATCAAATTGCAATATCAACCCTAAGCAATTGGAGTTTTGAGACGGCAGACTGGTACTAAATTCTGAAGGTAAACTTACCAGGAAAGAGGATAATTGGCGTCTAATCGACAAATTCGAAGCGCGCTGAAAAATGCGGCAACACGTCCGGCCTTTCGATAAATCGCAGCCCGCGGATTTCATGTCGTTTTGCATAGAGGTCTGAGATTCCCTCGATTACGTAGTCCATATGGCTTTGGGTATAAACACGGCGTGGTATCGCCAGCCGAACGAGATCCATATCAGGCCAGACCCAATCGCCGGTTTTAGGATCTTTATGTCCGAACATCACATTCCCAATTTCGCAGGCACGAATGCCGAGTTCTTCATAGAGAGCAACGGACAACGCCCAACCCGGCAGCGATTCATTGGACAAGTGATCACAAAAACGCCGGCCGTCGAGATAAATGGCGTGGCCACCAAAAGGCTGCACCAGAGGAACTCCGGCCTGCGCGAGATGCTCGCCAACATAGGCTGTCGATCTAATGCGATATTCGAGATAATCTTCGTGCAGCACTTCTTCGAGTCCGATCGCCAATGCTTCGAGGTCACGTCCGGCGAGACCGCCGTAGGTTGGAAAGCCCTCGGTCATAATCAAATTGGTCCTGATTTTCGCCGCCCAATCTTCCGAATTCAAAGAGAGTACTCCTCCGATATTGCCAAAAGCATCCTTTTTCATGCTCATCAACGCGCCGTCGGAGTACGAGAATACTTCCTTAGCGATCTCGGTGGCGGAACGATGTGCCTGGCCTTCTTCCCGTTTCTTGATAAACCATGCGTTCTCGGCAAACCGAGCCGCGTCCAAAAACAAAGGAACGTCAAACCGATCGCAAATCGCTCGGGTGGCCTTGATATTCGCCAGGCTTACCGGCTGGCCTCCGGCCGAATTATTTGTGATAGTGATCAAAACAAAGGGCACTTGACCGCCATTCTGCTCCAAGCACTTTTCAAGTAACGCCAGATCAATATTGCCCTTAAATGGATGCAGATTTTGCGGGTCTTTTGCCTCCGCTATGGGAATATCGAGCGCTTCGGAGCCGGAATTCTCGATATTGGCGCGAGTGGTGTCAAAGTGCGTATTGCCGGGAACAATGCTAAGGCTTGTTAACACGGCATCGCAAAGCAATCGTTCGGCGGCACGGCCCTGGTGAGTAGGGATGACAAACCGATGGCCAAAAATCTCACGTACCGATGATTCGAAACGATCAAAACTTTTAGAACCCGCGTAAGTTTCATCGCCGCGCATGATTCCCGCCCATTGATAAATACTCATCGCCGACGTTCCCGAGTCCGTCAACAAATCGATCAAGACCGTTTCGGCCTTCAGGCGAAATGGGTTTAAGTCAGCTTCCAGAATCATCCGCCGCCGTTGATCACAGGTCGTCAACTTCATCGGCTCCACTACCTTGATCCTGAACGGTTCGATGATTGTTTTCATATTCACTCCTTAGACCCGGGCCTCCCCGCCCCTAAGAATCCGACCTTCTCACAGGTATGCACCGCTCCGCAAACATGCTAATCAAACGACAACCTTACTGACAGATGAAGATCGCTCTATTCAGACAAAAGAGGCCATCCGGTTGGACAGCCCCTTCATCTTGATCTAATTGGCTCCGCAGGTAAGACTCGAACTTACAACCCTTCGGTTAACAGCCGAATGCTCTGCCATTGAGCTACTGCGGAATAATGGCACACCTCGCGTCTGAGGCGAATTACAAGATTAGAAAGTTGTGTCTGTGTTGTCAAGTATTTGGTCGTTAAGGCGCGGGTCGTTTAGAATCGTAAGATCAAATGGCAAAAGCGGAACTTAAGACCAGGCCGACGAAGGCGAGTGTTGAGAAATTTCTAAAGGGCGTCACGGATGAACAGCAGCGGGCCGACGCGCAGAAAGTGCTTGAGATGATGAAACGGTTCTCGGGTGAGGAGCCGGTTATGTGGGGCCCGGCGATCATCGGATTCGGCTCGCAGATGCTGAAATACGCCACCGGCCGCGAGCTTGAATGGCCTCGGACCGCCTTTAGCCCGCGAAAGGGCAACCTGTCGCTCTACGTCCTCGCCGGACGGACCGTTGAGGCGGATTTGCTCAAGAAACTTGGCCCTCATAAGGCGGGCGTTAGCTGCCTCGTGATAAAACGCCTCGCGGACATAGACGAAAAGGTCCTGGAAAAACTCATCAAGGAATCGCTGAAACCGGTCAAGACAGCACCCCTACGCGCGGGCCAATAAGAAATAAACTCTTTGCAACACGAACTCATCCTCATCCTCGATTTTGGCTCGCAATACACGCAGTTGATAGCACGGCGGATACGCGAGCAGGGCGTTTATTGCGAGATACACCCATTCCATCTATCTGCTGATGAGATCGCTGTGAAGCGGCCGATGGGCGTGATCTTGTCCGGCGGCCCGTCCAGCGTCATGGACGAGGACGCTCCGCGTGTTGAGGCTGAGTTCTACGACAAGGTAAACGTGCCCATGCTCGGCATCTGCTACGGTATGCAGCTCGCCGCGATAGACCTTGGCGGGCAGAGTGCGCCGGCTGAGCGTCGCGAATACGGCCATGCGACACTCAAGGTGTTGAGCGGTGCAACGCGTTTGTTCCGCGAACTGCCGTTTGAACTCGACGTTTGGATGAGTCACGGTGATCACGTAACCGAGCTGCCCGCTGGTTTTGAGGTGACCGCGACGACCGGTGACGTCGTAACGGCGATGGAAAACCCGGAACGCGGCATTTACTGTGTCCAGTTTCATCCCGAGGTCTCGCACACTCCGTTGGGGAAGGAGATCCTCAGGAATTTTCTATTCGAGATCTGCGGATGCAAAGGCGACTGGACGCCGGCGAGTTTTGTTCGGGAATCGGTAGAGAAGATACGCAATACGGTCGGTGAAAGCGACCGCGTCGTCTGCGGCCTGTCGGGCGGCGTTGATTCGACCGTTGCGGCGGCCCTTGTTCACGAGGCTATCGGCGACCGGCAAACGTGTATTTTTGTTAACACCGGACTGCTGCGATACGGTGAATTTGACGACACGCTGCGGGTTTACAAAGAAAATCTCCACCTAAATGTAATTGGTGTTGATGCATCGACGGATTTTTATTCGGTGCTCGCGGGCGTAGTAGATCCCGAGTTGAAGCGAAAGGCTATCGGAGCGAAATTCATCGATGTGTTTCAGGCCGAGGCCGAGAAGATCGGTGACGTCAAATGGCTAGTGCAGGGCACCTTATATCCGGATGTGATCGAGTCGGTCAGCGTGCGAGGAGCGTCTGTGACGATCAAGACGCATCACAACGTTGGCGGACTGCCCGAGAAGATGCACCTCAAGCTGATCGAGCCGTTGCGTGAATTGTTCAAGGACGAAGTTCGTGCGATCGGCCGTGATCTTGGCATTCCCGAAATGATTCTCGAACGCCATCCTTTCCCTGGCCCGGGTATGGCGGTGCGGATCCTTGGCGACATCACGCCCGAGAAGGTCGAATTGCTACAGCAGGCTGACCGCATTTTTATCGAGGAGATGAAGGCGTTTGGCCTATATAACGAAGTCTGGCAAGGCTTCGCCGTACTGCTTCCGATACAATCCGTCGGCGTCATGGGCGATTTTCGCACTTACGAAAAGACCGTTGCTCTGCGCGCCGTCTCGTCGACCGACGGAATGACCGCTGACTGGTCACGCCTACCGCACGATTTCCTCGCCAAGGTGTCGTCGCGGATCACATCAGAAGTGCGCGGCGTCAATCGCGTTGTTTACGACATCTCATCAAAGCCACCCAGCACCATTGAGTGGGAATAAAGCCCGCAGCTTAATTTTCTTTATATATCCTCTCGCGGTCCTGAAAACCGTCTTTAACGACCGTCGCGTCGATGTTGTCTTTGTCGACAGGGATCGGCTCGATTAGGATCGACGGCACATCGATGCGCCCGTTGTTGACGGTGCGTGTGGTGTTGAGTTTTTCTTTCCTGGCGAGGGCGATCGCGGCCTCGACCGCGGCCGGAGCGAGGCGAGAGATCGGCTTGTAAACGGTCATCGACTGCGTGCCTTTGACGACTCGCTGAAGCGCGGCAAGCTCGGCGTCCTGACCTGAGACGAGGACCTTGCCTGCTAACCCTTGAGCGTTAAGGGCTTCGATGACGCCGCCGGCTGTACCGTCGTTTGAGACGACCATCGCGTCGACCTTGTTGTTGTTCTGGGTCAGCGCGTTCTCTGCGTGCTTGAGCGCCTCCTCAGCGAGCCATTCCTTGGCCCATTGGTCGGCTACGACCTTGATATCACCGCGATCGATAGCGGCCTGTAGGATGTTCATCTGGCCTTTTCGTAAAAGCAGTGAATTATTGTCCGTCGGAGCACCGCCGATGAGTACATAGTTGCCCTTTGGCATCTTGTCGAACAGGTATTTGGCTTGCAGTTCGCCGACGCGTTCATTGTCAAACGAGACATAGAGATCGGGCGAGCTGTTCTTGACCAACCGATCGTAAGAAATTACGGGGACGCCCTGTTTGCGGGCCATCTCGACCATCGCACCGGCGACCTCGGCATTGTGCGGAACGATCACGAGAACATCTATGCCCTGCGTGAGCAGACTCTCGACCTGCTTCATCTGCGCGTCGTCGTTGCCGTCGGCGGTCTGGAGCAGGACATCGGCACCCAGTTCTTCAGCCCGTTTGAGGAACAGGTCGCGGTCCTTTTGCCAGCGTTCCTGCTTGAGAGCGTCCATGGCAAAGCCGATACGTATCTTCTTTACGGTTGGAGCGCCGGGCGAACTGGGCGACGGAGTGCAAGACAGACAGATCGAAGTGATCGCTAACAGGATAACGGTCCTGAGGTGTTTCATAGTGGTTCGAGGCAAGTAAACTGGCATTCAATATACTACGAAACGACTTGAGCACAGAGCCCGCCGTTAGTGGGCGAAATAATTAGCTTGCTTTATGATTAAGAAAGAAGTAATATGGGATCTTGATATTTCCCGTATCTCTTCGTCAACGGTAAACACGCCCTCATGGTGAGCAAGCGTAATGGATAGTTTGAGGCACGGACACGTTAAATACTGTTAGAAGCGGTTCACATGAGGTGAACCCTCAAACGTAGATCCTTCCTTGCTACCGTTACACTGAAGATCATTCCGCGTTAGTAACTTCTTATTACATCCCGAAGAATAGCTTCGAAAACCGTTCCGCACGCCGATACCGGTCTGCAGAAACGGACATTATTGGGCGAATGGCCCAACCAAAACGCGAACCTTTCTTCAGTTGATAGAGATATTGAGAATAAATGACTTTTAAAGATCTAGGCCTTTCGTCCGTTTTAACGGACAAGTGTGCCGCAATGGGTTACACAGAGCCTACACCCATCCAAAAACAGGCTATTCCGGTCGTAATGAGCGGCCGTGACATGATCGCTTGTGCCGAGACCGGCACCGGCAAGACGGCAGCCTTTTTGCTGCCGATAATCAACAAACTTATCGAAGACGGTAAGCGGCCCGGCACACGAGTGCTCGTGCTGTCGCCAACGCGCGAGCTTGCGAACCAGACTGAAGAGTTTTGCCGTAAGTTCGCCCCGAAGGGCGTTACGTGTACCGCCATTATCGGCGGCAGCGGATATAAGCGCCAGATGGACTCGCTCCGCGCCGGAGCCAACATCATCATAGCGACACCCGGACGCCTGATCGACTTTATGGATCAGGGTATTATCGACTTTAAGGGCCTTACGCATCTTGTCCTCGATGAGGCAGACCGCATGCTCGATATGGGCTTTTTGCCCTCGATCAAGCGGATCGAAAGAGTGATCCCGACAAAACGCCAGACACTGTTTTTCTCTGCGACGATGTCGCCGGAGATCGAGGCCATCGCTTACAGGATGCTTACCAACCCCGAGCTGATCGAGGTCAGCCCCCGCGGCACGGCATCGCATCTAGTCCATCAGACGGCATATCCGGTCGCTGATAATTCGAAGATGGTACTTCTACTGGAACTTCTCGAAAAGGACGACCTGCAACGCGTGCTCGTATTTACGCGCACGAAACGTGGAGCCGACCGATTAGCTCACGTGCTTGAAAAGCGCTCGCATAGTTCGAACCGTATACACGGAGACCGCTCACAGGGACAGCGTGACGCCGCATTGAGTGCGTTCAAGAAAGGTCACACGAATATCCTCGTCGCGACCGACGTGGCAGCTCGCGGTATCGACATCGATTCCGTCCAGCATGTCATCAACTATGACATTCCTGTGGTGCCCGAGGACTACGTTCACCGCATCGGCCGGACGGGCCGTGCCGGGAACAAGGGCCGTGCGATCACGATCTTCACGCTAGCCGAGGAGCATTCCATGCGTGCGATCGAACGCCTTACAGGTGAAAGAGTCGAACGTGTTGTCCACCCAGAATTTGGCGGGCACGCTATTGCAGAGACCAGTTCCGTCCGGAATTCGAATTCCGGGCCAAAACGCAGCTTCCGTTCATTCGGCGGCCGCCGTAGACGTTAAGAGGTAAAGAGATGATCAAAAAGAAACCCGCTTTCGCCGTCGGCGATACGATCGAAATGATGTGCTCCGCATGTGATCTCGATCAAATGCACCGTATCGACTCGGTAACTAAACAGGGCGTCATCACGAACGCCGTTTGCGAGGTATGCGCTACGAGCAGCACATTCACACGCGGCGTGAAAACGTCCGTTTCAATGGGTAAGGCAAAAAATACTTCGCCCTACGATAGAGCTCGAAAGTACAAGAAGGGCCAGGCGATGATGCATGAGAAATTTGGCCGCGGTGAGGTCACGGCCGTGATCGAACCGCACAAGATCGACGTGCTTTTCGGCGACCAGCTTCGCCGGCTGATCCACGAGCAGGTTTAGACCCCGGCTCACCAGCGAGATAAGAATGGGCGGGCGTTAGTTCGCCCGTCTTATTGGAAGTGTTTTTCCGTCGGCACGGTAGAATGTGCCCGAGTTGTAATTCTCGTCGTCAAAGTCAAAACTATTGCCGTCGTCTGAGTCGAATGCGTTCCCGTCGCGGAATACAAAGACCTCAGTGCCCCGCCCCTTTGCCCAACGCACTTCAAAGGCCATTCTTATGGGTTTGACCGTACACGTCGTGTCACCTACGCGGAATGTGCCCTCAAATTCGCCCGATACGTTCTTTACGGGCGGAGCGTTGGTCTTGGTCTCGCCAGTCCCGTAGGTCTTGCGGTACAGCCCGACGAGCGTGTTGCCGTTGGGATATTTTATATCGTCGATCTTCCAGCCGCCGCCAGATGACTTTAGGAGAAACGTGATGCGTTTTTTCTCACCGTAGTTGGTTAATGAGGCGATGACAGTCGCTGAATCACCGTTGACCTCCGCAGTACCGACCGAAAAGCTCTTTTTCTCGACGTCCTGAGCGTCATATAGTGCGTCAAAATCTATCGCACCGATCTCAGTCTGAGAGTTCATCGAATCCTTCCATATCAGGTCTGCAGTCGGCTTGGTAAAGAATCTGTCAACCAAAGCGCGGTCCTTTGTCTGAAAGAACGGACTCTTGCCCGTGTCGTGGTTCTTGTAAAGTTCAGACACCAAGGCCTGGGCCGGTCCCGAGCGATCCTGCCCTTCTGTTCCGGTCTCGGGAGCTGACTCAGTGCTGTTCGTGTTTGTCCGCGTGTTGCTCCATTCGGTATTTGTCGCGCTGTTGTCCGTTTTGCCAAGAAATGAGCACCCGAGCCCGGCCAGACAGAGAATGAGGGTTGGGAACAGAAGATCACTTTTCATAGGCGGCTATCCTGAAATGCGTAGAGTAATAGAAAAATCTGCCAAAAGAAAATGAGAAACGGGGCCGTACGGCCCCGTTCTGAAAATATAGTTGTTACTGCTGCCTTATTTGCGGCCACCGCGGAGTATAAGCCCCAGCACGAGGCCGACAGCGGCTGAGATAAGGATCGTCTGGCCCGGCTTCTGACGGGCAAACTCCTTTGCGTCCTCAACAAGCTCTTTCGGGTCCTTTGCCGAGATCTCCTTGAACTTATCACCGGCCTGCGTGAACTTATCGCTGGCAAAATCCTTGGCCTTGACGGCCGCGTCCTGTATCTTTTGACCGTATTCCTGTGCGTGCATCTTGAGGTCTCCTAAAAACTCATCATCGGCCTTGCCGTCAAACGATTCACTGACCGTCATCAGGCCCTGTTCCAATTCTTTTTCAGCTTTTTTTACTTCTGCTTCAAATTCCGACATATCAGATCATCCTCCAAGATAATAAAGAATAATGCGTGCGCTCGGATGATTCCTCCCGCCAATAAGTTGTAACGAATCTGGAACGGATTTGTTCGCGAATTCGTTCTTGTGATGAATGTCGCCGTTTCGGTTGACAAGCCGGAGGCGCAAATGCGAATCTGTTTGGCAAGTTAGTAAGCACTTACTATCTTTAGGAGAATATTTGATCCACGAACTTCTCAAATGTGACCACGGCGGACGGATGAAAGGCGACGCTCGCCGAGAGCAGATACTCGCGACGGCCGTTAGCCTGTTTTCGCAGCGCGGTTTTAAGGGCACCACGACAAAAGAGATCGCAAAGGCCGCAGGCGTTTCCGAGGCGATGGTTTTTCGCCATTTCGAGAATAAAGAGGCACTCTACGGTGCGATCCTCGAAACAAAGGATTGTCAGGACGGCGTGAGGCGATTTCCGTGGGATGCGAATCCCCTGCTGCAAAAAGCGATCGAGAAGAAGGACGACCACGCCGTCTTTTACCATATCGCGCTCGACGCGATGAACAAGCACCAGCGGGACGTCGCATTTATGAGGCTCCTGTTCTATTCGGCGCTCGAGGAACACGACCTAGCCCAGCGGTTCTTTAACGATTTTGTCGAGAAGGTCTACGAATTCATCGGCGGCTACATCGCAAAGCGGCAGCGCGACGGGGCCTTCAGAAAGTTGAATCCGCGCATCGCCGTCAGGGCATTTCTTGGGATGCTCATCCATCATTCGCTGAACAACATCCTGTGGGACAAAGAGCGAACGATCCTCGACGTTTCTAACGAGACAGCGGCGAAGAATTTTGCCGAGATTTTACTGAATGGCATCAAGGCATAGAACGAGATGATCAGTACGAAACATATTGCAGTTTTGGCCGCGATCGTGTCGGCGGCAATGTTCGGAGCGTCCTGCGGCTCGCGTGCCAGCACGAACGCTAACAGCGCGAATAACCAGCCGACTACGGTCGATGTGACGACAGTACAGGCCGTGGTTAGGCAGATCCCTACCTATTTCGAAGCCACAGGTAACCTTGCGGGCGACGCGCAGACAGACGTCGCACCTGTGATCGGCGGCAAGATAGTCGAGGTCAACTTCGACGTCGGCAGCTATGTCGAGAAGGGCAGTGTGCTTGTGCGTCTCGATGACCGCGATGCCCGGCTGCGGCTCGAACAGGCCGAAGCACAGGTCGTGCAGCAACGTCGGGCCGTCGACACCGCCACCGCTGCCCTCAGGCAAGCGCAGGTCCGGTTGGGCCTGAAAGACGGCGAGACATTCGATATCGAGACTTTCTCGCAGGTCAAATCGGTGCGAGCTAATCTCGTTCTCGCCGAGAAAGAATTGGCGCGTGCTGAGCGTCTGTTTGCGACCGAGGACGTATCACGGTCACTAGTTGACCAGCGCCGCGCTCAGCGTGACGCCCTGATCGGCCAGCTCGACGAGGCCCGCTCGAATGCCGCGGTCGCAGTACGTGCAATTAACTCCGCCGAGGCTCAGGTTGCAGCGGCTCGATCAGGTATCGCAACAGCCGAGACACAGATGGATCAAGCACGGAAGGGCCTCACAGACACCGTCATCCGAGCACCTATTAGCGGCTACATTTCGGAACGTATCTCCGATCTCGGTGAGTTCATTACGCCGAACGCTCCAAACACAAAGGTCGCGACGATCGTCCGAACAAGTACGCTGCGGCTAAAGATCGATGTGCCTGAGCAGTCTATCGGAAAGGTCGCGACCGGACAGGGCATTTCGCTGCAAGTGAGCGCCTATCCGGACCGCAGTTTTGCAGGAACGGTCGCCCGCATTCTGCCGAGCCTTAATGCTGCCGCGAGAACACTGACGGTCGAGGCCGAGGTTCCCAACGGCGACGGACTGCTTAAACCGGGACAGTTCGCGACCGTCCGTATCACGCAGTCAAAGGCTGAGAACGCAGTCATGGTTCCAGCGACAGCCGTAAGGACCGAGGGCGAGGTGAACCGTATTTTTATCGTTCGAGATGGGGCGGCTCGCGAGCAGCTCGTTCAGACGGGCCTGCTCGAGGGGGACATGATCCAGATCAAACAAGGTGTCAATGAGGGCGACATGGTCGCAACAAGCGGTTTTGGCGAATTAACGGACGGAATGCTCGTCCGGCAGATGAACTAACGTTATGCAGTGGTTGGCTGAGGTCTGTGTAAAACGTCCGGTCTTTGCGACGATGCTCATCATGTCGCTGGTGGTTGTCGGGGCATTCTCGTTTCTGAGCCTTGGCGTCGACCTGTTTCCAAAGATCGACTTCCCGACGATCACTGTTACGGTCATTAATCCCGGGGCCTCGCCTGAAGAGATCGAGACCGAGATCACCGAAAAGGTCGAGGAGGCCGTCAACACCATCAGCGGTATCGACGAACTTCGTTCGACATCGATCGAGGGCGTGTCGCAGGTCTTTGTCCAGTTCATTCTCGAAAAGGACGTGAACGTTGCGGCCCAGGAGGTCGAGAACCGCGTCCAGACGGTCATTCCCAATCTACCCGACACCGCCGACCAGCCTACGGTACAGAAGCTAGATACCGATGCCGCCCCGGTGCTTCGCATTTCGATCTCGGCCCCACGCTCACGCCGTGAGGTGACCGATGTCGCAAAGAACAAGATCAAGGAACGGATCGAATCGGTCAATGGCGTCGGCCAGATAACGATCATCGGCGGGCAGGAACGTCAGATAAATGTTTGGGTCGATCCCGACAAGCTGCGTTCTTACAACGTCACGCCCGCCGAGGTCTCTGGAGCGCTAAAGGTCCAGAACATGGAGTTCCCCTCGGGACGTATCGATGAGGGCCAGACGGAAACCGCTGTTCGCACTGTCGGGAAGATAGAGAAGCCTGAGCAGTTCAATGACGTCTTTGTCGCCACTCGCGGCGGTTATCAGGTCAAGGTAAAAGACCTCGGTCATGTCGAGGACGGGGCCGAGGAGCTGCGTTCTGAGGCACGCCTCAACGGGCAGCCGGCCGTCACGCTGATCGTTTCGAAACAGTCCGGACAGAACACCGTTGCCGTAGCGCATGAGATAAAGGCACGCCTCAAGGAGATCGAACCGACGCTGCCCAAGGACTTTCAGATGCGCATCATCGGCGACAACTCGATCTTTATCGAGAACAGCCTGCGCGCTATCGAGGAGCACTTGATCGTGGGATCGATATTGGCGGCGATCGTCGTGTTCCTCTTCCTTTGGAGTTTCCGCTCGACAGTCATCGCGGGCCTGGCGATACCGACGTCGATCATCTCGACCTTTGCGCTGATGTACGCGATGGGCTATACGCTCAATTCGATCACGATGCTCTCGCTCACGCTGATGGTCGGCATCGTTATCGACGACGCGATCGTGGTGCTTGAGAACATATATCGCTTTATCGATGAGAAAGGAATGAATCCCTTTCAGGCGGCGATCGAGGGGACCCGTGAGATCGGCCTCGCTGTTACGGCGACGACGCTCAGCCTAATGGCTGTTTTCGTTCCGATCGGTTTCATGCAGGGCATCGTCGGCAAATTTATGTCATCGTTCGGCCTGACGGCGGCGTTTGCGGTGGCCGTATCGCTGATCGTTTCGTTTACGCTCACGCCAATGCTCGCCGCGCGGCTGATCAAACCTAAGAAGCGGCCAGAAACGAAAGAAGAGATCCATGGCGACGGAATGGTCGCCGAAGCCGAGGCGAGCAGCCATTACGCAGGCTGGTTCCGCCACGTAGATGGCGTTTATACATGGCTGCTGCGGTTCTCAATGGGACACCGCTGGGTGATCATCGGCCTCGTCGTTCTCGTATTCCTGAGCATCGTGCCGCTGTTCCTGTTTGTCGGTAAAAACTTCTTACCGGTGGATGACCAATCGCAGTTCGAGGTGCAGATACGCGCACCCGAAGGGTCGAGCCTGACGGCGACTTCACAGATCTTTGAGCGGATCGCGTCCGAGATCCGCAAGATGCCCGGGGTTACGGACACGCTCGCGACCGCGGGAGGCGGTCAGCAGCGGGTCGTAAATTCCGGCACGATATACGTCAAGCTCAAGGATGTTCACGACCGGTCCAAATCACAGGAGATGATGATGGCCGACGCCCGCGAACTGCTTAAACAGTTCCCACCCGAGCTCCGAACAAGCGTTCAGCAGGTACAGGCATTCTCGGGCGGCGGTTTTCGCAACGCGAACGTTCAATTCATGATCGCCGGGCCCGACATCAAGAAGCTCGAGGAATTCTCAACAAATATCCTCACCAAAATGAAGACCATACCCGACGCAGTCGATATTGATTCGACGCTGATTTCGGGCAAGCCCGAACTGCGGCTCGAGGTGGATCGCTCTACGGCCGCTGATCTCGGCGTTCGTGTGGGTGATGTGTCTCAGGCATTGAATACACTGGTCGCGGGTCAGGAGGCGACGACATTCAACGCCGGTACCGACCAGTACGAGGTTCGAGTGCGTGCGGTCAATCCGTTTCGCTCGAGCGTCGAGGGACTCAATCGCCTCATCGTGCCGTCGACCAAGGTGGGTTGGGTAACGCTCGACCGCGTCGTTAAGTCGTCGCCCGGGACCGGTCCGAGCTCGATCGATCGAACAAACCGTCAGCGGCAGGTCACGCTGCTCGCCAACACACGGCCCGGAGGTTCGGCCGCGAGCATAACCTCGGCGATCAATCAGTATGTGAAGGAACTCAGCCTCCCTGCGGGCTATACGACCGGTTATGTCGGCCAGTCAAAGGAGATGGGCAAGGCAGGATTTTACTTCCTGCTCGCTTTCGCCTTGTCGTTCATCTTTATGTACATCGTGTTGGCTGCACAGTTTGAATCGTTCATACATCCGGTGACGATATTGCTCACTCTGCCGCTGTCGATACCGTTCGGCATATTCAGCCTGCTCGTGATGGGCCAGACGGTGAATATTTTTTCAGGCCTCGGTCTGCTGCTGCTCTTCGGCGTGGTCAAAAAGAACGCAATTCTTCAGATCGATCACACGAATAACCTTCGCTCGCAGGGAATGTCCCGTTACGACGCGATCATTCAGGCAAACCGTGACCGTCTCAGGCCGATCCTGATGACGACGATAGCGCTTGTGGCGGGAATGATCCCGCTCGTTGTAGGCAGCGGCGCGGGCGCCGGAACAAACCGCTCTATTGGCGTTCTGGTCGTCGGCGGCCAGACACTGTGTTTGCTGTTAACGCTACTCGCAGTACCGGTATTCTATTCACTATTTGACGATCTGGCCGAGTTAAAGCCCTTCAAGTATGTTAACCGTCTGGCCGAGTGGCTCTTTGGCGGCCTCAAGCGACGCCTCGAGGGAGTTGCAAGTTCCATATTTACAAGGCAATAACCAGAAATGCTGAAGCTCAAGTATATTCTCATCGTCTCGCTCTTTGCCTTGTCGGCGATGTCCGCAGTCGCTCAGACACCGACGCCGTCGCCTGAGAACATCAGCGTTCCCGAGATCGCCCCCGACTATCGAAGCGATGACCGCCGTCTGCCGGATCTCGGCCGTGTCGGGGTCGATGGCACCGAGCATCGGGCACTGACATTGAAAGAAGCGATCGAACTCGCTCTGGAGAACAATCGCGACATCGAGGTCTCGCGAAAGACGGTGACGATGGCCGAGTTTGACCTCAAGGCCACTCGCGGGGCGTTTCAGGCACGTCTTACCGGACAGGGATACTATGACCGCGCGACCACGCCGAACGTCAGCATCTTTAGCAGTAATCAAAAGACCACCGTCGGCACACTACTCGGCAATACGTCCATTTCGGCAGCGTCGGAACGATTCGGGACTATCGCCACGGCAACGGTCAGCAACACGCGTCTGAAAACTGACAATCCGATCTCGATCCTCAGCCCGCAGTTGAACGCCAGTCTCGGCCTGTCCGTGCAGCAGCCGCTGTTCCGCGGCCGAAAGACGGACCTTGCCCGCCGTTCGCTTGCGATCGCAAAACGCAATATAGCGCTGACCGATTCACAGTTTCGCCAGCGATCAATCGAGACGATCGCAAATGTGGAGAAAGCGTATTGGGACCTGACATTCGCCCTGAGAAACCTGCAAGTCCAACGCGACGCCATCCGCGATGCCAAGTCGCAGCTTGAGCACAATCGTCGGCTTGTCAACGAAGGTCAGCTTGCTCCGATCGACATCGTCGCAGCCGAGACGCAGGTGGCGAACTTTGAACAGGCCGTATATGAGGCGCTCAACGCAGTCAGCATGGCCGAGAACGGCCTTAAACTGCTGCTGTCGCCAAATCGGACAGATCCATTGTGGAACCGCTCGATCACGCCCGTTGAGCCGGTCGAGCAGGCGGTGCCCGACACGAGGCTTACCGAAGCCATGGACACGGCGCTCTCACAGCGGCCCGAGCTTGACCTCAACAAGACACAGAAGGAGATCAACCTGATCGACCAGAAGTTTTACAAAGACCAGACCAAACCGCAGATCGATCTAATCGCCAGCGTGACTGAAAACGGCATCGGCGGCAGTGCCAATCCAAACTTCAGTCCCAACTTTCCCACCGCCTGCACGACGAGCCCGACGTCGCCCGCGTGCCAGCAGCAACAGGCGAATCTAGCACTGCTTACAGGCAGCCCGTATCGAGGCGTCTTTGCACATAGATATCCGGTCTTTCGGATCGGGATCAATTTCAATATTCCGCTGCCGGGCGACAAGGCCGCGGCCGCGCAGCTTGGCCGTGCACGGGTTGAGGCCGAAAGGCTCGAGGTGCAGCGTGAACAGATCGAACAGGGCATCCAGGTCGAGGTGCGAAACGCGCTGCAATTGGTGCGCACCGCCGAGGCGAGACTGCGCTCCGCGGCCATCGCCCGCGAGAACCTTGCCCGTCAATACGATTCCGAACGCCGCAAACTCGACGCAGGACAGTCCGAGATCTACAGGGTCCTCGAACGACAGACGGCGCTTGCGGCCGCACAGAGCAACGAACTTCGCTCACGCACCGATCTCAACAAAGCCATAGCAGAGCTGCAACGCGCAATGGGAAACACGCTCAAGGCGAACGACGTCGAGATCAGATAGTTAACCGCCGTTATGCGAGCCGTTTACATTTCGGAATTTGGTCAAGCAGATGCCGTCGAAGTTCGCGACGTGCCCGATCCGTCTGCTCCCACAGGTGACGCCGTGCTCGTGAAGGTTCACGCCGCCGGTGTCAATCGCGCCGATCTGCTTCAGACAAAGGGACTCTATCCGCCACCAGCCGGCTACTCGCCAAACATGCCTGGCCTGGAATTCGCCGGCGAGGTCGCGGGCGTCGGGAGCACGGTTTCTCGATGGAAAACGGGCGATCGTGTTTTCGGTATCCTTGCCGCCGCGGGTCAGGCGGAGTTTGTGCTTACTCACGCTGGCCTGCTCGCGGCGATACCCGATACGCTAAGTTTTATCGACGCAGCCGCCATCCCTGAGGCATTTATCACCGCCCAAGACGCGATCCTTACGCAGGCTGGACTCAAGGAGGGCGAAACCTTGCTCGTCCACGCTGTCGGCTCGGGTGTAGGTCTGGCGGGGCTTCAACTAGGCAAGGCCATCGGAGCGAAAGTGATGGGCACGTCGAGAACCGCGGAAAAGCTTGCACGCTGTACCGAGTATGGACTCGACCTCGGGATCGAGACCGACGGCCAAGACTTTGCCGAAAGGGTGTTTGGCGCCATCTCAGGCAGCGGCGTGGACGTCATCCTCGACTTGGTCGGAGGCCCGTATTTTCAGCAGAATCTCGCATGTCTGGCGACGAAGGGCCGTCTGATGCTGGTCGGACTGACAGCGGGACGGAGTGCGGAGTTCGATATGGGGATCGCCCTGCAAAAACGACTCACGATCCGCGGGACCACTCTGCGGGCGCGTTCGCTAGCCGAGAAAGCCGATGCCACTGCTTGGTTTGCCGCCGAGGTCGTGCCGCTGCTGGCGTCGGGCAGGGTCAAGCCCAATGTTGACAGTGTTTTTTCGGTCTCCGACGTGAAGAATGCGTACGCCCGCGTGGGATCGAATGCTAATTTTGGGAAGGTGATCCTGGAATTCTAGCCCGCCGTTCGTGCCGCCGCTTCGTCGGTAACGATGCACAGTCCGGGGACGCTCTGAGTATCAAGGGCAGCCATTAGTTCTTCTGCCTGCCGGTAGGTAAGACCGCCGGCCTCGAGCTTGTCAAAGGAAACTACTGACCAGCAGGGTTCATCGAGGCGTGAACCAACAGCCGGAACGACGACGTCCAACGGATCATCCTCGACGATCGCCTCTGTCGCTACCATTGAGTTTTCTTGCCGTTCATCGTCCATCCGTTTCTTTAGATGCACGATCCCTGAACGCATTTCCTGGATTCTCATAGCAAAAGCGAACTCTAACACACGCAAATCGGGCCTGTAAATACTTTTTTTGCATCGGTTTGCACCGCGTTGGTAAACTGAAGAGGTAGTTATGCTTTTTCGCCACTCGCACTTTGTTACCGGTTTCCCTGGATTCATCGCCAGCCGGCTCGTTGAGAAACTGGCTGATCGTGAGACGCAGTTTTTCCTGCTCGTGCAGCCGCAGTTTGTCGAAAAGGCAATGGCCGAGGTCGAGGACATCGCCGAAGCTACAGGTACGCCGCTGGAGTGTTTCGTGCTGGTCGAGGGCGACATCACGCTGCCAAAGCTAGGCATCCCGGACGCCGATCTCGAGACGATGCAGCACGAGGTGACGGACGTTTTTCACCTTGCGGCCGCCTATGATCTGGCCGTGCCAAAGGACCTCGCGTTTCGCGTCAATTATGAGGGCACTAAGAACGTCAACGATTTCGTCCACACGGTCCGGCGGCTTCATCGATACAACTATGTCTCGACATGCTACGTCGCGGGCAAGCGCGAGGGGCACATACTCGAGACCGAACTTGAACACAATGCCGGCTTTCGCAACTTTTACGAGGAGACCAAATACCTTGCTGAGGTCGAGGTCGAAAAGCTCAAACCGACGATGCCCGTGACGATCTTTCGCCCGTCTGTCGTTGTTGGCGACTCACAAACGGGCGAGACGTCAAAGTACGACGGCATCTATTACCTGATCAATTATCTGCGAAAAGCGCCGCAGATCCTGCGTGTTCTCAACGTCGGCAACGACGCTGTCCGGCTCAATCTTGTGCCGGTCGATTTCGTCGTTGACGGCATCGCGGCACTCTCGAAGGACAAAGAGGCATCGGGACTCACGGTCGCTCTCGCCGACCCGTCGCCGATGACCACGGCCGAGCTTTTTGATGCGATCGCAAAGGAACTGACCGGCCGCAAATCGGAATTTCGCCCGTCGCCGCGACTTACTGAGTGGTTCCTCAACACGGGCCTCTCGCCAATGATCACCGGGCTGCCGCATCATGGCGTTCCGTACTTTTTTATCTCGCAGACCTACGACAGCAGCGTTGGCGAGCGTTTGCTCGCTGCGCACGACATCAAATGCCCGCGATTCGGCGGTTATGTCGGCAACCTGCTCGACTTTGTAGAGGAGTTTCCGCGGCTGTAATGCAAAGCCTCGCCCGCGCGCGGCATCAAACCATTCAATGAAGCCAACGTTGTCAATAGCAATTTTGCTCGCGTTCTGTGCATTTGCGCACGGTCAAAGCGGTCGCGTCCAGCCGACGCCGACGCCCGAAGAATCGCTAAAGGTCGTAACGGAAGAAATCAAGCTCAACGTGCTGGCATTCGACACGGACGGCAACTTCTTTCGTGACGTCACGGCGAATGACGTCGTCATCAGCGAGAACAACATCCTTCACCAACCGACCAGTTTGCGGCGGATTCCGGCAAATGTTCTGATCGTGATGGACACCGGCGGCGAGATGCGGTTCGTTAAAAGTCTCGACAGGACGCGACAAGTTGCAAAGGCAGTCGTCACGGCGCTCAGGCCGGACGATTCGGTCGCGGTGATGCAATACGCTGATAAGGCCGAGATCATCTCGGAATGGTCGAGCGACCGCAGTGCGGCCCTCAACGCGATCATGAGGTCCAAATTCGGCCGCCGCTCGCTCTTTGTCGATGCGATCAAGCTCGCCCGCGAGTTTTTGATCAAGAATCCCGCCGACAATCGGCACCTCGTGCTGATCACCGACGGCACCGACAGCCTGGGCCGGGCGTCGGCAAAGTTTGACGCTATTCAGGAGCTGCTGGCGACGGACATTTCGGTCCACGTCATCAGTTACACAGCGCTTGAGGCCGCAGACATCGAGCCGCGAGCAAAAGGCATTTCAAAAACGCCGCCGCCCAAGGCAATGCCCGACGAGATACAGGCCACGCTGCCGAACGGCGTCCGCGACAAGGGCGTGAAAGTCGGCCCGACGATCAATATGGATCGCACGTTCCTTCGCCGGATTCGTGCCCGCCAGAATGACCTCGAAGCGAGTCAGCAGCAGCTTTCGACACTCGCCGAGAATACCAACGGCGAATTCATCCTGCCCGAGACCACCGACGAAATGCTCGAAAAAGCACCGCTCGTCGCCCGCATGATCGATGCCGCATACGTTGTCACCTACATGCCCAAACTCCCGGTCGTCGAAACCCGCGGCCTCGCGGAACGCTCCATCGACGTCACCTCAAAACGCGCCGGCCTCGTCGTCCAGGCCCGCCGAAAACTGCTCGTCAAGGCCGAGGACTAAGCCCGCCCGCTGTGGTATTCTATTGTTCAAATTCAAGGAGAATAACCACTTTATGTCAACAGCAACAGGTACAGCCATGGGCGGCGATGTGCCGTTTCCCTTCGCAAAGGTCGGCAAGCCGGCACCCGATTTCGACATGGCGTCGACCAAGAACATGGAGACGCTCAAGGAGAACGTCAAGCTCGCGGATTACAAGGGCAAATGGCTTATAATGGTCTTTTACCCGCTCGATTTTACCGGCGTGTGCGCGACGGACGTGACGCACTTTTCGTCGAGGTATGATGATTTCACAGCGATCAACACCGAAGTGCTGGGCGTTTCGACCGACTCGGTCCACTCGCACCGTGCGTGGCAGCTAAGCCCGAAGGAAAGTAAAGGAATCGGCGAGCTAAAATTCCCGCTCGCGTCCGACGCCGGCGGCCGCCTCTCGCGGCAGTACAACATCCTGATCGAGGAGGCGAACATTGCCCTGCGTGGCCTGTTTATCATCGATCCCGACGGCGTGCTCCAACATGCGTCGGTGAATCCGCCTACGATCGGACGCTCGGTCGATGAGACGTTCCGCTTGGTTCAAGCTCTCCAGACCGGCGGCTTTTGTCCCGCGGACTGGAAGCCGGGCGACTCAAACCTCTAAGAAATTTAGCCACGGATAGCACCGACAAAGCGGATAAGAAAGTCATAGGGATCTTCTTATCCGTCTTTACCCGCGTTATCCGTGGCAATTTTCCTATGGCATCGCGATGCTCGCGAGCAGCCACCAGAGCACAAATACACTCGCCAGGATCGAACCGACCAGTAACAACAACAGCAGCCCCATCAGCCCGAATACGAAAACATAATCGCTCGTTGAGCCCTTGCCGTGGCCAGCGGCCCGCGTGCGGATGAGGTCCATGTTCTGCTGGTTCGCTTTCCAGACAAAATCGAACGCGTCGCCCACGAAAGGTATCATCCCCACGACGTAATCGAGCCCGATATTGAAGGCCATCCGAAGCAGTGTGATCTTCGGCACGCCGTATCTGACGCCCGCGACCAGTATGTAAAACGAAGGCAGTACCGTCAGCGTGTCGCCGACATTCGGTATCAACCCGATCACCGAATCCAACCCGAACCGCCACCCCGTCCCCGGCACCTTGAACAGGCCGTCGAGATAATACGACAGCTCATCGAGACTCTTCTCGACCTTTATATGTTTTTCCTGCTGCTGTAGATCGGTCATAAACACCTAACCACATAGACACATAGGACACATAGAATATGACATTTTCTATGTGTTCTAAGTGTCTATGTGGTTACTTTCATTTTCCTACGATCTTTACCGTCAGTATCCGGTCGCCGCGCACGATTGAATCCACCACTTTCATATCCGCCTCGCGCACTTGGCCGAATACGGTATATCCGCCATCGAGGTGTGCTTGGGGCGAGTGGGTGACGAACCATTGCGAGCCGCCTGTGTCTTTGCCTGACAGGGCCATGCCGACGGCGCCTCGGCCGTATTCGCGCATGTTGATCTCGCAGCGGATCGAGTGGCCGGGGCCGCCGTTGCCATCGCCGCGAGGGTCGCCGTCCTGCATTACAAAGTTCGGCACGACGCGATGCACCGAGAGACCGTTAAAGTAGCCCTTGCGGGCCAGATTTACAAAATTATCGACCGTCAACGGAGCGTCTTCAGGGAAAAACTCGATCGTGAACTGACCCTTTTCGGTCGTCAGCACTGCCCTGATCGAACCGTTCTTTCTCGACAACGCCCGCCGATAGTCGGCGTCTGTGTTAAACAGTTGTCCTAGCCGCGAGCCGGTGTAAGGACGGTAGGGCAGCACTTGATCTTTCTTTTCCTTACGTGCCGACTCGAGCATAGTCGGCACGCCCGGAAAGTCCTTTTCGAGGTTCTGGTCCGAGAGGATCTCAATCGCCTTTCGCCTGATCAGATAATCATCGTCGCCTAACGCCATCAGCAAAGAACCGACGGCGGCCTTTTTGTCGAGCTTGGTGAGCGCGTCCATGATCGCGAGCTTTGCGTCATTCTCGCGCTTGTCGATGAGCCGGGCCTTGATAAAGGCGGCCTTTAGGGCCTCGTAGTTCAATTCCGTGTTTGGCCGGTTGCCTATGAGCTCGGCCGCGGCCGCACGTAGGTGAACATCCATGTTCTCAAGCTGTCCCCTAAGGATCTCGTCGAGATTGTCCGGTTTGAATGCCGCTAGCGCACGCATAAGGTCGGGCATCGCCATCATGAAGCGCGGCTGGTCCTTTGCCTTGACGCCTGCTGCCATTCCGGCGATGTAAGAACGCAGGTTCTCTCTCGCTGCGCTACGTGTCTCTTCCTCCTTTGATGCAGCAAGGGTCGCAATGCCCTGCGCGTAGGCGGCGGCGTACTGTGGATTTCCATATCCGAGGTCCCTGGGGGCGACGTAGTTCGCCGTCGACGAAGGGTAGACACTCGCCATCGCGATCATGACCTCCGGCGCCACCAGACGATCCTCGAACAAGAACTCGTTCAGGAAATACATCGTCTCGTCATTGTTAGTGTTAGCCATCATACGGCCGACGGCCGACGCGATCTCCCACAGTTCGCTCGTCTGCGGAGGCAGCTTCGCCTTCGACGTTCTCCATTCGGCGAGGAGCTTGTTGCCGCGCTCGAGCAGCCTCTCGGCCGTCGGCTTGTCCTTGGATCCGCCGACTGCGCGTATCGCCGACACGCGAACGCGTGCGTCCGCGTCGCCGGTTGCCGCGGCTAAAAGCTCCGGTAGCAGGGCTCTGGCCTCCGCTGCCCCGAGCACCCGGGCCGCGTTGGCGCGAACAACCGGATCGGTGCTGTTCTTGAGCAGTTGACGGGCCTCGATATTCACCTCTTTTGATCTCAGCCGCGCCAACACGTTGAGAGCGTCGGCGACGACCGCAGGGTTCGAATGTTTCAGGAATGGTTTCGCCGCGTCATCGGCACCGGACGGCCGCACTCGGAGCAGAGCTGTCAGACCAAGACGGATCACGTTCTCATACGGCACCGAACGTTTTTCCTCAAAGCGAAGCGCCTACAATATCGCCAGCCCGAGCTGCTTTGCGTCATCATGCGTCGCATTCGCCGCCGCGATCTTGCCTGCCGCCTCGATCGCACGCCCACGCAAGGCCGCCGAGGCCTTTGGGTCGTCCAGCACCGCCAACGACCGCCGCCGCCCCTTCGAACGACTCGATCTCGCCAAGCGCGAAAACCGCCGTCACCCTCACATCGTCCGACGCGTCCTTCTCAACAAGCTTCGCCAAGGCCGCGACCGCCTTAACGTCACCGATCCTACCGGCCGCCAACGCCACCCGCCGCCGCACGTCCGCATTCGGACTCGCCATCAACGCCTCGAGCGTCGCGTCAAAGGCGCGCGCATCCTCAGCCTTAGCGATCTGTACCGCCGTCGCCACGGGCACCTCCGCGGATACGGAATACACAAATAGCATTGCCGCCAATGGCAAAGTGAAATATCTCATGTAGTTAATTTGCCCGAAGCCGTCCGTTCAATCAACTTGGCGGATCATCAGCTTCTACGAATGCCTTGAGGTATTCAGGCTACGGAACATCTACGATCTCATACGTGGTCGTGATCTCAGCGGTCGGCCTGACGGTGGCGGCGACGGAGCAGTATTTTGTGTCTGACAGTTCGACGGCGTCGGCCACGGCCTTTTCCGAAACGCCGCGTCCATGCACGATATGGTGAACGTGAAACGAGACGAACTTGCGCGGATGCTCGTCGGCACGCGTGCCTGTGATCTCGACGTTATAGTCGGTGACGTCCTGGCGTTTTTTGAGGAGGATAGATATCACATCGACCGCGGTGCAGCCCGCGACCGACACCAGCAGCATCTCCATCGGAGTCGGTGCTGAGTGTCTATCTCCTTTAGTATCCATAACTTGCGAATATCCATTCGGCGTGATGCCGATGAATAGCTCGTCGCCGGCGTATTTAACCGATGCTTTGTATTCATTGCTTGCCATATAATTTAGCCTTCCCGGCGCAATTCTAGCACAACGCTCCGGGCGCGAAGATGTGACGTATGAACAACCAATGGCACAGTAAATGCTTCCAAGCGCGTGGGGCGGCAGTGTGTCCGGTCATGACCCCGTGGATGGCAAATATGAAAAGCTACAGGAACGCTATTTGGACAGCATTGATGCTGGCGGCATTTGTTTTTACGGGCGTCGGTACGGCCGATGCCCAGCGGCGAAGCGATCGTGACATTCGTGACGCGTTGCGGGGCCTCAATTCGCGTATCGACGACCTCGAATACAATTTGCGGGAGCATATGCGAAGCAACTCTGAGGCGCAGACAGGTATCACGTTCGCGACAGACGAAATGCGTGTCTTGCGTGACTCGGTGCGAGCTTTTGAACAGAATCTCGACCGGCGACGCGAGAATCGCGACGACGTGAACCAGATCGTCTCGGCCGCAAAACGCGTGGGCGACTTCCTGTCGCGGTATCCATCAAATGGTCGAATCGAGGACGATTGGACGGGCGTCAAGACTCAGATCGACCGCCTGTCAGCAAACTACGGCGTCGTAACAAACTGGAGCGCCGAAGAAGATCCCCAGCCGGTCAAGGACTATCCGAGCTATCCCGTAACTAAGACGCTAAGCGTCGGTTTGTCAGGAACATACGATCTCGACCGAGCACGCAGTGAGAGCGTTGAAGACATTGTCGCGAATACGAGCCTCGGCACCGATCAGCAGAAGGACCTCAAGGACAAGCTCGAGGCACCCGAACAGATCGCCATAGACGTTCGCGGCAGCGAGGTCACGCTTGCGACATCCAACGCACCGGCGATCAAGGTCATCGCCGATGGCCGCGACAAGGTCGAACGCGATGCCACTGGACGCACCATTCGCCTGCGTGCAACTATCAGCGGTGAAAAACTCATCGTCTCGTCGATCGGCGGCGAGACGGACTATAACATCACGTTCACTTCCGTTTCAGAGGGCCGCGTGATGAAGGTATCGCGACGGATCACGACCGATTACCTCAACCAGACGGTATTCGCCGAGAGCATCTATAACAAGACCGATTCCGTCGCCCAACTGGGCATCGGCGGCGGCAGTAGCACTGTCGGTTCGTACGACCCGAACGGCGGCTACTCTGACAACGACCAGGCCGGCAACGTCTCAAACGGTGGTTCGCCCACGATCGGGACCGCCAAACCGGGCAATTACGTCGTTCCGAACGGCGTCACCCTCACGGGCCTGCTCGATAACGAGATCAACACCAAAGTCTCGCAAAACAACGACCGGTTTCGCATGACGGTGCAGTCGCCGAATGAATTCCGTGGAGCAGTCGTCGAGGGCTATATCGCCGGCATTAACCGCTCTGGCAAGGTCACGGGGCAGTCAAAGATCACGTTCAATTTTGAACGCATTACGCTCAGAAACGGCCAGACGTATGACTTCGCCGCCGTGCTGCAGTCCATCCAAGACCCGAACGGTAAAGCGGTAAAAGTCGATAACGAAGGTACGGCGAAAGGTGACAGCCAAACTAAGGAGACCGCGAAACGCGGCGGTATCGGTGCGGGCATCGGGGCGATCATCGGGGCGATAGCCGGTGGGGCAAAGGGCGGAGTGATCGGAGCGGTGATTGGAGCCGGCGGCGGCGCTGGTTCTGTGGTCCTCACCGGTAAAGAGGACATTCGCCTGATGTCGGGTTCGACGATGACGATTCAATCGACATCACCGCAGCAGAGCTATCCTCGATAGTCGCGTTAGATCAATATGGAAGGCCGTGTCGCAGGACGCGGCCTTTTTTGCGCTCGTTCCTTGTGCTTAAATATGCCACGTGAAGGAATTGCCTGAGGACATCGAGGCCTATCGCGACCGCAAGTGGCATCGTGACGAATCGCTTAGGATCGACTCCGCCGAAGAGGTCGAGGCGATGGTCGAGGATCTAGGCTTTTGCCTCGGCCTTACCGACGCTCGCAAAGGCTTGCCGTCCGTTTACATCGCGGTTTGCGGCCGACGCGACGCACATATGCCGCGAAATGTGCAAAAGGACCCGGAGGCGAGCCGGGCGTGGGTACTGAAAGACGAAGTCATCGCACGTGGAAACGTCTATTACGCAAAATTGGTGAAGGGCCACTCGATGTTCCTCGCTCCGCGGATGATCCCCGTCTTTAACGCGATCTGGGGCGTTCCGAAAAGTCGCGAGGCAAAGGACCTGTCGGGCAGTGCCAACAAGATCCTGAAAGTCCTGCGAAAAGAATGGGAAATGGGCTCTGCCGACCTGCGGGCCGAGGCGGAGATCACCACGCGTCCGCGATTTACAAAAGCGATGGATAAACTGCAGAAAACTATGAAGGTCCTGCCGCAGGAGGTTGTTTACACGCCAAAATTCACTTATATCTGGACACTCGCCGAGGCCCGGTTTCCGGAGGAAACTGCGGTCAAGATGACCCGCGACGAGGCCGTTTTGGAACTCGCTCGCGCATTCCTAAAGCTCAACGGAATGACGCTGCTCGGCGATCTCTCACGCGCTTTTGGTTTCTATCGTTGGGAATCGGGCCAGGCGAATCATGAACTTGTCAAAGAGCAATTTGCCGAGCGCCTCGCTACCGGCGTTTATAAACTCGCGGGACTATAGCCCAGACCTAATACTTGACCGACTCACGAACGGCCGTTTCAACATCCTCGCTTTGCGGAAGGATAAAATCCTCGAGCTGCGGTGCATATCCCACAAACGTGTCCGTCGCGCCGACACGGCCAACCGGGGCATCAAGGTATTCAAACAACTCGTTCGAGATGCGCGCGGCGATCTCGGCTCCGTAGCCGTATGAGATCGGGTCCTCGTGGGCGACGATGACGCGGCTCGTCTTTTTGACGGACTCAGCGACGGCTTCCCAGTCGTAAGGGACGAGCGTGCGGAGATCGATTATCTCTACCGTAATGCCGTCGGCTTCGAGCCGTTTTGCGGCCTGGTTCGAACGCTCGACAAGCGCGCCGTAGGTGATGATCGACACGTCCTTTCCTTCACGGACCTTTTTCGCCTTGCCAAACGGGATCAGAAAATCGGAGGACGGATACTGCGATTTGTTATAGACCTGACGATAAAGATGTTTGTGTTCGAGGAAGAGAACCGGGTCGTCGCATCGGATCGCTGTTCGCAACAGGCCATTCGCATCGAGCGCCGTCGACGGATAGACGATCATTAGGCCGGGCGTGTGCGAAAAGAGCGTCGTGCCCGATTGCGAGTGATAAACCGCTCCGCCTTTCAGATATCCGCCGACGGGAACGCGCATGACCATCGGGCATTTCGTGTCGCCGTCCGAACGCCAACGCGTCAGGGCCACCTCGTTGCGGATCTGCATCATCGCCGGGAAGATGTAATCGAAAAACTGTATCTCGACGACCGGTTTTAAATTCCGAATCGCCATCCCTACGGCACGGCCAACGATGTTAGCTTCGGCAAGCGGCGAATTAAAGACGCGCGCCGAACCAAACTTTCGCTGTAGATTGGCGGTGACCTTGAACACGCCGCCTTTGCCCTTTACGGTTTCGAGATACTCCTCACGCGAACAATCCGCAACGTCCTCGCCAAATACGACGATACGAGGGTCGCGTTCCATCTCCTCGTGCATGCAGCGATTGATCAGATCGACCATCGTACCCGCATTGCCGCTCAACTCTGCCCCGTCCTCGGTATCAAAAAGCTGGCGGTCGGTCGGGTCGACGTCCGGTGAGAAAACATTACGAAGCGCCGTGTGCCCTTCGGGCTGCGGTGCCTCAACGGCAATGTCGGCCGCACGGGTTACCTCATCGTCAACCTCTTTTCTTAATGCCTCGAGCTGCTCGCTCGATGCGATCCCCTCGGTCATCAGAAACTCAGCGTAAGTCTTGATCGGATCGATCGCCGCGTCCGCTTCGCGTTCTTCGTCAGGCCGGTAGAGTTTCTCGTCGTCCGACAGCGAATGCGAATAGGGGCGGATGACTTTGGCATGAACAAACGCAGGACCTTTTCGTTCGCGGCAATATTCGACCGCACGCTTGAATGTCGCGTACGATTCGAGCGGATCGGTGCCGTCACATTTTTGAATATAGAGATCCGGAAATCCGGCGACCAGTTTCGAGATATCGCCGCCCGCCGTGCCGACCTCGACCGGGACCGAGATCGCGTAGCCATTGTCCTCGACGCAAAAGATAACGGGCAGCTTTAGATTGCAGGCCGTGTTCAGAGCCTCCCACCATTCGCCTTCGCTGGTCGTGCCGTCGCCGACCGACATATAGACGACCTCGTCGCCTTTGAAACCCGTTACCTTGTCCTGCAGTTCTTTAACGAGCGAAGCACGATAAGACGCCTCGGCCGCACCGACCGAATGCAACGCCTGCGAGCCCGTGCATGAAGATTGTGAAGGAACATTCAGGTCCTTATGGCCCCAATGCGATGGCATCTGTCGGCCGTGCGAATTCGGGTCAAGCTCCGCTCCAACTGCCGAATATAGCATCTCCAGCGCGGTCATGCCCAGGCCGAGCATCAACGCCCGGTCGCGATAATAAGGGAAAAACCAGTCGTACGCGGGCTTCATCGCCAGTGCCGCACCGACCAAGGCCGCCTCGTGACCGGCACCTGAGATCTGGAAAAAAATCTTGTTCTGGCCCTTTAGCTGGATCTCTTTATCATCGATCCTGCGCGAGAGGTACATCGTGCGGTAAAGCCCTACGAGCGTTTCGGTATCGAGACCGTGATACTTGTCGCCCGAGGCCTTACCGTTTTTCTTGGTCGCAGTCGTCATTTAATAGCCCTTACGAATGAAATAGTCCTAATACGGCAATCTTTTAAGATAGCAAATGGCCGATTTGCGGGCAACGCACACATCCCAAACCAGCTTTTCAACTGATCGACGCTCGTGACAGTTCCTGCGTACGCTCCGCAATGGGTTGGCCGGAAATGACTTTAGAGCGAATAAAGTGTCCCGCCCGTGTCCCAGCCTTGGGTGGGACAAATAAACTACTTTTTTTACAATAGTTTACGGGGAATTTAGCGTCTGTCCCACTGTTTTTGAAAAAAATAAAACTTTCATCTTTTAAGTCTGCAGTGACGAAGTGTCCCGCCCGTGTCCCAGCCTCGGATGGGACAAATAAACGACTTATGTTGCAATAACTTGCAAGGAATTTAGCATCTGTCCCGCTGTTTTGAAAAAAAATAAAACCTTTCACCTTTCGAGCCCCTGATGGTGTAGTTGCGACCGTGCAACATTGTGGCATATTACCAACACAAAGTCAAGAGTTTTGTTCCTCGATAGGGTCGTCGCCGGCGGGCAAGCGAAGCTGCGAGGCTCGGTCGCGGATCAGGTCATACGAAAACCCTTGGCGAAGCAGATGGTCGTGAAACTTCTTTAGATCATCCCGCGTCGCAGGCTGCCCTTTCACCCTCAGGCGTTTCTCGATAGCCGCGTCGATCAGTTGTTCCTCAGGCAGTTTTTCGTATGCCTCGGCGATCGCAGCATCGACGATCTCTTTGTCGAGCTTCTTTTGGGACATCGACATCTGCAGCCGGCGGCGACCCTGCGGTCTCTGCCGAAGCTTTGAGACGGCGACGTCGCGGGCGAATTGCTCGTCATTGAGATAGTTGTATTCTTTAAGCTTTTCGACGACGACGTCGACGATATCGGCGTCGGTCCACAGTTTTTCGAGAAGGCGTTCGCGAAGCTCCGCGACCGAACGCGGCTTTGCGGCGAGCAGCTTTACGGCACGATTCATCGTCCGCGCTCGGGAACGCTCGCGGTCGGTCACGACGCGTTTTTCCTCGTCAACTTTCTGCTTTCTGCGGCCCCACATCTGCTAAACTTCGAATTCGCTCAATTATGGACGGCCTTCTGATCATCGACAAGCCTGCGGGCATTACGTCGCACGATGTAGTGTCGCGGGTTCGCCGTATCCTGAAAACACGCCGTGTCGGCCATACAGGAACACTTGACCCGTTTGCGACGGGCGTAATGGTCGTGCTGGTCGGAAAAGCGACGCGGCTCGCGCAGTTTCTTGATAAGGACGAAAAAGAATATCTGGCGACGGTGCGATTTGGGTTTGAGACGGATACGGCAGACGGCACAGGAGTGCGGAATGCGGAATGCGGAATGCGGAGTGAAGAACTAACCAAGCTCGTCCAGTCCACTGATTGGGACAATGTGCTTGAGAAGTTTCGTGGTGAGATCGAACAGATGCCACCGATGTATTCGGCGAAAAAGGTCGATGGCAAAAAGCTTTACGAACATGCCCGTAGAGGGGAGACTATTGAACGAGCCAAGGTCGCAGTGAACATCTCCAACCTCGAGGTCATCGATTTCGCACTCCGCACTCCGCATTCCGCATTGGATACGCTTCGTATCCGCGTCGTCTGTTCCGCCGGAACGTATATTCGAACACTGGCCGAGGATATTGGGCGGTCGATCGGCGTCGGTGCGCATTTGAGTGAACTTCGCCGGACGCGTGCGGGGCGGTTCGATCTGTCGCAGAGCGTGACACTGGATGAGCTTGCGGAGATGGATGAACGGGCGGCGAGGCTTAGGCCGCTGGATGACGCTGTGTCGCACCTTGCGGTGATGGAACTGAGTGAAGAAAGGGTAGCGCGGACGAGGGACGGACTGGCGACGCAGGTGGCGGGCTTGGATTTGGCTGAGGGCCAGGCGGTTCGGATGGTGGCGGGAACCAGCGAGTTGATCGCGATCGGCACCTATGACGCGACTGAAAACGCGGTTCGCCCAAAGGTCGTTTTGGTATAGAATTTACGTCAAATGAAGAAGCGTGAACTTGCATTGGCCATCGGCGGAGCGGCCGCGGCGGCAGTTGCGGTCAAGATGCTGACGCGTGCGGCCACGGTCCGCTGGGACGATGTCGCGCCGCTCGTACCGCATTCTGAGCGGTCGCGATTCGTTTCGGTCGATGGAATTCGTATCCATTATCAAGAGTTCGGTGAGGCGACGGCTCCGCCGATGGTGCTCATTCACGGCTATACGGCGTCGCTGTTTGTCTGGAAGACGACCGCACCGATGTTGGCCGAGGCGGGCTTTCGCGTGATCGCGGTCGATCTGGTCGGATTTGGTTATTCCGAAAAACCTCGCTCGTTCGATTATTCCATCCAGTCGCAGGCACGAATGGTCACTCGGTTAATGGAGCGGCTCGGCATCGGGCGTGCGACTGTCGTAGGCAGTTCGTACGGCGGAGCGGTCGCGGCGACTATCGCTCTCGACGAGACGGAGCGCGTCGAGAAGCTTGTGCTCGTCGATGCCGTCATCAACGACGATCTCAAGTCGCACCCGATACTGCGGCTGGCCTCGTTTCCGGGTCTCGGCGAATTGATAACACCGTTCGTATCCGATTCGCGGACGATCCTAAAGCACCGCATGCACGGCACGCTCGCTAAGGCAAACCATCACCTGATCACCGACGAACGTATCGACGGCGTCCTCCGCCCTCTGCGTGCCGCCGACGGCCACCACAGCCTGCTCGCCACCTCGCGCAACTGGCACGCAAACCGCATCGAACGCGACGCCCACCTCATCACCCAGCCGACCCTCATCATCTGGGGCGAAGAGGACACTGTCATCCCGATCAAGAACGGATACAAACTCCGCGATGCCGTTCCGGATTCTCGGCTCGTAGTCTTAAAAGATTGCGGGCATGTCCCGCAGGAAGAGTCCAGCACCGCGTTCGCACAACTCGTCGCGGAATTCTGCGATGACACGCCACGGTCCCAAACGTGATGGATCAATCCAATGCGGCACTCTACGGCTCTGGCATCTTTACGACCATTGCGATCCGCAGCGGCGAGCCGGTGTTTTGGGAAAAGCACTGGCGGCGATTGACTGACAATGCGGCCAGAGTCCGTATTGATCTATCGGCCCATTCCAACCAAGCGACGTATTCATCCCTCGACGATTCGATCCGCGAGAGCGGGATCGTGGATGGACGCGCACGTATCACGTTTACCGACGACCGGCGGAACGAGATCTGGCCAGGAAGCGAGCCTGAACAAAAGACGAGCGTTCACGTCATCGTCGGTGAGAACCGCCCGGTGCCGTCGCAATTCAAGTTGACAACATCGCCGTATCCGGTCAATTCATGCTCACCGCTGGCGGGGGTGAAATCTTGTAATTATCTGGAAAATATTCTCGCGATCAGACGAGGCAAAGGAACGTGGCTTTCACGAGGCGGTTAGGGTCAACGAGCGTGGGCACATCACGGGCGGCTGCATGTCGAACGTTTTTTGGCTGAAGGGCGAGAGGCTTTACACGCCGGCCTTGTCGACGGGGTGTCTGCCGGGCACGACGCGAGAGTTTGTGCTTGAGAATCTTGAGTGCGACGAGGTAGAGGCGGAATTGGACGAGTTATCGGACGCGGAGGCGGTCTTTCTTACCTCGGCGGGCCTTGGTGTGATAAGGGCGGATATCCTCGACGGGCGGGCGATGCCGGCTGGCGTTCACGCCATCCAGCAACTCATCTGACTAACGCAGGCAAGCTGCCTGCGGTCCGACGTTAGCCTGCGGTCTCGAAGAGGGCAAGGATCTGTTTGCCTTCGTTCGAACGCGGGTCGATGGTGCGCAGGTGCTTTTGGCCCTGCATTTCCCAAATGGCCGTCACGACGCCTTCTTTTTCGACCGCCTGATAATGCACGTCATCGTGATCGGCGGTGGCCTCGGGTGCCGCTTCGGCCGGCTGTACTGCTTCTTCTGACATTAACTTAACCTTTTTCTCCTCTGTTCGGTTTCTAAAATCGAAAGAGGATTCTTACATATCGCCGTTATTTTGTCGAGTTATCCGCGGGTTTGCGCCGCAGATCTAATTCGTAGAACCAGAAATCGTTGTTCGGCTGATCGACCGTCAACCGGTCGGTCTTGCCGTTCTTGTCGATCGCAAAGGTCACGAAACCACGTGGAGAATTATAGGCGACGGACGGGCGCCACTTAATGACTGAAAGGTGTCGTGGTGCCAGTGTTCGAGGTCGGCGACAAAATTCGGGGACGGCAGGAAGCGCATAACGAGCTTGCCGTTCTCCTCGGCGATCGTCACGTCGCCGTACAGCTTGTCGCCGTAGGTTCCGGCGTAATCGATGAAGCGCAAGTGCCGGCTTGGTGTTGGCGACGCGGGCCTCGTCGACATGTTTTACCTCGGCGGCTTCGTTCGCTTTGTTGTTGGCCATCCGAGTGACGGCCTCGGCGTTGTAGTCACGTTTGGGGGCATTGACCAAAACGTCGCGGATCTTGTTCATCATGATCGCGAAGGACGGCGATTCGTTGTTCGTCAGCACGACAAAGCCGGCGTTCTCCTCAGGGATCAGCACCGTATACGACAGCATCCCGTCAAGGCCGCCGCTGTGGCTGATTATCTTGCGGCCCTGATAATCGTTGACGAACCAGCCCATTGCAACGCCCGAGAAGTGCGTCGTCGGGCTGTTTCGCGAGGCACCCATAGACACCTGCTGCGCGAGCCATTGCTGGTGCATCGCCCACGATTGCTGTTCGCTGAATATCTGTTTGTCGCCAAACTTGCCCTTGCCCAACTGCGTGCGGACCCATTTTGAAAGGTCGTTGACCGATGAATTCAGCGCCGCAGCAGAGTACGAGCCGTCAACATTACCGCGGTGCAGCGTACGCAGTGTGCCGCCCGATTCGTTATGCGGCCACGCGGCGTTGTCGGGCAGGGAGTTAACACTGCACGTCGTGCGCGACATTCCCAGAGGCGCCAGGATGCGCTCGGTGACAAAACCGCACCAGGACTTTCCGGAGACCTTCTCTACGACCTTGCCAGCGGCGATGAACATCAGGTTTTGATAACCGAAACGTGTCCGAAAACTCGACACGGGCTTGAGGTGCCTGAGCCGTCGGAGGATCTCGTCCGGCGAATACGTCGTCTCGTACCACAACAGGTCGCCGCTAAACGTGTCCAGCCCCACGCGATGTGTGACCAAGTCACGAATGGTCAACTCACTGGTCACCCATGGATCGTACATCTGGAATTCGGGCAGATACTGCGAGACCTTGTCGTCCCAATTCAGTTTCTTCTCATCAACAAGAATGGCAAGGCTGGCCGTGGTGAATGCCTTTGAATTCGAGGCGATGGCAAAGACTGTGTCAGCGTCGACCTTTGCCGATTCCCCGAGTTTAAGAACCCCGTAGCCTTTTGCGGAAACGACCTTGTCGTCTTTGACGACCGCGATCGCCATGCCCGGCCCTTTCCAGGTGTTCATTACGGTGTTTGCGTAATCGTCGATCTCTTTGAGCTTGTCGTCGAGTGACTGTGCCGTGGCGAACGCACTGATTAGGAGAAGGAAAAGAAGAGCGATACTTAATTTTTTCATAATGTCAGTTTACTACCCGAACGAGGCTCCATTTGCGTTCGACGCCGTCGAAAGTGCGTGTGCCTAACTCTTTGAATTCAAGGCCCGAGCCGGCAACGAGGTCTTTTACGGTGCGCGAGACGAGGTTGTTGCCTTTCTCCGAAAGGGCCGCGACTTTTCGGGCAAGCTCGACCGCGAAGCCGGTGTAAATATCGCCGCGAACGTCACATTCATGTCAAGTATAACTGTTTCATCGTGCGAGGGGCACGTACTTTTGTAAGACCGAGATAGCCGTGTGGCGACCGAATGGCGGAAATTATTTCATTCTTCGCAGTTCTGACGGTGGCTTCGCAGGCACTCAGTGGGGAACGAACGGGGACATACCGCTCAGCGGTGCGGCCCAGTAATTTTTCCTATAACCTTGACACCTACGCGGCACGGCGACGGGCCGCTTTTCTTTTCAAAACGCTTGATTTCCGATATCCTTGCGCCAAATGACACCCGATATTGCGGTCACTCTCCTACTGCTGCTCGTAGCGATCATTCTGTTCGCTACCGAAAAGCTGCCCGTCGATGTCATCGGCGTTCTTCTTGTGATCGCGCTGATCCTGACCAGGGTTTTGACCGTTCAGGAAGCGGTTGCGGGCTTCGGCAACGATGTCATCATCACGATCGCGGGATTATTCATTCTGGTCGGCGGACTGGTCAAAACCGGGCTGGTCGATCTGATGGGGCGGCGAATTAGCCGCATTGCGGGAGACAACGAGTTCGTTCTGACGGCCTTGATAATGATTATGGCTGCGGCATCGGCATCGGTGCTTAAGAATACGACGACAACCGCCATGTTTCTCCCGGTTGTGATCGGACTCGCAGCAAAGACCAAGATACCGCCCTCAAAACTTCTCATGCCGTTGGCATTCGGGGCGATCCTCGGGGGCAGCTGTACTCTCATCGGAACCTCAACCAATCTAGCGGTCAGCGGGGCCATTCAACGCTATGGCCAGGAGCCCTACTCAATGTTCGAGTTGGCGCCAGTCGGGATCATCACCTTCGGCTTCGGATTGCTCTATATGCTCTTCATCGGAAGGCGAATGCTGCCCACCCGCGGCACCGGCGAATCGCTGACCGAGCAATATGACATCCGCGAATATATCTCTGAGGTACTGGTACTGCCCGAGTCGGCGTTGGTCGGCAAGACACTCGCTGAAGCGAAGTTCAGTTCAGACCTGGAACTCAATGTCCTCGGCATCGTCCGCGGCGAAGAGCGAATTATCGCACCTGACGTCGGCGAGCGGATACAGCGGCGCGATTCGCTGATTGTCGAAGGCCGAGTTAGCGAGATACTTCGAGTCAAAGAGGAGGTTGGTCTCGAGATCAAGCCGGATTTCATGCTGGCCGACGTATTGCTTGAGGGCGAGGACGTCGAGCTGTTTGAGCTGATGATAATGCGCGATGCGCGGCTCGTCGGTCATACTCTCAAGACCCTGCGGTTCCGGCAAAGCTACGGCCTGACCGTCCTCGCAGTCAATCGTCACGGCTCAACATTTATCGAAAAACTCAGTGAGGTCCAGCTTAGATTCGGCGATGTTCTGCTGGTCCAGGGGAGGCGCGACCGCATCGAACCGCTGGTGATAGAGAACGAGGTCATACTTCTTGAGGACGTTTCCGAAGCGAGCTTCAGGATCGAGAAACGGCCCTGGGCGATCGCGGCATTCATCGTTTTCTTGACGCTGTCGATGTCAAAAGTTGTTGTCGGCTATGATATTCCGCTGGCTGTCTGTGTACTTATCGGCGTAATGGTACTGCTCGCGACAAAGACGGTTCGCCATTCAGAGATGTATGACCTCATCGACTTACGTCTTCTGGTGCTGATCGCATGCATGATGAGCTTTGGTGTTGCGATGGAATCGTCAGGGGCCGATAAATATCTTGCGGGCTTGATCAATACTCATTTCGGACAGTTCGGCGGTACGGCTGTGCTGGCGGGTTTCTTTTTACTCACAGTTGCACTGACGCAGCCAATGTCGAATCAGGCCGCGGCCCTGGTCGTCTTGCCGGTAGCGATCCAGACGGCCGTTGCTCTCGGCCTAAATCCGCGCACCTTTATTGTCGGTGTGACGTATGCCGCGTCGTTCTCCTTCATCACACCGCTCGAGCCCGCGTGCGTGCTCGTGTATACGCCGGGCCGATACCGCTTCATGGACTTTGTGAAGATCGGAGCGATCCTCACCATCATTGTATTCATTGTGTCGATGGCGCTTGTTCCGGTATTCTGGCCGCTTCAATGAGGCTTTCTCAGCAGTTCCGAGATCGATAGGCCGCGCTTACCGATCAGAATCGCGCCAATGGCAGTCCAGAAGAGGATCCGTCCTTTTCGGATTATCGCCAGCGTCACGCCTACGCCGGCACCGATAGCGACGGCCTCGCCGATGAACTCAGCCCCCGCCTCGTCCACGCCGACGACAAACGGGACAAGCTTGAACATTATCGTTATCAATCGGCTGACAGATTCCAGGACAAATGCCGTGGCGAAGCTCGGTACGGTCTCGTTGAGTCTGGACAAAATGAGCCACACCTCGGCAACCCCAAGAGCATGGTACGCGGCCTCAAACAACACTATCGGAACGAATCGGCGCGGATGATGTCGGTAGAAACCATAGATCAGGTCCTCAAATCGGCGGACGTCGTGGCGGCCCTTCTCAAGCCAGTTCCTCAGTTTTCCCTTCCCGTAGATCCATTCGCAGATCGAACTGGCGAAATGCCACTGGCGAATGACCATTAGGATCCCAAGGGCGATCAGGAACACCAATACGCCTATCAAGAAATTGAGCACCCACGTAAGGCCCGGGTCAACCGTGTAGCCCTTGAGCAGGATCATGGCACCGGTGATGAGAAACAGACCCGTCACGAGGCTGTAAAAGAGATTCTCCGTTGCGACAGATGAGAGTCCGGCTACAAGCGGGATCCGCCGCCGCACGGCGACAGCCTTTGACGTGCCGCTGGCAAGGATCCCAAGCGGGATAGTGCTGCTCATCGCCTCGCCGATAATGACGGCCGGTATCGTGTCACGAAGGCGTAAATGGTAAGGTTCGTGAACAGCGAGCTTCCACGCTGTCGCGCGGACGCAGACGCGGCCGAAATACAGCGTCAGGATCAATGCAAATCCGCCGATCCCGAACCGGACGATGCCTTGCCAAATCTCCCAAAAACCGACGGCGTAGATAAAATAGCCGAAAAGAGCGATTCCCAACAGCGTCAGCACCACGGCTATTAGCGTCAGACGGTTGAATCTTGATTCGGGAATGTTGAGGGATTCAGTTGTCGGGTCCAATGTATTGCCTTTGCCGCCTCGCGTGTCTAAAATGGTATTTTATCGAAACTCGATTAACAAAACGCATAGGAAAATAGCATGAGCACAGCCACTGGGGCCGCGTTGTCGAACGCCGGCCTGACCGTTCTATCAGAAGAAGAAGAACTATTTCGTGCATCAGTTCGCGAATTTGCCGAGGGCGAGGTTCGGCCTAAGGTCGAGGCGATGGAGCACGCATCAAAGCTCGACGCCGACCTTATCAAACAGTGCTTCGAGCTCGGCTTGATGGCCATCGAATCGCCCGAGGAGTACGGTGGTGCGGGCTCGACGATATTCAATGCGATCCTCGCGATCGAGGAACTCGCCCGCGTCGATGCAAGTGTGTCGGTATTTGTCGATGTGCACAATACGCTCGTCACAAACGCTTTCATGCGTTGGGCGAACGACGATCAGAAAAAGAAGTATCTGACGCAAATGGCAACGAGCAGGGTCGGGGCCTACGCCCTGAGCGAAGCCGGCTCAGGCTCAGACGCGTTTGCACTCAAAACTCGCGCCGTAGATAAAGGTGATCACTACGAGCTGACGGGCCAAAAGCTCTGGATCACTAACGGCAATGAGGCTGAGATATTCCTGACCTTCGCAACGGTCGATCCTGACGCGGGGTATAAAGGGATCACGGCGTTCATTATTGAAAAGGGCTCTGAAGGATTCACCGTCGGTAAAAAAGAAGACAAGCTCGGCATCCGGGCGTCTTCGACGACCGAGCTGATCCTCGATAACTGTAAGGTCCCAAAAGAAAACGTGCTCGGCGAGGTCGGCAAAGGCTACAAGATCTCTATTGAGACCCTTAACGAGGGCCGAATCGGCATTGCGGCACAAATGCTTGGCATTGCCCAAGGGGCATATGAGGCTGCACTAAAATATACCGCGGAGCGTGAGCAGTTCGGCTCTGCCATCAATAGCTTTCAGGGAGTGCAATTTCAGCTTGCCGAGATGGCCGTCGAGATCGAGGCGACAAGATTGCTTGTTTACAATGCGGCCCGGCTCAAGGACGCTGGCAAGTCTTTCCTAAAAGAGGCCGCCATCGCCAAACTCTTTTCATCCCGCTGCGCCGAGGCCGTCTCCAGCAAAGCGATCGAACTCTACGGCGGCTATGGTTACGTAAAAGACTACCCAGTCGAAAAATTCTGGCGCGACAGCAAGATCGGCTCGATCTACGAGGGCACGTCGAATATGCAGCTGCAGACGATCGCTAAACTCATCACCAGCGGTAAGTAATGTCCGAGATATCGATCCGCCAGGCGACGGTTGAGGATGCAAAGCTCCTCACAGACCTCGCCTACACGACATTTTGGGACGCCTTTGCTCATCACCCGAAGAACGCCCCGGAGGACCTCAATCACTATATGCGACAGGCTTTTAGCCTGGAACAGATCGCGATCGAGCTAGAAGATGATCGGTCGATCTTTTTGATCGCTGAGATCGAAGACAGGCCGGCCGGATACGCAAAACTCGTCGTCGACAGCATAGAGGAAGGCATTGACGCAAAACGGCCTGTCGAATTGAATCGACTGTATTCGCATCAGGAATACCTCGGCAAAGGCGTCGGTCAAAACCTGATGGATGAGTGTTTTGCCCGAGCCCGCCGGCATAATCACGACGTTATGTGGCTGGGCGTTTGGGAATACAATCCGCGGGCGCAGCGATTTTACGAGAAGAATGGCTTCACCGTCGTCGGCAGGCACACCTTTCTGTTGGGTTCTGACCCGCAGACGGATCTGCTGGTGCAAAAAGCACTGTAGTGAGATTTGCGCTGCTTTTGTATATGCGATATTGTTGCATTAGTGCGATATATCGAGAACCCTCCCAATCCCTACAACAAGTACTCCGCCGAATATGTAGGCGAGCCGCCGCCGACAAAGCTTGAGATCTTCGAGGAAACCAATACAAAAAAGGTCATCACGAAGGCGTTCGCGTCCGATTGGGAAGGCGGCTGGCGTTATACGGTGAATTGTTATCGCGGATGTGTGCATGGATGCACGTACTGTTTTGCCCGGCAATATCACGAATATCTTGGCTATGGAGCCGGGACGGACTTTGAGACTAAGATCGTCGTTAAGCCAAACGCGCCGCAGCTCTTGAGAGAGGAGCTGAAGAAGTGCCGCGATCGCATGCCTCATCTCGATTTTTCGTTTGCGACCGACCCTTATCTGCCGCTTGAGGCGACTTACGAATTGACGAGAAAGTGCCTTGAGGTCTGCCACGAGTTTCGCGTTCCGGTAGGCGTGATCACAAAATCGCCGCTGGTGACGCGCGATATCGATATCCTCAAGAAGCTCAAAGTCACCGTCTTTTTCTCGCTGCCATTCCTGACCAAGGAGAAGTCGAATCCGTTCGAGCCGTACACGCCGGTGCCCGAGGCACGCTTTCGGGCGATGAAGATGCTCTCAGACGAAGGCATACCAACGGGCATCGGTGTTGCACCCATCATCCCCGGCTATAACGAGCCGAATATCCCGGGTCTGCTCGAACGTGCACGGGAATCGGGGGCGACGCGGGCGTTTATGTCGATGCTGCATCTCGATACCGATTCGATCGAGGAATATTTTGTGCAGAAGATGCACGAACGGCTACCCCCGACGCGTGTCGTAAAGATCATCAACACGATGAAACGCGAACGTGGCGGCAGCCTGCGACACAAGACGTATAAGGAACGGTCGACGGGGAGCACAGAGCAGTGGGAAGTAACCAAAAAGCTGTTTGATTTCCACGCCAACCGGCTGGGATTTAACGTTCGCGACCGCGCGACTGAGAAAGTTCCGCTGCCGGGACCGGTGGAATCGATCGAGGCTGTCCAGCAAAGGCTCTTTTGATCTAGAATTGGTCATATGAATCGTATCGAGGTCTTTGAGCAGATGCTCGCCGACGATCCATCGAATTCGATGGTGATGTTCGGTTTGGCGAAGGAATATGAAAAGACGGGCGAGAATCAAAAAGTGATCGACCTGCTCGAAAATTATCTGGCAAAAGCCGACGACGAGGGCAACGCCTACGGAGTGCTGGCCAATGCTTACTTACAGAGGGGTGATCGCGACAAGGCAATCGAGACCTATCGGAAAGGTATCGATGTCTCGATGGCCCACGGCCACCCGTCGATGGCCAATGAATATCGTATGACGCTTGAGGTGGACCTGGCGGAATGACGATAGCCAAAGTCCATTTTATCCTCTACGTCGTGGACCAGCAGCGAGCGATGGAATTCTACGCTAAAGCACTTGGCACAGCGCCGACGCTGCATGTGAAAGGGATGACCGAGTTCACCCTGGCCGGTGCGATCTTGGGACTGATGCCGGAAACAAGCGCATCACGGCTATTGGGCATCGATCTTGAACGATTCACGGAAGGCCGAGGTACGCCACGGGCAGAAGTTTACCTTGTTGTCGACGACCCGGGAAAGTTCCACCATCGGGCGATCGCGGCCGGTGCCACAGAGATAAGCACTCTTACCCCGCGCGATTGGGGCCACGAGGCCGCATACAGCCTCGACCCCGATGGTCACGTGCTGGCGTTTGCTAAGGAGCTTTGACGCTGCAATCGGCAAGCGACGCCTTTCCTATCCGCACAGGTTTTTCCGGCGTTTCATCGGTCACCCGGGCCTTATTGATCGCATCGACGACGTCCATCCCGCGCGTCACGCGGCCGAAAGCCGCAAACTTGCCGTCAAGGTATGAGGCTTTATCCACAAGGATAAAGAAATTGGTCGTTGCGGTGTTCGCTGCGTCCCCGCGGGCCATCGAGACGACACCACGCTCGTGAAGGATACGGTTGGGCTCGTCCGGTAGCGTTCGCCGGGCCCGCGTTCCGATAGCATAGGTCACACCGCCTGTTCGGGTCCAGATATTCCCGCCCTGGATCACAAAGCCCGGCACCACTCGGCTGAACGTCGTAGTGTCGAACAGACCTTGAGCCGTAAGGTTGAGAAAGCTCCTGACCGTCTCCGGTGCGAATTCGGGATAGAGTTCCAGCTCGATCATTCCTGACTCAGTATCGAGCGTCACGCATTTTGCGGCCATCGTCTTCACGTCAGCCTTATCGAACGGCTCTATCACGGGTACAGACGTCGCAGCGGGTCTTTCATTGATCTTTTTGGCCTCAGGGGTTGGTGTCTGGCCGAGTGCTGCCGGTACCAAGATCGTCAGTAATAATATCGCTTTCTTTAACATTGGCGTTGTTTGATGTATGTTCAAGAAAACCATAATAAACGATTCATTTGGAGCCCGTACACCATGAAACGATCATTAGCAATTGTCACTCTATTTGTCCTTACGATATCTGCCGCTGCCCAGCGTGAACACGGCGTCAGGCCGACGGAGACGGGCGGGCCGCTGATGTTTGAGCAGGCCGCATTCGATGTTCAGAATTACGACGTTTCGGTCACCGCCGACCCTAAGACCAAGTCGATCACGGGCACAACCGTAATGACGGCAAAGACGGTCATCCCGACAAATGTGATCGTTCTCGATCTGGACACGCCGTACACCATCAGCAAACTAACGGATGCCACCAAGGACCTCAAATATGAGCGCAAGGGTGGTAAGGTCTGGATCTGGTTTCCGATGACCAAACAGGTTGGCGAAACAATAAGAACGGCGATCACTTATTCCGGAACGCCTCGAATCGCGCCAAATCCGCCGTGGGTCGGCGGTTTCATGTGGACGAAAACGCCGTCCGGAGCCGACTGGATCTCGGTCGCACTGCAGAATGACGGAGCAGATCTGCTCTTCCCGTGCAAAGACCATCCGTCGGACAAGCCAGCGACCTCGTCAATGCACATCACCGTTCCGGATCCTCTCGTGGCCTCCGGGCCCGGCCGCCTCGAGGGCGTGAAAAAGAACGCCGACGGCACATCAACCTACAACTGGCGGATGACAAATCCGATCGCGAATTACTCGCTCGTATTCAACGCCGCACCGTATCGGTTGATCGAGGAGAACGTTCGCAGCATCTCCGGCCAAATGATCCCGCTTAAGTTCTACATACTGCCCGAGAGCTATGCCAACGGTGCCAAACTGGTCGCCGAAACCAAGAAATATAACGCCTTTTTTGAGAAATATCTCGGGCCGTTTCCCTTTAGGACGATCAAGCTTGGCATCGTCGAGACGCCGCACCTTGGTATGGAACACTCGACCAACATCGCGTATGGGAACAAGTACCGTTTTGAGGCCGACGGCCTCGATTGGCTGATGCTGCACGAGTTTGGCCACGAATGGTGGGCGAATCTCGTGACCGCGAGCGACTGGCGTGATTTCTGGATCCATGAGGGCTTTCAGTCATTTATGGACACGCTCTACGTCGAGGAGACCAAGGGCAAGGAAGCCTATCTTACGGCGATGAAGAACCGCGCCAAGGGTTTCCGGAACAAACAGCCCGTCGCACCGCGTGAGGCAAAATTCGCTCACGAGGTTTATCTATCGGCACCTGATTACAAGACGAGCGACGGTGACATCTACGGCAAGGGCGCGTATGTGCTGCACACGCTCAGATATCTGATCGGCGACGAGGCGTTCTTCAAGGCCCTTCGGCACATGGCCTATCCGACCAAGCAGATGGAAACATACACTGACGGTCGGCAGCAGCGGCTGGTCAATACGGACGATTTTCTGACCATCGCCGAGGCCGATTCCGGAATGGACCTCGATTGGTTCTTTGAGCTTTATCTCCGCCAGCCAAAACTGCCTAAACTCGTAACTGAGACGCGGGGAAGCGTACTCAACCTGACGCTGGGAAACGCCCGGCGATCTTCCGTTCCCAATGCCGGTGGACGTCGTCATCAACGGTAAAGACACAACGCGTCGCGATGCCGAATGGACGCGGGAGCGTTACGTTCTCAGGCCCGGCCCCCGTGGTCGATCCAAACGGCTGGGTTCTAAAAGCACAATGATTCCGAACCAAAACCGATAATTGTTGATTCTCTCGTCGTTCGATGTCACAATGAATGAGTATTCATTCATAACGTCATATGGCGAGAGCTTCGAAGAATGGTGCGGCCACCAAAGCGGTCGTGAGCGACAAGCGTGAGGCCATTCTGCGCTCGGCCATTCACATTTTTGCCCGCAAGGGCTACTTCAACTCCAAGGTTGCCGACATTGCCGGCGAGGCCGGTGTCGCGGATGGCACGGTCTATCTCTATTTCAAGAGCAAGGACGACATTCTGCACTCTATCTTTGACCGCGCGATGGCCGAGTTCATCGCTGACGGCAAAGCGGAGATCGAAAAGATCGACGCCCCGGACGCAAAGCTCGCGCGGATCGTGGAGCTGCATCTCGAGCGTTTAGGTGCCGACCGTGACCTGGCCGTCGTCTTTCAGGTTGAACTGCGTGGCTCGACCAAGTTCATGCAGGAATTTTCGGCGGCCGGATTCCGCGAATACCTCGATATTATTTGCGGAGCTATCGCCGAAGGGCAGCGGCGACGGGTTTTTCGCATCGACGTGAAACCCATCGTCGCGGCCAAGATCTTTTATGGGGCGATCGACGAGATGGTGACCAATTGGGTACTTTCCGAAAAGCACTATCCGCTCGCCCCGATGGCTGGCGAGGTTGTGAAAGTACTCTTTGACGGGATGCGGGCAAAATGACCGGAATGCAGGAATCAACGGCGAGCGTCGCGATGAGTGAAGTGTTTGTGCCACCGCTGGCGGCCGAGCCGGCGACCTTGCCTGACCTATTCTTGCGGGCTGCAGCCGAATTCGACCTACCAGACGCGCTGAATTACAGACAAGATGGCGAGTGGCGACCGATCTCATCGAGCGAAATTATCGAGCGCGCGACCAATATTGCTCTCGGCCTGCACTCGCTCGGGCTGAAGACAGGCGACAGGGCGGCGATCCTTGCGGCAAACTCGCCGGATTGGACACTTACTGACGCGGGCTGTCAGTTCGCAGGAATTGTCGATGTGCCGATCTACACGACGCTCTCGCCCGAATCGGTCCGTTATATCATTGATGATTCCGAGACAAAGATCGCTTTTTTGCAGGACGCAGAGACCTATGAACGTATAAGTGCGGCCATCGCGCAATGCTCATCCGTCGAGCGACTTGTTATCTTTAGTGGCCCGGTGCCGGAAGGAGAGATGTTTCTTTCGCTCGCGGACCTCGAAACACTCGGCAGCGAACTGGCGACCGAGCAGCCCGAGCTTGCGGAGACGCTTCGCGGAGCTATCCAGCCGGGCGACATTGCGACGCTGATCTACACGAGCGGGACGACGGGTGAGCCCAAGGGCGTCATGCTTACCCACGCAAACCTCATCTCAAACGTCATCGATGCCAGCGAAAGATTCGCATTCTCGGGCGGCGACATATCGCTTTCGGTACTGCCGCTGTCGCACGTTTTTGAGCGTACCGGAATGTACGTTTATCTCCGCAACGGGATGAGCGTGTATTACGCCGAATCGATTGACAAGGTACCGGATAACCTCAAAGAAGTGAGGCCGACGATCTTTATCGGAGTGCCGCGGATATTCGAAAAGGTCTTTGAACGGGCCCGGCTCAAGGCGATGCAGGCGGGCCGCGTCAACGAGTTGATCTTTGACTGGGCGATCGCCGTCGCTAAGGAATTTGCCGCATGCGAGAATGCCGGTCAGCCGGTTCCGATGTCGCTCGCGGCCAAGCACGGTATCGCCGACAAGCTCGTGTACGCGAAGCTGCGTGATTTCTTCGGCGGCCGATTGCGGCTGTGTATCACCGGTGGGGCGGCACTGTCGGACGATATATTCCTGATCTTCATCGGTGCCGGAATACAGATAATGCAGGGCTACGGCCTGACCGAGACGTCGCCCGTGATCTCGTCAAACAACCCGACCGCGATACGTGTCGGTACGGTCGGTCGGCCGATCCGCAATGTAAGCGTGCGTATCGCCGATGACGGCGAGATCGAGGTCAAAGGCCCTGGTGTGATGCTCGGCTATTACAAAAAGCCAGATGCGACGCGTGAGGTGTTTACTGATGACGGATGGTTTAGGACCGGCGATATTGGCCGTATTGACAACGACGGATTTCTGATCATTACTGACCGGAAGAAGGAGTTGTTCAAGACCTCAGGAGGTAAATACATCGCTCCGGCACATATCGAGCAGATGCTCAGAGCGTCGCGATTTGTCAGTCAGGCCGTGCTGGTGGGGAGCGAACGCAAATTCGCAGCGGCCCTTATCGTCCCGAATTTTGAGATGCTCGAAGCGTACGCAAAACTGAAGGAACTCGGCGAACTATCCCACGCCGATATGTGTAACCATCCACGCATCCTCGACCTATTTACCCGCCAGATCGAGGCAATGACGCCCGATCTTGCCCGCTTTGAAAAGGTCAAGCGTTTTGCCCTGCTCGAGAACGAACTAACGGTCGATTCAGGTGAACTGACGCCCAACGCTAAAAATTAAACGCCGCGTCGTTGACGAGCGTTATTCCGAGATCATCGACCGTCTATACAGCGAAGCCGATCAATAAAGCACTCGTAAACCGGTGCCCTGGGCGGCCGAGGTGATACCCGCGCGGCCGGCGCCGATCGCGATCTTCAATATCTGCATCGCAAAGCTGTCCTTAGCGCGACCTACCTCGATAATATCCATCGGCTGTAGCACCACGTCCTTTTGCTCACCCTTTTTTATCAGATCATAGTTGGCTGCTATGACGTCCCGTTCCTTGCTGCCGGCCTTGAGCCGGCGGATCTTAATGTCCTTAATCTTGGCCTCGCGGCTGACGCCGCCGACCTTTGCGATCGCCTCGGTCAAGGTCATTCCCTCCTCCTTGAGGTAGATGCCCTGCGGTGTCTGGACTTCACCCGTGACATATACGGGTGTGGCCTTGTGTACAAAGATCACGTCGCCGGGATAGATCACCGGGTTGGCGTCCTCCTTACCTGCCTTTACGTTTGCGAGACTGAAGGTCCGCGAGGGAACGTCGGTCGCCTCGCTCGTGTCGGATTTCCAGTTATTCTCGTCATTCGCCGGGCCGCAAAGCGGCGGTCGCGTGCGAAAAACCTGAACGACGCCGCCTGCTTCTTCCTTAAGGCCGCCCGAGAAGGCTAATAACTCGACTAGTCTCGCCCGACGCATCATTTCGACTTGGCCGGGCGTAACTACCTCGCCATACACGACCGCCGGCGGGCGGCTCTTGCGCTGCGTGACGCGGAGGCTTAACTGCGGACTACGAAGATATGTGGACAACAGGCCCGATATCTCGATGCGCAGTTCGCGCTCCGTACGGCATTTGGCAAACACCGGCTTATCAAAGAACGGTACCTCGATCTGACCATCCTCATCGACGGTCGCCACGAAATCAAAGTCCTTTTCGCCCAGCACCCTTCCGGTAACCTCATCACCCGGACCGATCAAGTAGCCCTTACCGGTTGTCTCGTCCAGCAGGTCCTGCCCAATGGAGACGATGCAAGTCGCAGCGATCACAAAAATAATAGAAATAATACGAACCTTCATTAGAAAAAACCTCACACTGCCTGAGTAACCTAGAAGTTTAACCCACGCATACGGGCGCCACAAGCAGTTTATTGGAACCGCGAGTTGGATGCGAGAAAGAGCAATGCCGTTTTCCGCAGACGTGGCTATGCCATCGTGATAAACTCAGTGAATATCTAACAATATGAGCGAACCAAAGATCGCCAAGAGCCGCATCTCGCGGAAGGCCGCGAGCTTTACAGAATCCGTTATTCGCGAGATGACGCGCGAGGCCGTCAAACATGGTGCCGTGAACCTCGGGCAGGGCTTTCCTGATTTTGCTGCCCCCGAGGACATCAAACGCAAGGCGATGGAGGCCATTGCTGACGATCACAATCAATATGCCATTACATGGGGCGTGAAATCGTTTCGTGACGCGATCGCTTCGAAGACCAAATCGTTCCTCGGCCTCGATATCGACCCCGAAACCGAGATCACCGTCACGTGCGGCTCGACCGAAGGAATGATCGCCGGGATGATGGCGACCGTCGATCCGGGCGAAGAGGTTGTAGTATTTGAGCCGTTCTACGAGAATTACGCTCCCGATGCGATACTGTCTGACGCAAAGCCGAGGCATGTCGCCCTTCGCCGGACCGATAACGGTTTCGTATTCGACCGTGACGAGCTTCGAGCCGCATTCAACGAACGCACCAAGGCGATCATTATCTGCAATCCGAACAATCCGACCGGAAAGGTTTTTTCGCAGGACGAATTGGAATTCATTGCGGAACTCTGCAAGGAATTTGACGCGATCTGCTTTACCGACGAGATCTATGAGCACATTCTCTATCCGCGCGACGGTGCCGATATTCGCCACATAACGATGGCGAATATTGACGGTATGCGCGAGCGGACGGTGATCGTCAATTCGATGTCCAAAACATATTCGGTCACCGGCTGGCGTGTCGGCTATTGCATCGCTCCGCCTGATATCACAGGTGCGATACGCAAGGTTCACGATTTTCTCACCGTCGGAGCGGCAAACTGCCTGCAGCACGCCGGTGCATATGCTTTGCGTCTGCCGGAGAATTATTACGACGAACTCCAACGGGAATACCAGAGGAAACGCGACTTTATCGTGCCGGTGCTCCAGAATGCAGGTTTTGGTTGCGATTATCCTGACGGCGCGTACTATGTCATGACCGACATTTCTGCGTTTGGATTCTCTGACGACATCGAATTCACAAAGCATCTTATTCGGGAGATCGGTGTCGCCGTCGTGCCCGGTTCCTCGTTCTACCACGATCCAAAAATGGGTTCGCAGCAGGTCAGGTTTTGCTTCTGCAAGAAGGACGAGACGCTCGAGGCTGCAGCCGAACGCCTGCAAAGGTTGTCGGCCGGTTGACCTGCTGGTTGTCCCAGTCCTCCAGCGTTGTCCCACCGGTGTCCCGCTCGGTTGTGGGACAAATAAAGGCCGTATTTGCAAGGATTTACGGGTGATATTGACCCTTGTCCCGCCGCTTTGAAAAAAAATAAACATCCCGCGCTGTCCCACGAGTGTCCCGCTCTCCGGTGGGACAAATAAATCCAGTATCTGCAATGATTTACGTGTGGTTATTGCCCTTGTCCCGCCGTTTTTTGAAAAAAAATAAATTCCGGTTGCGTCGGGTCGTGGAAAGTCGCTGTGCCGGCAATTCGCCATATGCAATTGTATAGCATAGATGCAACGCAATGTCAAGGATCTTCTCTCTTTCAGTACAGGTCGTCACAATCGCCGCCTCGGCGGTGTTTTCTATGTATCGCCCGTCGGAGGGCCGGTAAACCTATTCGCCGGTTCATGCAACAAAATATTTTTGGGTAATTGTAAATACATAGCTTTGGAGGTTTTTTATGTTCACAAGACTATTCTCATCGGTCCTGATCGTGACATCGTCGTTCGTCCTCGCGATCGGACAGACACCTGAGGCCAAAAAGGAAGCGGAGCGTGCCGCGCAGACACTGGCGTTTACGCTGGGCGGCAGCGGCGGCTATCTCGGCGTGCAGACGACAAGAGGTCGATAGCGATAATTTTGCAAGATTTGGCCTGTCGTCGGTCCGCGGCGTAGCGGTCGAGAAAGTGATGGAGAATTCGCCCGCGGCGGCGGCCGGTATCCAGGCAAACGATGTGATCGTCCGCATCAATAACGATGAAGTGACCAGCACACGCAAGCTCACCAGGCTGATCTCAGAGATCGCTCCGGACCATCAGGTAACTGTCACGGTCCTGCGCGGTGGCCGTGAACAGCAGATCACCGCGACGCTGGGTAAGCGGCCGACGCCGAAGTTTGGCGATGGTAACTTCACCTTTGCGATGCCTGAATTCAAGGGAAAGATCATGGAACTCCCTGAACTCAAAGGCCTCGAAGAAAAGCTCAAGAACATGCCGAATGGCGAAGGCCCGCACGTATTTACGGTTCCTGGGGGCGAGGGCAAGAGCTTTGTCTGGCGCGCCGGCGAAGGCCGCATGATAGGGATCGGCGTAACGGCATTGACCAAGCAACTCGCCGAGCACTTTAAGGTCGATAGCGGCGTGATGATCAACAGCGTTCGCGAGAATTCACCCGCGGCGAAAGCCGGCCTCAAGGCAGGCGATATCATCGTCGAGCTCGATGGCAAGGCAGTTAAAGGTGACTTTGACCTCATCCGCGGCATCAACGAAAAGAAAGAGGGTGACGTTCAAGTGACGATAGTTCGCGGCGGCGGCCGCCAGACGGTCACTGTCACGCCTGAGAAATCAAAGGAAACCGGGTTCATGTTTCGCACCGATGACGAAAGCGGTATGATCCCGGCTCCGCCGCCGGTGCCGATGGTCGCGCCCCGTGCGCCGGTAGCTCCGATCGCACCTTCCGGTTTCAGTAAAGTCATTTAAGGCCAAAGAATATTTGCCGCGGATAAACCCGGATGATACGGATAGGAAAAAGTATTTCATATCGGTTTTATCCGAGTGATCCGCGGCAAAATCTTCTTAAAACAATCGGAATTCAGGATGACTGCCGCGTCGCCAGATAAAGCCATCCAGTACGTAGTGCGTTAGCTGCGGAACGGCCAGCAGCGGGACGACGAACATCTTCACGTTGCGCGTCCAATCCCAATCGCCGCCGAAGAGCCATTGCCGCTCGTGCCAGACGCCGCGGTGCCAGAACAATTCCTCGACATAGGCGAGAGCCCACAGGCTCGCGAGAAACACGATCCAATTCGACGAGAACGCACGATAAACGCCGCCTGAGGTTTCGCGGCGGAACTTTGCGTACATATAGATCAACGCGAAATACGGTACGCCGTGGATGATGACGTTTGTCACCGTAAACGCGTAGTCCGAGTTGAACGCGACGATGCCGACGTACCAGCAAACGGCGGTCGTTGCGACGACGATGTCCTTGCCGATATTCAGAAAGCCGTCGGCAAAGTAGAGATAAACAGACTTGATAGCGTACGCCGCCAGGGCCGCGATGTAGATCGGGAACAAGATCGTCTCGACCACCGACGGCAGCAAAACAAAATCATTCTGGACGAACCATTCGAAATTCCTCGGCACGCTCGTCATCCAGAACGCCAGCGGATAAATGGTTGCCAGATAAACGGCCGCAGCGTCGATCCACCACGTGACCCGCGACATTTCGCCCAACCGCCGGCGATAAAGATTTACCCAGCCATATTGCTGCCGAACAAAATGAAACACCGCTAGGATCGCCAACGCCCGCCAAAACACCAGGTCGCCCTCGCTATACAACGCCACCCCGACGGCATAACCCGCAACCGGCACCAGCAGATAGAGCCAGAACCTGCGTTTGAACTCCTCAGTGTCGAAATAGACGCGGAAACTCGTTGACCAAACGTGCGCGACATCGATCATTAACACCGCCGTTATCCACGTCCATTCAGGTGAATCCGAATCAAGCAATCCGGCCTGCCAGCCGATAGCGAGCAGAACAAGTGACACTACTGCACTGCCGAGAAAGACCGTGAGGTCGACCCTTTGCGAGAATAGCCAGTAGTTAGGTTTTGAAAGTGTTGCGTCCATTGCGCTTAATTCAAACAGGATGGACAAGATAAACAGGATCTTTATCCTGTCTATCCTGTTAGAGAACTCTCTATTACTTCACCAGCCGCACGCAATCCATGATAAAACGCTTCCTCGAACAACGCGATGCCGCTGAGGTCGGTGTGGGCGAAATGGATGTTGCGGTATGATTTCGTCGCCTTTTCGCGGATGCCGCTCCAGATGAAATTTGGGCGGGGCGAGACCATCGCGTGGCCCCAGCGCATAATGCCGATCCGCGTCGTTAGGTCGTAGATGTCGGGATGAGCGCGGGCTAGATCGGTCATGCAGACATCAGCGAGTTGACGCCAATCGTAATTGAAAAGCGTCGTTCGGCCGTTCGGTTCGTGGCACATTGGATAGTAGTAGGTCAGGATCGTCGGGCCGTAATCGATGCCCTTTTGGTGCGTTGCGGTGACGTAACCGAGGCTGGGACTCTCGTAGAGGACGTTGTCCCACGCGAGCGGAAAGTCCTTTGTGAATCGGGGCTTTGGCCTGTCTCTTAAGAAAAGATTTGCGACAAACCACGCGTTATGCTGAAACTCTTCGGCGGCAAAGGGCGGATCGTCGCGAAATCCCCGGATCAGGTACGGTGCCGTGAAAATTGGGGACGCAAAAATGACCTTTTCACAGTGAATACCTCTCAGAACACCGTCGTCCAAACAGATGACATCGACGCCCTTGTCGGTAGGAACGATCGAAACGGCCATCATCGAACGGCGAAGGTGTTCCCGCACTTTATCGACAAAGTGCGCGACAAAGCGGCCGTTGCCCTCGGGAAACGTTATGAACGGCTGCGATTCGTCACCGGTCTTTCTTACGCGCGAACAAAAATAGAATAGACCCGCCCAGGCCGACGTCTGCTCGAGCTTTAGCCCATAATCGTCGCGGCACGCGTAATCGCAATACCAAACGAGGCGTTCAGAGTTGAGGCCGTTCTGCCTGAGCCAATCGGCGAATGAGATCTTATCGAGAGCAGTTGCCTCCGCATCGTCGGAGCAATTTGCTGTTGGTACGACAAACGCACGGCGGCCCTTCGAGTCACGCCAATTCACCCAATGCTCGACATGCCGCTGAAACTCGGCGAACTGCCGTTTGTCATCTTCGCTCTCGCCGACATGCAGATACAGCCCGTCGTACCAACGGCCTTTGTAAAAAACGCGTTCCTCAGGCTCGCGGCAGAGGTATTGCTCCTTAACAATCACTTCACCGGCTGCCGATCGCGCTTCGATCAGCGACATCTCGTCGAGCAGTGAGATCAGCTCGGTGTTCTCCTGAAAAGGAACAGGCAAGTAATGAGCGGCCCAGGGATAACCAACGGGGTCGCCCTTTCCGCTTGATGACGTGCCGCCGACCGCTTTTTCGAGCTCAAGTACGACAAGATCGTTGAAGTTCTGCTTCTTAAGCTTCCACGCCGCCGTCAATCCGGCTATCCCGCCGCCTACGATAACGACCTTCCTCGTTTCCCAATTATCCGGCGGAACTTCGTAATTGCCCGAACTCCTCAAAATATGGCCAAGATCAGCGGATTGGCCGACGATCTCGCCATCGGGAAAAGCGTGCGGAACCGATCGGCATGCCGCGTTAGCGATAGCGGCTCCGAGAAACGATCCGAGCAGTTCTCTTCGAGACAAGTTCATTGCTCGAACCGCCGCCATTCGGTCTCGTAATAACGGACGAGTGCCTGATTATCAAGGCGGTTGATCTCTAGCTCCTCGGACGGACGGGAGATGTCGGCGGGGAACTCGAAAAGAGAGGCGAAGGTCTCATTATTGATGAATCGAAGTTCTACATTCGCCGGCGGAGCCTGCGGCTGTTCGAAGGGCTGCAGCTTGGCGAGAGCAAAGCCCCAGATGCCGAAACTCGGAACGGCGGTTTGGTAGGGTTTGACGGTGTAGCCGCTGGCTTCGAGTGTTTTCATCACGCACCAGAACGAGTTACGGGCGATAAGCGGTGAGGTCGTCTGGATCACGACAGCCGAATCGGGTCGCAGTTTGCCCTTCAGCATGTTATAGAACCGCGTTGTGTAGAGCTTGCCAAGAGCGAAGTTATTTGGATCGGGAAAATCGATGATGACAACATCAAAGGCATCGGCCGCAACATTATCAAGCCAAACGAAGGCGTCAGCGTTTGTGACATGGACGCGCGGGTCATGTAGCGAGTTTTTGTTCAGTTCGCCGAGAGCCGCAACGGAATCGGCGACGCGGGTCATCTCGGGGTCGAGATCGACGAGTTGGACGAATTCGACCGATCTGTATTTGAGAATCTCGCGGACCGCGAGGCCGTCGCCGCCGCCGAGCACCAGGACGCGTTTAGCGTCGCCATTGAATGCAGCGAATGCCGGATGCACCAAAGCCTCGTGATACCGGTATTCGTCGAACGAATTGAACTGTAGGTTGCCGTTGAGAAAAAGGGAGTACCCCGTTTTTCCGCGAGTTACGACGATCCGCTGGTAGGGCGAGCTTTTGGCGTAAACGATGTTGTCGACAAACAGCCCGTCCTCGGCGAGCGTCGTCAGGCTGTCGGCTTTGATCATGCCAATCGCGAGGATGACAAGGACGATAAGGCCCTTTACACGAAGGATCGTAAGTTTTCGTTTTACGATCAGCGGCTCGAGCAGCCATGTCGCCCAGATGCCGACACCCGCGTTAAGCATACCGAAAAGCAGCGATGTGCGATTCAATCCGAGCCGCGGGACGAGGAATATCGGGAAAAGCAGTGACGCGACCAGTGCCCCCACATAGTCGAGCGCGAGGACCCGGGAAACGAGTTCCTTAAAGTCGAGCTTGTCCTTGAGGATCCGCATCAATAGCGGGATCTCAAGGCCCACGAGCGTACCGATGATAAATACCATCGTGTACAGGATGATCCCGAAGTAGGTAACGTATGCGAATGTCAGGAAGAGCAGCGGTGCCGACGCCCCGCCGATGATCGCAACGGCAAGCTCGATGTCGATGAACTTTTCAGCAACGTTTTTGTCAATAAACCGCGACAGGTACGAACCGACACCCATCGCAAACAGATAGACGCCGATTATGAGTGAGAATTGCGTTACAGAATCGCCGAGGACGTACGACGAGACAGTTGCGGCGAGCAGCTCATAGATGAGGCCGCACGTCGCGATGATGATGACATTGAGAAAGAGTAGGGGTGTCCGTTGCATGCGAATTCAAACAGGATGCACAGGATGGACAGGACGATAACGCATTTATCCTGCTTATCCTGTCTATCCTGTTTGAATACTAATTGCCCTGGATCGCGGATGAGATGATCATGGCAATGCCGATGATCAGCGCGCCGATTATGATCGCAAGGGCCGTGTTCTGGTCGTCCTCGATCTCTTTTTTGACCGAGAACGGAGCCACGAGAACCACGATGAAAAAAGCTATCGCAAAAACGATCAGCCCGATGGCTACAAAAATGACCGTGGTCGTCAGAACGGGCCAGAGTTCCTCCAACTTAACCACGAGGCCAAGGAACGAGAATAAGCTTGCGAGATTCAACATCATTTTCCTCCACGAAATCCAGAATAAAAGAACGGTGTTCCGAGACGGGACTTACTGCCTGAATTGGCAAGCTCCCACCCGAACCAGGCGCCCGACGCATACAGCAGCAAGACGCCGCCGCCAAATACCATATAGAGTTTCTTTAGCATACCTTTAGTTATTCATCCGAACTGTCCGACGACGAGGAGCTGAACGTGCTGTCCTTCCAGCGTCCGGATTCGAACGCGAATTTGCGAAACAGGCCGAAGATCGGAACGATCAGCAAAACGATAAGAGCGGCAGCAGAAGTTGACACCACGGTTGACACCCTGTTCGACCTTGACCTGAACTGGCATCTGGGCCTCCCAATTCTGCCATGTGCCTTCGACCTTTACGGTGTATTTTCCACCGGCTAATGACGAAACTGTGGCATCTGTCGACTTTGAGCCTTCAGTCCACGAACCGTCACTATCCGAGCCGCTGTAGTATTCGACGGGTACGCCGACCGTCTCGGCCACCTGTTTGGTCTCCTCATTTATCAGATCAACATCCAGATCAGCCCACGAATTATCAACTTGAGCGGAAGCTGTGATCCGCACGTTGCGCCCGCCCTTTAGATCGAATGGCTGGCTGAACTGAGCCTGTGCGCTGGTGGCGTTCGTCATGGGCGGGAGAACGATCTCCTGATTCAAAGCCGTCGAAGAGATGCCCGTAAACGGCACCATAAATGCTGCGACGACGAGCAAGAGCAGCAACGGCAATGCACCCCACGTGTAATAGAAACGGCCGGTAAACGGCTGATTTGGCCCGACGCTCCACGGCTTTGGCAGGCCCTCGATACCGAACGCCTTTTCGACCTCGTCATTGGTCATGTAGGTGCCGACGGACCAGTTGATCTCGTTTGCACTTATCTCTTGCGAGAGCATCAGCGGCGGAGAAACATAATCGACCGCTCGGACAGTCTCGCCCTGCTCGACACGCCAATAGAACTCGCCCTTGACGTACTCAACAACGGCTTGTCCATCCTGAAATATCTTGAACGTCTGGCCATCAAACTTGGCCGTCTGTCCTGCGCCGATAATGCCAAGCTGCTCGACCTCAGCCGGATTGACGGTCTCGACAAAATTCCAATGATTGTCCGAATGCACGAGCCAACGGAAGCCGATCATCGGATTGTAGAGTAGGTATTCGTGCCAGAAATACTGGACGCCGTCAAACGTCACGCTTCGAACGACCGCACCGATGATCTTCAATTTTATATCGCCCGGGAATGTTCCTTCGGCGCCGATTCGGCGCTACAAAATCAGGTGCATTCGGCGGTGGGTTGAGAGCGTGGAGGTATGTCAGATTGCCCTGATTGACATCGAGCAGCGAACTGCAGTTCGGACACGTGACGCGCTCGGCCTTGTCGGGAGCGATGAGTTCGAGCGGGCCACCGCAATTTGGGCAGCCCATGCTCGCCGACGAAACCCGTTTCGGGTCTCGCTTGACGGACTTGGCATCGCCGAGGCCGATCTGATCAAGCGTGACCATTTCGCCGACAAACGCCCACGGCGGGTCCATGCTGTAATCAATTGTCGCAAAGGCGTTGTTCTTGCCCGCCAGATCGGCGTATTCGAATTGTTCACCGGGCGTCAGTTTGTACGGGAGCTCGCCGTCGGCTGCGACGGTAGTGCCGCGCCCCTTCTCCTGCACCATCAGCGGCGTCGGATTTGGGATCTCAGCGACCGTCTGGCCAAGCTGCAGTCCGGCGTAGGAAGGCAGCGATGTGCCCTCTGGCAGCGGGTGGTAGAACGTCATGTAAAAACGACCTTGAGCCTCAGCCAGCCAGCCGACCCAGCCATTTGAGAAGGTCGCATACCACTCGTCCCAAACGCCGCCGAGCTCGTGCTTGAGTTGCGCGCGGCCGGTTAATTCAAATCGTGTGCCCTTGTATTCACCTTTGAGGCCGATCTTTAAGGGTGATTCGGAATCGACGATGTCAGCGACCTTGCCGATGTCCTCAAGCCCGCGATCGGTGCGGGCGACGGCGGACCGGCAGAACGGACAGACGAGGACGATCGTCGAACCCGCTTTAAACTCGATCGGTGCCGCACATGATGGGCAACTTGCCTGAAGGATGCTCATCCGTTACCTCCGGCGTGGCGAAGTGCATGCGCACCTTCGCCGCGTTCGACACGGTTGACCGAAACGGACTTGGCCAACAGGGCAGCTTTGAGGTTTCCTTCCCAATCCCATTCCGGACGAGTGCGGCAACAGTAGAGATTAAAGGTTGCGGTGCAATGCTCCGGATACGTGTGGCAGGCCAGATGTGACTCAGTGAGGGCGATGAGCCCGGTGACGCCGCCCTCTCCTCTAAATTTGTGCCAGACCGAATCGATCACTCGCAAGCCAAGGTCGGCGACCACGGTCGACATTATCGATCTAAGCTTTTGCTCATCGCGCAGCTCTTCTGCGTCACAGCCAGTCGCCTCGATAAGCCATTCGGTTCCAACGATCATCGCCAAGTGTTATGGTGCTCTACGAAAAACCCGTCGGGCGGGTTCTGAACATACATCAAACCGGGTGAGTTATAATGCCGTTTTGTTAGTGAAGTATGTCGAAAATCACTATAGCTAAATTTTCGGGTTTTGTCATATTTCAAGGCCTCGTCTGCCTGATGATCACGGGGTGCGAATTTGTCTCGCCAGGCGTCACAAAACCGACGGCCCCATCGCCCTATGCTGCACCTAAGGTGGTGGGAACGATCACGACCAAGGACATCAACGAGAGTAGCGGTCTTGCAGCGTCGCGGTGCAGCAACGGCGTACTTTGGACACATAACGACTCGGGCGACGACGCCTTCATTTTTGCCATAAATACGAAGGGTGAGGTGCTGGGTACGTGGAAGGTCCAGAACGCAAGCAATATCGACTGGGAGGACATTGCAGCCTTTAAAGATAAAGCCGGGAAGTGCTGGCTTTATATAGGCGAGATCGGCGATAACAAGGCAAAGCGGCCGGAACACGCCGTCTATCGTATGCCGGAGCCGGCGGTCAGCGGCGAGACCCGATCGACCAAAAAAGACCCTTTGATCGCCTCGGGTGCCGAATCTCTAAGATTCACCTATCCGGATTACAACCAGGACGCCGAAACGCTGATGGTCCAGCCAAAAAGCGGTGACATCTATGTGCTCACAAAACGTGTCAGCGGTCCGTCGGGCGTTTATCGCATTAAAGCCGACTTTGGCGCAACCCAGACACAGAAGGCCCAGCACGTGGCCGACGTCAGCGTGCCGTCGATCCCCAACGGTCTGCTCACGGGCGGCGACATTTCGCCCGATGGGCAGCGGGTGATCCTCTGCGACTATGCTCAGGCCTACGAATTCGTACTGCCAGCGGGCGCCCGGAACTTTGACGATATTTGGAGGGCTCCGCCGGTGAGCGTTGAGTTAGGTAAACGCGAGAACGGTGAAGCAGTGTGTTACAGCGTCGATGGCAGCTCGATATTTGCCACCAGCGAACGCAAGAACTCACCTGTGATCGAGGTCAAACGTAAATAAAAAGGGCGGCCCAAGTGAGCCGCCCGGTCGCTTTCATTTAACAAAGATCACGGTAGTACCGAGAACTTGCCCTTGTTCTCGATGACCTGCCCACCGACGCGGTCCTTTACGAGGACCTTGATCTCATAATCGCCGGTCGACAACACGGTTGTCGGCAGAAGCCTTGCAAGTGTCAGCCGCTGGCCTGAATCGCTTAGGCCGGTCCAATCCTCGGTCTGACGGAATATCTCTTTGCCGCCTTTATACAGCAAATAATCGACATCCACGGCCGGCCGAAGCGTTGTCTGGTCGATGCCCGCGTTATAGACCTGCATGTAAATTCCGACGCCCTGGCCCTGCTTGAAGATCCCGGAAAGGTTCGGGATGACCTTTGAATTGCCGATAACAAACTGCTGACCGATATCACGCTCGGTCGTGGTGCGAAGCGTTGCCGCGAGCACGAGCGACGACGTGGAGAGCTTTTTCTCGTCGTATCTGGGCACGACAAAGCCAAGATTCTTGAGACCTTTGTTTCCCGTGCCGACGTCACGAACTACGACATCCACCTTGTATGTGCCCGGGGTCAGCGCGATCGCCTTCTGATAGACCGACTTGCGGTCGCGTGCCTCGGCCAGCTCGGACGTGGTCGCAGTCGTAGAGACAGAGTCCTCAAAAATTCCCGAACGCTTTCCGGAGACAGCTGTGATGCGGCCGAAAATGTTCATAGTGGCCTGTTCGAGGCCGCCGACGGGCTGAAACTGAAGGTCTTTGTTTTGGGTTTGAACTGTAAACGTTGCTATGACGCGGTCATCTGATTGGCGGAAAAAATCTATCCGCAGGTCAAAATCCAGCGGATTGGTATCAAGAACGCCGGAGTCTCCGTCTGTGATTCTTTGAAGATCGCTGAACTTGACCGCCGGCGGCCTTTGCAGCCCGACCATTACTTCAAGCCTTCTAAATGGTGAATCCTGCTCGCGCTGGTAACCCCTTTCGCCATAGCCCGAAAGCCGGTCGGCTTTATTGCCGAGGCCAAGCTGCTCAAGCGTTGTCAGGCCTGCCCCGGGCACCATTCTGAGTGCGTCTTTTTCGTCGGCATTCTGGGCCATGCGATACTCGCCTGTTCCGGTCGGATCGACAAACTCTATCTCAAGGCCAGTACCGACACCCTCAAGGTGTCTATAGAACCAGATCTCAAACGGATATGTTGTCGTCGAGCCGCCGCCCTCGTAGCTCGGGCGATCATACGCTCCGCCCGACGGATGCGATTCTATCGAATCGGGCTTGCCCCAGGCGATGTAGACGCGGCCGCGGTCTGTCCGCCACCCGGGAATGCCGGACGCGAAGTGCTCATTGGCATACGCGATCCGCTCATAATACTGTTCGCGGTATTCGTTCTCTTCGGTGTCAGGATTCGGATCGCGCCGTCGCCAGAACTGTTCGATAAAGTTCTCGCGCTCTTCGTCGGTCGCCAACGCCGTGAATGCCTTTTTTTCCTGGGCGGTTATGATGTACAGAACGTCATTATTGATCCACTTTTTATAGGCTTCCTTGAGCTCGGGCTTGACGTTACGCGGCTTGTCGGCGGGGTCCTGGCTCGGCTTTGTCTTATCCGGCGGCTGCGCAAGCACGCCAAGAGCGGCAAACGCGGAAACCGAAAGCAGTGCGACTGTCCATTTAATTGATCTGATCGTTAACATCGGTACAACTCCTAGAAACGAGCGATTCATTTGATAAATGCCTCGTTGGCCTAATCTGACGATTTTAGACACTTATCCTTACCTTTTCAAGATGCGAAACCACCCGTATCTGGTTGCATACGCGCACGTTTAGGCCTCGGCGTCTGTTCGGCGCTTCTTTCCGAATAGCCATGCGATGAAGATGGATACGACATACAAGGCCATCATCGGGGTGGCAAACAGCATCATGTTGGGAATGTCGCCGGTCGGTGAGACGACGGCGGCGACGATCAGAATGATGACGAGCGATATCTTCCAGCTCCTGACGAGGAAGCCTGCCGAAATGATGCCGATACGCGAGAGTACATAACTCACCGCGGGCATCTGAAAGATCACGCCCATAGCGAGCATGATAATCGTGATCAGATCCAGATAGTCGCTGGCCCGCAGCAATAGCTGAAACTCTCCTCCGCCAAGATTCAGTAAATATCGCGCCGCCGGCGGAAACAATATGTAATATGCAAAGGCCGCCCCCAGCACGAATGACACTGTCGACAACCCAATAAAAGGTGTCACATATGACCTTTCGTGTTTATAGAGGGCGGGCGAAATGAACATCCAGATCTGCCACAATAGCAGCGGAACCGCGAACGCTATGCCGGCATACAGCGAAACGGTCACGTACATCGTGAACTGTTCCTGCGCGGTCGTAACGATCATTCGCTCGTCCGCGCTTGGCTGACTAACGGCTACGCCCTCGAACGGCACCGGCAGCCTGACGCCTGTGGGAATAACTGCGCTGTTGGTGATCAGGGGTTCGGTGGTAAAAAGGCCGATTTCGTTTACAGAGTCACGCGAAACCTCCGCCATGACCGACGTGCCCGGCGAGATAACCGCGATCCCGAGCTTCGTGGCCCTATCAAAAACGTAGCGTCCGGTGTCGCCCTCGCGTAGCTGATCGAGCGCTGAATATCTTTGTTTCGTCCGTCTTTCCGGCGATCGCAAGGTCGCGTCGGGCAGCCTCAGACAATGCCTGCCGGATCGGAATACTCAGGAAATTGTAGATCTTGTCGGAAACGAACCAACACGCAGCGAAAGCCAAAACTATAATGATCGCAGAGTTTACGAGACGGCGACGGAGCTCATCCAAATGCTCGAGAAACGACATGTGGCCGCCAGCTTCCTGATCTGTCTTTAGGTCATCCATTTCGTCTAGAGCCAGTTCTGCTTCTCGTTTGAGGCTTCTTCCGTCGCCGTCGCCTCGGGTTCGGCCGGCGGCAGAAGATGTTCAAAAGCTGCCGGATCGACCTCTTTGACTGCGGGTATCGCAACTTCACTGTCGGTGACCGTCGGCTTCTCGTCCCGGGCCACTACCTCAGCATCGATCGCGTCCACATCGAATGCCTTTGCCTCATCTTCAAAATTGACCTCGCGCTGCCATGTTTCCTTGAACTCATTCGCCGTTCCGCGAAACTCAGCCATTATCTTTCCGATACGACGGGCCATGTCGGGCAGCTTTCGCGGTCCCAGAAAAATGAGAGCGATTATGCCAACCAGGATCAGCTCAGAGGTTCCGATAGATTCAAAGATGAATAAAAACATCTACTTGACCTCGATTAGGCGATCTCCTTTTGGTTCGACCCTGCCGATCACAATCGCTCCCTCAATATCGTTGATAAGCCCAGCTCCGTTGTATTCCGGCAGGCTGATCAGCAGGCCACCCGCCGTCTGCGGGTCAAAGAGCGCACTCTGCATTACCGCCGATACATCGTTGGTGAACCTGACCATTTCACCGACATATGTGCGGTTGTTCTTATCGCCCCGTGTCAGCATTCCGTCTGCGATAAGTTCGAGGACATCTGGTAATAGCGGAACTGCGTTAGAATCAAGGTTTAGCGTTATCTTGCTTGCCTTCGCCATCTCGTAAGCGTGGCCCAGCAGCCCAAAACCGGTCACGTCGGTGCACGCATTTGCGCCGTGCTCAACCATCGCCTTCGATGCTGCTGCAGCCGAGGTCGTCATCGCCCTCACCGCAGCTGCCTCGGTCTCGACGCTCGCACGGCCGTGCTTAATAGCCGTATTGATGGCGCCGGTTCCGATCGGCTTGGTAAGGATGAGAATGTCACCGGGCTTCGCACCTGCATTAGTAATGACTTTATCAGGGTGCACAAGGCCTGTGACAGCATAGCCGAATTTCATCTCCTGATCGTCAACGGAGTGTCCGCCGATCACGACCACGCCTTCGGCATTCATTGCGGCCTGACCTCCGCGGAGGATCTCGGCCAGCACCCCCCAATCGCCTTTCTGAGGAAAACAGACGATTGACAGTGCTGAGAGAGGCGTCCCGCCCATCGCATAAACATCATTGAGCGAGTTGACCGCCGCAACTTGTCCATAAACGTATGGATCATCCGCCACAGGTGTGAAGAAATCGACCGTCTGCACCAGCGCCGTATCGCCAGAAAGGCGAAAAACACCTGCATCGTCGGATGTATCAAAGCCGACGATCACATTTTCCCTATTCTGGACCGGAAGCTTGCTCAAAACTTGAGCAAGGTCGCTCGGCGCGAGTTTAGCCACTCAACCCGCGCAGTCTGACCATTTCCGTCAAACGCTTCTGCATTAACGTATCTCCTTTATTTACTTATAATTACCTGGTAAATACGATCCAGGTCGTCCGTGCTGTAGTACTCGATCTCGATCTTGCCGCCCAAACCTTTCTTGCCCGGAATGATCTTGACACCGGTGTTCAAGGTTCTCATCAGACGCGTCTCGGCAGCCTTTACGTTTGCGTCCGGATCGCGTTTGACTGTCTCGGTCCCGCTCCTGGCAGCCGGCCACCCTTTCGGGCCCGTTTGAGGGCTCGTTCAGTGTCGCGAACCGAAAGGCCTAGATCGATCGCAGCCCTTGCTATCGTGGCCTGAAGAGAAGGGTCGTCTGTGCCAAGAATGGCTCGCCCGTGACCGGCGGACAAAAGGCCCTCCGCGATCCAATTCTGAACATCCTCCGTGAGACGCAGAAGTCGCGTCGAATTTGATATTGCGGTACGGTCCTTGCCGACACGATCGGCCACTTGTTCCTGTGTAAGTCCTATGTTATCAATAAGTTGCAGGTATGCTTGAGCTTCTTCGATAGGGTTTAACTCCTGTCGCTGGATGTTCTCAACAAGAGCCAGTTCGAGCAATTTGTCATCAGAAACGTCTCGAACGACCGCAGGCACCTTTCGAAGCCCGGCCCGCTGGGCGGCGCGCCAGCGGCGTTCGCCAGCGACTATTTGGAAGCGCCCGTTATGACGTCTGAGAACGATTGGTTGGACGATACCGTTGACCCGGATCGACTGTGTCAGCCCTTCGAGCTCATCCTCAGCGAATCGCCGGCGCGGCTGCTGTGGGTTGGGCTCGATAAGATCTATATCGATCTCATTGGGTTCGACCGCCGTGGTGGAAGTGGCGGCCTCGGGAATTTCGTCACCTATCAGGGCGCTCAGGCCTCGGCCCAGTGCTTGTCTAGCCATTTTTCATGATCTCCTTTGCAAGCTCCATGTAACTTTCCGCTCCACGAGACTTCGGGTCGTAAAGCAGGATCGGCTGGCCAAAACTGGGAGCCTCAGCCAATCTGACATTTCGCGGGATGACAGTCTTGAGTACCTGCGAGCCATAAAAGTCGCGAAGGTCCTTTGCGACCGCGGACGAGAGATTCGTCCGCTCGTCGTACATCGTAAGAAGCAATCCTTCGATCGCCAATTTGGGATTCAATTCGCGCCGAAGTCGCGCCAGGGTGTCAAACAACTCGGTTACGCCTTCGAGTGCATAATACTCGCACTGGATCGGCACCAGCAATGAATCGGCCGCTGTCAGGCCGTTTATGGTAAGCAAGCCAAGCGACGGCGGGCAATCAACGATAATGTAGTGAAAGTACGGCCGAATCTCGTCCAGAAGCCGTTTGAGCGCGTGATTGCGGTCTTCGACGCTGACCAGCTCGATCTCGGCACCCGCTAGGTTCTTATCCGAGGGGAGTACCCACAAAGTTCCGATTCCCGTCGGTATCACCAACTCACGAATAGATTCGCCGGAGGCGAGAGCGTTGTAGAGTGTCTTTCGGTGGGGATCTTTCGGTACGCCCGATCCAGAGGTAGCATTTGCCTGGGGATCCGCGTCCACAAGAAGCACCTTCTTCCCCTCAACGGCGAGGGCCGCCGCAAGGTTTATCGCCGTCGTCGTTTTACCGACGCCGCCTTTTTGATTTGCGACCGCGATTATCTTGCCCATTTTGTGTTCTACGTTAACACAAAACAGCATTACTTTTCGAAAATGTGAAACGTTTCACACAAATTTCGCAAATATGTGAAACGTTTCACAATTTTGAAGCTAAGAACTGAGTTTGATGGATATAAAAAGCAGAAATGTGAAACGTTTCACATTTTTTCCACAGGCTGAGTCTGAGGGCCGGTCGTTGGGGGGTGAGCGGTCAAATGCACCAAGACCGTAGAAAGTGCGGCTGGGGTTAGTCCTTTTATGTTACGCACTTGGGCAAAATTACGTGGCTGTGCACGTTGCAGCCGTTCGATCATCTCGATCGACAGACCGCCGATAGTGTGGAATGGAAAGTTATCAGGTACACGGAGCGTGTCGTGATGATTAACGCGTTCGGTCGCGACACGCTGCTTGTCTATATATCCGCTATACAGCGAATCGGCGAGTGCTGTTTCAAGGTCTTTGGTGCCGATCTCATTACGAATCTCGTCCGGCAGTAACCGATGAACTATATCGGGCCGCACACCCTGACGCATCGCAAGCTGAGACAATGTGAACGAATCGCCCAAGTCGGCGACGTTGAGTAACTGGGCCACACTAGCGTACTGAGGCGACGACCGCTTGAATCGTGTCATGTCGAGGGTATTGCGCAGACGGGCCAGGCGGTCTCGCCTCTGGTTGAACCGCTCCCAATCAGTATCGCCGATCAGACCGATCTCGCGGCCTTTTGGCGACAGCCGCTGGTCAGCATTATCGTGCCGCAGGGTTAGCCGTGCCTCGGCCCTTGAAGTGAACAATCTGTACGGTTCATCCACGCCGTGCCGAATGAGGTCGTCGGCAAGCACGCCGATATACGCCTCGTCACGTCCAAGAACTACAGGCTTCCGGCCTGATCACCGAACACGCCGCATTAATTCCGGCCAACAGGCCTTGGCACGCCGCCTCTTCGTAACCTGTCGTCCCGTTGATCTGTCCGGCAAGGTATAGGCCCTGCATGCGTGTAGTCGCCATAGTTGCCTCGAGCTCCTGCGGATCGACAAAATCATACTCGATCGCATATCCGGGCCTCATGATCTGGACACCTTCAAAGCCGTCGATCATTCTGAGGAGTTCGAGTTGGAGATCCGACGGCAGCGAGGTGGAGAAGCCGTTGAGATAAACTTCATTCGTATTGTGACCTTCGGGCTCAAGGAATAGCTGGTGGCGGTCCTTATCGGCAAACTTTACGACCTTGTCCTCGATCGAAGGGCAGTAGCGCGGTCCGACGCCTTGGATCTTGCCGGAGTAGAGCGGTGACCGGTGCAGATTGTCGCGGATCGTCTGGTGTAGACGGTCCGATGTATACCCGATATGACACTGGATCTGCGGCTGCTCAATTTTGTCGGTGGCGAACGAGAAGGCCACCGGTTTGTCGTCAGGGGGTTGCGGGGTGAAGGCATCCCAATCTATCGTCCGACCGTCAAGTCGCGGAGGCGTGCCGGTCTTAAGGCGTCCGACCGGAAAACCGAGCCGCTTGAGACTTTCCGCAAGTTCGATCGAGGCCGGCTCACCGGCCCGGCCCGCTGAGTATTTCTGGCTCCCAGTGTGGATCGTACCGTTAAGAAACGTGCCTGTGGCGATCACGACCGCGTGAGCACCAAATCGACGTGAATCCTGCATCTCAACGCCTATAACTCGTTTGTCTGCAACAATTAGACTCACTACTTCGCCCTGCCGGAGATGCAGATTCGGTGTCGCTTCCAGTACCCGACGCATTTCTGTACGGTAAAGGCTCCGATCCGCCTGGGCACGCGGCGACTGTACAGCGGGGCCACGCGAACGATTCAAAAGACGGAACTGAATACCGGTCCGGTCGATCACCCGACCCATAATGCCGCCGAGTGCGTCGATCTCACGAACGACATGTCCCTTGGCAATGCCGCCGACGGCAGGGTTGCACGACATTTGCCCAATGAGATCAAGATTAATAGTAACAAGGGCGGTCTCGCCCCCGAGGCGCGCCGAGGCGGACGCGGCTTCGCAGCCCGCGTGTCCGGCGCCGATCACTATCACATCAAAGGTCTCGTCAAACATCACTCCACCGTCACTGCGGAACGAACGATTGTACTCCATCGGGTTTGATCTGCCAACGAGAAGATCGGGTCGTGGCCATCACTTGCCGATGCAAAATGTTGAGAATATTACGGTTAGCATGTCCTCGGTCGTGGTTTCACCGGTGATCTCGCCGAGGTATTTGAGGCTGTTGTGCAGGCCGATCAGGACGATCTCTTCGCTCATTTTGTCGTCAATCCCGGCGATGGACTGTCTTATCTCTTCCTGGCTGCGGAGAAGCAGGTCATGATGGCGGGCGTCGGTGATGAGAAGCCCCGCGTCTGAGATATCCTCAACACCGAAACGCGAGACGATAGCGTCACGCAACTCGTCGAGGCCTTCACCGGTTTTTGCCGAGATCCGGATTTGATCGGCGGCCGGGATCATCGAGATCCTCCTCGATATCGCCCGACGGTATTTTGTCGATCTTGTTCAAAGCAACAACGTAGTTGAGGTCACAGACGCGATCGATGATCTCATGATCCTCAGGCCTGATCTCCTCGGACGCGTCGAGCATTACGATAACAAGGTCGGCGTCTGCCATCGCCCCTTTTGAACGCTCGACACCGATGCTTTCCACCGTGTCGGTGGTTTCACGCAGACCCGCCGTGTCGATCAGCGAGATGGGGATATCTCGGATCGTAAATCTCTCGTGCAGTTGGTCACGGGTTGTTCCCGCGATATCAGTGACGATAGCCCGGTCCGTGCCGAGTAAAGCGTTGAAAAGACTAGACTTGCCGACATTCGGCCGGCCAACGATCGCGACCCGCAATCCATCGCGGATGAGATGACCAGCCTTAAACGTTTCCGCCAGGCGGCCGGTGTCATCTGCGATCTCGACCAAACTCCGGCGAACGGCCTGCATCTGCGTCGGCGGTAGATCATCCTCAACAAATTCGAGTGCCGATTCGAGTACAACTATGACGCTCAGCAGTGTGTCTTTTAACGGCTGCAGTTGACGCGACAATTCGCCGCTCATCTGGCGGACGGCTTGCCGAGCAGACGCCGTCGTTTGAGCGTCAACCAGATCGCGGATCGCCTCAGCCTCGGCCAGATCGATGCGGCCATTCGCGACCGCGCGGAATGTGAATTCTCCCGGTCCGGCCAGCCTAGCATCGAGCGACAAACAGATATCGATGACCTGTCTTAGCAGCACCGGCGAGCCGTGGCAGCTTATTTCGATAACGTCTTCGCCTGTGAATGAATTTGGCGCCTGAAAGAACGTGACTACGGCGGAATCGATCAGTTCGCTCGTTACCGGATCGAACAGTTGCCGCAAATGCGCGGTCCGAGGCTCGAGAGAGATCGTCTCTTCACGTATGAGTGTGCCTGCGATCTCAAGCGATCTATTGCCGCTCAGGCGCACGACCCCGATGCCGCTCCGGCCTGTTGGCGTGGCAAGTGCGACGATCGTCTCGGCCATAGAAAAATGTTTCTACTGAAGTCGGACCTGAAGTCGCCGTTCGCGGCCGTCGCCGACCGACTCGGTGAAAAGATCTTCTTCTTTTTGAAGCGTTAGATGAATGATACGGCGCTCGGTGGAATTGAGCACCCCAAAAGTGAACGGTCGGCCGTTCTTGCGAACCTGATCGGCAGCGAAACGCGCCATCGCGTGTAATTCGGCTTTTCGCGTCTGCCTAAAGCCCTCAGCGTCTACAACAAAGCGGTGTTCGCGGTCGAGATCACGACCATAGGCTTGGAAGAGGACAACCTCAAAGGCGTCGAGAAGTTCGCCATTCTCGGCAAGCGCGTAATGAGCATCATCGCCGCTAAGGTTTAGCAGGCATCCTTCATCGTTCCATTCCGCCTCTACTGAAAGGTCAAAACCTAGCTTTTCGACGACGTCACCGAGGAGTTCTTTTGCTTTTAGGCACGTCTCGTTCATTTCGCTTTCACCTTCTTCGCATTCTTCGGGACAGTGTCCACGATCTCGGTCCCCGGCGCCGTAACTGGCTTGTTGAGATGGTTGATGACCATTTGCTGACCGAAGCTTACAATGTTGCCAAAAAACCAGTATAGCAAAAGGCCCGATGGCGCCGTCCACATTACCCAAAGCATCATCGCCGGCATGAGCCAGGTCATCATCTTCTGCTGCATCTGCTGCTCGGGCGTGACGGCGGCGGCTGTCGGGGTAAACTTCATCGCCAGGATCATCGATATCGCAAAGGCGAACTCGAGAATATGCCACGGATCCGCGGCAGATAGGTCTGGTAGCCAAAGGAATGTTGCCTGCCGAGCGTCGAGCGCGATGGTTATGGCTGTATAGAACGCAATGAGCAGCGGGAACTGGAGCAGCATCGGAAGGCAGCCGCCGATGGGCAGTGCGTCCTTGGTCATCTTGAGCTGCTCCATCTGCAGAGCACGCATCCGGGCGTCGTCGTTAGGCACGCCTTTCTTCTGCAGGTCTTTGATCTTGTCCTGGATCTCCTTCATCTTCGGCGCGTTCGCTGACGCCTTTTTGAAGGATTTCGACTGTTTCCACCTGAGCGGGAACAGGAGCATGTAGAACAGGAACGTAAAGACGATGATCGCTACGCCGTAATTACTAGTAACGCCATTAAAGAAATGCAGGGCGTACAGGATCGGTATCGACAGCGGCTTTGTCAGCCAGCGCAGCCACCAGTAATTGCTGAAGTTGATCAGGTCGACTACTGAAACGCTTCGTCCGTCAGCCGCCTTTAGCGATTTGCTCAACTCGGCGAGCAGAAAATAATCTTTCGGTCCCGTGAACACTTTCGTTACCGATCCATCGCCGGGAATGGGCATGAAAGCCGTCACCAAGTGGCGTGTCTCGGTCGTCTTCGGGCTGCGAAGAACCCAATTAAAGATACTGTCGTAAACCGGTTCGATATTGACGTCGTATTTCGATGCCTTGTAATCCGCGCCCTGCACCGGTGTTGAAGGGACGGCTGCCATGGCGAAATACGCGTCGCCCATACCGACCCAATCAACGGTCCCCTTATCGGCCAGACTTGACTGACCGTTCACATCGTAGGTGAACGAATAGTTACCCCAGTGCCGTGATAGATCACCGTCCACAGCCGCGACGGCCTCTGACTCGGTGTGATAGAAGGTGTGGTAATTGATCGCGTGGTCGCCGATGCTGGCACCGATTGCGAGTTTTGTCTCCGGTATCGGTTGGCCGTTCTGCTTCGCCGTGATGGCCAGGTCCGCGACATAGTTGTCCGCACGAAAGACAAAGGATTTCTTTATCTCTACGCCATTGTCGCTAACCAGCGAGAAGTCGATGGAGCGTTCCTCGCTGCCATTGAGCGTTATTTCCTGCTCGGCGACGGAGACCTGATAGTTCCGCTCATTCGCGATCGTGGTCAGGCTTGCGTCCTTCGTAAGCAGCCGAAACGGCACCTCTCGCGGGCTCTGTTCCAACGACCTTGGCGAGATCAGTTGGAGCGGCTTTTTGTTCGACGCGGTAGAGCCGTCTGCAAATACGGGGTACTCGCTCTTGGATGACTTGTTCTTGAGAATTACCCAACTCGTCGCGACCGCACCTTTTGAATCAAGTATTACCTCGTAAAGAGGCGACTTGATCGTCACGCTCCGATTCGGTGTGGTATCCGGGGTTACAGCCGCACTCTCGGGTGGGGTTTGCGGGGTCGCCGTCGCCTGTGTCGCTGGCGACGACGCGGCGTTAGCGTTTGCCGTGGTATTCGAAGCTGTATTCGAATTAGAATTCGCGGGCGGCGGAGTAGGCGCGAAGAAATACGACCAACCGAAGAGGATCACCATCGACAGGACGGCGGCGATCAGGAAGCGGGATTGATTTCCCGGATTACTGTTGTTTTCCATTACTTAACCGGATCGTGCCCGCCCTCGCAGAACGGCTGACATCTGAGCAGGCGCCTGAGACCCAGCCAGGTTCCCTTGACAGCGCCGTATTGCTGGACCGCCTGCCGCGTGTATTCCGAACACGTCGGCTCAAACCGGCACGCCGCCGGCAGGAACGGCGAAACGACCGCCTTGTAAACACCCAAAATGTCGATCACCAAAAACTTCATTAGAGATTTGCCACAGAGCACACAGAGCACACAGAGTACCCAGAGGGAACAAGACGTCACTTCTCTGAGTACTCTTTGGTAGCCATCTTCATTACGATCTTTTTGAACTCGGTTAGCGGTTTGTCGAGCTTTACGTTAAGCAAGCTCCGCCGGGCGTTCAGCACCCAATCATAACGCTGATCGACGCTCTCGAGTTCCGCGCGGCTGAGTCTAAAGCTCTCGCGAAGCAGTCGCTTGCACCGGTTACGCTCGTGCGATTTGCCGATCGCCTTTTTTGTCGCCGTCACGCCGACTCGATGCCGGGCATGTCTTGACGGCAAAACAAAGACCGTCATAAAACGGCCTTCGATACGCATCCCTTGTTCGTAAACGCGAAGAAACTCGGTTCTTTTCAGGAGCCGAGCCTCTTTCGGCAGGTCAAGCCCTAATAGTGCTCGACCGTCAATCGCTTGCGCCCTTTCGCTCGTCTCCGCGCGATCACCGCGCGGCCGTTCTTGGTCGCCATTCTCGCCCTGAAGCCGTGCTTTTTTGCGCGGCGGCGGTTGTTTGGTTGAAACGTTCTCTTCGGCATAATCGCTCTCCATCAAGTATTCACCCGATGAGTGAAAACCTTGAGTTTACGCGCGCGCGCCGTTGAATGTCAAAGCGAATCTTGGCTTGCAGAAGCCGGTTCGCCCGCGACTATTATTTTCAACGCCTCGATGTACAGTGCATGCTCCTGTTCCAGGATGCGTGACGACAGTGTTTCGACGGTGTCGTCCGGCAGCCGCGCGTACCTCATGCTGAAGAATCACTTGCCCATGGTCTAGTAGCTCGTCAACATAATGCACCGTGCAGCCCGTAACCTCGACGCCGGCGTCAAATGCCTGTTGCTGCGCATCAAGTCCCGGGAACGCGGGCAGCAAACTCGGATGGATATTGATGATCCCATTCGGAAACGCCTTCACGAACGACGCCGACAACAGCCGCATATAGCCGGCGAGGCAGACCAACTCGACGCCGCGTTTACTTAGCTCGCGAATTATCTCCGCGTCATGATCTTCTCGGCTGCGGCCTTTTCGTTCGACAACAACGGTTTCAATGCCTCGCTCGCGGGCCTTTTCCAAACCCGCCGCGTCTGCCTTGTCGCTGATAACTACGGCGACCTCAGACGCCGGTATCTCGCCGCTTTTCACAGCATCGACCAAAGCCACCATATTCGACCCGCGTCCGGAAATGAGTATTCCTAATTTCATCAATTCCAATTCTTTACTTTCGGCCACAATTCCGTAAGTGGCATCTTGAGGCTCAGGGCCCGAAGCCTGGCCGTCTTTCGTACCTGCTCCAATAAGTTTGGCTTTCGTCCCACCGATATTAAGACAAGCCAATAAATGATGCCTTGACAGCTTAACAAAACAGGAATATTGTCGCTGAGAGTAACGTGTGATCACTGATCGGGAGGCCTTGCCGTGGACATTGTGACTGGGGCATTTGGCTATATTGGGAAATATATTGCGACCGAATTATTGGCGCTCGGACGAGAAGTTCGCACGATAACGACTCACCCGGAAAAGCCAAGCCCCTTCGGGACCGACGTTGCGGCGTATTCCTACAGCTTTGACAAACCGGAGCGGCTGACGAGTGCGCTCAGCCGGCGCGGACACGCTATACAACACTTATTGGATCAGGTTTCCATACGACGGTCAGACGTACGAAACCGCGCTCCAGAATACACGAACCCTTTTCCGGTGTGCGAAAGAGGCCGGAGTGAAAAAAGTTGTTCATATCGGTGTTACGCGTGCGACGGTCGACTCACGCCTTCCCTATTACAGTGGGAAAGCCGTTCAGGAATCCATTCTCAAGGAGTGCGGCGTCCCGTTCGTTGTGGTGAGGCCGACGCTTGTGTTTGGCGATGAGGACATCCTTGTTAACAACATCGCATGGCTGATACGAAAGGTCCCGGTGTTTCCGATCTTCGGATCCGGCAAATACCGCGTACAGCCCGTTTTTGTTGGCGACCTTGCCTCCATTGCTGTAGAAAGCGGCAAGTGCCCAAAGCGGTACTGTCTTGGACGCCATTGGGCCTGAAACCTACACGTTTGAGGAATTTGTCAGGAAGATCGCCGTGGTACTTGGCACGCGGACAACATTTATCCATGCACCGCCCGTTATCGGGATCGCCGCAGGCCATCTTATAGGCTTTGTTCTTAACGACGTTCTTCTGACGCGCAATGAACTCAGGGGTTTGATGGACGAGATGTTGACATCCGATCAAGCCCCAAACGGAACGACCAGATTCTCAGAGTGGATAGTTACGAAGAAAGGTAGTTTGGGGGCTCGATATTCCTCTGAAGTTGCTCGGCACTTTCGCTGGTCGGCCTCCTAACAATGCCGCTCCAGCGGACGTTTGTCGGTGAGCGCAACGTTGGCCACCTCTGACAAGTGGCATAGGACCTAGAATGAAGATCATCAAGCCAAACCGCGTGGTGCACAGCTTTACGCAGAATCTGGAAGGCTCGCCGGAGGCAGTATTCCAGATGATGTGCCCGCTGCGTGAAGCTGACTGGATCGTCGGATGGGATCCCTCCTTGGTTGTGTCTTTGTCCGGCCTTGCGGAGGAGGACTGTGTATTCACCACATCGGCGAAACCCGCAGATGCGATTTGGTACGTCACAACTTATGACAAGAAAGCCCGTTTCATCGAGATGATAAAAATCACTCCTGGTGTCACAGCATGCAGGATCACGATCTCCATTCGACCCAATAGCCAAGGATGCCAGGCAGAGATAACATACGCACATACTAGTCTTGGACCAAGCGGGGATGAGTTTGTGCGATCGTTCACGGCAGAGTTCTACGAGAAGTTCATGCAGGATTGGGAATCCCGAGTAAATCATTACTTGCGTTTCGGTACAGCTCTTGGTCATGAAGGCGGATAACGAATCACGACGGACACAAGGCAATTATGGACAAATACCCGATCCGAATCTTAAGAATTATTTTTGTCGCCGTCGCGGTTCTGTTTGGGGCCCTCACGCTCGTGGCCGGCAGCCGAGCGCTCATGGGTTCTGATCCGGGATACGTGGTCTTTCGGCCGCTCCTGATTTACAACACCGTGATGGGTCTAGCCTATTTGGCCGCCGGCATCACCCTCTGGCGCAGCGTCAACGCGGGAAGAAACGCCGCAGGCGCCATCTTTCTTCTCAATCTGGTTGTTTTAGTGGGGATCCTCGTCATCTACGACAGTGGCGGAACTGTTGCTGTCGACAGCCTCCGTGCAATGATCCTTCGGACGGTTGTGTGGCTGGTGTTGTTCGTCGGCGCATCTTGGCTTGCCCGGCGGCAGGGAGCCGGCGAACGATAACTTGCAGCGGACGGCCCGCTGTGCGGCCCTTCGACACATTGAATATTGCCGATGACCGTCACGCTGTAAATCGGACGGAATCAGAGTATCTGCCAGATCTAATTCAGGAGAAAATTACATTCTTTTGACCGGCATATACAGTACCTATTGCGTAGTGCTCGCTGACCTGCCCTCTCAAAAGTTCGACCGTGGCCGATGAGCAGATCACAACCATCCCGATGCCCATGTTGAATGTCCGGAACATCTCCTTTTCATCGACATTCCCGAGACGCTGCATGAGGCCGAAGATGGGTGGTTCGGGCCAGGAGTTGCGGTCTATTTGAACCGAGACGCCCTCGGGCAGGATGCGAGGGATGTTTTCGAGGAAGCCGCCGCCGGTGATGTGGACGAGACCTTTGATCAGGCCGGAATCTAATAACGGGCCGATCTGCGGGAGAAAGCTCGAGTGCGTGGCGAGCAGGGCTACGCCGATGGTGGTGCCGAGTTCTTCGATGTACGAATCGGGCGTGTAGCCGCCGACTTCGAAGAAGAGTTTGCGCGCCAGCGAATAGCCGTTCGTTTGCAGGCCGGTCGAGGGAATCCCGAGGACGACATCGCCGGGTTTGATCGACCTGCCGTCGATGACCTTTGGTTTATCGACGACGCCCACGATGAAACCTGCGAGGTCGTATTCGCCGTCTGCGTACATCGAGGGCATCTCGGCCGTTTCGCCGCCGAGCAGGACGCAGCCGTTCTCGCGGCACGCGCGGGCCATACCTTCGACGACGGATGCCGTGACTTCCGGTTCGAGTTTTCCGGTCGCGAAATAATCGAGAAAGAACAGCGGCCGAGCGCCTTGTACGAGGATGTCGTTGACGCAGTGGTTCACGAGGTCGGCACCGACGGTGTTGTGAATGCCGGTATCGAATGCGAGTTTCAGCTTCGTCCCGACGCCGTCCGCCGACGCGACCAATATCGGCTCCGACATATTCGGAAATGCCCCGGCAAACATCCCGCCAAAGCTGCCTATCTCGGTGAGCGTGCGTTCATTGAATGTCGACCGCGCGTATTCGCGGATCTTTGCGACCGCGATGTTAGCGTTGTCGATCGAGACGCCGGCGTCGGCGTATGAGATCGGTTTTGTGGACATAACGAAAAAAGAAATTATATTCCCTTTAGTATTCAGTTTGCGAATCGTAGTTGAAACGCAGAGTACGCAGAGGACGCTGAGATATCAATAATTATTCTCTCTGCGTTCTCGGCGTTCTCTGCGTTTCGATTCTGTTGACCAATAAGCACTTCCACGGTTAGCATTGCAAAGATGAGCTTCACATTGATCGATCAGGGCAGCGAGGGGTTTGAGTTGAACGCGAACGTCTGGAGCTGGAAGGCTGCGGTTGAGATCATCCGCGATCTGGACATCGTCGACGAAGGTCACATTCGGCAGATGAGTTACAACGCAACGGGCGTGAAGGTCGACCTCGACCAGGCGCACGAGATCGGCTCGCGTATCAGGGACGAGGTCTTGCCAAAGGTCGGCCCGGGCAAGCGAATGTTCGCTGACCTCACGGTCACCGACGCTCCCGATGATATGACGCTTCACCGCGACAGTGACGAGCAGTGGAAGAATTACAGCGTCACCCACGAATGGCTGGCGGAATTTGCCGAGTTTTGCTTGAGGTCAAAGGGATTTCAGGTCTATTGAGACGTGTTATGAGAAAGATCGCATTACTGCTATTCATCCTGTTGGCTGCCGTCAGTTTCCATGCCCAAACAGCACCTGATGCGGCCGAGTTGACCAAGATGCTCGACGACTTTCTTGCTGGTGCGGGCAAGAACGATGCGGCGGTGCACGACCGTTTCTGGGCCGACGATCTGATCTACACGCGCGCAGCGGGCGTCAGGATCAACAAAGACGAATTGATGAAAGGCGTCCGTTCGGCTCCTGCCCCAAAGGCCGACGATCCCGTGACCATTTACACCGCTGAGGACATAAAGATCCAGCAATACGGCAACGCCGCGGTCGTTGCATTCCGGCTCGTCATCAATACGACCAAAGCGGACGGAACAAAGACTGTCGGCAATAATCTCAACACAGGAACATTCGTAAAACGCAACGGCAAATGGCAGGCCGTTGCCTGGCAATCGACGATCGTGCCGGAAGCCAAGCCCTCCGCTCTCGCCGACACAAAACCAACTGTTTCGACAAAACCTACTGCCACAACAACGGCCGGTATTCGCGTGTATCAGAAAGGGCCACGTGGCGGCTGTTACTACCTGAATCCCAGCGGCTCGAAGGTCTACGTCGACCGCAAATACTGCAACTAAAAATATTCTGCAAGTTTTCGTGATCCACGCGTTCTAACCGGCGCAGTGTTGACGATGAATGGCAAATGCTTAAAGCGCACTTTGCGGAAAGACGTTCATCTCGTCAGTCCGGCTGCGGATGTCTGCCAGCGGACGGCTTTGGGTCCGTGCTTTGTCTCAATAGGAGAAAAACAATGAGAAGGTCAATAGTTCTAACATCAATGTTGGCGATCGTGACGGCCGTTTCGGCCGCCTGCGAGCCGGCAAAACCCGAACCGCCCAAGCCGCCCGCGAGCCCGACGCCAGTCGTCGTGGCCAGCCCGAGCCCGGTCGCATCGCCGACCGGTTCGCCCAAGGTCAGCGGCACGCCCGAGGTGAAAAAGGAAACCAGCAACGTCAACAAAGACGCCAAGCAGGCTGAGACGCCAAAGGCGAAATAGCCCGCGAGGATCGTCCTAATAAAGAGGCGGGCCTTTCGGGGCCCGTCTTTTTTTGAACTTTTCCGTGAGGCGCTTCGTTTGCCCATACAACAGGGCATATGATCCTCTGGAGGGCTTTATGAAAAAGATCGGTTTCTTTATTTTTTTGCTGGCGTTGATCGGCGGTCTAGTCGCGGCTAATGCGACTTCGTTTGGCAAGATCGGCGGCAACTTTTTTAATTTCTCGCTCAAGGTGGGCAGTGAGAAAGGTTCGGGACGGATGGCGTCAGAGGTACGTGAGCTAACGGGGTTTCACGCGATCGAGGTCGGCAGCACATTTGAGGTCGAGATCGTGGCGCAACGTGATTTCAGCGTCGCGATCGAGGCCGACGACAATCTGCTGCCTTTGATCGAGACCGAGGTCCGCCGCGGCGTTCTCCGTATCAAGACCCAACGGAAGCTTTCGAGTGAAAACCCGCTCAAGATCCGCATCTTCGCCCCTGATATTGATGCCTTAGAGGTTTCGGGTGCGGCCCGGCTTTCGGTAACCGGCCTAAAGAATGCCGGTATCGCGATCGACTCTAGCGGAGCGTCGAAGATCAAACTCGAAGGCGAAACGGCCAAACTCACCGTAGATGTGAGCGGAGCGAGTCAGGTCGAGGCGGAGGAGCTTAAGGCCGACACTGCCATCATCGACGCCAGCGGTGCGAGCCATGTCGATGTCAACGTCAAGGGCGAGCTTAAAACAGATGCATCGGGCGCCAGCAGGATCTCGTATACTGGCACGCCAACAAGCGTCGTTACGAAAAAGTCGGGAGCGAGCAGCGTGACACAAAAGTAGTTCGAAGCATTTCTCGGGCGGCCGTCTTCCAGATCCTCACGGCCGCCCGGCATCATCTCCAATTTCCCGGAGCCGACCTTCGCTATTCGCTAAAAAAGTCTTCTCGGTACGAAATAAAAAGAAATTTATTGGGTGTTTTTCCCCGATTTCGCGGCCTAAATCCCGCTGTTTTCTTAGCCTAACACATTCGCAAAATCGCGCGAATTGTAGACGAAAAAAGAGGTTAAATTTACGTTAAACAGCCTGAAAGAAACCTGTGGATATTGGTTTGCGAACGCCATTTTTTCGTGTTAGTCTGTTACCCGTTTCCAAGAATTGTACTGTTGTAACTTGTTGATATCAAACATCTTAAAGCATTGCTTTAGGTTTTATACAGTTCTGGGAACTGACTGTGCAAAAGATTGTGGATAACTTGCCGAACGGCCTGTTTTTTCTCCCCGAAACCGCTTGGAAAGAAACACTTTTTGCCGGTCGCACTACAAGGATCACGATACATCAAGGAGGGGACCCGCGGCCAAGCATTCGCATAAAGCAGCGTTGCTGGTTTGTCCCGATCAATAGTTGCAATCGAGAGCGACCCAACAAAGTTTGACCATCTGGGATGAGGCGCTAAACGTCATTCGGACCCAGCTTAACGACGACGTTTTCGGAACATGGTTTCGACCGGTCCGGTTCGCCGGCGTCGACGACCAAACGCGCACGATCACACTTGCCGCCGGCGAGGTCACCAAGGATTGGGTTTGCCGTTATTATGCCGAGCTTGTCGAGAAGACGCTCGCAGGCATTGGTTTCGCCGACTACACGATCGAATGGCTCATCGAGGAAGAGGAACAGACACCTCCGGAGTTTGAGGACGTGACCGTCGAGATGTTCTTCTCGCCAAAGAATGGAGCGGCGTCGATAAGGCCCTCGAGCGCGGGGAACTTCATCGATATAGAACCGGTCGAGGACGGCCTTAACCCTAAGTACACGTTTGAAAAATTTGTGGTCGGCTCATGTAATCAGTTCGCTCACGCCGCGGCCAAGGCGACGGCCGACAGTCCCGGGACCACATACAATCCGCTATTTCTTTACGGCGGTGTTGGCCTCGGCAAGACGCATCTCATGCACGCTATCGGCCATTCGATCAAGCTGCGTGCCCCGCACCTGCGCGTGGCATATATAACGTCTGAGCGCTTTATGAATGAGCTGATCAACGCGATCCGCTTTAATAAGACGCCCGGATTCCGCGATAAATATCGATCGATCGATGTGCTGCTGATGGACGATGTTCAGTTCATGGCCGGCAAGGAACGAACGCAGGAAGAGTTTTTTCACACGTTCAATACGCTCCACAATAGCCAGAAGCAGATAATCGTGACCAGCGATTGCCCGCCGCGTGAGATACCAACGCTGGAGGAGAGATTGCACTCGCGATTTGAATGGGGCCTCATTGCCGACCTGGAGCCGCCTGACCTCGAAACTAAGGTCGCGATCCTTAAGCGCAAGGCTGAGATGGACGGCATTCAGCTGGATGACGATATCGCGATATATATCGCCGGTAAGGTCAATAGTAACGTCCGCGAACTCGAAGGGTCGCTTGTTCGGCTCGTCGCGATATCTTCATTAAAAGGTGTTCCGATCTCGAAAATGCTTGCTAAAGAAGCGATGAAAAACATACTAGACGCGGAGCGGCCAGCGGGCCTTACGATGGATATCATCGCCAAGGCCGTCGCATCGCACTTTAACCTGACGGTCGAGGAAATGAAATCAAAGAACAATTCGAGAGCCATCGCTCTGCCCCGGCAGGTTGCGATGTACCTGTGTAAACGATTGACTCAACACAGCTTTCCGGAGATCGGCCGCGAGTTTGGCGGCAAGCATCATACGACCGTGATGCACTCCGTCGGAAAGATCGATTCGCTTGTTAGGGAGAACCGAAATTTCCACAAGGTGGTTGACGACCTTATCGATAACCTTTGCAGCTAATTACGGGCTTTTTGACGTTTTGATAATTTAGGTTTTTTCCACAAAGTGGTGATCGGTAGTGTGGTTGTAAGTGGTTTGTTTATAGGTATTTGAAGATTGTTTTTCCACTTTTCCACCATGGGGGCCCCGCTCGGCCTGTGGATGCCGGTGGAAAAACAACGGCGGCAACAATGTTTTTTCCAAGAGTGGTATTTTCCACAGGTTTTCCACAGTCGCTTGTGGACGGAAAAGCATAAGGAAAACAAAGAGTTACAGTGGTTTTCCACATTTGCACAGCCGCTATTACTACTATTAATTCTTTACATCTGATCTTCTTAGATTAGTAGATTTAAAGCAGTCGTATGTTGTATAGTGGTCGGAAAAAGGTCTTACAGAAGAAACGAATCGGTTGAAGGAGTAGAGATTATGGAATTCAAGATAAACCAGAACGTGCTGCGTGAAGAACTGGGATTTATTCAAGGCGTCGTCGAGCGAAAGACGACCATCCCTGTGCTTTCAAATATTTTAATCGAATCGATCGGTGAGGGCGAGATCCGCATCATTGGCACCGACCTTGACTGCACAATGCGATGTGACGCCGAGGCTGACATCATCACGCCCGGTGCGATCTGTGTCCAGGCCCGCAAACTCTTTGACATTGTACGAGCTCTTGATCCGGGCGACGTTCACTTCAAAAAGGAAGAGAACGACTGGGTCACGATGAAGTGCGGCCGGGCCAACTATCGGCTCGCAGGGGTCGCTAAGGATCAGTTTCCCGAGTTGCCGCCGTTCAAGAGCACGCCGATGAAGCTGCCCGCTGCGACATTCGCTTATTTCGTTCGCAACACGGCATTCGCGATCACGACCGAACAGTCGCGGTTCACACTGTCGGGGGCAAAGTTCATCATCGGCGAGGGAATCGCGAAGATGGTCACGACCGACGGACATCGCCTGGCGTACGTGTCGTGCGAGATCGATGACAAGGAAGGCGTGATAGAAACGCTCATTCCGAAAAAGGCCCTAGTTGAGTTGGTCAAACTCTCGCGCGGCGACAGCGAGGTTTCGTTTGGCGAGGACCCGAACCACATCTTCTTCCAGACCGAAGGGCGGCTGCTGATAACGCGTAAGCTGACCGGAACATTCCCCAACTACGAGATGGTCATGCCCAAGGACAACGACAAGACGGTGATCTTCGATCTCGCTGAGATGCGTCGGGCCGTCAATCGCATGTCGCTGATCGCCGACGACCGCAACGGCTCGATCCGGCTCAATATCCGTGAAGGCGAGATCGAGATCACCGCCCAGGCGGCCGAGCAGGGCGAAGGCACCGAGGTTGTGCAGGCAGAGTTCTCGGGCGATGATATGCAGCTCGGCTTCAATTGGAGGTATCTGATGGACTTTCTTTCGAATGTGAGTTCGATCGAGATGATAGCCTCCGAGGCGGCGGACGACGGTGACACGGTCAAAGAGACCGACGGCGACAAGGTCCGCGTCCGGGATACGGCCCCACCGGTCAAGATCGCCTTCGAATTCAAGGATCCGAACGCTCAGACCCAAATGTCGATCGCCGGCGAGACGCGATACGACTACAAGTACATCGTAATGCCTCTACGGATATGAACAGCCGTGAAACAGATGAGCGAAGGAAGCCCGGCCATGTTGTGCCGGGCTTTTTCTTTTCATTAGGCGATGGAATGACCATCGACCGCGATGTTTCGCCACCTTCCTTGCTGGAATCTCGCAATACTAAGTGTGCAACGCGTGATATGACCAACGAGGATGGCCAGCCAGATGTGGATCGGTTCCAGCGTGCTTACGGTTCGGATAATGAAGCAGATGCCGAGCGGTACGATCACTTGCGAGATGATGGAGATATATAGAGGGCTCTTGGTGTCGCCGGTGCCTTGCAGGCCTCCCGTATAGGTCAGAGCAACAGCAATGAACATGCCCGAGAAGGCCAACACGCGGAGCAATTGCTCCCCGATAGCGACTGCGTCGGGATCGGTCATTCCGAATATTGCCAGTAGGTATTGCGGAAAGAAAAAGTAAAACAGACCAAAGAACGCCGAACCGATCAGGCCGAATCGCGCGGCGGTGTTTACGGCCGCATATGCACGGTCGGGTTGTTTAGCTCCAAGATTCTGTCCGGCGACGGCGGCCGAGGCTCCCATCAACCCGTTCGCCGACCAGGTCACAAGCAGGAAGAGCTGTCCGTATGACAGTGCGTACGCCGCCTGTGCGGCCGCGCTGTTGGCGAGCGTTCCGATGAAATAGAACATCAGCAGGCCGCCGATATTCATTGCGATGCCCTGAAAGCCCGCCGGCAGTCCGAAAGCAAAAAGCGACCTGATGATCGACCAGTCTGGCCCCCAACCAGTTCCTCTCGGGAAATGGACGACCCAACCGCCGCCTGCGAGCTTATAGATCGCGTATATACCGACGACACCTGCCGCAATGCTCGATCCCATAGCAGAACCGACGGTTCCGAATGCCGGTATGGGCCCAAAGCCGCGGATAAATATGATGTTAAGCACCAGATTGAGAACGGTCATTACAATGCCGAGCACCATTGGCGTCTTGGCGTCGCCGGCCGAGCGGAGAGCTCCGCTCGTCATGAAATAGATCATCAGGCCAATGCTGAAAACGAACGTGACACGCAGGAACGGCAATGCCTCAGCCTTGACGCCGGCGTCGGAACTGACAAAGTCGAGCAGATACGGCGCGGCAAAATATCCGACGGGTGCCATTATTCCAACGGCGATAAACACGGCTGTCAGGAATGCCTGATAGACCGTGTGGTCCACCATCTCCTTGTTTTGGGCACCCGCATAACGGGCGACGTGGACCGACATTCCGATAAAGATCGACGAGATAAAAACGACGACCGTGAGAAATATCTGAAAACTGATGCCCATCGCGGCGTTGGCCTTATAGCCGACGAGATTGCCGACCAGGACGTGGTCGATCATGCCCTGCAGACCGGCGATGACGTTCGTGAGCATCGTCGGCCACGCGATCTTCCAGACGGCAGGAGCAAGCGGGCCCTCGACGATTGAACGATCGAAGCGCGACTTCTTAGGCGGTTCTTCTGCCGCCGTGGCGATCTCAACTTCAGATTCTTCGATCATTTAGCGTCAGGATCACAGGTCGACCAGCACCTTAAAGCCGCCGTAGACCATTCGCTTGTAGTCGAATAGTTGTTTATCGCCCGGATCGCACATTGCCATAAGCGTAGCGTCGGCCATTACAGCTTTCATCACCTTATTGCGGTGGGCCTCAGACTTAAACTCGACGGCGGCGTAGATGAGCGTCTCGCCCTCCTTGAGCTTGACCCGTTTGGGGAAAGGTACAACATCCTGTACCTCAAGGTCCGATGCGACGTACTCGCGATAGCGGAGTGCGCCGTGTTTTAGAAAGAGCTTCCCGACTGCGGTGGCCATTTTCTTGTAAGCGGGTATGTTTTCCTCAGGTATCGGGCACAGGTAAACGTCAGCGTATTTCGACATATGTAACTCCTTTATTTGGTGATCGGGATGAGTTGCTTAAGGCGAGGATCGCGGAGCCATAGGCCGCCCCAGAACGCCATGCCGACCAGGACCTGCACAATGAACGGATCGCCAACACGAACGTGGGTCGCGATCGCTCCGCCCATATAGGCAGTCAGCAGGATCGCCCCTATTACGGCAGTTCGCGGTATCAAGTAGATGACGACGCATGCTATCTCGACGATGCCAAGATACGTCATCTTGTCAGCGGCCCAGCCCATGTGGGCGAGGCCCTCGTCGAAGCCGGGCGGACGAATGAACTTCATCGCCCCGCTCATAAGCAGCAGCAGACACGGAACGATGCTCAGTATGCGTCCTCCCCAGAGGGCTCTTTTTGACACAGCGGGCGTGGTTTCGTTCTCAGACATTACGACCTCCTAGGTGTGGTGTGAATGGCTCTCATAATACCGAACTGATCGAATAGTTTGCCAATGGCGGCAAAGTGAATTATAAATAGCCGGTATGAAACAGTGCCCGTCCTGCGGAACGACATATACAGATGCGTCGCTTAGTTACTGCCTCTCGGACGGTGCGACGCTTACGGAACTCTCGATCGCGGAGGAGGCGACGGTAGTTCGCTCGGGGACGAACCCTCTGCGGGTCGATATACCCCAGACCCAGCCGATGGTCCCGCAGCCCACCGTGTCGCAACAGGCAGCCGGCGGTTCATCCACTGCGTTGAAGGTCGTGGTTGGGATCCTGATCTTGATCATCCTCGCGATCGTCGGTCTTGGCATCGCAGGAGCTCTTTATTACAACTCCAGCCGCGGTGACAATGTGGCCGTGACGAACGTTAATACTAACAAGACGTCCCCGTCGCCAAGCCCCGCTCCGTCTATCAATGAGAACGAGGAGCTGCGTAAACAGATCGCCGATCTTGAAAAGAAAATGAACGAACAGAGGAACACCAACAAACCGGCCGATATTCCGCTCACGCTCCCCAATCAGACCTCAACGCGATCGGCTCGCGTAAATTCACCCGGCGACCGTTTTTTGGCCCTCCGCACCTACCCGAGCAGTTCAGTCGGCGACAGGGTCCTTAAGATCCCTCACGGGGCGTCGGTTACGATCGGTGGATGTCTCGCGCCATCAGGCGGCGGTCGCTGGTGCCGGGCAAGCTATAACGGCTATTCGGGCTGGGTATTTGATAAATATCTTATTTACTAAAAAAGAGAAAGGGTGCGGCTACTTTGTCAGTCGCCGCACCCGGTAGGTCTATTTAGGTAGGTATAATTGAGGGTTTTTATGAATCGCCCTGTGATCTTTACGGCCGGGCGTCGCCGAATGGGGCATAGTAGAAGCGCCCCAATGTCTTAAAACTTTTAGTGTCAAACCTCCTGCGTGCTCCACAATCGGTACACACGCGGTAAGAACCCTGTTTCGTCGTGAACGGCCGGCTCATATCCTTATGCCAGCAACCGAAAACTGAGGCCATGATGCCTATCGGTTTTGCGAACGAATCGTCATTTCTATCAATTACACGCCCGCTTGTCAAGGAAAGTTCCAAATTTTTTTGCATCCTCGTGATCATCTCGTGTTCCACCTTGCCAATTCCTGAACGAGAAACGGGGAAAGTCTTGCAAGCGTTTTGATGAAGCGCGGTGTCAAAAAGTTCGTTCTTTTTTCGCCGGGCCGGATCCCGCTTTTTCTCATCACTTTATTTCGCTAGAATCATCCAGGTAGATTCAAGAGAGGAGAAAGAATGAAAAAAGCGGTCTTTCGCACGATTGTCGCCTGTGCTGGCGTGTTGATCTTTGGACTACCGACCTTCGGTTGGGACGAGGTCGGACACAAGATAACCGGATACATTGCCTGGCAGCGAATGACGCCCGAGGTCCGTCAACGAGTGATAAAGATACTGCTGGCCGGCCCCGAAGATTCGGATATTCCGGCGTACTTTATCTCCTACGGTTCGCAGGACCGGGCAACCCGCGAGCGCGAGTATTTCGCGTTTTTGACGACGTGGGGCGATGTAGTCCGCGACCGCAACGTAGAGGCCCGATACCGCAAACACAACAGATCGAACTGGCATTACTCAGACTCGTTCTGGACGGTCAAGGACGGGCGGATCACGTCGCTGCCGTCACCAGAGGACGGCGGCCAGGCGTTGGTCAAGCTGATCGAGTTCGACGCGATGATCCGCGGCAATGCCGCTGACGCTCAAAAGGCGGTCGCGATAGCATGGCTCGAACATCTTATCGGCGACGTCCACCAACCGCTGCATACGTCTGCCCGTGTCACGGCCAGCGAGCCGAAGGGCGATCAGGGCGGGAATCTGTTCTTGCTGACCCCTCAGGGAACACCGCGCGATCGACAACAGAATCTGCACTCATTTTGGGACGGGATAATTGTTCGCAGTTCCAGCAATGCCGCGAACGCGTGCGACGATGAGTACCTCTCACCGATCGTTCGAAAATTAATGAAAAAGTATCCATACGAAAAGCTAAGCGGACGTATACTGGCGGGGAAATATGATGTCTGGGTCCAGGAGAGCCTGGCTCTGGCGCAGACCGAGATTTTCTCGACCGACCTTGTGAGATTCGAAAAACCGTCGGCCAAATACCAGAAAAAAGCCCTCAAGATAGCCGAGGAACGGCTTGCTCTGGCAGGCTACCGAATTGGCGATCTTTTTAACCAGGTATTCGCGGCAAAATAGTCTTAAGTAATGGATTCGAACGAAACACTTGACTACTTTGTCTCTCGCCGAGAAGCGATGATCGATGCGATCCGCGAGATCGTGGAGATCGAGTCGCCGTCTAATGATGCTGGCGGCAGTTCCGCCGTATGTGATTGGGTCGAGGCGAGATTTCGCGAGCTGCCGCTGGATCTCACTTTCGAACGTGTTGCCGCTGAGGGTGTGGGCGAGCACATGATCATTCGTGGATTCGCAGCCGACGCCCGGCCAGTACTGCTTCTCGGACACACTGACACGGTCCACGCGGTCGGCACAAAAGAGAAGAACCCGACGCGGATCGAGGGCGACAAACTGTACGGCTGCGGCACCTTTGACATGAAAGCCAACGTCATCCTGATGATCGAGGCCTTTCGATATTTTGCTGAGACCGGCACGCGTCCCTCTCGGCCAATGACGATCGTGCTCTCGTGCGACGAAGAGGTCGGCAGCCACTCGGGCCGCGCGATTGTCGAGCGTGAAGCCGCGAATGCAGAATGCTGCCTCGTCCTTGAACCATCCGCTGCGGGCCGCGTCAAGACAGGCCGTAAGGGCACGGGAAACTTCCGTTTGGTCGCGCACGGCATTCCGGCCCATGCCGGCCTCGACCCCGAAAAAGGAGCCAACGCGGTTGCCGAACTTGCGAGGCAGATCGATAAAATCCATGCGATCGCTGATACCGCTGTCGGCACGACCGTTAACGTGACGACCTTTAACGGGGGCACGACCAGCAATGTAATACCCGATCTTGCCGAGTGTGGGATCGACGTGCGTTTTTCAAACGCTGTTGAGGCCGTACGTGTCGAGGCCGCGTTGCGCCTCCTCACGAGCAGCGACGATCGCGTAACACTCGAACTGCTCGGTGCCATCAATCGTCCGCCGCTCGAACGGACTGAAGCGGTGGTAGCGTTGTATGAACGGGCGCGCGAAACAGCCGCTAGTTTTGGGTACGATCTCGGCGAAACTCAGGTCGGCGGTGCATCAGACGGCAATTTTGTCGCCGCCCTCGGCGTACCCGTCCTCGACGGCCTAGGTTTCGCGGGTGATGGCGCGCACAGGCTGGATGAGCATGTTTTGGTGAGTGATATCACGAGCCGGGCGACACTCGTGACGCTGTTGCTCGCTTCGATATAGACCTAGGACACATAGGACATATGAGTCCTATTAACTTAGAAGACGGAGGCGCGGCTTGTCCGGTGATGGGCGCGGTCTTCAAAACCGTTGTGAGGGCGCGAGAGCGTACTCAGGTGGGTTCGACTCCCACACGCCTCCGCCAAGATCAGGGAACAGTTAACAGTGAATAGTGAACAGTGATCGATTGGATAGCTCTCAATATGACGCCCGGTGTCGGGCCGCGGGCGGCAACTAAGCTATTAGAGCGATTCGGCTCTGCGGACCGCGTCTTCCACGCGCGTCGCACAGAGCTTGAATCGCTTCGGCTCAAGCCCGAAACAACCGACAGCATCATTAAGCGCGAGTTTCACGAGCGAGCTGCCGACGAGTTGGATCGCGTCAAAAAGTTGGGCGGCGACATTCTTATCCTCGATGACGGCAGCTATCCAGCATTGCTGCGAGAGATCGCCGATCCACCGCCGGTGCTTTATGTAAAGGGCGATTGGCAGGCGTGTATGGATCAGCCCTGCATCGGTGTGATCGGTTCGCGGATGTGCTCGACGTATGGCGAGAATGCCGCCGAGATGCTGAGCCGCGATCTCGCATCGCGCGGTATCACGATCGTGTCTGGATTGGCCCGTGGGATTGACGCATCGGCGCACAAAGGAGCGCTTCGCGGTCAGGGACGAACGGTCGGTGTTATGGGAACCGGCATAGACCGCGTCTATCCGCGAGAGAATACACGTCTCGTTCACGAGATACTCGAGGCCGGCGGGTGCATCGTGACTCAGTTCCCGCTGGGCACGCCGCCGCTTGCCGAGCACTTCCCGTTTCGCAACCGCATAATTAGCGGCCTTAGCTATGGCGTGCTGATCGTCGAAGCCTCGGAACGGAGCGGCTCACTGATCACCGCGCGGCTGGCCACCGAGCAAGGCCGTGACGTGATGGCCGTGCCGGGCAATATAACGTCGGGTAACTCGTTCGGGACGAACTACCTTATCAAGAGCGGCGGCAAAACTCGTTCAGCAATGGCAGGACGTGGTCGCAGAGCTGCCCGCCGAGATCTCCGCGTCGATCCTGCCGCCGCCGATCGACAGCGACAAGGACGTTTCAGAACGCCCGCAGCTACCGCTCGTTCCAGCCGACCTCAACCCGAATGAACGCAAGGTCTGGGACCTGTTAAACCCTGACGAGCCAACGCACATCGACATTCTTCTCGAATCAAGTTCGCTGTCGTTTGGCGATCTTAATGCCGCCTTGGTGAGCCTCGATATACGCGATCTCATACGCGTCCTGCCCGGAAAACATTACGCTCGCCGAACGTAGCTCCTCAACGGCCTCTTTCTGTATGCGAATTGACAACGTCGCGAGCGAGGTGTTACTTGTCATAAGCGTCAGCACTATAAGAAGTGTTGACGTATTTTTTTCCGCATTATGTCAAAGAACCTGCTAATAGTTGAGAGCCCTGCGAAAGCAAAGACCATTGAGAAGATCCTCGGAAACGATTTTCAGGTGAATAGCTGCTTTGGCCATATCCGCGATCTGGAGAAGGCCGGAATGGGCATCGACATCGAAAATGATTTCGAACCTCGATACATAGTCTCTGAAGAAAAAAAGAAGGTTGTTAATGAACTTAAGTCTCTGGCGAAAAAGTCGGACGAAGTTTGGCTCGCAACTGACGAAGACCGTGAAGGAGAAGCCATAAGCTGGCATCTGTGCGAAGTGCTTGGCCTTGACCCAGTAACGACCAAACGGATAGCTTTTCATGAGATCACTAAACCTGCTATAGAAGCTGCTGTAAATAATCCACGCACGGTGAATATGAATCTCGTAATGGCGCAGCAGGCTCGACGCGTGCTGGATCGCATCGTCGGGTTTGAATTGAGCCCTGTGCTTTGGCGCAAGATCAGTACGAGCAATAAGAATCTGAGCGCCGGCCGTGTGCAGAGCGTCGCGGTACGCCTTATCGCCGATCGCGAACGCGAGATCAATGCTTTTCAGCACGAAAGTCATTTCAAGATCGAAGGCTTATTCTTTGCCGATGACATAACCGGAAAGCAGGTAACTTTCAAAGCCGAAGGTAAGAAACAGAACAGTGCGGAAGATGCCGAAACGTTTTTGAAAGGTTGTGTCGGTGCTGATTACGAGGTGACCGATATACGGGTAAAGCCCGGCAAACGCACTCCTGCCCCGCCATTTACCACCTCAACGCTGCAGCAGGAAGCATCAAGAAAACTTGGCTACGGCGTCGCCAGAACGATGCAGATCGCACAGAAGCTGTATGAGAACGGGCATATTACATATATGCGTACCGACAGCGTAAGCCTGAGCGATACGGCTCTGGCCGACATCACGCAGACGGTGAGCAGCCTCTTACGGTGATAGATATCAGCAGTTTCGCAAATTCAAGAATAAGAACGAATCCGCACAGGAAGCTCACGAGGCTATTCGCCCGACCTACACAAGTAACGACATCGATTCCGTGAATGATCCGGAATGGCAGCGATTGTACGAACTGATCTGGAAGCGAACCATGGCCTCGCAGATGGCCGATGCTGAGCTGGAAAAAACTACGGTCAAAATCGAGATTTCCACGAACAAGGAAGAGTTGACAGCGTCGGGAGAAGTGTTGAAGTTCGACGGATTTCTGAAAGTTTATCAAGAAGATAAAGACGAAGATGAAGCGGAAGAATCATCAGAAGGCCTGCTGCCGCCGATGACCGTGGGGCAGTCGATGCCGCTGTCTGAACTGAGAGCGACGGAACGGTTCAGCCGTCCTCAGCCGAGATACACCGAAGCTTCATTGGTCAAAAAATTGGAAGAGCTCGGTATCGGCCGCCCGTCAACCTACGCACCGACAATTTCTACGATCCAGAAAAGAGAATACGTAGAAAAAAGAGATAAAGAAGGCACGCCAAGGGCCTACAGGATATTGGTTCTTAAGGATGATGCCATTAGTAAAAGGGAAGCATCTGAGAATACCGGTGCAGAAAAAGCGAAGTTGTTCCCGACGGACTTAGGGCTCGTGGTGACGGATTTTCTGAAACAGCATTTTGACGCCATCATGGACTACGGCTTCACTGCCAAGATCGAGAAAGAGTTCGACGATGTAGCCGACGGAAAACTTCAGTGGAACGACATGCTCGAGGAGTTTTACGGCCCTTTCAAAAAGGATGTCGATAATACCATCGAAAATGCCGAGCGAGTGAAGGGCGAAAGGATACTTGGCAACGACCCCGAAAGCGGTAAACCGGTTGTCGCCCGCATGGCTCGCTACGGCCCGATCATACAGATCGGCAGCGCCGCGGAAGAGGAGAAACCGAGATTTGCAAAGGTCCCGCCGGGACAGAGCATCGAGACCATTACTTTTGAAGACGCGCTGGCCCTATTTAAATTGCAGGACGCGATGGGCAGCTATGACGGGAAAGAATTGTCTGTAAGCATTGGCCGCTTCGGCCCTTATGTAAAATGGGGCGATGAGTTTATCTCAATTCCCCGCGGCACCGACCTTGCGACGGTGGACACGGAAAAAGCGATCGAGTTCATAAAAGCTAAGCAGATCGCGGACGCTCCTGTCGGTGAGTATGACGGAAAGCCGATCACGAAAGGAACGGGACGCTTCGGGCCTTTTATAAAATGGGACGGTTTGTTCATCAATGTGCCGCGTCGGTATGATCTCGCGAACGTGACCCAAGCCGAGATGAACGAACTTATCGAAGCAAAGGTCAGCAAAGAAGCTAACCGTTACATACAACGCTGGGAGGATGAGAAAATATCGCTGGAGAATGCCCGTTGGGGCCCGGTCATCAAATTTGGCAAAAAGATAATTTCACTTCCCAAGAAAGCCAATGGCACACGTTCCACTGCCGAAGAGGCAGCAGCTCTTACGCTTGAAGAGGTAAAAAAACTTATCGAAGCCGAGATCCCGGGAGCGTTTGCAAAGAAGACCAGGCCTTCAGCTAAAAAGGCGCGGGCTAAGAAACTTGTTAAAAAGTAAGGCCGATCTAGCAACTTTGTTTCGTACTCGAATTAACCACAAAGAAAGACGAGACCGTCCGGTATTGCCAAAACGAGTACTGTGATTATAAAATGGCAGTCTATAATTCGGCCACAGCGTCCGAGCCAGACGGAAGATGTAGTTCCGGCGTGACGAGTTTCGCATGAACGAGAACCTTCAATTCCTACAGGCCTTTCTAAAAAACCCACTTAAGGTCGGCGCCATCGCGCCGAGTTCGCCAGAGCTGGCGGCCGAGATGCTCCGGGGCATCGAGCCCGATGGTCAGAACATCGTGCTCGAATTAGGTGTCGGGACGGGTGCGATAACACGGTTCCTCCGCGGCGCTATGCCAAACCGCGAGTCGTACCTCGGCATCGAGCTTGACGGCGACCTGGTCAAAACGCTTAACAAAAACTTTCCTGATATGAACATCATTCAGGGAAATGCCATGGAGGCGTATTCGATCCATCAGGAACTCGGCCTCGGCAAGGTCCGCTACCTGATCTGCTGCCTACCGTTCGTCTCGCTGCCAAAAGAGGTTAGCGAGAGCGTACTCACCGAGATCGCTCGGTTTATGGACGAGGGCTGCGAGCTTCGGTTGTTTCAATACGCTCACGGCTATTTCCTGCCGCCGGCCATCAAGCTCCGCGAGTATCTGAAGGGTAGATACGGCAAATCGCACCGAAGCCCGCTTGTGTTCAAAAATGTCCCGCCCGCCTTCACGCTGACGTGGTCGACGATATAGTCAACCTTGCGAAAAGAGCTTGACAGCAGAAGTAGACGGGTATAGATTTCAAAGATACAGTTGTAGGCTACACGCTAGGGAAGATAGTTTCATTGATAGTTAGACTTTGCTGCGATTCCTCGACAAGGGTTCGGGCACTTCGTTGATTTGCATGAGAAGGAGGACAATATTGTGAAACGCTTATTTTTGTTTACTTTGGTTTTCTCGTTCCTTTGTGCGTTTACTGTGTCCGTTATGGGACAGGATGAACGACAAAAGGTCGAATTTTTTGGGGGCTATTCGTATCTTAATACGGATACGGGTTTCGACTCAGACCTTTCAGATGGTAAGGGTACGGGTTCGGGAAGCTCGGGGAGTATTAATGACCGTTTTGGTTCGCACGGATTTGGTGCCTCGCTTACCGGAAATTTCCGCCGCTATGTTGGAGCTAAATTCGACTTTTCTACACACAGCAAGACACAGACGTACAGTGATTTTTATCCTGAAGGCGGGTACTCGGAATATCGATTAAAGTTCAAGACCAACCTGTTTCTCGGTGGGCTGCAATTCAAGGACAATAATAAGGAAGGCGGCAGGGTCAGGCCATTTGCCCATGTTCTGGCCGGTATTGCTAACCAGAAGGCCACCTTCTCAGGGTTAGATGCTGTTGAGGGAATGTCGTACAGCGAGAGCCTGAGCAAGAACAGCTTTGCAATGGCCCTTGGCGGGGGCCTCGATGTCAGAGCCGGCAAACGGGTTTCTGTTCGGGTCTTCCAGTTTGATTTTGTTCCGGTATTCTTTAAGGCAGACGATGATCTCGACCTTTCCAGTCATACTCAGAAGAATTTCCGGATCTCTGCTGGAATCGTCATCCATTAATGGCTGAACGGATTGCCGATTGACTGCGGGCATTTGTCCGCGCACGATAGATAATGTAACGGCTGTCTGGGATAATGTTCTCAGGCAGCCTTTCTTAATTGGGTTAGGAAGCAAGTCTCATGATTTGCAGATCACAGCGATATGATTTTTTAGTATTCAGGAGAATTAATATGTCAACACGCCGGCTTTTAGGTTCTTTTTTGGTGCTTGCTACTCTTTTGCCGAGCCTGTCGATAGCTCAGGGCGGGTCATACGCCGCTCCTAAAGACGTGATCGACCGCATCAAGGACGAAGGCTTGAATCGCTCGCAGGTAATGCAAACACTCAGCTATCTCACCGACGTGATCGGACCGCGTCTGACAGGTTCGCCTGGAATGAAACGCGCTAACGACTGGACACGCGATACGATGGCAAAGTGGGGAATGCAGAACTCTCACCTCGAGTCTTGGGGCCCGTTTGGCCGCGGCTGGACGCTGAAGCGTTTTCACGCCGTGGTTGACGGTCCGACGGCATTTCCGCTGATAGCATACCCAAAGGCATGGTCGCCCGGTACCGAAACACTGATCCCGGCACCCGTCGTTGACCCTAAGGCGAAGAAATCAAAGACACTGCCGGCTCCCGTTAAGCCCGGTACGGCCTATACCGGTGAGGTTGTCACATTTAACGCGCAGAACGACGCGGAAATGGAACAGTACAAGGGCAAGCTGAAAGGCAAGATCGTCCTCGTCGGCGCCATGCGCGAGCTGAAAGCGGAATTCGAAGCCCAGGGCACTCGTCAAACGGAGCGCGATCTACTCGAGCTCGCCAATGCCGCCCGACCCGAACGCTCCGCGTCCGGCTGGTGTCGCACCAAACGCACCCGTCGGCAATCAGTTTCAGCAATTTCAGTTCGCGGGACGGCGCCTGAGGTTTCTACACGAAGAAGGTGCGGCAATTCTCATCGATACCGCGTTCAGGGGCGACGGCGGAACTGTTTTTGTGCAGGGAGCCCAGGCTGTTCAACCCGCTCCCCCTGCGACCGGCGGGCCGGCCGCAAACGTGCCCGTGCGCAACAAGAACGCCGTTGTGCCCATTCAACTCACGGCGACACCGGAGCATTTCAACCGCATCTCCCGCATGATCAATGCCGGCGAAAAGGTTACGATGACCGTTGACCTTGCTGTCGAATATCAGGACGCAGATGAGAACGCGTACAACACCATCGCCGAGATACCGGGCTCGGACAAAGCCGATGAAGTCGTAATGCTCGGCGGCCACCTTGATTCGTGGCACGGCGGGACCGGCGCGACCGACAACGGTGCGGGCTGCGCGGTTATGATGGAGGCCGTCCGTATCATTCAGGCGTTGGGCCTGAAGCCGCGCCGTACGATCCGCATCGCGTTGTGGTCCGGCGAAGAGCAGGGCCTGCTTGGATCAAGAGCCTACGTCAGGCAGCATTTCGGCTATCGAGGTGATGGTACGATCCCGCAATTCGGCGGCGGTGGACAGAACCAGGCGAGTCTGCCCCTCACGAAGCTTAGCGATTACGAGAAGTTCTCGGCGTATTTCAATATCGATAACGGCACTGGCAAGGTCCGCGGCGTTTATATGCAGGGTAACGATAAGGTGCGTCCGATCTTTCGAGCCTGGCTTGATCCGTTCAAGGAAATGGGTGCGAATACGCTGACGATGGCAAATACAGGCGGCACAGACCATTTAGCGTTCGATGCGATCGGGTTGCCGGGCTTTCAGTTCATTCAAGATGAGGTAGAGTACGATACACGAACACACCACTCAAACATGGACGTTTTCGACCGCATTCTGGCGGACGATATGAAGCAAATGTCGGCGATCCTTGCCGCATTTGTTTATCAAACCGCCATGATGGACGACAAGATGCCTCGCAAGCCGACCCGTTAAGGGCCCTCGAAACGATCATCCCGCCCGAAGCGAACAGAATCGCTTTGGGCGGTTCTTTGTTGTCTGCAAATAAGTTAATATCAACCAAAATCCGGGAATCCTATCGAATCAATATGATGAATGTCGAATTTATGCGGGGCGGGATCGATGCCGGCGGCTGCATTAGCAACGCCTGGAACCTCATTAAGCAGAATTTTGGCCTCTATCTAGGGGTCGCCATCGTGTCGATGATCCTGGCGGGCTGTATTCCGTGCATAAGCCTGTTTCTGGTGGGCCCGATCCTTGCGGGTGTCTATTATGTGGTACTTCGCGACATGCGCGGTGAACCGATAGAGTTCGGGATGATGTTCAAGGGATTTGAGAAGTTCGTCCCGCTCATGGTGATCGGCATCATCCAGTCGATCCCAGAGATCATCGGCCAGATACTGCGCATCACCGCCGATGTCGGCCGGATCGGCCTAACTGGTGCTGGCGGCGACCGCAACTTTGACTTCTTTCAGAACGATGCCGGAACGGCCATTGCCACCGGGTTTATCGTCCTCATCGTGATCATCGCTTTGGTGATAATGGTATTTGCGATCGTTTGGCGAGTGCTGCTCTTTTTTGCGATACCGCTCGTCCTTGAGTATGACCTGGGCGTGATGGATGCGATCAAGCTCAGTGCCAGGGCAGCAACGGGGAATGTCGGCGGACTCGTTTTCCTCTTTATACTGGAGTTCTTTGTCGCGCTGCTGGGTATTCTCGCGCTGTGCGTCGGCCTCTTTGTTGCGATCCCGGTCATCTATATCGCGAACGCGTTCGCATACAGGCAGGTGTTCCCGCTGATCGAACAGCGGTTCAATATGACACCGCCACCGCCAAACGAATATGGTTTTGGTGGCGGACAGTATGCATAGGTCCATGGAACTGGCGGTCGAGAAATACAAGGTCAAGGACGAGCCATTTTACCTGCCCATCAAGGACGAGGTCGAGCTCTTTGAAGCGGCATACGCGGCGAAATTGCCCGCGATGCTCAAGGGCCCGACTGGCTGCGGCAAGACGCGGTTTGTCGAATACATGGCGCATCGGCTGAATCGCCCGCTTATCACGGTTGCGTGTCACGAAGACCTTTCCTCGACCGATCTCGTCGGTCGCTTTTTGCTCGAAGGCGACGAGACCGTCTGGCACGACGGCCCGTTGACGACCGGCCGTTCGGCCGCGGTGCGATCTGTTATCTCGACGAGGTAGTCGAGGCCCGCAAAGACACGGTCGTCATCATTCACCCGTTGACCGACGACCGTCGCCGTTTGCCGATCGAAAAACGCGGCACCGTGCTCGACGCGCCGCCCGAATTTATGCTCGTCGTCTCGTACAATCCGGGCTACCAGTCGATCCTAAAAGATCTCAAACAATCGACACGCCAACGCTTCGTCGCGATGGAATTCGATTATCCAAACGCCGAAGCCGAAACCGCAGATCGTCGCAAAAGAAGGCGGCATCGACGAATCGACCGCCGCTGACCTCGTAAAGATCGGCCAAAAGGTCCGCAACCTCCGCGGCCACGGCCTCGAAGAAGGCGTCTCGACCCGACTCCTGATCTACGCCGCCCAAATGATCGCCCAAGGCATCTCCCCCATCGCCGCCGCCGAAGTCGCCATCTGCTCCCCCATAACCGACGACCGCGAACTCCAACGCAGCATCCGCGAGATCGTGACGACGATAATCTAGTCTGCGTTATCATTCGCGAATCGAAATATGTGCAAGTTTATACAAAATAATTGTATTCTGTGACCGTGATGACTAAAGAGGAGCTGCTGAAAACCTACGGGACGCTTTCGGCTGAGGAGAGATTAAAGCTGGAGCGTTTCATCGCAAAGCTTCGGAAACAGCACGCCGAACAGCCAGAACCTAAGCAGAATCCGCGCTCTTTTAAAGATGAACCATTCTTCGGAATGTGGAAGGACCGAGAGGACATGAAGGAAGGCGGCAGTATGGGTGCGGAAATGCCGCCTGGAACCGACTCAAGCGTGACGATGATTCTTGTTGATTCTGATATCTTGATCCAGTATTCGAGAGGAGATATAGCGGCCGCCGAATGGCTTGAGGCGGCGTCCAACAGAGACGAACTCGGTATTAGCGTCGTGACCGAGATCGAGCTCGTCTTCGGCAGCCGCGACAAAATACAGCTCAAGCAAACACAGAAACTGATCAACACATTTGAGATCATCCACATCAACGAAGCCATATCACGAAAAACCTCTTACCTAATAGCAAGGTATTGTCTGAGTCACCGAATAGAGCTTCCGGATGCGATGATCGCCGCAACCGCGTTGGAATTTGACTTTGATCTGGCAACAATAAATAGACGTGATTTCAGGTTTGTTGACGGTTTACGGCTGGCTGATTATCCGTAAGATCTAACGGCCGAGGATGGCAAAACCGTCGTCCACGACACCCACGCCCTCCGCACCCTCATCAAACAGAAAAACGACATCCAAACCACCCTCCGCGAACTCCCGCTCGATAAACGGGAAAAACTGGGAGAGATGCTTGCTGAACTGAAAAGCAATGAAGATGGCCAATGACGATAGACCCAAAAGACATGAATGAATTTAAAGTCACTCTTCGAAAGCGAAATATTCCCGAGGATGAATTATTGGCGGATTTGAGACGCGTTGCGACTGAACTTTCAAAGCAAACTATAACCGCGCGAATACCAAACCCAAGGACATTTCGGCGTTAATACGTTTCTTAGAAGATTTAAACAGTGGAACGTCGCTCTCAGTAAGGCTGGATTGGAAGCGCCTAATCGCCAACATATCCCTGATGTGGAATTATTTGAAAATCTTGCTAACGTCTGGACGAGTATCGGTCGGCAACCCTATGGGCGAGAACTCGATAAGGCGAACGGTTTATCTGAGTTTTCTCCGGGGACTTATGAAAACAGGTTCGGCTCGTGGAACAACGCCTTGATCGCTTTCGAATCATTTATTAACTCCGGGAAAATTTCCGAATCGTTGCCGACAAAGCCGCTAGCTGTATCCGAACATCGGCGAACTTCACGGAAAATCAATTGGCGTCTACGTGCTCAGGTTCTAATTCGGGACAGTTGTATTTGCCAAATGTGTGGAGCGAGTCCAGCCAAAGACCCAAACGTCGAACTTCACGCAGACCACATCAAGCCTTGGTCTAAAGGGGGCGAAACCGTTATCGAAAATTTAAGGACAACGTGCGTAAAGTGCAACATTGGAAAAAGTGATTTGTATGATGAGTAAGTTTCTCGCTGCTGGAGTTTTACTCTTTGTCGCTCTTGCAATCAACGCGCAGAATAAGGACGTTCCGCGACGCGCTTATCCCGCCGTCTGGTTCGCGCCGATCAACGATCCCAAAAAACCCGACTGGGAGATATTGCCGCAGGAGGCGAAGGCGGGGGAGGTTATTTTGTCGAAGCGGAATGAGCTTGGCATTTTGTCGAACTTTGCGGCGACGCCGTTTGAGCTTTATGGCAAGCGGTACGCCAGCGTCGAGGGCTTTTGGCAGATGATGCTTTATCCCGAAGGGCCGGACGACGAGCGGGCGAAAGACAAACGTGTGACCTGGAAATACACCCGTGAACAGGTCGCCCAGATGACCGCCTTCGAAGCAAAATCCGCCGGGTCGCTTGCCGAGGAGAACATGAAAACGCTCGGCATCGATTGGTGCACATTCGACGGCGAGCGTTTCCCATACCGCTCCGCCACACCCGGCGAACACTACAAACTCATCCTCGCCGCCATGCGTGCCAAAGCCGAACAAAACCCCGAAGTAAAACGCATCCTCCTAGCCACCGGCGACCTCATCCTAAAACCCGACCACCACGGCGAAGCAAACCCGCCGGCGGAGTGGAAATACTATGAGATCTGGATGCAGTTAAGAAAAGAATTTGCCGCGGATCAACGCAGATAACGCGGATAGGAAAACCGATCAAATTTCTGATCCGTCCCATCCGCGTTGATCTGCGGCAGAAAATTTCTTGCCAGAATTAACACTCATTTAACATCCCTTTCACTTTCCGTTAACCCCGCGTGAATTAGTCTGCTTCTTGCAGCAGTTTCAATTTAAAGATCCAAGACTTAACGTGCGTTTGACCGGCCGGATGTCGGAGTCAACCGCCGTCTATCGATCCGAAATGACAACAGGAGCATTTATGAGTTTCAAATCGGCGACAACAGTCGTATTAACCCTTTTATTTCTGGTATTCACACAGAGTGCCCAGGCCCAGACGACGGGTGGGCTGACGGGAACGGTCAAGGACCCTAACGGTGCCGTCGTGCAGGGCGCGAGCGTGTCCGTTAAGAACATCAATACCAACCTCACCCGCGATGTCGTAACAAACGACGACGGGCGATGGACGGTTACTGTTCTGCCGGTGGGCAGCTACACCGTGAGCTATTCAAAGGACGGCTTTAAGAAAGCGTCCAACTCTGGCATCGAGGTCGAGGCGTCAGTAACGCGTTCGGTCGATGTCACCCTTGAGGTTGGCGTCTCGGACGTGTATGTTGACGTCCTTGCCGAACAGCCGCTTGTACAGGCTGAGTCGGCCGCGATCTCACGGCAGATCACAGGCGACCAGTTGATAAAGACACCTACGTCAACCCGAAGCTTTACCGGACTGCTCGGTTCCGAGTCGGGCGTATCGTCTGAGCTTTCACCGGTGGGAGTCAACGGCACCGGCAACGTCTCGCCGTCGGTCAACGGCACGCGGACGACATCGACGAGCCTCTTCTTTAACGGCGTCGATGCGACCAACATCACGAGCAACGAGGGCAGCCTGACGGACAACATCTCGCCGGCACCTGAAACATTGCAGGAAGTGAAGCTCCAGACCTCGCTCTACGATGCCTCCACGGGTCGCAGCGGCGGCGGCAACTTTCAGCTTGTGACCAAGCAGGGCGGCAACGAGTTCGCTGGTTCGGCTTACTATTACCTGCAGAATAAGGCGTTCAACTCAAACGAGTTTTTCCTCAAAGAGAGCGGCAACGAAAAGCCGCGTGCCGACCGTACCGAGATGGGCTTCACGCTCGGCGGCCCGATCAAGAAGGACAAGGTGTTCTTCTTTGGCGGATATCAATACACGGATGCGAACACCGGCCTTGTCCCGACCGCCCGCACCCGCACGGTGCTGCCGCTCGCGATGACCGCGCTCGGTACCGATCGGTCAAAAGCAGCGATCGCCGCGGCATTTAACCAGTTCAATGGATGCGCCGGGGCAAACTGCCTTACGCCGGGCGATATCAGCGATGTTGCGTTTCGCATCCTGAATCTCAAGAACCCCGTCACGGGCGGATTCTATATCCCGAGCGTTTCCAATTTCCGCAATCTCAACATCGTTGACCAAACGGGAACTGGCAGCTATCAATACGGCATGTTCCCGAATATCACGTCGCGAACGCTGCAGCGTAATAATCCGCTCGTCGAGGTCGTCAGCGTCCAGCCGTCGCTCTTTACACAGCACCAGTTCACGGGCCGCATCGACGCACAGCTTAGCCGTAACAACACGCTCAGCGGAACGTTATTCTACGCCAACTTCCCGGGCCTCGATTCGTTCCCGGATCCTAACAGCCTGGCGTCACCGACGACGCTGCAGCGTAACGACCGCAACCGCACGCTCTCGATCGGCGACACGCACATCTTCTCGCCCAAGTTCATCAACGAGGTGCGATTTGGCTTCTTTTCGCTAAACAACACACGCTCGCTGACTGAGGAGTTCTCGACCGGCGATTACACCAACTCCTTTATCGGTGTCACGAATCCGGCGTCCATCTTTGATAGCAGCGTGGCAACGACTCGGCTCGGGCATTACGTCGGCCGCAACAACATGGCCAACTTCTCATTCGGTGGCCCGAACGATTCATTCAACCGGCGAAAGCAGACGACATACAGCATCGGCGACAACGCTAACTGGATGTTTGGCAACCACAACATTAAGTTTGGGGCGGAATTCAAGAGCCACCAATTCCAGACCAATCTGCCTGAGGAACAGGCGACCGAGTTTGAGAAGTTTGACTCGTTCACTCAGCTTCTGACCGGCAACGCGACTGAGGCCGATACGCAATACGGCATCACGGATAAGGACTTTCGCTTCCGCGATTACGGCTTTTATATCACCGACGACTGGAAGATCGGCCGCAAGCTGACGGTTAACGTCGGCATGAGGTACGAGCTCTTTATGTGGCCGACAGAGAAGAACGGCCGCATCGGCAACTTTGACCTCGAGCCTTATCTGCCGTGTTTTACGGCGACCGGCGGCACGAACGCGCTTTGTGACAATCCGTCGCCGGGCTTCATCGTGCCGAGCAATGTTACGAACACAAACGTCGCGATCGTTGACAGTGCCATCGCCGTGACGGGCCGTTCTAAAAACAAACACACGCTGCACGGCCAGGACACTAACAACTTTGCTCCGCGCATCGGCTTTGCATACGCTGCAACGAACAAGCTTGTCTTCCGCGGCGGCTACGGCATGTTTTACGATAGGCCATCGGCGGCGTTCATCAACACGGTATTCTCAAACTATCCGTTCCTCCGCGAGGTCGAGATCACTGTTCCGAGCGGCAACGTGTCGATACCGTCGGCCTTCTCGGGTGTGCCGACCAACATCCCGCTGAATCAGTGGCTTCCGTTCCGCATCGTTCGCGGTTCAGGTGCGACCGGAAGCTACGCGATCCGCGACAACACGCCGGTGTTCGTCGATTCGCGCGGCAACCCGAACGGTGCAAGCTGCGTTCCGGCAACGGGCGTGGGTTGTACACGCGGGAACATTGCCGAGACGTTCGAGTTTCGTGCGGTTGACCGTAACCTCAAGACGCCGCTCATCCACCAGTGGAACATCGGCGTCCAGTACGAGCTTGCCAACAACCTGATGGTTGAGGCCCGTTATGTCGGCACACAGGGCAGGAACCTCCTAGTCGCAACGGCGCTGAATCAGGGTTTTGACCTCAACGACCCGAATACGCCGGACCATATTTACGAAAGGTTCAACCAGGCATATGTTGCCGCCGGCTCACCGAACGGTCCGCTGAACGCAGGTTCGACTGCCCGTGCTCGTGGCACCGGCCTCGCGTTCGGCTTCCTCAACACGGCGACCGGACAGACGGACCTCAACCTGTCGGCCGCAAACGGTACGTTCATCAACTTCGAAGCCCGCGTGCCGATCCTCGGCTTTAACGTGCCGGAGGCGCTGCTGCTTCAGTCAAAGGGCGAATCGGATTACCAAGGCGCGCAGTTCAGCCTGACCAAGCGTATGTCGCGCGGCGTGCAGTTCAATGTTGGATACACGTTCTCAAAGTCTGAGGATGTCATGTCAAGCGACCCCGGCAGCACCGCCGGCAGCGGAAAGCCCGACGTCCCGAACACAGGGTTCATCGCTCAGGGTGACGCCCGCAATCTCGATGGCAACCGCGGCCTTTCGGACTTCGACCGGACGCACCGCTTCTCGACGAACTTCGTCTGGGAGATCCCGACCGGCAGATCGCAGAACCGCTTTGTCAAAGGGTGGAGCGTTTCGGGCTTCTTCCAGGCACAGTCCGGGACGCCGTTTACCGTCTTTTCATCCGAGCCCGATATCAGTAATGCTTCCCAACTGACGCTGCCGGCAAACGCAACCGATGTGCAGTATCTGCAATGGCTGGCGCGGGGCTCAGGCGGCACTTACAGGCCTGGGTTTGGCCGGCCTAACCTGACATGTCCCATCTCGCAGGCGGTCAGCAGCGTAAGCAGCAGCAACCTCAACGTGATCGATCGCCGCTGCTTCTCATCACCGATGGGCGGCTTTGGTGATCTCGGACGCAATGCGTTCCGCGGCCCGTCGCAACGGCGGTTTGACCTGAGCTTGGCAAAGAACACGAAGATCAACGAGCGAATGAGTTTCGAGCTCGGCTTTGACCTCTTCAATGTCTTTGACAGGGTCAATTTCGCCAATCCGAACAGCGACATGCAGGATGCCGTCGACTTTGGCGTCGTGACAAACACGGTCGGCGGCCCGCGTGTCGGCCAGTTCAGAGCACGGCTCAGGTTCTGATCGGTACTAACAAGGGGGAAACTAAAAGAGGCTCGCGATCGGCGAGCCTCTTTTTTTACTTTACGGCTGTAGTCTGCTTTTCCTTCGGGTCATAGGGCGTACCCATATAGCGTTTTACCGAGTCTTGCGCGTTGTCGTAATTGTCAGCTGAGGCCTCGGCACGCTTGTACGCGGCGACAGCGCGCGTGCGGTCGCCTTTGGCGTCGTAGGCGTTGCCCATCTTTATGTTCGACCAAACGGACAGCCACGGCGGATTCAGGTTACCGCTGAGGGCGGCCTTGAAATTATCGACCGCCAGGTCAAAGTTTCGCTGGTCAAGGAACACCAGCCCGAGGTGATAGTAGATCCACGAGTTAGAACGGTCGAGTTTCAGTGCTTCTTCGAACTGCTGCTGTGCCTCGGCGTAGTTGCCCTCTTTGAATTGCTCGATGCCGCGGCGGGCGATCGACGAGACGCGAAGGTCCGGCGAGATCCGCAGCAGCTTATAGCCCGGATCGATGACCACTGCTATCGGCTTGCCGGTCGATTCGATATTAAAATCGGCGCTCGACTCGTCGATCTGGAGCGTCTCGGTTTTTATGCCCTGCTCGCCCTCCGAGCGGAGCTGAACGTCGACCGGAAGCCGCAAGTTGTCGTAGTTTTGTTTGACAGTGCCCCGGGCGACGAACTTGCCGCCGCGTGTGCGAATGATCAGGTAATCGCTCGAGAATTCGGGCACGCCGGTCGCCTCCACCCAGCGTGCGATAAAGTATCGCATGGGCTGTCCGTGGATGCGCGACGCGAGTTTTTCAAAATCGTCGATAGATGCGTTCTTGCCGCGAAACTCCTCAAGAAAAGTCCGCAGCAGTTGGTCGAACTTGTCCTGGCCGAGCGTGTCGCGGAGCAGCTTAAAGACCAACGCGCCTTTCGCGTACATTATGTACTGATATCCAATACTTTGGTCGTCGAGCGTCGCCGGGGCACGCAGGATCGAAACGGTCTGCTCAAACGTCAGGGCCTTTTCAAGCAACTCGCGGCGGATACCGTCCAGCTTGGCCGGCTCGGTCTCACCCTCACGAACCGCAAAGGCCGAATACTCGGCCAGCCCCTGCGACAGCCAAGCGTCGTCAAACGATTTGAGCCCAACGGTATGGCCCCACCACTGATAGGCCGCCTCACGCTGCAGCCTGGCGTGCGTTGCCTCGCGGGCCTCCTCGAACTGTCGATTTCCGATCAGTATCAGCCCCGGAGCCGAATAGGTTTCGAGGCTCTCGTCGTCGATCTGTGCGACGATCAGCTTCTTACCGGAGGCAGGTGTGCCGAACTTGCGCGTGTAATAGGTCAGCGCCTTGCCAAGCGTTTCGCCATATGCGGCGATGCGTTCGTCATTGCCCGGCTTGGCAAAGAACTGAAGCTCGTGTTCGCCGATCCGCAGCGTCCTGGGCGTGAATTTGCCATAGGCGAGGGTGCCTATGAGCGCGGGCGTCGTCTGTGAGAATCGGTACTTTCCGCCCGACATCGCGGCGGGCTGCTCACTGTATGCAGCGACCTGATAGCCCGCCGGCAGCGTTACGCTTATGTCAGCGGCGGCCCGGTCTGAGGCATATTCGTGAAACGGGAACCAGCGGCCCGCATACATCAGGTAACCGAGATTCTCCCCAATAGCCGCAAGCCGCTTATTAAGTAGCGGGCCCCCGGCCGCCGTATCAAGAACGCCACTGTATTTGAACCGAAGCACGACGCTCGTGCCCTTCGGCACATCGGCACCCAGATCGATCCGCACGTGCGGGCCGAGATCCGAGCTGTTCGTTTGGTCCTGCACAAAAGTCACCGCGGGCTGTGCCGGCTGTGGCACCTTCACGGGCGTTTTTGGTGCCGGCGAGGCTGACGGCGTCAGCACGACTGCTCGGTCCATGCGGGCGATCGAGTCGATCTTGAGCGAACCGTTCAGCTCGAATGCGACCGACCGCGTGTCCTCGAGCGGCGTAAACGCGACGTCGACCGTCGCCGAAAGCTTGCGTTCCGCCGGACTGATAGTCACGTCCATCGTGTAGTTCGTAACATCAAACGCCGACCGCTTGACCTGCCCCATCGCCCCTGCGACAAGCACCGCGAGAAGCCCGCCGAGAAATATGCCTTTTTTGATATGGTTCATCATTACTCTCAGTCCGATATTCACCGTTCTATAAATGCCATTCTATGATGATTTGCGCCGCTGAATCGTTTGCCTCACAGCGCCACATGCCCGCGATTTTAGCCCATAGAAACTCGACATGCTAACGGAATCGGGTATAATGACTGTGCTTGTTAGGCATCTAGAAACGAATAACCGGCCGGCGGGTGAACCTTTTCCCCCTCAGTGCGTATCAGCCGGACGGTGTATCTTAGTTTCGTCACAAGAAAATATAGCTAGTAGACTGCGAGGTGGATTATGAGTAGAGCGTTATTGACTTTAGGCTTGCTTTTTTCGATTTGTTGCTCGTTCGCGTGTGTTCAAAAGGGCGGGCCCACCAACGGGACTAACAGTGGCGGCGACACGATAAGGGTCGGCGTTTACGGCGACACGACCGGCGCGACGTCGAGTTTTGGCGTTTCGACCAAGAACGGCATCGAGCTAGCGTTTGAAGAAATAAACGCCGCTGGCGGCGTGAACGGTAAGAAGCTCGAGATGGTCTTTGAGGACGATCAGGGTTCACCGGAGAAGGCCAAGACCGTTATGTCCAAGCTGATCAACCAGGACAAGGTCGTAGCCGTTCTCGGCGAGGTCGCTTCGTCCAACTCGCTGGCCGCGGCCCCGGTCGCGCAGGAAGCAAAGATACCGATGATCACGCCGTCGTCGACCAACCCGAAGGTCACCGAGGTCGGCGATTACATTTCGCGTGTCTGCTTTATCGACCCGTTCCAGGGTTCGGTGATGGCTAAATTCGCTGCTAATACACTGAAGGCAAAGACTGCCGCGATCCTGGGCGATAACAGCTCGGATTACAGCAAGGGCCTCACAAAATTCTTTGAAGAAGAGTTTGTAAAACTCGGCGGGAAGGTCATCACGCAGCAGACCTACGCACAGAAGGATCAAGATTTTAAGGCACAATTGACCCAGATGCGCGACCAGAAACCCGATGTGATCTATATCCCGGGTTATTACGGCGAAGTCGCGATCATCGCCAAGCAGGCACGCGAACTGGGAATGAACCAGCCTCTACTCGGCGGCGACGGCTGGGATTCGCCGGAGCTATTCAAGCTTGGCGGAGCGGCTCTCAAGAACGCATATATTTCCAACCATTATTCTGCGGACAATCCCGCACCCGAGATCCAGAACTTTATCAAGTCGTACAAGGCAAAATTCGGGGCAGTGCCGGACGCGATCGCGGCTCTCGCGTATGACGCGGCAAAGGTCCTGGCCGATGCGATCAAGCGGGCAGGCGGCACTGACGGGCCGAAGCTTAAGGACGCGATCAACGCGACCAAGAATTATGCGGGGGTCGCAGGAGCGATCTCCCTGGATGCAAACCGAAACGCGGTGAAACCGGCGGTAGTCCTCGAACTTGCCCCGGCCGACAGCAAATTCACCTATAAGGAAACTATCTATCCAGAAGGGATGTCGGCTCCGACCGCTGCCTCGAACACTAACTCGAACGCGGTGACCGCAAATTCCAACGCCAATTCAGCGGCCGCAAACACGAACGCAACCAAATAAGTTTCGGGTTCGCGGGTTCCGAGTTCCGAGTTTAGGACAAATAAACGATCTTAAACTCGGAACTCGAAACCCGGAACTCTTGAAGTATGGACACATTTGTTCAGCAGCTTATAAACGGCCTGACCATCGGCTCGATCTACGCGCTCATTGCGCTTGGGTACACGATGGTCTACGGCATTTTGAGGCTGATAAACTTTGCCCACGGCGACATCTATATGGTCGGCGCGTACGCGGGATTCTTTATCGCGACGTCGATGGGGTTTGCCGCGAATCCGTCCGCCGTTGGTTTTGCGGTGACTCTGCTCGGTTCAATGGCGATCGCGGCCGCCATCGGAATGGCGATCGAGCGTTTTGCCTACCGACCCGTCCGAAAGTTCTCGAAAATGACGACGCTGATAACGGCGATCGGAATGTCACTTTTGATCGAGTATCTGTTCATCTTTTTCTTTTCGCCGACGCCGCGCTCCTTTCCGCAGTTGATCTCGAATGACAGCATCACGCTGTTTGGAAACGCGACGATCTCGACCTCTCAGATCCTGATCTTTGTGGTCTCGCTCTCGCTGATGGGCCTTTTGCAGTGGATCATTTTTAAGACAAAGATCGGCAAGGCAATGCGGGCGGTTTCGTTTAACATCAACTCGGCGAAGTTGATGGGCATCAATACGGACTTTGTGATCGCCTTTACATTTGCCCTCGGCTCGGCTTTAGCGGCGGCGGGCGGTGTCTTGACCGCACAATACAACCCGAAGATCGATCCGCTGATGGGTATCATGACGGGTCTTAAGGCCTTCGTAGCCGCCGTGCTCGGCGGCATCGGAAACATCCCGGGCGCGGTTCTTGGCGGGCTGCTCATCGGCGCCGCTGAGACGCTCGTCGTCGGGTACGGCGGCTATATCGGCATACCGTCGACCTATCGCGACGCGGTCGCGTTCGCGATATTGATCGTTGTTCTGCTCGTCCGCCCAGCGGGCCTGTTGGGAACGAACGTTCAAGAGAAAGTTTAGCGTTTTCTTTTCATATGTCCGTTTGGGTCAAAAGCTTGCTAGTCGGGATCGTGCTGATCGCGCTGATGTACGTGTTGAACGCGATGATCAGCACGACCGGCTTCTTCGGCATGGGCCTGAATGATTATCAGGGTCGTCTGCTCGTCTTTATCGGCATCAACGTCATCCTCGCCACATCGCTCAACCTGATCAACGGATTTACGGGACAGTTCTCCATCGGCCATGCTGGGTTTATGGCGGTTGGCGCGTATGCGTCGGCGTTTTTTTCAAACAGCTATGGGGCAACGATAGCGGCCTCTTTTTCCTTCCTTGGTGAGACCGGTTCGTCCAGCGTGGTCCTGATCATCGCGATTCTCATTGGGGCTCTCGTGGCCGCGACGATGGGTCTAGTGGTCGGGATCCCGAGCCTGCGTCTTAAGGGCGATTACCTCGCGATCGTGACACTCGGATTTGCGGAGATCATCCGCATCGTGATCCTGAACATAGATGCTGTCGGCGGAGCGACGGGCTATCAAGTTCCGGGCTACGCGAACTTTTTATGGATAGGGATCTTTGCGGTGATCACCGTTGTCGTTATCCATAACATCGTCCGCTCCGACTCGGGCCGCGCGCTCATTTCGATCCGGGAGGATGAGCTTGCGGCCGAAGCAATGGGCGTAAACACGACGCGATACAAAGTTGCGTCATTTGCGATCGGCTCGGCTTTTGCAGGCGTAGCCGGCGTCCTGTTTGCGCATTACAACAAGTTTCTGCATACCAATGATTTTCAGTTTATCCGGTCGTTCGAGATCATCATTATGATCGTGATCGGCGGAATGGGCTCGATGACGGGCGCAATTCTCGGGGCGGTGATCGTCACTCTGCTGCCCGAGGTGTTGCGTTATCTGCCGGATATTCAGATAGGAGCAACGACGCTGAAATTCGCCGATCTTCGGCTTGTGATATTCGCTTTGATCCTCATTCTTACGATGATCGTGCGGCCGCAGGGCGTGCTCGGAACGCGTGAATTTGGCCTGAGCTGGCTCAAGCGGCCACGGAAGGCCCCGACCGATTCAGATACGATGGACTCGGTCGAGGGTACGCCGATAGCGGAGAGTCATGAAGCGAAACGTCTCGAGAGCGAGGAGGACCATGAATAACGGTAACTACGTCCTCGAGACAGACAAGGCAGAGATAAAATTCGGCGGGCTGACGGCTGTCAAGCAGCTCGATATGCAGGTCGGGCAAGGTGAGATCTACGGCCTTATCGGCCCGAATGGTGCTGGAAAGACGACGGTTTTCAACCTACTTACAGGAGTTTACGAACCGACCTCAGGTGATATCAATATCCTCGGCAAACGCATCAACGGCCTGCGCCCTTATCAGATATCGCGGCTCGGTGTATCTCGCACCTTCCAGAATATTCGCCTATTTCCGTCGATGACGGTGCTCGAGAATGTTGTTACGGCCTGTCATCGTCACGCGACGCAGAATATGGTGGATGCGGTGTTTCGTCTGCCGAGATACTTCAATGACGAAAAGGTTCACCGCGATTTTGCGATGGAGCTACTCGAGATATTCGATCTGGCGAAGTATAAGGACGAGGGCGGCACCAGCCTGCCGTATGGTAACCAGCGAAGGCTTGAGATCGTTCGTGCCCTTGCCACGCGGCCGCAGTTGCTGCTGCTCGACGAACCCGCAGCCGGAATGAACCCGTCCGAGCAGCAAGATCTCATCGACCTGATAAAACAGGTTCGCGACAAATTTAATCTGACGATCGTTCTTGTTGAGCACAATATGCGAGTCGTAATGGGCGTGTGCGACCGAATTCAGGTCGTCGATTACGGTAAATCAATCGCGCTCGGTCTGCCGCACGAGGTGAAGAACGATCCGAAAGTTATCGAGGCATATCTCGGAGATTGACCGATGCTTACTCTAGAAAACGTCTCGGTCAGCTACGGTGCGATCGAGGCCCTGACAGACATCAATCTGCACGTCGAGCAAGGCGAGGTAGTGACGCTCATCGGCGCAAATGGCGCCGGAAAGACCACGACACTACGCACGATCACCGGCCTGCTTGAGCCTAGCGAGGGCCGCGTCATGTATGAAGGCACGCAGATCAGCGGTATGCCGACGCACAAGCTTGTCCCGATGGGCATTGCGATGTCGCCCGAGGGCCGCGGTGTGTTTGCGAATCTAACCGTTCGCGAGAATCTCGAGATGGGTGCCTTTATCCGCAAGGACAAGAAAGGTATTTCGGATGACATGGAGCGAGGTTTTACACTCTTTCCTCGCTTAAAAGAACGCGAGCAGCAAAAGGCAGGCACGCTGTCAGGCGGTGAACAGCAGATGCTCGCAATGGCACGAGCCCTGATGTCGAGGCCGCGGCTGCTCTTGCTGGACGAGCCGTCCCTGGGCTTAGCCCCACTAGTCGTGCACGCGATCTTCGAGGCGATCGATGAGATCAAGAGTGAAGGTACTACCATCCTGCTTGTTGAGCAGAATGCGAATGCAGCGTTACACCACTCAGATCGCGCGTACGTTCTCGAGACCGGGAGCATTGTAATGCAGGGCATTTCAAAGGACATTGCACAGGATCCGAAGGTCCGCGAAGCGTATCTGGGCGAATAGCCGCTAGGCGAAAAACTTGACGGTCTTTCTTGAGGCGGACGGTTTCTGAAACCTCCGCCTTTTGCATGAAACAACGAGAAGCTGAACCTACTGATACGATGGTGGGGAACCAAACGTAAAAGCGGCCGGGAAACCAATTCCCCGGCCGCTCCATATTAGTTCATCCAACCGCCTACTGGCCGCCTGCCGGGGGTGCCGAGAGTGTGTCGATCTTGTCCAGCACTTCCTTATAGATCTTGATCGAGCCGTCGTTTTCCATACGCTTTTTGACGGCAGCCTGATAGTCAGAGAAGACAGCGGCGCGTTTGCGGCCCAGCATCTGCTCCATCAGATTGCTTCTCTGCGTCGTGAATTCTTCCATATTGGCATCCTCGCGGCTTGTGACGCCGACGATGTACAAATTGTCGCCGACCTTTAGCGGTGTTTTAGTCACTTCGCCTGCCTTCAGAGCGTAAATGGCATTTTCGAGGGCCTCACTCGTCGCGGCCGCCGCTCCTTCGCCAATTGGCGAGCCAAGCACGAAACTCTTCTGGTCTTTGGCCGTCATTCCCTTTGATGACGCGGCGGCAGACAGTGCCGCTGCTGAACCAGCACCTGCCGCTATCTGGTTTGCTATCTCATCAACCTGTGCCCGCGCCTTCTCGAGCTTTACGACGTCGGTGATCTGCGTCTTGACCTCGTCAAACTCCGCATCGCGCGGTTCGCGGCGATCGACCAGCATCGGTATTGCGAACCCGTTTTGAATCGGCGTCTTTTCCCCAACATCGTTCACAGCGTTCAGCGGTGCGATGCCCTCCTCGAACTGCGGCGAAACGCCGATATTCGGTACGTCATCGCCCGGCTTAACAAACGCCGTCTCCTTGATCATGTCGGCAACGCTCATATTCGCCTGTCCGGCAAACTCCGCAGCCGTTTTTTGCGGGTCTTTGGTCTGCTTGAGTGAGTCGACGATATTCTGAGCAAGTTCCGCCGCAACCCCATACGCACGGCGGTTCCGCAGGGAAACCTCTATTTCCTTTCGGGTGACGTCATAACTCTTTGGCACGTCCTCTCCGCGGCGGAGAATGAAATATCGGCCCTGATAGCTGATAGGCTCCGATATCTCGCCCGGCTTCATCTTTAACAGCCGCTGATACGGATCGTCCGGCTTGTTGACATTCTCTCGCACCGGGCCGGGCAACTTTCCGCCTGACGCCGCTGTCGATGTACTCTCGGAGTGACCCTTGGCGAGTGCCGTGAATGCCTCTTCCGTTACGATCGGGCCATCTTTCTTGAGCTGTTGGACCAATTCAGCAGCCTTGGTCTGGACCTGACCGTCGAATTCGGGCTTGGATACGCGAAGCACGATCTCATGACCGAGAACGCCTGCGAGTTTCTTATCAGCCGGCAATGCGTCGTATTCAGCCCGCAGGTCAGCCTCGGCGATCTGTAGCTTTTCGCCCAGCTTCGTCGTGTTCACAAAGATATACTTGATCTTCTTTTGCGGAACATTGACGCGGTACGTGGCCTTGTTCTTTTCGAAATACTCGCGAAGTTCCGCGTCCGACGGCGTGATCTTCTTGGCAAGCTCAGAACTGTTTACAGCGACATAGCTTAGGTCGAACTTCGTGTTCTTGCGGCGAAAACTATCAACCACCTCGTCCTCTGAAACCGTGAGTCCCGAGGTCAAAAATGCTTCGAGCTTCTGTGCGCTAATATTGTCCCTGACGCTCTCTTCGTAATCTGAGATACTGCCGAACCGCTCCATCACGTTCTGCCTGTAAACGGCTTCGTCAAAGGGTTTGCCGTCCTCCGGCTTGTTTGTTTCACGTATCTTCGCCGCGACCTCTGCATCGCTGGCCGTCAAACCGAGCCGCTCGGCCTCGACGCGTAGCGTCCGGCTGTCGACCAACCTGTCGACGACCGTGCGGACCGGTGACATCTGTCCGCGCATGAACATGCTTTCGTTCTCGCGCTGACGGACGATCTCACCGACGGTGATCTTATGGCCGGCGACCGAAGCCGCTGTCTCGTCGCTGCGCGAAAGGTTTGCCCCCGAGCTGTTCTGCGTCGGTTGGTAAAACATGACAAGACTCACGACCATGATGATCGCGAACAATAGAAGGACAAAGTTACGTGTCTTCTCGAGACGGTTGAAAAACTTTAACATTGCTAAAAACCTATAAGTGAAATCTCAGAAATACTGACGGTAGAGACAAACCGCAATTTTAACAAAATCACCCTGCAAAGCCAACGCGCATATACAGGGTCAAGTGCGGTAATGCTTGCAGTTTCGCGCCGCATGATCAATTATTAACTGATTCTTCGTATCTATGCCGAAGCCCATTGAAACAGTTGCTATAGTCGTAAAGCCCGACCACGCCGAGGCCCAGTCGACGGCCGCAAAGTTGTCGGATTGGCTGGCGGCAAGGGGCGTAAGGCTCGCGGCAGACCCTGTCGAAGCAGGTAAGGCCACCGATACGGTTCCCGTCCGAGAGGCAGATCTGATCGTCGTGCTCGGCGGTGACGGCACGATGCTGTCGACCGCACGTCTGATCGGCGACGAACCGATACCTGTGCTTGGCATCAATCACGGCAGCCTCGGGTATCTTACCGACTTCCGCATCGAGGAAATGTTCCCCGCGCTAGAATCTTTGCTTGCGGGCGATCTTTCTGTCGACAGCCGCGTAATGCTCGAGGTCGAGCATTTTCGAGACGGCGAAAAACAGGCGGCGGGACGCGTTCTTAACGATGTCGTCATCAATAAGGCCGCGGTCGCCCGGATCATTGAGATCGAGATCAGGCTTAACGGTCTATACGTCAATTCATTTCGTGCTGACGGCCTGATCGTGGCAACACCGACCGGCTCGACGGCCTACAATCTATCGGCTGGCGGCCCGATCATCTATCCATCGATGAACGCTATCGTGCTGACGCCGATCTGCCCGTTTACGCTGACCAACCGTCCGATCGTCGTTCCTGACGGCTCAGAGATAGAATTGACCCTGACGAGCGCGAGTGAAGGCGTGATGCTGAGCCTCGACGGACAGACTGGATACCCAATGCAGGCGGGCGATCACGTCGCTATTCGCAAGAGCAGTGTGACCTTTGAGATGGTCCGACCCGCGAACCGCAATTATTTTGATGTCTTGAGAGACAAACTAAAGTGGGGCCGATAGATATTCTGGCTACTGCAAAAAGAGTCGTTTGCTCGTCATCCTGAGGCCCAAAACCGTCCGAAAACCACTGAAACCTCGCCAGGTCGCATTTGCCCGCTGCATTGAACACAACTCCCTCGGCCTCAAGTAATTCCTGCTGCAAATTGATCGGAATCGTAAGCCTGCCGGTCGAGCATTTGCCTTGCGAATTGATCACACGCTGCCACGGCACACCATCATCTGCTCCGTGCATCACATAGCCCACCGTCCGCGCGGTGTAACCCTCACCCAGCACGATCGCAAGCTGACCGTATGTCATTACCCTGCCCGGTGGGATGTCCCGAACGATCTCATAGACCCGCGCACGGTACGCGGGATTATTGGCAAAATTCATGATACGGGCAGCACGGGAACTTTATTCGATAATGATCTTTGGAGTAATGAATGCCAAACACTCAGTTTTTTTCATACTGGCATTGCCATTTTTGAACAAGAAGCCCAGGACAGGTAAATTTGCAAGCACCGGCTGCCCGCATCCGGCCTGCAGTTTGTGACGGCCATTTACCGGCTTCCCGGTGACAGGGTCGATCACGTTCTCGATCTCAAGGCCGGCATTCGAGCCAGAGCCCGTCACACGATAGCCGTTAGTTCGCGCTCCGTCGGTCAGGGGAATGATCACGGGCCGCCGGGTCGGGTCGTGGACAGTCGCTGTTACATTAAAGCCGCCTGGCTTAACTCCGGTTATAGCGCGAGTAAGCGTAAAGACCCCATTTCGGTCAACATCCTGAGGTCGGATCTGCATGTGCTGCATATCGCCATCCTGCATCGCGACCGTACCGGTCTTTTCGAGCTGGAGCGGAACGTCGTTTATGATGCCGGCAAGCCCTGTTACCTGAACGGTCAAGGTTGTCTTTTCACCTTTCATCAGATTTGTCTTTGGCGCGGTCAATTTAACACCGACGTTTCTGTATGTTCCTTTTGTCTCCCGGCCGTTTTCGTTCACGGTGATCTCGCTAGGGCCGACGGCGTCCGCTGGTGCGCGAAAGACACATTTACGCGGTGATTCGGCGATGACCTCGACTGGTTTTCCGGCAATGCTTACATTGGTGCTGCCGGCATTACCGTCGAAAGTCCCGGTTATCGATTGGTTTCTTCCAGCTTGGCCGAGGGTGGGAAGTTTGAGATCGGCGGAGGTGCCGGTTTTTGTCGCCGGTTCTGAGTTGGTTTGCAGCGGTATCAGTAGTATCTCCTTGCCGTTCGGACTCACGATCGTCAGGGTACAAGTAAAAGTTCCGAGAGCGGTGCCGACATCGTACGTCTTGACCGTCCCGGATGCACCACCACCGTCCGCAAACCGTCCGGGCACATAGTACTTGATAGTAGGTATCCGGAAATACTCAGTGAGCCCATTCGGATTCGTCCTAATAAGTTCTAGCTGTGGAGCGTCAGGATCGCGCGTTTCATTTTTGCCGGGTTCCCTCACCTTTGGCTCTGCAAACACCGTCCCTGAGAGACTGTCCCCGGCACGAATGCCGTCCGGCAGACTTACCGTAATAACTTCCACAGGGGTGTCTATTCTGATTACCTGGAGACTTGGCTGCCAATCGATATTTGATCTTAATCCGTCGATCGGCTTTGAAGGCGGCAGCTCTGCCTTTCGTTTTTTAACCCAATCATTTATCTCCGCCGACAATGGATCGATCCTCCGCACACTTTCCAGAACTTCATTCACCTCGTCGTCTGTGATATTCGGCGTATTCGGATCTTCCACAATGATCGGAGGACCGGTGTAAGGAACCGGTGTAGGTGATGGGGTTGGTGTCGGTGAAGGGGGTTTCTTGCTCTCCTCAACTTGCATGTTCAACCTTTTCTCTGCTGCAGTAATCCTCAAACAAACCCATTTTCGGCCCGAATTACCATATTTATCTCCCCATGTGAGGTCCATAAGTTCTTCCCTCCATCGTTCCACTCGCTCTTTTTCATCCTTGCTCAGCGTAGACGCACTCCTCTCCCAGTAATATTCGTTCACCAAAACCTGAAGATTGTTCACCCTTATTTCGAGGTCATTTAGTTCTTGCCAGCATTTATCCAGTTCGGCTTGCGCATCAGCGACAGCTGAAGAAGTACCGGTTTGCCCGTTTCCCGAAAACCAGATTCCCGACACCAATAAACACGACACTAGTAACAAGGTAAGTTTGTTTCTCATAGTTTTCCCCCGCTGATCGTCAGTTATCTACTTATGACGATCTGCTTATTCTCTCCGCCCGCAACGTCAAACGAAACCGAGCCTTGATACCCTCGCTGACTCCAGCCATTTACTACGTAACTGCCCGCTGTCAAAGGAATGCGCTCCCACGCCGTTCTAAAGATGCGCTGATTTCCACCCGCGCGGCTTACAAAAACGCGGTCGATCGCCCTATCGGGCGAGCCGTCTGCCTTTTGATACACAAATGTAACGAACCCGACCGGCACCATGATTTCGATCCGTTGATCATTGCGGTTTGCTATAACAACGCCCGCCTGCTCGAATGGCGTGAGGTCGTCTGGCATGACAACTGAATACGTGCCCGGCTGGACAAGCGTGCCGTTAGACAAATGCACCATGTATTTCTTGACCCCATTTTGCCACAGCTCGGCATTCTTGCGGAAGACATGGTCTGAGCCTGACCCTTTCAGAGTTACAAAAACTTTCACCATGCGTGCGAGTTCAAAACGGATCTCTTTACGGTCTCCGGCAGCGAACGATTCGGTCACAGTAACCTCGCCCGTATTCTGCGGATTTGCTCGAAACTCATACGTTCCTTCATCGACAAACACCTCGTCGATCGGGCGGAAGGTCGAGATCTGTTGCCCGTTTTGCCAAACCGTAATCAATGACCCGCGGCGAGTTTCGGCTTGGGTGTCCTTAAATGCGGCCCGCACGCGCGGCGGCAAAGTAACATCGACCCTCAGCAGCGTCTCGGCCGAACCTGAAACCTGCACATTCTTTGTAGTCGGCCGATATATGTTTCCGTTCAGGGTTTGAACACCGGCCGAAAGCTGGTAATCGCCGGGCTCGACCAAAAAGCGGCCATTGCTTCTGATCTGATTTGTTACAACGCCGTTTCGCGAAAGCGTGCCGTGCGTTAAAACTTCCTTGCCGGACGGATCAAATCCTTTGAGCAAAACACCACGCTCGGCCGCTTTTTCACGGATTCTCTTGAGCGCCTCGGCCAGATCTTTTGCCGACTGCGCATCGGAATAGTCGGTTCCCGCAGCGTCGGAAAGACATTTCAATGCATCTTTCGACTTTTCGTCCAAGCCGAAACCAACAACGTGGACCTTGATCTTTACGTTGCTAGCGTGCCATTGGCGGATCAGCGCACACGGGTCGGCGTCACACGATTCGATGCCGTCGGTGATCAGAATGATCTCACCCGCGCGGTCGCCAAAGTCTGTTAAGGCTTGCTGCAGGCTGTACGTTATCGGCGTACGGCCAAGCGGCATTGGTCTTTGCAACGAAATCGCGCATCGGTTTGGTCACCTGTTCCGGCGGACCAAACGGCACGACGAGCTCAGAATCTTCGCAGTCATCCTTATACCTGTGTCCGTAAACGCGCATCGCCAGATCGTAACCGGCAAAGTCACCTCCGACGAACTCATTCAGCACTTTCTTCGCCACATTCAGTTTTGTCGAACGGTCGGGCAATTGCCCCCACATCGAGCCTGATGCGTCAAAAATGATGTAAATGCCGTCAGGCTTTCTTTCGGCTATTGAAACCTCTTGCGGCTCAATCGTTTCAGCGACTTGCGTATTGGTATTTTCGCTCGCCGGAGTTTCCAGATTTCCGCTTCGTGATTGAAAGAATCCACATCCGACGGAAAGTAAAATTACAAAAGAAATAAAAATTAACTTCAATCTAGTTCCCCTCTTACTCTTTTATAATAATTAGTCGCGGTTAATACTCGTCGCAAAGAAGTTTCCCGCGCCTGTTCCTTTGAGGGGTTTGTCGCCAAAAAGTTCCAAAACCCTGCCGAGAAACATTCCCGTAATTACGGTATTCGTGCCGTTAGTGGCTATTCCGTTTCCTTTTGCCAAAATCAACCGTTTACTTTGAATTACCCACAGACATTTGCCGCTTGCATCGTAATTTGCGGTAAAAGCATTCACTTGAGTGTCTGAAAGGGGAATATTCCCGAACTTTATATCAGTTCCCACAACCTGTCCGGTAATCATCACGCCGTTTGGATCTAGAGCGATTGAATGCGAATGATCCGCGCCGCTACCGCCCGCGCTTTTGTGCCACAGATGTTTGCCGTCCGCGTCGTATTTCGCCAGAAAAATATCGTGATTCCAACCGTTTTTTGAAGGATTGCCGAGCATTTCCGTCTCGCCGAAAATCAAAACACCAGGGAAATATCCGGTCAGATACACGCTTCCTTGATTGTCGGCAGCAATGTCAGTAATTTCCGCGTCGGCACTATGATTTATCTGCTTTTGCCCGATATGTTTTGTCCAAATTCCTTTGCCGGTTGCGTCATATTTGGTAATAAAAAAATTAGGGCGTTGTCCCGATGGAGAAGGCTCGGAATTGCTGTCAATTTGCGTATCGCCGAAAGTGCTTCTACCGCGAAACCAACCCGCGACATACACAAATTGCGAATCTTTCGTAACAAAAATCGCTTTGCCTTTCTGAATACTGTTTTGCCCGCCGCGGCTCGTGCCGTAAATTTGCTCAAACCATTTCAAGTTGCCGTCCGCGAGATATTTGGCGACAAAAACTGTTGGATTATTTCCGCTTTTCGATTTGTATTCGTAACCGCCAAAGGTCGTGCCGCCGGTGAACGTGCCGGTAAGGTAAACTTCGCCGTCCGCGCCGGTGGAAACCGACGAAACCGATGTATCGCCTTTGCCACCCGCTCTTTGAACCCATTGAATATGGCCCTGCGCGTTCAGACGCATTATGAAAGTTGAATTAGAAAATTTGAATTGATTAACGAGCGTTGTCGTGCCGAAGGTTGCTTTTTCGCCTCTGAAATTGCCAACGACAACGCTATGTCCGGTTTTGTCGCAAGCGATGTCAATGCCGCGTTCTTCACTCGCGCCTTTTGATTGAATCGCCCAAAGGACATTGCCTTTCGGGTCGAGTTTGGCGACAAACATTTCCACAACCGCCGGATTTGTTGAGGTATTCGTCAGCGAAACTTTACCGAGAAGGAACGGATTGCTCGAAAAACTTCCCGTAATATAACTGTTCCCGTCCGCGTCCAGACAAACGGCGTTTCCTTCGTCAACAAGTTTCCCTTCGCCCGAAATTGCCCAATCAAATGTCTGAGCAAACGAAGCAGACGCAAAAATAATAGTCATTGCAAAACCAGTGATTAAATTTTTCATTCTTTTGTTCTCCATTTTTAGGGCCTCAGATTTTCTAAAAGTTTCCGTGCAGGTGCTTGAACAGGCAGGCCCCGCGCAAAGGTATCTATGGGGAATAAAAGCAGAAAGGGCTAAGGCGAGAGCCGGTATCATCTTGTCCATAGTTTTTGTTCTCCGTTAATGGAATCAAATACAGGTATGTATTGCGTCAAAAACGAAATCGGAAAACAAAAATGCCGGGGCTCTTGGAAACCGGCGCATGAACCCCGAAAAAGTGGATGGCGGAATTATATGACCAAGTGTACGGTTATACAAGAGTCGGAACTGTTAGTTTTTCCACAACATCGTGCGGGCAGGTGAGCCGTCGCCGGTCGCCCCGTCATATTTTAAGGGCGCGCAGATGAGGTTGTAATCGCCTGCCGGCACCTCACGCAGATCGATGCCCTCGAGAATGACGACCTCTTTTTCGAGTAGAGTGATGTGCACAGGATGGTCAGGCGAGCCGCTTTTCTCGATCGACAGGTAGTCGATGCCGACCAGGACGATGGCATTATCTACCAGCAAGTTGGCCGTTGCGGTCGTTATGTACGTAAAATCGGTGTGGAAACCGTCTTCAGGCGTATTCCAGAATCCAGAGTTCCGCGTCTTGAATAGCACGCGTTGGGCGCCTGTAATGTCGCCGACATGTTCAGGCTCGATGGCAATAACATCATCCGGCACCTCGATGACGCGACACGGGCCGAACAGTTTCTGCGGATCGAGTTCGTGCACACGTTTGGCACCGTCGATAAAGTGATTTGGTGCGTCGACATGCGTCGCGGTGTGCACACCAAAAGAGATCTGCGAAACATTTGCCGAGCCGCCGCGAGCGATAGCCTCAAATGAGGTGATCTCGACCCCTGGGATCGCCTTTGTAGATCGGCGTTTCGCTGCTTATGGGGACGGTAATGTCGTAGATCTTCACTCTCGATAGGATAATCGACGTGTCCGATCGCTGCCAAAACCGAAATTGCGTTCTCGCCACGGTTGGGTGAAACTTTTACTTTCGAATGAATACGCCGCGAATCTCAGCGTCAAGCTACTCGAATACCGCACCGCTTGTGTGGTCGTTTCTCTATGGATTGAATCACGGCAAGGTCGAACTTATTCTCGATAACGCTCCCGCACGTTCCGCCGAATTGCTCGCTCAGGGCCGTGTCGACGCGGCGCTTGTCCCGGTCATCGCGTTTCAAGCTATAAGCGATCTGCGAATAGTTCCGGGCGTTTGCGTCGGAACGCGCGACGGTGTTCGCAGCGTGTGTATTGCGACCGGCGGACGCGAATTACGCGAATGCCGCTCGATCGCGCTGGACACCTCATCTCAAACATCAGTTGTGCTGGCAAAGATCATCTTTCGCGAGTTTCTTGGGATTGAGCCCGAGTACCGCGATTCGTCACCTGAGGTTGATGCGATGCTTGAGGTGTGCGATGCAGCGTTGATCATTGGCGACCCGGCACTTGAGGTCGCTTCACGCCCGGACCTGAAGGTTTTTGATCTTGCCGCCGTTTGGCACGGCTATACTGGTTTTGGGTTTATGTTCGCAATGTGGATGACAAAACGTGACCGGCTCGAAATTGACTTTGCGTCGGCAAGAGATGAGGGAATTGCTCACATCGACTGTATCGCAGCAAACTACGCCTCGCAGACCGGACTCGGTCTTGACGAGATGCAGAATTATTTGACCCACAACATCGCTTACTCGCCGGATGAAACAATGGAGCGCGGAATGGAGCTCTTCTTTGAATTGGCGGCTAAGAATGGCCTGATCCCAGCGAACCGACCTCTCGATTTTCTCTAAAGCCCTGCGATCGGGCGTTTTAACTCCTGATACAGTTTCTTCCCATCGACCTTGCCATCGTTATCTTTCAGATGTTCGACAACGATCAGGGCATAGTGAATTCGTTTGTCGATATCCTTGATCTTGCCGATGTAGTAGAGAAGGCTGCGCTGTTTGCCGGCCGTAAGGGCATGAAACAACCGGTCGCCTTTCGGGTCCTGATAGAGCACCTCGCGGAACTCCTCGGGCATCGGCAGGCCGTATTTGCTGTCGTCCAGTCGTAATTCGACATCAACAGCATCGCCTGCCTCGATGCCGAGCTTTTCGCGGGTGGGCTTATTGACCGATATGAAAAAGTCGCCTTGATAATGCATCATTCCCGCCTGAAACGTCACCATACCGTTGATGGTGCAAACGACACGCCGCGACTTGCCAGCAAAGGGAAATTGCTCAGCAATTTTTCGCTCGACCAGTATGAAGTGCCAGCCGTAGTCAGCTGCGAGCTTACCGAGCTCGGTCCTGAATTTCACGCTTTTGGCTGCTTTCGCCATCCGCCTGATTTTAAGCCCTTGTTTTGCTAAGATAAAGCCGATGAGCGCGTCAATTCAGCCAATTTTGGACAAGGTACTCGACGGTGAACGCCTTTCGGTCGATGACTGTACCAAACTACTTGAGTCGAGGGACATCGCCCGGATCGGCGTCGCTGCTGACGAGATCCGCCAGCGGAAAAATCCCGGCTATGTCGTCACCTACATCATCGACCGCAACATCAATTACACCAACGTTTGCAACGTCGTCTGCACCTTTTGCGCGTTTTATCGACGGCCGGGAAAGCCGGACACATACGTCCATTCGATCGATGAGATCTGCAGCCGAATTGACGAAACGATCGCTCTCGGCGGCACCGGCGTGCTGATGCAGGGCGGCCTGCACCCGGACTTCAATATCGAGTGGTACGAGGTTCTGCTTTCGAACACTGCATGCGAAGTATCCCGGCTTTCAGCTGCATTGCTTCTCACCGCCGGAGGTACACAACATTCATCTCATTTCGGGCCTTGATTACGTAACGATAATGCAGCGGCTAAAGGACGCCGGCCTGAACTCGATGCCCGGCGGCGGCGCTGAGATACTCGATGACGAGGTCCGCAAACGAGTCTCGACTAAGTGTACTTCGCAGGAATGGCTTGACGTGATGCGGGCCGTTCATAAGGTCGGCCTTCGATCCACGGCGACCATGATGTTCGGCATCGGCGATAATGTCTCGCACCGCGTTGCGCATTTGCAGAAAGTACGTGACCTGCAGGACGAGACCGGCGGATTCACCGCCTTCATTCCATGGACATTCCAGCGCGAAAATACCGCCCTCGGCCGCAAGATCACCGAAGAGCCTACGGGGATCGACTACCTGCAAATGCTCGCGGTTTCGCGTCTGTTTCTAGACAACGTCCAGCACATCCAGGCGTCGTGGCTCACCCAGGGCCTGAAACTCGGTCAGACGGCGCTCCGATTTCGGTGCCGACGACATGGGCTCGACCATGATCGAAGAGAACGTTGTCTCCGCCGCCGGTGCCAACACAGACGCCAACGAACGCGACCTCCGCTACCAGATCCGCGAGGCCGGCTACCAGCCGCAGCAGAGGGACATTCTCTATAACTACATCGCCCGCGACGGGGTGGACGACCTCGACCGCAGCGATTCGATGAAACTCAAACAACTCTCGGTAGGTTTTGCGGACTAGGATTCTGTCGCGACATACCAGCTGAAATCGGCCACGAACGTATTTGCCGTTTGCGCCTTGTGAAAAGTCTTCAGGTAGGTGAATTCAAAGCTGAGCTTTCACAGGTTATTGAGGATGCACGAAAAGGGTTAGACAAGACACCTCTTTCGCTTCGGCAAAAATATAATTATGCGAAAACATAATTATTGCTTGACAGCATATCAGGCCCGGGTGTAATGTAATTCTAACATTTATGCATAAGCATAAATGTAATACAACGGCTTTATAGCCCCTAGATAACCGGGAGATAGATATGTCAGAAAAAGTAGTGGATGCGGTAAGGAGCAAATACGGTGCAGTGGCGACCAGCAATCTGTCGTCGGAGCAGGAAGGGATCAGAGCAGTCGCCGAGGCCTTTGGGTACACGGCGGAAGAGCTCTCCTCGATCCCTGCCGAGGCTAATATGGGACTTTCATGCGGTAACCCAACGGCGACCGCAAACCTCAAGCCGGGCCAGGTCGTGGTCGACCTCGGCAGCGGCGGCGGCCTTGACGTCTTTCTGGCGGCCCAGAAGGTCGGCCCGACAGGAAAGGCCATCGGCATCGATATGACCCCCGAGATGATCGAGCTTGCCCGCCGTAATGCGGCCCGGGCGAATGACGGCAGAGGTTACCAGAATGTCGAGTTTCACCTCGCGTCGATCGACAAGCTTCCGCTGCCTGACGCTTCGGTCGACATCGTGCTCAGCAACTGCGTGATCAATCTCGCTCCGGACAAGAAAGCGGTGTTTCGCGAGATCGCCCGCGTACTCAAGCCGGGCGGCGGCTTAGCGGTCAGCGACATCGTGCTCAAGAACGAGCTCCCTGCCGAGCTTGGCAGCAACGTCCTGGCGTATGTTGGCTGCATTGCTGGAGCCATCACGATCGACGAATACAAACAGGGTCTTGTTGAGGCTGGCCTGACGCACGTCGAGATCATCGACTCCGGTTCGGACCTCAATGCGTATGCCAAGGCTGAGAACACGGCAGGCTGTTGTGCGCCTCCTGCCGCACAGGCACAGTCGGCGGCTACGTCGTCTTGCTGCGCGCCTTCAACCGTCTCGATCTCGGCAGGTAGCTGCGAACCGGTACCCGAGACGCCGAAGGACGAAGCTCTTCACGATGAGCTCGTTGCCTTGCTCAAGAAATACAACGTCAACGACTATGCCGCTAGCGTCAAGATCTTCGCGGTAAAGTCAGAGACTGGTCAGTGATCCTTTAAAAGAGTGTGAAGATCGCGGTGGCACGGACTCGGTGCCGCCGCTCCGACACTAGGATATAATCGACGTAATGGCAGCAAGGGTCATTTCGGCTATCGTCACGCTGATCGTGATCTCAGTTGCGGCGTTCATAATATTCTTCGGAATGATCGTCGCTATGAATGGCTTCAGCGAACGCGAGGCATCCTGGGGCCTTGGGGCGTTTCTGTTCATCTCGGTATTCACTGTGGCAGTGCTGAGCGTCGGGGCGTTCATACTCGCAGGTATACTTGTAAAAAGGCAATTCCGGCCCGCCGTGGCCTGTGTGATCGTAATACCAGCATTTTCCATCCTTGGGATGATCGTCGTGATCGTCTCGAGTATCATCGGAATCGCCATCGCCAACTACGTTAGGGTCAACTACTAGAAACATTGCGGCGACGCAAAAGGAGTGGCCCAACTCAAGATTAGGCCTCAGCCACGCTATGCGAATTTTCCGACCTCGGCTATAGTGAACGGGAGCGGGAGATCGGCAGGCCGGTCGCCTGCCTCTTCGATCGAGAGTAGATGATCACTACTTATAGCGAGTTCTGGGATTTCTATGTGCGTGAGCACTCAAAGCCGTTGACCAGGGTGCTCCATTTTATTGGCTCGTCGCTCGGTCTCGTCCTGCTCGCATGGTTTATCTGGCGAGGGACGTGGTATTACTTCCCGCTGTGTTTCGTCGTTGGGTACGCCTTTGCGTGGTTCGCGCACTTTGTGATCGAAAAGAACAGGCCCGCTACATTCAAGCACCCTTTCTGGTCCCTTATCTCCGATTACAAGATGATGTGGTGCATGGCCACGGGCCGCATGGGCCGCGAGGTCGAAAGAGTTGGCCACAGAGAACACTGAGGCACGACCTATTTATTGGTTCTTACTCGGTGCTCTCTGTGAACTCTGTGGCAAAATTGTGGCAGAATCGTTCCATGGCCAGCGAGCTTGTAAATCCCGACGCCCTGAATTCGACCATCGAGTTTCTCACTGCAATGGTCACGCCGGCGTTGTTGATCTCGGCGACAGGTTCGCTTGTGCTGTCCACATCTACGCGGCTAGGTCGCGTTGTTGACCGCGTTCGTTCACTCGAGGAACGCCTCAGCGAGCTGATCTATCGCGAAGATAAAGAGGAGATCCCGCTCTATGAGAAACGCGTCGAGGTGATTGTCGACCTGCTCGACAAGGTCACCAGCCGCTCTCGAATTCTGCAGCGGGCGATGCAGGCGTTTTACTACGGGCTTTGCTGCTTTGTTCTCACGAGCGTTACCATCGCGATTGCGGCGTTTTTCAGCACATACCGCTGGGTGCCGATACCGATCGGCATTATCGGGATCATGTTTCTCTTTTGGGGCAGTATTTATATGCTTCGCGAGACCAGAATGGCGACAGCGACCGTGAACGCCGAGATGGATTTCACCTGGGAGCTCGCCCGCCAGGTTGCTCCCCGCGATGTCATCGTGAAATATTCAACCAAAGGCAAGCGCAAAGGAATGATGCCCGCAAAACTTAGTGGACGCAAGATACCTGACACTTTTGGCGGAGAATAGGCTCGAGCAGCGCGTCGAACAGCTCGAAGCCCTGCTTGCCTCATGCACCGTCTGCCCGAAAGACTGCGGCAACGACCGACTCAATGACGAGATCGCCGCATGCCATTCCGGCCGGCTGCCGATAGTCTCAAGCTACACGGCCCACTTTGGCGAGGAGCCATGTTTGAGCGGAACGAACGGCGCCGGCAACATCTTTTTCGGCAACTGCAATCTCCGCTGCGTCTATTGTCAGAATTACCAGATCTCGCAAATCTGGCGTGAGCAAAAGAAGAATGAGGTCACGCACAAACGCCTGGCCGAGATGATGCTGGAGCTGCAGGAGCGGGGCTGTCATAACATCGGCTTCGTCTCGCCGACGCATTTTGCTCCTCAGATGGCCCGTGCGATACTGATCGCCGCTCGTCAAGGGCTGACCCTGCCGATCGTTTATAACACCAACGCATACGACTCGGTTGAGGTGTTACGACTGCTCGACGGCATCGTCGATGTCTATCTGCCGGACCTCAAATACGCTGACTCCGATGCTGGATTTCAATATTCAAAGGTCCGCGATTACAAAGAACACGCTCGTGCGGCGATCAAAGAGATGCACCGGCAGATGGGCGACGAATTGGTGTTTGATGAGCACGGCCTTCTTCAACGCGGCCTCATGATCCGGCTGCTTGTCCTGCCCAACGACCTCGCCGGCATCGCGGAGAATCTCCGCTGGATCCGAGACGAGCTTTCGCCAAAGACGGCGATCTCGCTCATGGCCCAGTACTACGCGACAAACAAGGCCGCGACCGACGAGCGCTACATCTTGCTCTCGCGCCGGATATCCGAGGGCGAATGGTTTGAGGCCGTCTCTTTGCTCGACGAACTCGGCATGGAGGAGGGCTTTATGCAGGAATACGAGTCCGCCTCGCACTATTACCGCCCCGACTTTACCGACGCCGAAAAGCCATTCCGCGAAATCCGGGACTTCACTGGCAAATGAACCACAGATAAACACCGATCGACACAGATCAGACGGCCAAATTATTATCTGTGCCTATCTGTGTTAATCTGTGGTTAATTCATCGTATGGCTTTATTTGGCGACAAATTTACGTGTTCACGCTGCGGCGGCAAGGGCGACCAAATGCAGTTCGCACCGATCCCTACCGAGCTCGGCCAGCGAGTTTTTGACGAGATCTGCTCCGGTTGCTGGAAGGAATGGCAGACCAAGCAGATGCAGCTCATCAACCACTTCGGCCTCGACGTCTCAAACCCCGACAGCCACGATTTTCTCTTCGACAATATGAAGATCTTCCTCTTCAACGAGGGCGTCGAACTCGCACAGATCGACACCTCGCAGGAAGGTCAGGTCAATTGGTAAGAAAAGTTCGGATCAACTGATAACTAAAAACTGATAACTGAGATTGGTCGAATACATTTTCAGTTATTAGTTTTCAGTTATCAGTTATTTCGGATAATGTTCTTACCGTGACGCGGCTCGAAACCAAACACCCGCTCGCCATTCGATGGCTGCACTGGATCAATTTCCCGCTGCTTGCGATGATGATCTGGAGCGGGATGCTCGTCTACTGGGCAAATCCGGTCTACTCGCTTTGGATCGGCAATTACGAACTCTTCCACTTTTTCCCGCCGTGGTTCAACGACGCACTTGGAATTCCGTATCGCCTTGCCGAGGGCCTGCAGCTTCATTTCTTCTTCATGTGGCTGTTCGCCGCGAACGGCATTGCCTACGTGATCTATGTTGTGGTCTCGGGCGAATGGCGTGCGCTCGTGCCCGTGCCGTCGTCGTTCAAACGCGCGGCACGAGTTGCCCTGCACGACGCGCACATCGTCAAAGAGAAACCGCCTCAGGGCAAATACAACGACGCGCAACGCATCGCTTATACGAGCGTGATCGTGATGGGTTTGCTGTCCATACTGTCGGGCCTTGCGATCTACAAGCCGACGCAGCTCGCGTGGCTCACCGCCTTGTTCGGCGTTTACGAATGGGCACGCTGGATCCACTTCTGGCTGACGATACTGTTCGTGCTCTTTTTTGTGGTGCACATCATCCAGGTAGTGATCGCCGGCTGGCGAAACTTTCAATCGATGATCACCGGCCGCGAGATCGTCGACGCGGAGGCGGAATGAGCGAAAAGGACGACATCCTGATCGAAGAGGTCCGCGAGCTGCCGAAGGCGGATCGCGACAATACGGCCGTTATTCTCAACGAACGCCACCGCTTGTCCGAACCGCTTTCGCCTGACGAGGCCCGACGCAAAATGGCAGCGATGACGCGCCGGAGCTTTATCATCGGTGGTGCCGCCGCGGCCTTCGGCGTGCTCGGCTGGCGATGGATGTCGGATGAGACGAAGTATAACCTGCTGCGTTCGGCCTTCCATTTCAACGAGAGTGTCGCTCAAGCTTTCTACAGCCCGTCGCGTCTTGCAAAGGAATTTCCGGCCGAACAAGTGACCGCCGCCCGCGTGAACGGCGATATCGGCCTGCAATCCGAGTTCGATACTGCTGCGTGGAAGCTCGCCGTCGGCGGCATCGCCGGCCGCACCGGTGACCTGACCCTAACGCTCGACGAGATCCGCACGCTGCCGCGTACCGATATGATCATCGAATTCAAATGCATCGAGGGCTGGTCGACTATCACGCACTTTGCGGGTGTGCGGTTCTCCGATTTTGCCGCACGATTCGCGGCGAATAATCGCGAGCCGTATGTTTCGATGCTAACGCCGGATGAGGAATATTTCGTCGGTTGGGACACCGCGGCAATAATGCATCCGCAAACATTGCTCGCTTATGAGATGAACGGCCGGCCGCTCAGGCCCGAGCACGGAGCACCGCTCAGGCTCGCGTCATCGACCAAGTACGGTATAAAACAGATAAAGCGGATCGGTCGGATAGAATTTACTAGCGAGAGGCCTCGCGACTATTGGGCGGAACAAGGTTATGACTGGTACGCCGGGCTCTGAGCTAGTTTTTATCAATGAGCATTTCGAGGCCGCGTCGGTGACGCCAGCCGAGCTCGACATGCTGCTCGCCGACGGCTGGCGGCACTTTGGCACGCACTTTTTCCGCTACAGCCTCAATCTATACCGCGAAGAGGTCGTTCGGGTGATACCGCTGAGGATCAGATTGAGCGAATTTCAACTGTCCCGCAGCCACCGGCGTGTCCTGCGAAAGAACGAAGACCTGGCCGTCGAGATCTCGCCTACCGAGATCACCGCTCAGATGGAGGAACTCTTTCACCGGCACAAGCTCCGTTTTGACCACGCTGTGCCCGATTCGATCTACGATTTCCTGAGCGAGGATGCGGCGAATTATCCGACACGCGGGCATCAGGTAACGGTAAGGGATAATGACAATAAGCTGCTGGCCGTGAGTTTTCTTGACATCGGCGAGACCAGCACATCCGCGATCTATGCCTCATTCGACCCCGACGAACAGCAGCGAAGCCTCGGCATCTTCACGATGCTGAAAGCGATCGAATACTCGAACTCACAGGGCAGGACGTTCTACTATCACGGCTATTCCTACGACACGCCGTCTTTCTACGATTACAAATTCGGCTTTTCCGGTCTTGAGGCTTTCGACTGGGATGGAAACTGGAAGAACTTCGGCCACAGAGAACACAGAGATCACGGAGCGGACGAATAGGATGCGAATTATTTCAGTCCGTTCTTATCTCAGCGACCTCTGTGTGCTCTGTGGCTAAACTCTTCGTCCACTCGATGTACTTCTTCGAATCGAACTTCTTCCCCGTGCTGTGGCTCGCCATGTACCGCATCACGCCAAAGACCGGCCGCTCGAACCACGGCCTGTCGTGCTTGCCAAAGCACCACAGGATGCCCGCGTAGCTGTTCGGGTCGCGGCCGTCGAGGCAGTATTTATTGTTGAGATGGACCAGCGTCTCAAACGCCACCTCGTATGACGGCGACCACGCGATCACGTTCTTGCCCCACAGCATCCGCACGTAATTGTGCATTTCGCCCGTCGCGACCATCTCACGCTGGGCAGCGTTCCACAGCTCGTCGTGCGTCTCGGCGGCCTCTAATTGTTCCAATGAATAGAGATGCTCGCGTACGTCGCCCGCGTGCTCGCGCATCGTCTTGTGCACCCACGCGGGCAATGCCGTGAGCGAATCGTAATTCGCATTGTGCCGTGTCATGTTGAACGACAACTCGCGGCGGACGATCAACTCCTCAAGATACGCGTCCTTCGACTCCTGCGGAGCCTCGCTGTCGCGCACCGCCAACGCGATCTCGAGCGGCGACAGAAAGCCAAAATGCAGATACGCCGACAACCGTGAAGACCCGTCGCGATCGGGCTTGCTGCGGCCCTTGTCATAGTCGGGCAAGATCTCATTGACAAACTTTCTCAAACGCTTCCGTCCATTTGCCGTCCCGCCGTGATAGACCCTGCTCGGCGGTACGTCGTGGTCGATGTCACACGTCGCGACGAGCGAGGCAATGTTGTCAGCCGTCACGATCGTTTCGGGACAGTCGACCTCGATGCCAATACTCGGAATCTCGACCGTCTCGTTGGTGAGCGGCACGAGATAATCATCGAGCAGTTTATTGATCTTCGGCCTGATCGTGTACGCGGCGTATTCCTCTTTGTCGAATTTCGACATCGGGATCACGCCGTTCGAATCTACAGCGTGAACCGCGATCTCGGCCCGCTCGGCTATACGCCGGTTGTGGGCGGGCACGATAAAACACGGATAGTCGTCGGTGACGATCAGAGCAGCGTCCCTGGCGAGTGCCGCGACCGTGTTCTTGGGCGAGTCTGCATCTTTCTGCAAATAAAAGACATATCGGATCCCTAGCCGCTCAAACTCAATCCGCTTTTCCTCGACGCCCTCGAGAATGAACGTGTGTAAACGATCGCTCGCCCACGGATAGTAATACTTCAGCCCTTCGTAAACGACGAGCGGCAGCTTTAGCTCATTCGCCTTGCGAATCGCCCAGATGAGCGCGTGGTTATTGTCCACACGCTTGAACATCTGCATCCAATACACGATGTAACGCGCGCTTCGATCTACGGGCCTGTCGTTCAACGCGACTACCCTTTCATTAATCTGCATGTGCTTTCTGGACGTTAAAATTTCAGGACAAGTGAGCCGTCAGCGTCGCCAACCTCAACAGTACCGCCGTCCGTGAGCTTGCCAAAGAGTATCTCGTTGGCGAGCGGCTGTTTTATCTTCTCGTGGATCAGCCGCGACATCGGGCGGGCGCCGTATCGGGCGTCAAAACCGTTCACGGCGAGCCATTCGCGGGCGGCGTCGGTCAGAGAGATGAGCACGCGTTTCTCGACAAGTTGGCCGTTCAGCTCTTTGATAAATTTATCGACGATCAGCTTTATGACCTCTATATCGAGGGCCTTGAACGGCACCCACGCGTCGAGCCGGTTGCGAAATTCAGGCGTGAAGGTACGTTCGATCACACCCTTGGCATTGCCCTTGGTATCGGACGAGTTTCGAAAACCAACGCCGCCCGACGACAATTCGCGCGCACCGGCGTTGGTCGTCATTATCAGGATGACATTGCGAAAGTCGGCCTTCTTGCCGTTGTTGTCTGTCAGCGTAGCCGAGTCCATGACCTGCAGCAGCAGGTTGAACAGGTTCGGATGGGCCTTCTCGATCTCGTCCAGCACCAGCACCGCATGCGGCGTCCGCATGATCGCCTCGGTCAGCAGGCCGCCCTGGTCAAAACCCACATAGCCCGGCGGCGCACCGATCAGCCGCGAAACGGTGTGCGGTTCGGCATATTCGCTCATGTCAAAACGAATGAACTCGACGCCGAGCGTGTGTGCGAGCTGTTTTGAGACCTCGGTCTTGCCGACGCCGGTCGGCCCCGAGAACAGGAATGAACCGACAGGCTTGGTCTCGTGACCGAGGCCGGCCCGCGATATCTGGATCGCATCGACGATCGCGTCAATCGCTGCGTCCTGGCCAAAGATCGCCTTTTTTATATCCTCGCGAAGCGTCTTTAGCCGGTCTCTTTCATTCGCAACGACCGTCTTTGGCGGGATCTTTGCCATCCGGGCGATGGTGTTCTCGACCATTTGAACGGTCACTTTCTTGGGCCGACGGCTGGCCGGCAGCAATTTGACTGAGGCACCGACCTCATCGATAACGTCGATCGCCTTGTCCGGCAGGAAGCGGTCATTGATGTATTTTCCGGCAAGTTCCGCCGCGGTCCTAAGGGCATCATTACCGTACTTGACGCCGTGATGCTGCTCGTAGAATCTCTTGAGGCCCCGCAGGATGTGATACGTCTCCTCGACGGTCGGCTCGTTGATATCTATCCTTTGAAACCGTCTCGCCAAGGCACGGTCGCGGTCGAATGCGGCCTTGTATTCAGCGTGTGTTGTCGAGCCGATACAGCGAAGCTCACCCGCCGCCAAGGCCGGCTTCAGGATGTTAGACGCGTCCATCGAACCGCCCGACACGGCTCCCGCACCAACAATAGTGTGTATCTCGTCGATAAAGAGAATCGCGTTCTCCTGCTGCTTCAGTTCGTTGATGATGGCCTTGAACCGTTGCTCGAAATCGCCGCGATAACGCGTACCGGCAAGCACCGCACCCATATCCAACGCGAAGACCTTCGCTCCCTGCAGCACCTCCGGCACATCGCCATCGCTTATCTTTAACGCCAGTCCCTCGGCTAGTGCGGTCTTGCCGACGCCCGGCTCGCCGACGTAGAGCGGGTTGTTCTTTTTCCGCCGGCAAAGCACCTGGATCGTCCGTTCGATCTCAGCCGCCCGGCCGACTATTGGGTCGATCTCGCCCGCTGCAGCCCGAGCGACCAACTCTACGCAGAAGCTCTCGAGCGGCTTTCTTCGCTCCATCGGCCCCGGCCCGTGTTCGTCGTCGTCCTCGAACTCGTCCGGAAACGGAAACGGATTATCTGCGTCGATCTTTGTGATGCCGTGCGAGATGTAATTGAGGATATCGAGCCGCGTAATGCCTTGCTGCAAGAGCAGATAGACCGCGTAGGACTGCTCCGCCTGATACAACGCCGCGAGGATATTGCCGCCGTCCACAGCCGGTTGGCCGCTGCCTTCAGCCTGCAGCACGGCATAATTGATGGTCGACTGGAACGTACTGGTCAGCTCCGGCAGCGTCTTGATCTCGGCCGGCATCTTTTCGAGCACGCTGTCAAAATACTCCTGCAATGCCCTGCCAAGTTCGTTGAGGTCGGCACCGCAATTGTGCAGCACTTCACGCGCGGCCTCGTCCTCAAGAAGGGCAAACAGCAGATGCTCGAGCGTAACAAACTCGTGCTTGTGCCTGACTGCTTCCTTTACAGCCGAGTTGAGTGTTTCTTCCAGTTCGCGGGTCAGCATTCGATTCTATTCTATCAGGTTTGGCAAATGCGACCTCAAGACACGGCCCGAACGCCGCCTTGGCTGAGTGGCGAAACGTAAACAAAAGTCTCGATACCTGTTGGCGAATACACCGCCGTCATCTCGCCGGCGATGCGTTGAGCGGTCAACCGGTCGCCACTTAACATGAACATCGACGGCCCCGAGCCCGAGATTCCGCCGCCGATCGCGCCGACGTCAAGGCACGCTCTCTTAAGTTCTTCAAATTTTGGGATCAGCGAACTGCGTGCAGGCTCGACGATCACATCCACCATTGACCGGGACAATAGCTCTTTGTCGCCAGTCTGCAACGCCGCGACAAATGCGCCGAGGTTGCTCCAATTCTGGACGGCGTCCGCCAAAGGAACCTGTTTCGGTAGGATCGCGCGAGCCTCGGCGGTCTTGATCTCGATCTGCGGGTGAATTACGGTCACAAACAACTCAGGAAACTCGAGCGATACGATATCGAGCGGATCGGCGGACCGAACGAGAGTGAAACCGCCAAAAATACAAGGTGCCAGGTTATCGGCGTGACGCGAGCCTGAGGCAAGCATCTCACCTGCCATTGCAAGTCCCACCAGTTGCTTTTTTGAAAATGGTTCGCCGGCGAGAATATTAGCCGCGACGACAGCACCGCACGCGCTGGCGGCGCTCGAACCGATACCGCTGCCGGGCTTTATCTTCTTTATTATCTCAACTTCATACCCGTGGTCGATCTCGGCAGCGTCGATGAATGCCTGCGAGCGCGACACCGGCGACATTACGGTCTGGTTCGGTCGGAAGCCCGAACGCATCGTGATGGACGATGCGGATGCCTCTTTCGTTGGCTCGCCTTACCGTCATTTCGTCGCACGGCTCGTCGAGAGCAAAGCCGAGACAATCAAAGCCGCACACTACGTTTGAGACAGTCGCGGGTGCCAGGACCCTCACTTCAACCATACCTTCGCTAAAGCCCGTCGGGCGTTATATCATTTGATATTCCTGCGGTTCCGCCGCTTTACCGCTTGCCGATGCGCTACTTTAGCACAAACCGTTCGTCACCGGACGTCAGCTTCCGCGAGGCCGTTCTGAACGGCCAGCCGGATGACGGCGGCCTTTATTTCCCGTCGGAAATGCCTCGGCTACGCGATGGACTCATTGACAGTTTGGCCGATCTCGGTAACGGCGAGATCGCCTCTGAGGTGATCCGCCCTTTCATTGGCGGCGAGATCGATGAATACAGTCTGCGTCAGATCTGCCGTGAAACGGTCGATTTTGATTTTCCACTTGTCCCGATAACCGAACGGGTATCGGCTCTCGAACTATTTCATGGCCCGACACTCGCATTTAAGGATGTCGGAGCCCGCTTTATGAGCCGATGCCTCGGTTATTTCTCAGAAAAGACTAACGAAAAGACGATCGTCATCGTCGCAACATCCGGCGACACGGGCGGGGCCGTAGCGGCGGGCTTTCATGGCGTCGAGGGCGTCGATGTCGTAATACTCTATCCAAAGGGCAAGGTCTCGCGCGTTCAGGAACTGCAGCTGACGACCTTAGGCGGCAATGTAACGGCGTTCGAGCTCGATGGCACATTTGACGATTGCCAGGCGTTCGCGAAACAGGCCCTCGCTGATGCCGATCTGCGGTCGCGCGCACGTCTTACCAGTGCAAATTCGATAAATGTAGCCCGCTGGCTGCCGCAGCAGTTCTACTATTTCTTTGCACTGAAACAATGGGACGGCCCGCCGCCGGTCGTCGCGGTACCAAGCGGGAATTTTGGCAATCTTGCCGCCGGCATGCTCGCTCACGCTGGCGGTTTGCCGGTCAAGCGGTTCATCGCGGCCTGCAACGCCAATGACGTGGTTCCCAGATTCCTGGAGACTCGCGAATACGAGCCGCTACCGTCGGTCGCGACGCTCTCAAATGCAATGGATGTCGGCAGCCCGAGCAATTTCGTCCGGATTCTGGAGTTGTTTCACAACGACATTGACCGCCTTGATGAAACCCTCTCGGCTGCCAGTATCGACGACCGGTTGACCGCCGAGACGATGCTCGAGGTTTATCAAGAAACGGGCTACATACTAGACCCCCACGGAGCGGTCGGTTACCGCTGCCTTGCCGCTCATCTCGAACGGAATTCGGACGAACGCGGCTTTTTTCTGGAAACGGCTCATCCTGTGAAGTTCGACTCAGTAAGTGAGATAATCGGGCGTAAAGTGGATGTTCCCCCGTCCCTTGCCTACTTGGCATCGAGGGAAAAGCAGAGTATCGAGGTCCAGAACAAATACACAGAGATCAAAGAGATACTGCTGAACAGACTATGAAGGTCCTAAAATTCGGCGGTTCGTCAGTCGGCACCTCCGAAGCGATCCAACAGGTCATCGAGATCATCACCCGCACCGGTGAGAGCGGCCCGTGCGCCATTGTGTTGTCGGCCCTGCAGGGCACGACCGACGATCTGATCCAGGCTGGGCGTGCAGCGGAGGGCGGCGATGACGGTTATATCGAGGTGCTCAGCCGTATCGGGGATCGCCACCTAGAGGCTATCCGCGAATTGTTCAACAACGGCGAGACGCTTCCGGTTACGGACTTCGTCGAATCGACCATCAAAGAACTTGCCGATCTCTGCGAAGGCGTGCGGCTAACGCGCGAACTAACACCAAGAACCCTCGACCGCATCCTTAGCTTCGGTGAGATAGTCGCGACAAAGATCGTCTCGGCAAAGATGACCGAGTACGGCATCGACAACGAATGGAAGGACAGCCGCCTGCTGATCCGAACAAATTCGAATCACGGTTCGGCCGCGGTTGACTTCCGCGAGACAAATAAGCGAATAGGCGAGTACTTTGCCGGGTCGACTTCCAACATCCACATTCTGCCGGGCTTTGTCGCGTTCGATGCGGGCGGCCATACAACAACACTTGGACGCGGAGGTTCGGACTATACAGCCGCGATCGTCGCGGCCGCGACTGATGCCGAGGTGCTCGAGATATGGACCGACGTCAACGGCATGATGAGCGCCGATCCGAGGCTGGTCCGCAATGTTCGCCAAATCTCGCACATCACCTATCGCGAGGCGATGGAGCTGTCGCACTTTGGAGCAAAGGTCATCTATCCGCCGACGATCCAGCCGGTGATGGGAAAGGGCATTCCGATCCTGATCAAGAATACCTTCGCCCCCGACGAACACGGCACACTGATCGAATCGGAATCGACGTCCGAGAAAGAACTCATTCGCGGCATCTCGAGCATCGACGAGATAGCTGTACTCAATCTCGAAGGCAGCGGCATGGTCGGCATTCCGGGATTTTCAAAGCGTCTGTTCGACGCCCTTTCGCGTGCGCAGATCAACGTCATTCTCATCACTCAGAGTTCGTCGGAACATTCGATCTGCGTCGCCATTGCCGAGAGCTCTGCCGAACACTCAAAAAACGTCGTTGATCAGGAATTCGAATACGAGATCGCCACGGGCAAGATCGAGCCGCTCAAAGTCGAGACCGATTTTTCAATACTTGCGCTCGTCGGCGACAAGATGAAAGAACACACAGGCGTATCGGGCAAGATGTTCACGACGCTCGGCCAGAACGGCATCAACATCCACGCCATTGCACAGGGCTCGAGCGAGCGGAATATATCCGCTATCATCTCGTCACGCGATGTCCGAAAGGCCGTGAACACGCTGCATGAGGAGTTCTTTTCGGATGGCAGCAAACAGGTGAACATATACGTCGCGGGCATTGGTACGGTCGGTAGCCGCCTGATCGATCAGCTTCGCAGCCAGCATGATCACGTGCTCAACGACCTCAGTTTGAACCTTCGAGTCGTTGGAATCGCGAACAGCACGCGGTCACTGTTTGACGAGGACGGGCTCGATCTGTCTGATCTTAGGACCATGATAGATTCGGCAGAGGCGGGTTCGGTTACAGCATTCACCGACGCGATCATCAAAAACAATCTGCGCAACTCAGTATTTGTCGATGTCACGGCGAGTGCGGATGTTGTCGAGATGTATCCGAAATTGCTCGAACGCAGCGTTTCGATCATCGCCTGCAACAAGGTGGCTGCCTCCGCCGCTTATGACGACTATCAACAACTCAAGCATCTCGCACGCGAATACGGGGCCAACTTCTTCTTTGAAACGAATGTTGGGGCCGGATTGCCGGTGATACACACGCTCAACGACCTGCTCCGCAGCGGCGACGGTGTCCGACGGATCGAGGCCGTTCTGTCAGGCACACTCAACTTTGTCTTCAACAATTACGACGGCTCGCGCGGCTTCGCCGAGGTCGTACGTCAGGCTCAGGAGGAAGGCTATACCGAGCCCGACCCGCGGCTTGACCTAAACGGCACGGACGTCGCCCGAAAGATACTCATCCTTGCCCGCGAGGCAGGCTACCGTCTCGAAATGGATGACATCGAGAACGTCGGTTTCCTGCCCGAGACATGTCTTGCCGGGTCGGTCGAGGATTTCTACAGCGCAATGGCTGAAGAAGAAAACCACTTCCGAAAATTGCTCGACGATGCCACCGTCAGGGGGCTTAAGCTCAAATACATTGCGACCTTCGACAACGGACGTGCGTCGGTCGGCCTTCAGTCGATCGAGCCAGACCACAATTTTGCCAACCTTGCCGGCAAAGACAACGCAGTGCTTTATTACACCGATCGCTACAGTGAACAGCCGCTCGTTGTCAAAGGGGCGGGAGCCGGAGCCGAGGTGACTGCTGCGGGCGTGTTTGCAGATATTATTCGTGCCGTGAGATAACTACTTCTTTCTTGCCACCATTAGTCCGTCCCTAATCGGCAGCAGCACATTCTCGACCCGTTCGTCAGCGAGGACCTTGACGTTGTAGTTGTGCAGGGCCTCGGCGTTCTCGTCGCGTTCGGCGTCGAGCACTTTTCCGCTCCAGAGGACGTTATCGGCAATAGTTAAGCCGCCGGGCCGCAATTTCTCGAAAACAAGGTCGTAATAATTTGAATAATTGGGCTTGTCTGCGTCGATGAATACGAGATCGAAAGTTTCTGACAAGGCCGGGATTATCTCAGTACCGAACCCGAGCCGAAACTCGATCTTGTCCCGAAAGTCGCTCTTCTCGACAAACGAGCGTGCGACTGCGTTAGTATCTTCCTGTATGTCCAGAGTGATGACCTTACCCCCGTCGGCAAGGCCCTCGGCAAGGCAAAGGGCCGAGTAGCCCAGATAGGTGCCGATCTCGAGTACGACGCGCGGACGGATCATGTGTGAGAACATCGACAGCAGTCGGCCCTGAAAGAAGCCTGACAGCATCGCCGAATCCTCGTAATGTGCATAGCAGTGCTCGCGCAATTCGCGAAGTACCTGACTTTCCTCAGAGGTAAATTTTTCCGCGTAGTCGGTGAGTGCATTCTTGATCTCGTTCATAGTTCTGTTGGTATCAATCCGGCCCCGATCGCTGCGATGAGGGCAGCGTCCGTGTCGGATACTTCCAGTTTCGTAATGATATCGCCGATCTGTTTTTCGATGGTTGCTTGCGTGCTTTCGAGTGCGAAAGCGATCTCAGACGGCATCATACCGCCGGCGAGCATTCTGAGTACATCGGCCTCGGTTTCCGTAAGAGCTGTCACACCTTGGCAAGGCCGGCGGCGAACTCGACCACAGGCTTCAGAAGGTCGGTGTCGTAGTTTGTCCTTACGTTCTGCATCACGGCGGTGATACGCTCGAGGCCCATTCCCGTATCGACTGACGGAGCGGGCAGCGGCGTGAGTGTAAACGTGCCGTCCTCATTCTGAGTGCGGTTGTACTGCATAAAGACGAGGTTCCAGATCTCCATTGTCGTATCACCGGGGCCGTTGACCCAATGGGGCGAGTTCTTCTCAGGGTCGTTCGGATCCTCGCCCATGTAATAGTGGATCTCAGAGCAAGGGCCGCACGGCCCCGTGTCGCCCATCTGCCAGAAATTGTCCTTGCGGCCAAACCCCAGAACGCGTTCGGGTCTTGCTCCGGCCTTGATCCACAGCTCACGAGCCTCATCGTCGGGCCCGACCTCACGGTCGCCTTCAAAGATCGAGAACCAGAGCCGCTCCACATCTAACCCGAACTCATTCACGAGCAGATCCCATGCGTATCGGATCGCATCCTCTTTGAAATAGTCACCAAACGAAAAATTGCCCAGCATCTCAAAAAACGTGTGATGGCGAGCTGTTTTGCCAACCTCGTCGAGGTCGTTGTGTTTGCCGCCCGCGCGGATACATTTTTGCGACGTCGCCGCACGCGTGTATTCACGCTTCTCGAGTCCGAGAAATACGTCCTTGAACTGGTTCATCCCGGCGTTGGTAAACAGCAGTGTCGGGTCGTTGGCGGGCAGCAGCGGTGACGAGTGCACTATCCTGTGCCCGTTAGCCTCGAAGTACCCGAGAAATCTTGCTCTGATCTCATCACCGGTCATAAGCAGAACTTTACCACACGAAAAAGGGCTGTGCCGCATGAGAGCGGCACAGCCTTAAGACTACTTGATCTCACGGCTACTGAGTCGCTTTGAACTTCAATGACACTGAATTCATGCAGTATCGCAAACCCGTCGGTCGCGGGCCGTCGTCAAATACGTGCCCGAGGTGCGAGCCGCATCGGGCGCATTCGACCTCGATTCGTTCTTCACCGAGGCTTTTGTCGCTCTTTTCGGCGACATTCTTATTGAATATCGGCTTAAAAAAGCTCGGCCAGCCGGTGCCAGAGTCGAATTTTGCATCCGACTTGAATAGAGCGAGGCCGCAGGCGTTGCAATGGTACGTGCCGTGCGCATGATTGTCCGTGTACTCGCCGGTATAAGGCCGCTCGGTGCCCTCTTGGCGGAGGACATAGAACTCCTGCTTGCTCAGATCCTGTTTCCATTCAGCGTCGGTTCGGGTGATTGCCTTTCCGTCAAACTCTCCGTCGGTAAAGACGATCGTACGGGCGGGTTTCGGTTGTTTGGAAGGTGTTGAGGATGGCTCGGCCCCATTATCGCTGACTGAGGCTGCAGCCGAGCAGCCAAGCTGATTTACGAACAAGAGCGACAAACAAAGCGCGAACAGCGCAAACGAAGAGAATATGTATTGCGGTCTCATGGCGGTTGAATCGTGTGCGGCGGCCATACAAGTTACTGTAACCATCGCCCCCCGAGTAAATGAAGTGGCGATAGAATTAAGATTCGCCCGATGATCTGAGGACTTTCCCGCCGGCGTGGAGCATGCTTTTCCAGACACACCCACGCCGACCCTTGAAGTTTTGCCTCAGATCACCAGGCGAAAGCTATAGAACATGAACTAGTTCGGCAGCACGACGGTGTCTATGACATGGATGACACCATTGGACTGGCGAACGTCAGCGATTGTTACGGTCGAGTAGTTACCCTTTTCATCCTTGAGGACAACGCTCCCGCCCTTCATCATCGCCTTTAGCTTGCCACCGGCGATCGTAGTGAACTCGGCCTTGCCGTTGCCAGCCTTGATGGCGGCGACGACCGCGGTCGAATCGAAGCTGCCTGCGAGAACGTGATAGGTCAGCACCTTGGTCAGCGTCGCCTTGTTCTCAGGCTTGAGCAGTGTCTCGACTGTGCCAGCGGGCAGCTTGTCAAAAGCACTGTTAACCGGAGCAAAAACCGTGAACGGACCGGCACCGGCGAGCGTCTCGACCAGTCGGGCCGCCTTGACTGCGGCAACGAGTGTCGTGTGATCTTTCGAGTTGACGGCGTTCTCGACGATGTTTTTGGTTTTGTACATCGCTGCACCGCCGACCATCGGGTTACCGTCACCCATAGCCGTGTCAGATACCTGAGCCGACGCTGTGAAAGCGGCAGCAAGCGTAAGAACAAACAGAATTGCAAATGATCTCATTTTTATTGATCTCCCCTTGAAACTTTATTAAGAAAAGGCTTGGCCTTTGTCGATGATTTCGCAGGCTGCGTGAGATCGGATTCAGGAATTTTTATAAAGCGTGGAAAATAGATGGCGGAGAGGACAGGACTCGAACCTGCAAGCGCTTACGTGCGGTAGTTTTCAAGACTACTGCCTTACCAATTAGGCTACCTCTCCGCATACGCGGGCGGAATTCAGAATATACCTGATACGACGCGAGATTAACAAGTTTTCACTTAACGGATCGAGCCGCGAGTTGTTTCTTAAGTTCTGCCCTGACCGTATTGATGCCCGTGATGCCCGTGGCCTTGGCGACGATTCGGCCGTCGCGGTCGAGGACATAGTGCATCGGAAACGGCATCTGCATCGCGCCTTCCTTATCGAATGTCGCGAACTTAGACATCACGATCATGCCGGCGTCAGGTGCGACCTGGTACTTGAAGGGGTATATTTCTCAAGATCGGCGCGTTTACTTAGCGCGAGGCCAATAAACGCTACATTAGAGGTGCCCTTGTACTCATCGACAAGCGCGTTTAGCAGCTTGATCTCCTGCACGCAATTGGGGCAGTTAATGAACCACAGATTCACCGCAACGACCTTTCCGCGACGCGAGGCCGTAACGATTTTTGTGCGATCCATCGTCAGGGCGGCAAAGGTCGGTTTTGACGGATCGGCTACAGCTTGCGCAAGCGTAGACGACGCGAGCAGGGAAATGAGAATGAGTGTCCACATTCGCCTTCTGTAGGGCGAAGCAGATCAAAAGTCAAGAAAATGAGGCTTGAAGGGTCAGTTTTTCGCAACCAGACGGTCGATCGCGGCTGTTAGCGGTTCGATACGACCGTAGCCGCTGCCGCGAAACTGGACGACGCCGTTCTGATCGATCAGGAAAAAGGAAGGAAAGCCCATGTCGACATCGCCGCCTTTGGTGCGGTCCGCGTACTGCAGGAGCAGGCCAAAACTATTGGGAAGCACCTCAAACTGGATAGGATTACGCCGGACGAATGCGTTTACGATATCGTCGTTCTCCATCGTCGGCGCCAGAAGAACGACCTTATTGCCGCCGTTAAACCGATCAGCAAGCTTGTTCAGGCGCGGCAATTCGACGCGACAGATCTCGCACCTCGTAGACCAGAAGCTCAGCAACACGATGCTGCCGCGTAGACGACTGAGCTCAAATTGGTCGCCATCGAGCGAAACGGTCGAGAATTCAGGGGCCGGCGCACCTACCTTGAGGGCCGTTTGGGCAGAGGACGCAAGCGAGAGAACGAGCAAAAATGTGGAGCCAAGCAGGAAGCGTTTCATATTGAGACCGTTCGGAAGGAGGCGTTGCACATCGTACAACACCCTAATAAAGAAAATCAACAAAACGGGGCCATTTTCAGAAACCTTCCGCTCGATGGCCTCATGCTAGAATCTTTGTTCATGCTGCTCGAGTCACTTAAAGCTATAAATTTTCGCAACGTGTCCGGGCGCATCGATCTTTCACCGGGTCTCAATGTGTTTGCGGGCATGAATGGTCAGGGCAAGACGAACTGGCTCGAAGCTATTGCACTGCTCGCGGCCGCCCGCTCATTTAGGACGGCCCGACTGCAGGAGGTAGTGAATTTTGAGGCCGAGTCGGCGGCCGTTCTCGGCGCCGTTCGCGAATCACCCGAGATCGTTCGCGTCTTACAGGTGATCATTGCCGGGAACACCAAGACATTGACCGTCAACGGCAAAAAAGAGGCGACCAATCGATACCTCGGCCAGCTCTACGCTGTCGTTTTTACCGCGGACGAGCTTGAGATAGTTCGTGGCACGCCCGAGTCGCGGCGGAGGTTTCTCGATGATGGCATAGTCGGCCTGCATCCGCCGTTTGTGCAGGTCCTTGCCGACTATAATCGTGTCATCCGTCAGAAGAACTCGTTGCTGCAATCCGCCGGCGAGCAGACTCTCAGCCTCGACGCAGTCGCAGAACGCCTTGAGCCATGGAATGAACAGCTTGCCAAGCTCGCTGCGCGACATTTATCGCGGCCGTGTTCGTTTTGTCGAGCGGATCAACGAGGTACTGGAGAAAAAGCTTTTCGGGCACGAAGAATTGACCATTGAGTACGTCTCACCACTGGCAAAACATGGCGACCTTAGTGAATACGAGCCACTGATCGCTGAACGGCTGCGGGCCCGAGTGCAAGCGGAGCTTGCCGCGGGACACTCGCTGATCGGGCCGCACCGCGACGATCTTGAGATAAGTTTCGACGGCCGCGATCTTCGTAAGTTCGGTTCCGCCGGGCAGCAACGTAGCGCCCTGCTGTTGCTTTTGCTATCAAATATCGCGGTTTTCAACGCAACGCGGGGCGAATATCCGCTCTTCCTGATCGACGATATTGATGCCGAATTGGACTATCGCCGTATCGGCCGCCTGCTCGAGTTTCTCGACGGCAAGACACAGACTTTTGTGACGACGTCCAAAGAGAGTTTTGTCGAACGATTTGGTGCGGCTGCGCGGATCTTTCGCGTCGACGGCGGACGAGCCGAAACTCAATAAAATAAAGCTAGTTATTGCGTTACGTCCACTACGAAAAACCTTCGTGGAATGGTAAAATAATCTGTAATTCCGAGGCTCTAAGCGGACTCCGGCCGCTGATTGGAAATTTCTGACAAATGAGGTAGATATGAGACTAAGGGCGTTACGGACAGTATTGATGTGTTCAGTTGTGATGCTTTGGCTTCCAAGTGTCATTGCTGCCCAGGACGCGAGCTCAGGGGCCTATTCGCCGCTGCAGATCGGCGATGTGTCCGCTCCTGTCGGGATCGAGGTATTTATCGACCTGCAATGCGGAGCCGCAACGGCATACTTAAGAAAATTGAAGGAGTTTCAGAAACAGCGGCCCGACGATCTGTTTGTCACGGTTCGCAGCTTCCCGATCTCACGTCATAAGAACGCGGCCTCGGCCGCACGCGCGGTTGAAGCCGCCGCTTCGCAGGGGAAGTGGCTTGAGATGATGGAATTGATCGGCGACGGTGTCGAATCGTGGAAGGAACACGATCGGCCGGTCGAGGTGTTCTCTGCATATGCGACAAAACTGGGAATGGACGTAAAGCTGTTTGAGCTTGAGTTCGACGGGGCCGTCGTTGGTAATAGGATGCAGATGGACCTGGAACGCGCCCGTCTCCTCAATGTCAACGGCACGCCGTACATTCTTGTTAACGGCTATCCGACAAGCTATTGGGACGCACAGGACCTGGAAGTGATGATTTCACGAACGAAGTAAGGGGTTTACTACAATTTTGGCTAAAGCGAAAAAAGAATACGGTGCAGATTCGATAACGGTTCTCGAGGGCCGTGACGCGGTGCGTAAACGCCCCGCAATGTACATCGGCTCAACGAGCGAGATAGGGTTGCACCATTTGGTTTACGAGGTGGTTGATAACTCGGTCGATGAAGCCCTGGCGGGCTATTGCGATCAAGTCGAGGTCGTGATCCACATCGACAATTCGGTCACGGTCATCGATAACGGCCGCGGCATCCCAACCGATATCCACAAGCAGGAAGGCCGCACGCGCGGCCGAGGTTGTGATGACGGTGCTGCACGCCGGCGGTAAATTCGACTCGAATTCATACAAGGTCTCAGGCGGCCTGCACGGCGTTGGCGTATCGTGCGTCAACTTTCTTAGCGAATTCTTGCGGCTCGAGATATGGCGAGACGGCAAGACGCACGAGCAGGAGTACGAACGCGGCATTCCGATCGCGCCACTCAAACAGACCGGCACCACGACAAAACGCGGCACAAAGATAACGTTCCGCCCCGATACCGAGATTTTCGAGACGACTGCTTACAGCTTTGAGAAGTTGTCTGAACGGCTCCGGGAAAAGGCCTTCTTGAACAAAGGGATCCGCATTCACATCAAGGACGAACGTGAAGAGGAGGAAAAGTCACACGAGTTCTACTACAAGGGCGGCATCGCTGAATTCGTCAAGCACCTCAACCGCAACAAGCAGGTCACTTGCACGACGAGCCGCTTTATTTCGAGATTCATCGCGGACGATCTGTCGATCGAGGTGTCGATGCAGTACAACGACGGCTACGACGAGAAGATATTTACCTTTGCCAACAACATCAATACCGTCGACGGCGGTACGCACCTTTCGGGTTTTCGCGGTGCGATAACCGGACGATCAATAATTACGCCGAAACGTCCGGCATGACAAAGAACGCGAAGGTCACGCTCTCGGGCGACGATGCTCGCGAGGGCCTCGTGGCGGTGATCTCGGTCAAACTGCCGCAGCCTCAGTTTGAAGGCCAGACAAAGGGAAAGCTCAATTCGCCTGTAAAAGGGCCGGTCGAGTCCTTCCTAAACGAGAAGCTCGGCGAATTCTTTGAGCAGCATCCGGCTGTCGCAAAAAAGATCGTTGGCAAGGCTGTCGAGGCTGCACGCGCACGCGAGGCCGCCAGAAAAGCACGCGAGATCGTCCGTAAATCGGCCATGGCGGGCTCCGGTCTGCCCGGCAAGTTGGCCGATTGCCAGGAAAAGGACCCAGCACTCAGCGAGATCTATATCGTCGAAGGTGACTCGGCCGGCGGGTCGGCCAAGCAGGGCCGCGACCGCAAGAATCAAGCCGTGCTGCCGCTCAAGGGTAAGATCTTGAACGTCGAAAAGGCCCGCTTTGACAAGATGCTTGGCCACGGCGAGATCAAGGCACTGATCACCGCGCTCGGTACCGGCATTGGCAAAGAGGATTTTGACGTTGCGAAGCTTCGTTATCACAAGATCTGCCTGATGACCGACGCCGATGTGGACGGCAGCCATATCCGCACGCTGCTGCTGACGTTCTTTTACCGGCAGATGCCTGAGCTGCTCGAGGGCGGCTACATCTACATCGCCCAACCGCCGCTGTATAAGGTCAAACGCGGCAAAAAAGAAGAGTACATCAAGGACGAAAAGGCCATGTTCCGCTATCTGATGCGAATGGCGACGGGGGAAGCCCAGATCACATCCGATTCGCGACCGATCGAGGGTCGTGAGTTGTCGAAGGCCCTCGAACAGACGACCGAACTCAAAAACTACACTGCCCGTCTGGCCCGCCGGCTCCATAACGACCCGATTCTTGTCGAGTTGGTGCTCGAGGCATTCGCGGGCCGCGAAGGCGTGTTGACCAAGAACACGGTCCGCCTGCGTAAGGTATTCGGCGAGCGCGAGATGATGGCCGAGATCGAAGGCAAACTCGTCGCCGGCGGTTACAGTGCCGAGCTCACGGGCGATGCCGAACACGGCCTGCTCGAGATCGATGTCGCGTATCCTACAGGACAGGGTGTCAAGATCGATTGGAACCTAGCGAGCCTGGTCGAGTTTCAAAAGGCGCTTGAGCTAAAGCGGAGCCTCGAGTTGGATTTTCCCGGTCCGTTCATTCTGGGCGAAAACGGCAAGAGCGAGGCACTGGCCACTCGCGAAGAGCTCCTCGAAAAGGTGATGGGAATGGCCAAAAAGGACCTCACCATCCAGCGTTACAAGGGCCTTGGCGAGATGAACCCCGAGCAGCTTTGGGAAACCACAATGGACCCCGAAAAGCGCACCATGCTTCAGGTGACCGTCGAGGACGCGATCGCGACCGATGGCATCTTCACCGTCCTAATGGGCGATCAGGTCGAGCCTCGCCGCAAATTTATCGAGGACAACGCATTGGATGTGAAGAATCTGGACGTCTAGGTGCAGCGTCGGTTTGACGGTAAAATTCATACTAAATCATTACAATACCCTTGATTGGTGGACTATTTTACTGTCATTGGTGGGCATTTTGATTCCAGTGGTGGAGGTTTTCCCCGGCCATAATTGCGGCCATCCCGCAAGATCGACAAAAATGACAACGTAGATAAGAACCGAATAAGATCGGTAAATTCCTGTGTGCCGCGTCCCGTTTCCGATCCACAACCAGTGAGAAAAAAGGCTTGACTTGACCGCAGGAATGTGCTATGTATGATACATAGCATCATGGATAGAGACTTTGAACGATTTCTTGGCGGGCCGAATGAGCCGGCCAGCAAACGCATCCACGTTACGATCAGCCCAAACCGGGTGATCCGCCTCAACCGCAACACGTATCAGCTGATCGGCCGTCCGGAGGCCGCGTATCTGGGCTACAGCCGCAAGCGCGATACGATAGCGATCGAACCCACCAGTCCCCGCATGAACGCCGCATTCCCGGTGATGGTCGAGGGCGCCGGATTTCGCATCAACGCTGCTCCATTCTGCCGACACTTTAATATCAGCACCGACACCACCCTAAAATTTGCCCGCCCCGGCCTCCAGGGCAAGACGCTCCTTCTAAATCTCTCGGAAACGATCTCTGTCCGCCGCAAGCGGAAGAAGAAATAGAGACTCCTGCCCTCAGATCGGCACCGCCCCATTTTGCCGTCGCCCCCGCAACGGTTACGACAGATCATTGATTTTTCAACGCGTTTCTGGTCAAATACAGACGTATGGGCCAAATAGTTATTGACATTCCAACCAATAAAAGACGGCATTATGCGCTCGCCGATCCCGACGCAGCGGATGCCCTGCTCGAGGAGCTGGACTCGTCGGCTGTTCGACTAAAAAAAGGATCCGAAGGACTCACAAGGCAACAGCTTCAGGACCTTGAGGATGGAAGATCGGCAGATCGCATCGTCGCTGACTACCGCCGCACTGGCGTCAGCTACACGGTGGACGAGCTCCGCAAACGCTACCGCATATGAAATATCACGTCGAGATCTCAAAGGAGGCCGACAAACAGATCTCCAAACTTCCCAAACGCGACCAGCTAAAAGTCCTGAACGCCATAGTCTCCCTGGCCGACAACCCACGTCCGCACGGCTACAAAAAGCTCGATTATTACAACGAATACTTCCGTTATCGAGTCGGTAATTACCGCATAATCTATCAGATCCGCGACAAAGAGCTTTTCGTCTTCATCGTCGAGGTGAAGAAACGCAACGAATCGACGTATTAGATCCACATTCTCCGCATTCTTGCGGAGATTAACGGTCGTATTCTCCGCAAAAATGCGGAGAATAGATATGCTAAGTAAGTCATTTATGAATTGCCTTACCTTTCAAATCCATGCTACTTTGATGGACTGGTGGTAAATATGGAAACAACAGCTACAACTAAGGGCCAGGTCGTTATCCCAGCGTCAGTGCGGAAGAAGCTCGGTATCAAGACGGGAACCCGAATTCAGGTTGAGGTCGATGAGGACAAAGCCCAGATAATCCTGACACCTATCACACGCGAATATATTCATAGTCTTCGCGGAAAGTTTAAAGGTTCCGGGCTTGTTAAGGAGCTTGAGGCTTCGCGTGCCCGAGACCGCGAGCGTGAGGACAAAAAGTTCGATAATATCGGCAAGAAATGAATCACCGAAAGACATTAGTGCTCGATTCGTGGGCGATCATGGCGTACTTGGAAGACGAGCCGGCAGCCGAAAAGATCGCCAACCTTATCGCCGATGCCCGCGACCGGGGTGATCGCTTGTTGATGAGTGTCGTAAATATAGGCGAGGTGTGGTACGCGATGGCACGGCGGCACTCCGCGCGTGATGCCGACGATGCGATCGGCGAGCTTCGTTCCATCGGGATCGAATTCATCGACGCCGATTGGCCGCTAACCAAGATCGCCGCCGGCTACAAAGCAAAAGGCGGCATCTCCTACGCCGACTGCCACGCCGCCGCCGTCGCCAAACACCACAAGGCCGACTTGCTCACCGGCGACCAGGAATTCAGACAATTGGAAGACGAGATCTCGATCGTCTGGTTATAATCCGCCATCCATCTGCGCCGCTCCATTCTGCCGCCATGTGAACATCTCGGTCGACACGACCCTAAAATTCCTCCAGCCCGAGATGCCCGGCGACTCGCTCCTCCTCAACCTTGCCAACACAATATCCGTCGCCCGCCCCAATCGCCGCCGATAGCCAGCTAAGGCAGGTCGTCGGCACAATCATGTTGTTCTTTGTTTCTCGCCGCTGCCCGCTCGTCGCGTGCATCGAGACCCAATCGTCCCACTTCTCCGGCGGCGGATAATCGGTCAAATTCCCCGGCTCTTGTATAGGAGGCAGTTCATCCCCGTCCGCACCGTGATGGTTCGGGATCAGGTGAAGCGTCTCCGCGAGGCGTTCGATGAACGATGGATGATGACCTTTCATGCTAGGTGTTATTTATAGGAATCTTTCTAAGTCTCGGCTTCCCGATCGGGATGAGTCTCTTGCCATTCCATTTGTATTTCGTCGTTTCAATTAATTCGGGGCAACAGGGACTTCCGGCGGTCGCTAACTGATACCGTTGAACAAGTAATACTCTTTTCGCAAAAGCAACATCGTGAAATCCGCCGTCACCCTTGTTGCCCCCTTCCAATTCTGTTAAAAGTACTGGTTTTCGATTTCTTAAGGTGAAAACGAGTCCACGGAAATAGACATACGATGCTCCACTGCCACAACTGTAAAGAACGACGGCCTCGTCCCGCGAATCTCCGTTAAGATCTCCAAATTTCACGTCGTAGACGTTGAGATAGACATCCACGCCGCGCTTTGCTCCGCTGTACGCACCATCCCTCACAGTGACGCGTGAAGCCACGTCTGCGGTTCCGCAGCTAAGCTTATAAGTAAAATTCTTGAAATCGACTTTCCGAATAGTCGATTGCATATAACCGGGGACGGTGATTAGCGGAATTACGGAGATGAGTAATAAAACGTTCTTCATATTACTTAGGCTAACTCAACGGCACTAATTGTGGGGCTTTGCCCGGATGTGTTCGCCAAAGTCCTGACCGCGTAGCGGTCGCATGACTTTAGCCGTGGGTTTCAACCCACGGAAGGTCGGATACAAATGGCCTTGTCGCGTCAGCGACAATTGAATCAAAGCCATAATGTTCATTCGTCGCTAACGCGACGAAGATTCGGTTACGCGTCAACCGTGGGTTGAAACCCACGGCTAAATTCAACTCATCGCTACGCGATGAAAACCAACCCAATCATTGCGCGGCCATGCTCAATCGAACAAAAACCGCTCGTCGTAATCGATCCCATGCAATTTTAATAGGGAAATGTATTCATCCTCAAATGTCTGTTTCGTGTGATGCACTCGCTGGTTCCTGATATATTCAACAACATCGGGCACGTTTGATTTGCTGACCGAAAAAACACCGAACCCGTCTTGCCATGCGAATCCTTTCAGATCGGGGAAGGTTTCGTGTATCCATTTCGATGATTCGCCTTTGATGTGTTGCGCTATTTCACTGGGCGCAACCTTCGGCTTCGCGGATATCAATGCATGTGCGTGATTCTCCATTCCACCGATCTGAATTGCGATCATGCCGTGCTTCCGTGCGATACCGCCGATGTAGGCCCAGACGCGTTCCTCGATATCTCGGTTAATGAAATCGACGCGGCCTTTTGTGCTGAAAACGATGTGGTAAAAGAGATTTGAATAGGTGTTGGCCATATTCAGTCGTCGCTACGCGACGGGATCGTTTGGTACATCCTTCTCCGTGAGTTGAAACCCACGGCTAAATTCAAACGGTCGCTACGCGACCCCGCCTTAATTGTTGCTGTCGGGAAATAATATCACACATGCGCGGCTTCGACATCGGTTCTCGTTGTGCCGTCGATCTCGAGGATGAGATCGGCGCCGTAGGCTTTGGCGGGGGTTTGGTAGCCGGGTTCGAAATTGCCGGTGAGGATCTTTTCGGCGATGTTTAGGGCGGCGAGGGCGGTTAGGGTGTAGCCTTCGGGGCCTTGTTGGCGGGTTTCGACGCGGTTGCCGTTTAGGTCTGAGGCTTCGCCCCACATTAGGGTGCGGCCTTTGTCGCGTTCGGCGTCGGAGGGGCCGCCGGGCGGGATCTGTTTTTGGAGATACTTGTTTACTGGTTTTGACGCGAGGAGCCAGCCGAGGTAGCGGCTGAGCTTTAGCATTTTGAGCTGCGGCGGCGGGACGACGGTGAAGACCTCGATGTTTGGAATGCCGGTCGAATGATACGCGGTCGAGACGTCGCCCCACGGGATCGTGACGCCGGTCTTGTACAAGATCGCTCGCTCGCCAAAGTCGATCTCTCGCGTTTTCCATGCCGCGGGCACCTGCGTGATCTTGCCGTCCTTGCGAATGGCGCCGCCTTTGCCGACGTTCATCGTCATCGTCGCCTGCGTGCCGTGAGAGATGCGGCCCATGCCGTAGAATGCGAGCGATAAGATGCGTTGCGGACGGCAGGCGATCTTTTAGATGGTGTGCGAGACAGTCGCTCGGAACGACATCAAACCCGACGCCCGGCATCAGCATCACGCCCGCGTCCTCCGCCTTTTTATGCATTGCCGCGCACGATTCAAACACCGCGATCTCGCCCGTGATGTCGGTGTAATGCTTCTTAGTGCGGATACACGCCTCGACCATCGGACGGCTCGTCAGCGAGAACGGCCCCGCGCAGTGCAGCACCATCTCGACCTCCTGCAACGCCGCGTCGAGGCGGGCGGTATCGTCGAGCGAGAAGACGCGATACTCGAGGTGATGCTTCTTTGCCAGAGCTTCGATCTGGATCGCATTGCGACCCGCGAGGATCGGTTTCATCCCGCGCTCGGTAGCGTATCGAGTTATCAACTCGCCCGTGTAGCCGTTTGCGCCGTAGAGCAGGAAATTGGACATAAGATTAGTTCGGAATAACTGATAGATGATAACTGATAACGGATAATTAGTTATCAGTTATCAGTTATCCGTTATCAGTTACTCCGAAAAGGCCTGCGGCGGAGCGTTGAGCTCGGCGAAGTTTGGCGACGAACTTCGAACGGGTCACCTCTTTCGCTCCGAGAGCTTTCATATGCGGTGTCATGACCTGACAATCGAGCCAGGTCGAACCGTGCGAAGCGAGATGGTCGATCAGATGCAAAAGCGCGAGTTTTGAGGCGTTCGGGCGTTTGAAGAACATAGACTCGCCGCAGAATACGCCGCCGGCGTCGATGCCGTAGAGGCCGCCGGCGAGTTTGCCGTTTGCGTCCCAGGCCTCGACGCTGTGTGCCATGCCTTCGAGGTGCAATTGGCCGTAAACGCGTTCGAATTCCGGTGAAATCCACGTGCCGGGTTGGCCGGAGCGGTAGGCGAGTGCGCATTCGCGCATCACGGCGGCAAAGGCCCGGTCGATAGTGAATGTAAACTCACCCTTTCGTCTCGCCTGCTGCAAACTGCGTGGAATGCGAAGGTCCGCGAACTCGAGGATGGCCCGCCGCTTAGGGCAATGCCATGGCAGCGGCAGGCCCTCGGTGTTCCAGGGGAAGATGCCTTTGAGATACGCCTCGCGAACATTCTCAGGCGTCAGCGGCGTGCCAAAACTGACTACGTCGGACGCGTGATATAGATACTCGCCGATCTCGACCCATTCGGGATAGTCATAGGTGAGCGGATCGGGAAAGACGTTAGCCACAGAGTTCACAGAGGACACAGAGAAATTAGATGAATTTTACTTTATCTTCGGCCTCTCCGCGGCCTCTGTGTTCTCTGTGGCTAAACTTCTTTCAACTTCCACTTGCCGCGCTTGAATAGCAGTGCCGAGACGATCGCCAGCATTGAGAATGCGAGCGTAATCGACCAAAAAACACCCTGCGGCCCAAAGCCGTATCTATTTGAAAGCAGATACGCCAGCGGTATCTCGAACATCCAGAAGATAAAGAAGTTGAGATAAGTCGGCGTCCAGGTATCGCCCGCACCGTTGAATGAGCTTTCCATTACCATTCCTAAACCGTAAAAGGCGTAACCATAGCCGACGATCCGCAGACAATCACGGGCATAGCCGGCGACTTGCGGATCGGTCGTGAAGACGCTTACGACCAGGTCGGGAAAGATCACGAAAAACAGTCCGGCTAGCCCGAGTAGACCGGCGTTCAATCCGCCCGCGAGCCAGACCGAGCGTTCGGCCCGGTCGGGCTGTCCGGCGCCGAGGTTCTGGCCGACCAGGGTCGCAGCTGCGTTTGCCAGGCCCACAGCAGGCAGTATCACAAAGACGATCACGCGTAGCCCTATCTGATAACCCGCGAGCGCCGCTGTCCCGAATCCCGCCAGTATCATCACCAGCCCGCTCCAGCTCAGTGTCGCGATCAGGAACTGCAGCACAGCCGTCGATGAAAGCCGGACGAGCGACCACAATAGTTGCGCTTCGAACCGCCAGTGTTCGGCACGAACATTAAGCCGGCCGTTCGTGCGGACAAAAAGTGCCCAGACGGCGTATGTCACGCCGACCGCACGCCCGATGACTGTTGCGACAGCCGCGCCGGTCACGCCCCATTCCGGAAATATCCAAACACCGAAGATGAACAGCGGATCGAGGATGATGTTCAGCCCGTTTGCGACGATCAGTACACGAAGCGCGATCGCCGCGTCACCCGCACCGCGAAAGACGCCGTTGAGCAGGAAGAGAAAAACGATGACGACATTCGTTCCGAACATGATCCGAGCGAACGGCGTGCCGAGTTCAACAACGCTCGGTTCAGCTCCGAGAAGCCGCAGGATATCCGCCGCAAAGATCAGTCCCGCGACGCCCATCACGACCGAGACGATCACACCTAGATAGACGACATGCGTTGCCGTGCGTGCCGCGCCGTCGAGGTCCTGCTCGCCAAATCGCCGGGCGACTGTCGCTGTCGCCCCGATGCTGAGCCCGACGGCTACCGCATAGACCAGAGCGAGCACCGATTCCGTAAATCCAACCACGGCAACCGGTTCCGCACCGAGCTTTGCGACGAAGAACGTATCGACGATCGCGAACAATGCCTCCATCGACATCTCGAGGATCATCGGGATCGCAAGAATTATGAGCGCGGGCAGCAGCGGGCCCTTCGTAAAATCGCGGCTGGTGCCGATAAACGCCTCGCGAAGCACCGAAGTAAATGATCTGTCCACTTTCTCCGCCGCCGGAGACTCGTCCTGATAAGACATAACCGTAAATTCCAATAACTAGAAACAAAAACACAAACATACGCCGAACGCGTCCGTTGGGCGCGCTTCGCTCGCAGTACGGGACACAAATTTCGAGGATTAACTAGCGAATGCGGATGGCAAGCTTCATAGTCTGACGAAAATAACATGATTTCCCCGAGTGATGCAAATCTGCAAATATTAGCTACCTACGCTGAATAAAACCTTGCCTTTCTATCGCGAACGACATTACAATCACTCTCACTCACCACGAATGTCTGAACTGCGGAAAAAAGTTATTCTTCCTTCAGGTCTTACCGCACTGTTTGCAGCGGTCGTCGGCCTTCTTATTGCCACATCGGCTGCGGGTCAGGAATCGCCCGATTTCAATATGCTGGTCGTAGGGGACTCACACATCGCCGGGCAGGGCTTGAAGACACAGAATAAGTTCTACTTTCTTGTCCGGGATTGGCTTGAACGCGACGCATTCGCCTCAAAGCGCAAGGTCAACCTCAAGGTCAAGGCCCACGGCGGTTCGCGCCTCAACCTTCACGACGACGAGCTGGCGAAGATGCAAAAGGCCGGCGACGACATAACGAAATATCACTATTCTGAAGCGAACATCTCACAGCCGAGCATACATATGCAGATCGACGACGCACGCCGCGAATATCCGAGCGGCGAGACGGTCGACCTCGTAATGCTGTCGGGCTGCATTACCGATGTACTCGTAGGAAATATCGTGAATCCAGCCGTTTCGTTGAAGAAGCTGCGCCGCGATATAGCAAGCTACTGCGGCACCGCCATGCAGGGGATTCTCGAACACATTACTGAGACCTTCCCACGTGCTCAGGTTGTTGTTGTCGGCTACTTTCCGATTGTGTCGCGAAAGTCGGATCTCAAGAAACTCACTGCGTATTTTCTAAGAATAATCAGCTTTCCACGGTGTTTGCAGTGCATGTTCACAAATGTTGTCACACGAAATTTGGTCATGAAGCCGCTTCGGAGCAAGTTTGCACGACGCTCGGACATCTGGCTGCGCGATTCGGACCGGGCGATAACGGAAGCGATGGATCGGGTCAATTTGAGACTCACCAAGCCCCGCATCCATTACGTCCAATCACCTATCCCTGCAGATCGAAGCTACGGAACAAAACAGACGCTGCTGTGGGAGGTCGAACTCGACCAACATCCGGACGACGAGACCTACGACGAGCGAAAGGCGGGATGCGCGGCCGTGTTTTCCGAGCTGAAATACCAGCATTACGGCCGGCTCTCAAGGCGAATGTGCGAGCTGTCGTCGGTCGCCCATCCAAACATCGAGGGTTCGCGGGCCTTTGCCGACGCGATAAAAGGTAAGCTAAAGTCGATCTTCTAAACTATGGATAAGACGCCCGAAGCGATCTCACCACCGCCGTCAGTGAACTGGCGGCACGTCGTTATTGCGTTAGTTGTCCTCGGCTCGCTCGCGACTATCCTGATCGTCTGGCCGCCCTTTGGCCAGTATCAGGAATACCACAATTTCGTCGACAAGCGGCCGCTCGCGGGCATCCCGAATTTTGGCGATGTAGCGTCAAATCTTGCCTTCCTGCTGGTCGGCATCGCGGGCCTGATCACATGTTTCACGCGGCGGTTGGGCCCAATGCACGCGGCGTGGGTCGTGACGTTCGCCGGTATCGCGTCGGTCGGCATCGCTTCGTCCTACTATCATTGGACTCCGAACGACGCCACGCTCGTACCCGACAGGATCACGTTGACCGTTGGGTTTATGGGCCTGTTTGTCGCCCTGCTCGGCGAATATATCAGCGAGCGGCTGCGCTTACTGCTCGTTCCGGCGACGGTCATCGGTGCGGGCAGCGTTCTCTACTGGAGCTGGTTCCAGGACCTGCGTTTTTACTATTGGGTCCAGATGATGCCGCTGCTGGTGATCCCGGTTCTGATACTGCTTTATCGGCCGAGATACACGCACGGCTGGCTGATCTTCGCCGGGGCGATCTGGTATGGATTCGCAAAGCTCACAGAGCTGTGGGACAGACCGATCTTTGAGGCGACGGCCGCGGTTGTGAGCGGTCACACGCTCAAGCATCTGCTCGCGGGCGTTGGGTGCCTCTCGATACTGATGGCCCTCCGCCTCCGCGGTGAGACAAGATCGAATGACTGATCTCGATCGCCGTAGTTTTGTCGCCTTGTTGGCTGCGGCCGGTGCATCGGTCGCGGTACGGGACGTGCCCGTATCGGGTCAGACAGACGAATCTTACCGTCTACTCGTCGTAGGGGACTCGCTAATCTGGGGCCAGGGCCTCGAGGAAAAGGACAAGATCTACACACATGTGGCTGAATGGCTTCGCCGAGATGTCTTGAGGAGCCGCCGCCGTGTCGACGTCACTGTAAAGGCACATTCGGGAGCGACGATCCGCTTTGACGCTAAGGATGCCGAGAAATTGCGTTCGCGGGGTAAAGATGAGGACTATTTCTACAGGGGCGAGGTGAATATTTCGACCCCGAGTATGTGGAAACAGGTCGAGGTGGCTGCCGACGAATATCGAGCGGCCGGCGGATCGCGAGGAGCTGATATGGTCCTTCTCACCGCCGGCGTTACAGATATCGGCGTCGAAGGCGTGCTCGACCCGTTTGGCAGCAACAAGAAGCTGCTATCGCTCATCGAGGAGATCTGCCGCGGCCGCGTCGGCGCGCTTCTTGAGCACATCTCTGCGAACAACCCCGACGCCCTGATCGTCGTCCCTGGGTACTTCCCGATGCTCAGCCCGCATTCTTCCCGATCAAAGATCTTTAACGCCTGGCTTGAGGTATCGGAGGTGCCCGGCGTTGTTCAGTCGCTCGCCAACAACGGCGTGATGCGTCCGCTCGTGTTCCGCCGCCTTTTCAATAAGGCCGTCGAGCGTTCGCGGATCTGGGCCACCGAGTCGGAGCGGAACCTAAAGCTCGCCATCGAAGCGCATAACGCCCGGGTCGGTCGCCCGCAGGCAATCTTCATCCCAACCCCGCTGACCGAGGAGCACTCGGCCGAGGCTCCTAACACGAAGCTTTTTAGAATGAGCGCCGACGGCACCACTACCGATCCGGTCTTTGCGGAACGAAAAGCGGATTGCAAGGTCGCGTACGAAGAGCTGGCGCGTTCGACCGGGATCAAGAAATCATGGCGGCGATGCTCGATCGCCGCTGTCGGCCACCCCGACGAAGCGGGTGCACGTTTTTACGCCGATGCTGTCATCCGGGCCGTCGGCCCGATCGTCAACAGTTAAAATGCTTCCGAAAAAGCTCACTTCGCCCGCAACCGCCACTTGATAAGCCGAGACGCGTCGCTCGAAGAAATTGGCTAGTTCCTGCACGTCCTGTAGGTCCATGAGGGTTCTCGGCGCTTTCCGGACGCAAATAAATGCCAATAAGAAATCGTATTTGCTCTTGACAAACTTCAAGGGGGGTACGCTTTTAGCGCTTCACTTTAAAACAGAATCGACCGTAAGGAGATGCGTCGCTTTTCGGACGATATGGCCGAATCATTTTTGCGACTATAGAGCAGTGAAGTTCCACGTTCGTTTCGTTCTCTGGAGGCATCAAAATGTCCAAATCCAATCGGTTGGTCAAAAGATTCGTTCCCGCCAATACCGCGCTCATATTAGCCATTTTGTTTTGCCAGTGTTCAATCCAGTCCCAATTAGTCGGGTAATGGACGGAAAGAATTTTGTTTCCATTAGGCGATTTTCCGGCGGAGATGCATGCATCATTTGTTCAAATGGAGTTTTTTGCAGACAACAGTTGTCAGATAAAAATGGGAGGTGTTGGAGAATGCACTTACACAATCCTCGACAACGGCCGCATCAAGATAGTATTTTTGAAAACCGGCAAGTCAGTAACCGCGAAGCTCGAGAATAGACAACTTATTATCGATTGGGGAAATGGAGAAAAACAAACTGTCCTGGATAAGGGCGGGCCTCCTACGATGGAATAGAAAGTCGTCAAGACAGAAGCTGACGAGACCGTCCTCGAACAAAGCAGCGAGGCAAATAATATGCAAAACAACCCGGCAGATAAAGAGATTAGAAATCTTACTGATGCGTTATCGGAGATGAATGAAGCAAAGGAGCGGCTAAAGTTGCCAGCTATAGGAATTATCGTCAGTGCTGGAACTCAGCTCGCCTCTTTTCTCATTCTTTTTCTATATATATCGATACAGCGACCGGTAAATTCGACTGACGCGCGGGTGCAGGAGTTTTTTAAAAATTTAATGCCAGTTTTCGTTATTATACTGTTTTCATTGTACGGATTTAGCGTTTACGGCGCGCTTCAAATGATGCAGGTCAAGAACTATCGCTCTGCCATGGCGTCTGCAATTATCCATATTTCGACCTTGATTTGTGGGTTCCCGCTTGTTGGCGTTCCAGTCGGGATATGGGCACTCGTTGTTTTACAGAAAAGCGAGATCAAATCCGCTTTTGCTCGCAACGCTGCCACTTAGTCTGCGGTAATGATTTATAGCGATTCGCTAGAACTCATGTCACCATTACAACTGTCAAGTCTTCAAATCCAACTCGTTTCGTCCGATTTGACGCAGCCGTCTTGCATGTGTAAGATCTTGTGTAGAAATCATGGCAACGAATCTCGCACTTGATCCCAAATTACTCCAGCGGGCCTTTGCGATCAGCGGCGAAAGGACCAAGAAAGACGCTGTCACCAGGGCTTTGCGTGAGTTCATAGCTCGCCGCGAACAGCGTGGATTGACGCAGTTGCTGGGCCGCTTTGAATGGGACGAGTCCTATGACTATAAACGAGAACGCTCTCGCCGATGACGCTGCTTGTGGATACGAGCGTGTGGTCGCTTGCGCTTCGGCGTGAAGGCAAGGTCGATTTGCCTGAGTTGACTGGCCTGCAGAATGCGATCAAGGGCGACGACATGATCGTGACGATTGGACTTATACTCCAAGAGTTGTTGCAGGGCTTTCACGGGCCAAAGGCGAGAGATCAGATAATCAAGCGTTTTGCCGCATTGCCCCTCTTGACGCCTGACCGCCAGGACCACATTGCGGCGGCCGAGTTGAGGAATGCCTGTCGGCGTGCGGGTGTTCAGCTTGGAACCATCGACGCCCTAATAGCCCAACTCTGCAGCCGCTACGAACTGACTTTACTGACGACAGACCGGGACTTCCAGCACGCGTCGAAGCATATTCCGTTGACGTTGTGGATGCCTGGTTAAAACGCCTCCGAAAAACTCACCTCACCCGCAACAGCGACCTGATAGGCCGAGACGCGGCGTTCGAAGAAATTGGCGAGTTCCTGCACGTCCTGAAGGTCCATGAATCCGAAAGGATTCTTCGCTCCGTAAACTTTTCGCAGACCGAGCATCATCAACCGCTGGTCGGCGATGTATTCGAGATATTGCCGCATGTCGGCGACCGACAGGCCGGCGACGCCGCCCGAGAGGATGTCCTCGGCAAACTGCATTTCGCAATGCACGGCCTCGTTTATCATCGTAACGATATCGACTGTCAGTGATTCGTCGAACAGCGACGGCTCTTCCTCTCGAACTTTGTTCACGACGGAAAAGGCAAAGCTCATGTGAGCCGATTCGTCGCGAAAGACCCAATTCGTGCCAGCCGCCAGGCCGTGAAGCAGGCCTTTTGACCTAAGGAAATACACATATGCGAACGCCGCGAAGAAAAACAGCCCTTCGATACAAGCCGCAAAGCAGATCAGATTGAGCAAAAAGCGTTTTCGGTCAGCGGGTGACTGAAGCGAATCAAGCTCGTTGATCGAATCGATCCATTTGAGGCAGAACTCGGCCTTCGCTTTGATCGACGGGATATTCTCGACCGCCGCGAAAGCAGCGGCCCGCTCGTTGTGGTCGGGAATGTACGTGTCTAGCAGTGTGAGATAAAACTGAACGTGAACAGCTTCCTCATACAACTGGCGCGAGAGATACATCCTGGCCTCGGGCGAGTTGATGTGCTTGTAGAGATTCAGCACGAGATTGTTCGACACGATCGAATCGCCCGTCGCAAAGAAGGCGACGAGTCTGTTGATCATATGCCGCTCACTCGGCGCCATCTTGTTTCTGAGGTCCATCACGTCGGTCGAAAAATCGACCTCCTCGACGGTCCAAGTGTTCTTGATGGCGTTCCGGTACATTTCGTAAAAGTCCGGATACTTCATCGGGCGAAGGGTTAGGTTGAAACCAGGATCGAGTAGCATATTAGTAAATGATGAGTTCAGAATGATGAATGATGAATGAAGTTTCATTTTCTTGACTTTGGCTGTCTTGACCGAGGAGACGAATATCGCAGATCAACTCATTCGCCTCGGTTTCGTAGCTCTTGCAACTTTGTCGCGTTACCATTTCTCCTTCGACTAGACAGCTCGAGCCAATAAGCTGTTTCGTCCAATTCTTGCAGGCTGCTCTGCATCTTACTTATGAACTCAGAGTTCGAGCTGAGCTCTGCACGCTTCCGATACTGGGCACCGACACTGGTTCCGCTTCGTCAATACCTGTTTTCCGATCACCTGAGCTTCCGGTGACTTTGGTAACGACGTAAAAGAGCTTGATGATTCGTAACGCAAAGCTCTTCGTCCGCGACTTAAGGTCAAACTCCTTCATTCAGCATTCGATCATTCGTTACTTTCGATATTTATTGACACGCCTCACACGCTTCCGGATTCTCCAACGAACAGGCCAATGCCTCCTGCTCGGAATATGTGACCTTTGGCTCCGCTGCCGCGACAGTCTCGCTTGCAGCGACCTGAGCAATTCGAGTCGCGGGTCGCGATCGCAGGTAATAGGTCGTTTTCAGACCTTTTTGCCACGCGTACATATACATTGACGAGAGCTTGCCGATGTTCGGGCTTTCCATAAATAGGTTGAGCGAGGCGGACTGGTCGATGAACGCTCCGCGCTCGGCCTGCATATCGATGAGGGAACGCATCGGTATTTCCCATGCGGTGCGATAGATCAGCTTAGGTCGTCCGTGAATTCATCGATGTCCTGAACCGAGCCTTCGCGCGAGTTTGATCTTGTTGCGGATCTCATCGGTCCACAGGCCCGCGGCCTGCAGTTCACGGACCAGATACTTGTTGATCTGAACGAAATCGCCGCTCAGCGTCTCGCGTTTGAAGAGGTTCGACACCTGCGGCTCGATACATTCGTAACAGCCGGCGATCGAGGCGATCGTCGCGGTCGGGGCGATAGCGATCATCAGCGAGTTTCGCAAACCTGTTTGTTTGATCTTCTCTCGTAGCGCGTCCCATCGCGGCATATCGTCAGGCGTCACGCCCCACAGATCGAACTGCAGATCGCCCTGTGCCGCACGCGTTTCAATAAATGCGGGATGCGGGCCGCGTTCGACGGCGAGATCGCTCGATGCATCGAGGGCCGAAAAGTATATCTCTTCCTGAATTTTCGCCGAGATCTTACGGGCCTCGTCCGAATCAAACGGCAGACGCATCTGAAAGAAAACATCCTGCAAACCCATCACGCCGAGACCGATATTGCGCCAGCGATTGTTTGACTGCGCCGTCGAATCGATCGCGTAATAATTGAGGTCGATCACGCGGTCGAGTTGCCGAACGGCGAGGCGAACGTTTCGGCGAAGCTTTTCAAAATCAAACTGGCCGTCCTTTACATATCGGGCCGCGTTGATCGAACCGAGATTACACACGGCCGTCTCGTTGTCGCTGGTGACCTCGATGATCTCAGTGCAGAGATTAGAGAGATGAACAACATTCTCGGGCCGGGCGGTCTGGTTCGATTTACGGTTGGACGCGTCTTTGAAAGTCATCCAGCCGTTGCCGGTCTGGGCCATGGTGCGCATCATCTTGGCGTACAGGTCACGGGCCGGGACCTGACGCGCGAATAGATTTTCTTCTTCCGCCTTAAGATATGCCGCCTCAAACTCATCTCCGTAAAGGTCAGGGAAATGGGGCACGGACTTAGGATCGAACAGAGACCAGACGCCGTCCGACTGGACGCGTTTCATAAAGAGATCCGGTATCCAGTTAGCTAGATTGAGGTTGTGGGTGCGGCGGGCGTCGTCACCCGTATTGTCTCTTAGTTCCAGGAAATCCTCGATGTCCGCATGCCAGGTCTCGAGGTACACGCAGCAGGCACCTTTGCGCTTGCCGCCCTGGTTGACCGCGGCCACGCTCGAATCAAGCGTCTTGAGCCACGGCACGATGCCGTTCGAATGACCGTTCGTGCCGCGTATCAGTGAGCCTTGAGAACGCACGCGATGATAGGCGATTCCGATGCCGCCAGAAAACTTAGAGAGCATGGCGACATCGGAATATTTGCGGTAAATACTATCGAGGCTGTCCTGCGGGCTGTCGAGCAGGAAGCACGAAGAGAGTTGTTCGTGCTGCGTACCCGAGTTGAAGAGCGTTGGCGTCGACGGAATGTACTCCAGCGACGAAAAAAGGTTGTAAAGGTCGATCGCCTCGTGCGGCGTCTGGGCGAGGCCGCACGCAACGCGCATCCAGAAAAATTGAGGCGATTCGATAACATCGCGCGTTACCGGATTTTTGAGCAGATAGCGGTCGTAAAGCGTGCGGCAGGCCAAAAAATTCGAACAGGTCGTTGCGCGTCTGGTCGATCGCGTCGTTCAGTTTGCGGCTGTTCTCGGTTACGAAGCGGATAACGCGATCGTTGACCAAGCCTTCTTTATAGCCAAACGCGATCGATTGCGAGAAAGAATGTATCTCCTGATTCCTGACCTCTTTCTCGACGTACTGATTTAGCAATCGAGCGGCGACGCGCGAGTATTCGGGCTCCTCAAAGATCAGGCTTGCGGCCGTCTGGATCGACAGCTTGTCGAGCTCCTGAGTCGTCGCGCCGTCGTAAAGGCCGCTGATCGTTTTGGTGGCGATCCGCATCACATCGACATTGGCGAGGCCCGTGGTGCATCTCGAGATCGCACGCACGATCTTATTGATATCGACCGGCTCAAGTGAGCCGTTACGCTTCTTGACCTGCATCGAGGTCTGCGTCGAACCATCTGTCTGCCGTGCCGCCGCCGTGCCTGTCTGTGTCGCGAATGTATCCATTTTTGTCGTCGTCCCAGATCGCGAAGTGTCTCTGTTGGCCCAAAAAGAGAGAGAAAGTCCTACGTGCCCGCTCATCTCAAGGTCAAGAAGCGAGGCCGCTCTTCGCTCAGTTAGGTGATTTTTCCGACCTGAATAAATCGGCCGGGTGTCTCAGTGGATATAGACTATATTGGTGTACAAATGGCATTGTCAACACTAAATATAGTGGTTTCTCAAATAGTTTGTAAACCTTCTATTTTCAATACTTAACGCGCCCAGCCTCACGAAAAGCGTTAAATTGGATGAAACACTTTCGTAACGCATTTGCGCACAACGATTTACGTGGCCAATCAACGCTATTTTCCAAGATGTCAGAATGATTCGATCACGAGTTCGTCGTGGGCGAGTGAGACATTGTCGGGCAGCAACTTTGAGTCGCGTTCGTGCAGCATGTCGTGATTGAGATGGGTGAGAAAGGCCCGTCGGGGCCGCAGGTCCTCGATTACCGCCAGGGCCTCCTCGAGACAGAGGTGCGTGCTGTGAGGTTTTATCCGGACGCAGTCGAGAACGAGAGCGTCAAGGTCGCGAAGGCCGTCCATCGAGCTGGTCGGGATGATCTTGAGGTCGGTCGCGTAGGCAAAATCATTAAATCGGTACGCGACGACGGGAAGTTCGCCGTGGATCACTTCCAGCGGCGTGATGGTCAGATCTTCGCCGATCATGAACGGCGAGTTGTGATGGACGGTGTGCGGGATCAGTTTTGGCAGGCCACCGCCGAAGTGTGTCGGATTGAAAATGTACTCGAATATCCGCCGCAGGTCGACCCATGCCGGTTCATTGGCAAAGATCGGCATCGGTCCGTGTCTGAAGTTGAGCGGCCTGATATCGTCAAGCCCAAAGACGTGATCGACGTGACAGTGCGTGATCAGGACGGCATCGAGATGAGTGATGCCGACACGCAATGCCTGCTGGCGAAAATCGCTCGACGTATCGATGAGCACCTTCTTATCACGATGCTCGATCAGTACTGAGACCCGCAGCCGCTTGTCCCGCGGATCGTCGGACAGGCAAGTTTCACAATCGCACCCAATGGAGGGAACGCCTGTCGAGGTGCCGGTACCGAGAAACGTCAGCTTCATCTGTGGCTACTTCTTGCCCAGAATGTCGTTACCGGAGAACCTTGCCGCGGCCTGGGCTTTCAGCTTCTCTTCGGTTGCTTTGACGAGATGGACATACTGCATCCGCAGATCGCCGAGCAGGCCGTCCAGCAGGCGGGCTTCTTGTGGGTGCAGATTGCCGTTCGTTTTTTCCTTGATCATGCCCAACACGTCGAGCCAGTACTTGCCGGTCTCGAGGTCGAGTGAGCGCTTGCCGGTGGCGGGATTAGGTACGGCACCAAGCGCCGTTGCCGCATTTGTGGCCAGCATAGACAAAAAATTCACGAAACTCGCCGGGTCTTCGGCACCGGGAATACCGTCCTCGGCATCTCCGTCATTCGCCTGACGGGCTGCTTCTGGCTCAAGATCCTCGGGCGACATCGCGGATGCCGTCGGCTCCGGGACTGGGGGCTCGGGTGAGGCCTGCACAGGCTCGTCGAGCGTTACGCCGTCCTTTAACGAACCATCAGCGTTGAATTTTCGCCGGTCGGCGACCTTAAAACTTACCTCTTCCTGATTTTCTTCTTTACCGCTCATAGTCAAATCTTATCACCTTGCTGAAACCACTATCCAGACTTGCTAGACTTATCCATTATGTCGAAGTCATTTAATGAACTTGTCGCCGTAATGGCAAGGCTTCGTGCTCCGGGTGGCTGCCCGTGGGATCACGAGCAGACGTACGCCTCGCTTGCCCAATACCTGCTCGAGGAGGCCTATGAGACGTTTGACGCAATTCAGGAGGCGGACAAGACGGGCGACACAACTAATCTCAAGGAAGAACTCGGCGACCTGTTGCTTCAGGTCGTGTTTCATTCGACGATCGGCGTCGAGCGGGGCGATTTCAACATCGACGAGGTCTGCTCTGGTGTTACTCAGAAGCTCATTCTGCGGCATCCGCACGTTTTTGGTGACAAACAACTCGCCCGTGCGCAGGACGTTCTCGACAATTGGGACGAGCTCAAGGCCGATGAGCGGGCGGCGTCGGGAAAGGTAGAGAAGCCAAAGGAATCGATACTCGATGACGTTCCGGTCCATTTCCCGGGTCTGCTCGAGGGCCTGAAGCTCTCCAAAAAGGCCGCCAAGGTTGGCTTTGACTGGCAGGACAAGGAGCAGATCTTCGAAAAGATCGACGAAGAGACCGCCGAGCTGCGGCAGGCGATCGCGGGCAATGAGACCGAACATATTGCCGAGGAGATCGGCGACTTGCTGTTCGCCGTAGTCAATCTTGCACGCCACCTCGATGTCGAACCCGAGACCGCCTTAAAGCGTACCAACCGAAAGTTTCGCGAGCGTTTCAAATTTATCGAGCAGGAACTCGCCAAACAAGGCCGCTCTGTAGACGACGCAGATCTCGCCGAGATGGACACCCTCTGGAACAAGGCAAAGGCCTCATCAAACACCGCAAGTTAGCCTCATTCGGCAAACATTTCCTGTAGCCTCTCAAGCGTCGCCTGGCGGGCCGGCTTACCGATCTCACCGATCCGTTTGACGAGACGGCCCTTGTCGATCGTGCGGAGTTGGTCGAGTACGATGCTTCGCTGGCCATTCAATAGTTCCACCGGCACGCGGGTCGGATAATCGCCGTTCGGGGCCGAGATCGGCGCGATCATGACGTAACTAAGGTGACGATTCATCTCGTCGGGCGAAACTATGACCGCGGGCCGCGTGTTCTTGGCGTCCTTTGACGGTTCGTCGTCGAGATTGACCAGGTAAACGTCAAATCGCTCTACCATTGCCACTCCTTCCGATCAAAGGCCGTGCTTGCATCGCCTGCGACGAGGTCGGAATGGTCATTTTCCGCCATCGTCTTAAACGCGTCGTCCCAGCCGGAGCGAGGTCGCTGGATATTTCGTATAAGAATGCCTTCCGAGTGGAGTTCGAGGTCAACTTCGCCCGAAACACCGCTTTCTTCAAGCAATTTCTTCGGAATTCTGATGCCCTGCGAGTTACCGATCTGGATGATCTGGCATTTCATAATTACATTGTAATTACACGCGGCGAATAGTCAACCGATCTTCTCGAGCCCATTCATAAACGGTCGCAGGATCTCAGGGATCTCTATCGAACCGTCGGCCTGTTGGTAATTCTCGATAATGGCGATCCATGTTCGCCCGACGGCGAGGCCGCTGCCGTTGAGGGTGTGGACGAATTCCGGCTTGCCGCCGCCTGCGCGGCGAAAGCGAGTGTTCATCCGACGCGCCTGAAAGTCGCCGCAATTAGAGCAGCTCGATATCTCACGGAATGTGTTCTGACTGGGCAGCCATACCTCAATGTCATAGGTCTTGCGTGCGCCAAAGCCCATGTCACCGGTCGAGAGGACCACTGTGCGGTACGGCAGTTTGAGTAACTGCAATATGCGTTCCGCGTCGGCCGTCAGTTTCTCGTGCTCGGCCTCGGAATTCTCTGGTTTGCAGAGTTTTACGAGCTCAACCTTCTCGAACTGATGCTGCCGGATCAGGCCTCGCGTGTCGCGGCCGTAGCTGCCGGCCTCGCTGCGAAAGCACGGCGTGTATGCCGTGTAATGGATCGGCAGATCCGCCTCGTCGAGGATCTCGCCCGCGTGGTAATTCGTCACCGGCACCTCAGCCGTCGGTATCAGTGCAAAGCCGCGTTCGTCCTTGATGTGAAAGAGATCATCCTCAAACTTCGGTAACTGGTTTGTGCCAAACAGGGCTTCGCGATTAACGAGGAACGGCGGCAGTGTTTCTTTATAGCCGTGCTCGCGTGTTTGGACGTCGAGCATAAAGTTCACCAACGCCCTTTCCATTCGGGCACCGGCACCATTCAGGATCGCGAATCGCGCACCTGCGATCTTAGCTGCACGCTCGAGATCGAGAATGCCTAGCGTAGTGCCCAGATCGACGTGGTCCTTTACGTCAAAATCGAATTCGCGAGGCGTGCCCCAGCGGCGAACTTCTTTGTTTGCCGTTCGTCCGGACCGACCGGAACGTCATCGCGGCGGGAATGTTAGGCAGGCCTGCGAGCAGGTCGCGCATCGCCGCATCAGCCTCGTCGCGGAGTCGTTCGAACTCGGACTGTTTGTCCTTGAGGCCGGCGACCTCGGCTTTCTTGGCCTCGGCCTCGTCGCGTTGCCCGGCCTGCATCAGGGCCCCGATCTCTTTGCTCGCGGCGTTTCGGCTGCTGGTTGACGGCGTCGGCCTCGCCATTTACGCGTCGGCGCTCGGCGTCGAGATCGACGAACCTATCAAGCTCCGCGGCCGGATAATTGCGGGTCGCAAGCGCGGTGCGTACGGCGTCGAGATTTTCCCTTACAAATGTCAGATCCAGCATTTATTTCTTCACCAGGGGCAATGTAATTACAATGTTATCACCTGCCGCCATTTCCGTATAGTTTTCCAGTACGCTCGAGAATGTTTGTCTATCGTTCACAAGTGACCTAAAATCAATTGGCTCGAATGTAGCAAACATCGCTATGGCAAACAAAATTCGCAAGGCTGTTTTCCCCGCCGCGGGGCTTGGGACGCGCTTTCTGCCGGCTACAAAGTCGAGCCCTAAGGAAATGCTCCCGCTAGTTGATAAACCGCTCATCCAGTACTCGGTCGAAGAGGCGGTCGCAAGCGGCATCGAATCTATCCTGATCGTGACGGGCCGCGATAAGACCGCCATCGAGGACCATTTTGACATCTCGTTTGAGATGGAGCAGATGCTCAAGGAACGCGGCAAGGATGAGCTACTCCGCGAGGTTCGTGCCGTTTCTGAGATGGCCCGCATCAGCTATACCAGGCAAAAGCAGGCGTTGGGCCTCGGCCATGCGATCTATCAGGCCAAGGATTTCGCCGGCAACGAGCCTTTCGCCGCGCTGCTTGCCGATGACATCGTCGATGCCCAAGTTCCCGCCCTCAGACAGATGATGGCCGTCTATGAGAAGTATGACGCGCCGGTCATCGCGACGATGCAGGTCGCGGGCGAGGCCATCTCGCGATTCGGCGTGATCGACGCCGACGAGGTCGAGCCCGGCGTGTTTCGCATCAACGACATGGTCGAGAAGCCGCCGTTTGCCGAGGCTCCGTCGGACCTTGCCATCATCGGCCGGTACATCTTTACGCCAGACATCTTTGACGCGATCGAGCAGACCAAGCCCGGCTCGGGCGGCGAGATACAGATCACGGACGCGATGCGCATCCTGCTCAAGGAACGGCCGTTCTACGCACTCAAGCTCGACGGCACCAGGCACGATGCGGGCGACAAGCTCGGGTTCCTGATCGCAACGGTCGAGTTCGCGTTGAAGCGTGAAGATCTCGGGAGCGACTTTCGCGACTATCTCCGCTCAGTCGACCTTTCCTGATCTGAGCGCGTCCCTAGAATTATCTGAAGCACTAGCAGCAATACGATGCCGATGGCCAGTACGTATAGGCCTGAGTGCAGGCTGCCGGTGCTTTCCGAGACGAGGCCAATGAGCCAAGTCGAGGATGCCGCTCCGATCGTGCCTGCGACAAAGAGCGGAGTCGCCCGACGGGTCGATGACGGGCCGAATGTCCGCGAAAACCGCGCGACGTTTGTCGGAAAGATCCACGACGTTCCGAATCCCGCGACGACCGCACCGATACTCAGGGACGCAACGTTTCCGGCCCAAAGTACAACTGCCATTCCAGCGAGAACGATGACGAGCCCGAGCATGAGCATGCGGTTCTCATTCATGAAGCGGAACAACAGCGGGGCGACCGCGCGTCCCAGAACGAAGAAGAGGAAATACAGGAAGGTCGGCGACAGCCAGGTGAGTACCGGAGCACCCTCGACGCGTTCGGCATAGGTGGTGATCCAGCCGCCCATGCCGCTCTCGAATCCTACGTGAATGAGATTGAAAAGCGCGATTCCCCAGGCCATGGGCATCGTCCAGATCGGCGTGTCCCTGGCATCGTCAGCCGGGTTATCGTCTGTGCCTGCGGTGCTCAATCTGACCTTTGGCAGAATGAGCATTGCGGAGATGACGAGCGGTACGGCCAGGATCCAGGTTGTCAGCCCGAGAGAGTCGCGCGTCCCTGAGATGTCGACGAATGGTTTGGACACGATCGCCGCCGATGCCCCAGCAAAAGTTCAAAATGCTCAACGCCGAGCCCGCGCGTCCCTGGCTCATCTCGAGGATCAGCATGTTGATCGACGGCAGCGTCATGCCGATGCCCAGCCCGTTAACAAAGAACCCAAGCAAGCAAATCTGATAACTGTCGACATTCAGCAGCAGGATGCCTGCGGCCATCAGCAGTGTTCCCGCGAAAGCCGCTGCGGCGTAATTATTTCGCCGAGCCGCCCAACTGCTGAGAAGTGTCCCTGAGATCGAACCGGCAAACTGAGCAGGGAAAAAGTAGCTGACCTCGAGGTCGCTCAGCGAAAAGTGCCGGGCTAGTATCGGCAGCACCGGCCCGATCAGCACCGTCGCGATGCCCGAGAGGAAGAACATCACGTGGAGCACGATCCGTGTAAACGGCGACGTCTCAGGCTGCGGCATAAGAGGCTATTGTGCCAAGTTAAGCGGTGCGTGGGAAATGCGACACGCGGGCGAATCGGCCTTGCCCGTCGATCTGATGCTGCTCAAAACCGGCGTTTGTTCGCGTAAATTCGCGGTATTCGTTAAAATCAGAACTGCTCCCAGAGGTCGCAGGAAGAAATGCCATTCTCACCCATCGAAGATGCGGTCAACGACATTCGCGGCGGGCGAATGATCATCATCGTCGATGATGAGGACCGTGAGAACGAAGGCGATCTGGTGTGCGCGGCCGAAAAGGTCACGCCCGAGATCATCAATTTTATGGCGGTCCACGGTCGCGGCCTTATTTGCCTGCCGATGACCGAGGAACGGTGCGATGAGCTACAGCTTTTTCCTCAGGTAAGCGAGAACACATCGAGCATGGGCACGGCGTTCACAACGTCGATCGAGGCACGCGAGGGCGTGACCACCGGGATCTCGGCGGCCGACCGGGCAAAAACGATCTTGACGGCGGTAGATCCGAGATCGAAGCCGTCCGACCTGGCACGTCCGGGCCACGTATTTCCGCTGCGAGCAAAGCGCGGCGGAGTGTTGGTTCGTGTCGGCCAGACCGAGGCGAGCGTCGATATCGCTCGGTCTGCCGGATTACAGCCAGCCGCGGTGATCTGCGAGATAATGAACGACGACGGCACGATGGCGCGGCTGCCCGAGCTGGAGGCATTTGCTGAAAAGCACGCGCTTAGGATCGTCTCGGTGGCCGATCTTGTTCGCTATCGCGTGGAGCGAGAGACGCTCGTTCGACGGGTCATAGAAAGCGATCTCAAGACACGATACGGGACGTTTCGCACCGTCGTTTACGAGAATATTATTAACGGAGAAACGCATCTGGCATTAGTGATGGGCGATGTTTCAGGGACAACGGCGCCGACGCTTGTACGCGTCCAAACCGAGAATGTGACCTTTGCGATGTTCGGCGCCCTGGCGGGCGAGGCAGCCGGGGCCATTCAAAGCTCTCTCGAACGCATAGCCGATGCGCGGCAGCGGCGTGCTGCTTTACTTGAGACAGCGTGACAACGACCTTGACCTTGTGAACCAGCTAAGTACTTACGCGTTGATGCAGGAACGCGGCATCGGCCTTGACGAGGCCAGGCAGGAGACGGGCTACGGCAAGGTACACGATCACGGTATCGGGGCACAGATCTTGAAGGATCTCGGTCTCGGCAAGATCCGACTGTTGTCCAATCATCCGCCGCGGGTCGCGGCGCTTGAGGCCTTCGGTCTTGAGATCGTTGAGACGGTAAGCCTGTAAGTTTTGAAAATGGCGAGCGACGAGCCAGAAAAAGCGGAAATTGCTCCACGGCGGCGGCCGTGGCGAATAGTGTTGCTCGTGCTTGGCGGCATTGCGGCGACGCTGCTCTTTGTCGCGCTCGTCGCTGTAATTGTCTATCGCTCGGGCTATGCCAACGACTATGTAAAGGAATCGTTCACTGCACGACTATCCGAGATGGGCATCGCCTTTTCAGCCGAGGCATTCGATCTAAAGGCGTCACCGCTTGAATTACATATACGGGAAGCCGTATTTAACGACAAACTCACCGGTGAGAAGCTCTTCGCGATCCGCGAGGCACATCTCGGCATGACCATAACCGACCTGTTTGCCCTGCGAACGACGCGCGAGATCAGTATCGACACTACGGACATAACAGGGGCCGAGGTGTGGATAAAGTTTGACGAGAACGGCCGGTCGAACTTCTCCAATCTCAAGGTCATAGAGGATGAGCGAGGCTCGGCGGTCAACTTCAGATATGAGACCGTGACGTTCACCTTGCGCGAGAGCGTAGTCCATTTCGGCGACATTAAGCGGAATATCGACGGCAATGCGAACAATGTCGTCTTCTTGTTGTCGCCGCTCGCGCGCGATGCGGAGGGCGATCCGCTGCGATATTCCTTTGACCTGACATCAACGGATTCGACCTTTGCATACGACGAGAAGAAGGTCGAGGACATCGACATTCGCGCGCAGGGAATCGCGGACGACAAGGGCGCGGACATAACACGGTTTGAGCTTACGACGCCGATCGGCCGCTCGACCTTGACGGGACGTCTGGACGATTGGGCGTCGCCGAGGTACGACCTTGATATCGAATCGACGATCGACATGACGCAGACGTCGGCGATCTTTATGACGGGCACTCAGTTGACCGGCGTCGGGAATTTTAAGGGAAAGGTGACTGGTCAGGGCGAGACGTATCGTGTCGAGGGCACCGCGGACTCTGAGGCCATGCGGCTCGACGGCGTTTATCTAAAGGCCGTCAATGTCTCGGCGACCGTCGCGGGGATCAACTCTAATTACGAGGCCAACGGCCGTGCGGTGGCCGAGATGCTAACCTACGACGATTTTCGCGTTGATTGGCTAAAGATGACGGGGAACGTTCGCGGTACGGGCACCGATCTGCGTTGGTTTGGCGAGCTCGAGGCCGCAGCGGCCAGGGCCGGTAACTTGTCACTCGGCGGACTTTTCTTAAAGGACGCGCGCGCTGAATTTCGCGACCGCGAGATCCGCGCCGAGGCGGGCAGCGGGCGGACGCAGCGTTTCGCGGTCGGCGATACGGAATTTGAGCTGTTGGCAGCCCGTAATTTGAAGTTCACCAAACGCGGCGATGCTATCGATCTGTCGGCACCTAACGCGACGGCGAAATCGTTTAAGACAGACGATTACACACTCGGCGGCCTTACCGGTAGCAACATCCGCGTCAAGAATGCCAACCGCAGGACCGACATCGAGATCGACGGGCTCAGGTCCGATACGGGCACACTCGGCGACACAAAGATAAGATCACTCAAGGCGGACAAGTTTCAGTTTACCGACGTTCCTGATTCGACAACGGTCACGGCAAGGAACTTTCGTGCAGACGGTGTCGATACCGGCGATATGCGGATCGACGGGCTCGATGCTCCGCAGGTCGAATTGCGAGATACGACAGCCGCGACCGTCATTTATTCGGACAATGTTAGGGTCGCCAAGGTCGATACCGATTCGGCCGTGCTCGGCAGCCTCAACATCGGCGGTGTCCGGCTTACGATCCGGCAAGGCCGCGTCGAGGCGCGTTCGGACGACATTGATGCCGGCACCGTCGCGGTGAAGAAGTCGCAAACGATCGCCGACGGCGGCGAGCTGCAGGGTGTCACATTCGCGCGGCCTGTCTATATTCTCGAACCGTCGGGCCGCTATCGAGCTACGGCCGACATGAGCATCGGCGGCGGCACGCTAGGCAGCGTCGCGTTGGGTTCGGCACGGGCGAATGTCGAGGCGACTAACGATCGAGTAGCCGTAAATGACCTTAACGCCTCCGTAATGGACGGACAGTTCACGGGGAACGCGGTCTTTGGAATGAACAACCGCACACAGTCGCGGATATCGGGGACGTTCAGCGATCTCGACGTTGCGCGGCTTCTGGCCCTGCCGACGGGCCGCGTGACGCCGATCGACGGCCAGACGACGGGCAGCGTGGAACTGACGTTTATGGGGACCGAGTTCAGCACCGCGAGCGGCGTTGTGGACGCGGCCATAACAGCGAACGCGGGCACAGCGGGCAGCGCCGCGATTCCCGTCAACGGCCGGATCAAGCTAACGGCGACTAACGGGCTGTTCAATGTCGATACGGCCGATCTTCGTTCGGATAAAAGTCGGCTGAACGCGACCGGACGCTTTGATCTGAAGAGTGACGATTCGGACCTGGCGATCGAGATTCGATCGACGGAAGCGAGCGAGATCGACCGGATGATGCGCGTTTTGGGCGTATCGCCTGAGTTCGAAGAACAGATGGACTCACTACAAGTGCAGTTTGCAGGAAACCTTACATTCGATGGCAAGGTGACCGGCAACATGTCCGATGTGACCATCGCGGGGCCGCTAGCGGTCGGGCGCGTGACGATGCGCGGGCGTGAGCTTGGCCGCGTAACGACGGACATCATGGTTGCGCCGGCGGGCGTTGAGCTCCGCAATGGCCGACTAACTGAATCGAGCGGCGGAACGGCGGCGTTTACGGTCATTATCCCGGAGGGCGGCGTCAACAACACGTCGATCGAAGCTACGCTGACGAACGTCAACGCCGGCAATCTGCTTGCGGCCTTGCCGGTCGAATTGCCCGAGCGCATCCGAGATCTCACCGGTAATACGTCGGGCAAAGTCGATATCGACGGCCTGCCCAACGCCGCGACCGGTACCATAGATCTTGCCGCTGCGAAAGGAACGCTGGCGGGACAGGCCTTTGACGATCTGACGGTGAAGGCGAATTTCGCCGGGACGTTGGTAGAGCTTCAACAGGTTGAAATGCGCGTGGGCGCGGGGCGGCTCTCGGCAAAGGGCAGTTTTGACCGGGCGTCGGAGGTATTCGATGTCGAGTTGGCCGGGACCGGTGTTCCGATGACGCTTATTACGGGGCTACTGCCGCCGAGTGACAGCATTCCGGTGATGAGCGGCGATCTTGAGTTCACGGCACGGGCGTCGGGGGTTTACTTCCGGACGCAAACATACAACATAACATTCAATGGCTCGGCACCTGAGGTAGTGGTGAGCGATAATTCTATCGGCCGTGTCGAATTCTCGGGACGGACGGTCGATCAGCGGTTGACCGCCCAACTGAACGCAAGCCTCAACGGGCATCCGCAGGTGATCAATGCGACGCTCGATTTCCGAACTGACAATTTGCCGTTTACGGCGACGACGGATTTTGATCAGAGCCCGATCGAGCCGTTCCTGTCCTTCGTGCCGCAACTAAAAGGCGTGCCGATAACCGGCACCGGCACCGGCCGCGTTGAGTTGGCAGGCGACCTGGGCGTGCTCAATGACAAGGGCGAGCGTGTCATCTCCGGATCGAATTTGAGTGGTGCGGCGACATTCTCTCAGCTCGCTCTGCAAATAAGGGACACGCCGCTAGCTGCCGCCGAGCCGGTCATCATCCGCTTCGATCCGCGAAAGATAGAGTTCGAGAGGGCAAGGTTCGCTGGCAGCGGTTCTGACATGACCGTCGGGGGCGTCAAGGCCCTCGCCGACGGCGTCGAGAATAACCTCACTATTGACGGACGCGTGAACCTGAACCTGTTGAATCTCGCGGCCCGCGACACTTTCTTTTCGGGATTTGCGGACACGTCGGTCCGGCTGTTTGGCCCAAATTCGAATCCGAGGCTGACCGGCATCGCTAACGTGGTGAACGGTTCGATCGCGACTTTCCTTGGCTCAGACCGATACACGATGGACCGCGTACAGGCGAGGATCGTCTTTACGTCAGATCAGGTCGAGTTAGAAAGTGCGACAGGCTATCTGGGCGGTGGACGTTTTACGGCGTCCGGCGGCGGTCTCTTGGGACAGGGTCGAGGGCGGACGCTCTTTGACGCACTCGCGATGCAGTCGTTTCGATTCTCCCTCGATGGCAACAACGTCACCGTTCCTCTGCCAAAGGATTTTATTACGACGGGCGATGCCCGGCTTGAGGTGACCGGCATTCGCCGAAACCCGACCGAGATCATCGAGGTGACGGTCACGGGCCGAGTGCTGGCCCGCCGCAGTTTGTACTCAAAGGACATCGATCTGGCAAACGTAGTCAGTTCCCGTCGCGAGCCTGTTTTGGGTTCGGGCGGAAGTGGTATTACCGTTCCGCGGTTCGATATCGTCATCGAGGGCCGCGACGCACTGATCGTCCGCAACAACATCGCCGACCTTACCGCGTCAGTCTCGCTCGTGCTCACGGGCGACGCAAACAACCCGCGGCTGACGGGCCGCATTACGGCCAACAGCGGCACGATCCTGTTTCGCAAGGACCGTTACGATATTCAACGCGGCGTACTAGAATTCCCGCCCGACACGTCGATCGATCCGATAATAAACCTTCAGGCCGAGAGCGAGATCGCGGGGTATCAGGTATTTGTTACGCTTATCGGACCGCTGCGAGATTCCGAGCAATTGACCGCGAACGTCCGGTCGAGTCCGGCGTTGCCACAGGCCGACGTCGTATCGCTGATCACGACCGGCAGCCTGACGAATACCGCGACGGGAATTCCCACGTTTGCTCAGACCGGCATAAATACGGCGGCTGAGATCCTGACGGATACGATCATCAACAACCCGGCGCGGCGGGCGACGGACAAGCTATTTGGCCTGAATGTTTTTGAGATCGACCCGATCATCTCAGGCACGCAGGCAAATCCCGGCGCCGCGTCTGACGGTAGGACGCCAGATAAACAACAACCTGCGCGTGACGTACTCGACGAACTTGTCGCAGGACCAGAATCAGGTGCTTGCTTTCGAATATCGCGTGTCCAACAAACTTTCGCTGGTCGCCCAGTACGAGCAGAGGTCTCTGACCAATGTGACGCGCGATCGCGACAATTTTAGTTTCGAGGTTCGGTTCCGCAAGCGATTTTGATCAGATGCATGCAGGCAGGTCCATTTACGTCGCAGTATTGCTCGCCGGTCTCTTTGCGGCGAGCTCTGCCATTGTTTATGGCCAGGGTAGTTTTGAGAAACGCCGCATCTCGAGTGTCACTGTCGTCGCCCCAAGTATCGATCCGGATTCGCGGCAGATCCGGGAATACACAGACATAGTTGCTGATGCACTGGGGCCGACCTATTCGACGCCGCGGATACGAGACGCGATCGACGAGCTGTACTTTCACGCCCGCACGATACAAACAATAAGCGTTTCGGCCGATGCGGATGCGACGGGCGACGTTCGGCTGACGTTCAACCTGCGTATGAAGACACAGGCCGCGCGTGTCTCGCTCGAGGTGGACGAGGCCTTGGGCGACAACGTGACCGAGCAGGAATTGCTTTTGAAGCTCAACATTCTCACGGCCGGGTCAATCCTCACCGAGCAGACGCTGCGGAACAACGCCGACGAGATACTCGCATACTTGCGCGAACGCGGTTTTTACCGCTCGACGGTCACATTCGAGCAGCGGCCGACGGCAAACGCCAATCAAACCGCGGTCGTTTTTCGCGTCACACCGGGCGAGCAGGCCAAGGTGGAGCGGTTTGACATCAATATCGAAGGGATCGCTCGTCCGATCGACCCGACAGAACTCAAGCTCAGGCCCGGCGGGATGTTTTCCCGGGAGCGTGTCACATCCGATATCGCTAAGATCAAGAGTATTCTCCGCAAAGATTCCTTCATAGCCCCGGACCTGACCGATCCGCGTATTGTCTTTGACGACGACACGAACAGCGTCGCGGTCACGCTAACTGGCCGCGTCGGCCCAAAGGTCGAGGTCATCGTCGAAACCGACAAGGAGAAGGTCGGCAGCGGTACGCAGAACCGCCTGTTACCCATCAAGAGCGAGGGGACGCTCGATTACTCGGCCATTATCGAGGGCGAGCGACGGCTCGAGAACTATTACCAGGAACAAGGCTATTTCTTTGCCGATGTGGTGTCGGTTTGTTCCGCGGCCCCGCCGGTCGTCGATAACCAGGACAATCCGATACCCAACGAAACCGAATTTCTCTGCTCGCTGCTGGGCGGCGAGGACCTGATGGGCCGTGAGATCACGGTAAAGTACCGCGTCGATCTGAACCGGCGATTGTCGCTCAACGAACTGCGCATCCGCGGCACGGACAAGATCACGATCGAGGACGTTCGAACCGTACTTGGCTCGCAGGAGGCGAGCACGGTGGGGATCATTCCGCTTCTCGGTTACGGCCGCGGCTATACGAGCGCGGCGATACTTGAGGATGACGCATCGACGATCAGGTCGATCATGGCCGAGCTCGGATATCGCGATGCGCAGGTGCGTGCGACACAGGGCGTATCGCCCGCGGGTGAAGAGCTGATCATAACCTTCGTTGTGGAAGAAGGTATGCCGTCGGTCGTGACCAAGGTCGATATTACGGGAAACACGGCCGTTTCGACCGATGAACTGACCGCCGTGCTGCCGCAGCTCATAGGGGCGAACTACTCGCGGGCCAAGGTCCGCAATGCGGTGCGAAAGCTCTCACAGCTTTATTCGGAACGGGGCTATTTCGACGCCCGCGTCACTTCGACGGTCACCGATCTGCCCGTTCAACCGGCCGCCGATAGGCGCGAAGTGCAGATCGAGTTCAAGGTCGAGAACGAGGGAAAAAAAGTAGTGATCGGCCGTATCCTTGTCGACGGCAACGAAAAGACCAAACGCGAGGCGGTGATGAGAACGCTCGCGATCAGCGAGGGCGAATTGCTGCGTTCGCCCGATATCTATGCGAGCGAACAGAATCTCTACGGGACCGATGCCTTCTCTCGAGTCGAGATCAAACCGCAGCCGGCGGGTGAGGACTCGAGCGGCAATCGCGTCTCGGATGTCTTGGTGAACCTCGAGGAACAGCCGCCACGGCTGATGTCAATTGGCGGTGGTTATGCGACCGATCTCGGGCTGAGTGGCTTTTTTGACATACGGCATGTGAATCTCTTGGGAAACCTCTGGCAGGGCGGCTTTCGAGCCAAATTCAGCCAGCGGCAGCAGCTCGTCCAGCTTGATTTTATCCAGCCGCGATTCATGCGGGACGGTAAAAAGCGGTTTGCTCCGCTTACGATTACTGCTCAGTATCAGCGCGATACGACGGTCACGCGGTTCTTCCGCTCGGCTTTTGACAAGGGAACTTTCGGCATCGTCCAGCGCGTTGACGAGAACGGCAACCCGATCGACGAGTTCGGTCGCGACGCCGGCAGCCCTACGCTCAACCGTGCCGCGATCTTTGCCGAGACCAGCCGCACGATCAGTCGCGAGGCTCGCAGCATCCTTTTTTTCCGCTATCGGTTTGAGGATGTACGGCTGTTTAACATCGAGAGCCTGCTGGTCAAGGACCTGCTGAGGCCGGACGCAGCGACGCGGATCTCGGGGTTTGGCGCGACCTTCGTACGCGATACGCGACAGAACTGCTCGATCAAATACTCGCTCCTTGAACTTATCGACAAGGGCGAGCCGACCGATCGATGTCGCTACAACGCGTCGGACCCGACACGGGGGCATTTCCTGACGGCCGATTATAACGTCTCGATACCGGCGCTTGGGGCGACCGCCGGATTTCAGAAATTTCAGGTCAGTTACAACCACTATTACACGTTCAAAGGAACGACCCTTGCCGCGCGGGCGATCCTGGGTGCGGGCCGTGTCTTTAAGGGAGGCGACCGTTATACGGGCTCGCAGTTCCCGTTTCTAAACGGCCTGCTGCCGATCAGCGAGCGGTTCTTTGGCGGAGGGCCAAATACGCTTCGCGGATTCGATTTTGAAGAGGCAGGCCCGCGTGTCGTGATCGTGCCCACAGGTACCTTCCTGAACAGCAATGGCGAGCAGGTGTTTCTCGACCCGTTCACGATCCCGTTCGGCGGCAACGCGATCGCGGTCGTTAATATCGAAGCGCGCGTCCCGCTGACCAAGACGATCCGGGCCGTTCCGTTCTATGACGGCGGCAATGTATTTCGCTCGGCAGGCGATATCTTCAAACGCAGGCAGGTCGCGCCCGGCGACATTGCCGAATTCAACCAGCGGGCGGTGTGGACTCATTCTCTGGGACTTGGGTTTCGGCTTAAGACGCCGGTCGGAGGCGAGTTCGGTGTGGATTATGGATATTTGCTCAACCCACCCTCATTCCTGATCCCTCAGGTCATGGGCCCGCCGGCAACCCAGCGGATCAAGCACGGGCAGCTCCACTTTCGTTTCTCACAGGCGTTCTAATTTACGGCGGATGAAGTTACGACATGCCTTTCGTCGAGTTCGACGATAAGGCTTCCGGCGCTATCAGGCGGTCGTTCGGTCTCGGTCGGTCGGCCCATGTTATATGTGAGGGCAAACTTTTTCCGCGTCATCTTGCGGTTATACATAGCCTTGTCGGCCCTGACGATAGTCTGATCGAATGTCTCGCCCTGTTGCGCATAGCCCGCCCCGCCCAGGCTAACGCCCACACATGCTTCCTTGCCGCCGGCAACCGGCAGGCGAAAGTCGCTGACGGCCTTTTCGATGCGGTCGCAGAGGTCGGTCACGTCCTGTGGCGAGGTCTCGGGGATGAGGGCCACAAATTCGTCGCCGCCATAGCGTGCAAGAAAATCGTAATCGCGAAGCTGGCCTTTTATGACCTTGCCGACCTCTCTCAGAACCTGATCGCCGACCTTGTGGCCAAACGTGTCGTTAACGGCCTTGAAACCGTCGAGGTCGAGCATGAGCAGTTGAAAGCCATGTTTGCTCCGGCTCGCACGGGCGACCTCTTTGTCAAACTGAATCTGCAGGCTGCGGGCGTTGGGCAAACCGGTCATCGGATCGGTCATTGCGTGCGTTTTTGCCTCATTGTGCTTGAGTGATTTGCCGATCGCGTCCGATGCGATGCGCGAGATGGTCTCAAGCAGCCGAATGTGTTCTTCGGCATATTCATCGAGGCCGGCCGCATAGATCGTGATAGCACCGATCAATTCATTCTCGGCTATAAGGGGCACCGAGGCGATGGTCGAAAAACACCCCGCCAACTCGACCTGCGAGTATGAGAAATCCAGGTCGGGGTCGACATTCTGAACCGTCTCGCGTGATTTTAGCGCAAAGCCCGTTGCCCCGTGACCAAATCGGACGCGTCGCGAGAGCATGACCTGAGAGGCGTGCCCCTCTGCGTGAGCCGCTGTTGCGGTGGTCTTTGCTTCATCAACCAGATATACCGCGCAAGTCTCGTAGGGAACGAACTCGGCAACCTTTTCCGCAAAAAGCTTCAGAGTGTTCTCAAGCGTGACGCTCGAGCTGAATTCACGGGCCAGCTCGTAGAGGCTGAATACCTCGCGATTCGCCAGTTTGATCTGCTCGACGAAGCTGTGCTGTTCCGTCGCAGGATCTGTCTGACTTTCTTCGCCGTAGGATAGTCCCTCGGCTGCGATCTCGGCCTCAAAGATGTTGAGATGACGCATGAGCGTCGATACGACCATCGGATCGAATCGCGTTCCGGCCTCGCCCTGGATCATCTGACGTGCCGCTTCGCGCGGCCGCGCAGGACGATAGGGCCGTGCACCGCGGATCGTGTCAAAGGCGTCAGCGACTGAAAGTATCCTCGCCGTGAGCGGAATCTGGTCGGCTTTCAACCGTTCTGGATAACCCGTGCCGTCCCAGCATTCGTGATGGTACCTGACGGTCGGTACGACCGGATGATCGAATCCTACTTTTTCGAGGATCGACGCTCCGACGTCGCAATGTATCTTTGTCTTCTCAAACTCGGCCGGCGTTAGACTGCCGGGCTTGTTCAAAATATGGTCGGGTACGGCGAGCTTGCCGATGCCGTGAAGCAGAGCTCCCATGCGCAAGGCTTCAAGGTCTGTGTCGTCCAGGCCCAGAACGCTGCCTAATCCGACCGCGTAGATCTGTGTGCGCCTGACATGACCGATGCCGACCTGGTCGCGTGCGTCGATTGCCGTGGCAAGTGCTTCGACGGTTGCCAGATGAACGCGGCTGGCCTCGGTGATCGCTCGCGTTTTCTCAGCGAGGCGCCGAACGTGCAATCGATAAGCGAATGCGGCGGCCGCGGCCAATGGCATTAACAGGAAAATGATCTCGAGGCCAAAGTAGGCTACCAGCAGGCACGCGAAGACGAGGCAGGCCACGCTGGCGGCGATGGCCTTTTTTGGAATTCCGTTCGGGGCAAGTGACGAGATTCTCATGTGTGTTCGATCGGGACGGTCGAGGTCGGTCCCAGCACTCGGATCGGGCGGCAGACGTTGGGAGGAGGCAGTCCACCACAGAACTTCAATACAAATGGCGTGCCAAGCGAAATAGCTGAAACTATTGGAAATAAGGCGGGAATGGGCTTCGTTGATGAACGCTTATCGGTCAGTTTGACCGGTCCGGCGGTCAGTTCGACGACGAGGGTTCCACGGCAATATTCTCGCGACGGGCGCGCAGGAAATACGCAAAATAGCCGTACATCGACCACAGGGCGGTGATCACAGACACCCATAGGGCCCCGCGCCCGACGAGGTAGCCAAAGACCTTCCAGTCATTCGAGGTGAGCGACATCTGGCCGAGGTTAGAGAACGCCGCCTGCACCTCGGGTACACGCCAGAAGAATGCGGGATAGTCGAGGCCAAAGTTCGAGACCGGCGGATTGCCGTTGGCTGCGGCAACGAGCAGAGCGACGATTGCGACGCATTGGGCCCACATCTTGAACTTGCCCATGCCCTGTGCCTGTATTACGATGCCCTCGCTCGCGGCGACCGAGCGAAGTCCGGTGATGATGAACTCACGGGCGATGATGACCACGACGGCCCACGAGGGAGCGAGGTGCTTCTCTACAAGGACGATCAATGCGGCCGAGATCAGGAGTTTGTCGGCGATCGGATCGAGAAACTTGCCGAGCGTCGAGACCTGCTTTCGGCGTCGGGCGAGTTGTCCGTCGAATATGTCGCTGACGGCGGCGATCAGGAATATCACGATCGCGAGGGCGTAGGCATTCAACCCGAACCATTGCTCGGCGACAGGCGTGAGCAGCACGACGACGAGCAACGGCACCACGACGATGCGGCCGAGAGTGATGTAATTGGGCAGGTTCACGTCTGGTAAGTTAGATTTTACAGCGATTCAGCTCTAACAAAAAACGGCGGGCACCGGAGCCCGCCGCTAGTTGCGTATCGGCGAACCGGATCACGGGATGAAGTTCAGTGCGCTGTTGGCCGCGTCGTGCTGCGTGATGAGCGGATTCGCAAGATTTGGGAACACGAGCGTCTCATCGGCCGGCGAGAGCCCGAACCAGCGCGCCAACCTGACCGCGTACATCTCGACTGAAGTGGTCGGTATCCATCGGCCGCGCGATGCCGTAGCACTGTTGTCGGTATCGTCAAGACCGGTTGGGCCCATCACTAGCGTTGGGTAGTAATTGCCTGTACCGTCTGGCCTCTTGCTGCCGTAGAAATCACCGCCGGCAACCGCACCGCCCATGACAAACATGTGGTTCCCCCACGCGTGGTCCGATCCCACGGTCGCACCAGAACCGGCGGGATTCAGTGTGCGTCCAAAATCAGACAGCGTGAAGGTCGTGACATCGTTGTTTACACCCTGAACAACCATCTCGTCATAGAAAGCACGCATCGCCTGACTGAACTGGCTGAACAAGTTGATCTGTCCTGCAAGTTCGTTGGTGTGGGTGTCAAATCCGCCGATCTGGACATAAAAAACCTGTCGGTTCACGTTTAGGTCAAGCCGCTTCTTTATGAGGCGGGCAACCTGTTTCAATTGCTGGCCAATGTTCGTCGTCGGAAATGTGACCGTAACTTCCTGTGAGGTCTGCAAGGCGGAATTGGCCTGCATCGCGAGATCCGTGATGTGACTCGCTTCCTTGATAAAGTTGTTGGAAAGGTCCTGCTGTCGAAGAGCATTGAACGCATTCAACCGGGCGAGGGTCGATCCCGTTGGATTGGTGCCAAAGCCAGCCGGATTAAGCACATTCGCGAGCGATGTGCCCGCATTCGCTATGGCAAGCGGAAGCGTGGTCTGACCCGCGGTAAACAACTGCGCACCTGAGATAGAGGTCACCATTGGGATCAATCCGCTAGGGTTGCTGCCGGCGGTCATCTTGTCAGAGAGGCGGCCACCCCAGCCCGTGAACGCCTGAGTGTTCGACACGCTGGTGTGCGATTGTGCCACCTGATCAGAGTGCGAGAACAACTGATACGGTTTCTGAAATGACGAACTCAGATACTGAGCCTTTGTCAGCGGCCTCACCAGCGTGCCGACGTTGCACACAACTGCCAGATCGCCCGCTGCATACAACTCGTGGATTCCATTATTGATGGCGCCGGTTGCCGCGGGGCCGAGACTTGGATGAAGCCCATAGGTCAGGCTGCCGAGCCGAGGAACCGCGATCGGCAATAGCTCACCCTGGGTAAGGGCAAGGCCCTGTGCGCTGCGGGCGGCCGAATACGCCGCGTAGTTACTGATGGCCCCATCGTTATGATTCGGGATGACCGAATTGTTGCCGTCATTGCCACCCGCCCAGAAGAGCAGGACAAGAGCCTTGTAGCTTTCGCCGCCATCGCCGCTGTCGATCACCTTTTGCGCCAGCGCGCTGATCGAGCCGAGGTGATGCATCTGCGTGGCGAGCGAGACCATGCCAAGGGCACAGCCGCCGGTTTTCTTCAAAAAGTCGCGTCTTGTATCTTTCATTTTTATCACCTCTGGACTTGGTACTGCGACGACGTCGCAATCAGGTATACCGCCTGCCGGACACGATCCCGCGTCTGCGTGGCCGTCGGCGGATTTGAGACTGTAATTGAATCTATTGCCGTCTGCAGCGTCGTACGGTTCTGGGCCGTCATCGTGCCGTGAAGCATTCGATTGTTCAGTTCATCGAGCAGCAGGTTGTTGGTCGGGTCAGCCACGACGAGTGCCTGCAGATCGCTAAAGTCGAACGACGTCCCGTTTGGCGAATCGGGCAGCGAAACTGAGTACGTCGGCGCCGTGAATACCATTCGGTTAAAGAAATTCGTCCTCGCGATCGACGTGCCCGTATTCATGATCGCGAACTCGGGCCCGTTCAGCGACGTGCCCGGAATGATGTAACCCGGCGGATAAAAATTGAACACGGTGGGTGAGACGAACGGCACCTGGGCCATGTTGTTAAGCTCGGCGCGTCCGCGGACAAAATTGCCGTCACTTAAACCCAATCCATCCGCAGAGCGGACATTAAAGGCGCGTGCGAAATTTGTCATCAACTGGACCGGCTCGCGGAGTTTGCCGTAATTCGGGTCAGTCTTTGCGTCGCCGCGAGCTTCCGGATCGAGCAGAATGGCCTTGACCACCGCTTTCATGTCACCGCGTGTGCCAAAGCCGTTGTCGTTGAACACACCCGCGATACGGCTGACATATGCCGGTGACGGGCTGCTCGTGACCATGTGCTGGATCAGTGTCTTGCTGATGAATGGGCCGACATTCGGGTGGTTAAAAATATTATCGAGCGCCTGGATCATCGAGGCATTTGCGTATGCTGCCCGCTGAGCGACCGTCGTGCATGGCGCCGGACACGCCGCGATGTTTGTAGTAGTCGAGCCGGGATAGTTCAGAAGTGTTTTTGCCGTCAGGTCGTGATTGCCAGTATTCAAAAGCAGCGGGTCGACAAAATTCACTCCGCCAGAGACGACATTCTGGCAATTGGCGATATTGTTGCAGAATGTCCAACCCGTTAGTACCTTTGTAAGGTCATTGACCCCATTCTGGTCATAGGTCGGTATCGGATCGCCCTCGCCGTCAACCTGATAAGTGCCGTCCTGATTCAGCATAAATAGGCCGACCGAGAACAACTGCATCAGCTCGCGGGCATAGTTCTCGTTCGGATTATTTCGCGTGCTGATGGCCATGTCGAGATACTGCCCCATGGCCGGGTTCAGGGTCATTCCGCACGACGAACAGGTATTCAGTCCGGCAGTCGTCGTAGGAACGTCAAACACCCTCGGCCCCATTAGATCGCGAAAATTCCCGAAAGCGTATCTGGTCAATACCTTGTGATACTCAACCATGTGACGGCCCTGCTGAACGTCGGCACCCGAGGTCACCCAGATCTGGCCCAGTGCCCATGCGACACGATGCCGCAATTGAGCGTTCCCATAGAATGCCTCCTTAATGAACCAGGTCTGCGGCTGATACATCGTGTAACTATCCCGGCCGCAATTCGGCGGATCGTCATCGACACCGCCATCGCACAACGTCGGCTGGTTGATAGGCTGTTGGGGGTTGGTCGGATATGGATTCGCACTGGGATACGGAGACTCAAACTGCTCCGCCAGCCATGTTCTCGGGCCGATGCGGCGGATTCGCTCGTCGAGCGCGGCGGTCGGGCCGAAGGTGGCCTGTTGGAGAAAGCGTTTACGATCGCCGGACCATCTGTATCCAACGTATTCGGGTGTGACTGGTGGAGTCGTGCCGATCGGTGTCGGTCGTGAGCCCGACGAATCGGCGATATTGCCGCCCGTCGTACCGAGGCCAAGCCTCACCATGTTGCTGATCAGTCCACGCCACGTGACGCCGACGAGGATGTCGCCATTGGCCGTCGGCGGTTCCCAGAAGCGGTTCTGGTCGGTCAACTGTACCGTCAACGCGTAAACACCGCGGGGAAACGACGGCTCTGAATAGGGCTCTATGCTCAGGACAGGAAAGCTGTAGTTGCGTCCGTTGGCATGCTCAACGTAAACGCGAAAAGCGTTCGCCCCTTCGCCTGGCATCAGGGTGAGGTTTGATACAAAAAGCACGACCCGCGAATCGGGCCTAAACGCCTCTTCGGTGACGTTTTTGATACGCACCTTGCCAAGCCGTTCCGCCGGCACCGCGACCGCTCGAGTCGAGCCCTGCAGGCTCAACAAGACGGGCGTCGGCGAGTTCGGATCGGGGTCCGACAACTGCTGGCCGAGGCCGGCAGTCGCGATCATGGCGAGAATCGCCGGCGCTGTCAAGATACGCAATAACTGCTGCAAAAATCTGCTCTTCATACCTTTTCTCCTGGGGCAAGTAACGCGTTGTATTTCTCGGAAATGCCGACGATGCGGCGGAGATGCATCGCGGTTAAAACAGGTTATACAATACAAATCTACTACATTTTCGCTGCAAAAAACAATACTTTTTTGCTATTTCTAATGCTGTTAGACGTGGAATATACTTCGATAGCCGAAAAAATGTAAAGCACTGTGAATGTCAATTTCGATATTTATCGCAGCACCCGAGAATTTTAGCTTTCGATCCACCGTATACAGCCACGGCTGGTCCGACCTGGCGCCGTTTGCGCTTGACGATCAGAAATGGCTGCTGACGGCGGTTTTTACTGACGCCCGCCGGCGTAGCGTTTCGGGCGTACTGAGTGAAACGACCGGCGGCGTTCGCGTCGATCTGAACTCGTCGCGCATCGACCGGGCGAAGGTCGAGCAGGACGTGCGACATATTTTAAGGATGGACGAAGATCTCGCGGAATTTTACGCGGCTATCGACCGTCACGATCACCTATCCTGGGTTGCCGAGAAGGGCGCGGGCCGGATGCTGCGATCGGCGAGCGTCTATGAGGACCTTGTAAAGACCATCTGCACGACAAACTGTTCGTGGGGCCTGACAAAGATAATGGTCGCCAACCTGGTCGATAAGCTTGGGCTGCCGACGACTTGCGGCCGACGGTCGTTCCCGATCGCCGAGGCGATGGCGGCCGTCGATGAATCGTTTTACCGCAACGAGATCAAGGCCGGTTATCGGTCGCCGTACTTTGTCGAACTGGCGGAGGCCGTCGCCTCCGGCCGTCTCGATCCCGAAACCTGGCTTAATTCGCCCATGACCGGGCCCGAGCTGCGAAAAGAGATGAAACAGGTCAAGGGCGTTGGTGACTACGCGGCGGATAATCTGCTCAAATTGGTCGGAAAATACGACGGGCTGGCCCTCGATTCATGGCTACGGTCGCAATTTTACAAGAAACACAACAAAGCGAAGCCGTGCAAAGACAGCCGTATCGAGCGGCATTACAAAAAGTTCGGCGATTGGCGCGGCCTGGTGATCTGGTGCGAGATGACGGAGCGGTGGATCGTGCCAGAAAGCTATCCTTCCGAAATATCTTCAAACTTCGATCTCTGATCTCTCATCTATTTATTTATCTGGAAAGTTCCTTTCTCCAAAGAGATAATAGATGGTAGATCAAAACGGATAGATAAGACGTTTGCGTATGTAGTATGATAAGCGTCATTCCCGCTTAGGCAGAGGTAGTGCAATGATCGAGACCGGGACAATCCTTCAGCAGCGTTATCGCATCGACAGGCAGATCGGACAGGGCGGTATGGGCGCAGTCTATATCGGCACGGACGAGCGCTTTGGCAGCGTCGTGGCTATCAAAGAGACGCTGTGCATGGACGATAATTTTCGCAAGGCCATCGAGCGCGAGGCGCGTCTGCTCAACAGCCTGAAGCACAACGCTCTGCCGCGCGTCAGCGACCACTTTGAAGAACGTGACAGCCAGTTTCTCGTGATGGAGTACATCCCGGGCGAGGACGTCGCGACGATGCTCGAGACCGACCATGCAAGGTTCTCTGTTGAGCAAGTGCTCAAATGGGCCGACCAATTGCTTGATGCTTTGGACTATCTTCACAACCAGGACATGCCGGTCGTCCACCGCGACATTAAGCCCCAGAACTTAAAGGTAAATGCGCGAGGCGACATCATCCTTCTCGATTTTGGTCTTGCCAAGGGAAATCCGACCGACGCGGGACATCAGACGGCGGCGAAGAGCATTTTTGGATATTCGCGCAATTACGCATCCCTCGAACAGATCCAGGGAACCGGCACCGACCCGCGCAGCGACCTCTATTCGCTCGCCGCGACGCTTTACCACCTGCTCACTGCCGCGCCGCCCGAGGACGCGCTGACGCGTGCGATGGCTGTGCTGAGCCAGCGGCCCGATCCGCTCGTTCCGGCGAATAAAGTTAACGCAAGCATTCCTCGCGGCGTTGCGGGTGTGTTGCAAAAGGCGCTCGACTTGAATGCCGACGGTCGGCCCACAAACGCGACTGAGATGCGGCAGATGTTTCGCGAGAGCGAGAATTACGGGTATCTGGCCGACGATGCAACGATCGCGCTGGCGGCTCGCGAGGTTCCGGCGTTTGCTGAGCCGACCAAGTTGATGCCCGACGCGACGCGTGCCGATTCGGCATTTGTCGCAGCGGTGCCGGTGGCGACACATGCGGACGACCTATCGCAGGTAACATCGATGAGGCCCGGATTGCTTCATCAATCGGGCACGGCAGTCGCACCAGCAGTTACTACCGAGGCTCCATCGGCGCCGAAAAGGAGCCTTGCGATGGCCGCGGGCGTGCTGGTCGTGCTTTTTGTCGGTGCGGCGGCGGCGGGCGGAATATACGTATTCAAGCCATCTGTCTTTGGGTTGCAGAGTTCTGAGCAGGCGAACGAGCCGCCGATAACGTCAACAACGACCGAGACCAACACGGCGCCGGTCGCTGGGGGCGAGATGCCTGGCGGGAGCGAATCCGCGGCCACCGCATCGAACACCGTGCCGTCCGAAGCTGCCCCAGATGCCGCTCCTGCACGGACGGACGGCCCGACCACGCAAGAAACGACACGAACGGCGAAGCCGCAGAATCCAGACGGACCGAAGCGTGACGAAGACGTCATCCAGATCCAGCCCGATGCCGACTTTCAGCCGGACGAGGTGACCATAACGACGCGGGATGACAAGGGCCGGGTGACCACACAGAAGATCAAGCCGATCCCGGGACAGCCAAGTGTCACTACGCAGCCGGCGGATGAGGAATTTCCATCACCTCGCGGCTTTGACCCCAACAAGATGACGCCGGAGCAGCGTCGCCGCCTACAGGAAAAAATATTCCGTCAGGTCATCAGACCTAACCTTCCGGCCCCGCCGCCCCGGCCCAAAACCTGACTCCCTCGCCTAAGCGTTCTTGATGATGTCCTTGAGTTTCGCCGTCCAGCGGTCGAGGTTCTCGTGCTGGTCTATCGACTTGTCTTCGGTAACATGCAGGAGCGGGTGATAGATGATCGTCACGCGGCGGAAGAGTCTCGGAAACTTTTGATCGCGGGGCCAGATGCGATTGCCGCCAATAATTGTCACAGGAAGGATCGGTACGTTTGCCTGCATGGCAATACGGACGACGCCTGTTTTGAAAGGAAGGAGTTCACCGTCAGCGAGCTCACGGGCAGCTTCGGGAAACACGACCAGTGCGGCACCGTTGCGCAAGGCTCTTAACGCCTCCTTCATCGCCTTGATCGTGCCGCCCGACTCGAGCGAGACCGGGAAAGCTCCGAGATACGATATCAGCGGTCCAATGAACCGCCATTTGAACGCCTCGTCCCAGGCCATGAATCTTATGTCGTGGTTCATCGGAATGGCGATCCACGCGGGGTCAGCAAAGGTTTGGTGATTTGCCGCGATCAGGAATGCGCCGCTATCGGGCGGCGGAATGTTTTCGCGGCCGCGAAATTGAATGAACCACAGCGGCTTGCTGATGAGCCAGGCGAGCGTGCGGGCGAGCTTAGTTGCTATGCGAGACGGTTGTTTGTCGGTGGCTATGTCAGGCACTTAAAAAAAGGATCGGCACAGGGCCGATCCTATTAGCTTAATCGCGTTGGTCTTCGCAGCAAAACCGACGTTAGGCGGCGCTTCGCTGAAGCAGCAGGAGTTTTTCCATCGGGAACTGCGCGTCTTCGAATTCCAGATGCAGCGTTGGCGTCTCGCCCTCGACCTGTTTGCGGTTACGCACAACGGCGATCGAATAAAAATCCAGTACGCGGCAGGCAAACTTTACCTTGTCGCCGATGGTCGCATTGAGCGTTGTGGTGACCGATACGCCGCCTGCACTGATGTTCTTGGTGAAGGTCTCTTCCTTGGCAAGAGATTTCTCCTCGCGTTGGATCAGTGCGATGGAGACGGGCATGGTGAGCCACGTTCGCGGCTTTTTGCGCTTGGTGAACTGCGATTCCGACTCGGTGATGGCCCAAAAGCCATCGGGACTCATCCCGGATATGCGGTAGTTTTGATTCGGATTTTGCTTAAAGCTCTCCGGGATCTCCTTGCCGATCAATCCGATGCCGACGTGATAAACGGTCTTACCGTCGAATGTTGCGGCATTGCAGTGCTGGACGATGCCCATTACCTCGTAGAGGTCGAGATCGTTGTCGTACGCACGAAACTCCTTCGGCATGGGCAGCACAAGATTGACAAGCCGTCCGACGGTGCAACTGCGCGAGAGGCTGACGCCAACGCCGTTTCGAGAGACGGTGTTCACCTTAGTTACCTCTTTCCAGAGATCTTCGTCGCCCTCATTGACCTGGACAATGGTCTTTAGGTCGGTCAGTGCTCGTTCACTGCGGCGAAGGTCGATAACGGGTTCAGCTTCAGGAATGGGTCGGACTATTTCGGGGGGAAGTTCAAATTCTATAACACTCATATCATTGCCCTCGGGCCAGTTTTGTCAGAGGATGTTGCGGGCCGTCATTCGATGCCCTCAAGCGGATAAAACCTGTCGATGAATTCGAGATGGAGTCGAGTGATGCCATCTGGGCCGACACGCGATCCGCGGACCACTGACAGTATCTCGATATTGTGACGCGGGCTCAGCACACGCAGGAAAGTGCCGGTATCGGCGTTGAGCGTTGTAAAGACGGCGGCGCCGCCGAGACTTATATTCTCCGTCACAGTGGTCTCAGAAAGCAAGACATTTCCTGCCTCGTCGACCTGCTCGACGGTGAGCGATTCCGGGATAAAGTAGCGCGCCTGCTTTCTGTGGTCTTTTGGCAGGCCTGAGTCGTCTGCCCGCAGGTCAGCCTCGGTCAGATGCCACATGCCCTTGCCGTCTTCTTCGCGGTGAGTCAGGTCGTAAAGCCGCGAGGGATGTTCCAGATAATCGAAGGGCGGCGTTTTTCCGGTGAATGCGACTCCGATCGAGTATTCCGGCTCGGCCGCGCTGCGTCCGATCGAGATGCAGCGGCGGACCACCGCCCAAACTTTGTATTGAGGTTCGCTATAGTCGAATGAGCGCAACTGACGCGGCATTGGCACTGTCAGCAGTATCAGACGGCCCCGTTTTATCGGCCTCTTGAGTGAAAAGCCCGCACCGAACGCCGAAACGTCGCTTAGACGCGTTATCTCATACCAACTCACCTTGACGTCGATCTTGACCTCCACGCGCACGGGCAAGGGCAGCGAAATGCGTTGGATCCGCCGGTTTTCTTTCTCGACCGTCGGCTTTGGCGCGGCACGGTCGATGGCACGTGTATTTTGTGATGGCAAGGTCAACATCTAGGGACAAGAAACAGACTGAAAATGGGGCCTGCGTGAGAAACGCTTGGGTTTGCTTAACAGGCTCTACGCCTGTAAAATAAATATACGTTTAAGACGTTTAGAATTCCAGATTTTCCGGACATCACGCCCTTTTTTCAAGCCCGAATTTCCTGAGTTTTTGCAGCAATGGATTCATTAACAGAACGCAACCAGATCAATATCGAAGACGAGATGCGCCGGTCGTATCTCGACTATGCAATGTCGGTCATCATCGGCCGGGCATTGCCGGACGTTCGTGACGGCCTCAAGCCGGTTCATCGCCGCGTGCTATGGGCGATGCACGAACTCGGCAACACATACAACAAGCCTTACAAAAAATCGGCCCGCGTGGTCGGCGATACGATCGGTAAATATCATCCGCACGGCGACACGGCCGTTTACGATACGGTCGTTCGAATGGCCCAGGATTTCTCGATGCGGTATCCGCTCGTCGACGGACAGGGCAATTTCGGATCGATCGACGGCGACAATCCGGCGGCGATGCGTTACACCGAGGTCCGGCTTGCAAAAATCACCAATGAGATCTTGGCCGATATCGAGAAGGAAACGGTCGACCATCAGCCTAACTATGACGAGTCGCTGTCCGAGCCAAAGGTCCTGCCGACGCGGATCCCGCTCCTGCTGGTCAATGGTTCTGAGGGAATTGCGGTCGGAATGGCGACCAAGATACCGCCGCACAACCTGACCGAAGTTCTCGATGCCGCGATCGCGATGCTCAGTGATTCTAGTATCACCATCGATTCTCTGATCCAGATCATTCCCGGGCCGGATTTCCCGACCGCGGGTTTCATTTACGGCCGCGAAGGGATACTGAGCGCATACCGAACGGGTCGCGGCATCATTCAGATGCGGGCACGCGCGGTCGTCGATGAGGTCGGACGGGGCGAGCGGACCCGCAATGCTGTCGTCGTGACCGAATTGCCGTATCAGGTCAACAAGGCCGAACTGATCGCGAAGATGGCCGAGCTTGCTCACGAGCGCAAGCTCGAGGGCGTATCCGAGATCCGCGACGAATCCAGCCGCGAGGGCATGCGCATCGTCATCGAGCTAAAGCGCGACGCTGTGCCGCAGGTCGTACTAAACAAGCTCTATAAGCTGACCCGAATGCAGTCGTCATTCGGCATCATCAACATCGCCATCGTTGACGGGCAGCCGAAGGTGCTCAATCTCAAGCAGCTGCTTGAGAAGTTTCTTGAATTCAGGCGTGAGGTCGTCAGGCGCCGAACCGAGTTTGACCTCAGAAAGGCGCAGGCCCGGGCGCACATCTTGGAGGGATTGAACAAGGCGATCGACGCGCTCGACCATATCATTCCGCTCATCCGAAATTCGCGCTCGGTCGATGAGGCGAGAGGGTTTCTGACAGCGAATTTTGCCGGCCTTGACGAGATCAAAAAATGGCGAGGGATCGCCGGCAATAAGACCGACGAGCAGTTCGTCAAAGACCTCCGCAAGGTCATCGGCAGTCTGGAGTTCAGCGAGATACAGGCACAGGCGATCCTCGACCTGCAGCTTCGCAGACTATCGGCACTCGAACGGCAAAAGATCCTCGACGAATACGCCGAGATCATCAAGTACATCGCCGAGCTCGAGAATATCCTCTCCAATGAGCCCGTCCTGCGGCAAGTGATCGTGGACGAGCTGACCGAGATCAAGAGAACTTACGGCGACGCGCGGCGAACGATCATCGTCGATGCGGACGCCGAGTTTAATATCGAGGACCTGATCGCCGACGAAGAGGTCGCCATCACGGTCACAAAGGCCGGTTACATCAAACGCACGCCGGTCTCGACCTATTCGCGTCAGGGTCGCGGCGGCAAAGGACGTCTTGGCGCGACGGCGAAGAACGAGGATTTTGTCGAGCACCTTTTCACTGCATCGACGCACGATGCGTTGATGATCTTCACGGACGACGGACAGGTGTTCAAGATAAAGGTCCACGAGATACCCGAAGCAGCCGCGGCCGCTCGCGGCAAGGCGGTCGTCAATCTCGTTCAGCTTTCCGGTGAGCGAAAGATGGTTGCGACAATGGCCGTGCGCGACTTTACCGAGGAAGTCTATCTGACGATGGTCACAAGGAACGGCGTGATCAAAAAATCAAAGCTCTCCGACTTTCAGAACATCCGCGCCAACGGCATCAATGCCATCAACATCGACGAGGGCGACGAGCTGCTCGACATCATTCGCACAGACGGCAAGCGGCAGATCCTGATCGCGACGCACGACGGAATGGCGGTGAGATTTCAGGAGACCGACGTACGGCCGATGGGCCGTGCGGCACGCGGCGTTCGCGGGGTGAACCTTCGCAAGGGTGACTATGTAGTCTCGGTCTGCTCAGTTTCGCAGGAAGGGACGGAGAAGATACTGTCGGTCTCCGAAAAGGGATTTGGCAAACAGACGATCGTGTCAAGCTACCGGCTCGCAAAACGCGGCGGCATCGGCGTCATCAATATGAAGACGACTGAGAAAACCGGCAAGGTCGTTGCGTCGTTCCCGATCGAGGAGGACAGCGAGATCATGATCATCACCCAACAGGCAAAACTGATCCGCCTCGGCGTCGACAAGATCCGAGAGACAGGCCGCTCGGCCCAGGGCGTGACCCTCATCCGCTGCGGAGACGACGATCTGGTCACCTCGGCATCGCTCCTGGCCGCAGACGAAGAGGAATAAGAACTAACCGCGGAATACGCGAAAGATACGAAAGAAATCATTTCTTTTAGTATCTTTCGCGTATTCCGCGGTTATCTTTTCTTAGGTTTCCGCCCCAATAGTTTGTAAACGGAATCCAGCGCAGTATCGAACGCCTCGGTGTCGGTCTGAGGGCTACATGTTACCGCGCGGTCGTCGACAAATGCCGCGACACGCGGTTTGCCCTGACCGACATAAACGTCTTTGTAGGGAAAATGGTGTTTCTCGAGCCAGTCGATGATCTTGATGCGAAGTTGTCCCACGGTGAGCAACGGAAAATCGCCGTTAGGGCCGGGATCGCCCGACGTTCGGGCGGAGAAAACGACGATATCGGCCACCTCGGCGAGATGCCGGGCAAAGTCCAAGGCGCCCGGCACCGGTGGACCGATGTAGTCAAAGCCTCGCCATTTCGTATAGGTCGCAAGTACGCCGTCGAGATCGAGACAGACACGCGGCCGCTGGGGGGCGGCTGTCTTTTTGGCCTTCGCCGGAACTGCACGCAGCGATTCTTTCTTTTTCTTGCCCTTTAGTTTGGGCAGTTTGGCGGGTCGCGTCGCTATCAGGGCCTCGATCGCGTCACCCCCCTCGAGCCATTCATTCTCGCTGCCAAAATCAAAATTAAAGACACGCGTATAATGCGGCCGCGTGTGATGACGGCCCATCAGCCGCAGCGTGTATGGCAGGTCGTCGGGCGCGACTGCACGCTTTGGCGGGAAGACCTCAGGCTTACGCGGCAGGCCCAGATCGTCCCAGTCGGCACGGATCGAATCAACAAAATCAAAAATGTCAGCCAGCGGATATTCATCGTCGAGCAGCACCCAGATGTGAAAGCCGCCCTCGCCGTTAGAATCGAGCACCAGCGGATCCATTCCCATCTCGCGTAGCCGTCCTGCCCACTCGAAAGTCGCAGTCTTGTTTGCGTCGATTATCTCATCGGCATTTGTGACGCTCTCGTCGTGCAGGTCTATGTCGATCGAGAACCATTTGCACGTCGCATGATCAGATATAGAGTGCAGTCCGATAAGGTGTGCCGGTGAGCGGCCCGAGAAATGCCGTTCGAGCTTTGTGATTGTCACCATGTCGGTGCCGAGCTTGCGTCGTTCCTTTATCGGCAGCATCACGACCGAGATGCGGTCATTCTTGATCGTGTATTGGCTCCAGACGTCACGGCGGTTGACGATGCGTTCCATCGCCCACTCGGCAAGCTGCGGGGCATAGCGGATCCACTCCTCGGCGATCCAGAGAAGCCGCTTATTGCCCACAAATTCGACAAATGGTGCGCGTACCATTGCAACATTCTAGCCCAAAGCGGTGTGGTACAGCGACCTCGTCCTGTGCTGTCGCTTTCCACTTTGCGGCGTTATCAATTATCCTTAATTAAAATGTCGTATCAGGTGATAGCCCGCAAATGGCGGCCGCAGACCTTTGACGAGGTCACCGGCCAGGAAGTAATTACGCGAACGCTGCGTAATGCCATTGAGCACGAGCGGCTGCACCATGCATATCTTTTTTCGGGCGCCCGCGGCGTCGGCAAAACGACAACGGCGCGCATTCTTGCCAAGGCCCTCAACTGTCACAAATTTGATAAGCCGACCTTGACGCCGTGCGGCTCGGATGAAAAAGACGTCTGTCCGTCGTGTCAGGAGATCGCCGAGAGCCGTTCGATGGACGTGCTTGAGATCGACGCCGCGTCGCACACAGGCATCGATGACGTTCGCGGGACGATCATCAACAACATCGATTTCAATCCGGCCCGCGACCGTTACCGCGTTTTCATAATTGACGAGGTGCACCAACTCTCGAAACCTGCTTTCAACGCCCTGCTCAAGACGGTAGAAGAGCCGCCGCCGAATGTCGTCTTTGTGATGGCGACCACCGAGCTGCACAAGGTGCCACAGACGATCACGTCGCGTTGTCAGGAATTTCAGTTTCGCACCATCCCACTGCAAAAGATCTTTGACCGCCTTAAGCTCATCGCCGACGCTGAGAAGATCAATATCGACGACGCTGCCCTGCGCGAACTGGCCCGGTCGGGCGAGGGATCGATGCACGACGCGCAGTCGAATTTTGATCAGGTCATCAATTTTTCGGGCGAGAAGATCGGCGCTGCGGATGTCACCGGGGCGCTCGGCTTTGCCGGTGCCGAGATCCTTGCCAAGACCGTTACGGCCATTGGCGAACGTCAGCCGACGGCAATACTCGCAGTCGTTGACGACCTGATCGCCCGGGGCCATGACCTGCGCAATTTCTGTCGCGACTTGCTTGGGCTGTTTCGCGACCTGTTGGTCTTTAAGATCGCGGGCGATGAGAGTCAACTGTTTGAGACCGCCGTTTTCTCGGCCGCGCAGATGAAAGAGATGTCGTCGGGCTTTGCCGAGGCCGACCTGCTCAGGTTCTTCAATTCGCTGGCTGTGACCGAGAGTTCGCTCCGCGATGCGGCGCATCCGCGATACGTGCTCGAGATCGGCCTCGTCAAACTCATCGAGATGCGAAAGGTCGGGAGTATCGAAGAGTTGATCGAGCGGATGAACACACTTACCGGTGGCACGCCGCAGAACGCCGCTGCCGCCTCGGCCCCGGCCGCTGTGGAAAAAAAAACTCTAATTTCTGAGCCGCCTCAGGCTCCAGAGCCTTCAGAGCCGCCCACCGAGATAGAACTCGAAGCAGAACCCGAGCCGATCATCGACGAACCACCGTTCGATTCGACTGAGCCCGAGTTTATTGAACCGCCGGTTGTGGCCCGCACGTCGGGGTGGCTTCCGCCGCCGACCGCCGAAATGCTCGCCCATGTCGATGACAAGCGGCTCGACAACGGTTACGAAATGCAGCTTGCGTGGAGCGGCGATGACCTGCTTCCGATCGATGGAGCACCGGACATTGTAGAAAAATGGCTGGGCAGCGGTTTTGCCGCCGAGCGGCCGCAGACCGTTCCGGCATCGTCGGGGACCGCGTTCGCGCCGACATATGAACCGCGGCCCGCAGCGGCAGCGGATCCCGTAGATCTGCCCGTACTCTCGGCGGAGCCGACCGAGACGGAACTGTTGGAGTACGCAAACGCGCATCCGGCCGTGCGTGAGGCGATCCGCGTATTTCGCGCAAAGATCGTCGAGGTCAGGCGTGTATGACGAATAGTCGAACATCGCTCCGGCAAAAGTCGTACTTCATGAGCGACAGGCAAAACTCTCATTTGATGAAAAACAGCTTTTTGCCACTAAAACTGAATGTTCTGATCGCCGCGGCAACCCTTTTGATTGCCGCGTTTAGTGCGTTTGGGCAGGAATCTCAGCCGTGGTCGCAAAACGTCTCACCTCTGCCGTCCCCGACCGGTTTTGTCAACGATTACGCCAACGTTATTGACGACGCGACCAAACTGCGGCTGGAGGCGAAGTTAAAGGAGTTCAAGCAAAAGACCAACCCACCGGTCGAGATCGCGATCGCCGTCGTTCGCACGACCGGCGAGCGGGCGATATTTGATTATTCGCTAGCCGTTGCGCGCGGCTGGGGCATCGGATCGAAGGCGGACGACAATCCAAGCGCGCTGTTGTTGGTCGCGATCGACGATCGCAAATATTTTACGCAGGTCAGCAAGGACCTTGAGGACGAGCTACCGGACGGTATCGTCGGCAGTTTGCAGCGGCAACATCTCGTGCCTGAGTTCCGCAAAGCCAACTACGCCAAGGGCATCGAGGATACTGTTGCCGCGTACATCACGACCATCGAGAATAAAGGCATTGCCCCGGCCAGCACGCCGCAGCAGCCAAAGGCGGCACCGAACGGATCGGGCTTAAGCGGGAGCGTTCTTGGACTGTTTTGCTGCTCGGCTATCGTAATAGTTATCCTCATAATTATTTTTAGCCGCAGGGGCGGCGGTAAGTCGCAAAAGGACAACGACCGTTGGGGTGGCGGCTTTGGTGGATCGGGCGGCGGCGGAGTCAGCGATGCTCTGCCGTGGATAATCGGCGGCATCCTCAGCGGCGGAGGCGGCAGTTCGAGCAGTTCGTCATCGAGCGATTGGGGCGGCTCGTCCGGCGGTGATTGGGGCGGATTCGGCGGTGGCGGTGATTTTGGCGGCGGCGGAGCAGGAGGTGATTGGTAGCCTATGAGACATCATTTCGAAGCATTCATTGACGATTTAAGGTCGACGCACGGGGCCAATCTGGCGGCGGTCGTGCTCTACGGCTCGGCAGCGGCGGGCGATTTTGTGCCGAACCGTTCTGATTACAATATTCTTGTAGCCCTTGAAAAGATCGGCCCCGAGGACCTGCGAAAGTCGCACGCGTGCGTCCGCGAATGGGCCCGGCTGGGCAATCCCGTGCCGGTCTATTTCACCGTGTCGGAACTACAAAATGCGGCCGACGTTTTTCCGATCGAGTTTCACCAAATGTCCTTGGCCCACAAGGTGCTTTATGGCCGGGACGTTCTCGCGGGACTGGAAATATCCGATAAGTTTTTGCGGCACCAGGCCGAATTCGAATTCCGCAGCAAGCTCATACAGCTTCGGCGTCAGTACATACCTGCCTCCGGATCGGTGGACGGCCTGACGAAGCTCATGAGCGAGAGCCTCTCGAGTTTTGCTGTGCTGTTTGGGGCAGTGCTGATCCTGCGGGGCGTCAAGCCGCCCGCGACCAAGCATGAGATCGTGGCCCTGACCGCCAAGCACGTCGGCATTGACGGGGCTCCGTTTGAAAAAATATTCAATATCCGTGAGAATAATTTCACTGGAAACCTCGATGATGTAGTCCGCCAATCAACTGTTTGGTGAATACATGGAACAGATCGAGCGGGTCATCGACGCAGTCGATATGGCCGAAAAATAAGGAGAACTATGAAAAGAGCAGTACTTTTATCGATGATCGCCCTGGCCGCATTCGGCCTGTCCGGCTGCAGCTATAACGAACTGACCGCCCAGCAACAGCAGGTAAAGGGCAAGTGGGCAAATGTCGAATCAGCTTTGCAGCGACGTGCCGACCTCATACCGAATCTCGTTGAGACGGCGAAGATGACCGGTATTCAGGAGCAAGAGGTCTTTGGTCAGATCGCGGATGCAAGATCGCGGTTGCTCGACGCTTCAAAGGCGGCCGGAACGGGAACAGATGGGGACAAATCGCCGGAGCAAAAGCAGGCCATTATCGAAGCGAACAACAGCTTTGGCGGAACTATCGGCCGCCTGTTGAGCCTGCAGGAGCAGTATCCTCAACTACGATCAAGCGAAGCTTTTATGAAGGTACAGGACGAACTGTCTGGTACCGAGAACCGCATCAATACGGCCCGGATCGACTTTAACGATATCGTGGTGAAGTACAACACGACGCGGAATTCATTCCCGGCTGTGTTGACCGCTGGATTGCTGGGATTCAAGGAAGAGCCGTTCTTTAAGGCTGACGAAGCTGCAAAGACCGTTCCGACGGTCGGTGACGCGAACTCACTTCGAAAGACCCAGCCCGCGGCACCGGCCGCACCCGCTCCGGCAAACAAGGCTCCCTAAAATCCTCGGGAGTTACACATCGAACAATGATCACAAGGCTTGCCAGGCTCGAACTGGCAGGCCTTTTCTTTGAACTGCGCCGCCAAAAATAGAATCCGCGATCGCCTCAGCGATGTTGAGTTTATCGAGGCTGGGGTGTGGTGGGCGCGGTGGGGCAGCATGCACTGACGCTCCCATCTGCTCGATCTTGTCGAGACGGTGGTTGATCTTCTCAATACTCGCGAAAAGTGATGCCAAGTCAATCTGAGTATTTGTTTTAGAACCGCTGTTCATTCTTTCTCACGTGACGTGTTTGAAATGGAAGTAGTCAGTTTTAGCAATTCGATACAATCCTCCTTGATCGAATCGTATTCCTTTTCGTCGATGTAGCCGCCCTCAAAGATGATGAACAGCCAAAACTCAGTCTCAGCCGCTCGCTTCTTGGCCTGAAACATATCAGCCGAGAAATTCTGCCTACCATCTCCCGCCAAGGCATCACGGACGAATTTGGCAATGTGCGTTCCGGATATCAATACGAGCTTGCTCAACACAAACTCCTTCTTTTCCTCGGTCAAATAGCGGTAGAGCTTTACTATCCGCAGAGCAAATTTGATAGCTTTTTGTAGAACAAGACTGTCGGACATCTTTGAGAATAGTCTTTAGTGGATAGTTGTTAGTTTAGAGTCATAACTAACCACTAGAAACTAATAACTACCAACTATTCGGAGAAAACATCTCTTTACAAAAGGTCGACGTAATCCACAACCCCAACGATCGCCGAGTCTATCGCCGCTCCGGGTCTGCCGGTGGCGGCGGTGGAGGCGGACCAGCCTTCTTGGGCGATGATGACGATGTCGCCCTCGCCGGAGTTGACCGAATCGAGGGCGATGCAGGTGTAATCCATGTCTTTGCCCTCAGGCGTGATCTGACGGCAGAGCATAACACGCGTCCCCTCGTAACGCTGGTTTTTTTGCGTGGCGACGATGTTGCCGATGACTCTTGCAAGGAGCATCTATTTTCTCTCGACGTTGTTCATGTGGGCGTCGGAGTCGATGATGCCGACGATCGTGCAATCGGTCGGTGTCTCGTCCCTCTTGAAGGGAAACGAAGCCTCTTTGCCGCGGCACCAAAAGACGAGTTCGCCCACGCCGGCGCCAACCGCGTCGAGGGCGATCATCGGGGAACCCGAGGGTTTGAGGTCAGCATTCAGCGTCTGAACTATCATGAACTTTCGCCCGTGCAGCGCCTCATTCTTGACGGTGGCAACGACGGTGCCGATGACGCGTGCGATCTGCATTAGATTGCGAGATGTCGAAATCGGATGGTGTCGATGACACCGATGATAGCGCTGTCCACAGGACAATCTTTATTACCCTCGGCCATACGCGCGCTTGAGCCGCCGACCACGATGACCTTTTCGTGATAGCCTGCACCGACGGTATCGACGGCAACAATATAGCCGCTCTGGTCAGAGCCGTCGAGATTGATCGGCTTGACGATGAGCAGCTTCTTACCGAGCAGTCGTTCGTCTTTTTGAGTGGACACGACAGTGCCCAATATTCGCGCGATGATCATTTTGAGCGGTCAGCCATCAGCTGTCAGCGGGTCAGCCAGAGTCTTTTCACTGATGGCTGATTGCTGAAAGCTATTTCCTAACTACCGGCAGCGTCTCGTCCACGCTTGCGTGCGGACGCGGGATGACGTGGACGCTGACGAGTTCGCCGACGCGTCGTGCGGCAGCGGCCCCGGCGTCGGTCGCGGCTTTGACGGCAGCCACGTCGCCTCGGACGATCGCCGTGACAAATCCGGCGCCGATCTTCTCATACGAGACGAGTTGAACATTCGCGGCCTTGACCATGGCGTCGGCCGCCTCGATCGTCGCGACGAGTCCCTTTGTTTCGACCATTCCCAATGCTTCTTGCATTTAGTTTTGCTCCTGGTTCAGATGTGACTGAAAGCTTTGCTAGTTTACCCCAATTTTGCCGCTTGGCTCAAAAGTTCTATCAATTCTTCGCGCGTAAACGAGATTTTCCTGCCGTTAGTGTCACCCTGAGACGGATAACTGACGTCGAGGTCGCAGGCAATGTTGGCGTCGTGCAGATAGCCACAGGCCTGACAGCGGGCGTTCTCTTTAAGGTAGCCGGCCTTTTCGCGGATCTCGACGAGCTTTGCGATGGCCTCGGTGGGCAGGTCGTTGGCACCGCCGAGGGCCTTTGCAAGAATGGCGATCTTTGCCGTGTGTTCAAGTGTCTCGAGACGGTCCCAGGCCTGCCACAGGTCCTCGCCATAGGCGACGGCACCGTGATTGGCCATCAGCAGCGCGTTGTGATGGGCGACGAATGGCTTCATTGCCTCGGTCAACTCGTTGGTCGATGGCGTACCGTAATCGGTCAGCGGAACGCAGCCGAGCGTTAGCACCACTTCGCTCAAGATCGGTTTGTCTATCGCGAGGCCTGCGACCGCGAAGGCTGTCCCATGCGGTGGGTGAGCGTGGCATACGGCCTTGATATCGGGCCGCATCTTGTAGATCAGCAAATGCATCGCAAGCTCGCTCGACGCACGCTTGTCCGACAGCGGCTTGCCATCCATGTCGGTCAACGCGAGGCAATCCTCGGTCATGCGGCCCTTGCACGTCATGGTCGGCGTCGCGAGCACAAGGTTCTCGCCCAGCCGGATCGAGACGTTGCCGTCTGACGAGACGACATAGCTGCGTTCGTACATCAGCTTGCCGATCTCGACGATTAGTTTTCGCGCCGAGGATTCGTCCATAAAAATAGGAAACCACAGATTAACACATACCTCGCGGCGGTGTTGATCTGTGGCCCGTAATGTCGAAGAAAATTACTTCGCGGCCTTTGGTGCAATCGGTGCGATCGGTGGCGGCGGTGCTGCGGGCAGCGGATGCGCCAAGCCATCGAGAGCAGTGCCTTCGAATTCGTGGTCGAGATCGATGCGGCGGATCACCTGAGTTTCGTCGTTCTCAAGCTGATTGCGCAGCCGCAGGTTTTCGTTGCGCAGTTCATCTATCTCGGCACGAAGCCGCTGCACCTCATGCCGTTTCTTCCCGCGGCGGCAGCGGTCGCTGGACGCGCCGATGTCAACAAAAAAGCTCGCGATAAAAACGCCGACCGCGAATGTGGCGACGAACGGAAACAACCTCTTGATCCACCCTGTACTACGCATGATCTAAACCCCTTACCTCTTGAATACGACCGCTGTGAAAGATCGGTTTCACGCATGTCACATTTTCCATCTTACGCCCAACCGCGACGAAGCGCCAAACTGTTTCGGTTTGTTGCCGGCGCCGCTCGGTTCGTTGCCCTCGCGCTCCAATTGCTCTACAATCCACAGTCAATGATCGCCTATCTCTCAGGCAAGCTGCTCGAAAAGCAGCCCGGCACCGTAATTATCGATGTCAGTGGCGTTGGCTATGAGGTCACGATACCGCTATCGACGTTTTACGAGCTTGGCGAGGCCGGGTCGGACGTTAGCTTGCGGATCTATACGCACGTCCGCGAAGACGCTATCCAACTGTATGGATTCAAAACGCTCCGTGAGCGTGACCTGTTCCTGCGGCTGATCTCGGTACAGGGCGTAGGCGCAAAGCTCGGCATCGCGATGCTTTCCGGAATGAACGCGGACGAGATTGTAATGGCGATCCGTTCCGACGACCTCGCGAGGCTGACGGGCATTCCCGGCGTCGGACGAAAGACCGCCGAGCGGCTGGTGATCGAGCTCCGTGACAAGGTCAGCGAGCTGTCGGGCGACGCCCGCTCCTCGGTCGATGCCGCTAGGCCGACACTGCCAAAGGATGCCGTATTCGACGACGCGTTGTCGGCGCTCGCAAATCTTGGCTATCAACGCAATTCCGCCGAAAAGGCCCTCAATCAGGCCGCAAAAGAAGGCACCGAGATCAGCGTGCAAAAACTCCTCCGTCGTGGCTTGCAGATCTTGGCCAAGTGATGCTCGACATCCTCCGCCACATCCGAAGCGACATCTCCCAGCTCGATCATCGTGCGGTTTTTGCTTTTACCTATGCCGCGATCGGGCTAACTTGTATCTCGTATCTCAAAAATCCCTGGTACCTGCAAAAACTGCTCGCCGCCACGCCTTTCTCGCATATCGGTGATGAAGCCGTAAATGCTACCAATGACAACCTTTACGCGCTCATCTGGTGGGTCGCGGTCTCGATGGTCTTTTACTTCGTGATCCCGGCGGTCGTGGTCAGGTTCGTTCAAAAACGCCCGCTCCGCGACGTCGGCCTCGCCGGCAGGATCGAGCCGGGCTTTCTCAAGCTGCTAGTCGTCTGCATCGCGCTGATGTTACCGCTAACCTATCTGATGTCGCTCACGGATGGTTTCTCGGCAAAGTACCCGTTTCTGCAGGTATACAACGGCGCTCCGTATCTTTCGACGACGCTGCTTATTTGGGAGCTCGCCTATTTCCTACAGTTCTTTGGCCTAGAGTTCTTTTTTCGGGGATTTATCGTGCACAGCCTCAAGCCGTCGCTTGGGTTCTATTCGATCTTCGCGATGACCGTTCCGTACACGATGATCCATTTTCAAAAGCCCATGGCCGAGACCTTCGCTGCGGTCATCGCCGGTATCTTCCTCGGCTGGATATCCTACCGCAGCGGCACGATCTGGCTCGGGCTCGTCCTGCATTGCACGGTGGCGTTCTCGATGGATATTTTGGCGTTGTGGAACAAGGGCCTTCTGTTCTAACAGGTTTTCAACGCAAAGACGCGAAGGGGCAAAGGCGCAAAGGGGAAAACGAAGTCGTGATGCTCATAATCTGCCTTTGCTTGGCGTTCCTTGCGTCTTTGCATCTTCGCGTCTTTGCGTTAAGAATTATCTTGTGACAACATCGGCCGCCATAAATATTAGAGACGAGGACCTTTCGCCGGAGGAGTCGAAATTTGAGGCGACACTGCGCCCCGTCGCGGCTCGAGGAATACATCGGCCAGTCGAAGGTCAAAGAGAACCTGCGCGTCTTTATGAAGGCCGCGCTCAAGCGGCGTGAAGCTCTGGACCATATCCTGCTCACGGGTCCGCCGGGCGTTGGTAAGACGACCTTATCGAACATTGTCGCCAACGAGATGGGCACGAACCTCAAATCGACCGCCGGACCGATCATCGAGAAGGCCGGCGACCTGGCGGCGATCCTCACCAACCTCGAGGAAGGCGATGTTCTCTTCATTGACGAGATTCACCGTCTGAATCCTGCGATCGAGGAGATCTTATACCCCGCGATGGAGGATTACGTCCTGCCGATAATGATCGGTCAGGGCCCCTCGGCCAGGCCGGTAACGCTCGACCTGCCAAAGTTTACGCTTGTCGGGGCGACGACGCGACCGGGACTGATCACTGCTCCGCTCAGGGGCCGGTTCGGCATCATATTTCATCTTGATTTTTACAATGTTGACGACCTGCAGACGATCTGTAAACGCTCGGCCGGGATCCTAAGGGTCGAGATCGACGAGACCGGCTCACACGAGATCGCCCGTCGCGGCCGCGGAACGCCCAGGATCGTAAATCGTCTGCTGAGAAGGGTAAGGGACTTTGCCGAGGTCGATCACGACGGTCGCATCACAGAGCAGGTAGCCGCCGATGCCCTCGACAAGATGGAGGTCGATTCGTACGGCCTCGATGAGATGGACGCCAAGCTGCTAAAAACGATAATCGAGAAATTCGACGGCGGCCCCGTCGGCCTCGGAACCCTGTCAGCGGCGATCCACGAAGAAAAGGACTCGATCGAAGAGATCATCGAGCCGTATTTGCTTCAGATCGGTTTCCTCAATCGCACTCCGCGCGGCCGCATGGCAACGCGTCTCGCCTATGAGCATTTTGGTCTCGACAACCTGATGAAGCACGGCGACGCTCCCCCGCTCTTTAGCTGAATTCCATTGCCCGCGAAGCTGTAAATACCATAGAATCTGAGGAATATGGCGAGGCCGCTTGTACTATCTCTCGACGGACAAGAGTTTTCCGTGTCGATCCGCAAGATCGACCGCGATATGCTCTATGGCTCGATGGAGATCGAGGCATTTGACGAGAAGGGCAACCCGGCACAGCTTCTGGTGCTGGCGGCTGACGGCAAGACGCTGCTCGATAAGGGCGGAACCGCGCTTGCGACGCTGGACGAAAAAGGTAACTCGATCGAGCGGAACACCCTCAAGACCGTCGATCTCGAAGGCAAAGAGATCGAGACGGTCGAGTCGTCGTTTTCGCATCCGAATAAAATGGCGACGGCGAAGGTCGACGATTATCTGGCTCAGCTCGTGAAGTCTGTCTACATCCTCGACCCGTTCGAGGACGGCAATATCGATTATCTGCTCGACCATCTTTCGTCGGGCCTTATCTATCGATTTCCGTTCAGTTATCGGGGCGGCACGGAATACGATAATGCGTTTGTCGTCGGGAACGGCTCGGACGCTTTTATGATCATAGGCAAACAGGCGAATTTTCAGTTCTCGAAACTCAATCAAGCCGCACGGCTCGACGACGCGGAGGAGGAGGTCATCTCAGGAGACGAGATCGACTTTGATCTGTTCTAGAAGATGGAACCACGAAATTGCACGAAAAAACACTAAACACCAAGCCCCTTTTTTTGGTGCTTTTTCGTGTGATTTCGTGGCTAGGATCCTATGGCAATAAATATCAGCAATCAGAAGCACCGTGACGCCGTCGTGGCGTTTGAGGCAGTCGTGCCGAAGCGTGAGGTGGCGTTTGTCGATCCGAAGGGCAAACCGGTGCACACGCAAAAACTGCTAAAGACCGACATCGAGCACGACCTTGCCGCCATTCAGAAAAAGAAAAAAGACCTCAACGCGGTGGCCAAGGCGTTGGTCAAGGACGATCCCGAGATCGATATGGAACAGTTCGGAATGTTCCTGACCGATACCTCGCGAGTTTATGTTTCGAAAAAAGGGATCATCCATCTTGTCGAGGAATTCGAAGTTATCAAAACGGCAGTTGGCGATGTTCGCGAGCGGCGTCCCCGGCAAAAGCAGCCGCAGAATATCAACACCGACGTGCCGCTGAGGTGGTCAGGAAAGTTCATCAAAAAGGAAGAGGCCGCTCACCGGTTTATCTTTACGCATAAGCGGCAGCTCATACATGTCAATGGCCTGACGTATGACTTCCTTTATGAGATGGCGAAGGAACTCGATGAGCGGGATTCGCTGATGCTGCTTCGCGGCGGCGACAAGGGTGACCAGCCGATCATCCTGACGCGCGGCGCAAGGCCGTATAACGCCTTTCTCGAGGGCCACGTAAAAGGCGACTCGTATTGCCTGATACTGCAGCTCTCAAATATGGAGCTAAAGCGACCAAAGGAGACAGTCGAAAAGTGAATCTCGATATCGACAAGTCACGCCTTACTAAAAAGAAAGGCGATTACTACACGACCGACGCGATCCACCTGGCCGACCCGTCGCTGCACGCCAAAGCTCAGGATTACAAGCGGACGCTAGGCGGCAAGATGAGGGCCGTTTCTGCTCAGGACATCGGCCGGATCAATGCGTCTCGCGGCTACATTGCGACGCGGAAATACGACGGCGAATTCTCGCTCGTCTTCTTTAATGGCGAAAAGCTGATCTCGGTGAATCCGGGCGGCACGGTTCGACTCGGCCTCCCATGCTTTCAGGAGGCCGAAAAACTCCTCAAGGCAGCGAAGGTCAAGTCCTGCATCCTCGGCGGCGAGATCTATATGCAGGCCGAGCAGAGCAAAGGCCTGCGTATCCATCAGGTCGTGAGCGTCCTGCGCAATCCGAAGTCGGAAGCCGATATGGAGCGTTTGGGACTCGCGATATTTGACGTCGCTGAGGTCAACGGAGAGAAGGTCGAATCGATCAAGCAGGTTTTTCAGCTTGCCGACAAGTGGTTCGGCAAGGGCAAGTTGGTCCATCCGGTCGAACACGTTCCGACGAAGAAGACCGATGACATCCTTGAGCGGATGGCCGATTGGGTCATCGATAAAGGCTCGGAAGGTATCGTGCTGCAGCACGATACAGCCAACTGGTACAAGATCAAACTGCGGCACAATCTTGACGCGGCGATCATCGGCTACAGCGAGGGAGCGGACGAACGGAAGGGCATGCTCCACGACCTTTTGGTCGCGGTGATGCGGACCGACGGAACGTTTCATGAGCTGACGCGCGTCGGCGGCGGATTCACCGACGAGCAGCGAAAGGAGATCGCGTCTGAGATGAAGCGGCGGATCGTACTGTCGGATTACGTCGCGGTGAATAACGATTACGTCGCGTATGAAATGATCAAGCCCGGCCCGGTGATCGAGCTTTCGTGCCTCGATTTGATCAGCGAAAGCTCACGCGGCGGGCCGGTCAATCGTATGGTGCTCAAGTTTGACGGCAAGCGTTACAGTGCACTCTCGCGAATGCCGCTCGTGAGCGTTATCTCGCCACAGTTCGTCCGCATCCGTGACGATAAAGAGGCGACCGTCGAGGACGTCAGCATCAATCAGCTAACTGAGATGGTCACGGTCGCGGCGGCCGAGAAGCCGGCCGATGACAATGCCGGAACGCCCAGCACGCTGCTCGAGCGCGAGGTTTACACTAAGCAAATGAAAGGCAACACGATGGTGCGAAAGTTGCTGATGTGGAAGACGAACAAGGGAGACAAACCCGAGTTTCCATCCTATGTCGTATATCTCACCGATTTTTCTCCGAATCGCGTCGAGCCGCTGCAGCGTGAGATAAGAATTGCCGAGACCGAGGCCGCCGCCCGGAAGCATTACAAACGACTTGCCGAGGAGAACTTTATCGGTGGTTGGGACAAGCTCGGACAGTAGCGATCTGTTAGCGTCGCGACGCTAACGACGGATCAAGCCCCACGGCTTGGGCGAAGCGTTTCTCCGCAAATTCGCTGAACTTTAGATTCTGTAACCTCAGACCCAACATCCAGTGAAAATGCGCGTTATTCGGCGTGACGCTGTCGGCCTTTTGTTCGTATTTGGCGGCACTATCGGCACTGTTCTGAGCCGCAGCCGCCCCGGCGAGAACGTAGTTTGTCAGCGGCATGTTGGGGCTGAGCTTTAGGGCTTCGGTCCACGCCTGTGTGGCCTGCTCGCGGGCGCCCATTTGCCAAAGGGCCTCGCCGCGTTCTTCTCGGGCCGCGATCAGGTCTGGCCGCTCGGCTAACGCTTCATCGAGATTCGCAACGGCCTCGCGATGCCGGCCCAGTCGGTTTAGGATCGCTCCGCGATAGTACAAACTGAGCACTCGCTCCTGGCCGGTCTGTTTTTGGGTAGCGGTTTGTAGCAGATCGACCGCCTGCGTGGTGTTACCCGAAAGATATTCGAGCCACGCGAGTTTTGAGATCATTTCTCGATTGGTGAACAGGCTCACATTTCGAGCGGCGTAGAATGCGGCCTTTCCGTTCGCGACCGCCCTTGCGTCCGCAGGCGACAGCCATTGTCTTGGATCGGCCTGGGCCAGGGCGAGTTCATCCGGAATGTTAAAGCTCTCGAATGCGATCGCCCCTGAGCGTTCGTGGTAACGGACGTAGCCGCTGTGGGCGTTAAGGCCGATCCACAGGGCGCCAAATGTGAGAAATATCCCACCGACCGCCGTGATCTTTCCTTGTGATCTCAGACTGCGGCCGTAGAATCCTATGTCGCTCGAGCGAAACAGTCTGACTGTCCGCATCGCGACAAAAGTGGTTACTGTCGCGATCCCGAGTGCCATCAGCATTGGCACAAGCTGGTAAACATCCCACACGGCCATGTAGCTGGCGAAGAAGATAAAGGCTGCAAGTATCTCTTCGGGCCAGGTGAGCGAGTAGGTCTTTGCGACAGCCGCACCGCGTACCGCGACAGATGGTTTGCCAAAGCCGAAATACAACGCGTCATTAGGACAAACCGATACACAATCCATGCACTTCATGCAGCCCGGATCGACGACCATGCCAAACTGTTTGACCTCTGCGTGGACCTGAACGTTCGATGTACAGGTCGCGGTGCAGTGGCCGCACTGATTGCACGCGTCGGTGACACGGATCTTGCCGGGAGCAAACTTGTCGGCGATGCCAAAAAAGCCGCCGTACGGGCATGCATAGGTGCAGAACCCTTTTTGTCCGAGAAAGTAAACGGTCATGAAACCACAAATAAACAGGAATGGGATCGCGACGGCGATCGGAGGGAAAGTGGCCCAGAACTCGGTAGTGACGAGGTGGTTGGTGAACTCCGGAAGAAGCGGTTGGTCCTTTGGCTTGGTCAGATATCGTCCGAAGGTCGGCCAGACGAACATATACAATGCCACGATCAACGGTACGAAGATCAGCAGCCGCGAACGGAACGGGCGAGGAGTCAAGCCGACCTTCTTTAGCATCCAACCGCAGAGGTCCTGCAGCGCGACAAGGTGGCAGCCCCACCCGCACACGAATCGGCCGAAGACGAGCGTGGCCAATATCGCTAGGCTAAAAAAGATAAAGCCAGCGTTTACGGCTCCCCGCTGCAGCGTGAACATCGTCTCCGACGGTTCGATCGGTGAGACCGTCGACCCCATTATCCGCCACTGGATGATGTGAGCGATCATTAGGACGTTCAGGCCGATCAGCGCGGCTGCACGCCACCAACTGGTCCGTGAATGACGAATGTCCTGGTCGTCCTTTTTCACGGCCATCACCGGAAGCTCGGCTCTCTTTTTTTGTTTTGACTGCTTGCCTTCGCACCCGGGTTTCATAGTAAAATCTGCTTTTCCGCCTAGAATCGAAATTGTCAAAAGTGTCACCGGTGAAGTGCGAAAGCTTTTGACTTTAATTGTCATGTTAGCTAAACTATGGTGCTGTTTCCATTTGGGATCATACTAACCTTGGATAGACCAGTCAGGAGTGATATAGGATGAACAAGTTTTTCTTGGGCAAGCGGCTGCGTATCGCGTTGCCGATATTAGGTATTTTTGCGTTGCTGGGCGTTGCGTGGGCGATGTTTGAGCAGACAACAGTAGCGAGCAGGGACGGCGAGACCGGTGTGCTCGAGAAAATGGTCGTTGCCGACGGTAATGTCGTCATGGACTTTGACCTGAGCAGGGCGGCTATCAAATCGAGGCCGCAGCCGGTGTCGCTTAGGTTTGCCGTGTCGGCGGAGTCGTTTTTTAAGACCATGGTCTTTAACGATGAGTTTCGCGGTGCGCTCCCGGGCGTTCTTTCGTTGACGTCACAGAATACGGCGGCGCTCCCGGCAAGGATGAATTCGTCACTAGCACAGATGACGCTTGTCGCGAATGATCCGGGATCCGACTACGAATTGTCGGTGCGTGATGCCTCCGGGTTCGTGTTCTTCAATGTTGAAGGTGCCCCGTGGCAATACGATCCGGCCACCCGCGCCTTGGCTCTGAACGGCGGCCGCCTGATCGTGTCTAATGAGTTCGCTGCTGAGCTCGGTCGCGGTACGCAGGCGGGAACTGTCGTCGGTACGGTAAGTGTCAGCGGTCGCGTGCGTCCGATCGAAGTGACCACGATCGTCAATTCCGAGATGCAGGAAAGTACGCTTCCGCCTACGAACTCTCCTGAAGCGGGAACCAGGCCGGGACCTGATGTCGTGGTCGGTGACCTGAATGGTCTTGCGCAGTTCGGCAGTTCGGGCACTCAGGTTGGTCTTGCCGTCGGAACGGACTCCTGCAACTATGGGACTGTCAACCTTAACTGGTTCGCCAATCCGAACAATGATCACCCGGTCATCCCTCAGAATTTGTATCGCATGAGCGGTGGCGCGGACAATACGCAGACCTTCGAGCAGGTCGGACAATCGAGCGTTAAGCATGCCTTCACCGCATTGACGAACAACCTCTGCGGCCTCGGTTGTAACGGCGTCGGCGGCTCGCAGCTCGGTTCAGGCTGTTCAGACCCGTATGGAGCCAGCCTGAATTCTGGCCCGAACCTTGGATCGAAAGCTTGGATCAGTCCCTTCACGGGCTTCTTCCCGCGTAACGATTCGGCCACGCCGAACAACAGCCACACCGCTCACACCCACAATGGAACCTCGCACCGTATCCTTGTAGAACAGGCTGACCTGAATACGACGCTCAATGCTGGTGCAACGTACTTTGCTGAGGCCCAGTACGTGACGCCCCATGAGTATGCCTGGTGTCAGGCGAATCCGACGCAGTGCAACATGTTCAATAACGTCTCATATCGCCGCTACAATGTGTCTGGCACCACGTCGTTCACGTTCCCGACTGGAGGTTTTTCGACGGTCCGGGAGAAAGTGGCCCTGGAGGCCTGGACGGGGGCGACGGTCGTTCCGTTCCGTCCGTCAACCGCAGACGGTATGGGTTATGTCGGTTATAAGGTCACCAATCCGTCACCGGGCGTATGGCACTATGAATATGCGATCTACAACATGAACCTCGATCGCGCAATTCAGTCATTCGGCATTCCTTACGGAACGGGCGTGACATTGAGCAATGTTGGTTTCCATGCTCCGCCGCAGCATCCGGGTTCAGCTGCCGACGGCACGGACGGCAACCAGGGCTTTAGCAACACGCCATGGTCGCAGACGGATTCAGTCGGCTATGTTTTCTGGGGAACGCAGGATTTCAGTGTCGCACCGAATGCGAATGCGATTCGCTGGGCAAGCACGTACAACATCCGGTTTGACTCTAACCGTCCGCCGATGCTTACCCTCGCAAGGATAGGCTTCTTCAAGACGGGCGGCCCGACATTTGTTCAGGTTCTGGCCCCGCAGGGCACTGGTCAGGCCTGTTCGCGTGTACCCGAAGGATTCCGCTGCTAGCGACGGATCCTTAAATACAAATAAAGAGCGGGTGGTCCTTATGGAGCCACCCGCTTTTTATTATTACGGATCAATAAGAAAGCCCAGGTCAATTGACCCATTCTTCCTCATAGTTAAGTTGCCAATGCCTCGTTACCCATTTTTGCGCAGCAGCCATGGCCGTATTCTTCCACTTCTTCATATTCTCAAGAACTGAAAGTGCGGCCATTGGTTTGCTCGGGTCGCGTTCGACGCGAATGACCTGGGTCATTACATCGACGATCGTCTTATTCTCTTCCATGATCTTAAGACGGACCTCGCTTCCGACGGGCGGCAGTGTCTCGAGATTGACGAGCGCGCTGGATTCACCAACGTTCTCGGTCAGGCCCTCGACACTGATCGTCTCCCCGGTTTCGGCGTCGACCCAGCTCGCCTTGACCGGCATGCTGGCAATAATGCGATGATGCAATGGCGTTTTGTATGATGATGTAGCGTATTCTACGTCTGCCATTATTTCCCCTTTCCTTGATTTTCCTAACCTCATTTCTCAGGTCGGCCCTCAAAATGAACGATTAAGTTAAGCCACAATCACAATAAAGTCAAGTATTTACTGTATGCGCTTAATACAAAGCCTCCCAAACGGTTGCGGCGGCCGCCCGGGAAGCACTTTTGTAACAGAAAATGATACAAAACGCAATACTTAAACGCTAGATGGCAAAAAAAGGTTGCCTGCTATACTTTTGGGGCATCCCGGGCTGTTGAGGAACTCAACTTGCGTGAACAATGAATGTCGAAAAGATCGGACGAGATCGCTTCCGACCGACGGCGACCGGAGCGTGGCCGGGTCGGTTCTAAAATCTCTGTTAATTCGGGCTCAAAATGCAGTTTAGCCCCGGGTTTGTCCTTGCTTTTCGCCGCGAAAAGGAATATGTTCGTAAGCACATTTATCCGAAAAGTTAGATAAAAAATCCAAAAAGTTCGAGATTCGTGCAGCCTTAGGCTGCTTACAGGCGATCTTAAGTTTTTCGAGTTCCAAACCACAAGAAAATGAGGTCAAAAAAAATGACGATAAGGAAGATGATCAGGCTGATGTCGGCTTTGGCGATATGCGTTTTTGCATTCACCGGTGCCGTGTTGGCTCAGGGCGGCGACGGCGCCATTACGGGTGTTGTCACAGACGCGAACGGGGCTGTGATACCAAACGCGACGGTAAAGCTCGTCAGTAAAGCCCGCGGCAACGAGGTAACGGCCACGGCGAGCGGCGACGGCATCTATCGGTTTCTCGCAGTCGAACCGGGTGAATATACCGTGACTGCCTCGGGTGGGAGTTTTGCAGCCCAAACGAGGACGGTTCAGGTCCAGGTCGGCCGCACAACGGATGTTAACTTTGCACTCGGTGCAGGTGACGTATCGGCTGAGGTGACCGTGACCGCTGAGGGAATTCAGACCACGCAGAGTAATTCTGACGCGGTGCTGAGCGAGACGGCGATCACGAATCTGCCGATCAACGGCCGCCGTTTTCAGGATTTTGCCACGCTGACGCCGACCGCACAGATCGATACCGAGCGTAACCAGATCTCTCTGTCAGGTCAGCGCGGCATCAATGCCAACATCAATGTGGACGGTCTCGATTATAACCAGCCGTTCTTTGGCGGTATCCGCGGCGGTGAACGTTCAAACTTCGCTCCGACCATTCCGCAGGAATCGATCAAGGAATTCCAGGTCGTTGCCGCAGGGTATTCGGCCGAATACGGCCGCAGCTCGGGCGGTATCGTCAATGTCGTCACCAAGGGCGGCAGCAACGATTTTCACGGGTCGGCGTTCTACCTTCTGCGTCCGTCCAGCATGTCGCGTAACCACTCGCTGGTGAAAGCGATCGAGGCAGCGCAGGGACGTCAACATCGACGCCGGGCCGACGCAACAGCAGTTTGGCGGATCGATCGGCGGTGCGATCGTCAAGAACAAATTCTTCTTCTTTGGTTCCTATGAGGAGCAGAAGTTCCGGGCTGACCGCTTTGTCGTTTTCGACTTTGGCAGTATAACCCGTAACGCCGGCAATCAGGAGGCTTACGACTATTTCAAGTCGCTCGAGACCGGTTATGAACTGACCAATGACGCCAGGACCGGACTGGGACGTATCGACTGGAATCTGAACAAAGCCAATACGGCAAATTTCCGGTTCAGCATCAACAAGGGCGAAGGTCAGAATGGCGTGTCCGTCGGTGACGCGGGCGTTCTCTTTAACCCGGTCATTGACGACGGCACTGTCGATGGAGGGCACTGAGATCGATAAGAACCGTGTTTTTGTCGCACAGTTGACCAGTCTCTTTAGCCCGAACCACATTAATGACTTTCGCTTCCAGTGGGCCAAGGGCGAACGGCCGCGTCTTGCCAATGCTCTCACGCCGAGCGTGAACGGCGGCGTCGGGTCATACGGGACCCGCAGCTTCCTGCCGACCACGCAGTCGGACAGGCGGCTTCAGTTCGTTGACAGTTTCTCGGTGATCTCTGGCAACCATAGTTTCAAATTTGGCGGTGAGTACAGCGACATCTTCATGGACCAGCTGTTCGGATTCAATCAGTTCGGGGCGTACTCAGCCAACCAGTCCAGTGACCTTGCACTCCAGAGCCTCTCGTTGAACGCAGGGGTCGACGGATGATCGTCGCTTCGACACAACGAATGCCTTCTACAATCAGCAGATCGGCAATCTGGCGGCGGCGTTCACGGTCAAGGAATTGGCTTTCTACGGTCAGGATTCGTGGCGTGTCAGTCCGAAACTTACCATTAACTATGGACTGCGCGTTGAGAAGCAGTACAATCCGTCGGCCCAACTCGGCAACGACACGATCATTAACTTTGTTAAGAACGCCACGTTCCCTGCTATTGCGGCGGCACATTCGATCCGACCATAATTCCTGACAGCCCGTGGCAATGGGGCCCGAGATTTGGCATGGCGTACGATTTTCGTGGTAACGGCAAATCGGTCCTTCGTGGTTTCTTCGGCCGGTACTTTGCAAGGACGCCGGGACTCATTATCGCCGCACCGCTGAACAATTTCCGTCTGCCGCCGGGTGATGTCTCGGTCGGATTGCTGTTCCCGACGGGCACCCTGTCGCAACGACCGCGCAACGGCGTTACGGCGTACAACGCATTTTCTGACAGCGAATCCGCAGTACGTTGCGATCATGGCGGCGACCGGCACGCCCTGTCCGCAATTGGTTGCAACTACCAATGATCGGGTCGTGCATTCCCAATTCCGTCTTCAGGCAGTTCGCCACGATCGGCGTTAACCTCAATACATTCGGCTTGGGCAGCTCTTGCCGACGCTGACCTCCGCACAGATGCAGCAGATCGCCGGAAGGCTTGGCCTTGGCGGTGACGCCGGGCAGCGGTGCGACTGTGATCGCGATGGGGCCGAATTACGAAAACCCGCAGTCGACGCAGTACGGCATTGGCTACGAACATGAACTTATGAACGGCTTCGTGGTCGGCGTCGATTACAGCCACGTCAAGACAACTCACCTGCAGCGTAATCGCGACATCAACCTGCCGACGCCGACCGTCGCGACTTGTCCGCTAGCCTTTCAATTCGCAATGCGGCCGTGTTTTAACCGCAATAATCGTCCGGTGACGAACCTCAACCGTCTGTTGATCCGTGATGATTCGGGCCGCTCACTCTTTAGGGCGTTTACCGCAAGAACAAGGATCAATAACCGTTGGTCGAATATCAACGCCTACCTGACTCTTTCAAAGTCGCTGTCGGATGACGACAACGAACGCAACGCTACGGCGCTGGGTTACGAGAATTCGTTTAGTCTCGCCCAGGAATACGGCCTGGCAAGACTTAGACAGAAAGGTCCAGTTTGTTGCTAATCCTGTCTTCTTCCTGCCGCACGGCTTCGAAGTATCCAGTGCCATCCGCCTGCGTTCCGGTGTTCCGCTTGACGCAAGGGTAGGCTCGGATGTCAATTCTGACAGCAATAACAACGACCGCCCGTATCTGGCACCTGGTATTCCGATGCCCCGAAACTCGTTCCGCAACCGTGCTGAATTTGGCGTTGATGTTCGGGCCCAGAAAGGCTTTGGCTTTGGCGAGGGACGCAGGTTGATCTTCTCGACGGAGATCTTCAACGTCTTTAACAACGCCAACATTCAGTATGGCGGTGACCAGGAGTTGTACTGTGCCTCAGCTGACAGGAACGCCGCTTGTGGTTTGAGGGACCGACCAACACGACGTTCATGCAGTTGCGCAACCCGGACGGCAGCCTGTATCACCAGCGGCAACTTCTCACGCACGCCGGTGTTCCAGATGCAGTTCGGCGTCAGGCTGCAGCTTTAGTTCACTTGCCTTTGGCATTCGCGGCACGCTTCGCTTCGCGGGGCGTGCCTTTTTTGCGCTTGAGAATCGGTATAAACTATGGCGAGATGCGCATCCTGCACATTTCGTCAGCGCGGACCTTTAGCGGAACCGAGCGGCATATGGCCGACCTGTGTCACGGTCTGTCCGCGCGAGGGCATGAGGTATTTGCGGCCCTCAGGCCGACAAATGAATGGCAAGACAAGCTTGGCGTAGGGCCCGAGCGGATCCTGCATATCTCGATCCGCAATTCGTTCGGGATGTTCAGCGCAAAGCGCATCGCCGGATTTTGCCGTGCAAACTCGATAGACGTTATTCACACGCATGTTGCCCGCGACTACGTGGCGGCTGCAGCCGCGGCCCGCATCGCCGGCACACACTTCGTGCTGACGCGGCATGTGATGTTCCCGATGAAATCGTTCCATCGCTTTGCTCTGCGCAATGTCGACGCGGCGATCGCCGTATCGGGGCCGGTTCGCGAACATCTTGTGCGAGTGTTTCCGGCTGACCGAGTCCATCTGATCGCCAACGGCATCGACCTCGCACAACATGACGCCGCTAACATGGAACGGCTTGGGCGTGAGTTTCGCGAGTTTCACTCGATACCGCACGATGTGCCGCTGGTGGCCACGCTCGGGGAGTTAAAGGTCAGCAAGGGCCAGCGAGACTTCGTCCTGGCGGCGAACGAGATCGTCAAACGCCGGCCTGAGACACGCTTTGTTGTCGCCGGTGTCGACAATACGCTCGATCAGAAGTTTCGCCGCGAGCTAAAGCGCCTCGTCCGGATACTCGGGATGGAAGAGAATTTTCTCTGGCTCGGCTGGCTCGACGATACGGCACCGCTGTATGCTGCGGCCGACCTCTTTGTTTCGCCTTCGCATACCGAAAGTTTTGGCATCGCGATACTCGAAGCGATGGCCTCGGGCTGTGCGGTCGTAGCAACCGCGACGGATGGTGCGGTCGAAATGGTCGACGACGCTAACGCTCTTGTTCCGGTCAAGGACCCCTTGAGCCTTGCAGAGACCGTATGCTGGTATCTCGATCACGATGACGAGCGGCGCGATCTGGGCAAAGCACGCGAGGGCCATCGCGGCCGCCAATTACGGCATCGATAAGATGGTCGAGGCGACCGAGGCCATTTATCTCAGCCTCAGGTGAGCACGATGCCTTGCCGCAGGCTCGGCCGCGCGGTTATCTTATGATTATGCGGTACTTCCTGATTCTCTTTTTTGCAGTATCACTGTATTCGATGAACCTGCAGGCGCAAACGCCCGAACATCTGGCCAAGGATTGGGAACGCTCGCACATTTCGCGGATCTTCCCGTCCGATGTGCGCCACGCCGATCTCAAGAAGTATCTCGACGAGTTAAAAAAGCTCGGTCTCGATGTTGATGAGGTCGGGCGGAGTTTTGGCGGACGTGAGATCTATCAGGTCGAGTGGGGCAACGGCCCGCTAAAGGTCTTTATGTGGTCGCAGATGCATGGCGACGAGCCGACAGCGACGTCCGCGCTCATCGACATGTTCGCGTTCCTGCAAACCAATCGAAACCTCGATTGGGTCCGCAAGATCGAGAAGACCGTCACCATTCGCGCCGTCCCGATGCTCAATCCCGACGGTTCCGAGCTATTTCAACGCCGGAGCATACAGGGTATTGACATCAATCGCGACGCGGTCAATCTCACCACGCCCGAAGCTCGGCTCCTAAAGAAGCTTCGCGATGATTGGCGGCCGGCGATCGGATTTAACCTGCATAATCAGAATTCGCTTACGTCCGTCGGCCGCTCGCCTAAGCAGGCGACGATCTCATTCCTGGTCGTGTACGGCGACCCGGCCAAGACGAGCAACTTCGGTCACGAACGCAACATGCGGCTGGCTTCAGCGATGATCCTGGCACTCCAAAAGTTCATTCCTGGACACATGGCCCGATACGCTGACGAATGGTCGCCGACCGCCTTTGGCGATAACTTCTCGGCATGGGGAACTCCGGCGATACTGATCGAGACAGGCGGACACTACGGCAAGGATGAGATGTTTGCAATAAAGCTGAACTTTGTCGCATTCCTTACTGCATTCGATGCACTGGCCTCGGGCAGCGAGGCCACGCAGGACCCGAATATCTATCGCACGCTGCCCGAGAATGGCTCGGGAACGCTGGTCGATTTTATTTTTCGAAAGGCAACGCTCGCACCACGCAACGGCCAGGCAGGAGCGATAGTCGATATCGCCGCGGTAACGCAGCGTCGTCGCGCGAGCTTTCCTAAACCCGTTGTGATACTGGACGTCGGGAACGTTGGCGGCCGCCGCGGCCTTGAGGAATACGATGCGAGCGGCTTTTATGTCGTGCAGCGATTCTCGTCGGTCAAGGCCGAGGAGTTGGCCGAATTCGCCTTTTATAAACGGAGCCGTGCGATCGATTGGAATGCCGCGGAGTTTGAGACGCGATTTCCCCCGGATGCAGTTCTCTCATTTGGCCGCTGGATCAAGGGCGCGGGCGTGGTCCCGCGAAAGTAACCGATGCTCAGCCTGCTAAAGATCAGGAACGTCGCGTTGATCGACGAACTAACGGTCGAGTTCGGCCCCGGGCTCAACCTGCTCACGGGCGAGACTGGCTCAGGCAAATCGATCATCGTTGACAGTCTCGGCTTGCTTACCGGCGACCGGGTTTCGACCGATCTGATCAAGCAGGGCGAGGACATGGCCGTGATCGAAGGGCTTTTCTCGGTTTGTGACGACGACCTGAATGGAACGCTCGTCGAGGCCGGCGTTGAGCCTGCCGACGAGCTGATAGTGCGACGCGAGATCTCGCTCGCGGGACGCAATCGCATCTTTATCAACGGTTCGCTGGTAACGCAGGGCTTTTTGAAGCAGCTCGGCCCGCAGCTCGCCGACATCCACGGCCAGGGCGAGCAGACGGCGCTCTACGACATTGAAACGCACATCGGTATGCTCGACGATTTTGCCGGTGTCGATACGGAACTGTCTGCCGTCGCCAATGCATATCGGGAATGGTCTGGCGTTCGCGAGCAATTGGCTTCGCTTAAGAAGGACGAGTCGGAAAAACTCCAACTGATCGACATCCTGCGATTTCAGGTCGATGAGATAATGCGTGCCGGATTAAGCGAGGCCGAGGACGCCGAACTAGAAGCCGAGAAGCGGCGTCTGAACAACGCTGAAAAACTGTCGTCCTTGAGCAGCGAGGCATTTACTCTGCTTTACGACGATGAAAATTCAACGCTCTCGACTCTCGACCGCGCGGCTAAGGCCATCAACGAACTGGCCGAGTATGATGAACACTTTCGCGGCTTTGACGAGCAGATCGACGCTGCACGTGCGGTCGTTTCGGAGCTAGGCACCACAGCACGCGACTTTAGCTCATCGCTGGAATTCTCGCCCACACGGCTCGATGAGATCGAGAACCGCCTCGCCGAGATCTCGCGGTTGAAACGAAAGTACGGCGAGACGGTCGAGGCGGTGCTGGAACACTTGCGAGTTTCCGAGGAACGGCTCTCGAACATCGAGACGGCTGAACTTCGCGAGGAAGAGCTACAGAAAGAGCTCGCCGTGCTTGAGCAGAGTTACCTTTCCGCTGCGGGCAAACTGCACGATGCAAGGGCCAAGGCCGCGGCTCGTTTTGAGAAACAAGTGGAGAATGACCTGAAGGATGTTGCCCTCGACAAGGCTCGATTTGAGGTAAGGATAGATGATGCCGGTGACTTTTCGGCGAATGGCACGGATCGCGTAGAGTTTTACTTCTCGGCGAATCCGGGCGAATCACCTCGCCCTTTGGCAAAGGTCGCCTCGGGCGGCGAGGCGTCGCGGCTGATGTTGATGTTAAAAACCGCCTCGCGCTCAAATGACGCCGGCAAGACGGCCGTCTTTGACGAGGTCGATGTCGGGATAGGCGGACGGGTAGCCGAGGCCGTCGGGCGAAAGCTAAAGGCCCTGGCGGCGACGCAGCAGGTATTTTGCGTCACGCACCAGCCGCAGATCGCATCGCTCGCGGACCGGCATTTTCTTGTCGAGAAATCGGTCGAAAAGGGCAAGACACGCATTGGCGTGCGCGAGCTTAATGCGACTGAAAAGGTCGACGAGATCGCGCGAATGCTCGCCGGTGAACAGATCACCGACGCGGCACGGGAAAATGCGAGGTCGATGCTTGCGAGTGCAGGAGCGAATTAACGCAAGGTCGCGTAGGGTTAGAGGCATGATGTGATTCCAAAGTGTTTTTTCCTTTGCTCCTTGGCGTCTTTGCGTTGAAATTTCTTATGACCCAGATCCTAGCCAACGTCATTCGAGGCAACACGGTTGAGTCTGTTCATACAGGCCATCTGGCCATTGTCGATGGCGAGGGCCGTGAGGTCGCCTCTCTCGGCGACGCCTCGACTGTCACATACTTTCGCTCGGCCTGTAAGGCGTTTCAGCTAATTCCGTGCATAACGAGTGGTGCAGCGGATGCGTTTGGCTTTGACGAGCGCGAGATAGCTCTCGGTGCAGCGTCGCACTCGGGCGAGCAAATGCATGTCGAGGTTGCGGCCAGCATGTTGGCGAAGGCCGGTTTGTCAGAGAACGATCTGCGATGCGGCTCGCATCTGCCGTTTAGCTCAACAGCGGCCGAGCAAATGCAGCGTGCCGGCGAAACGCCGACGCAGCTTCATAATAATTGCTCGGGCAAACACGCGGCGATGCTGGCCTTTGCCAAGCATATCGGCGCCGACCTTGAGACATACGATCTGCCGGCCCACCGCATTCAGAATCGGATCCGGCGTTGCGTCGCGGATTTTACCGAAGTTCAGGTGGACGAAATCCTGATTGGTATCGACGGCTGTGCCGCACCAAATTTTGCCCTGCCGGTCCGTGCGATGGCTAAGAGTTTTATCAACCTGATCGCGCCTGCGAAATTTCCCGCACCGACACAAGACGCCTGCCGCCGCATCGTCGCCGCGATGATGCAATACCCGGAACTCATCGGCGGCAGCGAACGACTCGACACCAAACTGATGCAAGCCGCCGCGGGGCACATCATCTCAAAGGTCGGCGCCGACGGCGTCTGGCTCTGTGGCGTTATGCCGTGCGACCGATGGCCGACCGGACTCGGCATCGCCCTCAAAGTCGCTGACGGCGACGACTTTCGGGCAAGACCCGTGGTCGCGATCGAGATCCTACGTCAATTGGGGGTTCTTTCGCCTAACGATCTAAGCGATCTGGCGCCTGCACCGATCAAAAACCGGCGTGGTGATGTGGTGGGACAGGTTCGTTCGGCCGTTAACCTGCAAAGTGCTTCTTAAAATCCTCTTTCCCAAACGTCCGATCCAGCCACAAATTCGTCAGCTTCTCCTGAATGCTGTTTGCCTTCAAACGGTCGTTGAGGTTCTTGAAATCAACAAAATCAAGATGCTGGTCCTGGTTAAAGCAGGAGAAGACAAAGAATTCCTCGCCGGTGTGCGGGTTGACGTGGCGTTGCAGGCATTGGGCGCAGACCTCTTTCATCATGCATTGCATCGGCGAGTTGATCGAGCCGATGGCGACGTGGTTTTCTTTCAGATACGGCTTGAGCGTCGTGTGACGTGCCTCGCGGACGCCGTTCATCATGCGGTCGGAGCCGATCGCGATGATGCGGTCAACGTCTTTCAGGTCAATGCTTTTCGGGCCGAGTTTGCCCTCGGCATAGGCGATCATCGCCTGGACGATGTTGCCGCGAAAGTGAGCATCCTGCGGCCGCTGCGGGACGATCTCGGTGCCCCAATCGGTCGACCATACGACCTCATCGGTCGCGTTCTCGATCTCTTCGCGTTTGAAGAGGTCGTCACCGTTCTTATAGCCGGCAAAGTAGATGACCTTGTTGTTTGCCGTGCGCAGAGCGCGTGCGATCGAGAACAGCACAGCATTGCCCAAACCGCCTCCGGCGAGCAGGACGGTCTCACTCTCCGGGATCTCGGTCGGCGTTCCGGTCGGGCCCATCACGAGAACTTCCTCACCTTCTTTTAAGAGTGAGCAGAGCCGCGACGACGTTCCCATTTCGAGCACGATCATCGACAGCAGGCCTTTCTTCTCGTCGACCCAAGCACCTGTTAGGGCGAGTCCCTCCATCAACAGCCGCGTGCCGTCAACGACGGGCGCGCTCGTCTCAAAATTCTGCAATCGATAGAATTGTCCCGGCTTGAACTTGCGTGCCTGCAGCGGTGCTTTTACGATCACATCGACTATAGTCGGCGTAAGTCGTTCAATTCTAACAACATACGCTCGAAGCTGTTCGTCGAGCGTCGCGGAGAGATGATCGAATATCGCGTCTTTCTCGGCCTGTGGCAATGTGCCTCGTGTTGTGAGCTCGTCCGCAAATAACTCAACGACCTTCGGGTAACCGTGCTTGGCCGAGGCCATCGCTTTGACGACGTTGCCGGCGTATTGCGGGTGGTTGTCGCCATAGTACGAGATGAACTTGCCCTCATTCTCATACGACGTAAAGAAGCCCGTCTCGCCTTTCTCAGCCGAAACCGCGTGGAATTTACCGTCACCCTTCTTAGTCAGCCGATAGGGCTGGAAAAATTGTCGCCACTCGTCCATCTGGAAGGTGCCCGGCTTTTCCTTTTCGTAAATGACGTTTGGCGACGTACCGGCAGCAACACAGACAGTTCGTGCGGGGAACTCATGTATCTCACCTGTTTTCTCAAATTTGCCGGTCTCCGCTACATAGTCCAGCCGTTCAAATTTGAGCGCCTTCACCGCGCTGAATTCATCGGGCACGGCCTCGGTCGGTGACATGCACTCGATGAAATTGATGCCCTCCTCGAGCGCCTTTTGGACCTCTTCATGGTTCAGGCGATACGCGGGCGAATCCTGCAGGCGTTTGCGATATACGAGTGAGACGCCACCCCAGCCGCGTACGAGCGAGATGAGATCAGGTTCCTCGCCGGCCGCAGCGGCGCGGGTGCGCTCGGCGCGAATTACGCGTGCATGGTCTAGAAATTCCGGCAGCACGACCAGCTCCTCGGGGTCGAACGCCTTCATCACATGCTCTTCGCCAAATTCCTCGACGACCTGCTCGTATTTGTGCAGCATCTTCTCGACCTGCACTGGATAATAGGCAAAAAGCTCGGTCGCGGTGTCGATGCCGGTCAGGCCGCCGCCGATCACGACAGCAGGCAGGCGGACTTGCAGATTTGACAGCGTATCCTTTTTGAACGCACCAGTTAGCTGCAACGCCATCAGGAAATCCGACGCCTGGCGAATGCCGCGAATGAGGTTGTTCTTCATCGGTACGATCGTGGGGCGGCCTGCACCGGTCGCGATCGCGATGTGGTCAAAGCCGAAATCCCATGCGTCCTCTATCGTCAGCGTTCCACCAAATCGCACGCCGCCATAGGCTCGAAAGCGTCGCCGACGCGAAAGCATCAACTGCACCATCGTCAGGAAATTCTTGTCCCAGCGGACCGTGATGCCGTATTCGGACACGCCGCCAAAGCCCGACAGGATGCGTTCGTCGAGTTGCTCAGTGATCTCCGAGATGTCGCGGATCGGCTTTGGCGTTTCGCGGCCGAGCTTGCCGGTCCAATCGGACGGGAGCGCCTCGATCTTCAGGCCGTCGATGCCGATGACGCCAAAGCCTTCGTTCAACAAATAGTGTGCGAGCGTATAGCCGGCCGGGCCGAGGCCGACGACCATGACGTTCTTGCCGTTGTAGGGCAATTGATAAGGGCGTTTCGCATTGAGCGGATTCCACCGTGTTAGCAGGGCGTAGATCTCAAAACCATACGGCAGATCGAGCACGTCGGTGAGCGCCGACGTCTCAGCGAGCGGTATGTTGACCGGCTCCTGCTTCTGAAAGATGCAGCCCTTCATGCAATCGTTACAGATGCGGTGGCCGGTGCCGGCGCACATCGGATTATCGATAGTGACGAGCGCGAGCGCACCGATCGAGTCCGCCTGCTTTTTGAGCATGTGCATCTCTGAGATGCGCTCGTCGAGCGGGCAGCCGTCGGCCTTGATACCGAGCGGATTGCGATGAGCCGAGCCGTCCTTTTCATGCAGGCCGGTCCGGCACGCGTCCTTTTCACGCTCGTGACAGATCATGCAGTAATCGATCTCGTAGAGCGAATCGCGCATCGTGCCGCGGTCGTCGGTCAGCTTAAACCCGTCGCGGCGACGCAATTCCTCGTCCTGTCCCCGCATTATGTTGTGCAGCTTTGGCTCTGGATGGATGAGGTGGACGAGGTTCATGTAGTCGAGCGCGTGGGGCACCTTAAAGCTGTGCCACCTCTTCGACTTATTGGCGAAAGCGCCGGCCGACCACGCCTCAATGACCCTGAGAGCGGCCCGGATGTTGAGAAGGTCGCCCACGGCCGCCTCGGCTAAAACGTTCTCAGCAAAGTATTTACCGAATTGCTCATCCTTGAGCTCTGTGTACGCCTTGCTAACGCGTTGTACGGTGTCGTGAATTGCCGCGTCGGATTCAGGAAGCGCATCGGTGTCTGCTGCGGCCTTGGCCAGTGCCTCTTCGGCGTCGAGCAGCCGGCAGGTCATCTCGGCAATGGAGAGTTCCTCGTCTCGGATCAGCGTCTCGTCAAATGCCGTGTTACGCAGTTGCGTGACGGCGAGCCAAAGTTTGCCTTCGTGCATCTCGGCGAGCGCGTCGGGCTTGAATTTCTTTGCCGCTCGACGCTGAACAAAGAACTTGTATCGCCAAACCGGATTCTGGACCGATATCTCTTTTCCAAGTTCGGTCCGCTCGCCAGTTATACGAAAAAGCCGTGCGATGAATTCCGACAGATGCGGAGCGGCGTCTGTCAGGATTTTGGATTCCACGCGCGGTTCGTAGCCTTCGCCGCGGGTTGCGATGTATTTGCGCAGAGCGTCGCCGAGCAGGGGCTCAGTCTTTTCAACATCGTCGTAGAATCGCTCGGCCAGATCGCCGAGACGCACCGCGTCGTAAAGGTCGGCGTAGGTGAAGCCGTCAATGCCGAGATCGAGGTTGTTGTTTGCGGAAACATCCGTCATATGACCGTCTTATGCTCAAATATCGCGCAGTTGAGCAAACTTTCACTATACACCGCCGCATAAGCGGACAAAAGGGCGGCCACGCCGGGGTCGAGGTCGGGCCGCTCGCCACGGGCCGACATTTTTCTGAAAGATCGTCTAAAATATGGTATAAAACAGGTTTACGCGCCTATTTATAGGGTTAGTTATCAAGCAGTATGGAAAACGATCAGCGGCTGACACCTTTGCCGCTAACACAGGATCTGACGCACACACACGGTGAATACACCGGTTATTCGAGTTCGTATGAGGATGCGCTCGAGGGCAAGCGTTCCCTCAGGCAGTATTTCAACATTGTCTATAAACGCCTGCCGATCATCCTCGCGATCACGGTAATAGCGACGGCCGTCGCGGCGTTCTATTCATATCGTCAGCCGTCGATCTATCAGGCCCAGGCGAGCATGATCATCGAGCCGCGCAAGCCCGAGGTCACCCGCAAAGAATCGATCAACATCAATTTTGGCGACGATACCAAGTACTACAATACGCAACTCCAACTACTGCAGAATCAGGACCTTATGAAGCGTCGTCCTGGTCGCGCTCAATCTTCATCGCGAACCCAATTTGTTTGACGGCCAGGGCCGCGGGCTGTTTGCAGGGCTTAGATCTCTCTTCTCCGGCGCTCCAAAGACCAGTCCGACCGAAAACACGTTGCCCGTAGTCAGCGAAAGCTCGCTCGAAGGTGCCAAAAAACAGGAGATACAACTAACACCCGAGGAGAACGCTCGTGCCGAGATATACGCGGCGATCCTGGCGGGCGGCTTATCTGTCCAGCAGCTCGAGCGGACTAATATCGTCAACATCACGCTCCAGAGCACGAATCCGACCCTCGCGGCAAAGGTCGCCGACAAGGTGGCCGAGCTTTTTAAGGAAGAAGATGCCGAACGCGAGACGGCCGGGGCACAGAAGGCATTCGAGGACTTGCGACAGTCGATCGAAGACCTCAAGGCGACCATCATCCAGCAGGAGAACGATTTCATCGCTGAGATGCGCATGAGCAACCTGCCGCTCCAGGACAAGGGAACCGAGCTTCGCTCCGACAACCTCAAGATGCTGCAGACCCAGCGTAATGAGGCCGAGGCCGAGGTGCAAAAGCTCTCTGCGACCTACAATGCGGCCCTCGCTGCTAGCGGCAAGGGTGACATCCTGTCGGTCGTGGGCGACAACAAGGCGATCCAGGACGCCCGCAGCCAAAACAACGAGCGCAAGGCCGATCTCGAAAAACGTGTCGAGGAGATCGACGGCAAGATAAACGCGGCCCGCCAGGAGCGCGAGTCATTGCTCGTACGTTACACACCGACATATAAATCGGTTCAGGAAAAGGACGCACAGATACGCGAATTAGAGGGGCAGAAAGAGAAGATCCAGCGGGAGGTCAGTGAAAAGATCCGATCCGAGGGACAACAGCTCGAGAAGAACGCCGAGCGCGAGGTCATGGCGAGCCTGAGGGCCAGCCTGGGTGCCGCCCAGCAACGCGCGGCTACGGGCACGGGCGTTGTTTGACCAGTCGGCGTCACAGGCGAACGTCGAGGGTCAGGCCGAGACAAAGCTAACGGGGCTCAAACGCGAGATCGAATCGAACCGCGGCCTGCTCGACACATATGTGCAGAGGCAAAAGGAACAGGAACTCGCGCTCACGAGCCAGCGGCCTGACAACATCAAGATCCAGAATCATGCGATCACGCCGACAGCACCTATCGGCCCGCAGCGCACGCGAAACATTCTGGTAGCATTCTTCCTGAGCTTGGCGACAGGCGTGGGCCTCGCGTTCTTGCTCGATTACCTCGACGATTCGGTCCGCACGTCGGACGACGTCAGCCGTCACCTCGGGCTGCCGACGCTTGCGCTCATTCCACATTATCTTCAGGGCGACAGGAAAAAAATGCTGGCGGCCAAGGCTGGAACGAATGGTTTTCAGCAGGCGGCTCTTATTACGATGGAGGAGCGCAATTCGCCCATGGCCGAGGCCTATCGGCACCTGCGTACGAGCTTGCTCTTTTCCTCCGCCGGGCATCCGCCGCAGACGATCCTCGTAACCTCATCGCAGCCGTCTGAGGGCAAGACGACAACGGCCATCAACACCGCGATCACGCTAGCGCAATCAGACGTTGACGTCGTGATCATCGATTGCGACCTGAGGCGGCCGCGTCTGCACTCTCACTTTGGCCTGGAGAATACTCGAGGGCTGACCAACTATCTCTCAGGAGATAAAGATACGGTCGGCCTCATCCGCACTTTTGAGCAACTGCCGCGGCTCAAGATCATCACCAGCGGCCCGATACCGCCCAATCCGGCCGAGCTGCTCTCGTCAAACGAGATGCGCAACCTGCTCCAGTTCCTCTCAGGCAAATTCAAACACGTGATCGTCGATTCGCCGCCGGCGATCTCGTTCACCGATGCCGCGATCCTGTCAACGCTCGTTGACGGCGTCGTGCTCGTCGCGATGGCCAATAAGAGCTCGATCCACCTGATGCGGCAATTCAAACAGCGCATCCACTCGATCGGCGCACGCATCTACGGCGTTGTGCTCAACGGCATCAAGTCTGGCTCGACCGAGTATTACTATTACGGCTCAGGCTACTACAAGTACTATCAGCATGCCCACGACGATGAATCAACGCCGCTCCTCGAGGATGTCGAAGAGAGCAGTCCAAACCGGCAGGAAACTTAGCCGCAGATACACGCAGATAACGCGGATAGGCGAGACATTTTGTTCTCCTATCCGCGTTATCGTTTTTAGCTGCGGTTAAAGATCGCCCGAACGTCGCATTTCTGCCAACATACGATCCGCATACTCACGCGGGGAATTTATGTTCTTGAGCGTGATCTTTCCAAGGTCCTCGCTAGCGTTGTCGATGCTAACGCTGCCGATGCCGAGCAGTCTCTGCGGCACCGTTGCCGAAACCGTCACATCCTGAATGCGTCTCAGCGGCACGCGGCGAGTGGTGCGAGAGATAAAGCCCTCGTCGATCTCGAGCGTTGATTCGGTGAGCGTGTAGCGCACGAGCTTCTGTTTGATGTGATAGAAAGCCGGCACGAGGAACAAACCCAAACCTATCACGACCGCAAGCCAAGGGGGCACGATCGCGAACGCAAACGCGCTCGCCAATGCTACGAAGAATAACGCCGCGACCGCCGCCGCGACGTAGCCCATCTTCACGAACATCAGCGTCGGCGTGATCGAGAAGATCTCTCTTTCATTCTCTGCTTTGAGTTCGCCGTTGTCCGTTGCCGTCCTAACGGCGACGCGCGTCTCTTCTTCCTCAATGACCGTGCCGCACTTCCGGCAAAACGCCGCTGTATCCTTATTGTCGGCCCCGCACTTGATACAAAACATACCGATATTATAGGCCAAAAAGCCCTGCGCCTGTTCTCTTTAATACAAAAACGCGGCCGGACAACGCATCCGACCGCAAGTCTCGAGGACTAAGTTGGAGAAGAGTGTTAACTCTCGTGTGGGAACTCGTTAGAAAAATGGAGAATTGAGAATTGAAAATGGACAATTGCGGACGTCTTTTCCTAAACTTTCAATTATCCATTTTCAATTCTTCATTGATTTACCAGTCTCATTCTGCCGTCGGCGAGGCGGATCGCGACGGGGCTTGGTTCGAATACTGTGAGTGGCCGAGCATCTTTTTTCTCGAGTTTCGCCGCAACGGCATTGTTGACACGCTTGTAGTTACGCGCGAACGAGCCGTCCGAGATCGACGCGTACCGGGCCGATATGCGGCGGACGTATTCACGCGTTTCGTTATACGGCGGAATGTTGCGGCCGTACTTGATCACGGCACCCTCACCCGCGTTGTAACCCGCCAAGGCGAGGTTAACGTCCTGGCCAAACATATCGAGCAGCATTCGCATATATTTGACGCCGCCGTCGATGTTCTGCTTGGGGTCGTAGATGTTGGTTACGCCCAGCCGCCGTGCGGTCGCGGGCATGAGCTGCATCAGTCCGGAAGCGCCTTTGTACGACGTTGCGCGGATCTTAAACGACGATTCCTGATGCATCTGTGCGTAGATCAGCAGCGGATCGATGCCGTAGCGACGGCTCGATTCGACGATGTACGAGTCGTGCGCCGGGCTGCCGGTCGTAAAGCCTCTGAGGCCATTGCTTGTCGACGCCATCGTGGGTGTGTAGGCAACCGGACGATACGTCTCGCGGTCGGCAAGGCCCTCGGTAACGTTCATTTTCGTGAACGAAGTAGGGCTGACCAGTGGTTTTTGGCCGGCCGGTGTTACCTTAGCGGTTTTTGCGATCAGCTTTTTGCCGGCTTTGGTCGTGACCACGGGTTTTGACCTTGCGGCCACAGGCACAAAGTCAGACCGCACAACCTGCACGCCGCGCGAGGTGTCAAAGTTGTCAAAATATCGCAATCGTTCCTGTGCAAAGGCGGGCACCGCTGCGAGGAGAGAGAGAACTATCAAGGTAGGTTTTTTCATTTTGGATGGGTGTAGGCGGACGGGTATCGAGCGTGGGAACAGCCGTTTCCGGCTCACGCTTTCACCTAATTTATAGAAATGTATAAGCTGGCAGTGTTTCCATATTTTGTGTATTTTTGAACATTGTTTATTTCAGATTCAATTCTGAGAACTGACCACTGACAACCGACCGCTGTTTACGCTATCTTTGTAGCGTCATGCTCTACGTGTCACAACTGCTCGGGCAACCGATATTCGACGCCCGCGATGAGAAGGTTGCCTCGATCAGCGACGTTCTCGTGCGATACGGCGCAGAGGAATATCCGCCGGTGATTGGCCTTGTTGCACGATATCGGCGGCGGAATTTTTTTATGCCCGTGCGCGACTTTACGGACCTTAGCGTTCACGGAGCAAAGATGACCTCGTCGGTCCTGGACCTTACGCCCTTCATCCGCCGCGAGGGCGAGGTCCTGTTGGGCAAGGATGTTCTCGATAATCAACTGATCGATGTCGACGGTAAACGCGTCGTGCGCGTCAACGACGTCCAGCTCATTGAGGCTGGCAATATGTGGCGCGTTTCCGGTGCCGATGTCGGGCTGCAGGGCTTTGTGCGGCGGTTGATGCCAAAGGGCTTTTACGGCAGCGACCGTCCCGTCGAGGTCATCGATTGGGCCGATGTGGGCTACCTCGCGACCGACACAGCGACCGTCACGGTTCAGCTAAAGTCTTCTAAAGACAAACTATCGAGGTTACACCCGGTTGAGATCGCCCAGCTCGCCGAGTCATTGTCGCCTGTTCACCGGACCGAGGTCGTCGAGAGTCTTGATGACGAACTCGCCGCCGATGCGCTCGAAGAGATGTCGACCGAGACGCAGGCCCGGATCCTCGAGGACCTCAGCGAGGAACGCGCAGCCGACCTGTTAGAAGAAATGTCACCCGATGACGCTGTCGACGTTCTCGGCGAGATGAGCGATAAAAAATCAGAGCAGCTCTTTGCCCTCATGGAGGATGACGAGAAGGCAGATGTCGCAGAATTGATGCATTTTGATCACGATACGGCGGGCGGCCTCATGACGACCGAATTCGTCGTCTTTCCCAGACATATGACTGTTGGCGAGGCTATCCGCAGCCTTCGCGAGATGGCTGAGACGCCGAACATGATCTACTATCTGTACGTCGTAGAGACAGAGGGCTCATGGAAGTTATGCGGTCTCATATCGCTCCGTTCGCTGATACTCGCCGATCCACACTCACGGCTCGAAGAGGTGATGCGAAGCGATTTTCGTTCGGCACATCCGTCAGACCCGTCAGAGGAGGTTGCGCAGACCATCTCGGAATACAATCTGCTTGCCCTTCCCGTGGTCGATGACGAGGGTGACATCGCGGGGATCGTTACTGTTGACGATGCGATGGAAATATTGCTGCCAAGAAACTCACAGCGCAGGCTCGGGTAGGTCGGGCGAGCTATCTGGCTCTTCTTTGCATCAAATACGATTATCGACCCCGGACGAAACCGAAACTGTTCTGCCTGCGTAGAAGGACGAGAACTGATAAAATTAGATTCGCGATCATCTCGGAGGTTTGAATTATGAAAAGAACGGCATCATTGCTAGTGGTATCACTGGCTCTTGCGATCGCCGTGAGCGCGCAGGGACTAGCTATCGGCGGGACGATGGATAATTTCTCGCTGCCCGACACGAATGGTACAACGCACACCCTTGAGAGCTTAAAAGGAACCAAAGGGGCCGCTGTCATTTTTCTTTCGGCTCAGTGCCCCGTGGTACAGGATTATAACCAGCGTATCAGTGAGATCGCAGCTGCGTACAAAGCCAAGGGTATTAACTTCATTGGCATTAACTCAAACGTCACTGAGTCGGCTGACTGGGTCAAATCGAACGCGGCCGAGAACTATAAATTTCCCGTGCTGATCGACAAGAACAACGTCTTGGCAGACAAGCTCGGTGCATTGGTGACGCCGGAGGTTTACTATGTGGATGCGGGCCGTGTGCTCGTCTATCACGGTGCCATTGATAATCACAGGGCTGGTACTAACATCACCGAGCACTACTTAAAGGGCGCCTTTGACCTCTTTCTTGCGGGTCAAAAGCTGACCAGGACGACCGCTAAGGCCTTTGGCTGCGGCATCAAACGCGTTACGGAGTAGTTGTTTTAATGAATGTTTGGATCGGCAGATCGGCGAGGGCTGCGTGGTGTGCGGTTCTCGCCTTCGCTTTTATAAATACTGCATTTGGACAGGCTGCGTCGGGCCCTGCCGTCGTCCCGATCAATGTCGAAGGCCTCCGCCCGCTCCTCACGCCTGCCGGCAAACCTCGCGTCGTCAACTTTTGGGCGACATGGTGCGACCCGTGCCGTGAGGAGTTTCCCGACCTCGTTAAGATCGACAGCGAGTACAAGGGCCGGATCGACATCCTAACGATCTCGCTGGACGAAGTGGCAGATATTAACGGCGAGGTCAAAAAATTCCTCACCTCGATGAAGGCCGAAATGCCGACCTATCTGCTCGACACGCCCGACGCCGATGCGGCGATCCAAGCTGTCTCCAAGGATTGGGCCGGCAACCTGCCGCTGACGATCGTTTATGCGGCCGATGGCAGCGTTGTATATTTCCGAAACGGCAAGTTTCGCTACGAGACGCTAAAGGAACATATAAACCGCGCACTCGGCGAGCCGGCGTCGGGAAAGGGCATCATCTCGGTCGTGGAATTTATCAAGGTCAAGGGCGGAAAGCGAGATGAGGCCCGCTACTTTTACGAGAACAACTGGCGTGCATATCGCGACGCAGCGGTAAAACGCGGCGTGATCGATTCATTCGAGTATATCGAGGTCGCAGCTCCGCACAACGCCGCCTTCGATATCATCCTGATAACGCGCTACAAAGGCGAGGCTCAATTTAAGAACAGCGAAAAAGCGTTTGAGCCGATAATGAAAGAATTACGGCCAAAGGGCCCGCTGCTAAAAGGCACATTCAAGCCCGACGACTTTCGCGAGATCGTTCACTCTTACACGTCCCGCTCGATCTTTCCGGTAAGGTAATCGCTCATCTTCGCTTTTCCGCTCAGAGCCCACTACCCTAGCCATGAAACCTCTTGACTTTTGTGCATAGTTGTGCTATCACTGCAACAAGACGGATTTGCGAACAATGCTGGTTCGGATATGAGAATTTACCTGGAAAAACACGGATCAAGCATCGTCGAAAAAAGTTTTTTTATTTTTGCGAGAAAATGTGAATGTCGTGACTGTAACCCGTGTAATTTCAATTATTTGAGCGGCCGGGTAATGCTTGGGACAAGCCTGGGACAAGGCGGGACAGCCCGAATGGTGCGTCTAGTGTTAAGTACAATGTTCTCAATGAGTTGTCGGCAGTGTCGCCGAATTTCGTGTTCCACCCTAGCCAAACGTTCTGGGACAAATGGGACAGTGGGACACGTGGGACAAATGGGACATGGGACAGCGAAAATCGGTCTTGATCTGGGGCACCGGCGTCGTGTCCTCCCGTAATCGACATCTTTCGCCAAACGGTCTAGAATACTCGTTTCATTTTGCTCGCGGGAAGTAACCTGTCATGAACCACACGCCCATAACCCCTGAGATCGTTTCGCAGCACGGCCTATCGACGGATGAGTTCGCACGCATCGTTGAGGTGCTCGGACGTGAGCCGAATATCACCGAGCTTGGAATTTTCAGCGTAATGTGGTCGGAGCATTGCTCGTATAAATCATCGCGTGTACATCTCAAAAGGCTACCGACGCAGGGAGAGCGTGTGATCGTGCCGCCGGGTGAGAATGCAGGCGTCATCGATATCGGCGACGATTGGTGCGTTGCTTTTAAGGTCGAGTCGCACAATCATCCGTCATTCATCGAGCCGTTTCAGGGAGCCGCAACGGGCGTAGGCGGCATCCTGAGAGATGTTTTCACGATGGGTGCTCGTCCGGTCGCGGCGATGAACTCGCTGAGGTTTGGTCCGCTGGACGACGCCAGCAACGGTGCCCGCAATCGTTCGATCCTGAAGGGCTGCGTCGCCGGGATCGGCCATTACGGCAACTGTTTTGGAGTGCCGACTATTGGCGGCGAGGTCGTGTTCGACGAATCCTACAGCTTGAATCCGTTAGTCAACGCATTTGCATTCGGGCTCGTCCGCAAAGACCAGATCTTCTTTGGCAAAGCCTCCGGCATCGGCAATCCGGTTTTGTATGCAGGTGCCAAGACGGGCCGCGACGGCATTCACGGTGCGACGATGGCGTCGGCGGAGTTTGACGAGGAAGCTCTCGAAAAACGCCCGACAGTTCAGGTCGGCGATCCGTTCCTCGAGAAATTGCTGCTCGAGGCGTGTCTTGAGGCAATGCGAAGCGGGGCGATCGAGGGCATTCAGGACATGGGTGCCGCGGGCCTTGACCAGCTCTTCTGTCGAGATGGCCGCCCGGGCGGGTACTGGGCTTGAGATCGACCTGACACTCGTTCCGCAACGCGAGACCGGCATGACGGCCTACGAGATGCTGCTGAGCGAATCGCAGGAGCGAATGCTCATCGTCGCCCGCACGGGCCGTGAAAAAGAGGTCGTCGAGATCTTTAATAAATGGGACCTCGACTGTGTCGTTATTGGCAAGGTCGTCGAAGGTGACCGGCTGAAGATCGTTCACAACGGTGTGACCGAGGCTGACCTTCCCGTACTTGCACTCACCGACGAGGCACCGAAGTACGAACGGCCTATGGCTAAGCCGAGTTCAGAGTTGGGAGTTCAGAGTTCAGGGTCGGTCGAAGCCCCTGAACGCGCAACTCTGGACCCGGAACACGCTCTGAAACGGCTTCTCGCCTCGCCAAACATCTGTTCCAAACATTGGGTCTATGAGCAATACGATACTATGGTCCGCACGAATACGATCATCCTGCCGGGAGCGGATGCGGCTGTTATCCGAATAAAGGAGACGCGCCGCGCGATCGCGATGTGCCACGACGGCAATGGCAAGTTCGCGGGGATCGATCCGCGAATGGGTGCAAAACTCGCAGTAGCCGAGGCCGCACGGAATGTCGCATGCGTTGGGGCCAAGCCGATCGCGGTCACAAATTGCCTTAATTTTGCTTCCCCCGAGCGGCCCGAGGTTATGTGGTCATTCTCGGAGGTGATCGACGGAATGACGGAGGCATGCGAGGCGTTCGAGACGCCTGTCGTTTCAGGCAATGTATCGTTTTATAACGAAACCGACGGCAAGGGCATCCTGCCAACGCCCGTGATCGGTATGGTGGGTCTCATCGAGGACACGCGAAAGATCATTACACACGGCTTCAAGAAAGAGGGCGATCTCATTGCCGTTTTGGGTGAAACGCGTAACGATCTGGCGGCCAGCGAGCACGCGCAAACCGTTGTAGGGCTCTCGACCACACAGCTCATCGCAAACGGCGAGGTCCCTGCTATCGACCTGATGGTCGAAAAACAGCTCCAGACGATATTGCTCGCATTGATCGACCAATGTCTGATCAGGTCCGCTCACGATTGCTCCGACGGCGGTCTGGCGGTGACGATCGCCGAGTGCTGCTTTTCGTCCTTGGGCCGCCTGGCCGTGGGCGCCGAGGTCGGTTTGGAATCAGGCGACCTCTCGACGGAAGCGCTGCTATTCGGCGAAACGCCCTCGCGGGTCGTCATTAGCTTCGATCCGGCAACATTGGATGCGGTGCAGGCGATCGTCGGCGATCATCCTTTCGCTGTTATCGGCCGAGTGATCAAAGATAAGTTATGCATCTCAGTCGACGACGGACTTGTTATCGAAAGCGAGATCGACGGACTCGAAACAGCGTGGAAGACCTCACTCGAATCATCCCTCCAAGGGCGGACCGCAGCGGCTGGTCATTAGCGAGTCTCTTCAGCTATGTCAGCCGGCGTTTATCTACACATTCCGTTCTGCAAATCTCGCTGTTCGTACTGCGATTTTGCTACCGACGTCTATCGCGATGACAAGGTTGTCGACCGGTATGTTAACGCCCTCTGTGCGGAGATACGTGGCGGAGCCGTCATCGACACGATCTATTTCGGCGGCGGGACGCCGTCGCTGTTAACGCCGGCACAGGTCGAGAGAATCCTTACGGTCGTGCACACAGAGTTTGATGTCGCGCCCGACATCGAAGTCACCATGGAGATGAATCCGGCAACCGTGACGCCTGATTCGCTCGCCGCCTATCGCTCGCTGGGTATAGCCCGGGCGAGCTTCGGCGTGCAGACTTTTAACGACCGTCATTTGAAACTCCTGGCCCGCGGCCACGATGCTGCCGACGCGCGAAACACATTTCAGATGCTGCGCGATGCCGATTTCGACAATGTCAGTTTCGACTTGATCGCGGGTTTGCCGGGCCAGTCGCTCGATGATTGGGAGCGTAACCTTGATGAGGCCATTGGTCTGTCGCCGGAGCATATTTCATTGTACTTGCTTGAGATACACGCGGGAACGCCACTCGCGGAGCAGGTGCAGAGCGGCCGGCGGCCGATGCCTGATCAGGATCTGGCCGCGACGATGTACGAAACAATGCTTGACCGCTTAGGAGCGGCGGGATATGAGCAATATGAGATATCCAACTTCGCGCGGCGTGGATATGAATCAAGGCATAACAGTAAATACTGGTGTCTCGAGCCCGTATTTGGCTTCGGCGTGTCGGCGCATTCATTTGACGGACGTGAGCGTTACGCAAACGAACGTGACACTGCGAAGTACGTTGAAATGATCGAAAAGAACAGTTCGGCCGAAGTAATGAGAGAGGCGGTTGACCTGGCGTCTGAGGCGGCGTTTCTTGGTCTGCGAATGGAATCAGGTATCGATCTGGCGGCGTTTGAAACGAGGTTTGGTGGCGATCTGATCGCACAAAACCGCGAGGACCTCGAACGCGTGTCGTTAGCCGGCCTGGTGGAGATCGCTGATGGTCGACTACGTCTAACTCGCCGGGGCAAGCTGTTTTCGAATGAGGTATTTGCGGTCTTTGTTTAGCGAAGACGTTTGATGCGTCCGTCGGTGACCGGGGCGATCGTTGCGTTCGGGGCTGAGCGGATGGCCTGCTCGAAGAGGTCTGAGTCCTTCGGCGCCGTCGCAGCGTCGGTCAGGACCTTGCCGTCCTTGAACATGGTGTAACCGTCACCGCCGCGGGACACGAGAAAATCCGACGTCGCGATCGTATACTTTGCCGTATCATCAACTACCTTCCCCGCGACGAAGATCGAGATGATGCGGCTGCCGACAGTTTTTGTGGTGTCGTACTCGAATCGCAGCTCAGCCACTTGCGGGAATCGCCCGGGCTCAGTGTCCTCGCCGACGGCGCTGCGGGCGACGCCGTGTTCGAGTATCTGTCGCAGAGTTCTGCCGGATATCTCGACCTTAACGACGGGATTGTTGAACGGCAAGATAGACAGAACGGCGCGCTTGGTCAGGACGCCGGGCTCATAGGTCAGGTCAGCGCGGATCGAGCCGCCATTCACGAAACCGATATCGGCTCCGACAGCCGAACGATATGACTCCGCGATGAAATTGCCGACATTCGTCTCCTTTTGCCGGTTGGAATGCGACAGTGCATCGAGCTGAACGGAAGTCGCTCCGACCCGTTCCTCGAGCGTTTGCAGCAGGCCGCGGTATTTCGCGAGCACGGGGGCAAATTCGGGAGCGTCTGCGATCTGGTCGGTGACGGGGATGATCTCCCAATCAAAGCTCGTCAATCGCTTCGTGGCGGAGTCGAAATTGAGATTGAATTTGCCAAGCTCACGGGCATCCGAGGTCATCTTGAAGATCGGCGTCCCGTTTGAGGACGATTGCAGCAAAGAGTGCTCGTGGCCGCCCAGAATCAGGTCAAACTCTGCGCAGCCGGCGAGCTGCTTGTCCTCAGCCATCGACAAGTGTGTGAGGCCGATAACAGCATTGACGCGTTCTTTCTTTCTAAGCTGTTTGACGAGCTTTTTCGCGACCGCGCAGAAATCGGTCACATTCAGCGTCTCGTCCATTGACGAGGTCCGTTTTGTCTCCGGCAGCAGCAGACCGATGATACCCAGCCGGACACCGCCGATCTCACGCACGATGTATGGCGGGCCTGAGAAGATGTTACCGGTCTTGTTGTCGATGACGTTAGCTCCAAGCCAGGTAAATTGCGATTCCTTAATGCGCGACAGCAGGTTGGCAGTGCCGATATCGAATTCGTGATTACCAAAGACCGCGTAATCAATGCCGACGGCGTTCCATGCGTCTATCATCTGAGAGCCCTTATAGGTTCGCGTTTCGACAGATGGAGAGACGGTGTCGCCGCCAAACGTGAAGATCGTATTCGGGTTTTCTGCCAAGGCCTGCTTCTTGAGCGTCAGCACCCGAGCGAGCCCGCCGCGTTTGCCGCCGTCGACCGGCGTGAGTTGATATGCGTCGTTTGTATGCAGGATCGTGACGCGTATCTGCGCGTATCCAGATGATGTCAATAACAGGATCAGCGTAAGTAGCAGGAGTTTCATATAGTTAGCTTTCGGTTTTCAGGTGTGTGCGGGCTTCCCAGAGTTCGGGGAAGAATTTCTTGGTCAGCGTCGTCATCAGATAACCGACGCCTTCTGAGCCGCCGGTGCCGGGTTTCAGGCCGAGCATACGTTCGACCATCAGGACGTGATGGTATCGCCAGAGCGAGAAATTCTCATCGTGCTCGATGAGCAGGTCCTGCATCATGAATAGATCGCCGTGCTTCTCGGGATGGGTCAGTACCTCGACGGTCGCGGCGACGCGTTGCTCGTGGGTGCCGACCGCAAAGCCCTGGCGCCCGACAAACGCCCAGAACGCATCATCGAGCCCGGGCTCGACAAAGCGGCGGCTGAGCTTCTCGTAAGCGTATTCGTCGTCGCGAAAATTATCGAGTATCTTCTCGTTCTTTTGCCCCGAAACGAACTCTACCTCGCGAAACTGCATCGACTGGAAACCACTAGCGGGATTAAGTTTATCGCGAAACTCGAGAAAGCCGATCTGGGCCATGGTTTCGAGAACGTGGATCTGGGTGACCATCACCTTCTCGATCGCGACCATTGCTCGCAGGCTGTGGTTCACGCGAAAGGCACGGCCTTCGCCGAGCCATTTTACGGTCGCGTCGGCCTCGTGCAGTAGCTGCTTGAACCACAGCTCATACGTCTGATGGATGATAATGAAGAGCTGTTCGTCATGGCTGACCGGCTCGGAGAGCGTTCGTTGGAGCTGCAACAGCTCGGGAACCTTAAGGTATTCGTTGTACGTCAAGAGCCCGCCTTTGCCGTATTCCTGTGCCATAAAGATCCCCTTTTTTCGCCGCCTGATAACGGGTTTATCTTCCGTTATTGACGAATCTAAGTCAATTTTCACCCAAAACGCTCGTTTTGCCGAAAAATGCCTTGACACTACCTTAAGATTTGGTTAAATTTGCGTTCGTCTAACAACACAACTCAAAGGAAAAATCAGGGTCTTGCGTTTTAAGATAAGGGTTTCTTTTGATATTCGTTTGTGCCAGTGGATCCAATTTTTGACAATGTTCGGCGATCGCCGGATGAGTCATTGCACGGCCTCGCGAGGCCGCTAAATTCGAGGTAGAAGTATTAGGAGGAAGTACACGTGATGTCAAAGACTGTAGGCAAGGTCAAATGGTTTAACAATGCCAAGGGCTATGGATTTATCGAGCAGCCCGGCGAACAGGACATTTTTGTCCATTACAGCGCGATCGCCGGCGATGGCTATAAGACCTTGATCCAGGGTCAGGAAGTGGAATTTGAGGTAACCAACGGCCCGAAAGGCCCGCAGGCCGAGAATGTCGCTAAGGTCGCCTGAACGATCGGCGGACTGCAAATAGAAAGGCTGTCTGAGCAAAGCTCAGGCAGCTTTTTTGTATGAAAAAATGGCCACTGTCCGGTGCAAATGTGTCGAGTGGTATGACATAAACCGCCGAGTGGTGGACAAAAACTGCCGAGTGGTAGAGCACGATCGTCCTCATTCACGGCACTTTTGAACGTCTGAACGTCACGCGCCATGGACAACTTGTTTGACGTGATGAATGCAGTCCTACTCGAATCTTGGATTCAAGTAATAAGTGCAACAAAATGGTTATTAAAGACCTCGTTCGGTGTTCTGAAAGCTAAGACCTTGCGAGGGCGGTTGTTAAGACGGTCATTGACGAGCTGGACATCGGCGTCAGACAGAGTGGTAAAGTCGGTCTTCTTTGGAAAGTACTGACGGACAAGGCCGTTGGTGTTTTCGTTGGTGCCTCTTTGCCAGGACGAGTAAGGGTCGGCAAAGAAGAAGTCGGCATCAAGAGCCTCGGCGATAGTCTGGTGACGCATGAACTCAATCCCGTTGTCGGAAGTGATCGTAAGGACCTTGTCCCTGACCGGCAAAAGTGACGTGCAAACGGCCTCGGCAACCGTGTGGGCCGATCTCGTCGGGATCTTTTGAAGCCGGCAGTATCGTGAGCGTCTCTCGACCAGCGAGAGGATGCCGCCTTTGTGCTCTCGCCCAATGATCGTGTCGGCTTCCCAGTCGCCGAGCCGCTCGCGCGTATCGACGATAGCCGGCCGCTCGCTTATCGGCCGCCGTGTGTCCCAACCCTTTCGGCTGCAATACTTAAGGCTGCGTTTCCGATATTTGTGACGCCGTCTTAAGAATATATACAGATCGCCTCCTTCTTGTTTGTTCTGATAGATACGTCGATAGATCGTCTCGTGGGAAACTGAGCACAAACCCTCGACCTTGAGCCGCTCTGATATCTGCTCAGGGCTCCATCCAAGAGAAAGCTGCACCTCCACCCTCCTCCACGTCTCACTATCGACCCCTCTCTTTCTCTTCCCTTCGTGCCTCTCCCTCGCCAGACGAACTGCCCGGCTCGGATTGTACCTGTGCGACGTGCTGTTGCGCCTTATCTCCCGCCACACAGTCGATCTGTGAACACCGACCCGTCTCGCGATCTCGCTCCTCTTCATCCCGATTCGTATATACGCCCCTATCTGATACCTTTGCTCCTGGGTAAGTTGTCGATAGCCCATTGATGCTCCTTTTGATTGCAGTTAAAAGATGCGTCAAATCTACTTCAACTTACCCTTTCCCGCACTTCTCAAAAGTTGCACTTATTTTATGAATTCAAGAATTTTATACTTGCACACTTGACACGCTCATGTTTGTATGCTACGCTCCTTGATCATGGCGAGAGAGTGGGAAGAATACGGACAAGGGCCGCGGACGACGCCGGCCGATAAGCTCTACGCATCGCTCAACTGGCGCGGCGACATCGTCATCAACGGGCGGACTCATTCCGAGCTCGAACGGCCCAGCCACGTCGTGCTGCTCTTCGAACGCCGCACCGGCACTATCGGGCTGCGCCCCACGCTGCCCGACGCCAAGAATGCCTTTCGCGTCCGCCACAACGGCCGCGGCACAAGCCGCCTGGTCCACTGCAGCCGCTTCCTTCGCGAAAAAGGCGTCAGCGTCGAGCGCACTGTAAGCTTCCCCACCGCCCGCGTCGAACACGGCGTCCTCCTCCTCGAACTAAAATACCGCGTCCCGGCCGCGCGGCGCACCACGAATCTACCGCTAAAGCCTGCCAGATAGAGGTTCGGCCGCTAAAGAGACTCGATCTTCGGTCGTCAAGGGGCGAGAAGCGAAGGATGACAGAAAATTGCCTCGGCGGTGGGCTGACAATTTGGTTCGAGCGCGCAAAAAGTGGTGTATACTCCTCGCAATAAGCCTCAGCCGGTCTGATAGCATTCCCGCACCCCGCGCAGAGGATGGAGGTTTCTCCGTGAACCGAAACCAAAACATCGTCCGCCGACCACTCCCGGCCCTTGGGCTGCTTGTGCTCGTCACGGCCGTTTTTGCTGCGGTGTCATGGCGGGAAGCGGCTAAGGCCTCGACGGACGCCGTAACGGGCCCGTCGCCAACGCCAGCGGCCTCGCTGAGCCCGATACCGACGCCTTCGCCTACGTGCGTTGGCATGTCGTCGCATTGGAATCACTACAGCAATCCAGATCCGATCGCGCCGGCAGATCGTGTCAGCAACGCTCCTGGCTCAGAGCCGGGCCTGCCGACAAATTATCCTTCGATCATCAACATGGGATTCGATATCCCGCAAACGTGTGTCGTCGGCTACCTAGCCATCGATTTCGCTATCTCTTCAGAGCGACCAGACGATCTTGACATTCTTGTGGTCGACCCTCAGGGCAGGAAGTCGCTCATTATTTCTGACGCTGGCGGGAACGACACGATGACGTGGAACGGGTATCTATTCCGCCTGGGCGGCACAACGCCCTTTCCCGATGAGTCGGCGCCTCCGGTTGGCTATTACCTGGGCGCTAATTATGCCGGACTTCCCAGCTTGGAACCGGACGGAGTTGACACCTTCCCAAGCGCCGGCGGCACGGCTCAGTACACGGTAGATTTCGGATCCTTTACCGGCGGCGGCTTCATCAACTACGGACCGTGGAAGCTATACGTGGTCGACGATGAGACCGGTAACCTGAGCAGTCTGCCCCAAGGCTGGCGGATCAGTGTCTATTCGCTGTGCTCCCAGCCCGGCGGATGTGTGCCGACGCCCACCCCGTCGCCGCCGCCAACGGTGACACCCACGCCCATCGAGGTGTGCGCACCCGGAGCTCTTGACTTCTCGTTCGGATCGACAGGATTCGCACAGACCAACCTCGGTGGCGATGATAGCGGATCTGCGATCGCGGTGCAGCCGGATGAAAAAATCGTTGTAGCGGGCTCGAGATTCGACGGGCCCTTGCTCGATGTCGCGTTAGTTAGGTACAACGCCGACGGGACGCTCGACACCTCGTTCGGAACGGGCGGTCGTGTCGTCACACAGGTCAGCAGCAATCAGGATTTTGCGAGTGCGGTGAAGATAAGTCCAGACGGCAAGGTCTTGGTCGCCGGCGGAGCTTCCATTGCTTCAAACTATGATTTCGTGATCGTGAGGTATAACGCAGACGGAACCCTCGACAGTACCTTTGGCGACGACGGGATCGTAACAACGGGACTGGGCGCGTCGAGCGATACTGCCCAGGATCTCGTGCTTCAACCGGATGGGAAGATCGTGGCAGCCGGCCAGATGTGGAATGGCTCAAATAGTGACTTTGCATTAGCGCGATATAACACTGACGGGAGTCTTGACTGGTCGTTTGGAAATTTAGGAAAGGTGATCACGCCGGTGGGAACGGGCAATGATCGGATCGAATCGGTGATCCTACAGCCGGACGGGAAGCTTTTGGCTGCAGGACGAAGCGCCGTCGGCCAAGGCGATGATTTCTCCGTGGTTCGGTATAACGCAAACGGTACGCTCGATACCTCGTTTGGAACCGGCGGCAAGGTCATCACACCAATAGGATCTGCCGACAGTGCCAACTCGATCGTGCTTCAAAACGATGGGAAGATCGTCGCCGCGGGTCATGCAGGGATGGCGTCGGTTGACTTCGCAATGGTCCGCTATAACACGGACGGGACGCTCGATGAAAGCTTCGGGCTTGGCGGAATAGTTACTACGCCCGTTGGCATTAGCGCTGATTATGGCTATTCCGTAATGTTGCAGCCAGATGGCCGACTGGTAGTGGTGGGATCGGGAACAGGGGAGCTGCTCGATAGTTTCGCTCTTGTCCGCTATGAACCGGACGGGTCTTTGGATAAAACCTTTGGAAGCGATGGCAAAGTGGTCGTTCGTGTAGGGAACGCACCAACAACTGGTTATGCGGGGGCTCTTCAATCCGACGGGAAAATACTTGTCGCTGGACACATGCGTCTTGGCGCGTTAAATGGCGATATGGTCGTCGCGCGTTACTTGTCGACCGGGGTGTGTTACACGCCAACGCCCACGCCGACCTCGACGCCAACGCCAACCCCGACGCCCTCAAGCTCACCGACGCCGAGCTGCGCCGGGGCTCTTGACGTAACGTTTGACGAGGACGGTAAGGTGACGACGCCGGTTCAGAGCAGTACCGATGTCGCGACATCCTCGGCTGTGCAGGCGGATGGCAAGATAGTCGTCGCCGGAACGAGTTATACCGGCACAGATCCGAATTTCGCTGTTGTCCGATATAACCGCGATGGAAGTTTAGACACCTCGTTCGACGGAGATGGAAAGGTCATAACGCGAGTGCTCGGTAACTCCGACTCCGCTGACGCGGTCGCGATCGCTCCCGACGGCAAGATCGTCGTGGCCGGTTCAGCATCTTATCCTGCGACTAATCCAGATTTTGCCATCGTTCGGTACAACCAGGATGGCAGTCTCGATGCCACTTTCGACGGAGATGGCAAGGCTATTGTTGATGTTTCGAGTTTCCCTGCACGCGCCTATGCCGTCGCGATCTACCCAGATGGCCGGATCGTTGCGGCTGGGACCGCGCATAACGGTGAAAGCTATAATTTTGCCGTTGTGCGTCTCAATGTTAACGGTAGTCCGGATACGACCTTCAGTAACGACGGCAAAGTAATGACCGAGATCGCGGCGGGCGATATAGCCTACTCTATCGCCATAGGAACCGATGGCCGAATCGCGGTGGGCGGTACGACATTTAATTATTCAAACTATGATTTCGCCGCCGTGAGATATCTTGCGGACGGTAGACTCGATAGCTCATTTGGCACCGGTGGCATAGTCAAGGTTGGCGTTCTGAATGACGACGACACTGGCAGATCGATTGCCGTTCTGCCGGACGGTAAGGTTGTCTTGGCAGGATATGCGCAGAACCTGTTTGCGTCGAGAGATGAATTCGCGGTCGTACGCCTTCGCTCAAATGGACTTCCCGACCCGACGTTTAGTGGCGACGGGAAGCTCACTACTACATTTTTCGATAGAGATGACCGAGCGCAGGCCATTGCGATTCAACCAGACGGAAAGATCGTTGCAGCGGGCTACAGCCATAATGGCCTGAATAACGATTTCGCTATCGCGAGATACAACCCTGACGGCAGCCTGGATGCAGCTTTCGATGGGGATGGAAAAACGACGACTCCGATACTCGTTTCTGAATCCGCCAATGCCGTGACCATCACTCCCAACGGCAGGATAGTAGCCACAGGCAACGCGTCAGGTGTCCCGACTAATGGCGATTTCGCGGCCGTCCGCTATTTGGCTGCGCCGTGCGGTACAGCTCCACGGGCTTCGTTCGATTATGACGGCGATGCGAGGACCGACTTTTCCGCTTTTCGCCCGTCGAACGGGAACTGGTATCTCCAGAGATCCACTGCCGGTTACCAAGGCGTCCAATTTGGGAACGATTCGGATCGCCTGGCCCCTGCGGATTATGACGGTGACGGCAAGACAGATGTTGCGGTCTATCAGCCGGCCGACGGCAGATGGTACATCCTGCGGAGTGCGACGGGGACCATTGACTACCAATCGTTCGGTGCCGCCGAAGATGTTCCGGTTCCGGCCGACTATGACGGTGATGGGCGCGCAGACCTAACCGTATTCCGTCCAAGCCAAGGTGCGTGGTATAGAAAAAATAGCTCGAACGGCCTATTTTATGCTCTGCAGTTTGGGATCAACGGCGACATCCCGACCATTGGCGACTTCGATGGTGACGGCGAAAGCGACATTGGCATCTGGCGGCCTTCGAATGGGGATTGGTATAACATTCGGTCTGGGAACGGGTCGGTGTTTGGCGAGAGGTTCGGGCAGACGGGTGACAAGATCGCACCGGCGGATTATGACGGGGATGGCAAGACGGATATCGCGATATTCAGGCCTTCGACGGGGTTGTGGGTGGTGAGGAATTCGGCGACGGCGACCTATTCGTATCACGGTCTTTGGAGTCTGCAACGATGTTCCGATCTCGGGTGATTACGACGGCGACGGCAAGGCGGACATCGGGGTGTGGCGGCCTTCGGATGGGACTTGGTATATCAAACGCAGCGATAACGGGCAGTTCATCGTGTTCCCGTGGGGGCAGAATGGGGACCAGCCGACGCCGAATGCCTACGGCAACTGAAAACGGATAACGGAAACAAAGAGCGGTTGGTCGCGGATCACGCGGATAAAAACGGATCAGAATAAGAGATAGAACGGGTGGAGGAGATGTGGTCCTTCGCCCCTCTTTTTTATGCGTTTTATCCGTGTGATCCGTGGCAAAAGTGTTCTTTTGTGTGAAGATACAAGCTAAAGCTTGCACTCTGAACAATAATGAAAACTCTCCTACTGCTGCGGCATGCGAAATCGAGTTGGGACGATGCGGATCTGGCGGATTTTGAACGGCCTTTGAATGAGCGTGGGCGGCGGGCGGCGCCGTTTATGGGTGGGCTGCTACGGCGCGAGGGGTTGGTGCCGGATGTTGTTGTTTCGTCGCCGGCGGTGCGGGCGAGGCAGACGGCTGAGGCGGTTGTCGAGGGCGGGCGGATTCGATGGCGGGATCGAATTTGAGGAGAGTATCTACGAGGCTTCGCCAAATGCGTCTGCGGGAGGCGGTGGCGAGCGATCGACGACGCGGCGGCGACGGCGATGCTGGTCGGTCACAATCCGGGCATCGAGGGCTTTATCCGCTATCTCACGGGTGATATCGAACCGATGCCGACGGCGGCGGTCGCAGTTGTTTCGCTGGATATCGAAAGCTGGGCGGCGGCGACGGACAGTTGCGGAATGCTCGATATGGTCCTTCGGCCGAGGGACTTGATGAAATAGCACTCAGCGTTCTTCGCGTCATCTTCTCTGCGTTCTCGGCGTGGAACGTTTTTGCCTCACGCAGAGGACACAGAGTTTTACGCGGAGATCGCAGAGACAGAGATCAAAAACTTAACCTCATTGTAACGCTCCGTTAACACGGCATTAATCCCGCACGGTCAGACTGTCGCAAAGCGCTACAGTTTTCCTTACAATTTAACGCGTGACAATGCAGCCAATCATTCTGATCGTCGAGGACGACGCGGACATCGCCGAGAGTCTGAACTATAACCTCAAACGCGAGGGTTTCAGGCCCGTTGTCGCCGAGTCGGGCGAGAAGGGGCTCAGGCTCGCTCTCGACGAAAAGCAGCGGCCGTCGCTGATAATACTCGACCTGATGCTGCCGGGCATGACGGGCCTCGAGCTGTGCCGCCGCCTGCGGCGTGAGCCGCTGACCGAAACGACGCCGATCATAATGCTTACCGCAAAGGCCGCCGAGGGCGACCGCGTGCTGGGCCTCGAGACCGGTGCGGACGATTACGTTGTAAAGCCCTTTTCGATCAAAGAGGTCACGGCCCGAGTACGCGCAGTCCTAAGGCGTGTCGAGACTGACGTCTCGCCGACGTACTCCGACGAGGTGCTGAAGGTCGATTTTGGCGACATGCGCGTCACATGCTCGGACCAACCCGTCAAGCTTACCCGCAAGGAATTTGCCCTGCTCGAACACCTCATCAAAAACACCGGCCGCGTCGCTTCGCGGCAGCAGCTACTCGATAACGTCTGGGGCTACAGTTACTTTGGCGACACCCGAACGCTCGACGTACACATCCGCCGGCTCAGGCAAAAGCTCGACGAATGCGGCGGCTGCATTGAAACGGTCGTCGGCGTGGGCTATCGTTTTATCGGGTGTAAGTAGGAGTTTTTAACGCAAAGACGCAAAGGAACAACGACGCAAAAACAAATATTAGCGTCTTAACGCCACCGGGATCGATTTCTTATCTTTGCGTCTTTTGTTCCTTTGCGTCTTCGCGTTAAATCTTCTTATGAGCGCAACTGCTGCTGAAACATCCGACACGCCGCCCACGATCGCGATACTTCAAAAGATCCTCGATACGACCCGTGAGTGTATCTTCGTGGTCGATGCGAATATGCGGATCGCGCATTGCAACGTGCCGGCGGCCGTCGCATTCGGCCGCGACGACCTTGACATCGAGAACCGCCGACTGAGCGAGGCCATCCGCGACGCCGACCTGCATGACGCGTTTCGGCGGGCGATCAACGAAGAGGTGTCCTCGGATGTGCGTTTGGAACTGATCCGCGGCGAGACACGCGGATTTGACGTGCACGTTGCGCCGATCGAATTGGGCGGCGAGCGCTTCGGTATCGGCTTTTTTTACGAGACGACGCAGATCGACCGGCTCGAGTCGGTCAGGCAGGAATTTCTCTCAAATATCTCTCATGAGCTGCGCACGCCGCTCACGTCGATCCTTGCCTTTGTCGAGACGCTTGAGAACGGCGGCATTGACGATGAGGAAAACAACCTGCGATTCCTCGGCGTGATCCGCCGCAACGCGGAGCGGATGCACACGCTGATCGCAGATATTCTGGAACTCTCACTGATCGAATCAGGCAAGGTCTCGGTCGATATTCGCGAGGTGAATCTGCACGCGGCGGTCGCGGAGGTTTTTGCTGCCGCTGTCGGCAAAAGCCGCCGAACGCGAGATCAAACTGATCAACGATGTGGCTACGGCTGCGACCGTTCGGGCCGATCCCGTCCGCCTCGAACAGATGCTCACGAACCTGATCGACAACGCGATCAAATTCAATCGTTCGGGCGGCAGCGTGACGGCCGCCTATGAGCGGATCGGCGACCTTGACGCCCTGTCGATCACCGACACGGGTGAGGGCATTCTGCCAGAGCATACGACCCGTATCTTTGAACGCTTCTATCGCCCGGATCGAGCGCGATCGCGTGAGATCGGCGGCACGGGCCTCGGCCTCGCTATCGTCAAGCACCTCGCAAAGCTCCACGGCGGCGAGGTCATCGTGCATTCTGTGCCGGGCACGGGAACGACATTCCGCATCGAACTTCCGTCCGAATAATTTTCTTCCGCGCGGCTGTCGCTGCGTGATATAATACTTTTAATCTTTGAGAACGTAGGCAAAAGGCGGCCGGCCCGGAGGGGCATGTGTCGCGCATCGGTCATTTAAGAGGAATCGCTTCATGCGGCTCTCAGTCGGTCAAAAGGTCGCTTATCCAAATCAGGGCGTATGCCTGGTCGAGGAATTCAAACATTGCTCGGTCGGCGATAGTTCGGTCAGCGGCTACAGCCTGCGTGTGCTGGGTGATAACTCGACGATCTTTGTTCCCACGGAGAACACCGATGCGGTCGGTATCCGGCCGCTGATCAGCTCGAACGAATGCCGCCGCCTGATCGACAAGCTCAGTGAAAATTTTGATCCGCTGCCCGGGGATTGGAAGACGCGGGCCCGCGACTTTGGTGAGATGCTCCGCTCCGGCGACGTCTTTCAGGCAGCCGACGTTCTAAAGACCCTCGCGCTGCTTAGTCACGAGAAAAAGCTCTCATTCCGCGAGCAGACAATGCTCGAAAAGTCGAAATATCTTATCGTCTCTGAGATCACCAACACCATCAAGAATCGCAAAACGCCCGTCGAGGATGACGTAATGAACCGCGTCGAACAGGCGTGCGTCAAACACGGCTTCACCGAGCCAAAAGCGCTGTCGGCGACCATCCACTGAGATAATCAGTTTATTATTTACTGCAGGTATCGTAACAGCCTGCGCCAGGCGATCCGGGCGACGAGTCGATCCTCGTCAGATCGAACGAGCATACCGCGTTTCTCGCACCGTTGGATATCGGTCTGCATCTCATGCACCGCGGCCTCGGCCTCTTCCGGCGAATTCGTAAATTTCTGTGCCAGCGCCCGAATGAACTCGGCGTAGGATTCTGAGAGATCCTTGATCACTATTTCTTGGTTTGTAAGCGGTAGCGGCCTGTACGGCTGCTGATACGTTTGCGTAATGAATTGTGTTGCTGAACTAGACATCACCTCACTCCTTAAGTCGTCAATGCACCCGATGCGTAGCGTGATACCTTTGTTGCCAAAAACGCCATCGCCAGTTGAGGTCCATTGGCAGCAGCGTATGAGACAAGCCGAGCAGCACTGTGAGCTGCAGCTTTAGGTAGTACATCGAAAATTGGACCAGCTTCATAAAACCTCCGTCGAAAAAAAACGGAAGGACGGCTTTTGTTCCAAGATAAGCCGTCCTTCCAAGTAGCTATCGCTATCAATTATGAAACGACGATTGTCAAAGGGCTCTTGTCAGGAGAATTTGGTTAACACGGGTGCGTTATTCGAATGCGGTTTTTGGAGTGGCATTCAAGCTAATTTCCTATTGACTAGAGCTTATTGACTATTAAACAGGAGGTACGAACGGCAGGTCGGTGCGCTAACGCACATAAGGAAGTCGCATTATTGAGGTGTCTTGCGATCGGTCCGATCATAGCTAGGCCGCGGACCACGGTCTTTATGTTGCCGCGGACGTGAAAATCACCTTCGATCTCGACCTTGAGCGGGTCACATGCCTGTTACGAAAGTCTTCGAGAATGATGTTAACGACGTGTTCGTGAAAGACCTTGATGTCACGGAACGAATTGATGTAGAGCTTGAGGCTCTTTAGCTCGATGCAGAGCTGGTTTGGGACGTACTTGAGACGAATGACGGCGAAATCGGGAAAGTCCGAGAACGGACAGATCGCGGTGAACTCTGGCATCTCGAATTCGACCCAGATCTCTTTTCCCGGGAATTCGTAGGCAAAGGTGTCGAGCGGGAAGAGGCCCATTTCTGAACGCGGTGTCGGGCAGATCTCGAGGCCCTGTGCGTTGATGGGCATTGCTGCGGTGTTATCTGACATAGCGATTCTTTCGCGAGCTCATGCGCCGCACCTCGCCGAGTCCGGTAACGCCGCCGTCGTGGAGACGCGTGAGAAGATTCAAAAAAATGTGTGCGGTCGCGAAAGCGTCGGCGCTTGCGCGGTGGTGATTCGTCAGATCGATGTTATAGAATTCAGCGACCGTTTTGAGCTTGTGATTGTCGGTCTCGGGCACCAGCCGCCGCGAAAGCTGGACGGTGCAGAGACACGGATTTGCGATCCGCATCTCAGGAAAGACGCGACCGATCTCGAAATTGAGAAAACGCATATCAAAGCCCGAATTGTGTGCGACGAGCACCGAATCGCCGATGAAGTCGAGCAGATCGTTAGCGACGTCCGCAAAAACTGGAGCGTCGGCCACCATTGCGTCATTTATTCTGGTCAAACCGGTAATAAACGGCGGGATCGACATCTCGGGATTGATCAAAGAATGAAATTCACCCGCCAGCTCGCCGCCGGCGACGCGGTACGCACCGATCTCGATGATACGGCAGGGCGGGGCCTTTGAGCCCGTCGTTTCGAGGTCAAAAACGACATAGTCGATGTCGGCCAGATCGCGATCAAAGCCCAGTTCGGTAAGCTCAACTGTGTCACCATTTAACGCAAGCCGCGGATCGCGGTCGATGAGGTCTGCGACGAGCATGCGGGCCAGGGCAGGGTCGGGCCGCCGGATCCGCATGACAAAATCCACGATGCTGACCGCCGAGGCTTGCCCGCCAAACGAGCGTAACAGCGAGACAGTTTCGCTGATCAGCATCGACTCAGAGATGAGGTTTGGGTGCGGCGTCATCTATCGTTTAATATTAGCCGTTAAAGCCCGACTCGTAAACAATCGTGGAACAAGCCGAGATACTTGATCATTTTCGACGGACCAATGCACTGCTCGACGGACACTTTGTCTTGTCGAGCGGGCTGCACAGTCCCAAGTATTTGCAGTGCGCGCTCGCTCTGCAGCATCCCGCGGACGCTGCTCGGTTTGGGGCGGCGATAGCGGAGCAGTTTCGCGAACAGCGGTTCAACACCGTTGCTTCGCCGGCGATCGGTGGTTTGGTGATAGGTTTCGCGGTCGCGCAGGCCCTAGACGTTCGATTTATCTGGACCGAGAGGCAGAATGGCGAGATGATACTGCGGCGGGGATTTACTCTCGACGAGGGCGAGCGCATCCTCGTAGTCGAGGACGTTATTACGACCGGCGGCTCGACTCGCGAGTGCATCGCGGCGCTGGAAAGTCATGGCGGTAAGACCGTTGCAGCCGCTTCGATCATCGATCGCTCGAATGGCACAGCAGACGTTGGCGTACCGCGTGGTCGCGCTCGTGAGCCTCGACGTGCCGAGTTACGGAACAGGACGAATGCCCAATGTGCGCGGTAGGTATCGAGGCCGTCAAACCTGGCAGCCGGAGCGTTGCCAAATAGCATGACAATCGCTGTGTCAGACGAGGTAAGGCAATTCTGGGCGGACTTTTGCATCGCGCACTCGGTCGATCTCAACGAATCGTATCAGGTTTGGTACTTCGGCAATTCGGCCGCGATGGCCGATGAATTGACCGGGTTAGTGCTCGCCGGGCGAAAGGTTGCAACGGCAAGCCTGTTGAAAACAAACGAGCTCAACCCATCCGACGCTCCGATCGTGGGTGGATACAGTGTTGTGACCGACTTTCACGGCGAGCCCAAGTGCGTTCTACAACGACGGCGGTCGAAGAGGTTCGGTTCAAGGATGTCGAGACCGGAATTTGCTGCCGCGGAAGGCGAGGGCGACTTATCTCTCGAGTATTGGCGGAGGGTTCATTGGGACTATTTCAGCCGCGAGGCAGAAGCATACGGTTTTGAATTCGACGACGAGAGCGTTGTCTGCTGCGAGCGGTTTCGCCTGTTGTATAAACGATGAACTTCAAACTGGTGATCCAATACGACGGAACCGACTTTCATGGGTGGCAGGTGCAGGAGAATGACCGCACGATCCAGGGTGAGCTTGAGCGTGTGATCGGGATGCTCGTGGATGGCGAAGTGTCGGTAACAGGATCGGGCCGGACGGACGCAGGTGTCCATGCCGCCGGACAAGTCGCGAACGTTCATCTGCCGGATGGCAAATTTACGGCAGAAAAACTGAAGGCAGCGATCAACGGCAATCTGTGGCGGGACATCAGGATAATGAAGTGCGAGGAGACGGATGAGGAATTTCACTCGCGGTTCTCGGCGAAGAAGAAAACCTATCTCTATCGCATCGTAAATGCACCAGTGATGTCGCCGTTCTGGCGCCGCTTCGCGCATCATGAGCACAAGCCTCTCGATGTCTCCAGAATGAGCGATGCGGCTCGGCTGTTTCTGGGCGAGCACGATTGGACGGCGTTCTCGTCGGCACGCTCGGATGGAGACAGCAGGGTGCGAACGATCCTCGATATGTCGGTCGATTCGCATTGGGACGATATGGCGCAGGGCGTGATGATCGAGGTTCGAGCGACGGGGACGGGCTTTCTGCGATACATGGTTCGCTCGATCGTCGGCACACTGATCGAGGTCGGACGCGGCGAAAAGGATTTTGATACAATTCAGACGGCCATTATCACTGGTAAGCGCGACCTAGCAGGTCCGACGGCCCCTGCGCAGGGGCTGACGCTGCTACAGGTCGATTATGATTGATCGCCGGAACGCAGGCTGCCAGCCTGCATGTAGAAAGACGCGGGCAGGCTAGCAGCCTGCGTTCCGACATGCTCATCTATCACATAGTTTTACCGGAAGATTGGGCGGCGTTCGATACAGATCTGTACATCGCTCGCAGCCTAGAGACAGAAGGTTTCATTCACTGCAGTTTTGAAGATCAGCTTGATGGCCGTGATCAAGCGTTATTACGCCGGTGTGGATGAAGTCGTAGTGCTCACGATAGAGACCGAACGGCTGATGTCACGAGTGGTCAGTGAACCGTCAACGGCAAACGAGATCTATCCGCATATCTACGGGCCGGTGAATCGCGACGCGATCATAAGTACGACCCGCCGAAGAACGTAAATGTTCAAGGATTTTGAGGGCATCATCAAACCAGATTCGGCCGAGGCCAAATTGTTGGCGGCGATCGATCCCGAACGCGTGCCTCAGCATATCGCCGTCATCATGGACGGCAACGGCCGCTGGGCAAAGCTGAGGGGCAAGCCGCGAATTTTCGGCCACCGCGCCGGTGCCGATTCGGTTAGGGCGATCGTCGACACGTGTGCGAGGCTCGGTGTAAAGGCCGTCACGCTCTACGCATTCTCTACCGAGAACTGGAAACGGCCAAAGACCGAGATCGCCGGGCTGATGCAGATGCTCAAGCGGTTCATCCGGTCCGAGTTGAAAGAAGTTCACGCGAACAACATTAAGTTCAAGGCGATCGGCGATCTCTACGCTTTGCCGCCGGATGTGCAGGACGAGATAACTGCGGCGGAGCAGAAAACGTTCGACAATGACGGACATGACGATGTGCGTCGCGCTGAATTACGGCGGCCGGGCCGAGATCGTGCGGGCTGCGATACTCGCCTATCAGGACATCGAGCGACGGAACGACGTGATCGACCACCTCAGAGAAGAGGACATCGCACGAAATCTCTACACGTCGCAGCTGCCCGAGGTCGATCTGCTGATCAGGACAAGCGGTGAATTTCGCTTATCAAATTTTCTGCTCTGGCAGCTCGCCTACAGCGAGATATATGTGACGCCGGTATTGTTCCCTGATTTTCGGCGGCCGCAGGTATTTGAGGCGATAATCGATTATCAGAAACGCGACCGGCGCTATGGCGGGATAAGATAGTTTTTAACGCAAAGGCTCAGAGACGCAAAGGCCGGATCGACATATCTTTTTGTTTCTTCTAGCGTCTTTGCTGCTTAGCGTCTTTGCGTTGAGAATTCTGTATGAAAACTCGGATACTTACTGCCGTTGTCGCCCTGCCGATCTTGCTCGCGGCTATCGTTCTGCCGCTGTGGTGGCGTGAGGCGGTTTGGCTGTTTGTCGCCTTAGCGGTGTTTGCCCTTGGTGCGGGTTTGTTCGAGTTCTATTCGCTCACGAAGAAGATGGAGCTCAAGGCTGATGCGGCGGTCGGATATCTGTGTTCCGCAGCACTATTCGTCGGTTTTATCTTTGACGCGCCGTCGAACGCACCGGACCTTTTGATCGCGACGCTCGCTGCGATAGTGATATTGCTGCTAGTCACCCAGGCCTTTCGATTTCGTGCTGATTTTTCAAAGATGCTCACGGGCATTGGCGTAACGATGCTTGGGCGTGATCTATCTTGCGTTCCTCGGCGGATTTCTGGTCGCCATGCGAATGGGCTTTGAGAATCGACCGGCATTGTCGACGTATCTGCTCGGCTATTTCTTTCTTGTCATATTCGCCTCCGATATCGGCGCGTATCTCGGCGGCCGCGCTCTTGGCAAACACAAACTCGCCCCAGCGATCTCGCCCGGCAAGACGGTCGAAGGCCTGATCGCGGGGCTGGTGTTTGCCGCCGGTGCGGCGGCATTGGCGACGCTGACGTTCTTTGGCGAATTGCCGTATCAAGTCTCGGTCCCGCTGGCGATAGTACTTGCCGCGGTGGGCGTGCTGGGCGACCTATGTGAGAGCGCGATCAAACGCGGTGCCGGGGCCAAGGATGCCGCGAGCATTCTACCCGGCCACGGCGGGTTCCTCGACCGGCTCGATAGTTTGCTATTCGGAGCACCAATCCTGTATTATTTCGCCAGGTTTTATTTTTCGTGATGAACGCCATTTTACGGGTTGACGACAATAATATGTAAGGTGAGAGCGCAATCACATTAGCGTTCCGCCTTTCGTTGTCTAAGCTCGAAAGGCGTTTTTATTTTTATGTTGGATGTTTTAGGGAATCTTGAGCGAACGCACACCTGCGGCGAGCTTCGCATGGAGCATGTCGGGCAGCGCGTTGTTCTGATGGGCTGGGTGGCGAAGAAGCGTGACTTTGGCGTGCTCACCTTTGTCGATCTGCGCGATCGTGACGGTGTGACGCAAGTCGTTCTCAACGAGGAGGACGCCGGCGACGCGCACGCGAAGGCAAAGAACCTCCGGGGCGAATTTGTTATCGCCGTGAAGGGCGAGGTCGTTGAGCGCGAGGGCACCCACAACGCAAAGCTCGCGACAGGCGATATCGAGGTCCACGCTGATGAGATATTGATCCTGAATGACGCGAACGTGCCGCCGTTTCAGCTTGAGGTCGCCGGCAGTGAGAATCTAGCCGATGAATCGACGCGTCTCAAATATCGCTATCTCGACCTCCGACAGACCGCAGTTGCAGAACAACATTCAGCATGCGTGCAAAGGCGGTTGCGGCGATCCGCGAATATTTTGACGACCGCGGATTTATTGAGATTGAGACGCCGATATTGCTCAAATCGACGCCCGAGGGCGCACGCGATTTTATCGTGCCTTCGCGTATCCACACCGGCAAATTCTTTGCCCTGCCGCAATCGCCGCAGATCTTCAAGCAGATCACGATGATCGCGGGATTCGATAAGTATTACCAGATCGCCCGCTGCTTTCGCGATGAGGACCTCAGAGCGGACCGGCAGCCGGAGTTCACGCAGCTCGATATGGAGATGTCGTTCCCAAACCGCGAGATAATTTATCGTGAGATGCAGGGGATGTTCAACCACGTCCTGCGGCTGATCGATGTCGAACTGCCCGCCGAATGGCCGCGTTTGACGCACGCCGAAGCGATGCGTAGATACGGCTCGGACAAGCCGGATCTGCGGTTTGGGATGGAACTGTCGGATCTGAGCGACAGCCTGCGTGATACGGATTTTGCACCATTTGCCGACACCTTGGCAGCAGGCGGCGAGGTGAAATGCATCGTCGTAAAGGGCCGTGCCGATTATTCGCGCAAACAGACCGACGAGCTTCAGGAGTTCGTCAAACGTTACGGTGCGGGTGCGATGGCGTGGATCAAGCTCGGTGACGAGATGACCTCGTCGCTGCTCAAGGTTCTCGGCGAGGCAAAGATCTCGGAACTGGCCTCGGTTGCCGGGGCGGAGAAAGGCGACGCTGTTCTGATCGTAGCCGGAAAGAGATCGGTCGTCGCGGCCTCGCTCGGCGCTCTTCGTAACGAGATTGCGCGACGCGAGAATCTGATCGACCGAAATCGCTACGAGCCGCTGATCGTGACCGAATTCCCGATGTTCGAGCACGACGAAGAGACCGACCGCTACATGGCGGCACATCATCCGTTCACGTCGCCGATGGACGAGGATCTGGAACTGTTCAAGACCGCCGTCAACGACGACAGCCAGCATCATCTGCTCGGCGAGGTCCGTGCGAAGGCGTACGACGCCGTCATCAACGGCTACGAATGCGCCGGCGGCTCGATCCGTATTCACCAGAAGGCGATCCAGGACCTGAACTTCAAGGCATTGGGAATGACGCCCGAGCAGGCACGTGCTCAGTTCGGATTTTTCCTCGACGCGTTGGAATACGGCACGCCGCCGCACGGCGGGTTCGCCGCCGGCATCGAACGGACGTGCATGATCCTCTGTGGAACCGAGAACATACGCGACGTGATGGCGTTTCCAAAAACGGCGTCGGCGCAGGACCTTATGATGGATTCGCCGGGTGAGGTCGATGCCGGTCAACTCGATGAGCTCGGTATAGAAATCGCGAACTAATCAGGCCCTCTGTCGTAGAATTTCAATAGGAATGGCCTCAAAGTACGACACAAATCCGCTCGATCCGGAGTTCCCCGAAAAGGTTGGGGCGACGCAGGTGCTCGGGCAGGCGAATGCGGCGACGCAGCAGTTCCCCCAGCCCGCACCGACCGAGGAGCAGACGCGACGGTTCGCTGTCGCTGATGCTCCGTACTCGCCGCCGTTCAACGGCCAAACGGTTCCGGCCCCGTATCAGCCGGCACCGGTCGCGACACCGGATACATTGTCTCGAAAAGTAGAGAAGGTAGGCCTCCCGGAGAACGTCCTTATCGCCGTTCCCTACATTCCTTGGTACATCGGTCTGATCGCGGGTCTGATCATCCTTTTCCTCGTTCCGAGGAGCGAGACAAAGGTGCGGTTTCACGCCGCCCAGGGGCTCGCTGCGCACATCGGTATCCTGATCGTAACGACCATACTCGGGATCATCGGCAGCGTAACTGACCTTGCTAACATTGGGAATTTCATCTTTACGCTCGTCACCTCGATCATGCTCGTCGTCTTTGCGATCAAGGCATGGAAGGGCAAGCCGGTTCACATCGAGTCGGTCGACGACCTGACCAACTGGCTCGAGGATAAGATCAGCCCGAAGGTGTAGCGTATGTACTGTCCTAACTGCGGCACGACCGTAGACAAAAAGCTAAAATTCTGCAACGCCTGTGGTGAGCGACTTTCAAAGGCGGCCGAGATCGACAAGGACGGCACGCCCGGCAAGATGCTCGATAATGTCCTGACGACGATCTTTTTGATCGTGATGTTTGGCTTGGGAATTCTGGTCGGGTTGGTCGCGGTGCTGTTGGGCAATGATGTTACCCCACCGCTGGTCGGGATGATCGTGATTGCCTATCTCGCTGCCGTGTTCGGAATATGCTACACGCTCGTGAAACAGGTTCCGAAGCTGATCGACGCACGACTTCGAGCCACTGAATTCGCCGAGGAGTCGCGTGAAAGGGCGCGTCTCGCACCGCTCGCGACGGGCCAGCTTGCGGAATATCGCGAGCCGGCGATGAGCGTGACCGATCATACGACAAAGACGCTCGACAAATCGCCTCTCAAGGGCAATTAGCTCTTACATTTCGCCGTCGGGTTCATTTCGGCCGAGCATTTTCTCGCACAGACATCCGTTACATAGTCGAGCAAGCCTTTGTCCTTGAACATAGCATCGCGCTTGTTCGGCGAACCTGCGGCCCTGCCTTTTGGTGAATCGACCCAAATGGCGTATCGCGCCTCATATTCGGGGTCTGCGTCAGCGCAATAGTTGTTGCAGGCAAATAGCTTTGCGTCGATCTCGTTCTTGCCCGCACCCTGAAATGTCTTGCCTTGATAGGTGACGGTTCCGATACAGGCGTCGCTTGAGCTGCCGCCGCAGCCGAGCACGACCAGAAAAATTAGGACGCCGGCAAGCGAAGCCGAGAAAACAGCGTTTCTAGTATTCATAGTTCCTCCTTATGCCGCGGCCTCGTCGGGTTCGCGCCGCAGCTTAAGCAATCCGGTTATCACAAGAAAGATCGCCAGTCCGATAAGGGCAAGCGACATAATGCCGTTGATGAGTTTGATGTCGTACCAATTCGTAGCCTGGAAGTTCCCGATCACGATCGAGGACAGTGCCCAGAGCGTTATTACGAGAACAAACAGCATCGGCAACAGCGTGAAGGCAATACGCTTGCGAGCCTTGTAGAGCCAGACGGTGATCGAGAGCAGCGTCAACGCCGCGAGGAGTTGGTTTGACGCACCAAAGAGCGTCCAAAATTCGACATACGAGCCCGGTTTTGCAAAGAAGATCAGGGCGAACGGCAACGCTACCGTCACGAGCGTCCCGATGACGGCACCGACATGCCCAGGAATTCCGATCAGCTCTTGGACTAGGTACCGGCCGAGCCGCATCGTTACGTCGAGCGTGTCAAAAACGAACGTCGAGAACGCCATCGCACCAAAGGTGATAGCGAACTTCAGATTCTCCTGCCCGATGATCAGCGACAGGAACGAACCGATGCCGTTGCCGTAGATCTTGCCCGCGGGCAGATTCTTACCGTCAGGCCCAACCAGAGCGTCGCCGGCGGCGATCATCACAACCACGAGAGCGATAAACGCAACAAAGCCCTCAGCGAGCATTCCACCGTAGCCGATGGGTCGCGTGTGTGTTTCTTTGTCGATCTGTTTTGACGTCGTGCCTGAGCAGACGAGGCCGTGAAATCCCGAGCACGCACCGCACGCGATCGTCACAAAAAGGAACGGGAACAACATTCCCGTCATTCCGCCGACATCGAACGACTTGAACGCAGGTTGTTGGATCTCATACCCACCAAAGAAGATCCCGATCACCCCGACCGCGATCGCGGCATAGAGGACGAATCCTCCGAGATACCCCCGTGGCTGAAGCAACGCCCAGACGGGCATTAGCGAAGCGACAATGCAATAAACCAGTATCAGTATTGCCCAAGTTTGGTGACTGAATAGCAGCACGTGCGAATACAGCGTACCGACGTACGACAGAGCAAATGTCGCCGGGACAAATATTATTGTCGACAACCAAAGGGGTGGCTTTAGAAACCGCTCAACGAGGCCGAGTACGAGTGACAGCCCTAGGTAAAGTAAGCTCGCCATAGCGACTGCCCCACCGGGATTGAATCTGGTCTCGCCTACCAGAGATTCGTCGCCGGCAACAAACGTGCCCGCCGTGATGTCGGTAAAGGCGACCGCGACATAAACGAGAGCGATCCAGATGAATACCATCAACGCACGTCCGGCGGCGCCGCCGAGTTTGTCGCGGGTGATCTCCGCTATCGACTGCGCACCGTGACGGACCGACGACGCCAAGGCCGAAAAATCATGCACCGCGCCGATCAGCACGACGCCTAATGCGATCCACAACAGGCAAGGCAGCCAGCCAAAGGCAAGGCACGCAATGATCGGTCCGGCGATCGGTCCCGCCGCAGCGATCGCCGAAAAGTGCTGGCCAAAAAGATAAAACGGCCGCGTCGGTACAAAATCCTCACCGTCGTTGATAGTGTTTGCAGGCGTCTCGTTCGCGTCGTCAAGTCTGAATTGCCGTGCGACCCAGCGGCCATAGGCAAAGTAACCAAAAACGAGCCAGGCAATGACGGCGACGGCAAGAAGTGTAAGCATAGACAGCTCAACGAAATGGAACCAATAAGTGGTGACGGTCAAATTTACGACAGCTTGCTTTGTGTATTCAAGCTAATGGAATCTTGACAATTATTTCCAGATTAGTTATTTTTGTCTATGACAATTTGGCAAGGGGAGTAGATAGCCCTCCGCGGTCCTTTCGGTCGTCAATACGAGCAGCAATGCTCCGGCCCTAAGGCAAAGTATCAAGACCTTGCGCGACACATTTGATGTCCGCGTAAGGTTTTTTCTTTTGCGGACGTGATTTCACTCAAGGAGAGTCTTCGCGTATGAGTCTATTTCCGTTTGCCGAATACTGGTGGTTCTATCTCGCTTTCACTGGTTTTGTTCTTTTGATGCTTGGCCTTGATCTCGGGGTCTTTCACAGAAAAGAGCATGAGATCTCGTTCAAGGAAGCGTCGATCTGGAGCCTGGTCTGGGTCTCGCTCGCACTTGTTTTCAACTTTCTTTTTTACCGCTACACCCTCTGGAGATTCCCTCAGGACGACCGGCTGATGTCTATACCGGGCTTCGTGCCGGACGCGGCTGCGTGGAATGTCTCGTTGGAGTTCCTGACCGGCTACATTATTGAGAAATCGCTGTCGGTCGATAACATTTTCGTTTTTGTGGTGGTCTTTGCGTTCTTTGCGATACCGGCGAAATATCAGCACCGCGTCCTTTTCTACGGCATCATTGGAGCGCTGGCATTTAGGGCGATATTCATAAGTGCCGGTTCGTGGTTGATGCAGTTCCACTGGATCATCTACATATTCGGTGCCTTTCTTATCATTACAGGGCTTAAGATGATGTTCGGGCCTGAGAAGGAGATCGATCCGCACCGGAATCCTTTGATCAGGCTGTTCAAGCGCGTCATGCCGGTAACCTCCCAACTGCATGGCAAGAACTTCTTCGTCCGTGAGCATGGCCGTTGGGCGGCAACGCCGCTATTCCTTGCATTGCTGTTTCTCGAGATGACCGACATCATCTTCGCGGTCGATTCTGTGCCCGCCATCTTTGCGATCACCGGCGAGCCGATGATCGTATTTACCTCGAACATCTTCGCGATACTCGGCCTGCGTTCGATGTACTTTATGCTTGCCGGAGCGGTAAGCAAGTTCTACTTGCTCAAATACGGCTTGTCAGTGGTGCTTATCTTCGTCGGGCTGAAGATGGTCTGGCTGAACGACGCGTTCGGTGGAAAATTCCCGATCGTCTGGTCGCTCGGCTTCATCCTCGCGACGATAGCGGTCTCGGTGGTTGCCTCGCTGCTTTTCCCTACACAAGGTGGCGAGCCTGACCGCACGAAACCAGTCACCGAATGACCCAACTTAAGCCTCGCAACCGGCTGTGCTAAACTTCGGGCCAATATGAATACCGAAAGATCAATACAGGAGAAATATTCGCCGAACGGGATCTGCTTCGGCTGCGGCCCTGCAAATGAGAAGGGCCTGAGGATCCGGAGTTTCGAGCAGGGCGGCGAGTTCGTAGCCGAATGGCACGCAGCGGAGCACCATCAGGCATTTCCGGGTGTGCTCAACGGCGGAATAATCGGTGCCTTGCTGGATTGCCATTCGAACTGGGCCGCGGCGATCCATTTAATGAAGAAGCGAGGTGAAACGACCGCTCCGTGCACGGTGACCGCGGAATTCCATGTTAAGCTCCTGCGGCCCACTCCGGTTGAGGGCCCGATCGTGCTAAGGGCCCGCGTAGTCGAGTCGAGTGAAGACAGGGCAACCGTCGAGGCCGAACTGATCGCAGGCGAGAAGGTCTGCGACACGTGTCGGGGCGTATTTGTTGCCGTAAAAGAAGGCCATCCAGCTTATCATCGCTGGTAATGTTCAGATAAAACCTGCACTCTGAATCTTTTGCATTTGCTCTTCGAAATCTGCGACCAAGCTAAGCTTTTCGAGCCACGCAGTTTGCTCAGCCATCAGCCGCGGCAGATGCACGACATCCGACAGAGCATAATTTACCAACTCAACTGTCCACACACCGTCCCATTTCCGGCTGAACTTCGCTCGCTGAGACTTGTCGAGATCGACGGCGAAATGGCGATATAGCGTTTCGGCGAGCGATGACGACTGTCCTGCCCCACGTGTTAAGACCTTCTCGGCGATCATTGTGTCAAAGACATTTTGGACGGTATGACCGGCGGCGTTGAGAAATTCGAGATCGAATTTGGCGTTGTGAAATATCTTCGTTATCGATGGGTTGGTCAACAGTTCGGCCGTCGCCCCCAGCGCGACGCCCTCGCTCGTGGGCACCAGCACGTTGAATGCACCGTCAGAGAATTGCACCGAGAACAGCCGCCCATTGCGAGCGTCAAAACCCGAGGTCTCGGTATCGCAGCCCAACGCTGACGCGGTCGAGAGACGCTCAAAGGCCGAGTTAAGCTCGTCTGAACTGCGTGCGACTAGGATATCCACAATGCAGATTGTAAATTACTAATGACAGACGAAGAAACGACGCTTTATGCCCGAGATCCTGAATGAGACCGAAGCCCGCATTCTGGGCTCACTGGTCGAGAAACAACTTACGACGCCGGAATATTATCCGCTCACGCTCAATTCGCTCGTGACGGCGTGTAATCAAAAGAACAACCGCGAGCCGGTAATGTCCCTGACCGAACCTGAGGTCAGCACAGCGGCTTGAGGTGTTGCGTGACCGCAATCTCGTCTACGTTTTTTACGGTTCGACGAGCCGCGTGCCCAAATACAAGCACATGCTGCCGTCGGTCTATGAGCTTGAGCCTGATGAAACGGCAATCGTCGCCGTGCTGTTGCTCCGCGGGCCGCAGACGCTGGGCGAGCTTCGGGAGCGCACGGGCCGCATGCACGAGTTTGCAAACCTCGGCGAGGTCCAGGAAGCCCTCGACCGGCTGATACGGCGTGACGAACCCCTGTTGGTGCGGCTGCCCGTTCAGCCGGGCCGCAAAGAGGCTCGCTTTGCCCATCTGCTTTCCGGAGAGATCGACGTCGAGGCCTTAGCCGCAGCTCAACCGACGCGTGCGGCCCAGGCCGGCGGTGCCGCCGAACGCATGGCGAAACTTGAAGAGGAAGTCACAACGCTTCGCAACGAAGTCGAATCGCTCAAGGTGACATTTGAGGAATTTCGGAAGCAATTCGAATAAAAAGGAGAAGCCGGCGGGCTCCTCCTTTCGGTTTACCGAACCAAAACGCAATGCCTCAGATGACCGTTTTGGAACGGCGAACGCCGATCTTCATCTGGACCATATCTTCGATGGTCGCGTTTGGATCTTCGGCTCTCACTTTGCGGACAAAATCGGCGTCGATCTTGAATATCCGGCACTTCACAATGTCCTCGCTGTCTAGACTGCTGAGTCCCGCCGCTTTTAGCTCAGCCAAAAATTCCGGTGTCACCTTAAAGATGCGGAACTTTACCAGGCCCTCAAATCCCTTGTTGCTAAATCCCATCTCGTGGACCTGACGGACGTAGTCGGCGTCGATCTTGAAGATGCGTGCCTTGACGAGGTCCTCCATTTTCAGGTCGGGAAATCCCGATGCTTTCATCTCGGCCATGAATTTGGAATCGACCTTAAAGATCGCTGCCTTGAAGAGATCGCCGACATCGAGGTCGCCAAAGTTTGCAGTTTTTAGGTCATCAGCCAATGCGGTCGTTACATTGACCATAGCGGCGGTGAACAGCCGCGAGTCGAGATCATCGTGTTTCCCGTTCCCACTGTCCTTCTCAAAGTCGAACCCGCGAGCGCGCATCGCGTCGACGAACGAGCGGTTCGATGTAAATGTGAATGTGCCGCTGCCTTTGCCGCCGGCGAACGCACCTTCGCATTCAATGGTGCCGGCCTCTCGGGCCAGGCTAAAGCGGACACTGCCGCCGGCCTCGGCCTGCTGTTTGGTGAGGCCACGCAGTTCGTCGTAGGAATACGTCGAACCGTTCTGATTCTTGCCCCACTGCGTTTGGCGTTTGAATGAGAGATAAAGCTTGTCGGCCTTTTCAACGTGTTCACTGCGAGTATCGGCTTTCCATTCGCCCGTGATGGGACTCTGGGCGATGATCACGTACTTGCCGATGATGATGATAATGAAAACAAAAGACAGGCTGACGGCCGATCTAAGAAGACTTTTCCGCATTGGGAACCTCCAAAAGTGTCCTTGAGACTCGTTACATCTCAAAAACACCGCGAAGATGCGGATAATGACAAAAAATTTCAGGATGCCAGACGGCGAAATGCTTCGTCGGTAAATTTGAAATGACGCTCTTCGTCATCGCGGACGGCGCCGAGCTTGAGGTAGAAATCGGCAGCTTTTGTGTTCCAGTCAAGGACAAGAAAGTCGATACGTTCGAAACCACGCTCGACAGCTGTTTGGGCGATCTGCTTTAACATCGCCTCGCCAATGGCTTGGCCGCGATGGTCGCCGCTCACGTAAATGTCATCCAGATAAAGCCCACGTTGGCCGCGGAAGCTCGAAAAATTCGGAAAATACAACGCGTAGCCGACCGCACGGCTGCCATCGACCGCGATCAGTCCCTCGACAACCGCCGCACTGCCGAACATAGCCGCGCCGAGGCGCTCTTCCGTGATCTCGCAGTGCGGACCCAGACCCTCAAACTCCGCGAATTCGCGGATGAGCCCTATGACCGCCGAGATATCGTCCGATGCGATGTCGCGAATGGTTATGTCCATAAACAGATCGACCAGCCCGTTTTGGCCCGGGCCGGTCGAATGTCCGATGCTCGCAGACGAGCTTAGTTCTTTCGTTTCGCCGGCGTGGCCTTGACCGGAATGATCTTCTGTTCTTTGAGGATCGCAAGATACTCGACCGCACCAATCTTTAGCTTATGCGTATCAGGCGCGACAGAAACGAACTTCTGAAGAAAATTAGCTCCTTCCTGCGACAGCGCTTTGTCGTTGTCCTTTAGCCACCCGAGGTCCACCAGCATGATCCCGGCGTAGGCCAGGGCATCGGCGTCATCGGGCGAAGTTTCAAGTACCTTCTTATAGGCTGCAACGGCATTCTCGCGCTCCTCAAGGATGCGATACATGTGGCCAAGTATCATGCTGGCCTCTGTCTTTTTGGCCGGGTCAGTTTCGATCGCCGTATACTCAGGCAGCAACAGTTTGGCAGCCTCGACTAGCGACGGGTCGATCTGTTCGGTCTGGGTCGCCTTGACCATAGTTTCTTTCGCACCGCGTAGCGCGTTGAGCTTGTGGGTGTCGATGGCCGCCTTTCCACTCGGCTCCGGCGTGGCAGCCTTGAGCAGGTTCCACGATTTGAGATAGCCCGCAACAGCCTCGGCGAGGTCCTTCTTTACCGCGGGCAGTCCGGCTAACTTCTCGGCCGGGTTGGTCAGCTTTACGAGACGGTTGTAGTTGTTGATCGCACGCTGCGTGAGTGCCGCTCCGCGATTGTTGTAAAAGATCGGCGCGCTGCCGATAAAGTCCGGGTCTGCATCGATGCCTTCTGTGTACTTGAGGATGGCCAGATCGTAGTCTTTCGCCGCGTAGGCATCACCACCCTCCTTGTTAGCACGTGAAATGATCTCGTTGGCCTTCTCGATCTTCTGGTTCTTAGCCTCGATCTCCTTGTTTTTCGCCTCTAGTTCGGCCCGTTCCTTTATCTCCTCGGCAGACATTTCCGCCGGGGCACTGGAATTCTGTGCGGTCGAAGCTGCCTTTCGAGCTTCTTGTTCCGTGTATTTGCGGCCGTCGCCCGGATACAAAGTTATGAGGACCTTCTCCTGGCCTGCCTTGACCTTGTATTGTAGTGCCGGCGCGCAGCCGGGGGCGCTGACCGAAAACGTATATTCGCCACCAAGCATCAATCCCGCGATGGCGAATTCGCCTCGCTTGTTGGTCTTGGCAGTCGGGACGCCGCCCTTTATGTCGGTCCGGTAGATGTCGATCAAGGCACCGACAACAGGTGTGCGCGTGCCGTCGGCATTTACTAACTCGACCATACCCGTAGTAACGGCGGTCTGGGCGATGATTGTGACCCGTCCGATCGTAATGACGATGCCGATGATAAAAATGGAAATTAATGACTTGCGAAACATGAGATCCTCCGAATAATAGCAAAGCGCAACTTTGCGGATGATAAGATGCCTAACCGCAAGCCCGCGTTCGTTACTTTTACAGAGTAATTCTAACCCAAGCGCTTCTTAAAATTGAAACAAAATTGGCGGTGCAAATGGCGTGTGCTAAATTAGGTCTTTCGACTTCGACCAAAGTAGGTGACAAGTGACACAAAAGGTATTTAATTTCAGTGCCGGGCCGGCAGTCTTGCCCGTTCCTGTCCTCGAGCGTGCCCGCGAAGAGTTGCTCAGCCTCGGCGGTATCGGCATGAGCGTGATGGAGATCAGCCACCGCTCAAAGCCCTTTGAGGCCGTGCTCCACGCCGCCGAGAGCGGCATTCGCGACCTGCTCGGTGTGCCTGAGAACTATCGCATCCTGTTTCTGCAGGGTGGGGCCACGCTGCAATTCTCGATGGTGCCGATGAACTTTCTCGCTGCGGGCGAGACGGCAGACTACGTTATTACGGGCGCATGGGGCAAAAAAGCGCTGAAAGAGGCTAAACGCTGCGGCAACGCGAACGTCATCTATACATCGGCCGAAGGTGGTTTCCGCAACGTGCCTGATGAGCGGGAACTAAAGTTAACGCCTGATGCGAAGTATCTTCATTACACATCGAATGAGACCATCGAGGGCGTTGAGTTCAAATACGACCTTGACGGCAGAGGCATTCCCGTCGTGTGCGATGCGTCGTCAAACATTCTCTCTAAGCCGCTCGATATTAGAGAATACGCCGTTATCTATGCCGGTGCGCAAAAGAACATCGGTCCGAGCGGCGTGACGCTCGTCATCATTCGCGACGACATGGTGGCCCGAGTTCCTGAAGATCAGCATTCGATGCTCGATTACCGCCTGCTGGCCGAGAACGACTCGATGCTCAACACGCCAAATACGTGGGGCATCTACATCATCAGTCTCGTGTGCGAATGGTTGCGTGAGCATGGCGGACTGGCGGCGATGGCGACCCAGAACGAGGAGAAAGCTGCGATCCTGTATGACGCCATCGACTCAAGCGACGGATACTACACCGGCCATGCGAGCCGAAACTGCCGATCGCTGATGAATGTCACGTTTCGTTTGCCGTCGGAGGAACTGGAAAAGCAGTTTTGCACAGAGGCAACGGCCCTAGGCCTCGACGGTCTCAAGGGCCACCGGTCGGTCGGCGGCATCCGCGCGTCCATCTATAATGCATTTCCGAAGGAAGGCGTGACCGCGTTGGTCGATTTTATGCAGGACTTTGCGGCTCGTAACGGTTAATCGAGCGAACGGATTGCCGCGACCAGCGTCTCTTCCTCGTCTATGCTTACCGTCCGCAGGTCGATCATCACCTTATCATCGACGATCCTCGCGATGACCGGCGGAACAGACATCCGCAGCTCATGCTCCAGTTTTACAACCGAGCGTTTGGCATGAGTTACGGCTATCAATGCCGTTTCAAGTTCGACCCCAGGCGCCGCCCCGCCACCTGTCGCCGAAACTCCGTCTAGGATCTCAAATCTCAAATTGGAAATTTCAGATCTCGTATTGATCTGTCTAACTAATGCTCTAGCCCGTCGGCGGATCTCGGCCGGGGGGGCAGTGAGCATTCGCAATACTGGAACTTCTTGTTTGGCAGCTCCGCGCCGGTACGATTGCAGCGTGGATTCAAGAGCCGCGTACGTCAACTTATCGGCGCGCAATGCACGATAGAGCGGATGCCGTCGCAGTTCAGTGACGAACTCTTTCCTCCCGGCGATGATGCCTGCCTGAGCCCCGCCGAGCAGTTTGTCGCCGCTAAATGTCACGACGTCAACACCGGCCTTGATCGAATCGGCCACAGTCGGCTCGCCGAGCCCCGCGTCGATGACCGAACCCGAACCGAGGTCTTCGTAGAGCATCTTTCCGCGCACGCGGGCCAGATCGGCTAGCTCGTTAAGCTTTGGTGCGGCCGTGAATCCGACGATGCGGTAATTCGACGGATGCACACGAAGGATCATCTTCGTCCGGCGCGTGATTGCGCGTTCGTAATCGTGCAGTTTTGTCCGATTTGTCGTTCCGACCTCACGGAGCGTCGCTCCTGACGCCGATAACACGTCGGGCACGCGAAAATCGCCGCCGATCTCGACAAGCTCACCCCGCGAGATGACAACCTCACCGCCTGCGGCAAAAACGCTTAGCACAAAGAAAGCCGCCGCCGCGCAGTTGTTGACGATAAGAGCGTCTTCCGCCCCGGTGACCTCCTTTATCAGGTCCTCAGCCCGGCCGCCGCGCCGCCCGCGTTTGCCTGTCGCAAGGTCGTATTCGAGAGAGCAATAGCCGGCCGCACTCGTCACCGCCTCGACAGCGGCAGCAGACAACGGAGCGCGGCCCAGATTGGTGTGTATAACGACGCCCGTGGCATTAATGACCCGTCGGGTTCCGGCCAACTGATCCGCAATCCACGCATTCTCCAAATTGCGGACGGCGGCGGCGAGCAGATCGGCCTTGGTGGTTTTGGTGGCTTTTGACTCACCGATGCTTTTTCGGAGTGATTGAACGGCCCCGCGGGCTAGACGCGCCGCATAAGGGCTGCCTGCGCCCGTCGCGACCTGCATGCCAATTTCGGTTCGCAGCAGCTCGTCGACCGACGGCAGGTTGCGGAGCGACCCCGCGGCAGGCTTTTTTCCGGTTCGCATCCTAAAGATGTTAACCGAAAACGCCTAAAAAGCTGGAACACGACGTCCTTTGTTGATTTTCTTTAATAGGCTCTCCCGCGCGTCGTTCCACGCTGCGTATCCGAAACAAAATGGCAATAGTCGGCAATAAACTCTATCGCAAGGACCAGACCAATCAGGAAAAGGCCGCTGATATCGACGCGCAGCTATCGCGAATGGAAGATGATATCCGCAAGCTCAAGATAGATTTTGAGATCTTCTTTAACGGCTCTACCAAGCGTCCGCCTCTCGAGGCCCGGGCTCGGCTCGAGGCGTATATCAAACGCCTCAGCGACAACCGCTCGCTCAGCTACGCACAGCGATACTACTTCAACACCCTCGTTGCCCGATTCACGTCCTACCGCGAACTCTGGCGCCGCACCCTCCGGGCCAAGGGCGTCGACATCTAAAAAGGCGAACCGCCTTTAGTTTGGCGACTCGATCACGGCCTCGGCGATAAAGTCGAGGTCCGTAATGTTGTCGCTCAGCGAGACCACTCGGCTTGGCATCTGGAACGTAAACCGCCGCTGATTGACCGTAACGATATAGGTCTCGCCCGTTCTAAGTTCATCGAACGTGTAATAACCAAAAGTGCCGGTCTGCGCGATCTTAGGCTCAGCGAGCGAGTTGCCCGTTACGGTAACGGTCGCATTGCGTATGGGCCGCCCGTCAGCCGTCATCACGCGGCCTGAGATACTTGCATTAGCCGCTGTTGACGCGAAAAACTCAATACCCCATCCTCCGCCAAAACAACCCGAGATAGATTCAGGGGTCTGCACAGGATTGCCGGCGTCGTCACGCAGATAGAGCCTCCACTGGCCGTTGGCGTTCGTAAGACCGAAATTGCCAAGGAACGTCTGCACACCTGTGCCGCCGACCGTCGATCCGGGCTCACTGTAGGGCCCGGCCGGAGCCGGCGTCGGAAAGTTGCTCACCGGCGATTCCCAGGAGGTCGGTTCGAAGTTCCCGGTCATCAACGGTCCTGAGTTCGGCAGTACCGCTGTCGCAGCATCGGTGAAGCTCAGTGTTACCGTGTTGTCCGTCGGGATCGACACGGCCCCGCCTGCGTCGCCCATTATGATAAATTCTTGTCCGCCGGGTCCGACGAGCAGAGCGTCGATATGGTCAGGCACAGTGTACGAGAGATCATAGAGCGTCATCCGCATCGAGCCGATAACCGTCGGCGCGTTTGCGACGTTCAACGTTGACGGATAGGCGTCCGCCGTTCCTCCGAGCGTGATACAGAGCGGCTCGGGCCTGCGGAACTGGCTGGCGGTGTCGTTTATGTTGAGGATCGCGTTCTGCACCTCGGACACATCCGGTACCGCGTCGGGCCGCGTAAAGGGGCCGGTGATCTGTAGGTTTACGGTCTGTAGCGGCTCGCTGATCATATCGCCGCATACTGTGACGTTTACGATCTTAGTGTTGTCATTAGGGTTGAACGTGACCATTTGACCGCCGACCGAAATATAATCCACACCTGCCGTGCATGCAGCCCCGCCCATCGCGGAACCGTCGGATGTAGAGAACGTGACCGAATCGGTGCCGCTGAGATTTCCCGTTCGGGCGAGGATGATGGTCGCGGCTTGCGACTCGTCCTCAAAGTAGATCGGTGAACTAAACCGGATCGCCGGCGTTGGGCTCGGCGTCGGCGTTGGGCTTGGCGTCGGCGTCGGGGTCGGTGTCGGAGTAGGTGTCGGCGTCGGAGTTGGCGTCGGCGTCGGTGTCGGAGTAGGTGTCGGCGTCGGAGTTGGCGTCGGCGTCGGCGTCGGCGTAGGTGTCGGCGTCGGCGTCGGCGTTGGCGTTGGCGTCGGCGTCGGTGTCCGGGTCGGAGTTGGAGTCGGCGTTGGAGTCGGCGTTGGCGTCGGCGTCGGCGTCGGAGTAGGCGTCGGCGTCGGAGTTGGCGTCGGCGTGGGTTCCGGCGTCGGTGTCGGCGTCGGCGTCGGTGTCGGTGTCGGTGTCGGCGTCGGTGTCGGCGTCGGAGTTGGCGTCGGCGTCGGCGTCGGAGTAGGCGTCGGCGTCGGCGTCGGAGTAGGCGTCGGTGTTGGCTGTACGATGGTCACAGTAAACGTCTCCACAACACCGGTCGGCACGAAATTCGGCCCAATATCGGCAACCTGACTGGGCTGCACAACTATCTGGTATGTTCCATTGTCCGAGAAGTCCCAACTGCCTCCGGGCGGTGTGATCCCATACTGCCGCCGTGCGCGGAGTGCCGTTCATATTGATATCGACCCCAAAGAACCCCGCCGGAACGTCAAAGCCGCCGGGCCCAGTGACCCGGATGTCGTTCCCGTCGAGCGTGGAGACATTTATGCCCGCATTAGTTCCGCTATCCGTGTAGGTAACGGTGAAGAAGTGAGCAGATCCGCCAGCCGTTGTGATATCCACGGAATCACCGATCGCGGATGGCGGCGTATCGGGCGGGGTGGGCGTCGGCGTCGGCGTCGGAGCAATGACCGTAAAGGTCGTGGTCGCTGTTCCGGTCGCTCCAAACTCATCTGTCACGCGAAGTCGAATCGTGTACGGCGTATTGGTCAACGGGAAAAACGTCGCAACCGTCGCCGGGCTCAGAACAGGCGACGCGCCTGTCACGTCGTAGGTCCCATTGATGTCGAGGTCCCATTCATACGAGACTATCGAATCACCGCACGCCGTATTGGGATCGGATGATCCGGTACCGTTAAGTGTCGCTCCGCTGCCCTGCATCGTCGAATACGGCCCGCCTGGTGCCGCTACGGGCGGCTGGTTGCCTTGGTTTACCACTACCATTACCGACGTTGATGCCGTGCGGGCGACGTCGTCGGTGACTGTCAGGCTAACCGTGTACGTACCGTATTGAGTATACGCATGGGTCGTGTTGACGCCGCTTCCGAGTGGTGTGGCGTCGCCAAAATCCCACGAATACGACACGATGGGGTGCCCGGTGCCGGCCGTCGAGGCCGAAGCGTTAAAGCTCACCGTCTGGGCGCACGCGGCCGGATTGGGAATGGCCGTGAATGCCGCGACCGGAGGTCCGCTGACGGTCACTGTTGTCGTGGCCGTTCCGGTCGCTCCAAACTCGTCCGTGACCCTCAATCTGAGCGTATATGGCGTATTGAGGAGCGGATACGCCGAGGCGACTTGGGCAGGTGTGAGCATCGGCATCGGGCCCGTGACGTCATAGCTGCCGTTGTCCGTCAGGTCCCATTCATACGAGACTATCGAATCGCCGCATGCCGCATTCGGATCGCTCGACCCGCTGCCGTTGAACGTAACACCGTTGCCTGCCAGCGGCAGATACGGCCCTGCGGGCGCGGCCACGGGCGGTTGGTTGCCTTGGCTTACGACGACGTTCACCGACGTTGAGGCCGTGCGGGCGACGTCGTCAGTGACCGTCAGGTTTACCGTGTAGGTGCCGTACTGCGTATACGCATGAGTTGTCGTGACGCCGCTGCCGAGCGGACTGCCGTCGCCAAAATCCCACGAATATGTGACGATCGGGTGCCCTGTGCCGGCTGTCGAAGTCGAGCCGTCAAAGTTCACGGTCTGGGCGCACGCGGCCGGATTGGGGATGGCCGTAAACGCCGCGACCGGCGGTCCGCTGACCGTTACTGTCGTCGTGGCGGTGCCGGTGGCTCCAAACTCGTCCGTGACCCTCAGTCGCAGCGTATAGGGCGTATTGAGGAGCGGATACGCCGACGCGACTTGCGCAGGCGAGAGCATGGGCATTGCGCCCGTGACGTCATAGCTGCCGTTGTCCGTCAGGTCCCATTCATACGAGACGATCGAATCGCCGCAGGCCGCATTCGGATCGCTCGACCCGCTGCCGTTGAACGTGACGCCGTCACCCGCCAGCGGCAGATACGGCCCGGCGGGAGCGGCCACGGGCGGCTGATTGCCTTGGTTAATGTTAATTGCGATGGTCTCGCTGTCGGTCAGGCCGAGGTCGTCGGTCACCGTAAGCGTAGCGTTATATGTACCGTATTGAGCGTATGAGTGCGAGGTCGTGACGCCGCTTGCGAGCGGGCTGCCGTCGCCAAAATCCCATGAATAACTGACAATCGTCCGCCCCGGGGCCGCCGTCGAGCCCGAGCCGTTAAAGTTCACCGTCTGAGCGCACGACGCCGGATTAGGCACCGCCGTAAACGCCGCCGTCGGCGGCACCGCGACAATAGTAATAAGGCCGTTCGTGGTCAGATCGTCGGGTACGCCTTCGTTAAAGTGGAAGATGTAAAGGTGATGTTTGAGAATGTACCGTTGGCGCCTATGGCGTTGAATTTCAGATTGAACAGCGTGCCCATCACCGCTCAGCGGCGGATCGCCGCGAAAATACGAGATGATCAGCACTCCCGGCGTGAGGTCGTTAATGGTCAGCAAGCCGGCGGGAGTCGCTTAATGTTCCGGCGATGCTCAACGGCAGGCATCTGAGGCTGCAGGACGGCAGTGGTTGTAGGTGAGCCTTACATCGTACGAGAGGATGCCTAAGCCGGTAATGCTGTCCACCGTTACGGGCGCAGTTATGCTCGAGCCCGGCAGGACATTCATTATCGGGGCCGTTGACGAGCAACGGGTGATCCCGCCGCGTCGGCTGAGCTCGAAAGCGTGCCCTCGGTCGCGGCCACCCATACCAACAGAAAACCCAATAAAAGAGCGACCATTCTCGGTCGGCGAAATCCTGGCTTAGTCATACATACTCCTTGAAAAGACGAAAAGAAGGGCGGGAATTGCTCCCGCCCTTTTGAGTGACATGACCGGCAGTTAGGGCTGTGCGATCATATCGACAAGTGTCATGCTCTCGACAGCGCTCACCGTTATTGGCGTGAACGTGTGTCGATCGGCAATGACCGAGATGGTATAGGTCTCGCCAAGCTGCAGCCCCGCAAACCGGAAGTTACCGGCCTTATCGGAGTAGCTTGTTTGGCTCACGCCCATACTGTCGGTGATCGTGACCGCCATGAATGCGACCGGTTCGCCGATCGCGGTAAGCAGACGTCCTCCGAGACCAGTGTCATCCATGTCGGCCGGGCCGGCTATGAGTTCGACATGCCCGTCAATGACGCGGTGTCCGGGATCGCCTTCGTTAAGCAGGAGGCCCTCCAGCACCAGTGTTGACGAACCGCCAGCCTGACCGATCGCGATGAATCGGAGCGTGGCCAGGACGCCGTCCGTGTTGATCGGAGTCGCACCGAATACGGCGACCCTGCATCAGTCCGGGTTCATCGGTATTGACGGTGGCTATCCGGCCGGCGCTTGCCGTACCCGTCGAGCCGGATCGGCCTCAGTCTGCCGGACTCATCATCGACGGGTCGTATCGCAGGTTAAACTGATACGAAACAACTTCTTGGTTCTCCGCCCTTTATCCTCAGCGGGACCTTAAACGTCGAACCGGCCCTCGCCGTCATCGTCGGGCGCCAACGTCGGGACGGGACCTTTCGCCGAAGGACAGGCGGCTCCGGATGACGCAGTGGTCGACCCCAGTTACCGGTTACATCACCCATCAGGAGTGCGACATAGTTCTCGCCCGAGATGTTTGCGTAAACGGTTGACGGTCCGTAGCTCGTCGGTGCGAATATCCAGTTCCGGATGTACCGGGGCCGGCAGCGATACCACGTAGCGGGCGATCAGCGCCGCGTCGAATGACGTCACACCGCCGGTTCCGCTCACGTCAGCGACCGTGGACTGAGTCGGTTCGGTGAATGGCATCAGTCCTACGACATGCTGGGCGATCCTAGCTGAGTCAAAGGATGTGATCGTTGCCACCGGAATACCGCCGACCTTCGACGCGGACCTCGTATAGCTGCCCGCGACGAACCCGCTGAGCGAGTACGTGCCACAGGGAAGGATCGGACAACCCGTTGCCGATGACGAGTCGAAACCGTCGTCGGTCCAGTTCCCGTTATGGTCGCTCCAGGCACATACCGCGGGGGAGCCGGCCCGGACAGGGCATTGCCATAGGTGACCGTTCCCGTGATCGTGCCACCGATGACGGTCACGAGGCCGTTCGACGTGCTCAGGCATTGGGTTCCTTCGTTGAACTTAAATGCTGAGAACGTTACAGGGCTCGACGTGCCGGGCAGGCCCGGAACGCTAGAACGCGACATTCGCCAATGTTCCGGCACCCGAGAACGGTGACGAGTTGAAGATCGAGATGATCAATACACCCGGCGTAGTGTCATTGACCGTGAGAATGCTCGCCGGCCGAAACCGTGCCGAGCGATACAACGGGAGCATTGATCACGGCAGAGTTGTAGGTCAGCGTGAAGTCTGCCGAATACAGCCCGTTGCCGGTCGTGTTATCGACGTTGATCGGGACGTTGACGCCTACACCGGTCAAAGTGGTGATGCCTGTCGAGATCGTCACCGCATTGCACGGGGCGACACTTGTCAGGACCACATCATTGCCGGTGCCGCCGACATAGCTGATCTGGAATGCATAAGCACCTTCGTAGAACACCGTGCCTTGCGGAAGGCCGGCAAAGATGCCGGTCACGGCATCACCGCCGTCATTGTTGACGATCGTGTAGGAGTGACCCGCCGTCGGTATGTAGCCGAGCGGTCGTGTTGAGTGTCGCACCGCCAAGGCTAACTGTGCCGGTTACGTTCAACTGGTCATACTGCGAACCGACATTAGGTCCGTTGATCTCAATATTTACCGTTGAACCAGACGTCAGCGACAGGCTACCCGAGTTAATGATGCCGGGGCTGTAGCCCGGACTGACCTGCGCTCCGGCAGTGCTTACTGTGAGGGTACCGCCGACCGTGAATGTGCCCTTGACGTGGATCGGCCTCGTTACGTTCACGTCGCCCGGATAGGTGGCCGGTCGGGACCTTCAAGTGTTCCGCCGCCTGCGAGAGATCAGGTCGATCGCCTCTTGGCCGTCTCGTTGGCGGACCACGTGAGCTCCGTCCGACAGTAACGGTCAGGCTCGGAGAAATCTCCCTGGAATCCGGTACGTTCCCGGCGATCGTGTCACCGCCGATAGTGATGATACGGTGAGTAGTCGAAGTGGCTGATTCGAGCCCTTGCGATGGTTGGCGTGTGACCCCCGGATGGTAGCTGCACCACCGTAGATGATCGGGATCTGTGCCGCGTAGCCCGGCTCCGACCGCTCGGCGGATCGTGCGGCGTGGCGGTCCCGATACCAGTTACCCTGAAAGGTCCGGTATCGTTCGCCGGTCGGAACGGAGTCGCGAACCTGCCTGTCTATTTCGCCGAACCAGTTGCCGCTGATGTGGTTGTTGATGAACGTGCGCCGGTGCAAGTCTGAACCGGACGTTACTGCTGCCGCCCCGTCGAGGAACAGGATGCCGATCGTCCAGTTATTGGTTATATAATTCTCAACAGATTCAGGCTGTCGGTCTGATTGCGGATGATCATTCCTGTCCGGTTATAGTCGATGATGTTGTTGTGGATCGAATGCCCGTTACTGTTGTTAATGTTATACCGGTCCGGTTACCCGTGATGTAGTTGTCATGCGATATTAGCTCCGGTAATCGTTTGTCCCTGGATCGTGATGCGCCCGGAATTCAGAGCACCATGTCCAATCAGTTGTATTGTTGCCAGCACGGGTGATCGTGAAGCCCTCGATCACTACACCGCTGGCCGATAATAGGCCATCGTGGATCCCGGCGCCGCTGATCGGTCCAACAACATTAACGCCGGTCGATCCGGCACCGTTGAGGATGACGGTCTTGTTTACCGCGACGTCCTCGTTATAGGTACCGGTGGCCACATTAACGTCCCACCGCCATCAACGCCGTCGATGCCGCCTTGGATGGTCGAGAATCCGTCGTAACCCATTGAGGTCGCCGGGCCGGCGCCGTCGGGGTCGCTTCCCGAAGGAGCACCGGTCCAAGAGTCGTCAACATAGGTGATCGGCGGAAGCGGATCAAAGTTGAAATGCGTGAGATTCGTTGACGTTCCAAACTTGAAAGCGTCGATGTTCTCGGTATAGCCGTCAGGATAAGGTTCGCCGACGCGGATGCCGAGCCACGAGTCCGTGACACGGATGCGAACTCCGGGGTAAGACGCGAGAATGTCGTTCCATGTTCTCGGAGTTGTTCCGGGGTGGCCGTTCCGGGCCATGTCGGGCCGGAATGACCAAAGCGTCGTGCCGTTGCCGATCGTGTCCCATTCCTGCCAAGTGTCTTGAATGACCGTGCCGTTATCGCTCGGAAGGAACAGCAAGCGCCTCTGCCAGTGTCGGTGCCGTTAAAATCGGCGTTGAACTGCAGATAACCCGCACGGCTCGCGCTGCCGCCGTTGCCGGCTGACGGATTGTACGTACTGTATTTCAAGGTGCCGATGCTCGCCAACGGTGTGCCCGCGAATTGATACGTTGCGAGATTTCGCCGTTGTGAGCCGGTGACACTGGTTTGTGCGCTTCCGGTTCCCAGCGGGGCCGTCCCCGGGCCGGTGACAAATGACCCGAGGCTGTTGTCGATTGCATCAGTCTCGTCATTCCACCAGAACCACTGCGTATAATTTGGTGTGCTGGTCAGGCTACCGGCTCCTACATTTACAACGTTCGGGGTCGGCGGCGAATCGGCCGTGATCTTGATGGGGACGGTGCCATACGACGGACCCCAAGCCGTGTCCTCTCGAAAAATACCGACGCCGCCCGCACCGCGATCAGTGTACCAACCTGCGGTCGACGTATTCCAGAATAGACGGTCGGAGCTGTCGTCCGTTCCTATCGTCGCCGGTCCGGGCCTGAGAGCAACATTGAGGGAGTTATACGGGCCGTCCACCCCGATCGGGGCCGCTCCCCAAGTTTGGGTGTTATACGCGATCCCAACGATCACGTCATTTGGTAATACGACATAAAGGCTGCTCAGATCGAATACGAGATCAAAAGCAAAGCCGTTATAGCAGAGCGTGTCTGCCGCTCGCCATGCGGTAGGTGTCGCACATGTTGGGTCTGCAACGGGCCGCCAGGGCACCAATTTTGTTTGTGTAACACTCCCGATCAACGAACCTTTGATATTGAGTGGGGCCCCGGGGACCACATTATAAAAACTCAGCTTAAAAGGATGATTAAATCCGGCTGGGGAACATACGCCGGGATTAGCCGTGCAGTAAGCCACGTTGGCCGGCGTTGCCTCGAGTGCCCAGTTGCTCATCGTGATCGTTACGGACTGTACCAGACGATCCGATCCCGCCAGATGGACGTAGTCGCCGAACTCCGCCGTTTGCGTCGCCTGGAAGCCGAGGCTGGGATAGTTATAAGCGAGAGGGCTCTCAACGGCGTCGTAAACGGTCGTTTGTGCCGATACGGCGGACGCCATGAGGACCATTCCGAACGCGAGCGCGGCAAGCGCTACGCGGAACAGCCTGGAATACGAACTGAAAATCTTTGACATACCGATTCTTTCTCCTTGTGATCGACTTGATCAATGTAATTCGTGCTGACGCCGGGTCGAGAGAGTGCTTTTGGCGTCGGCACACAGTTCGGGAAAGATGAGGTTGTGCCGGATGATCGGGCTCGATTTCCTGACCGGGGGATGCGGCACAACGGTGGTTACTTTCCCGCTGTTGTTTGTTAAGAGAAACGGAATGTCCTAAAATGCGGATTGCACGGTCTCACTTTATGGGACGTTTCGTTTCAAAAGGGTGAACCGTAACCCCGGCTGGTACCTCGTAAATGCCAGTCGGGGTTTTTTTACGTTTTCACCTGTGTCAAAAATCTGATACGCATTGATCCGATAAGAGCGGGGAACATCGATCGTACGGAGCCCGTTATAAGGCACTCCGAACGACTATCGCTCAAAAATGTATTAGCAAAACCGACTGGGAAACCGGGCTCAAAAGGTGAGCCGAAACCTAGTCAGTTTTCAATACAACGTAGTCGGATTTGTATCAAAACTACCAGATGTTACCCCACGAAAAATGCCGTGTCGTCACCCCAACGGGTGAGAGACGAAGTTTTATTTTTTGCGATTCTGCTTGATGGTGGCCGGGCCCCTGAGGATAAGTTTTATTAGTTCGCTTTGCCGGCGTGTTTCGGTCTTTGAGAAAATGTGTTTGAGGTGGGTCTTTACAGTGTTCTGCTTGATCCTGAGCAGATCGCAGATATGATCGATACCGTTGCCGTTGGTCAATAGCGACGCTACCCTTGCTTCTGTCGGCGTGAGGTCATATATATTGACCAACACGTCCTCAACGGTTTCGACATTTTCCTCCGGGTCCGAAATGAAAACGATCGCCAGGTTGCTTCCCTCGGTCCGGACGAGCCCGTCCTCCGCGAACGGAGATACTAGGACATTGTACTGTCGAAGGCCGGATGGTCTGGAAACCTGAAGCGTTCCGCCCCGCATTGGCTTTTCGAGAACGATCGGGCCGATGGCCGAGCGGAGTAGGTCCCGCCCTTTCTTACACTCGGCTGGGACCGAACACCGCAGCGTCTGATTGGCGGCAATTGTCAGGCCGTCATTGTTGTTCAATAGCGCTTTCGCCCCGTTGTTAGCAAAAACGACACGTCCGTCAAGGTCTATCAGAACGACGTTTCGCGGGACGCGGTCGATCGCCGACTCGATCATCTCGCTTTTGTCTTTGTCCCTTGCCAGGCTCAAGTGCAGCTCATACGCACGACCGAGATGCGGTTTTACCAGGTTGATCGTGTACAGCTCATCTTCGGTAAAGTGGGGACGTGATCTTCGTTTGCTTAACATGACGCCGGCTGACGAGTGAGGATTTCTGAAGAGCAGTCCGTAGTGGTAGTTAAAGAAATCGTACTTTCTTGCCCATTCATTATAGAATTCGGTACGCGTGAATTCGTCGTCTGGCATCTCTTCCCTGCGGGTAAATGACTGCCCGGGCTCGATAGCATAAAAAAGGTGCCGTAGCGGACTTACCTTATAGTAATACTCAGTGTATTGTGCAGCCGCGCTGGGCGGAAGGGTGTGGTCAAGAAATTCGAATGGCCGAGTACCGTCAGGGATTACGATTATCGAGCCAAACCCACAATTCACAAGCTCGGCCAGGGTTGAGTAGGCCTCGGACCAGCCGTCGGAAGAAGTTTCCTGAGCGATCTCGTAGAAAGATCCGACAAGATCCAATAAGACTTTTGGGGAGTTTCCCGGCATAAAGTCGCCTCGTCGACCAATGCTTTGTAACGGCTAATTTCTTATGACCGGATCTTGTGCTCGGATGGACTGCCCACTGTCCAACGGGAGCTAACTAACACGATCTCAGTCGGAATTGCTTGCGATCGCTCGTGGGCTAAAATCGCATAATCATAAACCAGCCCCCCCCCCTAAGTCAAACAGTTGTACGGCCTTACCTAACCCGTCTCGCGGAGGAAGCGGCTGCGGTGGATTTATCTTTGTCGATCTTGGTCGAGAAACATGCACGACAAACACACAGGACCGTCGACCAATCTCGGGTTATGTACCGCGACAAGAGGTGTTTTTCGCGCAACAGGACCCTAAAAAATGCCTCGAGCCGAACTAAACCGGCCTTTGCGGACAAAGACCGGATCAGGCTATAATCGGGGCTGTGGAAATTAGGGCCGCAGACTCGAAAAGGGTGTTGGTACGACGCATTGTCGCGTCGGCATTCCTCTTTTTTATGCTTGCCGAATGGGGCTCGCACACGATGGTCCATATCAATAGCTCCACCGCGGGTGCCGTAGCAGTGTCGGCGGCCGACGAACACGGCGACGATCCGTGCCGATCGCTTGTGCTCTGCAGCGACAGCCGGCGTCGCGACCAACAGGTGCCGAACATCGGCCACGATCTGATCCCAACGGCCAATCTTGCGGCCGCCTCCATCGATATCACTCCGATCGCCGCCGCCGACGGCCCACCGTCGCCGATTCACACGGCCTCAGGGCTTTCTCGGCCGCCCGATCCACACTTTCATCCTCCACAACTCGCTTAAGTAGAACACCGCAGGTGAACGTTTCGGTTTTGTCGTCATGCGACAAACCACGTGTCAGTTTCCGGCGTATCATACGCAGCGTTTCTGTCGACCCGGGCCAGAGTGCTCAGGGTTTTTGGAGGTTACAGTGAAAAGGATCTTTCTTATTTTTATCGTTTTATTCTCGGCCGGTTTGGCTTGTCTTGCCCAAGGGCAGAGCAAGATAACCGGCACCGTGTATCTCGGCAGTGATGATACCGTTCTACACCAGGTTTCGATACAGATCGTTGAGCTAAAACTAACGGTACAGACCGACAAGAGCGGCCGTTTTGAGTTCGCTAACGTGCCGCCGGGCCGATATACACTCATTGCCCATCAGGAAGGCTTTAACGACGCACGGCAGACGGTGACAGCCGGCCCCGGGGTCATCACCACGGATTTTCGGATGCAGTTCGCAGGCCTTAAGGAGAATGTTACGGTCACTGCAAGCGGTGCGGAACAGTCCACGTTTGAGGCCATCGAATCGGTCAGCACGCTGAACTCGAGCCAGATCGCAACGCGCGCAGCAGTCGGCCTGGGCGAAGTGCTCGAACAGGAGTCAGGCGTCGCAAAACGCACGGGCGGGGCCGGTTCGAGCCGTCCCGTCATTCGCGGCTTTGATGGGGACCGCGTGCTGGTTTCGACTGACGGCGTCCGCGTCGGCTCGCTGGGGTCGCAATCGGGCGATCATTCTGAGCCTGTCGATACACTTTCGGTCGAGCGTATCGAGATCGTCAAAGGGCCCGCGACGCTGCTCTACGGCAGCAATGCCATCGGCGGCGTGGTAAACGCCGTCAGCGGACACGACGAAGGAGCACATCCCGGATTTCGCGGATATTTCTCGGGTATCGGAGGCACCAACAACTCACAAGGGGCCGCAAGCGGCGGCCTCGAGTACGGGATCAAAAGCTGGATGTTCTGGGGAAATGGCAGCACGCAGCGGACGGGCGACTATCGGGCCGGCGGCGATTTTGGTCCCGTGCAGAATACGTTCACGCGCAGTACGACAGGGAACGGCGGTTTTGCCGCGTTTGGCAGAAAGGCGTTCTTTAGCACCAATTATGCCTACTACCGCAACCGGTACGGCATTCCGCTGGATATCTTCGAAGCTGATCCCGAGGAACGAAGTCTGCGAATGCACCGGCATAATCTAAAATTCACCGGCGGTTTTACCGATCTCGACGCTTTCGTTACCTCGGCAAAGTTCACCTTTGACGTCAGCCGATACCAGCATCAGGAACTCGAGGAAGATGAGGTCGGGACGACATTCACGAACCGTGTTACCTCGTATCGCGGCATGTTTGAGCAGAAGAAGAAAGGAATTCTGATGGGCCGATTTGGCTTTGACGGTTATCGCCGCAACTATCAGACCGTGGGCGACGAGGTGCTGATCGACGGGCCCGTCAGGCAGGACTCGTTCTCGGTATTCGGGCTGGAGGAACTCAAATATGAGCGCGTTTCGCTGCAGTTCGGGGGCCGCATAGAGCACAACAATTATGATCCCGTGAGCACTTCGCTGCCCGACCGGTCGTTTACAGGTTTCTCAGGGGCTGTCGGTGCGAGGTTCTCGACGTGGAAAGGCGGCGCGTTCGTGGCCAATTTCTCGCACGGCTATCGAGCTCCGGCATTGGAGGAGCTATACAATAACGGGCCACACGACGGGACGCTTTCGTTCGAGATCGGCAATGCGAACCTGCGGCCCGAGGTGAGCAACGGCATCGACCTGTCGGCGCGACACCAGACGCCGCGGCTGCGGGCCGAAGCGAATTACTATTACTATTCGTTCAACGATTTCGTGTTTCTCGCCCCGACCGGCATGACCGATCCCGGCAGCGGGTTTCCGATCGCGGAATACCGGCAGGGCGACAGCCGATTTACGGGAACCGAACTTAACATCGACGTTACCGCCGGCAAGTACGTTAACGTCTTTGCTGGGTTGGACTATGTCAACGCCCAACTCGATGACGGGCGACCGCTGCCCAGGATCGCGCCGCTTCGCGGCCGTGTCGGTGTCGATATTCATCGTAATAGTTTTACGATTCGGCCGGAGTTTGTTATGGTCGGGCGTCAGGATCGCATCTTTGCCAACGAGACGCCGACGGCCGGTTACGGCACGGCAAACGTGACAGCGTCGTATATTATCTCGCGGCAGCACGTGGCTCATGTGCTTTCGGTCAATGCCTACAACCTGAACGACAAGCTCTATTTCAACCACATCTCTTTCATTAAGGACATCTCGCCCGAGATCGGCCGGGGGGTGCGATTTACATACACGGTGAGGTTCTTCTAAGGGCGCGTCGGAACGCGGGCACCCTTGCCCGCCCGCGTATTGTATAATCTCTGCATGAAAACAGAGACACTTTCATTTGAGACCGCTAACGGGCCGACAACGGCCTATGTGGCGATGCCTGACGGGGGCGGCGATAAAGCAGTTCTCGTCATTCAGGAATGGTGGGGCCTCAATGATCACATTAGGGACATCGCCAACCGCTATGCTGCGGAGGGGTTTATCGCCGTGGCTCCGGACCTCTATCGCGGACGAATTGCGACGGATCCGACCGAGGCGTCCGAGATGATGCACGGCCTTGCGATCGTGGATGGGCTCGACACGATCGGGAACGCGATCGACGCCGCGAGGTTGAGCCTCGATATTTCGCATTTTGGGATAACCGGTTACTGCATGGGCGGCACGTTCGCTCTCAGGGCCGCCTGTGAGCTCGAAGGCATCAGCGCGGCGGCACCGTTCTATGGCGATATTCCCGACGATGACGTGCTGCAAAAGCTAACCGTGCCAACGATCTTTGTCTCCGGCACGCGCGACGGCTGGATCACGCCGGAAAAGGTCGCCGCGCTCGAGGACGCGGCCGAGCGGTTTGAGTTGCCCATTCGCTCGTTAAAATATGACGCCGACCATGCGTTCTTTAACGACACGCGGCCCGAGGTCTATAACGCAACAGCCGCCAGCGATGCTTGGGCCATCGTGACGGCATTCTTTAGGGATAATTTGTAGAGAGCGCCGAGGCGCTCGTTTCGCTATCGCCGGTTTTGCTCGAGCACCGCAAGCGGCTCACCGAGACCCTCAAGGTGAAAATCTGCGTCGTCAATGATATAGCCTTTGCGGATCTGCTTCTGCCGGTACATTCCCTCGTCGGCCCTCGCGATCGCCGACTCGAGATCAGCGAGTCCGTCAAAATCGGCAAATGCGTGCGAGACGCCGATGTTGAACGAACGGTTCACGCCCTCGATGCGCACATCCGTCAGTAATGTTTCGATACGTTTCATCCGCTGACCGGCGGACGCCGCGTCAAGGCTGATCATAATTACAAAGAACTCATCGCCGCCCCAGCGGAAAATGAGGTCTTCGGCACGTATCACCTCGCGGATCGCCCGCACGACAGTGCGAATTACAATGTCGCCAACGGCATGCCCGTAAGCGTCGTTCACCATCTTGAGGTCGTCGACGTCAAAGAACCCGACACAGCCCGATACGGTGTCATTGCCCTTCCGTTTTAGATAGCCGTGAAATGCATGGCGGTTGAGGGCCGTCGTAAGTGGGTCGATGTGGGCGAGCTCCTCTAGCTTCTCGTGGGCCTTTTGCAGCTTTTCGTTAGCGGTCTTGGCGTCGGTGAGGACTTGCTCAAGCAGGACGATGACCATTCCAAAGCCTAGCAGTATCTGCAGCACAAGATCGATCACCGAGTTGTACTGCAGGTAATCAAAGTCGATCACCATATACTGCCGAGCCGAAAAAACCACAAAATATTGAAGAAAATCTACGGTCAGCAACGCCAATGCAACGAGCATCACCCTCCACCCGAACGTGCGCATCCTGATCCGCAACAGCGAGACAAATGCGATCGCAAAAAAACCGGCGAGGATCAACGAATGGACATTGAAGACCAGATTGAAATCGTCACCCAGGAACGGCAGCCCAAAGGCGACCAAGATGAACGGCAGCAAGAGCAACTCCTGCCGTATCTTCATCTCCCACTCATCATTCAGACTGCGACAGCCCGCGATCAGCAGAAATCCAAAGATGTATTCGGTTAGAAAATAGAAACTGAAAAGCTGAGTGGAATAGTCCTCATAACTAAACGCCAGCCGGAGACAGAAAAGTGCGAAAGACAAGAAGAGCCACGCATTCGTCCAATGGCGCAGAGCAGCGACATTGATGGAGCGCCTAAGAAAAAGCGTCAGTAGCGTAATAAGAGATACGCCAGCTAGCTGAATGATCAAGCCAATCTTCGAGTCCATAGAGCGGAATCGGGAGCAGAATCACTGCGTTGAGATCGCAGAAGTTGGAAAAGAGAAAAGCGCGTGGCGTGTGAGAGTCCACGAAATGATTGTATATCAATGATGTTTACAAAGTCTAGACATTTTTTAACATTACGTCCGGATCATTATAAGATGATGGCATCGTTGCCATGTGAATTGCGAAAATTAGATCACCAGTCTTGCCAAAGTGCTCGGGTTCAAGATAGATTTGTTAGAAATCCGGGTTGGATCCAGAGGGAACTCATATCATGCCGACAACTGTTTGTCCTGAGTGTACCGAAGAGGTTTTTGTCGATGCAGAATCAGAGCAGGGCGACCATGTCGCTTGCGATGAGTGTGGCGCAGGGTTGGTCGTTGTAGGCCTCGATCCGATCGAGCTTGATCTCAAGGACGAGGAAGATGGAAGCGAGACCGCCGACAGTGACGGTTTAGATTCCTACGGGTATGACGACGGTCCGTATTAATTAAGGCATGTCAAGTGCGGCAGTCGCCACTGCCCCACTTGACTATTTGCCCGGTTTGTAACATATTCCTACGCATCATGAAAGACTTGCGGCGCCTGACAATCAGCGCGTTTTTAGCTGGGTTCGTGATACCCCTATTTTCTGCTGGTGCTGCGTTTTCTCAGAGTCTCACTGTTGCCGACGTCCAACTTATTATTTCCCAAGCCGTCTCCACAGCGGCCTCTCTTAACCGACCGGTAACTGTCTCGATCACCGATCAAGAAGGCAACCTTCTGGGAGCATTCGCGATGACGGGTGCCCCCGCAAACACCCTCATTCGCAGCGTCGGACGTGCGGGCCAAGGCCTTGAGAATATCAGTGTTCCGGCGGCGGCGGCCTCACATTCAAAGGCGGGTACCGCAGCGATATTATCTTCGGGTGGCAATGGCTTCACTACGCGTACCGCCTCGTTCATCATTCAGGAACATTTTCCACCGGGCATCGATAATCGCCCGGGCGGACCGCTGTACGGTGTGCAGTTCTCAACGCTTCCGTGCTCCGACGTAGCGATAGCCGGGCTTCCTCTGGGGCTTTCAGGCGATGCGGGAGGCCTGCCCTTGTACAAGAACGGCGTTGCGGTTGGCGGGATCGGCGTCGAGGGCGACGGCACATACACTGTCGATCGCGTTCCTACGGACAGTGACCAGCCCGACGAAGAGATCATCGCGGTCGCAGGAACCCGCGGCTTTGAGGCTCCGGCGCTTATCAGGGCGGACAATATCTTGGTCGAGGGCGTACGCCTGGCGTACGCAAACGTTGCGAGTGCACCGGTGGTTACTACGATACCGTTCGGAAGTCTTCCCGGCGTTGTGACCGCTCCCGTGTTACCTTCCGCGCCGAGCGATTTTGTGCCTGCAGTGTTGAATGGCGTAAATGGACAGTTCAGCTCGCGGTTTCCGATAATGGCCGGTACTGCACTGTCAGCCGCCGAGGTGACTCAGATCCTCGGGGCGGCCGCGGATTACGCGAATCGAACGCGTGGCGCGATCCGTCAGCCAATCGGGAGCAACGCTCGGGTTACTATTGCGGTGACTGACGTCGACGGCAAGGTCCTTGGGATATTCAGGCAGCCGGATGCGCCGGTCTTTGGGCTGGACGTTTCAGTTCAGAAAGCGCGTTCGTCCGGCTTCTTTGCTAGAAACGATGCTGGAGCGAAGCTAACAGCAGCAGGCTTCGGCTCGTATGTAACGCGTGCGAGTGCCGACGGTTTGGGACTGAATGGCTCGGTCGCTTTCAGTGACCGGGGACTTGGATTCTTGCATCGACCGCTCTTCCCGGATGGCATAAATGGGACCACGGCCGGGCCATTCAGCTCGCTGTTAGCTGACTGGAGCCCTTTTAACAGCGGCTTGCAGCTCGACCTCGTTTTCACCGCGTTGACGACCTTACCTCCGCCGATGTGCCGCGGCGCTGCTTATACGAAACGGGCGATGCTGCCCGCACCGTGCCCATGCACTGCGGTTCCGGAGTTGAAGAACGGCCTCCAGATCTTTGCCGGCGGCATTCCGCTCTATCGAGGGGCGACGCTGGTGGGTGCGATCGGCGTCAGCGGCGACGGGATCGATCAGGACGATCTGATCGCTGCGGGTGGGGCCAATCTGTTCGCCCCGCCGGATGCGATAAGGTCTGACAAGTTCTTCGTTCGCGGCGTTCGGCTGCCTTTCCTCAAGTTTCCGGCCCGTCCGTTCCTGGATTAGTCAATGTTCAAATTTCGCGGCAAATTGCTCGCTGTTCTACTTGCGTGTGTCGGCGTTGTGACCATTCAAGCCCAGAATGTGGGCTCGCTCGAGCTCTCGGGCCGTTTAAAGATCGACGGCAAACAGGAGAAGTTTTCGCGCAAGCGCTTTTACCTCTTTAAAGGCGGCCTCAAGGCTAACCAGCCCCTGATCGATCGCCTTCGTGCGGCCGAGATAAAATCGCGAGATTGTTTTTACTCCGATGCAAAGGCAAGCCCGCAATTCATCTGTTGGCTGAAGGCTGAGAATTGTGAATCGCCCTACTGTCGTGCCGTTAAGGCCGAAGAAGTCGATAAGGTGCCGGAGTTCAAGGCTGCCTACCAGAAAGGAATGACGCAGTACAAGGGCTTTACTGGTGTCGCGAGAGACTGGATAACGACGAGTCTTCCGCCCATTCTGTCGAGCGGTTATTATCTTGAACGTCGAAAGCTGACCGAGACTCTGCTCGGTGGCCTGACGCCTCTGCAATCGTCGATGACCGACAGCGTCACGATCCGTGCGATCTTTATCGATATTCCGGTCAGTCCGGCGGCGGGGAAGAAGACCGAGACCTTTTTGGTCTCGAATATACTGCCGATCGAATTCGGAACTAAGAGCTACCTCTGGGCGTGCGAGGTCGAGATCGGGACCGAGAAACCGGCGAGCCTGAGACTTGCATTGCCCGAAGGGAATAAGCCTGTCAAGAACTGCGAAGTGTTCGTCCGAGATCTGAAGGTGTGCGGCACGGAGAGTTGTCCTGATAAGTGAAAGGCGTAGCAAGAACAACATTGCTTACGATCGCCGCCATTACCTTGGCGACGGGCTTGCTCAGTCCGTCCTCGGCACAGCGGAAGGACGCCTTTTCTCACAGCACGCCAAAGCACAAGCAAACGGCGTGTGCATCATGTCATAAGATCCCGACGGCGAACTGGCCAACGGCGCGAAAGTACCCGGATGTCGCCGACTTTCCCGGTCATGCCGCGTGCTTTAACTGTCACAGCCTGAGGAGCGTGCTGGTCGGCAATCGTCCGGCGTTTTCCGCGGGCTGTCACGTCACGCCGGGGCCGCGGGGCGTCGCTAGGTTCCCGTTCCCGGTCCGCTCGCGCTCCGAGGAGTTCAACACGATTTTTCCGCACGACGTTCATCAGAATCTGATCGCGCGACTGCAGCAGAAAACAGATTACGCCGCCGGTCACTTTGTGAAGGCGAGCTTTATGGCTGACGATCTGCCTGAGTTCAATAACTGCGCGATCTGCCACAAGACGCCCGCCGCATTGCCTAAGACCTCGCCTCGCCGAGCCGGCCGCGATGCAGCCGCTGGCTGATGCTGCGACCGAGACGTTTACGCCAAAACCCGAGTTCTTTAAGGACAATCCCGATTCGCACGCGGCGTGTTTCTCGTGTCATTATCAGGGAGTAAAGCCGACGCGCACCGATTGTGCGGGCTGTCACGGGCTCGCGGCCCCTCATATGGACTCGCCCGTTACTGCGCGATATTCGCTCAAATTCAACCATGCGGATAAGAACCACGCGAACAAGGACTGCACCGTCTGCCACGTCCGGATCACGCAGAATGCGGACGTGCGAAAGATGAAGGACGCGGACGTGCCATTCCAGACGTGCAGCACCAGTTCGTGTCACGGCAAGAACCTCGCCGAGGAGGTAGGCAAACGCGAGGCGAGCATTGCGGCAAAGCAGCCCGCGTTCCAGTGCATCTATTGCCACGCTCCGGCTGTAGGCCGATTTCCGATACCGGCGAGCCACAAGGCCCGCTAACTAACGAGAACGTGCGTCTATCAATCACCGTCAAGGCAACGCTCGTGGCTGCATCGGTCGCGCTCTTCGCGGCCGGCTGCCTGCAGCAGTCCGCGCGAACGCCGCCGACGCTGACCTCCGCCGAAACGCCCGATCCGCCCGCGGCTCGCGTCTCCGAGTCGGCATTCGATAAGTTCTCGCACAAGGTCGAGGAGCATAAGCAGTTCGAATGCGTTTCGTGTCACCGCCGTGAAACGAAGCAGCGCGAGCTGGAATTCGCCGGTCACGATTCATGCGTCGGCTGTCACCTCAATCAGTTCATCAGCCCCGAACGCGCGATGTGCGCGATCTGCCACGACAAGCTCGACGCCGCCCCGCCGACCGTCAAGGCCTTTCCGGTCAAATTCCGCGAGGGCTTTAACATGAAGTTTGACCACACGGCCCATGACAACGGAGAAGGGCGCCCGGCGGCGGGTTGTGCTCATTGTCATTCCCCGGCCGGTGCGGGCAAGACGATCCCCGTCGGCATCCAGGCCCACAATAACTGCTTCTCGTGCCACACGTCCCGAGAGCAAGATCGGCACGTGCAATGTCTGCCACGAGCTTGCTCCCTATAGCCGAACGCCGCAGTCGCGATATGTTTTCCGTGCCGTTTTCACTCACGGTGACCACAACAGTGTTGGCTGCGGCGATTGCCACTCCGTCAGGCCCGGACGCCAGGGCAACCAGGTGACCGCCATCGTAGCCCAGCAGCACAACAACGCCCCCAACAGCTGCGCCACCTGCCACAACGGCTCGCGCGCATTCTCAGGCAACGACCCGATGAACTTCTCAAGCTGCGCCCGATGTCACAAAGGCTCCGGCTTCGACATGCTCCCCGGCAGTTGACCTCCGCTAACTCCGAGACGATCGCGTTCTCAAATGTCCCGCACTGTCCCACTGCCCTGTGGGACAGTCTAACTGTTGTGATCAGGCAGCTTACGATCATTTTTTTGGCCTGTCCCGCCACTTTTGAAAAAAAACTTTTCCGTCTTTTTCGTCGGCCCCGAAAAGGCCGGGCGGCGTATTGTCAAAGATCTAAGTCGTGGCACAAGATGCCATTTACAGCCGCTTACGGCAGAGTTAAAACGTCCCGCCATGTCCCGCATTGTCCCACTGCCCTGTGGGACAGGCTAACTGTTGTACACAATACGTTTACGGCACCATTTTCACCCTGTCCCGCTACTTTTGAAAAAAAATCTCTGTTTCTCAAAGTCTCGTTGCATACTTGCAAGACCGTAGCACATTCAGTGCCAAAAGTCAAGAAGTTTCGACCGGAGATCGTAAGCGCGCGGCGGGGCAACTTGCCGCAGAGTATTCGACTCAAATAGAGCGACTACGCATTCAATTTCGTTTACAATGCTGCCGGAGCCGTGACCTCGATGCAGTTGGGCAACAACCGTTACGAATCGACACTTTTCAATTTCCGGCTGCAGCCCGTTGAGATCAGGCTCGGCACAGGGCCTTCGTCCACGGCGGCTTACGACCTGCTACGGCTCGAATACGGTTACGGCACGACGGCGAATAATGGGAATTTGCTCTCGCAGACGATCACCGTGCCGACGGTCGGGGCGAGCACCAGGTTTTCGGCTGTGCAGAACTACACATACGACAGTCTCAATCGGATCAAAGACGCGACCGAGCTAATTACGCCAAACGGCGGATCGCAAACACAGTCGTGGAAGCAGACCTACACCTTTGACCGCTACGGCAACCGCAGATTTGATTTCACCGGCGGAGCGACAACGGTTCCGGCATCAAGCTGCACCGAGGCCATTTGCAATCCGACGATCAGCACATCGAATAACCGGCTGACTTCGAGCGGCTGGTCATACGACAGCTCGGGCAATACGACTGCCGACGCTGAGGGACGTACGTTCACCTATGATGCGGAGAATAAGCAGGTCAAGGTCAAGAACTCGTCAAATGCAACGCTCGGAGAGTATTTCTACGACGGCGACGGCAAACGCGTAAAAAAGATCGTTCCCGATACAGGCGAGGTCACGGTGTTTATTTACGATGCAGCAGGTAAATTGGTGGCAGAGTATTCCACCGTCGTCGAGTCGTCCGAGGACGCGAAAGTAGCCTACCTCACCACCGACCACCTCGGTTCGCCCGCGCATCAATACCGACCGCGACGGCATCGTCACCTCCCGCCACGACTACCACCCCTACGGCGAAGAGATCATCACCGCCACAACGCACCTCTCACGACGAATACACGCCGGACTCGGTGAGGAAGCAGTTCACCGGCTATGAACGTGACGCGGAAACAGAATTAGACTTTGCACAGGCGCGGTATTATGCAAAGGGCCTGGGCCGGTTTAATTCCGTCGATCCAACCCTGGGCAGTCTTAGAGCAGAAAATCCGCAAACCTTGAATCGTTATTCCTATGCTCTGAATAATCCATTGGCATTCGTCGATCCCGATGGGCTTGAGCCAGTGTTGGTGGAAACTTGGGACAAGCTAAGTGAAGAACAGCAACGACTGTTCAAAACCTATGTAGAAAAAAACTACGCCGAACAACTAAAAGACGGCACAGTTACAGCAGAATCCCTATGGAATCAATCAGCTGCGGTTGCCAATAGTCCAGGGCTGTTAGACGAAGCAACCCCGAGTGCAAACTTATTGAGTCAGAGCCAACTCACTACCTTTGTTGGCACAACAAGCATGTTGGAAAAACGAGGAGTTATTGGCGACGTGGCATCAATACATACGATCAACGGGGATACATCAGATGATGAATATCGCATTCAGGGCGATTTAAGGAACAATGATACGTCGGTAAAGGCTATTAAAAAGGCATTTCCACATGCTATCGGCGGGACTGGACATGACGAGTATTCTGATAGCAATCGTGAACAGGGACTCCTAGGACAGCCGAATGGCCAGGCATCATTGATCCCGAAAGGCACCGGCATCGAAGTTGATGTGGATTATCGGAGAATACTTGGATTTGACCATAGAACCCGTGAAAACTCCGATATTAGGGCAGATGACGGAAGTTCGTCACACTATAAGCGACACGTTAACCGCTACGGACCTACTCCAGCATTGATTCCAATAAAGCCGAAAAAACAATAAGGAAACACCTATGCTATACCTAAGAGTGATTTTTATTGGCCTAATTATTTTGTCCTTCGCGACCTACTCTATTCTTAACGCGCAGGGAGAAGATTCAAACAAAATAAGCATGAAGAAAGACAAACCCACACCACAAGATTCCGTGGAGATTAGAAAGGCCGCCGATGATTTCGTGCAACTTTTTAGAAGAACTTTGGATTTCGGTGTCGCCTTCAATAAGTTTTCTGTTGCAGATTCCATTCGGCGAATGCGATTTGCAAACTTTTTCGCGAGCGTCAACTTTGACGATAACCTCGTTAAGAAGTCAAGCGATGCCTCCCTACGACGGGCGTACAATGCATTGATGAACCTCTACTATCTTAAGGCTGTTTACGACCTAAATCTTAGACGAGATTCAAAACCTGAATTGGCGTTACCTACAGAAATTGAAAGAGCGTTACAAAAGTCGAAATACCTGAAAACCCTACTGCAAGATGTCAGTGATGATGGACCCGTGGTGAAAACGCAGAAAGATTTGCAACGATTTATTAACGACTATGAACAAGTCACGACTCTCTACCGGAAGCGTTTGCCCTCTAATCCATTTGGCGACGTTTACCAAAACAATCTTAGCAGACTTCACCCGCAAAACACTTCAGTAAGGACTCAAAGTGGTTATCCCGAATACGACTTTAGTCAGGACATAAAGGTCTACTCAATACGTCAAGACCTATTCGAATTCTTCTTTATTAAGGTGAAAAGTGATTTCAAGGTTCTTATCTTAGGCATTGGAAACTAATTACAGAAATCGACGGAAATCGGCGGGGAACCGGCACCGCGATTCTCTGCGGGCTTTTTCCTCCAATCCTGCGATGACGGATCCGACGATCAGCACCTCAGCGAACCGGAACACGTCAAGCGGTTGGACGTATAAAGTGAACAATGTGAATAACGAACAGTTGAGAGGCGGGCAGAGCTATATTTACGACGGCAAGAACAAACAGGTAAAGGCCTCGAACGGCGGCGGGCTGTTGGGCGAGTACTGGTACGACCGGGACGGCAAGCGTGTGAAGAAGTACGTTTCGCCCTCACAGGACACAACCCTGGCGAGACGACGATCTTTGTCTATGACGCGGCGGGCAAGTTGATCGCCGAATACTCGACCAGTCGTCGCCGATGCCGAAGACGCTCGTAGTCGTTCTCGCGGCACCATTCGGCAAAGCCCGGCCCGACAGAGCATTTGACTGCGGAAACCAATAAAGAGAAGCGCGGGCGTAACCTCTCCTCATGCCCGCGTTTACCGGTTTTAGATTCGATCGAGCGAAGTTCTTTGCCGAGTTTCGTGCCCAGTTTGGCAATATTCCGCGAGACAAGCAATACGTTGTCGACGGCCTCAACCGGCTGGACTTATGATGCGGCGGGCAATACGCTAACGGACGCTAACGGCCAGAGCTACGTGTACGACGGAGAGAACAAGCAGGTGAAGGCCTCGAACGGCGGTGGGCTGCTGGGCGGATACTGGTACGACGGAGACGGCAAGCAGGTCAAGAAGTACGTTCCGCCATCACAGAACAACCCGGCGAGACGACACAACATTAGCTTTCAGGGAACGCGGTGATATAATTCGTTGGTATGACCCAGCAACAGGCAACGGCAGAAATATTTTGGACGGCCTATCAAGCGATGAAGCCCGGAGAGCGTGAACTGTTCCTGGGCAGGCTGATGAAGGACAAGCGGCTTGCAGAGGATATTCGTTATGCGGCGGTCATTGAGAAAAGAAAAAACGAGCCCAAGATCTCGCTGGACGAATACCTCTCGAAACGAGCTAAAAACAAATGACCGGTTACAGGGTCGTCATTTCACGCTCGGCCGTAAAGGAACTGGACGGCCTCGCCGCGAAGACCTATGACAAGGTGATCGATCACATTCGCCAGTTCGAAGCCAACCCGCGCGTCTTTGGGGCCGAGAAACTGACTGGCATTGAAGCTTATAAACTTCGCGTCGGCAACCTCCGGATAATTTACACGATCGACGACAAAGACAAAGTCGTTGAGATCGTGATGGTCGATGACCGAAAACAAGTTTACAAACGTATCCGAAGGCGAAAATAGGAATGACAACACATGCCGGTGTTCAGATTTGCTGGGACGGCGACCGCAAGCGTGTGAAGAAGTACGTTCCCTCGTTAGGGAACGACCCCGGCGAGACGACGGTCTTTGTCCGTTCTTAGCCAATTAGGCGGTCGTATTCGGCATGGCCGCCGATCCAGAACCAGTAGATGCCCTCGGGTTTTTCGACGCCGAGGGCACGATAGCCGATGCCGACGCGCACGGACCAGAGTTGTTTATTGGTGCCTATCTTCTTGAAATGAAGCGATGGATGTGCCGGATCAGACTTTAACAAAGCGTAATTCTTGTCGGCAAGTTTTTGGATTTTTGGCGGAAGTTCGCGATAGCATTTCCAAAATCGAGGGATCGCGAAATGCTTCATAGCGGCTGTGCAAGTCCGGCCTCGATCTCAACGTCGATCTCAGCCAACACGGAATCGAGCCGCCCCGCGTCAAGATCAGCCGCGATCCGCTTTTCCCAGATCTCGGCGTGATATTTGCCGAGCCAATCGACCAACTCACTGACCTTTTCGGCGGGAAGCTTCTTTATCTCAGTTTCGATCTCGACTATGCTCATCGCCGATATTATTGCATAAAATATCGTGGAAATGAACATCTCGCATTATGTGATCAGAAGCAGGGTAAAAAAATTCGCGCCGTCGACGGGCGAAACAACCGCTTTTGTGTACGGTGCGTCTATTAAGTTAGTGGCTGAGTGCTCGACCATCGTCGCCGATGCCGAAGACGCTCGTGTAGCATACCTGACCGCCGACCACCTCGGCTCCCCGCGCATCAATACCGACCGCGACGGCAAAGTCACCTCCCGCCACGACTACCACCCCTACGGCGAAGAGATCGTTACCGTCACGCGCACCTCGCACGCCGAGTACACGCCGGACTCGGTCAGGAAGCAATTTACCGGCTATGAACGGGATCAAGAGTCTAGCTTGGACTTCGCACAGGCTCGGTATTTTGGAAGTTCATTGGGACGATTCAGTTCAACAGACCCTTTAGGCGCTAGTGCCAATCCGGCCCGACCACAAAGCTGGAATCGATATTCTTATGCTTACAATAATCCTTACAAATATGCTGATCCTGACCGGAATGATTCCGGGAGATTATGTAGACGAAAACGGAGTTCGAATTGGAACCGATGGCGACAAGGACACGAAACTGTATTTTGTCGTGAGCGGGGCGGAGCAAGAAACTATTCGGGAGAATGAGAAAGCAAAACAACCGACTTTACACTCGGCAATTAGCTCGGAATTGGAGCTACCTGACGAAAACGTGAGAACCGTAATCGGAGTCGATGCTGTTAAGCAAGCCAAGGATCTCGGTGGATTCCGGGAAACCGGCGGACAGGTGATCAAGACGCAGGATGGTCAACTAGCTGTTCCAGCTTTACCGGGACCGGTCGGGACGCCGGGCGAAGGCGGAGGAGCTTCAATCGATAAGTCCAAGGCAGCGAACCCTGACCAAATGAAGAGTGCATCAAGTTCGCTTTTGGAAACTACCTATCATGTGCACCCGGGAGGCACAAAGACGGTCGCTCCAGGGTCAGCTTCGGCGACGGTAAAGAAATTTAATCAACAACCTTCGCCAGAGGATATAAACAACGCAGCCAATACTCCAACTCGCCTTGGTTACCATCTTCAAGTGGGCGCGGGCAGTTCCACGATCAACTATATGGGACAGTCTAGGGACAACCCTGGCGGACAAAAAGTAAACTTCTACAATGGGAACGGAATAATCGGAACGATGTCTCTCAAAGGCTTTATCAATGCTGGGCGGAAAAGACGATGAAACGAACATTCAGAAATGGAATTCTTGCAGCCACGGTGGGACTCTTCGCGTTCTCGACAGACCTTCACGCGCAATGCGATAGCCTAACCTTGGTCTTTAGGAACGGCGGAAAGCCGCTCACCGTCGAGAAAGTGAAGATCGATATCCTGTCGAAAGCATCGAAGGAAGTATTGCAATCCTTGGAGGTTACCCAAGGAAGGGTTGTAATTCCGGCCAGCCTTGCCGGCCTAGGCGATTTTGACGCCCGAATCTCGTTCGATGAATTTGAGTTTATTCTCGCCGACGTGAATCGGGCATATTTTGATAATGAGTGGGCGATCGATGTTGGCGATCCGTTGAGTCGGAAGCAGGCAAAGAAGGTCAAAAATCAATGTTCAGGTACAATTCTAACTTTTCGAATCGACTTTAACCCAAGTCGCGGCAGAGGTTATTTTTGGCTTTTAACAGGCTGTTCAAATCCCCAACGCACATGACCCGACGGCGAATACGCCTCTTACGGACGCGAACGGGCGGAACTACGTCTTATGACGGAGAGAACAAACAGGTAAAGGCCTCGAATCCTAACGGGTTGCTGGGCGAGTACTGGTACGACGGCGACGGCAAGCGGGTGAAGAAGTACGTTCCCCCGTTAGGGAACGACCCCGGTGAGACGACGATCTTTGTCTATGACGCCGCGGGCCCCCCGGTTGCGTCTGAAATGCTTTGATTTAAGCGGGTGTGCTAGTAAAATAGCATCGAGGCCAAGACGCTATGGAAGTTGTTAATTTACCCGCACATTTTGACGGAAAGCACATTTTGCTTAACGAGCCGTATGAGCTTGAGCCGAATGCGAAACTCGTCGTGAGCGTGATTCAGATGGACGTTGAAAATGACGATGAAGTAACGCATTTCTCTCTGACCAATCTGGAGAGGGCCTTTGGTGACGACGAACCCGAATACTCACTCGGCCTTATAAAAAAAGCGAACCCCGCCTATGAAGGAAGGTGATGTCGTTATCGTCACGATGCCGCAAGCGGACGGCGCCGTCAAGAATCGCCCGGTCATATTCCTGCGGGAATTGCCCCCGTTCAACGACGTCCTGGTCTGCGGCGTAAGCAGTCAGTTGCGGCACGAAGTACAAGGCTTTGACGAGATCGTTTCGCAGAATGATGATGATTTTGAGGAAAGCGGACTGTTGGGGGCGTCCTTGATCCGTCTGGGCTTCCTGACCGTCGTTCCCCAGAACAAGATCGTTGGTTCCATCGGTTACATCTCTTCTGGCCGCCATAGGCGATTACTACAGCGCTTGAGTAGATACTTGGTTGAATAACGCAAATCCGATCCGAATCGCCAGTTACTTCGACTGTGACGCCGCGGGCAAGCTGATCGGCGAATACTCGACGGTCGTGGCCGCTTCCGAAGACGCGCGTGTAGCATACCTCACCGCCGACCACCTCGGCTCCCGCGCATCATGGAGTGCGGGCTCTTGGTTATTGCCGTTGGCTTTAGCCGACGGTTAGGGCATCAACATACGTCGGGCTTTAGCCCAGCCGCGAGTTGGGCTAAAGCCCGAGATCCTTTTGCATACCTCACCGTTGCCTGAAGGCAACGGCAATCGAAGAGCCTGACCCAGCGATACCAGCAGCCCGCCTCTCCGACGCCGCGATCCGTTCAGTTCAATTCCCATAAGCATAAGGCGTGGGCCTGTCACCGTTCTGACCCCAAGGCAGGATCGTAAAACCGGCATCGATCGACCGGCGGACATACCAGGTCCCGTCCGTCGGCCGCCACACGGCAATGTCATCCCGACCGTCACCGTCGTAATCCCCCGGAACCGCCGATCTCACTCGACACGGTTTCGCAGTAGCATAGCATCCGTGCTATCATGTGCTCGATGATCGAGTCCTTTGCGGATAAGGCGACCGCCGATATATTCAATGGCCTAAACTCGGGGGACGCGAGGAAGAAGCTGCCGCGGGAACTCTGGCGGATCGCGTTCAGAAAACTCGACCAGATCGACGCGGCTGTTGAGATCAGCGACCTCAGAGTGCCGCCCGGAAACCGGCTCGAAGCCCTTAAGGGTGACCGAACGGGGCAGCACAGCATTCGCATCAACGACCAATATCGCATTTGCTTCGAGTGGAATGCGGGCGATGCGAGCAACGTAGAGATCGTCGATTATCACTAGACGAGCGAGGAAGTGGTTATGATCAGAGTGCCGACAAACAGGCGAGCAACGCATCCTGGCGAGGTATTGCTTGAGGATTTTCTAATGCCGATGGGCATCACGCAGAAGGCCCTGGCTGCGGCGATCCGTGTGCCGTTTCAGCGTGTCAACGAGATCGTGGCAGGCAAGCGCGGCGTTACGCCGAGCACGGCCTTGCGCCTAGCCAAGTATTTTGGGACCTCGCCGGGATTCTGGCTGAATCTGCAGATGCGATGCGACATCCAATCGGCCCAGGCCGCCGAGGAAACCGAATTGAAAAAGATCCGACAGATGACGCAGTTGGCAGCGTGAAATTCCTTGATCCCAAGCGGAGCATCGGCTGTTCTCCAGGTAGCAATCCCGGCGAGACGACGATCTTTGTTTATGACGCTGCCGGAAAGCTGATCGGCGAATACTCGACGGTCGTGGCCGCTGCGGAAGACGCTCGTGTGGCATACCTCACCGCCGACCACCTCGGTCGCCAGCGCATCAATACCGACCGCGACGGCAAAGTCACCTCCCGCCACGACTACCACCCCTACGGCGAAGAGATCCATCAGGGAAACAGGCTGAGGTCAGCGATCAGCAGTCAGCGGTCAGTATTGGTGTAAGTTCAAATTCCAAACATTTAGATCTGTTCGAAAAAGGCTGTGGTAAAATCTCGCTGGAGGTGGGGTTATGACGTCGGAAGAAGTTTTGCTGGAAAAGTTTAAGATATTGCCGCGCGATCGCAAGCAGGAATTGTTAGATTTTGCCGAATTTTTGACCCGCAAGGAAGGCGAGAGTCGCGGCCAGATCGAACACGAGCTTTCTGATCTCGAGCAAAGCGAGATACAGCATTTAGAAATGGAATTCGAGAATTATGACCAGCTCTACCCTCGCCGGTGAGTATGTGACGGACACGATGGCTCTGGTCCTGCATCTGGAAAACAGGAGATCGAGCCAGACTGTCAAAGCGATATTTGAATCCGCCGATCAAGGTAAAACGACGATCCATATACCCGCGATGGTTCTTGCAGAGATCTTGTATCTAAGTCAAAGGCAGCGGATCTCGCTGAATCTTACTGAATTGGAAAATCACCTCAAGAAATTTCCAACTTATCACGAATCGCCGATGAGTTTTGAGATCGTGAAAAATGCTCTTCAAATCACAGACATTCCGGAACTTCACGACAGACTGATCGCGTCGAATGCAAGTCATTTAAAGCTGAAATTGATCACAAATGACCCTAGGATGCAGGCTTCGAAATTCGTCGAGACAGTTTGGTAAGTGCCGACGGACGAGACGACCATTTTCGTCTATGACGCCGGCGGAATCCTCATCGGCGAAGACTCGACCATCGTCGCCGCTGCCGAAGACGCCAAGGTCGCGTACCTGACCACCGACCACCTCGGATCCCCGCGCATCAACACCGACCGCGACGGCAAAATCACCTCCCGCCACGACTACCACGAACCGTCGAGCTTCGCCTTGACTACAACGCCGTCTTTAGTGACGCGATATTGCGATTCTTGTGCGGGATTTCCGTACCGGCTGCTGGATAGAGAAGAATGATCGAGATCTGACTCCTGTCCTACTGAGAATTTGTCGAGTTGTGTGCTGTCACAAAGGTTCCGACTTTGACATGCTGCGCGGGAAGCACGCGATCGGATACAACCATTCTGCCTCGCTGAGTCGTCTCAATCATCGCATCTCGGTTCCTTGAGAAAAATTGACATTCCTTGTGCTAAGGGGTTCTAATAGGTGCAATTCACTATGAAAAACGCGGCTAAATTGATGGTTGTAGGTGTCTTTGGCCTCATTGTTCTTGCGCTTCTTATGAAAAGCGAAGGTGTCGGTTCGACGACTCACGCCGGCGCGGTGCCGACGCCGACGCCGGCCGCGAATGCGGACGCCAACAAGCCGGCGAACTCTAACGCCGCCGCAAACACAGCGTCGAACACGAAATCCGTTGCCAACACGGCCCCGGCGAATATCGCTTCGGCAGGTAACAAGACCATGCGCAAGGAGTTTACCTTGTGCCAGGACAGCGCGTCGGAGTACGGTGAAGCGCCATTCAACCACGAGAACCACGCGTTCAAGAACTATAGTCCGGATGGCAAATCAGTAGTAGCGTGTGTTGAGTGTCACCATACAGATCAGCCAAAGGCGGTACTGAAACCGCCTCTACTCACTTCCGAGCGCGAAGTAACATTGACGTTTGATTCGTGGAAGGCCTCGTCACAGAAGGTCAATGAGTGCCGATATTGCCACTTTCAGAAAGACAACATCCCGGATGATAAGACGAATCCGACCGCTACATACACAGAAGGCGGGAAATCGGTCGTAAAGGATCTCGACAACGAGCTTGCCTATCACATCAATTGCAATACCTGTCACGACGCCGCCGCAAAGCTCCGGCCCGAGGTCAGGAAGACGCCGGGCTTCGCGATCGGCAAGGACTGCACTATCTGCCACAAACCGAATTAAGAATGAGCCAGCGTCCATGCGAGAAATGCGGCGAGATGGTGAGCGTCACCAAGGCGTTCTGTCCGGCGTGCGGGCACGCGTTAGTGGAAGAGGACATACGCGAGCAGAGTCGACTGAATTCCAGCAGTTTGACGGCACGATGCAGGTCGGCCACACGATGTACAATCAGATGCTCTCTGAGATGGGATTGAACATTTCCGCGGCGTCCGAGCAAGTGACAGAAACGGTCAAGCCTATTGTGAGCGAGATGCCGCCGCCGGCCGCGGCTAAACCTCTTCAGCCGGTCAAGGCCGAGGTCATACGTCCGATAGCTACTGAAACGCTCGCACCTGCCGCGCCGGCCGCTGCCGCACCGGAGAGAAAGAACAGGACAAGGCTCCTGCTGGTCATCGGTGGCCTCATTTTGGCAGGTTGGGTCCTTATTCTTCTACTTCTCGCATTCTTCGCGATTTTGCCGCGTTTGCGTTAGACTTCCTACGTTCCAGTAAACAGTCCAGATGCCGCGTGAGATCCAAAACCACGAGCAGACAATCGAGGCGTTTCGCAGCGTTGAGATCGTGTCAGAGCTTGTCGAACAACTGCCGAACGGCGAGTTTAAGAACGAGCTCGACATGGACATTATCCTCTTTGGCCGCAGCTATCGCGGCAAGCAGGTCGGTCCCTACGTAAAACTGCTCGAGTTCGAGGCGGGCGAGACGATCGTCAGCGAAAACACTTGGGAAAGCAGCATCTTTTATGTCCTCGTTTCGGGTCGGCTCGAGGCATCGATCACTGAACAGAACGGGAACCGGAAGAAGGTCGGTGAGATCCCGCCGGGAAACTCGTTCGGCGAGATGGCTCTTCTCTCGGGCACGAGGCGGACGGCCACAGTCTCGGTCGCGAACGACGCCGGGGCGGCCCTTGTCCTCGAATTCACCCGTCCGGCGATCAGGCTGCTCCGCAAACTCCCAAAGTTCGGCCGCGCCCTCGACCGAAACTATCGCGGGTACGGCCTAACGCTCACCCTGAATGAGCTGCGAGATTTTACCAAGGCCGATATCCCGGCGGATGTGCTCCGACGGCTTGATGATTCGGCCCGCTTTGCCGTTTACGAAAAGGACCATGTGCTCTTTTCCGAGGGTGACCCGATCAATCGGGTCGTTTATGTTCGCAACGGCTGGATCCAGCGGGTCAGCGGCGTCGAGTTCAACCCAAAGGCCGCCGACCTGTTGATCGAGACAGACAAGTCCGTAGGGCTCGATTTCCTCGGGGCCGGCACATGCCTCGGCCTGGAAGCCATTGAAGGTCCCGCAAAATGGAGGTTTACGGCCACCGTTCGGGGCAGGGCCGAGGTCCTGGAGGTCGCAGTGAGCCGCCTTCGCGAGGACGGCGAACTCAGCGCGACCGTCGTGCCGTTTCTCAGGAATTCCGCCGGAAATGAAACGCCGGTCCCCGCGCATCCGAGCGACACACGCATCGTCAGCGCGACGACGAAAGAGATCGAGACAGGCGTTGTTGACGGCGTGAACCTGCTCGTGATGGACATGGCCAAATGTGTCCGCTGCGGCAATTGCTCGTTCGCGTGTCATCAGGTCCACGGCAACTCGCGGCTATCGCGACGGGGCATTCACATCGAGCGGCCCGATCAAGCCCAACAGTGCCACGCTCCAGAGCCTTCTCGTGCCGTCGGTGTGCATGCACTGTCAGGACGCCGAGTGTCTCACGGGCTGTCCGACAGGGGCGATAGCACGATTCCCGGACGGCGAGATCGATATCAATCCCTACTGACGTGTATCGGCTGCGGCGACTGTGCGACTCAGTGTCCGTATGACGCGATCTCGATGATCGCCCGCGATGGAAGTAACGGAACTTCCGGTGGCCTGCTGGCGAAACTGTCGCTTGGCGAGGCGCCGCTTCCATCGCCTGTCACTCAGACCGAGGACCTTGTCGCCGTCAAATGCAACCTCTGTAAAGGCACCGGCCTGAATCCGCCGGGAGCCTCGACCGCCGCGTATTCCTGCGAAGAGAACTGCCCGACCGGAGCGTTGCTCCGCGTCAATCCCCGCGAGTATTTTGACGAGGTAAACCAGGCGATCGGCCTGATACAGCGGAACAAGACGCACGCCATCGGCGTCAACATCCACAAAAGTGACGGGCGGGCAAACGCTTTTCACATGCTGCTCGGGACCGCGATCATCGCCCTCGGGGCGGCTGCGGTGTGGGGAACGATGAGATTCTCGCAGGACGTCGCGCTTGTGTCCGGGTCGTGGCTGACGATGCGATGGCTGACCGGCCTTGTCGGACTTGCGAGCATTATCTGGGTGATGCTTTACCCGATCCGAAAACAGGTCTATCGCCGTCGCGCTGGAGCGTTGCGGTATTGGATGATCTCGCACATCTACATCGGCGTGCTTGCCGGCGTTCTGCTGCTCGTGCACGGCGGGACGAGGTCCGGCGGGCTGCTGACGACGCTGCTGATGATCGCATTCGATTTGGTGATCGCTTCGGGGCTGTTCGGGGCGGTTTGCTATATTATCGTTCCGCGATTCATGACCAGGATCGAACGCGAGCCGTTGCTTGTCGAGGACCTCGAGGCCCGCCGCGACGAGCTTCGGGGCGAACTGGCCAAAGCGGCCGCTGATGCGACCGACGTAAAGCTCAAAGATGTGATCGAGAACAAGGTGAGGCGACGTTTTCTCAGCCTCGGTTACCTCTTCAGGCAATATCTTAGGAAAGAAGATCTGCCGACAATGCTCGCCTCGGCCCGGCAGGAGTTCCGCGATATCGCTGATGGGATGTCGCGTCTGGACGAGGCGAAGCTGATGGAGGCGGTCGAGAATGCGGCGACGCTCCGGCGCGTCGATGCCCTCGTGTATCTGCACCAGTTGCTGAAGTTATGGCTCGCACCGCACGTGCTCTTTACGGCGCTGATGCTGGTACTGATGGCGATCCATATTGTCCAGGTTGTTTACTTTAACGTGAGATAGAGTGGCAAAAGAGAACGGAAAATTCACTGTCATCACCGGCGACAGCCAGCAGCGGCGGTTTGAGAAGGACGCGGTCTATTTCGGCCGCCTCACGAGCTGCGAGGTGCTGCTGGACGACAAGACCGTATCCCGCATTCACGCAACCATCAATTTTCAGGACGGTAGATACACGCTCGTTAACCTCTCAAAGGCCAACGTCATGACGCTTAACGGGCGTCCTCTCGGCCCGCAAAAAAGCGACGTGCTTGCCGACGGCGATATCATCCAGATCGGGCCGTTTACCATCGACATCCAACGAACCGGCAACGAGATCGCGCTGCGGCCCCAGCGTGCCGTTGCCGGCGTTGCGGCCGAGCCAGCAGTTACCAAGGATGCAGCCGCCACGCCGGTCGCCGACGATGCGGGCGGTGTCCTCGACGTCTTTTGGGAGAAGCGAACAAGGGAGAAGGAAGATTGGGGCACGCGGCTGCGGCCGACGGCCGAGCCGATACCGGGCAAGGCGATGTTCAACTGGCGTCCGACGCGCGACCTTCGTCGGCCGTGGGCGGTCGGGTTGTTCATCTGGGCGTTCCTTGTTGTAGGCGTGATAGCCGTCGTCGCGTATTACAAATATCCTCAGGCGTACGCCCCAAAACCGCTCGCGAATCCTCACGTGACGGGCTCCAACGAGCGGCTGATCGCGACAGAGGCCAACAAGAATTCATGCACAACCTGCCATACGCCCAACGAGCCGATGGAGAATTCATGTATCGCGTGCCACACGGCGGAGCAGTTTCACGCGTCGAATACAAAGGCCCACGAGGATGCAGGAATCACATGCATGGCTTGCCACAAGGAGCATCAGGGGCCGGACCATTCGCTAAACGGCTCTGCCATACTGAGTTGTGCCCAGTGCCATAACGATAATAATAAGAACAGTTACAACGGCAAGGCAGTTCGCACGGCACACGACGGATCGTATGGTTATCCGACCAAGGACGGTCTCTGGACCTGGCAAGGTGTCTACCGCGAAGAGGCCGACGCGATACCTGAGATCAATGCACCCGCGACGGGCGATAAGGACGAGCAGAACCGCATCAGCCGACATTTTCATACCGTTCACGTCGCACGGCTCAAAGTTCCCGTGGGCATGAATAGCGCCAAGTCTGGACTCGTGTCGTGCTCGACCTGTCACAAGAGTTTCGAGCCGGTCGACCGCGTGACCCCGCGCGAGACCTGTGCGGCGTGTCACATGAATGCCCCCGGCGACACGAGCCGTGACCAGAGATTTCCGCCGGGACAGGCAAACTGCATCTCGTGTCATGTTCAGCATCCTTACAGCACCGGCCGGTGGAGTGAATTCCTATCTGAGGAAGCACTGAAACGACGCAATGATGCCGTGGGGGTCAAACTGCGGGGAGAGGACCAATAGGATGAGGGCTTTTCACATCTTTGGCTGTTTCGTGCTGCTGGCGCTGCTGGTCTGGATCAATCTGGGTGCGGCTGCCGAGTCGCGGCCGACGTACGGCGGGCTGACGCTTCTTGGCTGGGTGAGCATTGCGCTGGTCTCGGTGGTCGTCGGTTTTATTGTCGTTGCAAAGGACGCGGCGCGGGCCTTCGGATTTTTTGGCAAGAGCGACGAGGCTTCGTCGCGGCCGTCGATTCGGGTGTTGATGGCGGACGAACTCCGCGAGCTCGGCCTCGACAAATATCGCGGCCCAGACTATCCGCACCCCGTCATTTTTCCCGAACGATGCATCGGCTGTCAGGCGTGCGTTGATGCATGTCCGCACGACGTGCTGGCGATCCTCGACGGTGTCGCCTCAGCCGTCGCCCCAGACCTGTGCATGGACGACACGGCCTGTCAGGCCGAGTGCCCGGTCAATCCAAAAGCCTGCATTATGATCAACACAACCAAAGAGGTCCGCTCGCTGCCAACGCCAACCCGCGACGGGGCAACGTACGAGACTAATGTTCCCGGCTGCTACATCATCGGCGATGTATCAGGCGTGCCGCTGATCAAGAATGCGGTTAAAGAGGGCGCGGAGGTCGTTTCACGCATTGCCACCGAACTGGAAGGTGCGGCTGCCGACCCTCGCGCAGATTACGATGTCGCGATCATCGGGATCGGCCCGGGCGGCGCGTCTGCGGCAACTACCGCGTCGGAAATAGGCCTGCGATACGTCGCCCTCGAGCAAAACAATATCCTCTCGACCATCGACCTTTATCCAAAGGGCAAGTACATCTTTTTCAAACCCGACACAAAAGACTGGGCGGGCGGCATCCCAGTCGCCGGACTCGGCCTTGGCAAGGCGAAGTATGACGGGGCGGAGACTGACGATGACGAGGCGATCGTCGCAGCGGTCGGCGACGGTATAGAAGAATCCGTTGAGTCTGCATCGCCCGCGATTCACGCCCGACTGATCGCGGCGGTTCCGGGGCCGCTCCGCGATGAGCTGTTACAGCCACTCACCGAAAAGATCGAGAAAGAGCTGAAGAAACGGATCGTCGAGTTTGTCCGGTCGAAAGGTTCCGGTGATTGGGCGGGTATCTTTGCGTCGCAGTTTGTCCCGCAGAGCAGCGCGTTGCTCACACAGTTTTCTGATGAGATCGCTGCTCAGCTAACAGCGAGGATCCCGGGCGATCAGCGCGAGAATATCCTGGCCGTTTGGCTCGGTGCCCTGGCCGATAAAGGCGTGAATGTAAACGAGTACGAAAGCTGCAAGTCAGTGACGCGGGCGGCAGATGGCGACTATTTTACGGTCGCGACCGAACGCGGTAATGAGAAGGTCCCGCAGACTTACACCGCCCGACGGATCATCGTCGCTATCGGGCTTCGTGGTGCCCCCAACAAGCTCAGGCTGCCGAACGAGGAACTAAAGATCTCGATCGATGGCCGCGAGGAGCAAAAGGTCATTTATGCACTGTCGAATCCGCAGGATTTTCGCGGCCGAAACATAGTGATAGTCGGCGGCGGCAACGTTGCTGTCGAAGCCGCCGTCGATCTGGTGGCTGTTCGGGACGGGGCCAACATCACGCCGCGTTCGCCCGCGGATATGAACCGCGTCACGCTGCTCGTTCGCGATCACCTGGCCCCGACGGTGAAGTTCGGCAACAAGCTGCAGCTCTACAAATGCGCGGCCGAAGGACTGATCGATCTTCGTTCCGGCGTCGGGATCAAGGAAATGCGCGAGCGCGAGGTTGTTATCGAAAATGTAAAGACAAAACAGGAAGTCGCCACTATCCCGAACGACTACGTTTTTGCTCTGATCGGCGGCGAGAGACCAAACCGTTTTCTTGAATCGATCGGCATAACGATCAAATAGACATAGTTCATCGTGACGATCGAAAATGCGGGTTTTGGTAAAGGTATTTAATGAAAATGACCTTCGACCAATCTGGGGTCATGTGTCGCGACAGGGGCCGAAACCGGACGACAAACGGCAGTAAATTCGGGCTAGTCGAGGAATTGTTAAACGTTTCACATTTTCATTAGCACAAAAAGTTCACCCCAAAGAAGTGCCGTCAAGCTACTTGATCGGCTGGTCAGAGACCGTAAAGAAGTCTCCTGTGCCGCTGTTCGTTCGCAGAGTGCGCATTACTTCTTCAAAATTGAACGGCCGTGCCCCACGTCGGCCAAAGACGGTGATCTGATTACCGCTCTCGTCCACTGCACGGTCGCGGTCGAGGCCCTTTGAGAGGTTCAAGGCCTCGCCCTTTGTCTTAAATGTCGCGATCAGCCGCGGCTCGGGCCGCGGGCTAAAGCCGGCGTAATTTGGCATTGTCTCGGGATCGGTCAACTGCAGTATCTTGAGGCCGTTCTTGCCGTCGGCCACGTATGCAAACAGGCTTGCGTTCGTCATCGCGATCTCAACGGCATGAGCGTCGTTGATCGTGCCGTCGGCGTTAAAGGTCTGATCAAGCTTAGGCTGCTCCGGCCGCTCTACATCAATGATGGCGATGCCGTCCGAGCCATTCGCGACGTATGCGTAGGTGCGTGCGACATAGATGTCGTGAGCGTGGCTCAGAGGCACAGTAGCTCCTTCGACCAACCGGACTCGGCCGCTCGTCTGGAGTTCGCGAATGTCGATAGTTTTAAGCCCGTCACCGTCCACAACGAACGCATAAAGGAACTGGATCGCTACAGCCTTTGGATGGTTCAACGCGACCTGGGCCGTGACCTTCGGCTGCATTGGTGTTGATAGATCGATGATCACCAACTCGCGCTCGGTCGTAACGTAGGCAAAGTTGCCGGCGAGCGTGATGTTGTTTGCCCCGGTAAGCACGCCGTTCGGATTGAACGTCAACGCACGCTTGAGGAAATTATTACGCGGCTCGCCGTCGAGCAGCGTGCCCGCACCGACGAGGATCAGCCCTTCCTCGCGGTCGGCGACGTAAAGATACGCGTAGAGAGGATGTATCGGCCCTTCCTCATTTACCGCGGGCGACGGTTTGCCCGCCGACTTGGCCTCGGCATTAAGCCTAAGGGCTTCGTCGGGCGGGACCTGTTTGAAAGTGCCGTCCTCGTTGCGCACGGTTCGCCAACGCGTCGGATCGACCGCCAATGTCGATGGTGCGGCGACGGCCGTCGCATATTTCGTATCGACATGAAACTTCTGCCCCAGCGGCGAGACCGGCGCCGTTACGATGCGTTCCGAAAAGCCCTTGTGATCGATCTGCGCGACATCATAGACTGCGAAGCCCGCCCTTACCGGCTGCGACATACGCATATTCACCGCGGACCTGCACCTGCAGCACTTCGGGACGGCCTTTGTTCTCATAGACTTCGTCGAGCTCGCGTCCATCTCGGACAAATTCATCAAAATTGTCTTTATAAGCAAGCCGGTGAAGTGTGCTGCCATAAACCGCTTGCGGTTCGCTATGCTCCGTCACCGCTACAGCGTCTAGCGAGTGGCCCGCTGCGATATAGACGTAGCGGCCCATGAAATTGACGAAATTCGTGCCCTGCAGCATCACCTGTGCGAGCCAGGCGTTGTTGTCGTTGTTCTTCGAAACGTGGCAGTCGGAGCAGGTCTGCGTCTCCTTGCCGCGCACGGTGTGCGGCACATGTGTGTTGAAAGCCTGTCCGCTGAATCCCTCGGCCGATATCGTCTGCTGCTGGTGATAGATCCATTCGCGATTCTGATTTCGCGAGCTGACCAGCACGGCCGATCTCGAAGCGACCGGTGCGATCTGGTGGCCCGTCACGGTGCCGTCCTTGCCGAGCATAAAGATGTCGTCGCGCAGGACCTGGAAATTGTATGACGTAAAGTTTCGCGAATCGCCGCCTTCGTTGTGGCGATTCGGCATCTTGCGGTTGGCCTCCATCGACAGGTGGCAGCCAAAACAGCTCGTCACCCAGGCCGTGTGACAGGCGTAACAGGTCATGCCGCTGTCGCGGTGGGCAAGGTTTTCCTCACCGACCTTCGCATTGCCCCACGTGGCGTTGTCACGCTGCATCGTCTTGGCGTAGGCGGACTTTTCGTTGTAATCGGCGTCGCCCGGCGTGACGGTGTCGACGGTCTGGGTTACTTTCCAGCATTTGCCGGCCTCGACGATGGCATTCTGAACGATGTCACCGGCCTTTAGCGCGATCGGCTTGCCGTTCTCGTCATTACATTTCTTGTTCCGCGCGGTTGCCGCTGTCAACACCTCGAGCACTGGCAAACGGCGGCCGTCGGGCGAGCGAAAGCGGAGACGCGTCAAGTCGCGGCCGATCAAAGGCTTGTTTGCTCGTTCGCGCTGGGTGATCTCACCTCTGGACGGCGGAGCGGCGGCAGGGCCGCTCGTGATCGTGTTCGCTTTCGCCTTGATCGAGCCGTGACAGTCGACGCATCCGACCTCGATCGCGGCACGCGGCTCGTTGTAAAGAATGCCCGTGCCATGGCTGTCCTGCCTAAAGTGGCAATCGACACAATGCATTCCCCTCTCAGCGTGAATGTCTTGCAGGTGGACTGCCTTGTTCCACTTCTCGGGGTCGCCCGGCAGTACGACCTGGTCGTTGGCGTCGAGCATATTGCCCTTGCGGTCCTTCTTATAGACGTTCCTGAACATCCAGCCGTGGCCATGGCTGTCCGCAAACTGAACCCGCGACAGCTTGCTGTTAAATTCCGCCGTGCCGCTGTTCTGCAGGAACACGGAATCCGACCACAGTCCTCTGAGAGAAGACGCCTCGGGATTCTTGTCGAGTTTTCTCGCTTCATCCGCCCGACTCGGGTTGATCTGACGGTCCTGCGGATACATCATTTTTCCGTCAGATTCGTTGTCCCACCACATGCGGCCGAGATATGTCGCGACCATGTTCGTGCCCGGATGCATGTGACACGTCATGCACTGCTGCGTAGGTATCCGTGACGTAAACTGATGCTTTATCGGATGGCCCGGTTCGCGACGCGGGATCTTTTCATCGGCTGAGGCCGTGAATCCCTGATTGCCGCTCTGAGCGTAGGGCCCGGAGGCGAACGGGCTCGTGTCATTCGCGTAAACCACGTGGCAACTGCTGCAGCCGGATGAACGATAGTCGCCCGAGTGGTCGTTGGTCCCGAGAAAATTTGTCGTCGGATCGAGCAGTCGCGTTTTTTGCAGGCCAAGATAAACGGGATCAGTGCGATTGTTGGTTCCGAGACCGCGGGGGCTCAGGCCCTTATCGGGCTTGCCGTTCTCCTCTTCCTTGTCCGGCAGGCCGACTTCAAGACGGCGCTTGCCGCCACGTTCAAAGACGCGGAGTATGTTGCCGGGCTGTGAGAGTTCCCAACGCGGCAGCGGATCGAGAAAGGGCAGTTGGCCCTTTTTCATCTGCTCTTCGTGCGTTGGCGGCGGTCGAGCGATGAGGGACTGCGCAACGCCGTTCTCGCTGTAACTCTCGCCGAATTGTGTGTCCTTCAGGTGGTAGCCGCTGTTGTTGTAGAGAGCGGCACCCCACAGCATCGCACCGTGGGCCATCATGCTGCGCGACGCGGCGCGATTCTCGTCCGAATGGCATTCCCCGCACGACTGGCTAACGACGCGAAAATCACCGGGATTCATGAACCGCACGAATTCACGGCTCTCCTTCGCCAGCAACGTGTTCGTCCGCTCCGGATTGCGGCTCGAGCATTCGCCGTTGTCCTTGCAGCCCCACGCTCTGGGATATCGCGGCTGTACGTGTGCGTCTTTCGCTGTTGTCGCGGCGGGGTTGCCGCCGTGACAGGCAGTGCAAGTGAGGCCCAGCGCATCTTTACCTTCGGCGTCGATCTTGTCAAAAACATCGCCGCGATTGTTGTATCGGTGCATCGGCTCGATGTTGTTGTGGCATTTGACGCAGCCTTCGACGGGCGTTTGCTGTTGGGGAACTGAGTTTGCGGGTTGTACCGATGCCGGTTGAGCGGCGGTCGAGGGATCGTCCGCAAGGGTCGCGTGTGTTTCATTTCGCCAAATTGCCGCTGCGACAAAACACAAAACGGCAAGGACGATGACAAGTTTCATGCGATCACCCGTGAGACCAACGGCTCTAATGCCCGAATACTTCATAGTTTCAGAAGATCAGCTTCATCTGGCTAAACACCGAATATTGCGGCTTGCTCGGGTTCACGACCGTACCCGTGCAAAAGTTCGGCACCGGACAGTTCGCGGCCCGGTCGGTGATAGATGTCCTTAAATCCCTTACCAGCAAGGAACATGCTCCCGCCAAAAGTGAACGTAAGATTGTTTATTAGAAAGGGCCGATAGATCACTCCGAGGCTCAGATCGTAGCCGATCTCTTTCCGAACTCCCGGCTGGAGCAGGACGTATTCGAGCGACTCAGTGCGGTGAAATCTCAGATAGTTTGCGTTAAAGACAGTCTTAAGGGTTTGCGTCAGCTCGGCGTCGACACCTGCGTTGTAGATAAATATCCCCGGATTAACGAAGTTGGCCTGCCCCTCGGTCTTGCTCGAACGCAGCGTCGGCAGCAGGCTGTTGCCCTGAACGAGGCCGACGTCGGTCGATACTAATCTGATGCCCTGTCGATTCCAATACGAGAACTGCCCGCCCGCAAAATTTGGATCATCCAATATCGCGTCAAATCCAGTTGCCCTGTCGTCCGTCGGGTCACTGTCGCCCGAGGCAAAAAAGGCCGAGAGCTTGAACCGAAGCCAGTCGCGGTCAAGTGAGGCTTCCATGGCGGCCATGTGAGCTCGAATACCGACCTTTCGGCCCGCGATAGGATTAAAGTCGTCTTCGCCGAAAGCGAAATAGTAATGATTCGAGAGGTTTAGCAGTCCTATGTGGCCGTCGCCGTTGAACCCTACGTATCCCGCCTTGATGTTATGCTGACGCGCACTGCCGACGAGTGTCGGACGGACGAGGAAGCCATTTGTGTCATAGTGAATGCCGCCGCGGTCGTCATTGTAAGCCGCGATCAGTTGAACCGTGTAGCCCTTTGTCAGGAAGTCCTGACGGAACAGGTTGCCGATAAAGACGTTCTGTTTGCGAAACTCGAACGCGTTCAGGTTGCTGTTGGTGTCCTTTTCTAACTGATGGAACCACGCGGCATTGAATTGATATTTGTTGTTGCCGAAACTCCCAAAAATACGCGCGCCAAGATTGTTGTCCGTAAACAGGAATCCGCGAAAGTCGGCGTTGAACGGCTGGATGCCGGCCCTGATCGAGACAAAATCGTAATTCTTGTTCGTATCGGCGATCTTGACCTCGCCGAAGGCCTCTTCGAGCGAGACGTGAAAATCGGTTCGCGTCGTGCCGCGGCGGACATCGACATTGACGATGCCGTTTTCGCGGGCGTTGAGGTAATTGGGCACGCTGAACGTCGGCGAGATCTTGAGCGCCCACGTTCGCGGCTTAAAAACGGTCTGTCCCTTGAAAAGTTCAAAGGATACCTGCACCGTCTGGTTAAAAGAAAAGCTCTCAGGCCGGCCAAAAAAGTTGTTGCTGTTCGGCTGGGCAGAACTGACGTTATTGCCGGACGGAGTTCGCCTCTGCTCAACCGTCGTAGTGCTGACCGCCGACAAGATAAAGAAGATATCGTTGCCAATGACCGGTCTGTCACCCTTCAGGACATTTTGGTTGTAGGGGTCGTACCATTTGCCCCGCCGAAATGGGATATCGCGGCCACGCGCCGCCTTATCGCCGTAGCGGTCGTATTCAGGGAACTCGAATCGCCACCGATCTCTAACCTCGCGGCGGTCGGGTTTCACATCGGCGATCGGGTCGCTTGGCTTCGCGGCCACATCGGCGGTCGGATCTGCCGCCGTAAAGTCGATCGTTCGATCGCCGCTGTCGATGATGATGTTCTCAAGCGTCGGGCATATCTTCTTCGACTCGTCGCAGATCACGATCGCAAATGCCCCGTACTCTGAAGCACTTCCTCGGTCAAAGCGCGCCTCAAAGGGTGATGCGACGATGATCCGATATGCCCCCGGCCGTAGACGAACCGCGTATCGACCGGCTGCGTCCGTCCGTTTCGAGATCGCCGCGGACGTTGCTTGGTTGGTGACGACAACCATGACACCCACCATCGGTTTACCGCCCTTGTCGACGATCTTGCCCGAGAGGCGGCCGCCTGAAGATTGGCCGGGCATCGCAACTGAGGCGACAATGATCGTCGCCAACGTGCCTGCAAGCCTGAGTAACCTCAACCGCATAATGCCCCTTTCTTCTGACGTGATTTACGGGATTCGCTGCCTGCTTTTTAGCATAGATCAAAGCCAAAAACAAACTCTCTGAACCGCGGCGACTTGGGGCTGCGAGTCAAATAGTATTGACAAAGGAGACGGCACTGTGCTATCATTGCAACACAATTTGTTCTTTGACAATACAATGGAATTAGACCAATTTTTTTGCATATCGGCGGAACACCGTTGCGCGTAACTATAAATACCGTGCGATCAGTAATTTATCCCGTTTCAGATGCCATTTATTGTTATGCAGCACATCGTGTTTGCGCCACAGGTGCCCTCACTTGTGGCCGAATCGGCCAAAGATCAAGACGCTGTTTCATCGCACCGAGGCCGTCGTCGGTCATTTTGAACTGTGGGCTGGGCGAAATCGTGCAGATGAGACAAAAGAATATTGACATCGCAAAGTTCAACAATGTATTATGAAGTGTCAACGATGTTTATACATCGTTCACCTTGTATCTCTTCTGTCATTTTGACCCGATGACAACGCCTTAAAAGGCATTCCTGTCGCACGGGCTTCCTGGAGAACATCACACATCAATGTCAGCAAAGCTTGGGGAAATCCTCGTCCGCGAAAACCTGATCACGTCGCAGCAGCTTAAGGAGACTCTTGAGTATCAGCGAGCGAACGGCGGTCGGCTGGGGTCTAACCTCGTAAAACTCGGCTACATTTCTGACGACGTCGTTACGGCGGTCCTTTCGCGCCAGTACGGCGTGCCCTCTATCAACCTCGACCTGTTCCAGATCGAGAGCGAGGTCATTAAGTTGATCAGCGAGGATGTGGCGATCAAGTATTCAGTCCTGCCGATCTCTAAGGTTGGAGCTGCACTCACGCTCGCGATGGCCGACCCGACGAACGTCTTCGCCATGGACGACATAAAGTTCATGACGGGATTAAACGTCGAGCCCGTGATCGCATCCGAGACATCGATCCAGCTTGCCATTGCTAAGTACTATAGCGGATCGACCGAGATCGATATTTTCGACGCGGCGTTTGCCATCGAAGCAGAAAAGGTCACAACCAACGGCTCGAACGGTGTACATCTGAACGGCGGGGCGGTTGTTGTAAACAACAAGCTCAACGCGGACGACCTTGATGTTTCCCTGGACCGATTCGAGTTTGGCGGGGGTGAAAGCGAAGATTTTGAGCTTGTCGAGGAGAACGAAGAGATCGACCTGGCAGCCCTGGCCCGTGCCAGTGAGGATGCACCGGTCGTTCGACTCGTAAATGTTCTGCTCGTCGACAGTCTCCGCCGCGGTGCGTCGGACATACACGTTGAGCCCTACGAGAAGGACTTTCGCATTCGATTTCGTATCGATGGGGTCCTTTACGATGTGATGCATCCGCCGCTTAAGATCCGCGATCCGCTCATCTCGCGACTCAAGATCATGTCGAAACTCGACATCTCGGAGAAGCGTCTGCCGCAGGACGGCCGCATAAAGATCAAGGTAAAGGTCGACAACCGCTCGCGCGAATTGGATTTCCGCGTATCGACGCTGCCGACGCTGTTTGGCGAAAAGGTCGTGCTCCGCCTGCTCGATAAAGACAAGCTGATGCTCGACATGACCAAGCTTGGGTTTGAGCAGGAAAGCCTAGATAAATTCAAGCGTGCGATCTCGAATCCGTACGGCATGGTGCTCGTGACCGGCCCAACCGGTTCGGGTAAGACGAACACGCTTTACTCGGCCCTGCAGGCGCTCAACACGTCTGAGACCAACATCATGACGGCCGAGGATCCGGTCGAATTCAATCTACAGGGCATTAACCAGGTCCAGATGAAGGAACAGATCGGGCTGAACTTTGCCGCCGCCCTTCGATCGTTTCTGCGTCAGGACCCGAACATCGTCCTCGTCGGTGAGATCCGCGATTTTGAGACAGCTGAGATCGCTATTAAAGCCGCATTGACGGGCCACCTTGTTCTCTCCACACTGCACACTAACGATGCCCCGTCGACGGTCTCGCGTCTCGTGAACATGGGTATTGAGCCGTTCCTGGTTGCGACGTCGGTCAACATCATTCAGGCCCAGAGACTCATCCGGCGTGTCTGTATTGAATGTAAAGAAGAATACCACCTGCCGGTAGATGGCCTTGTCGAGGTTGGCTTTTCAAAGGAAGAGGCGTCATCGCTCAAGCTATACAAGGGTCGCGGTTGTGCGACGTGCAACAACACAGGATTCAAAGGCCGCGTCGGCCTCTACGAAGTTATGGAGATCACGGACGAACTTCGTGAGCTCATTATCATTGGCGCAAGCGCAATGGAATTACGGAGAAAAGCGATAGAAGTCGGGATGATAACGCTGCGCGAATCGGGCCTGTGCAAGATTCGCGAGGGCATTACAACCATTGAAGAGGTCGTCAAAGAAACCGTTCTGTAAGGGGAGTCTGGAGGAAATATGCTGTTCAGGGCAATCGCACTATCATTGGCACTTTTGATCGGCGGAGCGACGCTCGTGCCGCTCGCCACCGAGTACGCCGAAGCCGGTCCGAAGAATAAGCGGAAGCATCGCAAGCAAGCGAAAAAGTATAAAAAATATTCCCGAGCGTGGTGGCGGCAATACCGTGCCAAGCAGAAGCGTAAGAAAGCGATCGCGAAACGAAAAAGGCTGCTGAGGCTCCGCCAGCTTCGACTTGCCCGTGCCCGCGCCGCGGAACGAGCGAAGAACCGCGTTGCATCAAAGCCGACCGCTCTAAAAGCTCGCAAACCTGAGACATCCGTCGCGGCGGTGCTTCCGTCGGGCGACCCGGCTCCGAGCGGCTGGCGTCCGGCGACAGTTTCACCAGCGGAATTACAATTCCGTGTTGATAATTCGTCCGGAGCACAGGTCGGTACGGCGTCGATCTCGATTGTCGGCCCGGCGCTAATGCCCGGCGAAACCAATCGCAACAAGTCCGTCGGCGGCGTCGCTACGACCGCACTTCGCCGTGATGTGATCGACCGGATGATCCGCGAGAACGGTTGGGTCGTCAATGACTACCAGAAGGATATAGCCGGTCAGCAGGTCTACGTCGTGGTCGGACAGTCGCAGACCCGCAACGGCCAGGTGCAGTCGCGTATGTTCTATTTCACCGAGGTTGACGGCAAGATCTACAGTGTCGCGACAAACTCGCCGTTGCAGGAGGCCGAACGCCTGGCCGACGAGTCGGAGAAAGTGATCAATTCACTGAAATCACGCGTTCGCCCAGCACAGCGGGCCTCAAACTAACCAACAGGATCTCCCACCTTACTTATGAACCACGAAGTATCAGCAGTTGATTCCGGTATCACATTGCCCGACCTGCTCAAGAAAATGACCGAGTTGGGCGGCTCGGACCTGCATCTGTCGACAAACTCCGCTCCGCAGGTGCGTGTACACGGGCATCTCGCTCCGCTGCCCGGATTTACGGCCCTGTCCCCGTCCGATACGAAGCGGTTAGCATACTCAGTGCTTACCGACGCCCAGAAGCACCGGTTCGAAGAGAATCTCGAACTCGACTTCTCATTCGGTCTTAAGGGAATGTCGCGTTTCCGTGCCAATCTTTTTAACCAAAAAGGTGCGGTCGGAGCGGTGTTTCGTGCAATTCCGTACGAGATCAAGACGTTCGAGGCTCTTGGCCTTCCGTCGGTCGTTTCCGACATGTGCAAAAAGCCCCGCGGCCTGATCCTGGTTACCGGACCGACCGGTTCGGGTAAATCGACGACACTTGCTTCGATGGTCGACAAGATCAATATCGAACGCCACGACCACATTCTCACGATCGAAGACCCGATCGAGTTCCTCCATAACCACAAGAACTGCGTGGTCAACCAACGCGAGGTTGCGGCCGACACGCATTCGTTCGGCGCGGCCCTCAGAACCGCCCTGCGACAGGATCCAGACGTGGTGCTGGTCGGCGAAATGCGTGACCTCGAGACGATCGAGATGGCGTTGCGTATCGCTGAGACAGGCCATTTGACGTTTGCGACGCTACACACGAATTCGGCCTACTCGACGATCAACCGCATAATCGACGTCTTTCCGGCCGAGCAGCAGTCGCAGGTCCGCACACAGCTATCGCTCGTGCTCGAGGGCATCATGTGTCAGGCCCTGGTACCGAAGGCCTCGGGTGACGGCCGCTGCATGGCGCTTGAGATCCTCGTGCCAAATTCCGCCATCCGCAATCTCATCCGAGAGGACAAGATCCACCAGATCTACTCGATGATGCAGACCGGCCAGGACAAGTTTGGAATGCAGACATTCAATCAGTCACTAGCGACGCTCTATCACAAGCGGCAGATAACGCTTGAAGTCGCGATGCAGCGTTCGTCGAATCCCGACGAGCTCAAAGAACTGATCGAACGCGGCAGCGGACTTAATGAGACCTACGGCGGCCACGCCCGCCCGAACGCCCCGGCCACGGCCGGCAGCCCGTATGCACAAAGCCGGCCGATTGGAGAAAGACCGCGAACGTAGATCGGAGTAAACATCATGCCAACATTTGCTTTTAAAGGAAGAAACCGCCTCAACGAACTGATCGCCGGCGAACGCGATGCCGCCAATCAGGACGAGTTGCGTGCGTTGCTCAGGCGCGAGCAGATCATCGTCACGCAGGCGTCGGAGAAAGGCCGCGAGATATCGATACCAAAACTCGGCCGCCGCAAAAAGGTCGGGGCCAAGGAACTGGCCGTCTTTACGAGACAATTCTCGGTCATGATCGACGCGGGCCTGCCGCTGGTGCAGTGTCTCGACATCCTTGCCGAGCAGCAGCAGAACGCTTTCTTTAAAGACGTGCTCCGGCAGGTGCGGCAGAGTGTTGAGGAGGGAACAACTCTCTTTGCGGCGCTCGAACGCCATCCGAAAGTGTTCGATAAGCTCTACACCCACATGGTCGAGGCCGGCGAAACGGGCGGTGTGCTCGACCTGATCTTGCAGCGCCTCGCAACGTTGATCGAAAAGGTCGTCAAACTCAAACGGAGCATCGTCTCGGCATCGATCTATCCGGCCGCGGTCGTGGCCGTAGCCATAGGGGCGATCGCCGTGATCATGGTCGTAGTGATCCCGCAATTCGAACAGATCTTCCTTGGCCTGTTGGGGCCGGGCGAGGCCTTGCCGCTGCCGACACGCATCGTGATGGTGATAAGCGGATTTCTCGCGGGCTGGGGCGGCCTTGCGACGCTGATCACATTGATCGCATCAAGTATCGGTCTGCGGTTCTACTACAGAACGCCAAACGGCCGGTGGCAGATCGATAAGCTCCTGCTAAAGCTGCCTATCTTCGGCCCGATCCTTAGAAAGATCGCGGTTGCGCGCTTCTCACGCATCCTGTCCACGCTGCTCTCGTCAGGTGTGCCGATCCTGCAATCACTGGACATCACGGCCAAGACCGCAGGTAACGTCATCATCGAGGACGCGATCCTTAAGGTTCGTGCCGGCGTCGAACGCGGTGAGAACTTTGTCGAACCGCTGAAGGCGACCGATGTTTTCCCGCACATGGTCGGCCAGATGATCGGCGTCGGCGAACAGACCGGCGCACTCGACGCGATGTTAGCCAAGATCGCCGACTTTTATGAGGACGAGGTCGATACGGCCATTGCCGATCTGCTCGCGATGATCGAGCCCGTGCTGATCGCTTTCCTGGGCGTTACGATCGGATCGATAGTGATCGCGATGTACCTACCGCTCTTCTCGCTGATCGGAAAACTCTCCGGCGGCCCGAAGTAGGCCACAGGGACAATCAGAGACAGAAAGGGTGCCCGACGAGGGCACCCTTTCACTTCTTGCCCTGGCCTAACTACAGTTATTAACCGACTTCTGTTCCATCCTTACGGAAGGTACTTCGACGGGATCGGGACGTCTGTCGCTGTGCCGAACGGCGACTGGACGAGACCAGCTGTCGAACGGTTCAAATGCCAGGTTCCGTCGCGATACACTGCGATGTCATCGGCTCCATCACCGTCGTAGTCGCCGGGAACGGGAACGTCACCGGTCGCTCCGAACGATGTTGAAGTGACCGCTCCATTAGTGCTGCGGAGCACGTACCAGATGCCGGTGCTGGGACGGAACATAGCGATGTCGTCCTTGTTATCGTTATCGTAATCCGCCGGAACCGGTAGATCACCTGCCAGGCCAAAGGGTATTGCGTCGAAGCTCTGAGCCGGAACACCTGTCGGCTTGGCGATGTACCAAAGGCCGTTGCTGGGCCTGAACACTGTGTAGTTCGCCTTTGCGTCGCCTTCATAGTCCATTGTCATCGGGAGGTCACCCGCCGTGCCAAATTGGTCGGCCTGAAATCCGCCGGTGCTCTTTAGCACGTACCAGAAGCTGTTCGACGGGCGGTAAACGGCGTAGTCCGTCCTGCCGTCGCCGTCGAAATCGCCGGTTTGCGGAATATCACCGGGCAACCCCCACGAAGCCGAGGTGAAGGTGCTCGTTGCGCTCTGCAGGACATAAAAATCAACAAGCAGCGGATCGGTCGCCGGACGGAACACCGCGAGATCGGTCTTGCCGTCGTTATCAAAATCGCCCGGAACCGGGACATCGCCGGTCACACCAAAGTGCTGAGCGGAAAATCCTGCGGTCGAGCGGTTCAAATACCAATTTGCCTCTGACGGACGGAATACGGAAAGATCTGTCCGACCGTCACCGTCAAAGTCGGCCCTGGACCTGACCGTTACCATCGTCGTAGTGGTCGTAAAATTAGCATCCGAAATATCGAAGAAGATGTTCCCGACCGCCTCGACCTTGATCCTCGCGGTCGTACTGGCAACATTCGGGATCGTCACTGTCTCGGTACCATCGTTCGCCGTACTGGCCAGCAGCACATTTGGGAATGTGTTTCCACCGTCAGACGAGAACGAGATCTTAACGTTTGCGGCATTTACCGGTGCTCCGGATGAGCCGCCGACGTCCCATGTGACCGTCTGTGTGGAATTACCCGCATAAGTGACGTTGGTATTCGGCGAGGTGACGGCGAACGGGCCCGTGGCGGCGACCGTTACCTGCATCGTCGCATCCGCGACGCCGCCGCCTGCGGCAAAGTTGTCACGCACCGTCAGTCTGAAGTTCATCGTCCTCGCGATCGACGGCAGCGATTCGCCGGTGACGCAATTCTCGCCGGCCGCACAATTATATCCGTTGGTCGATCCGGAGGTCGGCGCGTTCGGCAGCATCGTCGTGTAGGTCGCGGGCGGATTGTTTGCGTTATTGAGAATATACGTCAGGCTCGGAAATGTACGCGAGGGCGAAGTCGACGGATTGTACGATCGAAAGATCGGACGAGCACCGTTAGCATCGGTGTCGGGGTCGCCTGTCGAGCTAGTCGGATTCCCGAGATCGTACTCTTCCCACGAATAGGTCAGTCCGTTATTGGTCGGGTCGGTCGCGCTTCCGGTCAACGTGAATGGCGTGAGCCGCGGGATCGTGAAACCTGCCCCGGCGTTTGGAACGGGCGGCACATTTGCAGTAGCTGCAGTGGTTCCGCACGTGCCGCCTGGAGCTGGCGGATTTGTCCCCATCTCGGCCAAGCTCTGTTCGAGGCTCCGGGCGTGAAATACATCTATCGAGTTCGCCGACAGATTACGCGGAGCGCAGATACCGCCGTAGCCCATTATCGTCACGCCGCTCGCCGGTTCGTAAGCTGACATGGCCGAGCGAGTATTGCAGCTTCCGTCGACGTTGTTGTTGAATGTGTGGCTCATGCCGAACTGATGCCCGATCTCGTGTGCCACGTAATCGACGTCGAAACCGTCGCCTTGCGGCACCTGTGCACCGGTGAAACCCTGGGCCTTGTTGCCCGTCGAACAGATGCTCGGACTTGCTGCCAAGCCCGTTCGGGTTGCCGGTTCGTGAGAGGACATGGCCGACGTCGTAGTTCGCGTCGCCGTATGTTGTGTCAAGAACGATCTGGTTCGCGGGCAAGCGACAGGTCGGCCACCATCGGATTCGATGCATCCGGAAAACCACCATCGTTGCCGACGCTGAATACAGTGCTCAAATTTGAAACGAGCGTAAATGTGACTGCAAGGTCGCGGCGGTAGATCAGGATCATCCGGTTGACGGTGGTCGTGATCGACGCGAAGGCCGTGGTCGTATTGTTGCCGTTGAACGTTGTGTATTCCTTGGTCGCCGAAACGGCTATCCTCATGGTTCGCAGATTCTCGCCGTTGCTGTACTCGGGAGCCCGTCCCGAGCCGAGAGTTGACCCGTCGATCTCGCTGCCGTCCACACTGCACGAAAAGGGGTCGGTTGGCGTCAGGTCGCCTTTGTAATAAACGATGTAGTGATTGCGGTCTTCCTTAGAGTAAGGATCGACGAGATACGTGCCCTTGATTCCCGACACATAGCCGTGAAATCCGTTGATGTTGATGTCAAAACGGGCCGTCGCCGTCGGGTCGTCGATGCCCTGACCGCTAAAAGTCTTCCACGTAGGAAACTGGGCCGCAACATTGGGTGCGAGCATAGGCGATTCTTCGAGCCTGAAGCGTTCCATCCGTCCGTCCGGGGTTGGGATCTCAAGAATGATCTGTTTGGATCGCGCCGCGTCGCTGAATTCAAGCGGTGCGGAGGCGAGAATACGGTTGAGTGCCGACATATTCACTCGATAAACGAGCTGTTTCTCAGGCGTGATCGATGGCTCTCCGCGAAGCGTGGAGCTACCTTCATCGACCTGCACCCAAATACCCACGTCTTTGGTTTTTGTATTGGCAACGGCGACCATGACCGACAAACACAGGATCGCCAGGAAAAGAATAATGTGAATTGAATGTGAGACAGCTAAGTGGTGAACAGATGGAACGCAGCAACGAATTGACATCAACGAATCTCCTTTGTTGTTTTGAGCTGGAAAAGCAATATGGGTTCGCAGATCGACCCTAAATGAGGCAGGTACCGTGAGCGAGCGGGATTCGCTTGATCATGTCTCGATAATTACTTCTATTTGCTTTAGTTAGTACGGGTGGAGTTTATTTCATCGCGGTGACCATGTCAACTCATCGCCATATGCACCCATACCGATCGCACGGCTTGGTCGACTTTCTAATTGACTTAACATACGAGACAATGAAAGAGCATCAAATCTGGAGAGCGCGAAATGAAAGATGTCTCCACCGCCCGTTTCTCGATTTTAGCAGCGACCTGCTTGCTGATCCTTTTCAGCGGTCTGTTCATAACGACCCTCTCAGACGCCTCTGGCCGAGCGACATACCCGGCTCTCGAGACACCGACGCCCACGGCGACGCCGACGTGTTTGCCGGGCGACTTTTCGGAGGGGTTTGAGAGTGGACTGCCGATCAGCGAACCGTTGCCCACGCACGCGCCGCCCGGAGCCTCGCTCATGCTAGCGTCGGGCACGTGGCACGCATTGAATAACAGCATCCCGATCGGCGATACCGGCGTGTTTGGAAGCCAGACCACGGTGTTTCCTCCGCGAGCGGAGCGACGTTCGCCGGTATGAATTTTCGCAACGGCTCGCAGATCGCGGCGATCGACACGTTCCTGATGAGTCCCGTTGTGACGTTGGCCAGTGGCGATACGATAGTCTTTTGGACGCGTACGGTGACGAATCCGGCATTTCCGGATCGCATGCGGCTCCTGATGAGTACGAGCGGCAGCAGTACCAACCCAACGGACTTTACGACAACGCTCTTGAGTGTCAACGAGGGGTTGACGACGAACGGATATCCCAATGTTTGGACACAGTATACGGCGACGATCTTGGGCCTTCCCAGTCCGATGTCGGGGAGATTGGCGTTCAATTACAACTTACCCAACGCCGGTCCGCTGGGGACTAACTCCGATTTTATCGGGATCGACGACGTCACCTTCGTGACAAGTGGTTGCCCGTCGCCCAGCCCAACACCCACTCCGACCCCGACCCCGAGTCCGTCGCCAACCGTGCGGCCGGTGGTGTTTGACTATGACGGAGATCGCGTCGTTGATATCTCGGTTTTCCGGCCGTCCAGCGGTGTGTGGTATCTGCAGAGATCGACCGCGGGATTCCAAGGGTTGCAATTTGGGGCGGACGGCGACCGGCTGACGCCGGCGGATTACGATGGTGATGGGAAGACGGATATCGCTGTGTATCGGCCTTCGGCTGGAACTTGGTTTATTTTGAAGAGCGCGACCGGAACCGTGGATTATCCGGTATTTGGCGTCGCTGAGGACTTGCCGGCTCCAGGCGACTACGATGGCGATGGGAAGGCGGATCTGACGGTTTTCAGGCCGTCGCAGGGGACCTGGTATCGGCAGAATTCGTCGAACGGGTCGTTCTTTGGGTTTCAATTTGGGGCGAACGGCGACGTTCCGACTGTCGGCGATTTTGACGGGGACGGAAAAAATGACCTCGGCATCTGGCGGCCTTCGAATGGGGATTGGTATAACATCCGCAGTTCGAACGGAAGCGTTTTTGCCGAGCGTTTTGGGCAGACGGGCGACAAGATCGCACCGGCGGATTACGACGGTGACGGGAAGACCGATATTGCGATCTACCGGCCTTCGACCGGGCTTTGGGTGGTGAGGAATTCGGCGACGGCGAGTTATTCGTATTCTGTATTTGGGGCGTCCGCTGATATTCCGGTATCGGGTGATTACGACGGTGACGGAAAGGCTGACATTGGTGTCTGGCGGCCTTCGGATGGGACCTGGTATATACAGCGGTCGTCCAACGGGCAGTTCATCGTGTTCAACTGGGGCCAGAACGGCGACACACCAACGCCGAGTGCTTACGGCAATTAAGAAGAAGAATTAGCCACGGATAACACGGATAAAAACCGGATAAGAAAAGCGATCTAGGGACAAGCCTTATCGCTTTTCGTTTTATCCGTGTGATCCGTGGCTAATCTTGCCGGAATTTGATCATACGTTCGACGTATTTGGCGATGACGTCGGTTTCGAGATTGACTGGGTCGCCGGCAGCGAGTGAGGAGAGATTGGTGGCGGTCCAGGTTTTTGGGATGACGGCGATGTCGAGGTGGTCAGGGCCGATGGCGGCGATAGTGAGGGAGATGCCTTCGACGGCGATGGAACCTTTGTGGACTAGATAGCGGGCGAGTTCGGTGGGGAAGCCGATCCGAAGCGTCCAAAAGTCGCCATCGGCCGTCGCCGATACGAATTTGCCGCGGCCGTCGACGTGGCCCTGGACGATGTGGCCACCGAATCGCGTGGTCGGCAGCATTGCGCGTTCGAGATTGACGGGCGCGCCGACGGCGAGGCTGCCGAGAGCCGTCCGGTCGAGAGTTTCGGGCGAGACATCGGCGGCAAACGATATGGGCGTTACATTGACAGCGGTCAGGCAGACGCCGTTGACGGCGATGGACTCACCATCGGAGATGTCGTCGGTGACAAGATTGGCCGAGATCGCGATCCGCGCTCCGCGGCCAGACGTCTCAAACGCCTCGACCGAGCCTAACTCCTCGATGATGCCGGTAAACACTTCCTTAATAACTGATAACGGATAACTGAAAACGGATAACTGAGAACCGAAAACAGTTTCCGTTCTCAATTTTCCGTTATCAGTTGTTTTAGAACCAGGGTTTCTTGTTTTGGACGTATGTTCGGACGAATTCCTCGTCAGATTTTGTCAGGTACATGATGCCCTCGACGAGGCCGATGATGCCGACCGCGACGGGTATGAAAACGCCGATGCCGCAGGTGATGAATGTGAGCACCAGGCCGACCAGATACGCCGACAGCATGATCACGCCCTCATTCTGATAGCCGAGGATGAATTTGTGTACGCCAAATCCGCCAAGCAGGATGCCGCAGATCCCGGCTGTGATCTTCTTGTCCGCGCCCGGAATTTTCTGTCCCGACATTTGCTGCATCGGCATGCCGATCTGCGGCAGCGACGTGCCGCAATTGGTGCAAAGGCCTGTGCCCGTCATGTTTTGTGACCGGCAGTTCGGGCACGTCACGTACTGTGTAGCCATAAAAGGTTCCTCCTGAACTGAATGCAGTTTACCGCAAACTACGCGGGTTCGGTGACTGATAGTTTGCGAACGTCGATCGAGATCGGTTCGCCGTCCTCTACCTCATTGTATATGCTGACGAACTTTTGGCCGCAGCGGATCTCACTCGGCTTGTATGACGAACGCGTATGCACAGTTTGTGAGAACGTCTCATCGGTCGCGGTCAGCAGTATCAGTATCTCAGCGTCACTCCGGATATAATCCTCGCTCGTGAGTCCGCGCAGCGGCGAATCGTCAGTGATCGGGTGCACGACGGTCCACGACAGCGGAAAGAACGTGACCTTGTCGCGCTCGAGTTCGAGAAAATCGAACCGACGGACCGTTCGGCCGTTCTCATTTACAAATCGTGCGAACATGACCTTTACCTCGACCTCGATGAGCTGATTGCTGCGGCCGTTGACGAGGCGGAACATCAGCCCTTCGACCCCGCGGTATGGTGCGATCACGGCGACATCGCTAAAGAGGACCTTGGCCGTCGGCCGTGCGAACCGCGCAAAGACGAGGCCGGTGATGAGAGCGTTCGCGAGCAGGCTGTAATACGATTCGATCGTGACCAGCAGATTTGGAACGATCCCGACGGGATGGATCGTTCCGTAACCGATCGTCGCGAATGTCTGAACACTAAAAAAGAACCCGCGGATAAAGAGATTCGCCTGCGGTTCGGCAGATGTGTCGACCAGGGCCTCAGCCCCAAACGAAGAATACATCAGCCCGAACGCGACGTTGCTGAGAAAATAGAGAAGCAGCACCAGAAGCAGGAACGTCGTCCACGACATCGAGAGCAGCGTGTGATAGAGATTGACCGACGTCAGAGCGCGTAGGCCCGTCCGTCGGACGTTAAAGCTGCCGTCCGCGTTGAGCAGCCGCTCGCGGCTCTGTCCCGTAACGACCGAGCCAAAGCCAAGGTCGCGTTCTTCCTCTTCCTCGTTCAGCCCGGAAATGTCCAATGTCGATTCTGCCACGGCGGAATTATAACTGTGACCGGGCAGAAAGGCGACCCGGCCGTTATGGCGTGAACGGCCGGCCATGGGCCTGTTCGTATACCCAGCCCAGCACTCTTGCTTCAGCGGCGCAGAGAGCCACAAGCCAGCACGAGCTGAGATACACGCGGCGTTCGCTGATCGTTGTCAGCTTCTCAGCCTTTTCGAGCGAGGGAAGTTCCAGATCGGCGTCGAGGACGTTGGCTGACGCCATTTCGTTCTTTGTCTCGCGGGAATGGTTGAGGGCTGCGAGGACATCAGTGATCCAGAGTCTGAGCAGCGGCTCGGAATCGTTCTGAGCGACAGCCTGAGCGACGCCGATCGCGAATCTGGCTTCGGCATTCTCGAAGGGAAATGTACCAATGCCGTTCGCTTCGTCGTCTTGCTGTTTCCATCGAAACAGTGCCTCGGTATTCGGGTGTCGAATGCGGGCGACGCGCTCGTCGTAGTTCAGAAACCACTCGATCACATCGGCCAGCGACGAATTGTCTATCCGGCCGTCAGGAGTCCGGCGAAGATCTGGCGGACTGGTCTCGGTAGCAGGTTCGGTCATGCTGTTATCGGAAGGTCTCGCACTGTCGCATGTCGCCGGCCTGGGCGCCGCGGGTGAACCATTCCATGCGTTGTTTTGACGAGCCATGAGTGAATGAGTCGGGCACGACAAAGCCCTGCGTGCGTTTTTGGATCATGTCGTCGCCTACGGCCGCGGCGGCGCGGATGGCCTCTTCCGCATCGCCTGTCTCCAGGCGGTTCTGCTTGGACGCGAAATTTGCCCATACGCCGGCGTAGCAGTCCGCTTGCAACTCAAGAGCTACGGACAGTCTGCTGTTCTGGCCGGCACGCTGAACGCGGTCCATGATGCCAGTGAGATTTTGAATGTGGTGGCCGAATTCGTGGGCGATGACATAGGCCTGTGCAAAATCGCCCGGAGCTTTAAATTCGCGCCGCAGCTCGTCAAAGAACGCGAAGTCGAGGTAGAGCTTCTGATCGCCCGGACAGTAGAACGGCCCGCTCGCCGCACTTGCATGGCCACAGGCCGAGGCAACTTGACCGGTGAAAAGGACGAGCTTCGGGTCCTGATAGCGGATGCGCGGGTTCTGCTCGGGAAGTATCCGCCGCCAGGCGTCCTCGAGATTGCCCATGATCGCGCCGACGAACTGCCGCTGCTCGTCCTGTGTAACGACCTTGTTTGCCGCCTGTCCGGGCGGAGGGACATCGCCGCCCGGTTGGCCGCCCTGCTGCAGCAACTGGCTCGGGTCGCCGCCGCACATATAGATCGCGATGGCCAGGATGACCACGCCGAGGCCGCCGCCGCCGATCATCGCCGGGCCGCCGAGGCCGCGCCGATCCTCGATATTTGTGCTTTGCCGCTGATCTCTCCAACGCATAGGCTCTGGTCCTCTCGATGTGATTTACAGCGATTTTACCACCAATGCCGCGACGCGGCGAAAGATAAAAAGTTAACACCCGCGCGTGACATAACTTCTGTTGATAGCAAATGAAGATGTCCGGTTTTAGTAGCACATCAAATGTCCGGTTTGTGTTTGCTGCAGGAAAGGGGCGCGCCCCTTTTCTGCAGCGGTGCCGTCTGAGCAGCTCACGTCGAGCAGCTGGTTTTCCATCGGCTGAATATCGGCCGATCTGCCTGGGTCCGTAGCCGATCGAGATAAAGCCGTTCAGGTGCTGATAGACGGTGACGCGGCAGCCGTCGAGCGAGGAGCGCCATATTTGGCGGTCGATCTGGAGCACCAGATTGCGATATTTGACGGTGTTGTCTCGATTAACGGTCCTCTCGGTCTGGATCGAGAAGACGCGGTCCAGATCATCTCTCAAAGAGGGCACAAAAGCTGAAGCACCAGGCTCGGCGGCTGCAACCGTGAACTTCCGGTTGAACTCGCGAATATAGCTTCTTTTCAAGAATCTGTTAGCCTCCTCAGGCGTTGATATTCCTCTGAGCCTCAGCTCCTGCGGAAGACGCCCCTGCCACGTCTTGAAGCTGCGTTCGCTGCGGCCTCGTGCCTGTGGCGAGTAAGCCGGGATCATTGTGATCCCAATCTCGCGCAGTGCACGTCCGACCTGGGTGAGTGTTTGTTTATCCACCGGTTCTCCTGCCTTTGGCGTCAGCCAGAAATGACTTGCACGATCAGAGTAGAGACTGCAGAAAACGCCTTCTTTTTCAACAACTTGCCTGATCCCCGTCATGACCGTCGAGGTCGATTCCGCATCGACCAGAGCGGCATAATAGATCTCGCCCGTGGCGTCATCGAGTATCACGATCAGATCGTGCCAGCGCTCATCGCCAAACCACTGGTGATGAGACCCGTCGATATGCAGCATCATCCCCTTTAGAGGCTTTCTCTCCCGCTTTCTCCGGTGCTTCTTTCGTACGCTGTCCTTTGCTACCAGACCCGCTCCCTGCAGCAGCCCCTTGACCCACGTGTAGCTCACCTCGATCTTGTGCTCCTCGACGAGCTTCTCGTGATAGTGCTTTACATTGAGATCAAAATACTTTTCCCGATAAAGCCCCATCACCTGCTCAACCACTTCAACAGGTATCCGCTTCGGACTCGCTTTGCCTACTCGCTTGTCAAACAGCGCACTATACCCCACCTCTTCATACTTCTCTCGTATCCTCCGTAAATGCCGGCAACTGATATCTAATATCTCTGCCGCCTCTATCCAACTGATCTTCTTTGCAAACGCTCGCAATATGATCTCCTGTCAAGGCAATCGCCTTCTCCATGGCGACGCCCGGGCTTTCTTCCATAGCTTCCTTTTCCTGAAGCTATCCTCTCTCTCACCCGCCGCCGCAGAAAGCGGACATATCATCTGCTACAACAACCGGACATATGATGTGCTACTTACACGCGCGTGACATAACTTCTTGACAGATGTGAATTTAGAGGATTATCATTCTTAGCACGCTTTACCAAAAGTTTTCTCACCTCAGTTTCCGACCGACAGGAGGAAGTATGATCAAACTGGACATCGTCAATCTGGTCGCAGACCGGACCGGCGTGCCAAAACAGAAGGCCGAGCAGGTGGTCGATTCGCTGTTTGAGGCGATGAAGGAAGCTCTGGCCAATGGAAAAAGGATCGAGCTGCGCGGCTTTGGCGTATTTGTCGTCAAGGCGCGCAAACGCGGCGTCGGGCGCAATCCGCGCACCGGCACCGAGGTGCCGATTCCCGCGGGTAAGACCATCAGGTTCAAGCCCGGCAAAGAACTTTCGGCCAAGGCCATAGGTTAGCTGTCGTATTTTTTGAGGATCGCAGGACCGTAAGGTTGCCGTTAGCCTTGCGATTCTGCGATTCTTTGTTTAGATGACCGAATCCGAAACCCTCGACGCGCTCTACCGTGAACGCCCGATCCTAAAACCGACAAAACGCGCGTATGCCCGGCATCTGCTGCTGTTGTTCATAACGTTCTGCACGGCGACGGTGGCGGGGACGATGTTTCCGTTTGGCATCATCGATACGTTTCCGACCGACGATCCACAAACGGCCACGGAGGTGGTCAACTTTCTTGTCTCACTGCCCGTCCGCTACGTGATGATGATCGGCGCGTCGGTACAGTTGATACTGTCGAACTGGGAACTGCTCAAACACGGTCTGAGTTTTTCGCTATCACTGCTGTTCATCCTCATCAGTCACGAGATGGGTCATTACATAGCGTGCCGAATTTACCGCGTCGATGCGACGCTGCCATTCTTCATTCCAACGCCTCCGATGCTCGGGCCGGCGGGAACATTTGGGGCGTTCATAAAAATACTCTCACCGATGCCGTCGCGGCGTGCGGTCTTTGACATCGGTGTCGCAGGGCCGATCGCTGGGTTTGTTGCGTTGATACCGATCGCGTTGATCGGTCTCGCGACGATGCAGACGATCCCGCCCGATCAACTGATCGATCGCCAGGGAATGCTGACGTTTACGGACCCGCTGTTGATGCGGTTGTTTGCGTTAATATTTGGGATCGACCTGCAGTTTGGGATCGGGAACGCTTTCTATTTTGCTGCGTGGGTCGGCCTGCTGGTGACCGCTCTGAATCTCATACCGTCAGGCCAGCTAGACGGCGGCCATGCGATCTATGCGGTGTTCAGCGAAAAGGTGCATTACTGGACGGGGCGTATTGCGTTTGTCGTGATGGCGACGCTCTCGATCGCGGGCTTTTATTTCTTTAACAGCCCGAGCGGCTTCTTGATAGCGGTGATCCTCGCCGTAATGATGCGCATTCGTCATCCGCAGCCGTGGGACATGACGCCGCTGGACGCAAAAAGGAAGGCCGTGGCCTTCCTTACGCTGATCATTTTTATCCTGTGCTTTGTTCCGTTCCCGATCCAGATCAACTAACGGCCGGCAGCAGGCCCTTGATCTCAGTGACCATCCGCTCGACGTCCTCGTCGCCGTCGAGGGCGATCATGAAGAAGTCGTAGCTCGTCTTAAAGCACACCATTCCGTTGCCAAAGAACCAGACGCCCTCGAGCAGCGGATTTCCGCCGATGATGCTGCCGATCGGGAAGCCGGTCACATTACCGGTGTCAAAGATATTGGTCATCATCACCGCACCGGACGCGAATGAGAACGCTCCCAACAGCGGTGCGCCGATGCGTTTGGCGATGTCCCGTTCGAATGCTATTCGTTCGGCGTCTGCTTGGTTAAGCGCGCCTTTTTCGATCAGTTCTTCGCGGCGTTTGAGGTAGCCGTTGAATCGCTCGGCGAGCTTCTTGACCGACCATGTCGGGATCGCCGAATTGAGCAGCCAGTGCGAGCTGAGGCCTGTGAACACAACGCCGAGGCCGGCACCGATCGCCATCGAAACGCCCGTGGTCGCGGCCCGCAGCGGATCTTCCATCGCCCAGTCGGCGGCCTTTTTTGCGGACTTTAATCCTGAATCGAGCGTCGTCGAAAGGCTCGAACCAAAGCCCACGACCTTTACGACACGTTTGGCGTTGGTACCTACCGAATCGGCAGCGTCGCCGACAAACTCGGTTGCCCGCTCGGCCGTATCGACGACAACTCCGCCGGCCTTTGCCCCTGCGTCGGCCGCGACATCGCGGACAGGCTCGCTGGCGTTCCAGGCTGACTTTGCAGCCTCGCCGGCGAGATTGGCGGCGTCACCGGTGACCTTGACGGCGCGGCGGCCGAGGTCGCTTTTCTCAGCCTCAGTCTTGATGTAATCGGCGCCTGTCTTGGCGGCATCGACGAGCGTTTTTGCCCCGCCCTCGATCTTGTCCTTAAGGCCGTACTGCGAATCGATCTCTTCAAGCTTTTCGCCCGCCTTCTTTGTCCAACTCTCGAATCTCTCTTTTAGATCACCCATAACAACTTTCCTTTTACCACAAAGTGACGTCAAAGAATACGCTTTTGTAGCTTTGAATGTTCGGTGAGTGTATCGCCCTAACTTACGCGTGGGCTTGTGCATTGGGCCTGACCGTTAGGAGCAGGAGTATGGCTAGGATCGATACCGTGGCGCTTGCGAGAAACGCCGTCGAGGGACCGAGCTGTGTCCAGATGAGGCCGAATAGCAGCGACGCAGGGAATACGGTGATCCCGAATGCCAGGTTATACAGGCCGTATGCCGTGCCGCGGCGCGATTCGGGGACCATGTCAGCGACGAAAGCCTTTTCAACGCCTTCGGTCATCCCGAAATACGCGCCGTATATGATGAAGAGAGCCCACGCCTGCCACGCGGCGTCGACGAACGCGAATCCCGCATAAACACACGCGTAGATGAGCCAGCCGCCGATGATGAGTGTTTTGCGGCCGAGGCGGTCCGACAGGTCGCCGCCGATAAGCGAAAAAACGACCTTACTGACGTGAAGCGCCATCCAGAGCAGGGGCAAAACGACCGGCGAGATGCCGGCATCGGCAGCCCGCAGCAGCAGGAAGGCGTCTGTGGAATTGGACAGCGTGAACAATGCGACGACTAAAAGGAAGCGCTTGAAGTTGCCGTCAAACCCTCTTGAGCGAGAATTTCGGCGGCTCGACGTTCTCGGCAGGCTCACGTCGTTTCTCTTTCACAAAGAAGATGATGACGAAGAACCCAACGACCACAGGTATCGATGCGAACAGAAAGACCGTTTGATATTCGACAATTGTGGGACTCTGCGAATTCGTCGCGAAGAGCCACATCAGCAGGAACGCAACGGCCGGCCCGAACACCGCTCCAAGATGGTCGGCGGCGCGGTTAAATCCGAACGCGAAGCCGCGTTCCTTTGGGCTGACACTCTCCGCGATCAACGCGTCTCGCGGCGCGCCGCGAAGGCCCTTGCCGACACGGTCGGTCATCCTCACAGCCAGCACCTGCGGCCAGGTCGTCACGAATGCCAGGATCGGCCGAGTGACCGCAGCAAGAGCATAACCGGCGAGCACAGGCAGCTTTCTGGTGCCAAAGCGGTCGCTGAACCAGCCTGAGAAAAGTTTAAGGAGACTCGCGATCGATTCGGCGAAACCCTCGATGATACCGATGGCGAATGGCGAGGCGCCAAGGCTCAACGCAAGAAAAGCCGGCAGCAGCGGATAGATGATCTCGCTCGAAACGTCATTTAGCAGCGCGACCGAGCTGAGCGCTACCACGTTACGGGGCAGGGTAAAATAACGTCGCCAGGCGGCAGGCTTTTGGTCTGTCCGTTCGGCGGCCATTTATCGGATTATCGTGTTCGTGTCGGTGGGCCGGGCCGCGGCCTTTCAGAACTCAGATAGCCGAAGTAGAAAAAGGCGATGCTGCCGAGTAGCGCCGCCAGCAGGATGACGCCGACGATCATCATGCGGATGGCCATTTTTACCGACTTTTTGAGAAAGAAAAAGGCGAAGGCCGCGACGGCAGCCATTATGAGAAAAAAGACGACACCACCGGCCGCACCAATGAGGCCGCCGACCGGTGGCACGTCAAACAACAGGATAGTCATCGCGATTCACGCTCCAGTTCTTCTATGTCCTCATCTGTCATTTCTCCGGTCTCGGCGGGCAATGCGTATTCCCCAGCCGCCCACGCGCCAAAGTCGAGCAAGCTTGCATCGCTCTGAGCAGAACGGACGAAACTCGTTGCCCTGAAACTCAGTTTCCTTACCGCATTGCGGGCATTTCACGACCGGCATGAGTCCGAGATTAACACACCTACTGGTTCTGATCGTATAGGCGGAGCGAGTTGACCATATTGCGAAATGTGTAGCTGTACGAGCCCGATTCATTCTCGGGTACGACCGTCGCGATATAGAACAGATCACCGGTGCGAAGCTGCGTCGTATAGATCGTCACCACCTCATTAGTGCCCCTTATCGGCGAGGTGCCCGACAGCATCGCCGTATACCCGTCGCGTCCGCCGACCGTCGTTCTCGAGAACGCCCCGCGCTGGCGGAGGTAACTATTCGCTTGTAGTACGCCGTTGAGGTACTCCTCGGAATCGCGCCCAAGCTCGCGGCTCCGGCCCTGATATATACCGATGATGCCGCCGTGCGTGATGCCCTGGTCGCCGTACGCTGCCCTCGGGAGCGAACTGAACGCTATCGCCGCCTGTAAAGTCGCGCCAATTGTTAGGCACGTTAATACGCAGCCAGTTTAAGCCCGTGTACTGTCGGGTGCGACTTGATGGAGACGGCACACGTTGGGTGTACCGGCCGCCCGCGGTCGGATTTGATGTGCCCTGGCCCTGAGATTCTTTCTCGATCTGGGCCATTGTCTTTGCCGGCGGCATCGAACGCAGCCTTGACTGGATCTGACCGAATCCCGGCGAATATCGCGGCGGTGCAGGGCCGATCCTGAGAGTTTCGGCCATTCGGTTTATCTTTTCGAAGCGGTTGCCCGGATCGGGATGGCTCGACAGCCATTCAGGTGCTCCGCTCTTGTTCTCGGCCGCTATCGTTTTGAAGACGTTCGCCAGGTCACGCGGATCGTAGCCGGCGTCGGCCATTATCTGTGCACCAAGCTGATCGGCCTGAGTTTCGTATTCGCGACTGTATTTGGTCATCCATGCCGCTGCACCCAGCATGCCGAGCTGCGCACCTGCCTCGCCGCCGAGGACCGCACCGCCAAGCACCATGCCTAACATCCCAAGTTGATTCTTCCAGCTACTTTGTTTAGTTGCCTGGGCCGTCGCATGCCGCAGCGCCACGTGGGTGATCTCGTGGGCCATCACGCCGGCCATCTCGCCCTCTGTTGCGGGCCCTCTCGATCATGCCACGGTTGATGTACATCGGGCCGCCGGGCAATGCGAAGGCGTTAAGGTCGCTGGCGTTTACGATCTTGAACGTGTAATTAAAACTGGATTGGCGAAACTGCGCAGGGATCCGATCGACAAGCCGCTGGCCGACACGCGAGACGTAGTTTGTTGCTTCGTAGTCCTCAACGAGAGGAAACTTAGCGTTGATCTCGCGCGCGGCGTCACTACCGAGCTTTACGTCCTCGGAAACCTTGTACTTGTTTTTCGGGGCCTTGATGTCGGCGACCTGGGCACTTGCCGCAACGGGCACCAGCCACATCGTCACGGCCATCGCGGCCGCCGTCATACGTCTGCTTATCAGCATTCTCATCATATTCTCCTCCGTGTCACGCAGCATGATCGCGAGTTTGACCAGAAGCTTTCTCGCGGTGGCTGTTTTGGCGACCGCCTTAGGTTTTTTCTTTGCCAGCCGTTTATAGAAGCTTTTGAGCTTCATCGTCCGACGAGCGGCGATCTTTGCCGCCTGTCCCAGCTGAAAGCGGAGCAGCGGCGAACCGGCCTTGCTGACACGTCCAAACCGGATCTTGCCGGCACTGGAGCTTCGAGCGGGTCGAGTCCGGCAAAGCTCACCGACTTGCTTCGAGGCTCTGGTGAACCGAGACACATCGCCGAGCGTGTGGACGGTCGCCAAAGCCGTCAGATAGCCGACACCTTTTTGGGTCTGAGAAGCTGGACCGATGCATCTGGCTCGGCCCTTTTCCTCAGCCAGCTCTTCGAGCTCTGCCGATCTGCGCGATCAATGTCGCGAACAGGCCGAAGTGCTGGGAACGGCGCAAGTGCACCGACTTCGTCCATCTCGACTGCCTTGATCAACTGCCTGGAAAGCCAACGTTCTCATACTTCCCTTCGGCAACCCAACATTGTGGGCTAACGCCTGGAGGCGGTTGTACACTGCGTTCGCTGCCGAACCAGGCTCCGCCGCAGTCCAAGCATCTCGAGCACCTGGTTGCTCTCATGTCGGCTCTTCGCCAGAGCGCAGGAAACTCGTCCCTCATCAGCAGCTCGAGGATCAACTCCGCGTCGCGGCGATCGTTCTTATGCCTCGATGTAGCTCGTTTTCTTATCAAAACCGGATTGCCGACCAGTAGCTTATGTCCAGTTTCAAAGAGCATGTTCTCGAACCATACGGCCCGGGCCGATGCCTCGATGCCGACTATCGCCGGTTCGGGAAGCGAAGTGTAAAACTCGCGAACTGATTCTGGGTGGTCTACCGAGATCGAGTGTTCGTGTCTCTCCCGTCTGCGTATCGCACCAAGCTACCGTCTGCTGATGCGGATGAAAATCAACTCCGATGTATAATGTCATTACGGTTTCTCCTGTCAAAGATCGAATCTGGTTTTCAATTTTGTTTGTTCGATTGTAAACCGCACAAACGCCAGTTGCTAGGATGATAGGGCTTAACATCGCCCGTTCGCCCAAAAAAATATTGCCGAAATGTTACCGAAGTGTTACACGGCCGTTTGCCTTGCCTTTGGCTGACGGGAAGTTAAGTATAATTTAACCTTACCGAACGGACGTGTGCAGTATCATCGTGCGAGCGATCTATGGACCAGCGAACAGATGTAGGCGTGCTCGGCCGTGCGGAGTCAGTGGGCGTTATTGCGTGCCGGTCGATGAGCGAGATCGAGACAAAAACACAACTTGACTTGCTGCGCGACAGCGTATTACTGCTTGGCGGCAAGACCGAGGAAGCCGTCCACAGAGCGGTTCGCTCGCTTACACTGCGCGACAGCGACCTTGCCCGCGCAGTGTGCGAAGACGACCGTGCGATCGACCAGATGGAGCTTGATATAGACCGGCTGGCAGTCGATATTCTCGGAACGCAAACATTAAATGACCGTGACCTTCGACTCGTGGTCTCGGCGGCCAAGATCACACCGATACTCGAACGCATCGCCGACCATGCGTCAAGTATTGCCGAGGCAGCAGTCGTTTTGAATAACGAGCCCCAGATCGACAGCTATGTGGATTTTTCGCTGATGGCTGAGATCGCGGGCGAGATGCTTCGCGAGGCGCTCAACGCGTTCACCGCCGAGGACGCTGCCCGCTCGCGAGCGATCATTGCCCGCGACCGCGTGCTGGACGAATGTTATGGCCGGGTGTTTGACGGCCTTCTGAGAACGATGACCAGTGATGCATCGGCTGCGAACGGGGCGGCGAGGCTTCTATTCGTAGCCAAGCACATTGAGCGCATCGGGGATTATGTGAAGGACATTTGCGAACTGAATGTCTATCTTATCGAAGCGGTTTTTATCAAGCACGGAGCGCGCAGTTAGACAATGGCAACCAGGTCGAATATATTTAGCCTTCATTTTTAAACCAGTAATCGGAGACAGGAAAAATGGCGTTTAGCTTTTTACCGAAAGAAGACCACTACTTTGCGTTGTTTCTACAGATCACGACAAAGATACAAGAGGCGGCGGCCCTTCTCGTCGAGATGATGAAGGGATCGGATGAGAATTACGACGCTCTCTCTAAAAAGATCAAAAGCGTCGAACACGAGTGCGATGAGATCACGCATCAAGTCACGACAAAACTTAACAAGTCGTTTATTACGCCGTTTGACCGTGAGGATATTTACACGCTCTCGGTCGCTCTGGACGATGTTTGCGATTATATCGACGCGGCCGCGCGCGCGGTCGTGATGTACGACATCCACGAGGCCGACGCATTTGCCCAACAGCTTGCCGAGGTCTTGCAAAAGCAGGCGGCCGAGATACACGGGGCCGTTTCGCATCTCAAGACAGCAAAGGGCATGGAGCAGAACCTGCTCGATATCCAGCGGCTCGAGAATGATGCGGACGAGCTCTATTTTCGTGCCATGGCCTCGCTATTCAAGAATTCTGACGCTGTCAAGATCATCAAGTGGAAGGAGCTTTACGAGATCCTCGAAAACGCCACCGACCGCTGCGAGAGCGTCGGTAATATCATCGAAAGTATCGTTTTGAAACACAATTAGTCCCTTGTCGGATGTCCGTGGTCAGTTGTCAGAAGTCGTCTGACTGGTCAGGGGTAACCGAGAATCGACAATCGATCCTATGGACGCCGAAACAGCCGCATTCAGTTTGGTCGTGGTCATCATTGCATTGGCGCTCGTTTTCGATTACGTCAATGGGTTTCACGACGCCGCGAATTCGATCGCGACCGTCGTCGCAACCCGCGTACTGTCACCCGCCGCCGCAGTCGCGTGGGCCGCGTTCTTCAATTTCATCGCCTTTGTCGTCTTTGGAACCGCCGTCGCAAAAACCATCGGCGGCGACATGGTCAATATTGCCGTAATTCCGGGCAATGACCAGTTGTTTGTCCTGCTGGCGGGTGTGGTTGGCGCGATCATTTGGAATCTGATCACGTGGTATCTTGGCCTGCCGACATCAAGTTCGCATGCTCTGGTCGGAGCGTATGCAGGTGCGGCGATATCGTCCTATATCTGGCATTTCGGGTTTACAAACGTCGAGACGGTCTTAAAGGCGGCGGGCTGGATCAAAACTATCGCGTTCATCGTCTTATCGCCCCTGATCGGAATGTCGCTTGGCTTTGTGCTTATGGTGACCGTTTACTGGATATTCCATAAGGTATCTGTAAACAGGGTTGACCGCGTTTTTCGCGTCGGCCAGCTTTTTTCGGCAGCCGCATTCTCACTGGGTCACGGCGGAAATGATGCTCAGAAAACGATGGGGATCATCACCATCGTTCTGGTCGCGGGCGGCTTTGCCAGCATGATGCCTGATGGCAAGCTTCCGGAGCCACCGCTGTGGGTAATTCTCTCGGCCCACGCTGCCATCGGCCTCGGTACGCTCTCAGGCGGTTGGCGGATCGTAAAAACGATGGGAACCAAGATCGTCAAGCTTCAGCCCGTTGGTGGATTTTGCGCCGAGACCGCCGGTGCCGCGACGCTGTTTCTCGCCACCGCGACAGGTATTCCTGTATCGACAACTCACACCATCACCGGAGCGATCGTCGGCGTCGGTTCGGCCAAACGCTTCTCCGCCGTAAAATGGGGCGTCGCGGGGCGGCATCATCTGGGCATGGGTTCTGACGATCCCTGCTGCAGCTCTGATCGCTGGATTGTCTTACGGCATTATTTTGATCATCGAGAAAATACTCGGGGTGAAATAAAAAACCTCACAAAATCCAATTGAACATGTAACCCGAAAAGACAATACAGACGGTTACGATACCGAAGAAAATGGCGATCAGTTTGATCGTCATTACTTTTTTGAGCAGCATTGCCTCGGGAATCGATAGCCCGACGACCGCCATCATAAATGCGAGCGAGGTCCCGATCGGGATGCCTTTGCTGACAAATACCTGAATAACGGGAACGATACCGGTTGCGTTTGCATACATCGGCACGCCGAGAGCAACGGCAAGCGGGACGGCGTACCACGTGTCTTTTCCGATGTATGCCTCAAAGAAACCTTCGGGGATATAGCCGTGCATCGCCGCTCCGATCGCGATCCCGATGAGGATGTAAGGCGTCACGCTCTTGACGATGCCGAATGCCTCACCCGCTATCGAAGGCAGGCGCTCGACAAAAGTCTTATGTTCGGTGACAAAGGCCTCGCGGTCGGCTTCGGCTTCTTCCCAGAGCTTACGCACCCAATCGGTCAAGAGATGTTCGAGCTTCAGACGGTCCATTACGATACCGCTTACAACTCCGAGCGTTATGCCTGTCACGACATAGATCGCTGTAGTCTTTAGGCCAAATGAACCAAGCAGCACGGCGACCGCGACCTCATTAACAAGCGGCGAGGTCACCAGAAACGAAAACGTCACACCGAGCGGTATGCCGCCGCGGACAAATCCGATAAACAGCGGCACAGACGAGCACGAGCAGAACGGAGTCGCTGCTCCGAACGAGGAAGCCAGCACGTATTCGCCGCCGTAGAATTTGTTTCGCGAAAGGAATGAGCGGATACGCTCAATCGGGAAGTAGGCATTTACGATGCCCATCACGAACGTGATCAGAAAGAGCAGAATTATGATCTTGATCGTGTCATAGACAAAGAAGTTGATCGCGTCGCCAAGATGCGATCCCTGTTCGATACCATAGACGCTGTATATCAGCCAATCCGCGAATGATTGCACCCAGTCAAACATCGCTTATGCCAGCATCGCCCGGACCTCTTCCTTGGACGGCACCTTGCCCGTCATCTTGACCATACCGTCGAGCACGACTGCCGGAGTCGACATAATGTCGTATTCCATTATCTTCTGGATGTCCTCGACCTTTTCGATATTGGCCTCAAGCCCCATCTCGCCGAGCGTTTCGCGGATAACGGCCTCAGTCTGCTTGCATTTGGCACATCCCGTGCCGAATATCTTTATGGTTTTCATTCTATGATTCTAAGCCTTCTATAATTGCTTCTTAGTGCGCCGCATCACTCCCGTCAGTTCCGTTCCGGGCAACACGGTGTTAAAGACCGTCCCGAATCAGAATTGAGCTGTTTTCAGATGATATCGCCTCGGCTTATCTGACATTCCTCCGTAAAGCCGACGGGCGGTATCCCTAATGACTGAATCAGTCGGCCCCAGTAATTTACCTGGGACGCGGTTGCGGCAAGCATGACGATCTCTCGCTCCGAAAACTCGGCGTTAAGCCTGGAAACGAAGTCCGACGGGAAGTTGAGCGGCGTCGCCGAGATCAGGCGTGCGTATTCGAGAGCGGTCGTTTCACGGTCCGACAGGCTTTCGGGAAAGCCGGCCGGAAAACCGGCCCTCAGGGCTTCAAATTCCTGCCGCGAAATCCCGTGCCCCTCAAACTCAAACGCATTCATATCAATACAGAAAGGGCACGAGATCACGAATGCCGTTTGCAGGCGCACGAGCCGCAGCAGGCGTTTTTCCGCAACGCCGCGGCCATGCGCCGTAAACGATTCGAGCGCACCGGAACCGATCGCGGCCTTCGGATACCATGACAAGAGCCTTGCTGGCAGCATCCGTTGACCGGTCACTTTCTCGGCGATCCGGATCGCAAGCCTTAATACAAAAGGTATCCGCCCAGGTTCTGGAATAAAAGTGTTCATTTTGTTGCTGCAAACTGCCGCCGACGGTAAATTCGCGCGCCGCAATGATAACCGGTACCGATCTGGATAGTCGCTCCCGTTCGAAGGCGAGGCCGCTGTCACGGACCGTCTATTGTCGATTGTTCCGCTTTCGAGGGATGCTCGAGCATTAATTATCAATTTCCATTTGCTGCTAGAATACTCATCTTTCGGAGATGCTCATCTTTGCTTATTTCGGCAATATTTCCATCTTGGATCAACAATATTCGATCAGCAGCCTGAGCCAGACGATCGTCGTGGGTGATCATGACGAAGGCGACTCCGCTTTCCCGGTTCATCTCGCGCATCATTTCGAAAACTTCGGCACCAGAGTGGCTGTCGAGATTTCCTGTCGGTTCGTCAGCGAGCACTATCTTTGGCGAATTCGCCAACGCCCTGACGATCGCGCATCGCTGATTCTGCCCACCGCTCATTTCATCGGGATGTTTATTGGTTTGGTCGCCTAACCCGACCCTATCGAGCAATTTCAGTACCCTCTCGCGATCTTCGTCCGACGCCTCGCCGTGGCGGATAGTGATCGGCATAAGCGCATTTTCAAGACACGTGAATTCGTCGAGCAGGTAGTGTGCCTGAAAAATAAAACCGATCTGGTCGCTTCTGAGTCGGGCAAGGCCGTCTTCGTCGAGTGTCGAAATATCTACACCATTCACCAAGACCGTTCCACCGGTCGGGACATCAAGGGCGCCCAGAATATTGAGTAACGTAGACTTGCCGCTGCCTGATTGGCCGACGATAGCCACGAATTCGCGTGCCCGGATCTCGATGTCCAGACCAAAAAGGACCGGCACGTCGATCTTCCCGAAGTAAGTCTTCTTCAGTCCGCGCGTTTCGATAACGATCGGAGCTTCCGCCTTTGATCGCTCGTCTGTTACCTGTGTTCTGGTTGTGCTGCTCATTCCCGGCCTTATCGCATCACATCAACCGGATTGAGTTTCGCCGCCCGCCGTGCCGGCATTACGGCGGCGATCACGGTCGTAATGATCGCTGCCAGCATGGCCAGCCCGATATACATCGGCATGATCTTTACCGGAAAGAGAGCAAGTGGTTCCTGCCCGGCCACAGCCGGCCTGGTCGGCAAACTGATAAGGTAGGCGATCAGAGTGCCCACAACGGCGCCGACCGAACTGCCGATGATCGCGACACCCAATCCCTGAAACACGAAAACCGTTGATATTTGAGATTGCCGGGCACCCATGCTCTTGAGGATGCCGATCTGAGCGGATTTTTGAAGTACCGAAACAATGAGCACCGATGCGATAGCAAACGCGGACGCGATCAGGCTGAACGCTGAGATCAAATACGCAGATATGCCCATCATCTGCATATTGGTCAGATTGCGGGAATAGTCACGGGTCCACGGCCGGGCCTCGTATTTTGTTAGTGCCATTATGGTGTTCGAGAGGTCATCAACCGCGTAAATGTCATAAACCTTCAGGTAAATGATGTTTACCGACGTCCCGAGACCAAAAAGGCTCTGTGCATTACGAAGTGTTACATATGCACTACCGCGGCCCTGGCCCCGATTATAGATGCCCGCAACCGTAAATGAATCAGCTTGATTTGAGCTTGATGTGAGTCTAATGCGTTCGCCGAGCGTCAGATTCAGATCCTTTGCCAGCTCCGTGTCAATGACGATCTCGTCGCTGCTCAGGTTTTTGTATCGCCCGCTAACCAGATCCCTTGTGATCGGCGTAATGACATCCAAAAGCTCAGGATCGGCCCCGACCACCGAAACCCCGATCGGATTTGCACCCTTCGAGGCAAACCCCTGACCGTTCACGACAGCGGCGACCCCGCTAACATTGGGCAGTCCTCTGAGCATGGCGACAACTTCGTCCCAGTTGTCGATGAACTTAAGTCGTGACGCGGATACTTCGATTCGGCTTGATACGGGATCGTCCGCGCTTTTGAGGGGCTCCGGTTTAGGATCTTCGACCTGCACCGTTACGTGAGGGATCGACTCTGTCAATAGAACCGACATCATATTCTGCAGACCAAAGATCAGGGAAGTGATAAATATCACGATTATCACGCCTGTTGCCACGGCGCTAATTGTCAAAACGGTCTGCAAACCACCTGAAAACAGATGCCGCAGCGCGAGTCGAAACTCGAAGCGGTACGCCTTTGGGATCAAGGCCGAAATGACAATGTCGCCGAATGGTCGCATTACAAGTCACCTCGCCTGCACACGGTCTCCGACCTTGATGTTTGTGGGCGCTGCGATAATGCGATCCTCGGCTTCGAGGCCGGAGACCACCGGCACACCGTCCTTTGTCGGCAGACGCGTAACGACCGGCTTTTGCGCGGCTTTACCGTCCACGATGATAAAGACCACCGTTTCGTCGCCGACCCGCACCGGCGCGGTCTCAGGGATCAATAGACGGCTGACGTTCTTTGCCGTAATGATATTGACGTTGATCGTCTGGCCGGGCCGAAGCCAATCGGGCGCGTTGTCGGGGATCACTTTTATCGTTATCGTGCCGCGAACCTGATCGACCGCCGCTCCCAGTTCGGATACTTTGCCGCTAAAGGAATTTTCTGAAAATGGGTCGGACGAGATGACTGCCTCTTGGCCCACCTTCAATACGGAAAGGTTGCTTTCATCGACATCGATGCGAATTTCAGGTAAGACGCTGACCAGCGTAAGCACACCGAGACTGCCGACCGACTGCCCCGTCTCGGCATTGATCTTTGTCACGGTTCCCGCAAACGGCGCGGTGACGGAGGCATTGCCGGCCTGCTCCTCGGCAACACTGAGGGCCCGCTCGGTCTCAGCTACGCGACTCTGCGCAACTCTGATGTCTTCGCTCCTAGCTCCGCCTTGTATCGTGCGAAGCCGGGACTGCAGCACCCGAACATTGGCTTCCGACGATTTGAGGCTCGACTGGGCAGAGCGAACGTTGGCCCGCGATACCTCGATCGCTTGTTTTTGTGCTTCAACTCGTTTTTCAGCGACCTTAAAAATATTGAGATCACGATCATATTCTGAGCGTGAGACGTCGCCGCTTGCCACCAGCGAAGTGCTTCGCTCGAGCTCCTTTGCCGCCAGTTCCTTTTCAGATTGGAGTTGTTCGAGTACCGAACCGCCCTGGTCGACACTCTTTTGCGTCTGGGTGATCACGGACCGCTGCTGGTCGACCTGAGCGAGCGCCTGATTGACCTGCTCCACGGCAGCATTGATATCGGAACCCAAAGCGTCCCGCGATACCTGAGCCAATTGTGCACGAGCGGTGCTTACCGCGGATCGGGCCTGTGAGATCTGTGCCTCGGCAACATCATTTTTTATCAGGGCCAATTGCTGGCCGCGAACGACGGCGTCACCCTCTTTCACATAGAGTTTTTGAACGATGCCCTGTAGCTGGGCCCCTACATTTGATTCCGTCTCGCCGCCGACCGTTCCGCTGCCGGTGATCGTCTCGGTAATGGTTGCCGCTTTTGGTTCAACCAGGTCAACGGTCTTCGGCCGCCGCATAAACCAGACGACTGCGACGACGATCAAAACGATGATCGCCAAAACGCCGGCTCTAATGAGCCATTTTTGAACGTTTTCGGGCCCATCGCTCCGGTTTGATCGAGGTGTCTCAGCGTCAGTATTGGCCTCGACACCTGAGTCCTTCGATACCGCGTCACTGTCGTAGGGTTCTTGATCCTTTTCCATTACATTTATGCTGGGGCAACGCGCTCACCGGTCTCTACACTTCAAGTATACCTCTCTGACATTACCATTACCGCCTGCTTTCGGCTGGCTTTGAGGGTGACGGCCTGAGTCTGTTTGTATTTTGGTACGATCGCGTGCCGGGGATCTTTATGGTTTTCATATCTTATTTTGAAAGGTTCCCCCGAGATCTTCTGTGCGCATCATCACACTGGTTTAGCCACGAATCGACACGAATAGACACGAATTGCAGTAGGCAGCAGCAGGAGCAGTAGAGGTAGCAATACCGTTGCCCGCCTGCCGCCCACAGTCAGTTATCCGTTATTCACTTCCCTAGTGAGTCCATTCGTGTAATTCGTGTAAATTCGTGGCTAAAAACTAAAGGCCGCAAGACTTTAGTCACGAATCGGACATGAGCAGGGCGAAGTGTTTAGATAGTATCCGCAAAACGCACACCGATCGTTCCTTGCGCTGAGCGCGGTGTAAAGCGCCAATATTTCCATATGTCAGCCATTCTTGCCGAGATCAATTCATTGGAAGATTTCCTCGTGATGTCCGATGAGGATGTTGCGGCGTCGGTTGAGGCGGCGCGGGAGGCGTTGGGGGAGCGGGTCATTATCCTGGGGCATCATTACCAGCGGGATGATGTGATCAGGCATGCGAACCTGACGGGTGACAGTTATCAGTTGAGCGTGATGGCCTCGCAGACTGAGGCCGAGTATATCGTCTTTTGCGGCGTGCACTTTATGGCCGAGTCGGCCGATGTGCTGGGCAAGGAACATCAGCGGGTCATTTTGCCTGATATGGGAGCGGGCTGCTCGATGGCTGATATGGCGTCGATCGATCAGGTCGAGGACGCCTGGGAGCAATTGGGCGAGATCGGTGTATTGGACCAGCGTGTGGCGCCGATCACGTATATGAATTCGACGGCGGCGATCAAGGCCTTTTGCGGGCGGCATGAGGGCGTGGTCTGCACTTCGTCAAATGCGGTGCCGCTGTTTGACATCTACCTGAAAGAGTTCGACAAGATGTTCTTTTTCCCTGACCAGCATCTGGGACGGAATACGGGTGCGAAGTTTGGCATTCCGCTCGACAAGATGGCGCTTGTGGAATCCGCACGAGGAACTGGGCGGCAACACTGAGGAGCAGCTTCGCGAGGCAAAGCTGATCCTATGGCGCGGCCATTGCTCGGTACACGGGCGGTTTAAGGATTGGCACGTCGATAAGATCCGCGACGAGGTGCCGGGCGTCCAGGTGCTGGTGCATCCTGAATGCACGCGCGAGGTCGTCGAGAAGAGCGATCTTGACGGCTCGACGAGCTTTATTATTAAGACGGTCGAAGAATTCGCCTTCGGGCTCGAAGTGGGCGATCGGTACCGAGGTCAACCTCGTCAACCGGCTCGCACAGCGCTTTCCCGACAAAGAGATCCACCTGCTCGCCCCAGACCTCTGCATGTGCGCGACGATGTACCGCATCGCCCCGCAGAACCTCGCATGGGCGATGGACAACCTCGTGAACGGTGTTGTCGTGAACGAGATCGTCGTCGATGACGAGACCAAGCTCTACGCCCGCGTCGCCCTCGACCGGATGATCTCGATGACAGAGAAGAAGAATTAACCGCGAAAAGGACGAAAGACACAAAAGGGACAGCTCTTATTTTTGTGGATTTTCGTGTATTTTCGCGGTTACTCTTCTGTTGCTCTATAATGGAACAATGACCGAGGCCGAATCGACTGGCATTTCGCGGCTGCGATGCAGCAAGATAATGACCAAAAACGTGCGCACGGCGGAGCCTGCGGCGACACTGAAAGAAGTGGCCACCTTGATGCGCGACGGCGACATGGGAGCGGTGCCCGTTGTCGATAACGGCAAGCTGATCGGCATCGTGACAGACCGCGACATTGTTGTCAGGGCCGTCGCAGAGGGCCTCACGAACGATACGCCCATCGCCGAGGTGATGACGACAGAATTATTTACGGTCACGCCGGACGATTTTGCGTTTGAGGCGATCCGGCTCATGGGCGATAGACAGGTGCGTCGCATTCCCGTCGTTGCCGAGGATGGCTCGCTCGCGGGAATCATCGCCATGGCCGACGTCGCCCTCAGCATGGAAGACGAACAAGAGATCGCGGCAACGCTTGAAGAGATATCGAGCGGCGCGGCGTTTTGGAGCAAAACCTAGACCAGTTGATAGTTGATAACGGATAGTGGATAGTCCGCTGACTACTGACTACTGACCGACACTAATGGCCCGATCGATCAATCGCAATTTTCAGTTCATCGGCTCGTCTAAGAACGTGCGGAGCGGGCAGTTGTGGTATCCGGCGGCTGATGTGTATCAAACGCCGGACGGCTGGGTCGTTAAAGTCGAGCTGGCGGGCGTGTCGGCGGAGGACATCGAGATCGATATTCAGGGCAACGTATTGTCTATCGCAGGCTGTCGTAAAGACCGGAGCTGCGCGGCAGGCGCGACCTATCAGCAGATGGAGATAACGTACAGCAATTTTGAGAAGACCCTGCGGTTCCCGGCACCGTTAGACAACGCAAAGGTCGAGCACGAGTTTGAGAACGGTTTGTTGATAATCACATTGAGAAAGGGCGAATAATGGCCGACGAAGTAATAGAGCAACAATTCAAGACGCAGGAAATAAAGCTGCCGGAGGAACTTGAGATCGCCGTTCTGCCGCTGCAGAACACGACGCTCTTTCCTGACACCGTCGTGCCGCTGGCTGTAGGCCGCGAGCGTTCGACACGCGCAGTTGAATCTTCGCTTGCGACGGAAGAAAAGCTCCTCGCCTGCATCACCACAAAATCCGAAAACGTAACCGGCGACGATGCGAAGCCGTCCGACATCTACAGCGTCGGCACTCTGGTCAACATCAAGCGAATGATGCGGACCGAGGGTGTGATGCAGCTGATCGTTCAGGGAATGCGGCGGTTCGAGGTCGTTGAGTGGACGGGCGAGCAGCCTTATCTCAAGGCTAAAGTTCATCTCTTGCCGGAGCTGCGGCGGGTCGATGAGGAAGAGGTCGAGGCGCTTAAACGCAATATTCACGGCATGATCCAGGAGGCGCTCGCTCTCTTGCCTCAGGTGCCGGTCGAGATACGTGTTGCGGTCACGTCACAGGAAGATCCGGTTCAGTTGGCCTATTTTCTCGCGTCCGTTCTCGACCTCGGCACTGAGACCGAGCAAAAAATGCTCGAATCTTCGACGGTCGACGGTCTGCTCACGCTGACCCATGCGGCGTTGGCGCGCGAGCTTGAGATCATGCAGATCCGCTCAAAGATCGCTACCGAAGCGCAGCAGGAAATGGACAAGTCGCAACGCGATTACGTCCTTCGCCAGCAGATGAAGGCGATCCAGAAGGAACTTGGAGAAGATGAATCTGGCGAGCAGGCCGAGGCGAGCCAACTGAGGACGCGGCTCGAAGAAGCTGATCTGCCGGACGACGTTCGCAAGGAGGCTGAGCGCGAGCTTAAGAGAATGGAGGCGTTGCCTCAGTCAGCTCCCGATTATCACGTCATCCGAACATATCTGGAATACATACTCGAGTTGCCGTGGCGAAAGTCGAGCGAGGAGAAGCTTGACCTAAACGAGGCACAAAAGATCCTCGATGAGGACCACTACGGGCTTGAGGACATCAAGGAACGCATCCTCGAATCGCTCGCGGTCGTCAAACTCCGGCCGGATAGCAAAAGTCCGATACTTCTGTTTGTCGGCCCTCCGGGCGTTGGCAAAACGTCTCTTGGCCGCTCGATCGCTCGTGCGCTGGCTAGGGAATTTGATCGCTTGAGCCTGGGCGGAATGCGAGACGAGGCTGAGCTCCGCGGACATCGGCGAACCTACATCGGAGCAATGCCGGGCCGTATCCTTCAGTCGCTGCGACGTGTCGGGGTCAACAACCCTGTGCTGATGCTGGACGAGATAGACAAACTGGGAAGTGATTTTCGGGGCGACCCCTCTTCCGCGCTTCTTGAGATACTCGATCCCGCTCAGAACAATACGTTTCGCGACAACTATCTCGACCTGCCGTTCGATCTGTCCAAGGTGTTCTTTATCGCGACAGCAAATCAACTTGCGCCGATCCCGATGCCTTTGCGGGATCGAATGGAGATCATTCAGCTTGCCGGTTATAGCGATCGTGAAAAGCTGGAGATCGCGAAGCAATATCTGGTGCCCCGACAGATCGAGGAGAACGGCCTGACCGCCGACCAACTCACGATCACCGACGACGCGATCAATCTGCTCACTACCCGCTATACGCGCGAGGCAGGCGTACGGCAACTGGAACGCTCGGTCGGTAATCTCGCTAGGAAAGTTGCATTAAAGGTTGCCCAAGGGTCGAGTGAAAAGGTCAACGTCTCCGCCGAGGAAATCAGGGGCTATCTCGGGCCGCCGCGGGTATTCCCTGAGGAGGCACGACAGGAACTCCCGGCGGGCGTCGCAACCGGTATGGCATGGACGGAAATGGGCGGCGAAGTGCTCTTTATCGAGGCCATATTGCTGCCCGGCGGCAGCGGATTGAATCTCACCGGCCAGCTCGGCGAGGTGATGAAAGAATCCGCACAGGCGGCCCGGAGCTACCTTTGGTCACATGCTGCGGAGTTCGGCATTGACCCGGAGATGATCAAGAACAACGGCATTCACCTGCACGTGCCAGCGGGGGCGATACCTAAGGACGGTCCGTCCGCAGGCGTGACGATGGCTGCCGCGATGGCGTCGCTTTATACAGGCCGCAAGGTGCGTTCAGATACCGCTATGACCGGTGAGATCACGCTATCAGGACTAGTCTTTCCGGTCGGCGGCATCAAGGAAAAGGTGCTGGCTGCTCACCGCGCCGGCATTCGCCGCATTATTCTCCCCGATCGGAATGAAGCGGATACTGACGACATTCCGGACGATGTACGGAAGGAACTCGAGATCATTCCCACCTCATGGATCAGTGATGTCTTAAGAGCAGCGCTCGAACCGTCCACCTCCGGTCCGGCCGACAAAGGGCTGCATGCCGCGGGCCGAGACGGAAAAACCGATCAGCCGGGAGGACAAATTAACACTGCGGAAAAGTGACACGGTTGAGTTCCCAATTCGAACTGCAGCTATTTGTTGTTCTGTTCCTTTGACCGTGGGAACGACGCATACTAGACTTCTGTTGCCAGCGCATAAGTGTGTCCTGCCGCCTGCCTGGTTATCGTAAACAATATGTTATCCAGCTTTTATCACGGGCGGTCTATCGCTTTGCTTGTTCTCGTCCTCCTTTGTGTCGTCGGCGCGATCGGTGTGAGTTCCATCAGTCATGCGTCGCCAGCCGGACCGATCTACTCGGCGTCGTTTCCGGCACCAGTTGCTGCGAATGTGTTTACGGATCCGACTGCAAAAATAGCAGGGCCGGTCTTAGCGGATACCGCAGATGGGCGCAAGGCGTCTGTCGTGGTCTACCTTGCGGACCAGGCGGACGTAAGTGCCGCGTACAGCATGCCTAACGAAGACGAGCGGGGCTGGTATGTTTACAACACGCTTACTGAGCACGCGGCGCGTACACAAATTCCCATCAAAGCCGTCCTCGATGCTGAGCGCATTGACTATCAGTCTTTCTGGGTCGCGAACATGATCATCGCCGAGGCCGACCGATCATTGGTCGATCGCCTTGCCGAACGATCCGATGTTGCAAGGATCGACTCAAACCGGCCGTCACGATGGATCGAGGATCCTGCCGTCGCGGATTTCCGCGACATGTCTGTGCGCCCTGACGCTCCCGAGGTAATAGAGACGGGTGTGAATAACGTGAACGCACCGTCCGTTTGGACGATGGGCTTCACCGGACAGAACATGGTAATCGCCAATCAGGATACTGGCATTCGTTGGACCCACAACGCTCTGAGGCCGAAGTACCGCGGCTGGGACGGGGCAACGGCGGATCATAATTACAATTGGCACGATTCGATTCACTCAGGTGGTGGTACATGCGGCGCTAACACCACTGCACCGTGTGACGATAACGGCCATGGTACGCATACGACGGGAACAACAAGCGGTGACGACGGTACGGGCAATCAGGTTGGCGTCGCTCCCGGAGCAAAATGGATCGGTTGTCGCAACATGGACCAGGGTAACGGTACGCCTGCTACATACTCGGAATGCTTCCAGTTCTTTATTGCTCCGACCAACCTAGCGGGGGCAAATCCTGATCCGACCCGACGGCCGCACGTTATGAACAATTCGTGGGGCTGCCCGATCGTCGAGGGCTGCACGACCGGTGCTGAGCTGGAAACGATCGTTAATAACACGCTGGCGTCCGGTATCTTTGTCGTAGTCTCGGCCGGAAACGACGGGCCGGGCTGCAGCACGGTCAGCAATGGGACAAATGCCGGGCCGCCGGCGACCTATGCCGGCAGTTTTTCGGTAGGGTCAATAAGCGGCAGTACCAATACGCTTTCGAGTTTCAGCAGCCGCGGGCCAAGTCTCTTTTATACGCCCGGTATTCTCAAACCGAACATCTCGGCTCCTGGCGCGAGCGTCAGGTCGTCTACAAGGACAAGCGATATTAGCTACGGCAGTCTCAGCGGCACATCGATGGCGGGCCCGCATGTGGCTGGAGTCGTTGCTCTTTTGTGGTCAGCCAGGCCGCAGTTATCGCGCGACATCGCGACGACCAAAACTGTTCTGCAAAACACGGCCAATCCGGGCGTTACGGTCACCGGTGGACAGACGTGCGGCGGCATTCCGCATACACAGATACCTAATAACTCATTCGGATATGGACGCATTGATGCGCTAGCCGCGGTAAACGCGGTCGGAGGAGCGACGCCGACACCAACGCCGACCCCGACACCAACGCCGACGCCAACGCCGACTCCGACTCCGACGCCAACGCCGACCCCGACCCCGACGCCGACACCAACCCCTACGCCCACGCCTACACCGACGCCGAATGTCAGATCGCGGGCGGATTTTGACGGCGATGGTAGAACTGACGTTTCGGTGTTCCGGGCGTCGACCGGGACATGGTACCTGCAGCGTTCAAGTCAGGGTTTCTCTGCCGTGAGTTTTGGGGCGTCGAGCGATATACCCGTGCCAGGTGATTTCGACGGGGACGGAAAGGCAGATATCTCGGTATTCAGGGCCAGTACAGGAACATGGTATCGGCTGAATAGTTCGAATAATGCCTTTGTGGGCATTCAGTTCGGCGCGAACGGCGATACGCCACAGCCGGGCGATTTTGACGGCGATCTGAAGGACGACATTGCTGTTTGGCGTGCGTCGAACGGCACCTGGTATAGCCTAAACAGCTCAAACGGCCGGTCCATCTCGGTCAATTTTGGCCAGAATGGAGATCAGCCTGTGGGTGGCGACTACGATGGCGATGGGCGCGATGACCTGTCGGTATTTCGACCATCGAATGGCATATGGTATCGCCTCAATAGCAACACTTCGACATTTGTATCAATTGCATTCGGCGTTTCAACCGACATGGCGGTACCTGCTGACTACGATGGCGATAACCGCGATGACATTTGTGTGTTCCGGCCGTCGAATGGTAGTTGGTACAGGCTCAACAGTAGTAACGGCCAGTTTGCCGCGGTCAATTTTGGCCAGAACGGTGATGTGCCGGCCCCAGGCGATTATGATGGCGACGGACGTGACGATCAGGCGGTATTTCGTAATGGCACATGGTACTTGCTCCGCTCGACAGCCGGATTTAGTTCCCTGGGCTTTGGCATCGGTTCCGATGTGCCCATCCCGAAAAAGTATATCCCCTAATGGCTCCGCGTGTGATGTTGATAGCAAATGAAGATGTCCGGTTTTAGTAGCACATCAAATGTCCGGTTTGTGTTTGCTGCAGGAAAGGGGCGCGCCCCTTTTCTGCAGCGGGCCGTCTGAGCAGCTCACGTCGAGCAGCTGGTTTTCCATCGGCTGAATATCGGCCGATCTGCCTGGGTCCGTAGCCGATCGAGATAAAGCCGTTCAGGTGCTGATAGACGGTGACGCGGCAGCCGTCGAGCGAGGAGCGCCATATTTGGCGGTCGATCTGGAGCACCAGATTGCGATATTTGACGGTGTTGTCTCGATTAACGGTCCTCTCGGTCTGGATCGAGAAGACGCGGTCCAGATCATCTCTCAAAGAGGGCACAAAAGCTGAAGCACCAGGCTCGGCGGCTGCAACCGTGAACTTCCGGTTGAACTCGCGAATATAGCTTCTTTTCAAGAATCTGTTAGCCTCCTCAGGCGTTGATATTCCTCTGAGCCTCAGCTCCTGCGGAAGACGCCCCTGCCACGTCTTGAAGCTGCGTTCGCTGCGGCCTCGTGCCTGTGGCGAGTAAGCCGGGATCATTGTGATCCCAAGCTCGCGGAGTGCACGTCCGACCTGGGTGAGTGTTTGTTTATCCACCGGTTCTCCTGCCTTTGGCGTCAGCCAGAAATGACTTGCACGATCAGAGTAGAGACTGCAGAAAACGCCTTCTTTTTCAACAACTTGCCTGATCCCCGTCATGACCGTCGAGGTCGATTCCGCATCGACCAGAGCGGCATAATAGATCTCGCCCGTGGCGTCATCGAGTATCACGATCAGATCGTGCCAGCGCTCATCGCCAAACCACTGGTGATGAGACCCGTCGATATGCAGCATCATCCCCTTTAGAGGCTTTCTCTCCCGCTTTCTCCGGTGCTTCTTTCGTACGCTGTCCTTTGCTACCAGACCCGCTCCCTGCAGCAGCCCCTTGACCCACGTGTAGCTCACCTCGATCTTGTGCTCCTCGACGAGCTTCTCGTGATAGTGCTTTACATTGAGATCAAAATACTTTTCCCGATAAAGCCCCATCACCTGCTCAACCACTTCAACAGGTATCCGCTTCGGACTCGCTTTGCCTACTCGCTTGTCAAACAGCGCACTATACCCCACCTCTTCATACTTCTCTCGTATCCTCCGTAAATGCCGGCAACTGATATCTAATATCTCTGCCGCCTCTATCCAACTGATCTTCTTTGCAAACGCTCGCAATATGATCTCCTGTCTTGTCATCGCCTTCTCCATGGCGACGCCCGGGCTTTCTTCCATAGCTTCTTTTTCCTGAAGCTATCCTCTCTCTCACCCGCCGCCGCAGAAAGCGGACATATCATCTGCTACTACTACCGGACATATGATGTGCTACTTACAAATGGCTCCGCGTGTGATTGACAGTTCCCGAGCTTTCGGAATATACTTACGCATCTTTTGTCCTGTTTCTAAGACGTTTGAAATATAGCGGCGTTGGAGTCTTGCTCCATCGCCTTTCTTTGGTTGGATCACACCCGGGCACTTTTGTATTATGCCTATCTGGTTCTGACCTCGGACCAGTTCATTCATCGATCATTACGGGCAATAAGTTTATAAAGCAGATCTCTAGGAGGATTCTCGAATGTTTAAGCGGTCAATGTCGGAGACGCGCAGGCAGTTAGTCCTGTGTTTGTTGGTTTTAGGTTTTATCACGGCTATCATCGCGGTGCCGTATCAATTCGGTACAAGTGCTGCTAGTAAGAAGGGCGGCCTCGTTACCCGTACGGTCAGCGGAGACGATAGCTTACCGAAAATGTGGGATATCCGTGAACAGGCGGATGCGGAGTACACTTCGGCTCTCGCGCGCTTCCGTCAATCCGTTGGCTTGGACGCGTCGCGGGTGGCGGATGTCAGGGACGGCTTTGTTCGCGGCGAGCAGTTGTTCCGCCAGCAGCATCCTGGCGCTAAGGTCGAGTACAACCTCGACATCCGCACGCCTGAGATCCTTACGCCTAACGTTTCCGAGCAGAATATTCGATGGCTAACGGCACCGACAACGGCAAATCGAGCGACGGCCTTGAGGGATTTCATCAAAGGCTATAATGAACTGATCGGCCTTACGGATGAGCAGATCGATACGCTCAGGACCGCTGCCAATTATGTCAATCCCGACGGCAACTTATCATTTGTCAGGCTTGAGCAGGAGATCAATGGCATCCCTGTATTTCGCGGTGAGATGACGGCTGGATTCCGTAATAACGGACAGATGATCCGGGTCGTCAATAATCTCGCACCCGGTATGGAGTACGGGCGACTATCGGCCAATTTTGGCGATCCGCTGGACGCGGTCACGACCGCTGCGAAACATACCAATCACGAGCTCCGCGCCGAGGACGTCACGCGTAATGACGCTGAGTCCACCGACCTGCGGGTCGTTTTTGGCGGCGGCGACTGGGCGACGACGGCTGAGAAGATGTACTTTCCTACCGAACCCGGGGTTGCGGTCCCGTCGTGGAGGGTACTGATATGGCGGCCTGTCAATGCTTACTATGTGATCGTTGACGCTCAGTCGGGCGTCGTTCTCTGGCACAAGAATATTTCTGACGATCAGACCCAGGCAGCCACATATCAGATCTACGGAAATTCAAATGCTTATATAAACGCGGCTGACCATGCGGCGCCGCTGTCGCCGGGGCCGAACGATCCGGGACTCGGAACGCAGGGGGCCCTTTTGACCAGGACGAACGTCACGCTTATCGGTAATGAGGGCGCCAATTCGTTTAACAATAACGGCTGGGTCACCGATGCCACGAATATCACCGATGGCAATGCCAATGAGGCCGGTATTGACCGCGTTTCTCCGAATGGGGTAGATGCTCCTATGGTTGGGGCCCCCAACCGTGTTTTCGATTCGACATGGAATCCACCGCCCGGAAGTCCGGCACCTGGCGACGACCCGCTCACCGCCCAAGCCCAGCGGGGTGCGGTCATCCAGATGTTCTATCTAATGAATCTGTATCACGATGAGCTCTACAAACGTGGTTTCAATGAACCGGCAAGAAACTTCCAACACGATAATTTTGGCCGTGGAGGGATTGGTGCAGACCGTGTGAGTTCAGAGGGCCAGGATTCCAGCGGCACAAACAATGCTAACTTTAGCACTCCCGCTGACGGCGGACGCGGAAGGATGCAAATGTTCTTGTGGACGGGACCGACGCCCGACCGCGACGGAACGGCGGATGCGGCTATTGTTATCCACGAAGTCACGCACGGGACCTCTAACCGTACGCACGGCAACGGCAGCGGCCTTGGCAATCAGGGCGGCATGATGGGCGAAGGCTGGGGCGACTGGTACGCCCACACAATGACGGCCGAGCCGACCGATCCTATCAATGCCGTTTACGGACTCGGCGGCTACTCGCTTCTGGATCTCGGCGGGCCCTGGACGGCAAACCATTACTACGGCATTCGCCGGTTTCCAACTGCTGTCAAGGCCTTTACGGGCGGGCCGAATAACCTGCCTCATAATCCGCTTACTTTCGGGCATATCAACACCGGATGCGATACGACCTTAGGAACACCGACGACTGCGGTATCGAGCGCATATCCTCGTAACCCGAAGATCGCGACCTCGGGCAGTTGCTCGCAGGTACATAACGCGGGAGAGATATGGAAGAGCGCGTTGTGGGAAGTGCGGGCCTTGATGATCGCTCGTCTTGGCTTTGCTGTCGGTACCACGCGGGTGCTTGATGTCGTCACAAACGGCATGAAGACAGCCCCGCTCAACCCGACCATGCTGCAGGAGCGCGATGCCATCGTGGCTATCGCGGCGGCCATTCCTCTGGGGCCTGAGACAACCGCTGATGCTGACGACGTTCGTGAGGGATTCCGCATACGCGGCATGGGATGCTTCGCATCGGTTCAGACGTCCTCGTCAGTGACCGAGAATTTTGCCCCGTGCACTCCCGATTTCACCTTGGCGGTCACGCCGACGACTCAGGCGATCTGCGTACCGGCGAACGCTACGTACACGGTGAATACGACATCGCTCACGGGCTTTACAGATCCGATCACGCTGAGTGCGACGGGCAACCCCGGGGCGACAACCGTAACGTTCTCGCCGAATCCGGTTACCCCGGGCAACAGCGCCACGATGACGGTCAGCAACACGGCTGGCCTGGCGGCGGGAAGCTACACGATCAACGTTATAGGAACGAGCGGTGCTCTGGTCCACAACCAGAATGTTACGCTTAACGTCTTTGACGGCACACCTGCAGCGCCGACCTTGACCTCACCGGCCAATGGATCGACTGCGGGATCGCTTCAGCCCACCTTTACATGGGGAGCGGTAGCCGGGGCGGCGACCTATGAGATCCAGGTGGCAACGGATGCGGGATTTACAAATGTGGTGGCATCGGCCACGGGACTGGCAACGCCGTCATTCACACCGGCGTCGCCTCTTGCTTCAAATACACCCTTCTTCTGGAGGGTAAGGGCGGTAAACCCATGCGCGATCGGTGCGTACTCGACGGTGTTCAGCTTTAGCACACCGTGTATCACCGGTTACAACCCCACCACCCAGCCCGGACAAACGATCCCACCAGGCGGGACCTTTGTACCGCTTTCGGATGATGACGATTTCGTTGTTGCCATTCCGCTTCCGGCAGGGTGGGCATCGACGGTCTATGGTCTCGCGGTCACGTCGTTGAGCGCCACCACCAACGGCAATATGAGGGTCAATGGGGCGGCAGCAACGACATTTACCAATACTGCCCTGCCGGCTGCGCAAGGCGGCACGAATCCGACACTGCTTCCGTGGTGGGACGATCTTGATATGGACGCGCTGGACGTTACCGGCGGCGGTATCTTTACAAATACCATCGGCTCGGCACCGAATCGGCAGTTCTATGTCGAATGGAGAGCTCAACATTTCTCCGAGACGATAAATGGACCGATCACTATTAACTTTGCGATCATGTTGACCGAAGGCTCAGATGTGGTTCGGTACATTTACGCGTTGACGGGTAACGGAACGACAGCGAACGGGGCGAGTGCAACGGTCGGGATCCAACGGGAGCAGACGGGGACCAACTTCTCACAGTTCTCGTTCAATACCGCCAGCCTGTCGCCGGGATTGCAGATCACATACACCTCGACCACCTGCGGCGGAACACCTACTCCAACGCCTCCGCCTGCGACGCCAAGTCCGACGCCACCGCCTGTGACGCCGACGCCGACACCGACGCCGACGCCTCCACCGGCGACACCGACACCGACGCCTCCACCTGCGACGCCATCGCCATCGCCGACGTGTACGCCTGGCGGCGGAGGCGGCTTTACGGAAGCATTCGAGAGCGGGTTGCCGACGGCGGCACCGCTGCCGAACCACGCATCACCGGGAGCGACCTTGACGCTTGCGTCAGGCTCTTGGCACGCACTGAACGTGAGTGCACCGATCGGAACGACCGGAGTATTCGGGTCGAACCTGCTGGTTGCGCATGGTGGTGTCCAGCATGCGGCGATGAACTTCAACAACGGATCGGGAACGTCAGCGATCAGCACGTTCCTGATGAGCCCGGTGGTAACGCTTAACAACGGTGACACGGTCACGTTCTGGACAAGGACGGTGACGGCACCTGCGTTCCCGGACCGCATGCGTCTGGTGATGAGCACAAATGGAGCGAGCACGAACGCGGCGGACTTCACGACGGTGCTTGTGAGCGTGAACGAGGGGTTGACCCTGGCCGGATATCCGAACGTGTGGACACAGTTCACGGGAACGGTATCAGGCTTGGGCGGAGCTACCTCAGGAAGGTTCGCGTTCAACTACAACGTACCGAACGGCGGACCGAGCGGAGTCAACTCGGACTTCATCGGAATAGACGATGTCGTGTATGCAGGAGCCGGCGGAGGCTGCGGAACGCCTACTCCTCCTCCAGCATCGCCGACACCGACACCGGCGACACCGACTCCGACGCCTCCACCGGCATCGCCGACGCCGACCGTAACGCCGACGCCGGGAGCATGCCAGTCAAGCCAGAACTTCGACGGTGTGACGGCACCGGCACTGCCGGCGGGCTGGACGTCGACGGCTACGGGAGCTTTGGGCCCGTGGGTGACGGGAACACCGGCAGATGCGGGACCTAACGCTGCGGTCAACGGAAGTGTGGCATCGGTGAGCGATGCGTACCTTGACAGTCCGACGATACCGATCGCGGCGGGAGGCGGTAGTTTTAGCTTCCGTATCGACTTCAATACTGAGAACGGCTTTGACGGAGCGGTGCTTGAGATAAGCATCAACGGCGGAGCGTTCGCGGACATCGTGACTGCGGGCGGCAGCTTTGTGACCGGTGGCTATACGGGGACGATCTCAACGGCGTTCTCGAGCCCGATCGCAGGACGTATGGCATGGGAAGGTCCCGGAGGCGGCTATATCACCTCGACGGTGAACCTGCCGGCAGCGGCCAACGGCCAGAACATAGTGCTGAGATGGCGCAACGCCACTGACAACAGCGTCCTGGTAACAGGCGGCGGAGTCAGGGTCGACACCATCACCGGCATCCCATGTGCGGGCGGCGGCGGTCCTACCCCGACACCAACACCGTCACCGAGCCCGACGCCGAGCCCGGCTTCGTTCTCGATCACATTCACACAGCCGACGTACACCGAGGACGAGTCGCAGACGGCCGTAATCGGCGTAACCCGCAGCGGTGATCTGTCAGGCACTAACACGGTGAACTTCATGACTTCCAACGGCACGGCCGTAGGTGGAGCTGCACCGGGACCTGGCATCGATTACCAGACGGTGAATCAGAGTGTGACGTTCAATCCGGGCGACACTCTCAAGACGGTGAACGTTCCGATCTTCGGTGATAGTGCGACAGAGCCCACCGAGACGGTCAATCTGACGCTGACGGGTGCCGGTACCCTAGCTCCCGAGGTACAGAACGCCGTTCTGAACATCAACGACACGGCAAATCTGTTCCGCAGGGGAGATGCGATGTGTACGACCCTCGGAGGTACGGCCGACTTGTATCCTTCGACGATCAATGTCGCGGGTGGACCGATACAGATCGGGGCGATGAGAGTGACGCTGTACGATCTCGAGCACACGTTCCCCGATCACCTTGACATACTGCTTGTGGGCCCGGGCGGACAGGAGTTCGTGCTGATGGGCGATGCCGGCGGAGGGATAGCGATACCGAGCAACAACACGGTGACGCTGAGCTTGCGCGACGCCGGACCGGGTGTGCTGCCTAATTCAGGGCCGCTCGTGACGGGCAATTTCGAGCCGACCACGTGGGAGACGCCTGTGACCAACTTCCCAGGCGCGGCACCCGCGGGACCGTACAACGAGCCCGGAAGCACTGTAGGCGGAACGGGGACACAGACCTTGTTTGGTACGTTTGGCCTTACGAACTCGAACGGTATCTGGAGCCTGTACATCCGCGATGACGCGGGAGTTGCTCGCACACCTGAGGCGATCTCCGGCTGCTTCAACGGCGGCTGGGGCATCGAGTTCCTGACGTCGACGGCAGCTAATGCGTCGATCTCAGGACGCGTGCTGACAGCAGGCGGCAACGGCATTCGCAATGCCGAGGTCGTGATCTCCGGCGGCACTCTGACGGAGCCGATGAGGGTCCAGACGGGCAGCTTTGGATACTACAACTTCGAAGGCCTGCAGACGGGCCAGACCTACATCATCACGGTCAATTCGAGGCGGTATGTGTTCTCAGTGCCGACAAGGGTCGTGACGCTGTCAGACAACATCGCTGACCTCGACTTCGTCGCGATCCAAACCGACGCGACGATCGACTAGACACGCTCCGCGAATGCGGACATTCGAACAAGGGCGAGGCTCACGGGCCTCGCCCTTTTCTTGTCGTAGATCTGCGGGGCCTTTGTCGGGCGTTTCCACAGGCATTGGTCACATGCGAGTACGGAGATTGGTAGAGGTAAACCGGCTATTGGTCGAAAGTCCCGAAGGGCCTCCATCGCCCATGAACTCTCGCTAACTGTCATCCGCAAGCACGGCAACGCCGCCGAGGATCCATCCGCAGCGATAACGCGAAGCTCCGTCCGGATCCAGCAATTCACGCTGTGCCCGGCGAGCACAAGCCGCGTTTTTCCGGAAGCTCGATCAGGCCACCATCGGGCAAACTAATGAGCAATCAACCACGGCACGAAAAAAGTATTGATAAAAGCTGTGTTTAGTGGATAATTCGTCAGGACAAGGTGTATGCTATTTGATTAGGCAATTTTGTCTGAAAAGGCGTTTTGTGCGCCGATATTTTAGCTGAAAGTTTGATCGATAATGGCATTTAAGTCTCTGTTTAGCCTCTTTTCGAGCGATCTCGCGATCGATCTCGGTACAGCCAACACTCTCGTTTACGCAAAAGGACGCGGCATTGTGGTCTCGGAACCGTCGATAGTCGCGATCAACAAAGTGACCAATCAGGTCGAGGCCGTCGGGCCGCGACGCAAAGGAAATGCTCGGCCGCACGCCGGGCAACATCGTTGCGATCCGGCCGATGAAGGACGGCGTGATCGCGAATTTTGAGGTCACGGAGAAGATGCTCCAGCATTTTATCCGCAAGGCCCACAACGGCAAATCGTGGGTCCGTCCCCGCGTCGTCATCGGCATACCGTCTGAGATCACACAGGTCGAGCGGCGGGCGGTCGAGGACTCGGCCTACCGCGCCAAGGCGTCTGAGGTCTATCTGGTCGAAGAGGCGATGGCCGCGGCGATCGGTGCCGGGCTGCCGATCACCGAGCCGCACGGCAACATGGTCGTCGATATCGGCGGCGGTACGACGGACATCGCGGTGATCTCGCTGTCGGGCATCGTGTATTCGCGTGCGGTCCGCGTGGCAGGCAACGAGATGGACGAGTCGATCACTCAGTACATCAAGCGCAAATACAATCTGCTGATCGGCGAGCGAACGGCCGAGGCGATCAAGATCGCACTCGGCTCGGCATTCCCGCTTGAAGAGCCGCTTTCGATGGACGTTCGCGGCCGCAACCTGATCGAAGGCATCCCAAAGACGATCACGATGACGGACGAAGAGATCCGCGAGGCGCTGTCTGATTCGGTCGCGACGATCATAAATGCCGTTCGCGTCGCGCTCGAGCGGACGCCGCCCGAGCTCTCGGCCGACATCGTCGAGCGCGGCATCGTACTCACGGGCGGCGGAGCGCTTCTCAAGAATCTCGACAAACGGCTGATGATCGAAACAGGCCTGCCGGTTGTGCTGGCCGACGACCCGCTTTCGTCGGTCGTGCTCGGCACCGGCAAGATGCTGTCGGATTTCGAACTCCTCAAACGTGTTAAGTGGGACAATTCACTGATGACGGGAAATTAGTCTGAAGTCTGGAGTCTTAAGTCTGGTGCAGGAACTGTTCCTCCGACTCAAGACTTCGGACTCTGAACTCCAGACTCATGGTAGAGCGTAGTCAAACCGAAGTATGGCGGCTGGCGCCGTGGCTGATGATCGCGTTTTTGCTCATCAACTTCGTTCTGATGGCGTTTGACGCGCGCGAGATCACGTCGGGCCAGCGGGTGATCCGGTCGTGGACGCAGACCGGGGCCGATTTTGTCCAGTCGCCGGTTACCACCATTACCTCGGGAATTGCCAATTATTTCACATCGATATCTAACCTGCGTTCGGCTCAGGACGAGAACAGCGAACTCAAGCAGAGAGTGCAGGAGTTGCAGGTCGAGCTGAAGCAAAAGGAAGAGCTTGCGACTGAGAATACGCGTCTGCGGGCGATGCTCGAGCTCAAGGAGCAGAGCCGCTACAAGGTGCTCACCGCGCGTATCATCGGCCGCGACCCGTCGGTTTGGTTCGATGCGTCGATCGTAAATCGCGGAAGTCTCGACGGAGTCGCACTCAATATGCCGGTTGTTACGGACGGCGGCCTCGTCGGGCGTGTGACGGCCGTCAGCCCGCTTACCGCACAGGTCGATCTGGTCACGCGAGATAAATCGGGCGTTGGCGCCGTCATCGGCCAGATCGGCGAATCGAACGCCCTTGGCGTCGTGAGCGGTACGAGCAAGAAGGAACTGCTCGAGATGAAGTATGTTCCGGGCCATGTCGAGGTGCAGGTCGGACAATCGGTTTTTACAAGCGGGCAGGACGGCATATTTCCGGCCGGCCTTAAGATCGGTGAGATCGTGAATATAACCAGCGGTTCGGCTACGACGCCGCACGTCATTCAGATCAGGCCGGCATCAAGACTCAACTCGATGCAGGAGGTTGGAATCCTGCTCTATGAACCGCCGGGCAAAACCGAATTCGACCAGAAGGTGCCAAATGCGGTGAAGCCGAAGAATTGATCTGAAATTTGAAATTTGTAATCTGAAATTTACTGCATGGAAGGCGTAAAGCTAACGATCGCATTGATACTTGCCATTGTGCTGCAATGGACGCTGCGCAACGTGGCGGAGCCGTTGGCCTATATCGACCTGCCGCTGATCATTGTTGTTTATGCCGCGCTGCAGCGAAACTCGATCCGGGCACTCATTTTCGGCACCGTAGCAGGGATCGCGGTAGACGCGCTGAGCGGCGGATTGCTGGGGGCGAGCGGATTTTCAAAGACGCTTGTGGCCTATGGCGTTTCTGAGATAGCTCGGCGCGTGTATCTGGACAACATTCTGCTCAGGATCCCCATCATAGCAGGCAGCGTGTTTGCTTGACGATGCTGTTTATTATGGGCTTCATCGGCTGTTTGGACAGCCGCCCGCGGGCGATGTGCTGGTCACGGGTGCATATTCGCTGATCGGCACGACGATCGTCGGGACGCTCATTTATCTGATGCTGCAGAGCCTGTCGGGCGAGAAGGGACTGCGGCGAAAACGGCGCGATGTTTTCGCTCCGCGGCGGCAGACACGTCGGCGAAATCCTATCCGGTTGAACAAGTGATATGAAGATAGGCGACCACGTCCAGAACCTGGCTGCTCGAGTCGGCACGATACAGGTGCTGGCGTTCCTGCTGCTTGCGATCCTGGGCGGTCGGCTATATTACCTGCAGATCGTGCGGGGCGATTATTTTAGTGATCGTGCCGAGAGCCAGCGTGTCCGCCTAATACCGATACCGGCTCCGCGCGGGGCGATCTTCGACCGTAACGGACGCCTTCTGGTCGATTCGAGGCCGACCTATAATGTCGTTCTCTCCAACGAACCTCTTAAATCTATCAATGTGAACGAGCGGGTCGACGAGTACGCTGACGGGCTCAAGCTCGACCGGCAATTTGTCGTCGAAAGGCTCAGCTTGCTCAAGCAGCAGAATGACTTCGAAGCGATGGTCCTCAAAGAGAACATCGACATGCGGGACATCGCGTGGGTCGAATCGCATTCACTCGAATTCCCTGAGTTGCGGGTCGAGCTACAGCCGCAGCGATTCTATCCACTGGGCACGACGCTGGCACACGTGCTGGGCTACGTCGGTGAGATCAGCCCGAAGCAATTAGAAGATCCTGTTTACAAGGATCGCGGATTTCGGCCCGGTGACATCATCGGGAAAGGCGGGCTTGAGCAGTATTACGACGAATATCTGCGTGGCCGCGACGGTTATCGAAAAGTTCTCGTCGATAGCCGCGGCCGCGTGCAGAGCGAGCTACAGGTGGTCCAGCCGCAATCGGGCCAGGACCTCGTGACGACGATCGACCTCGACCTGCAGATGGAGGCCGAAAAACAGTTGGCCGCGTCCCCAACAAAACGCGGCACGATCATCTCTCTGGATCCGAACAACGGGCAGATATTCGCTATGGCGTCGGCCCCGTCGTTCGATCCGAATATCTTTGTCCGCGGCAGCTCGACACCCGACGGACGGCGACAGATCGCGGCGTATTGGCAAGACGAGAAGCGTCCCCTTTATAACCGCGCGATCCAGGGCCGCTATCCGCCGGGCTCTACGTGGAAGATACCCGAATCGGTCGGCGCGCTCCGTCAGGGCGTCATCACCGTAGCGAATTCAAACGTCGCATGCGGCGGCGGCATCACGATCGGCAATAAATTCACGCGATGTATGGGCAGTCACGGATCGCCGCCGCTGAGCTTTGCGATCACGAAGTCATGCGACGGCTATTATTACCGCCTTGCGCTCAGGATGGGCATCGACGGGCTGTCGCAAATGATCGAGGAGTTTGACTACGACAAACGATCGGGCATCGACCTGCCGAACGAGAAGATCAGCCAAACGCCCAAGTCTTGGCGAAGCTGGGTCGAGAGAAACGAAGGTAAGTGGAGCGATATACGCACCGTTTACGCGGGCATCGGGCAAGACACGGTCGTTGTGACACCGATATCGATGCTGCGGGCCGTTTCGAGCGTCGGGATGCACGGCAATATGTACGTCCCGCATTTTCTAAAGGAGTTCAAGACGATCGGTGCGGTAGGCGAACCAGACGAAGCAAATTACTTTCCCGAGCGGCCGGGTTTTGGCTACACTCACACTCAGCCCAAGCTGATCGCAATGACACCTGAGCAGGAAGAAGTAATGGTCAAAGGTATGTGGGGCGTGGTCAATGGCGGCGGAACGGCCGGCTCGATACGCATCCCGGGGTTTGATATCGCGGGCAAGACGGGAACCGCACAAGTTGCGGAACTCGGCAAGGACGTCGGGGCAAAGAAGGACCATGCCTGGTTCGTCTCGTTCGCCCCGGCGTATAAGCCCGAGATCGCCGTGATCGCGTTGATCGAGAACGTCGGTTTTGGCGGTTCGTATGCCGCGCCGGCGGCCAGGGCCGTTTACCAATCGTATCTATCCAAACGGGCGCCGAGGCCCGACGATCCGCAGGAGGTCACTAAGAAATAGCCGATGGTCGCCATTCTGGAGAAAAAACGCGAACTGCGCGATTTTGACTGGCTGACGGCGTTGCTGGCCTTGGCGATCGCTGCCTTCGGGGTCTGGCAGATCCATAATGCCCTGCCGACTGAGGGCTACTGGTCGAAGCAGATCATCGGAATTGCCATTGGCGTGGCGGCGTTCCTAGTCGTCGCGTTTAACGATTTTCGGCGAATCATCGATGCGGCACCGTTATTTTACGGCATCGGGCTGGTCTTGCTGCTGCTTGTGCTGACGCCGCTCGGGGTCGAGGTAAACGGGCAAAACGCATGGCTGCGGCTCCCCGTTATTGGACAGTTTCAGCCGTCGGAATTCGTCAAGATACCGACGGTACTGATGCTGGCGAAATATTTTGGTGCGAGGAAGGCAAAGAACCTCACGTTACGCGAAACCCTGATCGGCGGTGCGATCCTCGCCGGGCCGTTGGTGCTGATCATGCTCGAGCCCGACGCGGGACAGGCGATCACATATATCCCGCTGCTGGTCGCGGTGCTTTTCCTTTCGGCGATCAAGATCCGGTATATCGTTATTACGCTCGTCGCGGCGGTGGTTTTGATCCCGTCGGCGTGGTATGTAGGCGTCAGCACAGGCAAGATCAAACGTTACCAACAGGAGCGGATCATGGCCGTGATCGATCCGGACAGCGTCGATCCGCGCGGCTACGGCTATCACACGATCCAGTCGATGATCACGGTCGGCAAGGGCGGTTTGTCAGGAATTCACGGCGAGACCGAAACATCGCAGAGCGTGCTCAAGTTCCTGCCCGAGCCGCACACGGACTTTATCTTTGCCGTAACTGCTGAGAATACGGGCTTTATTGGCTGCATCTCGCTGCTGTTGGCCTACGCGCTCCTACTGTCGAGGATGATCGCGGGTGCGAGAGAGGCTTCCGAGCGCTCAGGAATGCTTGTTATAATGGCTATCGTAACGGGGATGGTGTTCCAGATATTCATCAATGTTGGAATGACGCTGGGATTCCTGCCCGTGATCGGCGTGCCGCTGCCACTGATGAGCGCCGGGCTGTCGGCAATCTTGTCGACATTCGTCGCGATAGGTTTTGTAGTGAGTATCAAATTACGTCGGTTCGTTAATTAGGAGATTTTGCATGGCGGTAGAAGTTGAACGTTTGAAGATGCCCGGAAGGGTGGCTGCGACTGGGGCAAAGCGCGGCTCGGGGCTGATGTTCTTTGTTACGTCGCTGCTGTTGGCCCTGTCGGCCGGTGCTTTGACGGGCGTGCTCGCCGGGTATTACCTCAACAACTCGCGCTATTCGGTCGAGGTGTCTGCGCTCGCCACTTATCGCCCGCCGCAGGTCACGACCATCTATGCGGATGACGGCGAGACCATACTCGCGGAGTTCGCCATTGAGAAACGTATTCCACTGAAGATACAGGATGTGCCCGACCGCGTGACCGATGCTCTGTTAGCGATCGAGGATTATCGTTATCGCGAGCACATCGGCATCGACCCGTATCGCATCATCGGCGCCGTTTACAGGAACCTGACCTCGGACCGTACAGAGGGAGCATCGACGATCACGCAGCAGCTGGCTAAGAACCTGTTTCTTTACAAAGATCGGACATACACGCGAAAGGTCAACGAATGGGCGGTGGCCCTCCAGATCGAACGGCTCTATACCAAGGACCAGATCCTTGAGATGTATATGAATTACGTCTTCCTCGGGGCCGGCGCGTACGGTTTTGAGGCCGGGTCGAGGACGTATTTTGGCAAATCCGTCAAAGATCTAAGTTTGGAAGAAGCCGCGTTGCTTGCTGCGGTGCCTAAATCGCCGGAGTATTCTCCAACCCGCAACATGGCCAAGGCTCGAGAGAGGCGCGATCTGGTGCTCGATCAGATGGCGAAGTATTTTCCTGAAAAGTATTCACAATCCGAGGTCGACGCAGCCAAGGCGACCGAGATCAAGCTCGCCGGCACAGCGTACTACCAGTCTCAGCCAAAATCGACCGCGTGGGATTATCCAGTCGAAGAGATCCGAAAGTACCTTGAAGAGAAATATACGACGCGCGTCGCTCAGGGCGGCCTAAAGGTCTATTCCACGATCAATGTCGAAGCCCAGAAGATCGCAACGCGCACGATCCGTGAGCGGTTGCGCAATTTTGACCGCGGCCGTAAATGGCGTTCTGATTATAAGAACATTCTGGTTGACGAGAACGAAGAAGCGGTGACCGATGAGAAAGAGATCCAGCGAACGCTGGATACCTTTAAGCACCCTGACTGGTACGGCGACGAATATAAAGAGGGTGAGTACATCAAAGGCCTCGTGATGAAGGCGAGCGCTTCGTCGGACGAGGTCGGCGTGCGATTTGGCCGATACAAAGCGATCGTGCGGCCGGGCAACATGGGCCGCAGCGGACGGCGGCCAAAGGACGAGCTGAAGCCGGGATTCCTGGCGGAATTCCTCATAAAAGGCGTCGATAAGGAACACCAGACGCTCGATGTAGAGCTGCAGCAGACGCCCGAGGTGCAGGCATCGCTCGTCTCGATCAATGCCAAGAACGGCGAGAGTAGTCTGCATGGTGGGCGGGTATGACTTTCACACCAACAAGTTCAACAACGCAACTCAGGGCCTGAGACAGACGGGCTCGGCGTATAAACCGTTCATCTATACCGCGGCGGTCGAGGAGGGCATGACGCCCGACATGGCGGTGAGCGGAGCTCCGATAAAGCGCGGCGGCTGGACGCCGCACAACTATGACGGCAGTACGAGCCACGGCAATGTCCCGCTGAAGATCGCCCTGGCCAAATCCTACAACATTGCGGCGGTCCATCTGCTTGAGCAGGTCGGTATTCAGGCAGGTGGCCAGATGGTACGCCGCTTCGGCATCTCAAATCCGATGGCTCCGAGCCTGCCGAGCGCGTTCGGTGCGAGCGAGGCATCACTGCTCGAAATGACGGCCGCGTATTCCGTGTTTCCGAACAAAGGAATTCGCATGACGCCGCACCTGATCCGCAAAGTTTACAACCGTGACGGCAGCCTACTTGAGGAGTACGAGGGTGCCAGCACGAAAGTAACGAGCGAATATGTTGCATTAACAATGGTTCAAATGATGCGTGGGGTCACCGCGGGCGGCGGTACGGCATCTGGCGCGAGTGCAGCCGGACATCCGTTGGCGGGTAAGACGGGCACGGTGAACGATCACACGGACGTTTGGTTCATCGGCTACACGCCTACCTACGTTACGGGCGTTTGGATGGGCAACCCGTTGAGAAAGGAATCCCTTGGCTCGGGCATGACCGGAGGGCACGGGGCACTGCCTTATTTCAATGCCTTTATGGTCCCTTTTATGAAGGACAAGCCGAAGGACACCTTCCCGGCTCCGCCGCCAATGCCGTCCGAGGTCAAGCGGGCGAGCGAACTGCGCAAGCGTGAGGAATTGGAGAAACTTGAAGAAGCTGACCTTGAGGGCCGCAAGACGGGGATCGCGTTTACTCCCGGCACAAAGATCGACCCGAATGCACCGCTGCCGGGCGAGACAAAGATGACGGATTCGGGCAGACCAACCTCACCCGACACAAATCCGGCCGACACGGGACCGCCACCAGAGCGTCCGATCATCGTCCGTCCGCCGACGGTGCAAACGCCACCACGAAACGATCCGCCACCGGACAAACCCGAAGGCGGAAAACGGAAAGGGAAAAAGGGTGACGGCTAAGGCAGTGAGGGATGAGAGATCATCCCTCTTTTTTATTGACAGAGTTCGCCGAGATAATGCGGCAGCATCCGACGCCACCATGGCCAATCGTGATTTACGTCGTGACCCCAGAGCTCGAGGCGATGGGGAATTCCTTTTGAGTGGAGCACTCCCGAGAACTCACGGCTTCGGTCCGGGGCCTCATATGAACCCTGACCGGTGACGATGACGATCGAATCGGCCCGTCGCAGCCGCGGAAGGTGATGATCGTCATCCAGGTTCTTGAGATACATCATCGGATTATTAAAATAGACATTGTCGTCAAAATAACTCTCAAGATAGTTGTAGATATCGTAACTGCCGCTCATCGCGATGGTTCCGCGGAACGCATCTGAATGCTTGAAATATGTGTTTGCCGCAAGAAACGCCCCTAACGACGCTCCGGTGGTGAGCGGTCGCGCGTCGTCGCCGCATTCGTTGCGGATCAGCGGCATGACCTCGTCCATGATGTAGCGGTCATAGCGAGCGAGCATCTCAACCTTCCAGCCCGGGTGCGATTCCTTGTTTAGCAGGCTGTAGCGGTTTACCGAATTGATCGAATACGCGCGGACCTTGCCGGCCTCGATAAGGTCTTTGATAGCATCGACCAAATAGAAGCGTTCATATTCCAGATAGTCCGCCGCTGCCGTCGGGAACATCAACAGCGGCTGGCCGCTCGTCCCATACGCCACAAGCGGCATGTCCATCCCAAGATTGTGACTAAACCACGAAGTTGTCTCTCGTCTCATCTTATTTTTTTACAATACTTACGTCGCGTGTTGTTCGGTTAAAGTCACCGTTCTCAACGATCTTGCCGTCGCGGTCAACTAACTCGAGGGCGAACATCGACTTGATCCCGGGCGTCCATCCGGTCAACCAAACGGGTTCCCACTTTTCGAGATAGATAGGATCGGCGGAATCGATCTTGATCCGGACGCGGTACTCTCCGCCATCGCCCGCCAGTTTGGCATTGGTCAGCCAAAAATCGATCATTATCTTGTCGGAAGCAGTAAGATCGTATTCGCCTTTCGGCCGGCTGTACGTGAGCAGCGGCTTGGTCGGATCGACTTGACCGGCGTTGCTTGGGAGTACATCTTTCCCTTCAGTTTTGGGAGCGGAATTTGCATTTGCGACTGTCTGGCCGGTATTGGTCGTCGTCGGCTTGGTCGGGTCTGCCTTGCCGCCCTTGACGGTAAACTTGATGATCTGGAAGGCTCCGTCGTTCTTGTAGCTCTCATGCCATGGGCGTGACGGAAATACACGCAGCGTGTGATCGCCGTCCAGAACGTTTCGCAGCTCGAACGGCTCAGCGATGTTGTAATAGGCCTCGTACGGCTGGTTGTCGAGGATCACGTGGATGTGGTTGCCGGTCTTGGTTTCCATGTCCATGTGCGGCATGTAGCCTTTGAGGTCGCCGGCGATCTCGACCTTTACCTTGACCGTAGAAGACGCGAGGACAGTATTAGCCGCCGGCTCGACGATCTTCAGTGTCGGAGCGGCTTGGTCCTGTTCGCCTCGCTTGGCCATCTGGTCTTTGATGTCCTGCGGTCGCTCGACAACCTTGAAGACTGGCTTGGGTGGTGCTTCGGGGTTGACGTTGGCCATGTTCTGGGAGCTGTCGCCACAGGCCGCGGTCACTATTGCCGTAAAAAACGCTACGATCAATACAATTCGTTTCATGATTTCCTGCCTAAACAACTTCAGCTGCCCGTCGTACCGGTTCCGATGCGTAGACGGCACGGGTATATCCGAAAATCTCTCGAAAATTCCGCTCAACGCTGTTTTCTACCTCGACCAGATCGTGCTCGCGGCCCAGCAGCCGTTCCATTGACGTTACGGGCTCACCTTCGCACGCGATGATCCAGTTGTAATAGCTGAGATCAGTGTTTACGTTGAGAGCGAACCCGTGGGTCGTGACCCAGCGTTTGATGTGAACGCCGATCGCCGCGATCTTGCCCTCGGTCGTGTGAACGCCGGTTAGCCCCTCGATCCTAAATGCATCGATCCCGAAATCCGCCATCGTCCGGATCAGGACTTCTTCGAGGTCGCGAACGTACCGATGCACGTCCTCGCGGTCGGGCGAAAGGCTGATCACGGGATAGCCGACGATCTGGCCGGGACCGTGATAGGTCACACGTCCGCCGCGGTTTATCTCAAATACATCGACGCCCAGCGAGCGAAGCATCGCTTCGGTGGCGAGTACGCCTTGCTCCTTTGAACGACGGCCCAGCGTGAACGTGTGCGGATGCTCAAGCAATAGCAGATGGTCACGCCGGCGGCCGGCGATCACATCGTCCTCGAGCTCTTTTTGCAACGCGAGGCCGTCGCCATAAGCTACACGCCCAAGGCGGCGAACCTCCAACTCCGGATCACGCATCTGCATCTATGATAAGATTTTTGCTGTATTTTGAACAGGCAGGCCCCGATCATGAAAAAGCTCAACTCATTAATATTCATCGGATTCATACTCTCTATCCTGACACTCTCGACCGCGGCCCAAAGGACGAAAGCGGCTAAGAAGCCGGCAGCACAGCAGGCCCCGGCGGCCACGGTGGTGGAGATTCGTGAAGGCGCTGACAAGGTAGCGGTCCAGATCAAGAACGTGACAAAGTTTCTTTATTCGCTGGGCGGTATTGCTCTGCGGATCGAGGACATGGACCAGGACGCGAAAACAAAGACCGTTAACAGGTCGCTGCTCGACGCAAACGCTGCCAACAAGGCGAAGGTCATGCAGGCGATACGCAATCTGCGCGCGGGCATCGCCACGCTGGAGGTGGACTTTCGCACCAAGGCGAGCCTGAAGAAGTTCCTGCCTCAGGTCGATGGAATCACGCAGATGAGCGCGGAATGCGAGGACCTGGCTGGCTGCCGGACGATTCTCCGAATCAGGCCGGCCCCTGCTTTCGCTGGTAGAAAAGTTGTCTGACGTACTCGCTCTGATGCCGTGAACTTACGGTTTCTTTGGATCGGGATTTACTAGGGCGACCGGCTTAGGTTCGGGCGGACATACCACGATCTCACCCTTCTTAGAAACCGTTGCCTTTGGGTCAACGGCAGGCAATCCGAGTTTTTCGCGGATAATACTCTCGCCCTCTGCCTCGATCATCTCCCCGTTGATCACGAACGTCTTGTTGACCAGCATGTCGCCTTTCTTTTCCATCGCCGACGGGCGAAGGAAGATGTACCAAGGCGAGCCCCAATTGCGGTTGTCGCCGGTGGACTTGCGGTAGCCGTAATGGAGCGTCTTCTGTTTTTCGGAACGATTCTCGGACTCGTAAACTACGGGAAATGTGATCTTTAGAGCGTCGAGATTCGCTTTCATTGTTGCCACCGGGTCGTATTCACCGACGCCGACGATCTCGAGGCCCTTGGAGTGATACTTGTCGTAGAACTTCTGCAGGAACGGAGCGTCGTGCTTCCAATTGCCGCACCACGGGGCGAAATACACGACGATGACCAGTTTCTTGCCCTTTGCTAGTGCCCGTAGATCGGTCTCTTCGCCGGTTCGCACACTTTTGTACTTCCAATTCTTATAAGAGATCTCCTTCTCAATGATCGGGGCCTGCTCATTTTGGGCAAACGCCGCTCCGCCAAAAACAATCAATAAGAGAAGTGTAATTGTGATCTTCATTGGCGAACCTCTGTCCAAGAGCCTAACGTGTCAGATGCTTATAATCAAGGTATACGTTGGCGCGTTTCGCAGGTTTCGGAACTGTGCTAATCTGTGGCTGAAACTATGAGCCAATCGACTGTATCCGATATATTCCGCCGTGCGCTTGAGATAAGGCAAGCAAACCCAAACGGGTCGCTCAATGACCTGAAAAAGCAGGTCGTCAGTGAGTTTGGCGGTGGTGCATTTCCTTCGACAGACACGCTTACCATCCCTGAGTACGACAATATTACTCCTGAAGAGGACTGGACCGCCGGGCTGCCGGTGGTGCTTCGTGGTATCCAGAATGAGGATTGGAACGACGTTGCCCAAGGAATCGTGATCAGCCTCGAACAGGTCGAGAACTACCCGAAAGAGTCCGGTCGCGAGGATGACCCCGAAAAGGAATGGCGAAACCGCACCAAGGGCATCGCCGGAGCCGAAGAGAAGGTCCTCGAGGAATGGATGCCGGCCGATCTCATGGCGATGGCAAAGCTCCGCTGCAAAGATCTAAACGTCTATCGTGAGCCCATCACTGGCCTGTATTACTTCGCAGACGGTCTCGAATCTGCGAATCTCAGCTGCAAAATCGACGTTGTCCCACTCAGGATATAGGTGCGTCAGAACGGTTCGTCTGGGCCGTGCTTTTCGAATGACGTGCATGGCCTCGGCAAGTTCGAGGTGCTTCTTTGCGGGCTTGTCGCGGACAAACGAACATTCGATCACCAACAGGTCAACTCGATTCGAAAAGGTGGCGAGCGTCTCATCAAACGCCGTGTCCGATGTGTAAACAAACGTCTTTTCACCGTCGCGAACATGAATAGCGAGGCTCTCGTCTGTGTGCGGTGTCCTCATCGCCACAGCCTCGACGCCGGAGACAATATCGAACGGTTCCAGCGGCTCCTACCTCGATGATCTCGACCGGAAAGGGTTGTTCCAACAGCCGATAGTTGTTTGCGTCATTGAACCGATCGATCAATCGTTTCGAGCCGACGGGCCCAAGAATGCGGAGCGGTTTGGTGCGCGCCTTCATTTCAGTCGGCGTGCTTGGTGCCGGCAAGAAGAGGGGCCAGTCCGCCGACGTGGTCTAGATGAAAATGTGAGATCCAGATCGCGTCGAGGTGGGGCCACGCAAGTCTAGCCGATGCCATCCGTGACGCAACCGACGCCGAGCAATCGAGCAGGATCGATCCGCCCGATGTTTCGAGCCAGTAGGCAGAACTCGCCCGCCGCGGGTGCGGTATGCTCGTGCCGGAACCGAGAACGGTCAACTTCATTCGCTCAATGTTATCAGAGTGGCTGTGATAAATTAACCAAATGAGCCAAGTCGATATCCTTGCCGTTTTTGCACATCCTGACGACCTAGAACTCTCGGTCGGCGGTACGATGCTCAAGATGAAGTCGCTAGGCTACCGCACAGGGGCCCTTGACGTCACGAGGGGCGAGATGGGCACTCGCGGCACGGTCGAGGGCCGCGCGATGGAAGCGGAGAACGCCGCCAAAATATTGAGACTCGACATTCGCGAGAACCTTGGGTTTGCCGGACGGGCAAGTATTCGTTACCGATACGGAGCGGGTCGCTATGGTGCCGCGCCTTTCGCCTGCTCAAGCCCCGAGTCGTGCTGACACATCAGCACGAGGATTCGCATCCCGATCACGATCATATAGCACAGATCGTGAGGGAATCGTCACGGCTGGCCGCAATGCGTAACTACGATGCCGAAACTGGCGATGAGCGCATACCGCCGCCGATGGTCGCTCATTGCCTGTTCTCGCGTCGCGTCGTGCCGTCGTTTATCGTCGACATCTCGGAGTTTCTCGAGGCCAAGATGGAGGCCATTCGAGCACACCGGTCGCAGTTCTTCGACCCGAATTCGACCGAACCTGAGACGCTGCTAACGGGTAAGCACTTCCTTGACCAGTTGGAGAACCGGTCGCGGCATTTTGGCACGATGATCGGCGTTGCGGCGGGCGAACCTTTCTTTGTTCGCGAGGCCCTGAACGTCCACGATCCGGTCGAATTGCTCACGCGGCCGATGAATTTCTATTCATGACCACAACGCCCGAAGAAGTTGAGCTAAATAAGAAACTCGGTGTTCTTGACCGTCTTAAGGACCGTCTTGCCGACCGCGAAGAGGACATGGTCGATCTGCGGGCCGAGCTTCAGCGGTTTGAGGTTCGTTACACGATGGATGTCGCCCGGCTCTATGCCGAGCATGACGAGATCGAAGCCCAGATCGCGGAGGAGGAATTCAAACTCGTCCCCGACGACGAAGAGATCAAAAAAAAGGCTGAGGAACTGCGGCGGCGTGCAGAGGAATCTGCCGCCCGATCGGCCGAGGAAGTCGCTAATGCTGACGGAAAGTTTGACCCGACGCCTGAGGCCCGAAGGGCCTATCACAAGCTGGCGAGGATAATTCATCCCGACCTAGCGCTCGACGCCGCTGAGAAAGAGCGCCGCCATGGTCTGATGGCGGAATTGAATCAGGCATATTCGGCCGGCGATCAGGTCAAGTTGAACAAGCTGGTTGCGGACTTTCGAAACAGTCCCGATCTGGTCACCGGTGACAGCATCGGTGATGATCTTGTCAGGGCCATTCGACAGATCGCTCAGATAAAGGCCCGGTTAACGGAGCTGATCCGTGAGCGTGCCGATGCGGAATCATCAGAACTCTTTGAACTGCGGCAAAGGGTCGAGGCCGAGATGGCGGAGGGACGCGATATGCTCTCGCAAATGGCCGCCCGGACACGTGCCCATATAAAGAAAAGCGAGCGGCGATTAGCTAACCTTCGAAGCGTAAATGAAGCTGCGGAGGAGTACGTCAAAGAGCGCTTCGGAATGGACATTTCGGACTTTCGCGAACCCGCCAAACGCTAGCGAAATACTTCTTGACACTGTTAACCAGTTGTGTAAATGTTTATCCACGCCCACACTGTAGTACTCCCCGGACAGTTTTGAGTTTTGACGGATGACTTAGTTTCGCGGATACGTGTACGCCCTGTATACGTCCGCGAAAAAGAGGGAGGCGGTGTGGGAGACGCCTCCCTCGCTTACTTACAGGGCATTTCCTGCGGCAAAGCCGGACGACCAAGCCCACTGAAAGTTATAACCGCCCAGCCAGCCCGTAACATCGACGACCTCGCCGATAAAATACAAACCTGGGACTTTTCTCGCGCCCAGCATTTTTGACGACAGCTCTGCGGTCGACACGCCGCCGAGCGTTACCTCTGCGCGGTCGTAGCCCTCGGTCCCGGAGAACCGCGCCTGCCACGAATTGAAAAGATGGCCGATATCGTCGATCTCGCGATCGGAAAGTTGGTGTAGCGGCTTGTTCATTTTCGCCGCAAAGGCGTCGGCGAAGCGCTGAGGCGTGAACTCACCGAGAAAATTGGCCAAGGTCCGACGACCGTGTCGGTTCGCGGCGAGCGTGTCGGCAACATTGATGCCGGGCGCCAGGTCGATCGATACCGGATCATCACGCTTCCAGTAGTTCGAGATCTGGATGATCGCGGGCCCCGAAAGGCCGCGGTGGGTGAACAGCACGTTGTCGCGGAAACTATGCTTGCCGCTCGATACGCTGCAATCGAGGGACACGCCGGCCAACTCAGTGTATTTTCTCCCTTCGAGCACCAGCCCGACGAGTGACGGGCGCGTTTCCACGATCTTGAGACCAAATTGTCGGGCTATTCGATAGCCGAGGTCGGTCGCGCCGATCTTTGGGAACGAAAGGCCGCCGCATGCGACAACGAGGTTACGCGATCTAAACAAACCCTGGCTAGTCTCGATCAAAAAGCTGTCGTCGCGGCTGACATTGGTAACCGTGCACAGGTTACGTATCTCAACACGCGCTCGGCGGCATTCGGTGAGCAGCAAGTCGACTATCGCACGCGAACTTTCGCGGCAAAAGAGCTGGCCGTGCTTCTTTTCGTAAAACGGTATGCGGTGCTTCTTGACCAGATCGACAAAGTCCTGCGGAGTATAACCGGCAAGGGCTGACCTGCAGAAATGGGGATTTTGCGAGACAAAATTCTCCGCCGTGACGTTAGTGTTGGTGAAGTTACAACGGCCGCCGCCCGAGATGAGTATCTTTCGCCCGACCTCAGCGTTGTGCTCGATCACAAGCACTTTGCGGCCGCGCTTTCCAGCCGTGATGGCACAAAAGAGCCCAGCCGCACCGCCGCCGATTATGATCGCGTCATAGGTCACACGGTGGCAAGATACCGCTCGTTCAGGATCGCCATGTGATGCCGCGTGTGCCCGGCCATGGTCCAGGCAAGGGCCCTCACCGAAACTTCCCGTTCGTTCGCGGTGCCGGTCCATTTCCACATGTCTGGCTTTAGGTGGTCAAAAAGCATCACATTGGCCTCCCGGACAAGGGCGAACTCCCGCAGAAGATGGGCGAACGAGCGCTCGTTCGCGAACCCGTACTCTATGTAGCCGTCCTGCTCAAAGCCCTCAATGGGCGTCTTATCGCCGCGCGAGATGCGCAGCACGCGATAGGCAAATATTCGCTCGCCGTCAATCAGGTGACCGAGAAGCTCCTTGACCGTCCATTTGCCTTCGGCGTAGGCATATATGCCACGCTCCTCAGGGACATTGGCGAACATCGCATCGAGCTCGGCCGGCTGGGCCTCAAGCACAGGTACTATCCTGTCCTCAGGCACCAGCGAGACGTAATGCTCGTAGTCCGGGTCGTATTCGGTTGGCTGGGGGCGGCTCATAATGCAGGTATGGCCTTGATCGCGGCCCCGAGGTCTTTTTTCGCAGCCTCGATCTCGAGAACGATACTCACACTGTCGGATATCGCAGCGATACCGCTCGGCAGGTTACCGCCATAGTTCATCCCGTAATCACGACGGTTGAGCGTCGTCGCGGCCGTCAGGCCCATACGTGCAGGGCTCTTGCCTGCCGCCGGCATAAAGCCTGAGATATTGAACGGGAATGTGATCGACTTCGTGACGCCCTTCATCGTAAAGTCGCCCGTGACCATCCATGCTTTGCCTTTCTTTTCGACCTTTGTGCTCTTGAACGTGATATCGGGAAACTTTTCGATCTCGAAGAAGTCCTTGGATCGCAAATGATTGTCGCGGTTTGTGACGCCGGTGTCGATACTCGTGGCCTTTGCCCAGAACTCGACCGTGGACTTGGAAATATCGGCGGCGTTGTATTCGATCTTGCCGGTAAAATCACGGAAAAAGCCCGGAATATCGATCAGGCCGTTGTGCTTGACCTTGAAACCAATCACCGAATGGTTCTTGTCAAATGTGTAGGTGCCGGTTTCGCCGATAGCAGGGGTGCCGGCGAACCTGTCGAAATGCGTCGGCGTTCGTGCCTCAGTACCGGTCTGCGAGAGCGAAAATGCGGCGATCATTGCGACGCCTAGGATAAAGATCGTTCTTCTCATCATCGAAAACTCCTGTTTGCTATTTTATCGTCAAAGTCAGTGAAAATCGGGCTGTTCGTGGGCTCCTGACCTGTTTTTTTCTTACAAAGAACAAATAGTCGCCCGTTTCGGGTGCCTCAAACGTGAGTTTCGGCGAGCTTTCAAATTCGGTCTCAAAGTCGAATTCCTGATTGAACACACGAAAGTCAAAGAGGCTCGTGCGGGAATTCCGAATAGTGACGGTCTGGCCTTTTCGGGCCGCAAACACGTACTCCATTTCCTGGCCGTTCGAGAGCGTTCCGGTCAGTGTCTTGCTTGACTTACCGGCCGCGAATTCGATCCGCATGGGCTCGGCCTTGCCGCCGTGCTGGGCAAACGCCGCGGCTGTCGCGAACAAACAGAGGATAAACGCGAGAAGTACCTTCATTCCTTTAGCTTTGCCGCCTCCTTGAACGATATGTCGTAGATCGCGTACTGCTGCCATTCGTTAAAGTCGAAGTGCCACCACTCGTCGGAATTGACTGTGAAGCCGTCGGCTTCCATCAGTCGCCGCAGCTTGTCGCGATTAGCCCTTTCTTCATCGGTGCCGCCCTTATACCCCGGCGAAGCACGCTCGGTGAATTCGTCATAGCCGGACGGCATCGGCAAGAGTTTGCCGGTCTTTAGGTCAAAGATGGTCAGATCGATCGCACAGCCGCGATTATGCCGCGAGCCTGTCGCAGGGTCGGCTACGAACTTTCGCTGTTCGAGCGTTACGGTCTCCCAAAAGAGTTTCGTGATCGACCACGGCCGGTAGCCGTCGAATATCGCAAGGCCGAGGCCCTCTTTTTTCAACAGCTTATGTACTCGGACAACCGCCTCGGCCGCGGGCCGCTGGAGGAACGCACGGGCCTCGGGATACACGACTCGGCCCATAAAGTTGTCAGCCGTGGCGTAGCGAATATCGAGTTTTATCGACTTATCGAGTTTGCTGAGTTCTACCAGATCGGCCTCACGTTTGTTTTCTTCTCGCGGCTGCGCGGCGGCAAGCCCGTATGCCAAAAGGATAAATGAAACGGCACCGAGAGCAAACTTACGCATGGTTTATGGTTTCGGCGTCGGCTCGGGTTGAGGCGCGATGTCGTCGTCGAGAATGCGGACCTCGCTGCCGTATTTCTGATAATTCCTGAAACGGATCAGATTTCGGCTTTCATACCGCTTGCCGGACTGTTCGACGGTGCCGCGAAAGTCCGACATTATCGGCATCAGGTGCTTTTCGCCGGCGATGTCGACCATGTCGTATTCGATAGTCTTGCTGACGGCCTTGACGGGAAAGCTCGTGAGGATGTTCGTCGCCTTGTATTCGACGCGGAGCACGCGGTGCGAGTCGCGGTCGATCCAGATGCGGCCTTTTTCGCCGGCAGGCGATGACGAAAAGACGGGGCCTTTCAGTCCGACACCGCCGTCTTTATTGTTCTCGATCAGGATCTCGTATTCGTAAACGATCGCGCGGCGGCCGCGTTCGACGTCGGTCGTGAGCAGCGTGAATATCGTCTTGCTCTCGGGCTTGAAGATCTTTTGCAGGTCCTCAACGAATTCGCCGCCCGATGTCGCACCGTCGAGGCCGTGATAGCTGCCTGCGGTCGTCGAATCGGTCACGGGGGCACCGTTTTTGGCCATCACGCGGTACTGCTCGCCCTTCTCGGCACTGTAGCTCACGGCGATCACGAGATTGTCGTAGGGCTTCCAGTTGCCGGTGCCGGCGTATGAGTCAGATCGTGTAATGAGCTGTTTGACGACAAAATCGGGCATCTCGTCGACGATCGCCCGCGTATTTGCTCGTGCCTTTTCAAGCACCTCGGCGGCCTCGGCCTCTGACGGCAGTTTTGCCGCGACAGGGTCCTTTTGCCTACGGCCCGCTTCCTCGAGGGCACGCTTTAGTTCCTCGTTATTTGCACCTTTCGATCTGGTCAGGCTGCGAATGCCGTCCGTCACGACAAAATCGACACCTCGCCGCCTTAACGCGTCGACGATCTCGTCACGCTTGGCCGGGGCCTTTTCGAGCGCGTAGAGCATCGCGACATACTCCTTTTGCGTAAGCGGCTTTTCCTGGGCCGATGGCGGCCTGGACGAGGACCAGGAGGAGCGAAATGACGAAGAGTTTTTTCATCTTAAAGAAAGATGCAGATTACCACATTTTCGTTGGACTCGCTGTTCCGGCGTCGGCCCCTCACCTCGCGCGTTTTTGGGGCGACCATTTTGTGTTATTGAAAATGTGAAACGTTTCACATTTTTGGGTGTGAAACGTTTCACAATTAACGACTAGGTGCGAATTTACTGCCCTTTGTCGTGAGGTTTAGCCCTCTGTCCGGCCATCTGACCCCAGATTGGTCGAAGGTAATCCCGGGATTGGTCGAAGGTCGTTTTCAACAAAAGCCTCTACCAATTCGTCCGAGGCCTAGGCTAGTTATTCGTGGCGTCTGTGTGGATCGCAACGAAGTCAAGATCGGCTATGTTGTCGCTGAGTGACACGACCCGTGTCGGCACCGTGAATACATACCGCCTCGAATTGACCGTGATGATGTAGGTCTGACCCGTCTGCAGGCCTTCGAAGTTGTAGTATCCGAACGAGCCCGTCTGGACCCTCATCGGCTCCGTCAGAGTGCCGCCGAGATCACGACCTCGGCATTGCGAATGCCCTGTCCGCCTGCGGTGAGCACGCGGCCACTGATCGACGCATTGGCTGCCGTCGACGTCAGGAACTCGATGCCCCAGCCGCCGTTGAAGCAGCCCGAGATCGCCTCAGGTGAGCGTGCCGCACCCGCGTCGTCGCGGACATACAGGTTCCAGGTGCCGTTCGAGTTTGTCAGCCCGAAGGTGCCAAAGAGCGTCTGAGGTCCGCTGCCGCCTACCGCACTGCCGGGCTCGTTATAAGGTGCCGGTGGTGCCGGTGCCGGGAAGCTCGTCACCGGTGTCTCCCACGTTGTAGGCTCGAAGTTGCCCGTCACGAGCGGCCCTGAGTTAGGCAGCACGCCAGGTCCCGCATCGCGGAAGCTCAACGTTACCGCATTGCTGTTCGGTATCGCTATCGATCCGCCTGCGTCGCCCATCAGAACGAACTTCTGTCCGCCCGGGCCCACGAGAACCACATCGATGTGATCCGGGAAGACGTGCTCGAGATCATACAGCGTGACTCGCATGTTACCGATCTGCACCGGCCCTGTGTTCACAATGATAGTCGACGGATACAGGTCCGCAGGGGCTCCAAGGTTCGTACACATCGGGTCGGCACGGCGATGCAGGCTTGCCGTGTCGTTGATATTCAGAACAGCGTTCTTTACTTCAGGCTCGGCAAGGGTTCCGAATCCGGTGAGCGTCAGGTTCACCGTCTCGGTCGGCTCATTCAGGGCATCACCAAAGATCGGTACATTGACCGTCTTGAACGTCTCACCCGGATTGAACGTCACGTTCTGGTTCACTGTCTGGTAATCGATTCCCGGTCCCGGTCCCGGTCCGCCAACGGCAGTGCCGTTCGACGTCTGGAAGTTGACCGTGTTCGTTCCCGACAGACTACCGCTGCGGGTGATCACGATGGCGGCTGACTGCGACTCATCCTCAGTATAGGTTGGCTGTGTGAACCTGATCAAGAGCGGCGCCGGACTCGGCGTCGGCGTCACGCTAGGTGTCGGGGACTGTGGCGGTGTTGGACTCGGTAGCGGGCTATGGCAAGGCATGCCGACGATGGTGTCGACCCTCACTCCGCCGCCTGTTACCGCGACGCTCGTGTCGGTCGTGTTGCGCCACCTTAGCACTATGTGCTGGAAATTGGCGGTCGGCGGCAGGGTGGCTATCGACGGGATGTAACCAGCGGAGTTCCCCGACCACGCCATCCGCCCTGCGATCGGGCTTGCGAACGCGGTTGAGATCGTCCTCGTATAGCCGCCCGTCACGAAAGTGCCGCCTGCGGCAACGATGTCCTGGAATGCTCCGCCGTTGATGCTTATCTCAAGCACCGCCCCGTCAAAGCCGGTGGTTCCAGTCGCAGGGGCCTCTGTGTTGAAGTTGATACGGAAGCTGAACGTTCCTCCCCCGGCAGCGATATGCATCGACGGCGAGACGAGGAGTGAATCGCTCCACGTCGCCACGCTTCCGTTGACCGCGGCGTTTGGTGCCGTATCTGCAGGTGTACCCGCCTCCCACGGGCCCAGGGCTCCCGTGGCCGTCGACGTCCACCTTGGGGGCAGTGCCGGTGCAGTCACGCCATCAAAGTTCTGGCTCGACTGACAGAAGTTCGGCGTCGGGCTTGGCGTTGGCGATTGTGTCGGCGTCGGCGTAGCGGTCGGGTGAGGCGGCGGTGTTGGAGTAGGCGTAGGCGTTACGCCGGGACCAGGTGTAGGCGTAGGACCGCCGACGGCTGCACACGGAATGCCGGTGATGGTGTCGACCCTCACTCCGCCGCCTGCCACGTTGACAGTGGCGTCGGTAGTGTTACGCCATCTAAGAGCTATGTTCTGACCGTTTGCGGTTGTCGGCAGGGTGACTTTTGAGATGATGTAGCCGTTTGATTTGCCTGACCATGCCTGACGTCCCGCGATCGGGCTCGCGAACGCCGTCGAGATCGTCCTCGTATAACCGCCGGTCGAAAAGCTGCCGCCGGCCGCCAGGATGTCAGCGAATGCTCCGCCGTTGATGCTTATCTCAAGCACCGCCCCGTCAAAGCCTTCCGTTCCTGTCGCTGCGGCCTCTGTGTTGAAGTTCAGCCAGAAGCTGAACGATCCGCCCGCTGCCGCGATAGGTATCGTCGGCGACATAAGCAGTGAATCGCTTACTGTCGCGACCGATCCGTTGACCGCTGCATTAGCAGCAGTGTTTGCCGGCGTCCCCGTAACCCAAGGCCCCAAGGCCCCCGTAGCCATCGACCACCACCCGATCGGCAGTGCAGGTGCGACTACGACGTCAAAGTTCTGGCCCGACTGGCATACAGGTCCGGGCGACGGCGTTACGACCGGCGTCGGGGTAGGCGTGGCACCGCCGATCGCCGCGGCGCCTGGATGGGCCGCCAACTCAGTCCCTGTCGTTGTAAAGAAGTCTACTCTCAGGGCAGCGGTCATCGTCATGGCCGCGATCGTAATGAGCGAGATGTGGATGGCAATGGTTCGATGCGACGGGCGATTGCGGCACATAGATCGAGAGCCTCCTGTTGTGGGTTGCCGGTGCGATCTGGCATCCAAGGGCAGGAGCCGACAAGCGTGCGACAATCGGTAGCAAAAAGAGTTTACGTTATATTAACCGGCTAAATAATTCACCGATTTCTCGATCAAGTCAAGCAAAAAGTTTACTGCTTTCTCGGCGACAGCGTTACGTGGCGTTCGAGCGAATCCCAGATCTGCAGATATATTTTGGTCTCGCGAGGGATCAACGAGGTCCACGTTGCGCCGCCGCGGTTTATGTAGCCGGGGAGTTTTGCGGGGTTCGAGTTGTAGCCGGCGGCCATTAGTTGTTCCTGCGTGGCGATCTTTGTCTGGAGGGCGCTGTAGACGGTCGGGTTGGCGATGAGGTCGTTCCAGGTCATCTGCATGTAGAGGAGCATCGCCTGGGCGGCGTTTACGTGGTTGCGCATTCCTTCGACAAAGTCGGGCATGAGGGCGGCGTTCGGGTGGAGCGAGCGGACCATGCGGTACGTGGACGGTATCATCTGGACCATCCCGCCGGCACCTGCGGAGCTTACGGAATAGCGATAGGTCTGACCTTCATTCAGCGCGTAGAGCGTGAAGATGTCGTTGTAGATATTCGCGTGCGGCTCGGTGCGGAATCGCAGATGGTCGACATGCTCGACCGTCGAGAGGCGTTCGGCATTGTCGGCAACCCGTGGCTGTATCGCGTAGCCCTTGCTCTTGAGCTGCTCGCGGGCGATGTCTATTACGTTGCGAACGTACAGGCGACCCGCGCTCACTACCTCGGGCGTGATCAGATTAGGATGGCTCGAAACGTAATATGCCATCTCTGACATCACACCGCGGTTCTCACGCGGATACTGCACCATGAGCGGGAAGTGTTCGGTGCCGGTCTGGTCAACGATCGTCACGGGCGTGTTTACGCCATTGCCACGAATGGTGCGTGACACGAGCTGTTTGCCCGCAGACGAGATGACCATCGAAGATAATCCATGCGTGAGGAACTGCTCCTTGGTCAGCACATACGAATCGATCTGCCGCGTGCGGTTGTCATAAAAAGCGACGCGGATGAGGCTCGTCGGCACGATGGACTCGGTGGACGATATTGTTAGCGGCCGCGTGCTGAGATGCCGTCTTGCCTCGGCGAGCTTTGACTTGATCTGCGAGAAGCTGAGGCCTTTGTAATTAAGGTTGCTGGCCTGATTGATCTGACCCGTATTTGCGGGCGGTGCCGACGGAACGACGATCACAGGCGGTGCCGCCGGTCGCGGTGCGGGCGTGGGCGTCGTTGTCGGGATCGTGCTTGTGACGATCACTCTCTGCGTTGTGGTTGTCGGCTGCTGGGCAAATGCGGGCAGCGTCGATAATGCGGCGATACCAAGAACGGCAAATTTGATCATAAAACTATTCGGAGAGAATGCGTTGGAAACTTCTTACGCTACGGAGCTGTCAGGTTCAGCAGGTCTAAGATTCTCTCATTCACCTGACGGTTGTCAAGCGTTTTCGGAATTTTTTATGACATATACAACGAATAGTTATGGATATTCCGATTTGTCGGCGTGCGGTGCGGTGCGGTATAACTTGTTTTCGCAGCGGTTCTGACTGATATGAAAGCTCTATTTGGCACGGATGGCATTCGCGGCCACGCGGACGAATTTCCGCTCGATGACAGGTCGGTGTTTGCTCTCGGAGCGTCGCTCGCCCGGCAGTTGGGCGAGTCGCTCGGCCGCAAGCCGCGCATGGTCACCGGTCGCGACACGCGCGAGTCGGGGCCGCGGATCGAGGCGGCATTCCACGCCGGAGCGTCGTCCGCCGGGGCGGAGTGCATGTCGGCTGACGGTAGTAACTACGCCGGGCGTTGCCTATATAACTCGAAAGTTCGAATTTCGACGCGGGTGTTGTCGTCAGTGCGTCGCATAATCCGTATCAGGACAACGGGTTAAAGATATTCTCTGCCGTCGGGGAAGAAGGTCGAGGCGGCGGTCGAAAAGGTGATCGAGGCGGACATCTATGCTGCCGCGAGGCTGGAGTCTCTGGGAAACACGCAGGCTGGCAGTGGCACCCCGCTCGGAGATGCTCAGGCGGGCGCGCCTGCGGTCCGACGCGGCGTTCCACGCCGACTATTTACACCATCTTGTTGAAGAGGTCGATGGGCTTGATCTCTAGGGAAAGCGGATCGTCCTCGATTGTGCGAATGGTGCCGCGTCTCATCTTGCACCGGAGTTGTTCAGACAGCTCGGCAGGTGAGGTCGTCGCTATCAATGACAGGCCCGACGGGCGGAACATCAATCTCGACTGCGGTTCGCTGCATATCGAAGGCCTGCAGGCAAAGGTGATCGAAGTGAAGGCGGATATTGGCGTTGCGTTCGATGGCGATGCGGACCGCGCTCTGTTCGTTGACGAGAACGGCGACTTTGTTGACGGCGACGCGACGATGTGGGTGATGGCGCGCTTTCTCAAAGAGCACGGCAAGCTCGCGAATTCTACGGTCGTCGCCACTGTGATGAGCAATATCGGGTTCGAGCTGGCTCTCGATACGATCGGCGTTCGACTTGATCGGACGAATGTCGGTGACAAGTATGTGCTCGAGGAATTGCTAAAGAACGGCGCAGGCATCGGCGGCGAGCAGTCGGGGCACATCATTCTGCCCGAGATCAGCCTGGTCGGCGACGGGATGATGACGGCATTGATGCTGCTAAAGGCCGTCACTGAGCGCGGCCTGACACTGTCGCAGGCGGTCGCCGGTTTTACGAAGTATCCGCAGATACTGGTGAACGTAAAGGTCGGAGAAAAACGGCCGTTCGACGAGGTGCCCGCGATCGCCGATGCCGCGGCCGAACTGGAAAAGGAACTCGACGGCAGCGGCCGCCTGCTGTTGCGATATTCAGGCACCGAAAACCTCGCCCGCGTGATGATCGAGGGCAAGGACCAGGCGGCGATCGACGCAACAGGCCCATCGTTTGGCCGATGTTATCGCTGCGGCAATACCTCCGAAATAACTGATAACGGATAACAAGAACGGATAGCTCGATGGCGAAGCGGCACATCAAGGTCAAACTCACGCGGCCGGCGGTTATCTACCGTGTGACTGTCGGCTCCGGTCTGCTGGATAATGCCGGTGTTTGGGCGTCGGCAAGCGTGAAAGCGTGGCAGCAGGCAAGATCGTTGTCGTTTCTAACGCGACCGTTAACAAGCTTTACGGAATCCGACGTCGAATCGTCGCTGACCGCAACGTCGGTTTTGACGGTCTCGGACTTTCTGATGAGCCGGACGAGCGAGGCTAACACAGTCCGAAATATCCAGCGGGCACTGGCAGCATTCTCGACGGTGGGCCGGATTGACACGGCCGACGCCGTGGTCGCTCTTGGCGGCGGTGTTGTCGGCGATCTCGCAGGATTTGCGGCCGGCATCTATCTTCGCGGCATTCGATATCTGCAAATTCCGACGACGCTGTTGGCGATGGTCGATTCGTCGGTCGGCGGCAAAACGGGTGTAAATACCGACCGTTGGCAAGAATCTCTCGGGCGTTTTCCACGATCCCGCCGGCGTCCTGATCGATCCGGAGGTTCTCAAGACATTACCGCAAAGGGAACTCACGGCGGGATTCTGTGAAGCTGGTCAAGCATTCTGCCCTGGCCGGCCGCGACCAGCTTAAGCGGACAGATGAATTCCTCGCAAAATACGCTCTTGGTCGATTCCCGGATCATTTCGAAGAGAAAAATTTCAGATCTGAAATTTCAGATTTAATATCGGCGAATATCGAATTTAAATCGAAGGTCGTCGCCGGTGACGGCCGGGAAGATGCGGAGCGCACGGACAGCCGATCGCGAAAGATACTCAATCTCGGCCACACGCTGGCACACGCGCTCGAGAAGGTCACTGATTACAAGTATCTGCGGCACGGCGAGGCCGTTGGGTACGGTATTCTCTTCGCTGCTGAGCTGTCAAAATCTCTTGCGCTTTGCGGCGAAAAAGATGTAAACTTGTTGTACGATGTTGTGCATCGTGTCGGCCCATTGCCGACGCTTGCGGGCATCGTCCCGAGAGATGTCATTGAGGCGTTCGATCTTGACAAGAAAAACATCGCCGGTTCGCGGCAGTTTGTCCTGCTGCGAGGCATAGGCAAGCCGGTGATAGTGAGCGGCCGAGATATCCCACCGAAAACGCTTCTGAGCGTCCTCACACAGTGCCTAAAGAAATGGGCATAAATGAATGCCCGTAGAGGCTGAATTCCGGAGCCAAGACATGAAACAGATACTTACAGGCCGTGAGTCTGAGCGCGGCAGCGCTGCCGTCAAATTTGTAGCAATACTCGTTGTTCTGCTCCTGATCGCACACGCGGGCTACAATTATGTGCCCGTCGCATACGCGGCTGAGAGCTTAAAGACTGACATGATGACGGCCGTCGTTCAGGGCCTCGCGCTTCCGGGCAAGATAAGTCCCGTGGAAAATGTGAAAGTGCGCATCTTCCAGTCAATGCAGCGAAACGGCGCACCTGCCGACGCAATACTGGATGTGAGGCAAAAAGGCAACGCTTTAACTGCCCACGTAGCTTTTTCAAAGCCCGTCAGCATGCTGCCATTCGGCATCTACACCTACACTTATACGTTCGACCACACGGCGACACCGACCGGATTCCTGATGGATTCGATGAAGGATTAGACGGTCGCGAGGGCAGCTCGGATCTTCGCGGGTTGGATCTGGATGAGGGCTTCCGGAGCGTCCGCGAGCCAGGTCGACGGACAAACGCCGCAAGTCGTACACTTTTCAACCGCAGGACACGGAAGGCTCGAGAGCGACTCTCGGGCCTTTTCATGTTCGGTCTTTAGAAACTCGAACGAGAGGCCGCTGTCGACGATCGACCACGGCAGGAACTCGTCATACGAACGGTCCCGCGAGGTGTGAAATGCAGGGTCGATGCCGGTCTCTCTGCAGCGCCTGCTGCAGGTCGCCGCCGTTGCGGGCCGCGGCGTCGATGACGGTCGCGACTGTGCGGTCGCCGGACGAGAATAGGGCCTGTTCGTGGGCGATCCGTGCGGACATGAAGCGGACCTCGACGTTTGGAATGCGGTTGAGGCCCTTGCAGACGTACTTGATTCGTCGTTTTAGCTCACGTTCGTCACAGATAGCGTCCCATTGCAGCGGCGTGTTCGGCTTTGGAACGAGGCCGTTGAGCGACACGATGATCTTTCCCGCGCGGCCAAAGCGCTTTCCCGACTCGAGCATCCGGTCCTTGATACGCTCGGCAAGAACAAATATCTCGTCCAGGTCTTCCTGCGTCTCTGTCGGCAGGCCGACCATCACATACAATTTGATAGTCAGCATGCCGCGGTCAAAGACGGCCCCGCAGATGTCGACGATCTCGTCGTTGGTCAGATTTTTGTTGATGACGCGACGAAGACGGTCTGAGCCTGTTTCGGGCGCGACCGCTATCTGTTGGTCGCGCGATTCGACGAGAGCATCGAGCAGTTCGTCCGAGATCTGATCGAGCCTGAGGCTTGAGACCGAAATGCGGTAATCCATCGCCCGGAGTTCGCGCAAGATGGTCGAGATCTCAGGATGGTCGCAGACCGCGGTCGAGACGAGGCCGATCTTATTGGTTTTCGAACGCCATTCCCTGGCTTTTGCGAGAATGTCCTTCGCCGGCACGACACGCGGCGGGTAATAATTATAGCCAGCCCAGCAAAATCGACAGCCCTGCGAACAGCCACGCGATATCTCGACCAGCAGCCGGTCGCCCATCTCCGCCCCAGGCGACCAGATCGCTGTTGAAGGGCAGAACGTGTCTTGATTCAAGAGAAACTCGGCGAGTTCGGTCTCGCCGCGCTTCATTGCCCGACGCAGAGTGCCTTCCTTTGGATTTACCGAGGCGAGAGCACGGCCAACACGTTTTGGCACGCCGATCTGCTTTGGCAGATAGTCAAAAACGGTGCCGTCATCGTTGTAGATCACGTCGTACAGCGATGGCACGTAAAAGCCGCGGCCGATCTGTGCGAGGGCGAGCAGTAGGTCCTCTTTCGTTTCGTTCTCGAATACGGCGTCGATAAACTGGTGTGCGAGTATCTCGCCTTCGCCAACGGCTATTACGTCCGTAAACTCGGCGATCGGCTCGGGATTGAGGAACGAAGCCGCACCGCCCATGATAACCAGCGGATCGAAATGCGTACGTTTTTCGGCCCAGACCGGAATGCCCGAAAGCTGCAGCATCCGCGCCATGTTGAGGTAATCGGTCTCGAAAGAGATCGAGAAGGCAACGACGTCGAAATCCTTTACGCGAGATTGAGTCTCGAGCGACATCAGCGGCGTGCCGGTGCGCTCGTATTCGCGAAGTTCTTCGGTGTCAGGCAGGAACACGCGTTCGCACGCGACGCCCGGGATCGCATTGAACAGCTCATACATCGTATGCAGGCCGAGGTTCGCCATGCCGATGGCGTGCGTGTTCGGGTAGCAAAGGGCAAGACGCAAATCAGCGGAGCGCCGCACGACGTAACCATCTTCGGCGGCGAGTTTCTTTTTATAACTGTCTACGATATTTTTGCTCATCTATGCAAACTATCAAGGCTATCAGAACGGCTCAACAGCAACAAACAAAAAGGCGGCTGAAACGGCCGCCCGCACCTGAGCTGATGTTTGGCTGGGGGCTATTTCTTTTTTGTGTCCGCCTTCGGCATGGTGTAAAAGGGGCGATGCCGGACGACGAATGTCTTTTCGTCCGTCTGGCCGTCGCCGTCCACATCGACCTTGACCTCGATCTTGTAGCGCTTGCCGGGCTGATGCGAGTCCGTAAGGTCGTAAGATAGTGAATATTGGCTGCGTAGCAGGCCGTTGATCGAATTCAGATAACCCGGCACCTCGCTTTCGAAGGTCATCGGATAGTGAACACCGCCCGATTCCTTGGCGAAGGTGTCCATGGTGTTCCTTGCCTGAAGGAATGACAGCCTGTCAGGTGTGCCGATCATCACCCGCGACGGGTCGAGATAGTCGCAATACTTTTTGCAGAAAAGGTTAGCGGTGCTGATGATGTAGATCGGGACGCCGGCCTCTTGTATGATCCGCCGGACCTCGTCGAAGTTGACCTTGCTAAACGTGTCGATCCCCGACGCGATGAGAAGGATAGCCCGGCGTTTTGATTTAACGTCGGCCATTCCACCGTAAACGGCTGTACGGGTCTTAGTATTTTCAAGGACGACCGAATCGCCTTTGCCGCCGATGAGCGCAAATTTGATCGCATCGAAAAGGTTATTCTCACGAAACGCAGGGCTGTTACGCAAAAGGATGTTAACCGTATCATTCAGTCGAGCCGGATCGTTCGTAAAATCCGTGATCGGCGTGGGTCTCATATCGAATGCGATCACTGATGCATAGTCGTCGGGCGGTTTGATGAACCTCGATAGAAAATACGCGACCGGACGGATGACCTCATACGTTCCGGGTTCGAAGTATCCGCCAGATGCCGATCCGAAGAGTTCGGTCCACTTGCTGTATTCGACGACCAGCGACACGGTGATCGGCGAATCGGGTGTCGCAAAGCCCGACAAATTCTGCTTTACGCCATTCTCATAGACCTGAAAGTTCTCTTTCTTAAGGCCGGCGACGATCCGGCCGGTTTTCTTGTTGTAGACGACAGTATCTACATTAACGATCCTTGATTCGATCTTCTCGACCGTGTCATCAATGATCGCGTTCTTTTCTTCCTCTGCCCTCTTTCGTTCTTCTTCTTCGGCGGGTCGGGCCGCGTGTTCTTTTTTTGATTGCCTTTCGGTACGTCAGTTTTCTGGGGCTTCGACTGGGCCACAGCGTTACCTGCCGATAAAAGGAGGAATCCCGCTATACAAGCGACAAGTACGAGACCAATGTACCCGGATGCGGCGATTTTTGATTGAACAAAGGGCATTTTCAATTTAGATACCGATTCTGAGCTTTTGGTTGGTCAAAAGCAAGGAAGTGACCGCCGGCCTACTCGCTAGATCGCTCGCGCCTGCAAAAGGAGATTTTTTCATGAATCAGATAGACAAGGGCCTCGTTTTTCTTTAAGATAGCGTGTAACTATTTCACTTCATTTTGAAGCAGGACAGTTCTAGGACCCGGTGTGTGAGTGTCGATGCTTTTGTATCGCCTCCGTTTGCTAGGTTTTCATTGAATCAGAAAGGTCATTGACCTAAAACCAAGGAGTCTGAATATGTATCGCAAGTTGAACCGTAGATCGATATTGTTCGTTGCCGCGATCGTTGCGTTGATAACGGTTGGCGTGTCCCTGTGGACGCTGGGCGTGTCCGCAGAGCAAGGCATCGTGTCCGCTCAGCCCGGCGTCGTGTCCGGTCAGGACGACGTTTGGAGCGCGAACAACGAAAACCGCGACAGCATTGTTAAGGATAAGGCTGTAGCGCGGCAATCATTTCCCACAGAATTCAAGTTGTTCAACTTGAACATCGAGTTACTGAAAACACGGCTAATGTCGATCACGGACCAGCGTCTTGTGGTCAATGGCAATGTGCCATCGACCACTATCCTGCTGCCCAATGCTGCTGGCGGCCTGGAAAGATTCGAGGTATATGAGGCCTCGAACTTCGCGCCGGAGCTTCAGGCTCAGTTCCCAGACATCCGTGCATTTTCGGGTAAAGGCCTCGATGACCCGTACGCGATGCTCAAATTGAGCCTCTCGCCGCAGGGTATTCAGACGACGGTATTTAGGGCGGGGGCAGTCAGTGAATACATTGAGCCGTTCTCACAGGATCGAACCGTATATGCGGTTTTTGCAAAGAGCCGGGAGCGCGGGCAACTGCCTTGGGCTTGTACGACGGAAGAACGCAATCTGATGACGAGCATTAACTCGCAGGTTTTGGATGCCAGGCTTCCGGAAAGCAGTGCCGGCCAAATTAGAACTCTTCGTCTCGTTCAATCAGTCAATGGCGAGTATTCTAACTTCTTCGGGGCGTCTACCGCTGGCACACCTGCTGATCAGGCTCTAGTTGCTGCGGCGATCAATGCGACTCTAGCGCGTACGAACGGCACCTATGAAAAAGACCTTGCGGTACATCTGGATCTAACCGCGAACACCACTCTTGTTTGGTTTTACAATCCGGCAACGGACCCGTATACGACCCTTAGCAACTGGAATAACGAATTGGCTGCGGCCATAGCGGCGGCGGGCATCACCCCGGCAATGTATGACATTGGCCATATGTTTGGTGCGTCGGGTGGCGGCGGTAATGCCGGATGTATCGGTTGCGTTTGTGCTGCCGATCATTCGAAAGGACGCGGCATCACTTCCCCGGCGGACGCAATCCCTCAAGGCGACAACTTCGATATCGATTATGTCGCACACGAGGTCGGCCACCAGATTGGCGGCAACCACACCTTTTCAATGTCTCTCGAGTCGGGCGGCACCCACAACGTCGAGGTTGGCTCGGGCGTAACGATCATGGGATACGCGGGCATTACGTCATTTGATGTGGATGACCACTCGATCGACGTTTGGCACGAGCGTTCGATCCAGCAGATCCAGGCCAACCTGCCGACAAGGCCGTGCCCTGCGGGTGGCATTATTACGATGGTGAACAATGGTCCGCCGGTCGTTGCCCCGCTTACGAATTACACGATTCCGATCACGACTCCGTTCGCTCTGACCGGCTCGGCTACCGATCCTCAGAGCGATCCGCTCACCTACAACTGGGAGCAGAATGACGCCGCGAATTCGACGGTAACAGGCTCAAACAGCCCGGCGTTCCCGACGAAATTGGTCGGTCCTAACTGGCTGACCCGGCCGAACTCGACGTCGCCGACCCGCATGATGCCACAGCTCTCGACGATCCTTACGGGCGGGGCTGTTACAGGCCCGAACCCGGGCGGAAATACGAACACCGAAGCGCTTAGCTCGGTTTCCAGGACGTTGAATTTTAGATTCACCGCTAAGGATAATCGGCCGTATGTTCCGGGTTCGACGATCGGACAGACACAATTCCAGGATATGACAGTGACGACGTTGGCCACGGCTGGTCCGTTTAGCGTCACATCGCCGAATACGGCCGTCACCTGGGGTGAGAATTCGAGCCAGACCGTCACGTGGTCAGTCGCGAATACCAACTTGGCCCCGATCTCGACTGCAAATGTCAAGATCTCGCTCTCGACTGACGGTGGCAACACGTTCCCAACTGTCCTCGCGGCGAGTACGGCCAATGACGGCTCGGAAGTCGTCACGATCCCGCTGGGCACATCAACAACCGCGCGCGTAAAGGTCGAAGCAATCGGCAATATCTACTTTGATATTTCGAACACAAACTTTACGATCTCGCAGATCGGTGCACCTACACCAACACCTTCACCAAGCCCAACCCCGACGCCGACCGTAACGCCGACGCCGGGAGCATGCCAGTCAAGCCAGAACTTCGACGGTGTGACGGCACCGGCACTGCCTGCTGGATGGACGTCGACGGCCACGGGAGCTTTGGGCCCGTGGGTGACGGGAACACCTGCAGATGCGGGACCTAACGCTGCGGTCAACGGAAGTGTGGCATCGGTGAGCGATTCGTACCTTGACAGTCCGACGATACCGATCGCGGCGGGAGGCGGTACGTTCAGCTTCCGTATCGACTTCAATACTGAGAACGGCTTTGACGGAGCGGTGCTTGAGATAAGCATCAACGGCGGAGCGTTCGCGGACATCGTGACGGCAGGCGGCAGCTTTGTGACCGGTGGCTATACGGGAACGATCTCAACGGCGTTCTCGAGCCCGATCGCAGGACGTATGGCATGGGAAGGCCCCGGAGGCGGATATATCACCTCGACGGTGAACCTGCCGGCAGCGGCCAACGGCCAGAACATAGTGCTGAGATGGCGCAACGCTACTGACAACAGCGTTCTGGTAACAGGCGGCGGAGTCAGGGTCGACACCATCACCGGCATCCCGTGTGCGGGCGGCGGCGGTCCTACCCCGACCCCGAGCCCGGGTGTGACACCAACCCCGACACCGTCTCCAAGTCCAAGTGCGACCCCGCCGGCGGTGAACTGCAACACGCAGCCCGGGATCATCATTCATGATGACAACACGATGGAGAATGGTTACAGCGGTAACCCGGCGACGATCTCGAGGGTGCACCTGGTCGATAAGTTTACGCCGACCAGCTATCCATCGACCTTTACATCAGTTTGCGCGGCGTTTATCACGATAGGCGGCACGCCGACGACGCTTAGTTTCAACGTAGTTGCTTATGACGACGACGGTGCTGGCGGTGCTCCGGGCACGTTGCTTGGCACAGTGGCCGCGAATGCGACCGGGATCCCGGGCGGCGTGGCGACCGTCGTATGGCAGACGGTCGATATTTCGTCGATGGCCCTCAATGTCGGGTCGGGCAGTATATATATCGGTGTCAATTATGTACCGACCACGACTAATGTGTTCCTCGGTGCGGACGAGTCAACGACGCGTCCGATCGGGTTTGCGGGCGGTTATTCGCGGTTTGATCCGTTAGCTCCTCCTGTGGGCACCTTCTCAACGATCCAGTCAAATTTCCCCGCGTACCGTTCAACGATGGTGCGTGCGGTAGCGGCACCCATCGGAGGGGCGACACCGACGCCGACGCCTCCACCGAGTCCTTCGCCGAGTGTAAATCCGACGCCATCGCCATCGCCGACGTGTACGCCTGGCGGCGGAGGCGGCTTTACGGAAGCATTCGAGAGCGGGCTGCCGACAGCGGCACCGCTGCCGAACCACGCATCACCTGGAGCAGCGTTGACGCTTGCGTCAGGCTCTTGGCACGCACTGAACGTGAGTGCACCGATCGGAACGACCGGAGTATTCGGGTCGAACCTGCTGGTTGCGCATGGTGGTGTCCAGCATGCGGCGATGAACTTCAACAACGGATCGGGAACGAGTGCGATCAGCACGTTCCTGATGAGCCCTGTGGTAACGCTTAACAACGGTGACACGGTCACGTTCTGGACAAGGACGGTGACGGCACCTGCGTTCCCGGACCGCATGCGTCTGGTGATGAGCACAAATGGAGCGAGCACGAACGCGGCGGACTTCACGACGGTGCTTGTGAGCGTGAACGAGGGGTTGACCCTGGCCGGATATCCGAACGTGTGGACACAGTTCACGGGAACGGTATCAGGCTTGGGCGGAGCTACCTCAGGAAGGTTCGCATTCAACTACAACGTACCGAACGGCGGACCGAGCGGAGTCAACTCGGACTTCATCGGAATAGACGATGTCGTGTATGCAGGAGCCGGCGGAGGCTGCGGAACGCCTACTCCTCCTCCAGCATCACCGACGCCGACTCCGACTCCGACGCCTACGCCAACGCCTTCGCCTTCCCCGAGTTGCGTTCCTAACGTATGGCAGGCAGGTCCGGCACAGCCTCCGGCACGCTACGCTTTCCAGTCAGCGCTTGGCACGGACAATAAGCTGTATGTGGCCGGTGGATCGAGCGGCGACAACCTGACCATACATAACCAGGTCTCACGCTTTGACCCTGTGGCGAACACGTGGAGCAACGTCGCTCCGCTACCGGTCGGTGTCAGTCAGGCAGCGATGGGGGCGGCCGGCGGCAAGGTCTATGTCGCGGGCGGCTTTACCGGCGGCACGACCGCAGCCGGCGTCGTCAATACTCTTCGGATCTACGACATCGCAACCGATACGTGGAGCAGTGGACCGAACATGCCTGGCTTTAGGGAGGCAGCCGCCGGAGCAGTGTGGGAACGGCAAGTTTTATGTCATCGGCGGCGATGACTTCAACGTTGCGGTGAACACGACCTTCATCTATGACATCACCGCCGGCACGTGGAGTACGGGCGGAACGCTACCTGATCTGCGCACTAACCTCTATGCCACGGCCTCGGGCGGGTTTATCTATGTTTACGGAGGCTTATTAGGACCCGCGTTCACGACTGCTACCGATACGCTGTTGCGTTACGACCCGGTGGCGAACACATATACCAATCTCGGTTCGGCTGGCACGGTCGGAGCCCGTGGTAACTACGGCGGCATCTCGCCGCTGGGCTCGGGTCAGCTGCTCATCACAGACGGAGCGAACGGCTCGTTCGTTCCGAGTGCGACCACGCACATCTTCACTATCAGCGGCGGTACCTTCACTGCGGGACCGAACATGGGCGCAGCCCGTGCCGGGCACGCACAAGGCACGTTGCCGGATGGCCGCGTGATGGTCGTCGATGGCCTTACCACGTCGAGCACTGCGCTCAGCACTACCGAACTGTTCTCTGGCCCGTGCCCGACTGCGTCGCCGACGCCGACGCCGAGTCCGAGTCCGACACCGTCTCCGAGTCCGACGCCGACGCCGAGTCCGACGCCGACGCCGACACCGAGCGTGACGCCGACGCCAGCACCGTTCTCGATCACATTCACACAACCGACTTACACAGAGGACGAGTCGCAGACTGCTGTGATTGGAATGAACCGATCAGGCGATCTGTCAGGCACTAACACGGTCAACTTCGCAACGTCGAACGGCACAGCCTTTGGCGGTGCGGCGTGTACCGCCGGTGTGGATTACATCTCGGTAAACCAGAATGTAACGTTCAACCCGGGCGAAACATTCAAGACGGCAAACGTTGTGGTCTGCGGGGACGGCCTCAATGAACCGACCGAGAATGCGAACCTGACACTGACCGGATTTGGCACGCTTGCCGAACCTGAGGTACAGAACGCCGTTCTGAATATCAACGACACGGCAAATCTCTACCGCCAGGGAACGGCGATATGCACTAACCTTGGAAGTCCGGCCGACCAGTATCCTTCGACGATCAACGTCGCGGGCGGACCGGTACAGATCGGGAACATGCGAGTGACATTGTACGATCTCGAGCACATATTCCCCGATCACCTCGACGTACTGCTGGTGGGCCCGGGCGGACAAGAGTTCGTGCTGATGGGCGATGCCGGCGGAGGGATAGCGATACCGAGCAACAACACGGTGACGCTGAGCTTCCGCGACGCGGGACCGGGCGTGCTGCCAAACTCAGGGCCGCTCGTGACTGGCAATTTCGAGCCGACGACTTGGGAGACTCCTGTCACCAACTTCCCGGCACCCGCACCCGCGGGACCGTACAACGAGCCCGGAAGCACTGTCGGCGGAACGGGGGCGGCAGACGCTGTTTGGTACGTTCGGGTTCACGAACTCGAACGGCACCTGGAACCTCTACGTCCGCGACGACGCAGGTGCACCTCGCCCGGCGGGCGACGCGGTGACGGGCTGCTTCAACGGCGGCTGGGGCATCGAGTTCCTGACGTCAACGGCAGCTAATGCGTCGATCTCAGGACGCGTGCTGACAGCAGGCGGCAACGGCATTCGCAACGCCGAGGTCGTGATCTCCGGCGGCACTCTGACGGAGCCGATGAGGGTCCAGACGGGCAGCTTTGGATACTACAACTTCGAAGGCCTGCAGACGGGCCAGACCTACATCATCACGGTCAATTCGAGGCGGTATGTGTTCTCAGTGCCGACAAGGGTCGTGACGCTGTCAGACAACATCGCTGACCTTGACTTCGTCGCGATCCAAACGGACGCCACGATCGACTAGACACGCTCCGCAAATGCGGACATTCGAACAAGGGCGAGGCTCACGGGCCTCGCCCTTTTTTTGTATGAAAAAAGTTCACGGTGGTGCGGTAAAACAGTCCAGTGGTACAGCATTTTGCCCCGAGTGGTGGCCAAAAGTGGCCCGAGTGGTGGAGTGTTGGCCGAGCGGCATTATGGCAGTTTGTAAGGATAACCGCCGACACACCGGCGGGCCCCGATCGGGGTCTGCCTTTGGGGCTATGGACCACTCGATCTCAGCGATCTGCGTGTGAGCAGCGACGCCGCGGAGAACGCAAGTGTATAAACCCCGACTGCAGGCGGAAGAATGGGCCGGCGCCGGCACGTGCCAACACCGGCCCTATGGACCAAACGATCTAGAGGACTATTGAGCGGTTTCGACGAAGCGCGGCAGGGCTACTGACTGGTTGAGGTAAACACCGAACTCGGTGCCGGATTTGACCTCGGCCTCGGGACCCTTAAGAAAGCGTTCACCGAGGAAGCCGGCACCTGCACCAACAACCGCGCCGATCGCTGTGGCCTTGCCGCCACCTACGATGGCACCGAGAACAGCTCCGCCGGCAGCACCGCCGCCGATGAATATGATCTTGCGGTGCTTCATCTTGTCACCGCTCACCGTGCCCTCATTATCGCTGTCGGTCTTACCTGTCAGTTCCGTGAGCGAACCATTAATGGTGCGGACACGGCCGTTGGGCAGCCTGACCGAAATAAAGCGGGCATCGATCTCGCCGGGTTTGCCGCCTTTGGCGGCCCGTTTGACGGCATCGACGCGGCCAGTGAGGCGGCTGCCGGTCGGAATGACGACCACGCCGTTGTTCGCGTAGACCGGCTCGGTCACGGTCACATAGAATGTGTTACCGACTGCGGCAGTTTTTGAGCTGATGGTTTGCTCCATGCGGACACGCAGCACGGTGCCGGAATCGACCGTATAGACCGGAGTGACGGGCTTGGCTACAACCTTGCGAACGACCGTCTTCTTTTTAAGCACTGGCTTCTTCTGGGCTGACGCAAATTCGACGCCAAACAACATGACCATTGCGAGCATTGCCACAATGTTCCTTACTAAAAGTGTTCTTTTCATGACCTTATCTCCTTGTGAATCCGAGCTCAACAGGCGACCGGCGAGGGATGGGCCGTGTGCCACGTTTGACATAAACAGACCAAAATAGGTTGCTAACAAACGGATGTAAATAATTGTCAACCTATCGTCAGGATACCACCGACCAAGGATGCGATAAAAAAGCGACGGTTTTTTGAAATCCGCATCGATTAGACGTATATTTTGAGCGACAGAATATTTTCACAACCTCCAATTACGCGGCCCCCGGCATCAAAACCGGGGGTCGAGTAGTTTAGGAGCGAAGTTAAACAAGTTTTTGCAGGAGAGGCTTACCCTATGCAATTGATCGCCCCGACGTTTCTGCTTTTTACCCTGAACCTTTTGGACGCTCTTTTGACGATCGTTTGGGTGCGAAGCGGCGTCGCGACCGAGGGCAATCAGTTGATGGCGAGTCTGCTTGATATTGGCAACGCTCCATTCCTGGGCGTCAAAATAGGTATCGGGCTCGTTGCGGGTGTAGTGCTGATCCGTTGGGGAAATCGTCCGCTGGCGCGTTACGGCCTTGTGGTCGCGCTTTCGCTGTATCTCGGGCTGATGGCGATACATTTGTTTACGGGCCTTGCGGCATTCGGGATCGTCTCGAATACCGTGATCCGCGAGGTGACCGAATTCCCGGGCCGAATTCTGGCCTTCGTGATCTAGCGGCCACACACGATCACAACTCGATTGTCCGGTGTTTTGCGAGAGGCGAAACATCGGACTTTTGTTTTTCGTAACTCAATACACAACGCGCGCGGATTTTTGCGGCATCAAAAATCTGGTATTTTACAGTTTTGGAAGGTAGTCAATTATGTCCAGGCAATCGGTCTATCAGTTATCAGGCAAGCAGCTAATACTGCTGGCAATGTCGAGCGCTCTTATTGCGGTCGGCGCATCGGCATTTATTTACAATTACGGCAAGTTCTGGGTGAATGAACAGGTATCACCGCCGGCATTGGCCGAGGACGTGTCGCGCTCCATTTCTGACCCGGCAACGGTCAGCGACGAGCAGAACAGCATCGAGGTCTATCGGACGATGTCGCCGGGCGTCGCCTTTATCAACACCACGTCATACTCACAGGACTGGTTTGGCAATGAACAGGAAGGCAAGGGGAACGGTTCCGGCTCGGTGATCGATGCTCAGGGCCATATCGTCACGAATTATCACGTGATCGAGGGTGCGCAGAAGCTCACGGTGAGCTTCGGCGGCGACAAGGTCTATCCGGCTACGGTCGTGGGCGGCGATCCCGATACGGACCTAGCGGTCATCAAGATCGACCCGCCTGCCGGGATGACCATCGTGCCGATCGGTGATTCTGACAAGCTGGTCGTCGGGCAAAAGGTACTCGCGATCGGCAATCCATTCGGGCTTGACCGCACGCTGACAACAGGCGTCATCTCGGGCCTACAGCGTCCGATACGGGCGAGGAACGGCCGGCCGATAGACGCTGCTATCCAGACCGATGCATCGATCAATCCGGGGAATTCGGGTGGGCCGCTGCTCGACAAGTACGGCAAGATGATCGGCATCAATTCGCAGATACTGTCGCCTGCGGGCGGCTCGGTAGGCGTCGGATTTGCCATCCCCGCAGCGACAGCCAAGCGCATCATTCCGCAGCTTATACAGTTTGGCGAGGTCCGCCGTCCCAAGCTTGGTGCGACGTTGCCGAGCGTTGAGGACCTTAAACAGCGCGGATATAGGATCCCTGTTGATCAGGGTCTGCTCGTATTACAGGTGCAGCCTGGCGGCTCGGCGGAACGTTCCGGACTAAAGAGCGTGACCGCGGATGGCCAGATCGGCGACATTATAATGTCGGCCGAGGGTCAAAAGCTAAACAATCTCGACGACCTTTATCGGTTGCTTGACCGTAAGCAGATCGGCGAGACGGTAAATTTCGAGGTATTCAGGGCGGGCCGCAGCCAGACGATACCCGTGAAGCTGCTCGGCAGTCCGGGTCGCGCGACACACCGACACGGCGGACATTCTAGGCAAAGCGGCTTGCCGCTCTATTTGCGGCGAAGCTCAGCTTCGACGTTCTGATCAAAGTTGGCGGCTAGGCCGCCGATCTGCGATGAGATCGGCGGCCTAGCCGCATGTGGCTGAATGCCGACACGGAACAGCCAGCTTTTCCGCAAATTGCCGCGCAATGCTCGGTTTCAGCGTGCTACATTTCTAGTAATGCTTCAGTACGAGCTTGAACGGGCCATTTCACTCGCGCTCGCGGCGGGCCGCGACGTAATGGGCCATTACGCGACCGATTTTGTCGCGGAGGAAAAGACCGGTGCCGATTCGTTCGTCGAGCCGGTGACTGAGGCTGACCGTAGCGGCGAGCCGGATCATAGTGGACGGTCTCGCGATCGACTTTCCTCACGACGCGATCCTGTCGGAAGAGGAAGAGGATGATGCCAAAACTCGGCTTGCGAGCCAGCGTGTGTGGATCATTGACCCAATCGACGGCACTGCCGGCTTCGTAAAGCGAGATGGTGATTTTTCCGTTCAGATAGGCCTGGCGGAGAATGGTGTGCCGGTGCTTGGGGTCGTTTACATGCCGTTTCATCGCGTTCTGACGTACGCATCGAAGGGTATCGGTTCGTTCGCGGTCGCGGCGGGCGGCGTGCCTCGGCGGGTCACGACCTCAGCGAACGCTCGACTTGCCGGACTGACATTGGCCATGTCTCGCAACCATCCAAGCTCGCGAATGGGTCGCATCATAAAGGAGTTTGGATTTCAAAATGTCGAACGCCGCGGTTCCGTCGGGCTTAAAGTAGCGCTGATCGCCGACCGGACGTGCGACATATACATTCATCCAGGCCCGCGAACAAAGCTGTGGGACACATGCGCTCCGCAAATAATTTTAGAAGAGGCGGGCGGACGATTCACAGACCTGTTTGGCGAGCAGATAACCTACGACCGCCGCGACCTGCAGAACCGCAACGGCATTGTCGCGAGTAACGGGCCAGCACACACCGCGGCGATCGCGAGGCTCAAACCGCTGCTGGATGAGTTTGGCCGTGTCCCACACGCGTACTAGTTTGGAGTCCAGAGTTCGGAGTCTAAGGATCGCGTCCCCGCAATAGCGTCTTAAAAGGTATTGTGTAAATCTGGCGTTTATGTTAAACATATACCTCAAGTAGCTCTTCAGCGTGCTCAAGCTAAATAGATAAAAGGAAGAATTTACGTGCTTTCTGACTTACAAAGCGGCGTTTCGGCCCAACCTGTCATGGAACGTCCCGTTATCAACGCGGGCGATTACCTCAACAAGCTCGCAGGTGAACAGATCGAGTACGAATGCCGGCGAAAGCTCGACGCCGGAGCGAAAGAGATCGTCCTCAATTTTGCCGAGACCGAGATCGTCAATAGCATCGGCATCTCGATCCTGCTCGGAATAATCGACCTGGCGTCGGAACGGGGCGCACGGATCGTCCTGTCGGATGTCAGAGACGAGACCATCGAACTCTTTGATATGCTGGGCGTGACGCGGCATGTGACCATTGCGGAGTAGCGAGACTATGGCAGAGCATGATTCAAAGTTGATCCACGCGTTCGGAGCATTGGCCGAGCTCGGTCAGGAGATCACGAACAAAAACAGCTTTCAGGAGACGATCCGCACGTCGCTGCACTTACTGTCGGGTGCTCTCGGCATAATGCGCGGTGCGGTCGCGCGGTATTCGCGCTTTGGCCATGAGCTAAACATTCTGGCGATCCGCAGCCTCGGCGATGAGTTTCCGCTCAGCCTGATGCTGACGCCCGAGGACGAACGCCAGTTCCTCTCCTGCGGCCTCAACCCGATCGAGATCCGCGGTGCCCAGGTGCTGCCCTTTTTTCAGATCTACGACAGCAGCTTTGGCGGGCGGCGGCTTGAGCTGTTCGTTCCGCTGGTCGTTCGCGATGAGATCGTCGGGGCGATCTTCCTGGGTGAGAAGGCGACGGCCGAGCCCTACACAAATTACGAAAAGGACATCGTATGCGCGATGGGTCATCACATCGGTGTTGCGATCGCGCAGCGTAACCTGATGGCTGAGATCGAGCGGCATGCGGAAGAGAACCGGCGGCTGTTTGACGAGATGCACTCGACGTATAACGACACGGTCAAGGCGTTTGCGACCGCGATCGATTGTAAGGACAAATATACGGAAGGGCATTCGGTGCGTGTCGGGCGTTTCTCTGAGATCATCGCGTCGGAGCTCGGCTGGGGCAAAGAAGAGACCGAGGGTGCAGCCGTTGCCGGCTATTTGCACGACGTCGGCAAACTGACCGTCGAGCGAAAGATCATCAATGCGCCGTATCATATCAACGCCAAAGAATCGGCCGAGCTGAACAAGCATCCGTCGGTCGGTTTCGAGATATTGCAGCCCATTCACCATCCGTACGCAGACGTGCCGCTGGCCGCGAAGTACCATCACGAACGCCTCGACGGACGCGGCTATCCAGACGGGCTGTACGACCGCGAAATTCCGTACATTGCAAAGATCGTGACACTGTCGGATTCGTTCGACGCGATGACGACCGACCGCCCCTACAGGGCCCGACGCCCGGCCAAAGAGGTCATCGACGACCTGCGGCTTAATTCAGGCAAGCAGTTTGCACCTGAGATCGTCACTGCTTTTCTCGGCGGGATGTTGAGAGAATTGACGGGCGAGAACCGTGACAAACGGTTTCGCCGCCTGCTCGGCCGCGACTATATGGAGGCGGAGGGCTTGGCGGACAAGATCCGCTCAACACTCAACGAAATGGCACCCACAACGCCGATGACCTACGTCGCGGCGGCCGGCGTCGGCGATCGACCGATCCACTAACGCGGCTGTTCCAGCAGTTCGATGAATTTGCGGGCGGCCAATGAGAGATTGCGGTCGCTGCGGTGAATGATCCCGACTGACCTCACCCAATACTTCTCAGCTAATTCGATCACGGCCAACGTGCCTGCTTTGCGGGCCTCGATGACGGCCGGCTCGGGGACGATCGCGAGCCCGAATCCGACCTCGACGGCGCGTTTGATCGTCTCGATGTTGTCGAATTCGGCGATCTTGTTCACCTCTACGTTGCTGGCCTTAAATATCTTGTCCATCGCCTTACGCGTCGGCACGTCGCGTTCGAAGTGGACAAAGTCCTCGCCGCTGAGCTCGCTGACCTTTACCTTTTTTCGCGATGCAAACTTATGGTTGGGCGGCGCGATCAGCACGAGCAGATTGTCGGGCATCGGCGTGATCGTCAGCCCGCGACGCGGTTCGGGCAGGGCGAGGATGCCGAGTTCTACATTACCGCTCACGACCTCGCGAATGACGCGGGTGCTGCGGCAGGTATTCGAGATCGATCTTGGCAGCGGGGAACTTCGTCATGAATTCGCGGACCTTTGCCGGCAGCTCGTGCAGTCCGACGCTGTAAACGGTCGCGACCTTGACCGTGCCGCCGATCTTGCCGACAACACCGCGAAGGCTCTCGTGCAGTTGGTCGTAAGCGTCAAGCACGTTTCGCGACTCGCGGTAGAACACCTCACCGGCGGCCGTCAGCTTTACTTCGCGGCGTCCGCGAATACGCTCGAGCAGGCGGCGTTTGAATTTCTCCTCGAGCGCTCGAATCTGCTGACTGACAGCCGACTGCGTAACGAAATTACGCTCAGCGGCGAGAGAGAAACTCTCAAGATCGACTAGGTCGCAAAAGACCTTTAGCGTTTCGATGTGCATTCTTTAATAAGTATTACTGTTTACCTTCGGCAATATTTTTTATTTTATCTTATATGAATTCGGGCGTATCATAAAAAGATAAAGGTACGCATTGCCGAACGCGGGGTTTGGCCTTAGAATTCTGAGGTAACCACGGGTCATGGCAAGCATCAGATGCCTATAAAGTTCTCCAGGACATTCCTGCTGCGCAAGCTGCATCAGTTGACGGGCATCGTTCCGCTCGGACTGTTCTTTTTTGTCCACATGTTCACCAACGCGAAAGCGCTGAACGGTGAGGCGAGCTTTGTAAAGGCCGTTAAGGACATCCACGATATACCGTTCCTGCTGCTGATCGAGGTTTTCGGCATCTTTTTGCCGCTGCTGTTTCATTCGGTTTACGGCATTCTGATCTCAGCCGAGGCCAAGCCGAATGTGACGAGCTACGGTTACTGGCGGAATTGGTTTTACATGTTCCAGCGGGCCACGGGAATTTTTCTTTTCTTCTTTATACTTTTCCATCTGCTGCACTTTAGGTTTGGGCTCGTGCCTGGGCTGACGCTCGATGCGGTGGCTGGCAATGGCGAAAGGGCTTTTTCGATAGTTGCGGGCGATTTTCAGGTTTTTTGGGTGCTCGCGGTATACATTTTGGGCGTGCTCGCGACGGCGTGGCATTTGGCGTATGGCTTCTTTTTGTTCGCGGTCGATTGGGGCATAGTGATCGGCGAGAAGGCTCAAAAGGTCACGCTAACGGCGTGCATGGGACTGGCATTGTTGCTGTCGTTCGTTGGGGTTAATGCTGCCGTCGCTTTTGTGCGACCGTGCGGATTGATGCCGGCGGCACTGTGCGAGACGCCTAAGAAGGCATCAAGCGCGAGCCCGGCAAGGTTCTGATATGGCATCGAGTTCATTAAAAATAGCGATCGTCGGCGGCGGGCTCGCGGGCCTGGCTGCAGCGATGAAGATTGCCGAGGCCGGACACGAGGTAGATCTGATCTCGGTGGTGCCGGTCAAGCGTTCGCACTCGGTCTGCGCGCAGGGCGGCATCAATGGGGCGGTGAATACCAAGGGCGAGGGCGATTCACCCGCAAAGCACCTCGATGACACCGTCTATGGCGGCGATTTTCTCGCTAATCAACCGCCGGTCAAACGGATGACCGATATGGCGCCCGAGATCATCTACCTATTCGACCGAATGGGCGTGCCGTTCTCGCGAACGAAAGAGGGCTTAATGGATTTTCGCCGTTTTGGCGGGACGCTCCATCACAGGACGGCGTTTTCAGGGGCCTCGACCGGGCAGCAACTCTTGTATGCACTCGACGAACAGGTCCGCAAATGGGAGGTCGCAGGCAAGGTCACAAAATACGAAGGCTGGGAGATGCTCTCGCTCGTGCTTGACGATCATCAGGTCTGCCGCGGGCTCGTGGCGATGGACCTGCAATCATTACAGTTAAAGTCGTTCGCGGCCGACGCGGTTATCATGGCAACCGGCGGGCCGGGGTTGGTCTTCGGCAAATCGACCAATTCAATGACCTGCACCGGCTCGGCAACTTCCGCATGCTATCAGCAGGGTGCGAGATACGCGAACGGCGAGTTTATTCAGGTGCATCCGACGTCGATCCCGGGTGAGGACAAACTGCGATTGATGAGCGAATCGGCCCGCGGCGAGGGCGGCCGAGTTTGGGTGCCCAAGGCCGATGGTGATTCAAGGGCGCCGCGTGATGTTCCCGATGGCGAGCGTTGGTACTTTCTTGAAGAAAAGTATCCGGCCTACGGCAATCTGGTCCCCCGTGACATCGCGACGCGTGAGATCTTTCAGGTTTGCCTCGAGGGCCACGGCGTCGCCGGAGAGAACCAGGTCTATCTCGACCTGACGCACATTCCCGCCGAGGTGCTTACTGAGCGTTTGGGGGCGATCCTCGAGATCTACGAAATGTTCGTTGGCGACGACCCGCGATACGTGCCGATGCGGATCTTCCCTGGCGTGCATTATTCGATGGGCGGCCTGTGGGTCGATTTTGAACAGCGGACGAATATTCCAGGATTGTTTGCTGCGGGCGAATGCGATTATTCGATCCACGGGGCGAACCGATTGGGAGCTAACTCGCTTGTTTCCTGCGTTTACGGCGGTTTCGTTGCGGCACCATCGGCGATCGAGTATGCAACCAATGTCGAGCGAGGATCTACCGAGACGAACGGCATTCACGATGGGGAACTTCGAAAGCAACAGGGGATCAACGACGCGATCATCAAAAGCGAAGGCGGTGAGAATCAGTACAAACTGCACGAGGAACTCGGCAAGGTGATGACCGACAACGTCACAGTCGTGCGTTATAACGACCGGCTGCAGGCGACCGATGATAAGATCCGCGAACTGCAGGAACGTTTTCAGAAGATCTCGATCAACGACTCAAACCTCTGGGCGACGCAGGCCGTGCCGCATGCCCGGCAGTTCAAGAATATGCTTGAACTCGCTCGCGTGATAACCCTGGGGGCGCTCAATCGCAACGAATCCCGCGGTGCTCATTATAAACCCGATTTTCCGGAACGAGACGATGAGAACTTTCTGAAGACCACGATCGCCGAATACGCATCTGAGGCCCCGGTACTGAGTTATGAGCCCGTCGATGTGTCGCTGGTCGAGCCGCGAAAGCGCGATTATTCGAAAGGAAAGAAATGACGGCCGTCCATCACGAAAAGAAACGCCTCGAGAGACCGCCTGCGACGATCAAATTTAGGATCCAGCGGCGGGAGCGGGAAGGCGCACCCGCGCGTTGGGAAACGTTCGAGATCCCGTATCGTCGAAACCTCAACGTGATCTCGGCGCTGATGGACATACGTAAGAATCCGGTGACGTTTGACGGCAAACAGACAACGCCGCCGGTTTGGGACATGTCGTGCTTGGAGCAGGTGTGCGGTATCTGTACGATGGTCATCGACGGCAAGGTGCGGCAATCGTGCTCGGCGTTGATCGACGACCTATTGCTGGAATCCGGCAGCGACGCGGTGACGCTGCAGCCGATGTCGAAGTTCCCGAATGTCCGGGATCTCAAAGTCGACCGCTCGAAGATGTTTGGGCACCTCAAGCAGGTCGAGGCTTGGATCGAGCTTGACGGCACCTACAACCTTGGCCCTGGGCCGCATATTCCGAACGAAACCGCGCAGGAACGCTATGCATATTCCCGCTGCATGACCTGCGGCTGTTGTCTCGAGGCCTGTCCGCAGTACGGCGATGACAATTACATCGGTCCGCAGGCAATCGCACAGGCACGACTCTTTAACATGCATCCGACCGGGCGGATAACCAAAGAGGAGCGCCTTAACGGCCTCATGGGCGACGACGGCATTACAAACTGCGGTAACGCTCAGAACTGCATGCGCGTATGTCCCATGAACATACCGCTCACAACGGCGATCTACAAGACCAATCGCGACATCACGGTCGATGCACTCCTTGGCTGGTTAAAAAAATAGAAAGAGCTAGTTAACGGCGAAGGTCCGCGCGATCGAATCTGTCTGGCCGCGCAATGACTTGAGCGAGTCTTTCAGGCCCGTGAATCGAAGCACATAAATGGTCGAATCGCCCGACCTGAGGAAATAAAACCTGCCGCCCATTGTCCGACCCGATGCAACATACTCGAAATTGTAGATCGTGCCCTTGAGCTTACCGGTAAAGTTCTCCTCTCTTCCGGCAGCAAACCCGAGACGGAACATCAGCTTTTGCTCTTCGTCGCGAACTAGGTCAGTGAGCAGGGCGTTCTTCGTGGTGGTTTGCTTCCGAACCTCGAGGTGGCCGTTGCGTCGGTCACCAAAAACGTATTCGACGCTCAGATCGGTGGCCGACGGCTTGACGGTCATTTTCCATTTAGCATCCGGAAGCTGAAACGAATAATCCACGAGCGGATCGCTGAATGCGCTGTCTTGGCCAAGCGCCGCCATCGCTGCGGCTACGAGGATCAAAACGGGCATGACGTGTCGCATTCTGGTGATAAGCATCGGTGTTTCCTTTGACGAAGTTTAACGTAAAGTCGGACAAATATCGAGATATTTGATGAAGCTTAACCGTTCGTTGTTGCCTAAATACAATGCGCCGGGACGGATCGATTTGTTCGCCAAAGACGGTGCGGACGACGTCTAATCTAAGGACGTGCCTTCATACATTGGTTGATAGATCGAGGTTAGAAATGAATACAATGCGGGGAGTCTTAAACAGTTTTGTTGTTGTTTTGTTGATCGGTGCCTTGCTGGCTCCCGCTATTGAGGTGTCGGGCGAAACAGGCAATTATAACAAGCTGACCGAGGACCAAAAGATAATTCACGTGCTCAATCGGCTTGGTTTCGGGGCGAGGCCCGGCGATGTTGCAAAAGTAAAGGCCCTCGGGCTACAGAAGTATATCGACCAGCAGCTTGATCCGGCGTCGATCGACGACGCTTCCCTTGAGGTAAAGGTAAAGAATCTCGAGGTTTTCAATCTTTCGACATCCGAGCTTTTCGCAAAATATCCGAATCCGGGAGCGTTGCTGCAGATGCTCGAGCGGGGCCGCGGTCAGCAACAGGCAGCACAGAACGCTGACGAGATGACCGACGCAGACCGACAGGCCCGGCAGCGAAAACTTCGCGAATACTACCAAAAATACGACCTCAGACCGGCAAATACGATACTGCCGCAGATATCGACGAATCGCGTTTTGCGTGCTGTATATTCCGAGCGGCAGCTTCAGGAGGTAATGGTCGATTTTTGGCAGAACCACTTCAATGTCTTTGCCGGCAAGGCGGCGGTGCGCTGGTACATTCCGAGCTATGAGCGCGACGTCCTTCGAAAGAACGCGTTAGGCAATTTCAGAGACCTTGTGGTTGGAACGGCACAGCATCCGGCGATGTTGTTCTATCTCGACAATTTTGAATCCGTCTCGCCTAACGCACAAACGCAAGGGCAAGGCCGCGGCGCACAGCGGCTGCAGCAGCTCATGCGAAACGGCGGCCAGTTGACGTCGCAAATGCGCGAACGCATTCGACAGCAGACCGGTGCGACCGACACCGAGATCGATCAGCGAATGCGCGAAATGCGCAACGATCCGCAGGCCGGGCAGCAGCGGCAGCGACGCGGAATAAATGAGAATTACGCACGCGAGCTAATGGAGCTCCATACGCTCGGCGTCGATGGTGGCTATTCGCAAAAGGACATCGTCGAGGTTGCCAAGTGCTTTACGGGCTGGACGATCGCCGATCCGCGGGGTTACCGGCGGGCCGCTGCGAACGACATCAACGGCACCGAGAACCGGCAGATAGCTCGCCTTCAGCGAATGGCCGGCGTGCCCGACGATATTGAGAGCGGCGAATTCTACTTCAACCGCAATTGGCACGAGAACGGCTCTAAGACCGTGCTGGGCCAGAAGGTCGACGACGGCGGCGTCAAGGACGGCATAAAGGTGATCGACATTCTCGTCGGCCATCCGTCCACGGCGAAATTCATCGCTCGAAAGCTCGCGGTAAAGTTCGTCAGCGACAAGCCAAGCGAGGGCCTCGTAAGCCGCGTGGCTGATGCCTTCAGCAAGTCAAAAGGCGACATCAAAACAACTCTGCGAGCGGCTCTTCAATGACAAAGAATTCTATGCCCCTGAAAACTATAGGGCAAAGATCAAATCTCCTTTCGAACTTGCCATCAGCTCGATCCGGGCCCTTAGGGCTGAGACGCTGGCGGGGCCCGCGATGCTCGGAATGCTGACAAAGCTGGGCGAGGTGCCGTACGGCTACCAGGCCCCGACAGGCTATCCGGATACTGCCGAGGATTGGGTAAACACCGGAGCGTTGCTCGAACGGCTCAATTTCGCGGTCGCTATAGCCAGTAACCGAATTCCGGGCACCCGCGTCGACCTGAAGGGATTCGACCTCAAGGATAGGCAAATGGTACTTGACCGCGCCGTTCAACAACTTCTCGACGGCGATATATCGACGGCCACACGCGCAACCCTTCTAAAACAGCTTGAGCAACCGCTACCTCAGGTAAATGCCCCCAATGAGGCGGACGACGAACTGACGCTAGACAACATGCGTTCGGGTCAGCAGGGAGCGCGAGGCCGACAGGTAAGGCTTCTTGAACCGAGCGGGAATCCCGAGGTCTTTAAGATAGTTAGCTTCGTACTCGGAACGCCTGAATTTCAGCGACAATAAGGCCGCACACGCGGCATAGTTTTGAACTCGCGGCGGAAGTATCGTAGTGTAAAGTCTTATGGCAGAGACTTTAGGCACGCTTGTCGACAAGCTTTCGATCGTCAAGTTAAAGGAATTTCACACTGAGGACGCCGAGCGTCTCGCGAGCCTTGCGGCTCAGGAATCCCAGCTAAAGAGCGAGATAGACGAATTCGTCGCTGCTGCCATCGATGGGCAAATTCCCATCGACAGGCTCACGTTTGCCTCGAATAAGGTTTACAAGCGTGAAGGCAACGAAACGCGTGAGATCACAGGCACCATTGCCGAGGTCATCGCGTCGCTGCTTGACGTCAATGCAAAGGTTTGGCGTGTGCAGGAATCTGTGTACGATTTTGAGTCGGTGCCGCCGGATGAGAAGAATGGCGTGATCCGGCAGCTTGCGATATTAAACTTGGAACGTAACCACGCCATCGATGCCCTGGACAAGACGTTTGCTGCGATGATCAAAACGGGAAATTAGTTCGCAGCCACCCTTGATCGCCCTAAGGCAAAGACCTTGATCAACGCAAGCCCTGCGACGAATCCACCAATGTGTGCCGCATAAGCCACGCCGCCGGTCCCGGCGGATGTCAGGTAACCGAGCACCAACTGATACACGATCCACAAGCCCAGGGCGACATAGGCAGGAACGGTCGTGAGGAAATTGAACACTATCGCCCGCACCTCGTTTCTGGGGAAAAGCAGCAAATATCCGCCGAGGACACCCGAGATCGCTCCTGACGCTCCTAACATCGGGATGATCGAATTAGTGTCCATGATGATCTGCCGCTGCGGCGGCCGCGACTCCGCACACGAGGTAAAAGACCAGATACCTGATATGGCCGAGCATGTCCTCCAGGTTATCGCCGAAAACGAACAGAAACATCATATTCCCAAAGATGTGCATGATGCTGCCGTGCATGAACATCGAACTCAGGAAATTGAAGTACACCGGCAGAGGTGTTGGATAGTGCAGGACCTCGCCGACGTTGCCGAATGAATCACGAACGGTCTGCAACCCTGTCAGGTCGGTGCCGGACGTGATCTCCAACGGCACGAGCGAGAATGAGTAGGTGAAGGCGTCATTACCGCCAAGCTGCTGAAGCAGCAAGAAGACGAGTATGTTGATCGCAATGATCGCCCAATTTACGACCGGCATTCGAGTCCGGCCTGTGTTGTCATCGCCGATGGGGAACATAAACTAGCCTATTCCTGCACTCTCCGGTGTCTGAAGCAATTCGTACCCTTCGCTGCGGGCAACGAATGTCGCCGCCGTGAGATCGCCGACCACATTAAGCGTCGTTCGGCACATATCGAGGATCCGATCCACGCCTAGAATGATCGCGATCAACGCCGGGTCGATGCCTATCATGGCAAGAATCCCGATAATGAACGGTATTGAGCCGGACGGAACGCCGGCCGTACCGATGCCGCCCAGGATGGCCATATACACAACCATTAGCTGAAGACCGATCGTCAGTGGAACGCCCGCGAGCTGTGCGATGAATAACACGGTCACGCCTTCGTAAAGTGCTGTGCCATTTTGGTTTGCGGTTGCACCTACGGTCAGCACAAAGCTGTTGATCTCTTTCGGAACGCCGAGGTTCTCATGTGAAACACGCAACGCGGTCGGCAGCGTGGCGTTCGATGACGACGTCGAGAAGGCCGTCACGATGACCGTCCGGACACGTTTGAAGAACTCGATCGGACTGATCCGCGACAGGAACCAAACCGACAGAGAATAGACACCAAAGAAGTGGATACTCAATCCGAGCAGCACCGTTGCGACAAACCAGCCCAGCGATCTCAGCAATTCGATCCCAAATACCGCGATGTTGGTGAATATCAGACAAGCGACGGCATAAGGGGCGAACTTCATTATGATGTCGATTATCTTTGAGGTGATCGCGAAGAGCGATTCCATAACCCCGACAAACGGCGCCGAAACAGGCGCCGGCAGCAGTGTGATGGCAACACCGATGATAAGGGCGAAGAACATGATATGAAGCATGTTCGGGTTTTCGCCGGCGATCGAGTTAAAGACGCTCTTGGGAACTATTGTCTTCACTGCCTGCATTAGTGGCGAATCGGACTTTGCCGCTTCGTCAGCCTTCTTTTGTGCCTCGGTGCGAGAGATCGCATCGCTCGAATACTTCTGTTCGAGCTGTGCCTTCACGTCAGGATCAAGACGTTCGCCCGGCCTTATGGTATTAGCAAGCCCGAGCCCGATGACTACAGAGATAGCGGAAAGGACTAGGCAATAAGCGAACGATTTCAGTCCGATCCGGCCGAGTTTACGGATGTCGCCGATACCGGCCACCCCAACCACGAGCGACGAGAAGACCAGCGGAACGACGATCATCAACAGCAGATTAAGGAAAAGCGTGCCGATCGGCTGCGTGAAGTTCTTGATTATCGATGCCACCCATTCGGGTGCCGAATAAGAATAGCCGAAGATCGAGTTGAGAACTCCCGCGATCGCATTGCCGATGATCGTGAAGTCAAATGAGATGAGCTGGTAACCAAACAACCGAACTCCGGTCGTATTAGTTGATATCTGATTGGTGATGAGTCCGCCAAGGATCCCGACCAGCAATCCGATAAGGATCTTTGTGTGAAGGGCCAAGCCCTTCGGCTTGTCCGGGGTCTTGTCATCCAGATCGGTCGCCATCTCGCGCTCGTATTCGTCGCCCGACAGTTTTTTAGTTTCCTGTTCGCTCATGCTGATCGCTCCATCCTTTGCGGGTTTTGAGTTTGTGCGAGTTTAGCAGATATCGCGGCGATTTGATAAATTTGCTCTCAAACTGTTGTTGGCCGAGTCTGAGGTATGTATCTAAAAGGACTATTAACGTTAGCCTGCCTGATCTCAGGCTTGGTGTTCGGGCAAGCCGCATATTCCCAAACCAAAACTATTGTCCTGGTACGTCACACGGAAAAAGATACGTCTGTGGCGAATGACCCTGACCCGGTCCTTTCGCCCGAAGGTCGCGAACGTGCGGTACGACTGCTGAATGCGGTCAAACGATTCAAGCCGTATGAGATCTTCTCTACTAACACGCAGCGTACGCGCCAAACGGCAGAACCCATTGGGTTACGTCGAAGGAAGCAAATACAGATCTACAATGCCGCTAATCATCAGGAACTGATAGACAAGATCCTCGCGAGCCGTAGAAGGCATTTTCTGGTCGTCGGACACAGCAATACGATACCGTTTCTTGCTAACATGTTGGCGAAAAAGGAGGTGTTCCGTCAGATGCCGGACACTGAGTACGGCGTGATCTGGGTGATTAGACTGAAAAAAGGCCAGTTGAAGAAGGTCGAGTTATTCGCGTATTAGATACGAAGGAGTTGATCCCTGAGCATCACGAGAGTTTTATTTCTTGGACGGGCTCTTTGCGAAATACCCCTGCCGGTGAGTGACTTTCACCTTTTCCTTAGCAAGCTGCGGATTCGTGAGCTGGATCTCGATGCGGCGGTATGAGCCGTCACGGAGTTGATTCGACGGCTCATATGCGAGCAGATACTGCGAACGCATTTCGTCCTGTATCTGGCGGAAAGCATCGCGCAATTCTCGCTCATCACGCGGGAAATACGCCCGGCCGCCGGTGCGTTCGGTTATCTTGCGGAGCGTACCCTTGTCAACGCCGCTATAAAAATTGTCGCCGATGCCGATCGAGTAGATTATCGCCTCGGCGCGAAGCGCCGCCTGCACCGCGTCATCGAGTTTCTTCTTTCCGTAAGTATTAACACCGTCCGACAGCAGAATTATCGCTCGTCGAGTTCGTTCGGGTGCGGGTCCTAGTATCTCGTCCGAGGTGACCCAGATCGCATCCCAGATGGCAGTAGATCCCTGCGACATCTGATTATCGCCCGAGATCGGTGGGGTGCCGCCAGCGATCACGCCGCCGCCGATATAGCCGGACGGGGGAACAAACCGCACGCCGTCGATCGAGCGTCGCAGCCTAGCCAGATTGTTGGTCATCCCTTGCTCGAGCGTGGCCTCACCGGTGAACGAGATAACGCAGACCTCGTCCTTTGCGGGGCGGATGACAGTCTCGAGAAATGAAATGGCCGCAGCCTTTTCCTCCGGCAACGTGCGCTCCTGCGAGGCGCTGACGTCGATGAGTATCGCCAGGCTTAGGGGCAGGTCAACTTGCCGCGAGAACGCCGAAATGTCCTGCGGCCGTCCGTCTTCCAGTATCTTGATGTCCTCCTGTTTAAGCGACGTTAGCAACCGACGATTGTTGTCCTGAGCCGTAAAGAGAACGTTAACCACCTCGGCATCGATCTTGATGACGTCGTCATCTTCGCTTGGCGTCGGCGTGGGTGAGGCCGCGGTTGCGCTTGGCGGATTTGGCGGCGATTGCTGGGCCTCAGCGGACGGCAGCACGGCCCAACCGGCCATGATCGCCAGAGAACAAAGGATCGTGAAATGCAGACTAAAACGCATGGTCAAACCTACTTCAGACTGTCGCGAACGGCCCGATAACTTGTCTTCGTCCTGATCTTGTATTTACCGGCCTTTTCCTTATCGGTTAGGCGAACCTCGACCTTGCGCGTGCGGCCGTCGTAGCTCTGATCGGCAGGCTTGTATGTGATCAGATATTGCGTGCGGAGCTCGTCAGATATCTTCTTGAACGCCTTCTCCAGCGCATACATATCGCCGGTGAAAAAAGCCTCGCCACCGGTCTGTTCACAGAGCTCGGTCAGGAACTTATCACCGCGATCTTTTACGGTGCCGGCCTCAACTCCCGGAACGGTTCCGAGAAAACCGGCCTTTGTCGAGATGCCGAAGATAGTCGTTTCTGTGCGTTGAGCCAAGTCGACCAGCATCCTTCAGGTCAGCTCGGCTAAATGTGTCATCACCGTCAGTGATCAGAACGATCACGCGGCGGCCCGGAACGCCTCGCAGCTTCTCGTCAGTGAACTGCCACACGGCGTCGTACAGTGCGGTTTGCGAGCCGGTCTTTTTGACACTATCAACCGCTTTCTGAAGGCGGTCGAGTTTGTCGGTAAAGTCTTGGATCAGCTTGATCTCGTGGTCAAAGGTCATAAACGCCGCCTTGTCTTTACGCAGCTGCACGACTGTGTAGAGAAAGTTCGCCGCCGCCTCTTTCGAGAATCCCAGCTTGCCGGCGGTCGAGGGCGACGTGTCCATCAGCACGCCGACAAACACGGGCGGGTTGGTCTTTGCGTCGGAAAAGAACGTCACCTCTTGCTGTACGCCGTCCTCAAATACCTGAAAATCGCCGCGGCCGAGGCCGGTGATCAGGTCTTTCTTCAGCGTGACGGTCACGGGCAGGCGGACCTCAAAGACCTTCGTCGCGCCCGTATCGTCGCCGGGCGTCGGCGTCGGCGAAGGCCGTTGTGCCGACACTACGGCGGCAACACAGCAATAACAGGGCAGATAAACCTGAGGAAACGTTTCATACCAACCGAGGGGTCCAAAGTCATAAATTCGATGCCGCGATGGCGGCGGCTGTTGCCAGTCGCAAAACGGAAGTATAGCAAAAACAGGCATTTGCCTCACGGCGGGCTTTGCGTCGCGCGGTGAGAATATAGCGACTCGACCACATGGATCCAAACATCTTCAGAGAATACGACATTCGCGGCATCGTCGGCACGCAACTGACGGACGAGAACGTTGCCGTGCTTGGCCGCGCGATCGGCACGTTTTTCATACAGAATGGCGCGAATCTCATCGCCATCGGATATGACGCACGCGAGAGTTCGCCTCGATTTTGTGAGCTTCTCACAGCCGGTTTTAACGCCGTCGGTTGCGACGTGGTCTTGATCGGCATGGTGCCGACGCCGGTGCTGTATCACACGGTATTCACACGCGGCGTTGACGGCGGAGTGATGATCACGGGCTCGCACAATCCGCCCGACCACAACGGCTTTAAGATCTGCCTCGGCAAAGCCGCTCTGTTTGGTTCGCAAATACAGCAGATAAAGGACATAGCGTTCAGCGGCGCGTTCGCCGCCGGCGACGGCACGGTCGAGACGCATCGACGTTCTCGACGAATACTGCCGCGATATCGTCTCGCGGATCTGCGCTCGGGACCGCGGAAGATAAAGGCCGTGGTCGATGCCGGGAACGGCATGGGCGGCGTTACGGCGGTGCCGGTATTGAATGCGTTGGGCGTCGAGTTTGTGCCGCTTTTTATCGAGCCCGACTCGACCTTTCCGAACCATCACCCCGACCCGACGGTCGAAGAGAATCTTGCCGACGTCATCGCTAAAGTGCAGGAAACAAAGGCCGATCTGGGCATTGCGTTTGACGGCGACGGCGACCGGATCGGCGTGGTTGACGAGAATGGCCGCATCATCTGGGGCGACGAACTGATGGTGCTGTTCTCACGCGGCATCCTCGCTGAGCGGCCCGGGGCGACGATCATCGCCGAGGTAAAATGCTCGCAAAACCTCTTTGACGACATCGCCGCACACGGCGGCAACCCCATCATGTGGAAGGCCGGCCACTCGCTCATCAAGGCCAAGATGAAGGAGACAAACGCCGCCCTCGCCGGCGAGATGAGCGGCCATATCTTCTTTGCTGACAGGTTTTACGGGTTTGACGACGCCACCTACGCCGCCTGCCGCGTGCTCGAGATATTGTCAAAAACGGACAAGCCGTTGTCCGAATTACTCGCCGATCTGCCCGCCACTTTCTCGACGCCCGAGCTGCGCGTCGATTGCCCCGACGAAACCAAATTCGACGTCGTAACTCGTGTAGCCGAGCACTTTACGGCCACTCACGAGGTGATAACCATCGACGGCGCACGCATCCTGTTCGATCACGGGTGGGGCCTAGTCCGTGCCTCAAACACCCAAGCGATCCTCGTCCTCCGCTTCGAGGCCTACTCACCCGAGGCGTTGAACGAGATCCGGGCGATCGTAGAGAGTCAGTTGGC
>CAVQUD010000015.1:0-10104 GCA_963716755.1 Blastocatellia bacterium
CGAGATGTTTCGCCGGCGATCTCGGATGTGGTCCTGAAGGGAATGGCCTTCGCCAGGACGACCGGTATCAGACCGCGGCCGAGATGCAGAAGGCGCTGCGAAAGGCATTTAATCAGGGCAAAGGCCCGACGCAGGCCGCAACGGAGGTAATGTCCGGTGGTGACATCGATACTACCGAGGCTCCGACGCGGATTGTCACGCCGGCTCCGGCTGGATTCGACTACGTTTCCTAGGCACCGGACGCGGGCGGGACGACGATGGATTCGACGCTTCAAATGGACGAGGCCGAGGTAGCTGAGATCCTGAGGCGATCGACGTGCAAGACCGAGGTGATCGCGCGCGGACGCAGTTCCCGCGGTGATCGCGACTCCGGCCCCGGAACCACCACCACCACCGACGCCGAAAGCGTCGGAGCCCCGCCAGTCCATGCGGCCCCGGCAGCGGCTGCTCGCCGTCGGCCCCAGCGAAGCCCGCCGCGGCAGTGGCGAAACCGGCGAAGGCAAAGTCATCGGCCGCCGGGTTCCTGATCGGAGGATTGATCGGGCTGGTGCTCCTGGCAGTTGTTGCAGGCGGAGGCTGGTACGCCTACGATCGGGTATCAAGGCCGCACAGGCAGGGCCATCGCCGACACCGGCACCGGCGGCTTCGCCGACGCCTAGTGTGAACGTGGCAACCGCAAACACGGACAATACAAACACCGAGGTGGCCGATTCGAACACATCGGCCGCCAATGCGAACCAAGGCGAGCCGACTAATACCGCCACGGGGCCGTCGACGCGATCGACGCCTCAAGTGACGACGCGGAATACTCCGCCGCCGGCCCGCACGTCACAGACGCCTGCTCCCGCCCAGAACGACGCCGAAGCCTAAGCCTCGCGACGACCGGACGATCATTTTGCAATAACGATATGAAACGAGTATTTCCCTATCGCTTAGTTTTTGGTTTGATGACGGCCGTACTGTTGTTGTCGATGCCGCTGGTCTCGCAGAATAAGTGCGACCGTGAAAGAGCTAAGAATTTGCTCGAACAAGCGGTTAGGGCATCGAGCCAAAAAAACTATCGTGAAGCGGCTGCCAAGTTTAGCGAAGGCAATAGCGATCCTTCCGAATAATGCACAGGCTCATGCGGGCAAGGGGTTCGCTCACTATAACTTATGGGACGTGGGGAGGACAAGGTTCTGGAGTTAGAAAGGCTCGGAGTTTAGAGAAGGACGCAAAACTTCAGCAAGGCCTCGCGGACCAAATCCGCCTTCAAAAAGCGGAGAATGAGGCGGACGTCGCCGCGGCTTTCGCCAGTTTCGCACAGGCTATTAGTCTCGGCGGACGCGGGTTGGAGATTTATAAGGTTCGAGCCTATATCAACTACGAACGGCAGAGTTACGATGCGGAGGAGGATATTAATAAAGGACGGCTCTGGCCCCGAAAGACGTGGCGTTATTAAAGGGGCTTGGCGAGGCCCACATTGGGCGGAAGGCGTATCCCGAGGCCATTGCGGCTCTGAAGAGAGCGGCTCAGGTGGCGCCGAGGGATGCCGACATCGATTACAACATGGCGTGCGTGCATTTCGACATGGGCGATACCGCCGCCCAGCAGACGGCCGCAACGGCGGCCATAGCGAAGGGCACGCGTTTCGTCGGCGAGGCCCATTACCTGCTTGGTGATGCGTGTCAAAAGCGTGGCTATATGCCCTGCGCGATCGATGCCTATCAAAAATCAGCCACTGCCAAGCCGGATAACCTCCAGACTTATCGAAACCTTGCCGAGATATTCCGCAATGACGGCCGGCTTACGGATGCGATCAATATAACCCGCCAGGGACTCAAGGCATTCCCGGCGGACGGCAATCTCTACACGGACCTGAGCTGGTATTACGGCCTCGCCGACAAGCCCGAGGATGCGATAGCGACGGCCAAGTCGGCGATCCAACTGCTGCCGAACCAATACATCGCCTATACCAATTTGTGCCGGGCTTATAACGACACCAAGGAATATGCCCAGGCGATCTCGGCCTGCAACAACGCGTTGAGATTGCAGCGGCCACGGCGAGACGTATTTCTACCTGGCCCGGGCGTATAACTTGTCGGGACGGACGACCGAGGCCACCCGGTACACGGGCTCGCGGTAAAAGGACTGGTCGATGACACTAACCGAAATCCGAACATTCGGAGAATGGTATTGTTGGGGAATGCCTACTTCGCCGACAACCAATTCGAAAAGGCAGTCGGGGCGTATCCAAAGTCGCCTCGATCTGAGTCCGAAGTTTGCCTTAAGGCTCGATTCAATCTGGGGATCGTTCATACACGCAAAAAGAACCGGACGGCCGCGATTGAGCAATACAGCCGCATACTTGCGGCCGATGCCAATCTGGCGGCCCGCCTTAAGGCTGAGATCGATAAGATGTAGGTTAGAGTCGCGTGCGTCGCTTGCTCTCGCGGGTGCTTACATTCACGCTCTGCAGGCGGAAAACTACGCGAACGCTCTCAGGACGGTTCTCGATGCTCGACGGAACGAACGGGGCGTAGGCAGGATCGGTGTCGAGGGCTTTTTGAAGTGCCTCTATGACGCGGTGATCGTGCGACGGTTCGACAACTTCTGAAATACGTGCGAGTCCATTGCCAAATACGTCGGCGACGATAACAACCTCATCGTCACGCATCTCGCCCCGCATGAATGACTTCGTCATGGCGATCAGAGCACCCTGCGGATTGACGCTGGGCGATTCGCCGGACACCGAAATTCGGGTGCGGGCAAAGTCGGACGGCGAGATACCATCGGGCGAACTGATGCGATACGGGTCGAAGCCGCTCGCCAGCATGATCGTCGATCGGTCACTCGTCCGTCGTGCTGTGAACTGATCCGGCTGCAACGAGCCTGAGAACATCATCGTCAAGAATCCAAATGCCAATAATACGGACGCGAAAGCCGCCGATGCCGTAAGGCATAACGCGAAGCTGTAGCCATTCGCGAACATCGGGCGGCAGAAAACTGGAGGTCCGGTTCTGACGACGGGCCTCAGCCACGACGGTGGAGCGGCATCGTTCTATGCAGAGTGGAAACCATCGCCGGCCGGATCGATTGTCGCAAACCGGCCTTCACGGCCACGAGTTCCGACAGGTGCTCGCGGCAGACCGGACAAGCGTCCAGGTGGCCGCGAACGCTATCGTTTACGGCGCCGTCCAACGTGCCGTCGGCATAGAGCGGAAGTTCAAATTGTAGATCCGAGCATTTCATCTTTGTTCTCGGCGGATGCGAATGGTTGACTAACCCCGGCTGTCCCTAACGGAACAACGTGTTGCCGGTTTCGGCGTCATAAGCGTTGGGCTGCGTTGTATCGATGTTGCTGGTCGATTCAATTGCCGCCCGCGACTGCTGGCTGTCCGTTACCGGTTTTCGCTTGCTTGACCTATCGTTGGCACCGATATTTTTATTCAAATCAAAACCGGGGCAAGTCAGCCATTCGCATCCGATTGTCAAAAATCTTTAAGTCTCTTACGCAGTTCCTCGCGTCCGCGGGAAATGCGTGATTTCACCGTTCCAACTCCGACGCCGGTGATGGCCGCCGTCTCCTCGTAACTCAAGCCCTCGATATCGCAGAGCACCACAGCCTCTCGAAAGACGTCCTTGAGTTCACCGATCGCCCGTGTGATCGCGTACTCGCGTTCGCGAATAAGCGTTATGTCTTCCGGGCTGGGACCGCCATCAGGAACCATGCTCGAGAGCGGCGTGTCCGAATCACCCAGCGTCGCGTCGAGCGAAATCGTCAGGTCACGTCGGCGGCGCTTCCACCAACGAAAGCGGTTTCGCGATTCGTTGATCGCTATTCGAAACAACCAGGTCTTTAGCCCCGCATCGCCGCGAAACTGTCCGATCGACCGTAACGCTTTTAGAAAAGTGTCCTGCGTCAGGTCGGCGGCCTCGTCCGGGCTGTCGGTAAGCCGATACAGCAGGGCGTAAATATCACCCGAGTAACGGTCGACCAACGTCCCGAATGCGTCAGCGTCACCAGTGCGTAGTTTGTCAATCAACCCGGTCTCGTCGACCGCGACAGGGTGAGCGGCGGTTGGCACGCTTATGCGGCCAATTCCTTCGTCGTCAATACTGATCGACTCACTGAAGATCATCGTCCGCTCCGCCAACTGTTCCCCACCGGAGTGCCTGTCAAATTGGCCCGTCCACTATCGGCGGACTGTAATATTAGACACCGCATCGTTAGATTTGTTCCCGTCCGGTCGAAAAAGGTTCGCCACGCTCCGTGGAGGTGGTTCGTCTCGTGCGAGATTTGCCCGTTGTTATTTGCCCTGAACACTTATTTACGTTAAATTAACTCTTTTGCATGGCCGTCGGTATCCGGCACTAATATAACGCGCAAACGGCAGGTAGATTGCATTTTTTTAAGTAATGGCGAAGAAACGACGATTTGAACAACTTCAGGCAGCGGCCGCCGCTCCAAAGGAAAAGAAGACCTATGTTGACCCGCTGCAGCAGCAGGTCGTTCCCCGACTGGAGGAAGTCGGCAAGAAGCTCGAGGGAAAAGGGCGAACGATCCTGTATGGCTTGATCGCTCTGCTGCTGATCACGATAGCTGTTGTTGCTATCATGCGCGTGACGCAAGGCTCTTCCGCTGCCGCTCAGGCCACGCTTGGTAAGGCGATAGAAACGTCGCAGGCCCAAATATCCGAGACGGGAACACCGGCGGGCTCCACAGCAAAGACCTATAAGACCGAGCGCAGCGGGCCGAGGCGGCGATCGGCGAGTTCCAAACTGTGATCGATACGCACGGCGGTGCGGCCGGAGAGAAGGCGAAGTATTTCATCGCCGTCAACCGACTATATGTCGACCGTCCGGGGGCCGTGACAGAGCTTGAAGGCCTTGCAACGCAAAATTCTGAGATCGGCAAGCTGGCGAAATACGCGCTTGCTCAAACGCGTGTTGGCGACGCACGGCTGGACGAGGCGGTGGCGTTGCTCCAGGAACTGTTTGCCATGGACGACCCGGTCGTCGCAAAGGACTCGTTAAATTTTGATCTTGCCAAGGTCTACGAGAAGCAGGACAAAAAGCAGGAAGCTCTTGAGCTGTACTTTACTATTGCCAAGACCGCGAGCGAGGCCAAGGATGCGGAAGGCAAGGCGATCCGCATGTCCCAGACCGCCAACGAGGCCAAGAAGAAGGTCGAAGAACTCGACCCCGAACGGGCCAAGCAGATCATTGAAACCCCGCCCGAGTCACCGTTTGGCGGCGGTATGCCGCCTATCCAAATGCAGTAGGCTTAGCGGAAAATCACATAGATTGCTATTCTATCGATTAGAGACCGATAGTGAGCAAAGCGGACCAATCTGACATAACCAAACTTCGTTCTGCCGAGGACGCAACCGAGCATAGTGACCTGCGGCCGGTCTCGATTCGGGTTTCGCCCCAAGGCTACCTGACGGGCGTGATGCTCGGCACCTTTCTGGCCGGCCTGCTATTTTATCTCCGTTTTGACGTTGCTGCCTACATAGTCTTCTGCATTTCGTGGATTCTTCTTTCGTACTTTGCCATGAACGACCGTATCAGGTTTGACGGCCGGAGGCTTGAGCGTCTTGGAATGCTGCCCAGACTCTGGACGTGGTTTAACGGCGGCCGACGGCGGCTCAAGATCTCAGATATCGAGCAGGTTGAGACCCATGCGATCCGAGCGATCCGCCGCGGCGGCAATGTTCACTATCGATATCGGACCGTTCTGCACGGCAAGGGCGCTAGCATCGCGTTTGCGTCGGGCGGGGAAGATTTCAGGCGGATGATACACGCGATCCTGCCCCGGCTGAATGACAATATTCTCGACGTGAGGTCTAAGGACCTCTGCAAATATCTCGGCGACCCGAAAGAGGCCCTGATGAAGGCCGAGTTTGCCCGGATCCCCTCCGCGGAAGTGCTCGAGACCGCTTCCCGGCCCCGCCGCAAACGGCGAGAGCCGGGGACAGCCGCGGGTGTCGATACTGACACCACGGCTGACGAACTGCAGGTGATGGGGAATGAACTCCGTTTGGCGGGTCATCTTCCGCAGGCGCTTGAATCGTTTCGGCGTGCGCTGGTAAGCCGGCCGCTGGATGCCCGATTGCTCTTCGATTTTGCCCGCTGTCTCAACTCGTACGCGGCACTCATTCGAGACGATCGTCTGAAGCGTCGGTCGGTCGCGGCATTGCGTTTGTCCGAACGTCGGGCTCACGCTGATCTTGACCTGGTCGCGGAGCTTGGCGAATGTTACGTCCAGATCGGTGAGTGGCGGCGGGCAGCAGCAGCATTTCAACGCGTCCTTGACCGGATCGGCGACCACTTTCGCGCCGCCCGTGGTCTGGCCGAGGTCGCCCTTCGAGACGGCAAGATCGCTCACGTCATCCATCATTTCGCCGCCGCGGGCCGCGTTGCCGAAACGCCCGCCCTGCGTCGCTGGAGCCGCGGTGAGGCCGATTACTTTGCCCGTCTCAACGCGGACGAGGAATACATGGAAATGGAGGTCAGCCGCGTCAACCTGCTGGAAACCATTGAACGTTCGCGCCGCACCGCGCTCCGCATTGCGCTCCTGGCATTCCCATCGGTCTTTGTTGGTGTGTTCTTTGAGGATGAGTTGATCGCCAACATCGGCTGGGCCGTCACAACGGTCGCCCTGCTCATCTGGACCGGCATGGTGATAACGGCAAGAATGCTGTCGCGCCGAATTCCGTACGAGTTGGTCGCCGAAGACTAGGTCTTCGCTGCCTTTTCAGGCGGATTTAGCATTGCAGACCAGCGATACTCAGGCGTCTCCCAGCCTTCCTTGAGTTTGTTCAGGATAAACTCCGTCATATTGTCGACGATCCATCGGTGGTTCTTTTCGCCGACAGAGGCGAGCTCGGCGTCGGGGGCGGGATTCATGAAATCGATCGCGTAGGGGATGCCGTCCTTGATGGCGAATTCGACCGTGTTGAGGTCGTAGCCGAGCGCGGTGCAGATCGTGATGACGTCCTGCTCGACGCGTGCGTGCAGCTCGGGCGTAAGATAGTCATCGACATCGACGTACTGCATTCCCGATAGATACGGCTTTGACGGGTCGTACGGCATGATCAGGACCTTTTCTTTGCCGACGCAGTAACATCGGACGAAATGGTCGTACTCGATGCCTTCCTGCAGCGTCATGCAAAGCGTGCCCGATTGGTTGTATTCGCTCCAGAGTTCTTCGAGCGAATGGATCTTCGACACGTTCTTCCAGCCGCCGCCGTCAAACGGTTTTAGGAAAGCAGGGAAGCCGACGTGGTCGACTACGCCTTCCCAATCGATAGGGAATTCGAGGTTTCGCAGGCTTTCCGGCGTGATGTCCTTGATATAGCTGTGCTGCGGCAGCAGGACGGTGTTCGGGATCGCGACTCCGAGCTTCTTGGCCAATGCGAAGTTAAAGAACTTATCGTCCGCCGACCACCAGAACGGGTTGTTGATGATGTACGTTCCTTCGAGGGCGAACCGCTTGAGCATCGCGCGGTAATACGGTATCTCGTGCGAGATACGGTCGATGATCACGTCGTAACGCTTTGGCTCGTCAAGGCCGATGCCGCCGACCGTTACCATCTCGGCAACGACCTCGCCGTTACCTTTTTCGTTGATGCTCTTGATTATTGATTCGGGAAACGTGACTTCACGCCCGACTAAGATTCCTACTCGTTTCATAAACGGAAAAGTTTAACGCAAAGACGCAGAGACGCAAAGGGCGAAGACGAGCTAAGAAAGGCCTAACTATTTCGCCCGGGCAGCAATTCGAGATTCCCCATCTCGCGATTGTACATATCCAACGCGCCGACCTCGTCGGCGGTGGCGTCGAGCATCTGTTTGGTCATCGCGATGGAGTCGGACAGTTGCTCAAAGTCGAGTAGCGAGAATTTCTCGGGCGTCGAGATCGTGACGATCTCGTCGTTGAGGTAGCTGAAGAAGTTCTCTATCGACTGCAATTGCCCCTCGACAAGCTTCACGCTGCGTTCGATCTCGTCGAATGAAGCGACGCGACGCTTGAGTATCTCGACGTTGGTCTGCTGGACTCGCTTCGTCTTTTCATCGGTCGAGGATTCTGCTGCGCGAAAGGCTTGGGAGAGCTGGTTGTGTACCGCCGTGCGGTTGATCGATTTGAGGTGCTGTTTGCGGCGTCGATAGACGTCGAGCAGTTCGACGAAGTCTTCCCAACGCTGGTCGAGTGCCTGCAGGTTGCTCGGCAGCGTGGCGGCACCGGTAAACTTTCGATAGTTGTCCTGTATCTTGTCTTTTAGCCAGCGAAGATATTCGACGGCTTCGCGCTCGCGGGGCGTAAAGCTCTTGATCAATCCCTCGCGGTTGGCGTTGTGGGCGGCAAGCAGCTTCTGTTTGTGTCGCGTTGCGACAAGCTGGCGATAGCCGGGAAGATTCGGCACGACCATTATGTATATCGCTTCCGCGATCAGAGCGATCAGCAGCGGAATCCAACTGCCTGTAAACGCCGCGGCCGCAAGGAAGCCTGCAAGGGCCCAGAAATTAAAGGGCTCCTTGATCGCTTCCTTGGCATAACTCTCGTTGAATTTAGCGAGGTCGGTGCGGTATTTGGCAAGTTCGGCCATATCAAACTAACTAGATGCGAACCGTCTCTCTCAAGTTCGCAGCCTCTCGCCTCCTAGTTCGTTTGACCTTCGGTTTTGGTTTCTTCGACGTGCACGGCTTCAACTTCGACGGTGTTGCCAGCCTCGATCTGTTTGCTCTCGGGCGGCGTTCCGGCACCGAGCATGCCCATCTGCTGTTTGTATTCGAGCAGTTTGTCCTGCATCTGGATGTCCATCGCCTCGCGCTCGATGTCCTGCATCTGCGAATCGACAGAGCTCGTGCCAAGCTGCAATTTTGCCTCGGCGGCGGCAACGCGGCGGTCGATCTTTTCGCGCATCTCGTTGAATGTCGATGCGTCGTCGCCGATGTTGAAAGCCTCCATCGTCTGTGCGAGCTGCTCCTGCAGTTTCGCCTGCTTCGCCGCGGAGATAAGCTGTATCGCCTCGGCCGTGCGCTTCTTCATGTTGAGCACGTAGTTGTCGCGTGCTTTCAGCCGCCTGTTGCGAAGAGAGCTGGGCCTGCTCAGCCTGAGCTCCCGTGCGTTCGAGGTCCTGCTGCGCCTGTTGAAGCTGGCCGATATAGGCGGTCGCGATGTCGTCGCGGCCCATTTTGACCGAGGCCTTGATCTTGCTGTCGAGATCGACGACCTGTGTCGAGAGGTTCTCTTTTTGTTTCAATAGCAGCCGCTCGGTCGCCATCACCTGCGCAACGGAATTGTTCAATTCCGGCACACGATCGCGCATGTCGCGGATCGTCTTGCTGCAGCACCAATTCAGGATTCTCGATCTTGTCGAGGGCCGCTCCCGTGCTTGCAAAAAATACTCTCTTAAATCGTAGCCACAGTCCCATCTTATCTACCTGCTCCTAAACTATTATGTTAAAACGCCCGTCGGCCAAATCCCTTACGACCTCGGTGCGGGGAAGTTGCAAATTCACGCATCAGTATATCAGGAAAAGTCGATATTAAATATGTGAAATCACGCTTCTGGCGGTGTTCCACGCGTTCCGGGTGTTCCAGCGGTGATTCAGTGGGATCTGAAACACTGTAAGTTGTTGTTAGCATAGTAGTTAACCCTCATTACTGGTGCGTGTTTCAGAAATTCTGCGGAAAAAGCGATTTGTCTTACACGTGTGTTACAATCATGCAACACCGTAGCAGAAATAGCCTGTAAAGTCAAGGTTCTATATTCTGAGTAGGATGCTCTACTGTGACCTCCGGCAATATCCGGCAGAGCTTCGGAAGCCCGCGCGCAAGCAAGGGCGATACACTCAAGCCAAGGTGAATGTTTCGCCCTCCCTCACGGTCGGGCTTCTGCAACGTCCGCTCGCACTGCAAGATTCCACGATCTTGACCGTTCAGAGACCGTATGAGCAGCCTCTTGTATCTGAGGTCATAGCTCAGGAAACGAAGGTGAAGTATGATTTACGTGTCAGCTTCGCTTAAATCAAAGGATCGACAAACCATTATGCGAAAAACGGTTTCTTATCTCTTAGTAATCACGACATATTTTAGTTTCGTATCACAGGCGGCCA
>CAVQUD010000016.1:0-20439 GCA_963716755.1 Blastocatellia bacterium
ATCGTGTCCGGCGAATATGGTCCGCTGACATTAATGCCCGTCGATCGGCAATGTTCCACGGCCGGCGAGATCTCGGCTGCCTCTTCGGTGCCGAACATGCCGCCCTCGGACGCGTGCGGATTCAGTCCGGCAACGGCGATTGACGGGCGGCGACCGAGCAATTTAGTAAGTGAACGGTCGGTAAAATCGATGAGCTTGATCAGATTGTCGCTAGTGACCTTTTCGATAGCCCGAGTCAGCGGTAAGTGCGTCGAGAGCAGCACGACACGAAGGCCACCAGCGAAGAAACTCATCGGGAATTCGTTTGTGTCGGTCAGGGCCGCTAGAAATTCGGTATGCCCGACGTGATCATAGCCACCCAGAGCGAGCGAAGCTTGCTGATCGGCGCAGTACAAATAGCGTCGATGTGGCCCGACCGCCAAAGATCGACGGCCGATTCGATGCACTCACCGGCTGCTTTACCGGTCTCAGCAGTGCTCGAACCAGGAATGACCTCATCGGGCAGATTCTTTAGATCGTGCACGTCGACAGGTCCCGGCAGGCCGAACGACTCGGCCGTTCGGCGCAAGAAGTCCGCATCGCCGATCACCAGAGGCCGGCAAACCGACGTTACGCGTTGGTCCACTATCGCTTTTATCGTGATCTCCGGCCCTATACCCGCCGCGTCGCCGATAGTTATCCCAATGACCGGAAGCTCAGCCATACGTCAAGTATGCTCGACAAAAGGGGAATAGCGAAGAGCACGTACTCTTCGCTATTCGTTGTTCACTATTCGTTATTCGTTATTTAGTCTGCCTGCCGACGCATGAAAGTCGGCACGTCGATATTGTCTACCGGCTGAAGGTCGTCCGGCAGCAGAATGTCCGAGGCCTTGATCGGCAGGTGGGTCGGGGCCGCTACTGCTCGGGTTTCGGTCACCTTTGGCTGAGGCGGCCGCCGCCGCTGCCGTGTCAAATCCGGTCGCGATGACGGTAATGCGTATCTCGTCACCCATATCCTCTCGGATAACGCTGCCCCAGATGATGTCGGCATTATCGTCGGCTTCGGTCTCGATCATTCCGATCGCGTCCTCGACCTCACCGAGAACCATGTCCGGACCGCCCGTGACGTTGATCAGAGCAGCTTTCGCACCCTTGATCGAATTTTCTTCCAGCAGTTTGTAATCGAGAGCGGCACGCATCGCCTTTGACGCGGCGTCTTCACCCTCACCCTTTACCGATGCCCATAAGGGCAACACCCTTGCCGCGCATGACGGTCGTCACGTCTGCAAAATCGAGGTTGATGATGCCCGGCGTGATGATCAGGTCAGTGATGCCGCGAACGGCCTGCAGCAGCACGTCGTCTGCGCGGCGAAACGCCTCCATGATGGTGATCTTTTCTTCGACCTCTCGAAGCTTCGAATTCGGGATCGTAAGCAGCGTATCGACGCAGCCGCGAAGGTCCGCAATGCCCTGCTCGGCCTGGGCCATCCGCTTCTTGCCCTCGACCATAAACGGTTTAGTTACAATAGCTACGGTCAATGCTCCGAGTTCGATCGCCAGGCTCGCGACCACTGGTGCCGCACCCGTTCCCAGTTCCGCCGCCGAGACCGGCGGTAACAAATACCATGTCCGACCCCTCGAGAACGTCGAGCAGCTTTTCGTGATCCTCAAGGGCAGCCTGACGGCCGATCTCGGGATTGGAACCCGCACCGAGGCCGCGTGTCGATTTGCTCCCTAGCTGTATCTTCATCGGCGCCTTCGACGCGTTGAGCGCCTGAAGGTCGGTATTGGCGACGATAAAATCCACGCCCTTGATGCCCGCCTCGATCATACGGTTGACCGCGTTGCTGCCGCCGCCGCCTACGCCCACCACCTTGATCCGAGCGCCGGTTATAGGCGGCTCGTCGATGAACATCTTTATCCGCGGGTTTGTTTGCAGGTCGTCCATTGTAATAGAGCTTGCCATAGCCAATTCCTGAGATTCAGGTCCTAAATCTGTCGTTGAGGCTTGTTAACAAATAACAAGATATTGTGCTGACGGGAGAACAGCATACAACGATTTGCGGTACATATCAAACTGCGGTGTTAAATTTATCTGAACCGATCGCGAAAACTTCCACGAAAACTTCCAAACCATTCGGCCACCCTCCGGGCCGACGAACGCCCGCCCGCGCCGTCGCGTATTCCAAGTCGCATCCCGACCAGAGCAAGGCCCGCGGCGACGGCCCATTGCGGCCCCTGTATCTCGTCAGCAAGTCCGCCAAAATATGACCCTTCGAGCATACCGATACGCGTCGGGGCGTCAAATACCTGCTCAGCGATCTCGGGCAGCCCACGGACCGCCGCTCCGCCGCCGGTTAGAAAAACGCCGCCTGAGATCTGGGCCTTCACGCTGCTCACTTCGCGTGCGACGTGCTGAAGCAGTTCGACCGCTCGGGGCTGCATGATGTCACAAAGGATCTCCTTTGACAGGCCGCGCGTCTCGTCCCGGCCAAATGGAACGATCTCGATGACCTGCTGGCGCTCCTCTTCGTCGAGCAGGAAGGCAGCGACGCACCCGTAATCCTGCTTGATCTTATTGGCCTCAGGTATCGAGACACGCAGGCCCGTGGCGATGTCCTTGGTAAAGTGCATGCCGCCAAACGGAAATACCGTCGTGTGCTGCACCGCCCCGCGGCCAAAGATCATCAGGCTCGTTAATTCCGAACCCATATTCACAACCGCGCAGCCATACTCCCTGTCCTCGGGTGTCAGAACGCTCTCGGCAGCGGCTAGAGGCTCAAGGACCATCTCTTCGAGGTCGACGCCCGCTCGCGATACCGCTTTCCTGAGGTTCTGGCGGCCTGCACCGGGACTTGTGACAACATGGACGAGTGCCTCGAGCCGTGCGCCCGTCATGCCGATCGGCTCCGTTATGCCGTCCTGGCCGTCGACAATAAATTCCTGCGGTAACCGCGCGACGATCTCCCAACCGGGCGTCAACGGCATGGCGCTGGCTGAGTCGATGGCCCGGTCGATATCCTCGTCGGTGATCTCTTTGTCTGGCCCGGCGACGGCGACGACGCCGTTCTTATTCTCGCCCCGTAAGATGCTCACCAGAGAGATTAACGACTGCGGAGTCGATCTCTACGCCGCTAACGCGCTCCGCCTCGGCTACGGCTCGGCGGATCGATTCGGCGACGGATTCGGTCGATGTGATCACTCCACGACGCAGCCCGCGCGATTCGGCCTCGCCGATGCCGACGATATTCAGCTTGCCGCTCGGTGATGCTTCGCCAACAACGCACCTGACGCGGCTGGTGCCTATATCGAGGCCAACGGCTTGTATCTCATTCGACATAATTAAAACTCGATGTACTGAATGACCGGATAAAGACCGGCCGAATCTACCGAACGCACTTTCGCTCCCTTTCCCGCAACGGCCTCGATCGCGGAGCGCAGGCTCTTGCCGAGGCTGTCTTTGGCGACCAGGACTGCGATCGGCCGGCCAGAATCTTCGATCGTCGCGGTCGGCTCTTTGATATTCGTCAAATCGACCAGTTTCACGCGTGAGGTAAGATCGAATTGCCGCCATTCGTCTACCATCTTTGCGTAGAGCTTTAGCCGGGTCAGGTTGTCAGTTTGCGCTTTTTCGCTCTTTGTCTCGTCCCAACCGATCAACGTGAACGGAAATTCCTTTTCATCCTTGGCCGCGATCAGGATCGTGCCCTCGGCGTCGACGAGATGATCGCCTGATTTGAGGCGAACGACCGCCGCAGGCACGCGTTCGACCACGTCAACGCGAATGCCCGCCGGTAAGGCCCTCGATATCGCTGCCGAGCGAACGAACGGAAATTTCTCGAGTTTTGCCTTGAGCGCGGCGATGTCGCTGTTCCAGACGCCTTCTTTCTCGGTATCAGCCGCAACGACGCGACGAATGTCTTCGGCGGGTGTTCGGACAATGCCGCGAACGTCGATATTCCGCACCCTAAAGAACGGCGAGCCTGTCGCCGTCTGGTAGAACAGAGCTGCCACAACTGCGATGCAAGCTAAAAGTACACCGCAGATAGACAGTGGCATTATGAACCGGCCGAACCGGCCCTCGGTCGCACGAGCGGCTGGCCTTCGGCCGCCGCGGACGCGGACAGACGTGCCTTTTCCCCTTTTTGGTGCTGTCTTTCTCTTTGCCACTACTGTGCCCTTAACCTCTCAACGATCTCGTCCGAAAGCCGTGTGACGCTACCCGCACCGAGCGTGATTACGAGATCTCCAGCCTTTAACGCCGGGATGACCTTATCGGCGGCAGTCTCGAGTTCACCGATGTAAGACACATGTTTGTGTCCGACTTTCTTGATATTGTTCGCCAGGACCTCTGCTGTGACGCCTTCGACCGGCTGCTCGCTCGCGGCATAAATATCGAGCAGAAAGAGCGCGTCAGCGTTATTAAATGAAACGACAAACTCGTCCATCAGTTCCTGCGTCCGGGAATAGCGATGCGGCTCAAATATCACCACGATCCGTCGCCCGCCCGCACTGTTCCGGGCCGCCGAGAGCGTCGCGACGATCTCGGTCGGATGATGGCCGTAATCGTCAACGACCGAGATGCCTGCCGCCTCGCCTTTGAACTGAAATCGCCGGTTCGCATTCTTGAATCCTGCAAATGCCTCCGCGATCTTACTGAACGGAACTTCCAATTCGAGAGCCACCGCCGTCGCCGCTAAAGCATTGTAAACATTATGCTGTCCTGGCACCGGCATATCGATCTCTCCGAGCGGTACGCCTCTCTGCAAGACGGTAAAACTAGTGCCGAAGGAGTCGTTAAATTTGATGTCCTTTGCGGAGATATCAGCTTGTGCTGTCAGCCCGTAGGTGATGCGGCGGCGCTTGATATTGGGAATGATAAGCTGCACATTCTGGTCGTCAAGGCAGATCACGGCGGCCCCGTAGAACGGCACCTTGTTGACGAAATCAGTAAAGCACTGCACGACGTCATCCATGTTCTTGTAGGATTCCATGTGCTCTTTTTCGATGTTGGTGACAACGGCGATCGTCGGATAGAGCATGAGGAACGAGCGGTCGCTCTCGTCAGCCTCGGTAACGAACCAGTCGGATTGCCCCAAACGCGCGTTCGACCCCAACGTATCGACCACACCGCCTACCACCGTCGTCGGATCGACGCCTGCGTGTCCAAGGACAGTTGCGATCATGGACGTGGTCGACGTTTTGCCGTGAGTGCCCGAAACGGCCACGGCGTAGGGCTTTAGCGACATTAGCTCGGCGAGCATCTCGGCTCGCGGGATCACTGGAATGGCACGTTCCTTAGCCTCGACGACCTCGGGATTGTCCTCTTTAACAGCCGACGAATAGACAACAACCTCTGCAGCCCCAACATTCTCGGCCCGATGCCCTTCCGCGATCCCGAGATTGAAGAGCGTCTCCAGCCGCTCGGTATTCTTCGATTTTCTGACGTCCGAACCGGTGACGACAAAGCCCAAATTGCACAACACCTCGGCGATGCCGCTCATGCCAATGCCGCCGATGCCGATGAAATGTATGCGTTTGACGTGCCTAAACATTGCTCTTAAGTTCCTCTATCAGATCGACGGTTGCAGCCGCTGCGTTGGGCCGGCCCATAGCCTTCGCCGCGGTTTCCATTTCGGTGATCAACCCGGGTTCAGCGATCAACTCGCGCAGCGATGCCGCAAGTGTGTCCGGCGTCAGGTCAGCCTGCAATATCATTCGCGCCGCTCCTGCCTTTTCGAGGGCCTCGGCGTTCTTCCGCTGATGATCGTCGGCCGCACCCGGAAAGGGCACCATGATGGCCGCTCGGCCGGCCGCAGCGACCTCGGCACAAGTGGTCGCACCGGCCCGACAGATGATCATATCTGCCTTACCGAATTCGACAAACATATCCGAAATGAAGGGCCTGATATCAGCATTTGCGAATTCGGATTCTGCATATGACGTCCGCACCGTCTCAAAATCGTGCTCGCCGGTCTGATGCGTAATAGTCAGCCGCCCGGCGAGATCTGCGAGCTGCGGCAAGCGCCTCAGACATCGCGTTATTGATCGCCCGTGCTCCCTGTGAACCGCCGAATATCAGTAAATGCAACGATTCGCCGCGCTCCTTTGCCGGTATCTCAAAAAAATCCTGCCGCACAGGGTTTCCCGTGACGACGCCTTTCTTACCAAAGAATGGCAGCGCCTCGTCAAAGGTCAACGCGGCCTTCTCGACAAACATCGCAAGCCGCCGATTGGTAAAGCCCGGCAACGCGTTAGAATCCATGACCAGCGTCGGCACGCCCATGATCGCCGCCATCATGAGCACCGGTCCAGAGACATAACCACCGGCTCCGACGACAACGTGCGGCCGAAATTGGCGGATGATGCGCCGCACCTCTATGAAGCTCCGCGGCAGCACTGCCAGCCCCTTGACCTTGCCTATCAGACCAACATTCTTGAGGCCCGCACTGTTTATCAGCGACAACTGAAAGCCATTCTCAGGCACTATCCTCTTCTCAAGCCCGCGCGCGGTGCCGACGAACAAGACCTCATTGGTCACGTCCCGCCGCATGATCTCGTTTGCGACTGCGATGCCGGGATAGATATGTCCGCCGGTTCCGCCGGCCGCGATCAGTACCTTCATCTATGCTCCTGCGGCCCGGGCTTTTGCCCTGCGCGGTGCCTGACGACGCTCAGCCGGCTGCTCTGCACCGGCAAATTTTGAAATGCTCAACAACAGGCCGACTCCTATCAGCGAAACGACGACCGACGACCCACCGTACGAAATGAACGGCAGCGGGATCCCCTTTGCCGGCAGTATCGATGTGACGACGCTGATATTGAACAGTGCCTGCATAATAATGCCCGTGATGACGCCGATGCCTAGCAGCATCCCGAACCGGTCAGGTGCCATTACGGCCGCACGTGCACCCCGCCAAAGCAGCAATCCAAACGCGAGCACCACGGTAAGTGTGCCGATCAGTCCCAGCTCCTCGCCTACCACCGAAAAGATAAAATCGGAGTACGGATATGGCAGGTAGAACAGCTTCTGCTTGCCCTGGGCGAAACCTTCGCCAAATATTCCGCCCGAGCCGATCGCATATAGTGACTGTACCACTTGGTAGCCCTCGTCATCTGCGTATTTGTACGGGTCGAGAAAGGCCAGCATCCGGGCAACGCGCCACGGAGCCAGGATAATGGCTACGGCCCCGCCGATAAACATCGCCCCGGCGAGGGCCCCAATATGTACCAGCCTTGCCCCGGCCGCGTAGTAGACCGTTGAGAAGACCGCGCACAGAACGATCGTCGTACCAAGGTCCTTTTCGGCAAAGACAAGTCCGCCCAACAGCCCGAGACACAGCAGGCACGGCACGACGGCCTGAGAGATGCTGCCGACCACGTCCTCCTTCTTTGTCAGCCAATATGCGAGAAAGATCGGCAACGCGATCTTTGCCAGCTCAGACGGCTGGAACGAGAAGCCCGAGAACCGGATCCAACGTCGCGCCCCGTTGATCTCGGGAAATGCAAAAACCGCGATAAGCAGAGCGACCGTCACCGCCAGAACCGCAACGACGACCCATGTTTTTTGAAAGAGGTGATAGTCGAGGCGGCTAACGAGGTACATTGCCACAAGCCCAGCGACAGTGAACCCGATCTGCTTGTAAAAATAGGTATACTGGCTCGCCGACTCGCTCTCTTTCAGCGAGAACATCGCCGACGCGCTAAACACCATCATCGCACCAAACAACGCGAGCGCGACAGCAATGCCGAACATGAGCCAATCTATGTGCTTCTCTTGCATCGTCAGTAACTACCCACTACTAACTATTAACTATTAACTGATCATGAGGTCACCCGGTAACAGTTAATAGTTACTAGTTGATAGTTATTAGTTAGTTGCCGCATCGACGGCGGCTATTCGTGCTACGGCGGCCTTAAAGATCTCGCCTCGCTCTTCGAAACTCTTAAACATATCAAAGCTCGCACACGCAGGGGCAAGCAGTACCGAATCACCGCTCTCGGCGGATGCAAATCCTTTATTTACCGCATCTTCCATCGATCCCGCGCGTTCGATCTCCGCATGACCGCTAAGTTGCGACTCGATATTGTCTGCGTCTTCGCCGATCAGTATGAGGGAACGAACCGACGACTCGATCAACGGCACCAGCGGTGCGTACGGAGCGTTCTTTCCTCGTCCGCCCAGAATGAGAAGGGTCTTGCCATTCGGCGTGCTTAACGCCTCCAAAGCCTTGCTCGTCGCATCGACGGATGTGGCCTTGGAATCGTTATAGAACTTCACGCCTTCGATCTCGGCCACGAATTCGATCCGGTGCTCGACACCTTTGAATTCCGCCACCGTCTGCCGCATCGATTCGGGCGACGCACCGCAAGCAAGGCCGGCGGCCATAGCTGCAAGGACGTTCTCAACATTGTGCAGGCCGCGCAGGAAGATCTCGTCGCGTGTGGTCAGCACCTTTTCACTGCCGTTTGCCCGGCACACCAAGTCGCTGCCCCGCAAGAACATTCCTTCGTCCAGTTCCCTTTTCACGCTGAACATCACGACCTTCGCCCTAAGGCCGCTCGCCCAACTCGACGTGATCTCATCGTCGGCATTTAGAATGGCGACATCCTCGGCCGTCTGGTTCATAAAGATGCGGTGCTTCGCCGCCGCGTAATCCTGAAAGCCCTCGTACCGGTCGAGGTGGTTCGGCGTCACGTTCAGGCAAATGCCGACCGCGGGTCGAAAATCTACGATCGTCTCGAGCTGAAAGCTCGACAATTCCGCCACCGTCCAGCCGTCGTCACGTGACGTTTCCGCGAGGCTAAGCAGCGGTGTACCGATATTGCCGCCAACCTGCGTCGGAATGCCCGCATTCTTGAGCAATTCGCCGATCAACGCCGTCGTCGTCGTCTTCCCGTTCGAGCCCGTGATGCCGACGACCCGACCTTTCATGAAGCGAAAGGCCAATTCGACCTCACCGATCACCTCGCCGTCCTTTCGGTCGACATAACGGGCGGGAATGGTATTTGTCGGCACGCCCGGCGATATAACGACGAGGTCGATCTGATCGAGCAGCCACGACGGAATGTCGCCGGTGAACAAGCCGACATTGTGGTCCGATTTCAGAGATCTTGCGGTCTCGGACCAATCCTCGACCGGCTTCTTGTCGTGCAGTGCGACCGTGGCACCGCACGCGGCCAAAAAGCGCGCCGATTCGATGCCGGACTTGCCGGCACCGAGAACAAGCGCTTTTCTGCCATTGATCTGCATTTTTTTTTAACGCAAAGTCGCCAAGACGCTAAGCCCGCAAATGATCAAGGGTCGTTCTAACTAACTTCGCGTCTTTGCTCCTTCGCGTCTTTGCGTTGAGATTCCTATCTCAGCTTGAGCGTCGATAAACTCAGCAACGCGAACAGTATCGCCACGATCACGAAGCGAAACACGATCTTCGGCTCCTTCCAGCCGGTCATCTCAAAGTGATGATGCAGCGGCGTCATCTTGAAGATGCGCTTGCCGGGATTGCCGCCGCGCTTTGTGAGCTTAAATACCCCGACCTGCAGCATCACTGACATCACTTCGAGAATGAATACGCCGCCGATGAACGGCAGCAGGAATTCCTGCTTGGTCAAGATCGCGACCGTTCCCAGTGCCCCGCCGATGGCCAGGCTGCCCGTGTCGCCCATAAAGACCTCGGCCGGCGGAGCGTTATACCACAAAAATCCCAAACTCGCCCCGACCATCGCGCCGCAAAAAATAGTCAACTCCGCGGCTTGTGGATTATGCGTAATGTCGAGCCGCTCGGCCCACCGCGCGTCGCTCGCGATGTATGTCAGGGCCGTAAGCGCGGCCATGGCGATGAATGTCACGCTGATGGCCAATCCATCGAGGCCGTCCGTCAAATTTACGGCGTTTGACGATCCGAGCAGGATGAACACCATGAATATCAGGTAAATTATTGGCCCAACGTAGCTGATACCGTCAATCTCAGCCGTTGCCTTAAAGAACGGCACGCTGATGTTCCACGGGTAGTTGCCCCAAGCCCAAAGGATGCCCCAGACGGCGAGTGCGATCAGCAATTGGCCGGCGAGCTTCTGTTTGCCGGTCAGGCCTAGGCTGCGTTTCTTGACGATCTTGATGTAATCGTCCGCGAAGCCAACCACTCCAAACAAGGTCGTCCCACCGAGAGCGAGCCACAGGTAAAGGCTGTCAGGCCGAGCCCATAAGACGGTTGAGATAAATACCGCTCCGATCACCAGAACGCCGCCCATCGTCGGCGTGCCGCGCTTTTCGTGATGCGAGGCTGGGCCTTCTTCGCGGATCTCCTGGCCGTATTTCATGTCCGCGAGCTTTCGAATGACCTTGCCGCCGAGCAGCAGCGAGATCAGCAATGCGGTCACGGCGGCCAGGGCCGTACGGAACGTGACGTATTGGATGACGTTGAGCCCTTTGAAGAAATACGATTCGCTATTGCGGCCGTATTCCTGAAAGAGAAATTGGTACAGGAAGTAGTAGAGCATCGCTTATCAGGCTGCGCCTTCGTCCTCCAATTCGTACTTCTCTAATAGCTTTTCGATCACTTTCTCGGTCTGCACACTGCGGGAACCTTTGACCAAAACTACGTCGCCGGACCGCATGATCTCGACCATTCGCTCGCCGGCCGCATCCGAATCGGCGGCAAATTCGGCCGTGGCAAGGCCCGCCGTTCGGGCGCTGTCGACCAATTCCTGTGCGAGTCCGCGGACACCGATCAGGACGTCGACCTTGGCCGACGCGATCTGTTCGCCCGTCTCGCGATGAATAGCAGCCGCATTGTCGCCCAGCTCCATCATCTCACCCGCAACGACGATCCGTCGTGCCGCGTCGCCGCTGCCCTCGACCAGCGTATCGATCATTGAAAGCAAGGCCGCAGGATTTGAATTGTAAGAATCGTTGATGACAGTAAAACCGTTCGCAAAATGCAGCACCTCGCCCCGCTGCGATGGGGGCCCGACAGTACTCAGCGCGGAAGCGATCTCGCTAACCGACAGATCAAAACTGATACCGACAGCCGCAGCCGCTAACGCATTTAGAATGTTATGTTTACCATTCAGTCGGAACGTCACTTCGGCCTCATTTCCGCCGTGCGCCAGAGTAAACCGCGTCGTGCCAAAACGCTCAAACCGGACATTGTCAGCACGTACGTCCGACTCGCTCGAAAGGCCGAAGGTGATCGTTCGCCCTTTGCTCAGCGAACGCATCGCCGCCACCCGCGGGTCGTCGGCATTCAGCACTGCTGTTCCGCCCGGCTTCATTCCCTCGACGATCTCGGCCTTGGCCTTCGCCACGTTATCGATCGAGCCAAGATGCTCAACGTGTACCGGCAGGACATTCAGAACCACCGCCACATCCGGCGGCGTGATGCGGCACAGTCGGGCGATCTCGTTCATCGGCGTGGACATTCCCATCTCGAGAACGGCTAGGTCGTAACTCTTGTCTTTCGCCAGGTTCAGCACCGTCAGCGGCAGATCCGAGGCCGTTGTTGTAATTCTTGATATTCCGCAACACTTTCTTGCCCGAGGCCGCGAGAACGTGTGCCGTCAATTCCTTGGCCGTTGTCTTGCCCGCACTGCCGGTGATGGCGATGACCGGCTTTCCCCATTCAAGATAAACGCCATGGGCCAGCCGCTGCAACGCCGCGATCGCATCATCCGCAAAGATGAGCTTGCCGCGAAACTGCTCGAGCGCAGCGCGATGCTCTTCGAACCGGTCGGGCCTGACGAACACAGGCAACAGCACCTTTCTCAAACGCCGCGGGCACGTACTTAGTCGAATCCTCAAACTCACCGTTGAAGCAATTATCACGATATTCCGGCTGCGAAAGCGGCAAAAAAGACGCCGCCCGGCTCGACTTCGCGGGAATCAATCGCAAAAGACCCCACTTCGCGTAAAAGCAAAGCGGGATCTATTTCGGTCGCGGCAGCCCTCATTAGCTCAATTGCAGTCTCAAGTCTCAAGTTTGTTCCTATAACTCCACGGTAATAATACCGGTTCACGCCAACGCGGACGCATCGCGGTTAACTTGCCGGGTACATTCAACTTTTTATCGGTGGTCGGTTTAACTTCCTTCTTCCCTTTCGGGTCGGCCGGACGCGTATTAGGTTTAACGGGCTCGGGAGTACCGGCATTCTTCGTCGGAGTCTTTGCAACTGTCTTGTCCAGCGATTTTGCTTCGGCCGGCAGCCTCGGGCTTTACCGGAAGGCTCGTCGGAACATTCATCTGCTGCAAAATGCCTTGCGATATCTCGCGAAAGACCGGTGCGGATACCATGCCGCCGTCGCGTGCTCCCGCCTTCGGCTCGTCCATTACCACGGCGACAACGATCTCAGGGTCCTCAGCCGGGGCCATGCCGATAAACGATGAAATATATTTGCTCGAATCGACCGATTTAGACACTGCGTTGAATTTCCACGCCGTGCCCGTCTTGCCAGCGGCGGTGTAGCCGTTCAAGGCCGCACGGCGGCCCGTGCCGGTCATTACGACCTGACGCAGCATCGTCCTCAGGTCGCGCGCGGTCTCGGCCGAAACCACCTGTGTTCTGGCAGCTTCGGTCACGGTTTTCGGCTGTTCGTCCGAGTGTCGAATCTCTTTAATTATATGGGGCTGAATCCTGATTCCGTCATTCGCAATCGTCGCAAAAGCGGTCAGCATTTGCAACGCCGTCACGCCAATTTCATAGCCGATCGACATCGACGCCAGCGAATCGCCGTTCCACTTCTCGGGCGATCGAACGATGCCGTTTACTTCGGCGGGAAGCTCAATGCCTGTTCGCGCCCCAAAGCCCATCCGCCGGACCATCGCGGAAAAGTCATCACGCCCAACGCTCAGGCCAGTCTTGATCGCGCACACATTGCTCGAGTGCGCCATCGCCTCCGAATAACTCACCGTACCGACGCCGTGAGAATCGGTAAAAGTATGCCCGGCGACCGTGATCGAGCCGTTACCGGCGCTGATCTTTGCCTCGGGCGAGATCATCTTCTTCTCGAGTGCCGCGCCATACGTGACGAGCTTAAAGACCGATCCCGGCGAATAGACCGATTGGATGGCCTTGTTGCCGATATGCTCGGCGGCAGACTCAGTGATAGTGTTGGGGTCAAACGTCGGGTAGTTAGCCAATGCCAATATCTCTCCCGTCTTTGGCCGCATTACGATAGCCATTCCTGACTTAGCGTTGGCGGATGCGACGCCGCGCTGAAGCGCCTGCTCTGTCAGGTACTGCATCGTGGTGTCGATCGTCAGGACGATGTCGCTCGGCTGATCGCGTTCAAATACGGTCTCGTCATAAACGCGGCCCAGCCGGTCGCGTTCCTGGAGCTTCCTAATTATCGGCCCGTGCAGCACGTCATCCTGCGACAGTTCAACGCCGGCCTTACCGTCGTCCGCGGCATTGCTAAATCCCACGACCTGGGCCGCGAGCGTCTTGTACGGGTAGCTCCGCTTCTGGTCATCACGCCAGTGCAGGCCCGTAAAATTCGGCAGATCTGCCTTTTTCGCGTCCGACAGATCGAGCGCCTTGTTGTATTTCTGGACGGTTTCGGGGTCGAGTTTTCTCGCGATCGGCACAAACCGCTTCTTTTCTTCCTTCGCAGCCTGAAGCTGCGCCGCCAACGCCGCGCCGTCGATCTTCAACGCCGTCGCGATCATCTTCGCCGCGGCATCTACGTCCTTTATCTCGGTCGCATCCGCGTAGAGCGTCTTGACCGGCAGGCTCATCGCGAGAGCCCGGTCGTTGCGGTCAAATATCGTCCCGCGCAGCATCCGGCCTTGCTTCACGTCCTGCCGCAGGTCGACCGCCCGTTCCTTGAGCCACGCGTGCTGCGTGATCTGCAGATGCACGAGCCGTGCGCTGATACCCACGATCCAGAGCGCAAAAAACGCGACGACAAGCATGAATCTCGTAAACGCGACCTGCTTCAGATTTCTCTTCTTAGGGCGACCTTGGCGTCTCATGCGGCTACTCCGTTGCAAGTGTCCGTTTTTCCACTGGTTTGGATCTTTCAAGTTTTGCGACGGTCGCGACGGACGCCGCCGTAGGTGCCGTCATCGCCGTTTTGACCACAAGCGGGGCCGATCCTGTTGCGGCTACTGCCGGCGGACCAGCCTTGTCCTTGGTCGTCGCGGAGACCTGCGACACCTCGGTCTGAGCTTCGGCAGGTTCGCCTATCTTCGCCTTCTTGGCCGCCTTTTTCAGCTCGGCGGGCGAGAGAGACGTTTCCTTTGCCAGCAGCAAACGTCGCTTCTCGGCCTGCAGCTCATCGATCTGCTTACGCAGCTTCGAGTTCTTCATCCCAAAATCCATCGAGGAAAAATGCTGTCTGGCGGCAAAAAAGAACCCCGCGACCATCACGAACACGCAAACAAACATCAGCGGATACGTCCTGTAACGCCTTGTTCCAGTTGTCTGCTGCGGCGGTCGGCTTGATCGTCTCTTTTTCATGCTTTTTCCCTCCGAAAGTGGTCTTGGTCTAGTCGGCCTTTTGGCAGGCCCTGAGCTTGGCACTCCGCGAACGCGAGTTCTGCCGCATCTCGTCATCGGTCGGCAGGACCGGTTTTCGCGTCAGAATTTCAACTTTCTTCACCGCACCGCATTGGCACACGGGCATTCGCGGCGGGCATGAGCATTTGCCCGACAGGCGTTGGAACGCCTGTTTCACTATCCGGTCCTCGAGCGAGTGGAACGTGATCACCGCCAGCCGCCCGCCCGGAGCGAGCACGTCGACGGCGTCGTCCAGGAATCGCTCAAGGTTTTCAAACTCACTATTTACCGCTATCCGCAGTGCCTGAAATGTCCGCGTCGCCGCATGCGTCCGATCTTTCGAACTCTGTTTAACGGCCCGTCGCACCAAGTCGGCCAGATCGAGCGTCGTGTGCACCGGGCGGCCCTCGTTGCGGCGGTTGACGATCCACCGGGCGATCTTTCGCGAGGCACGCTCTTCGCCGTAGCGGTAGATAATGTCCGCGATCTCGGCCTCGTCCAGCGTCGCGAGAAGCTCGGCGGCGGTCGGCCGGTCCGAATCCGCGTCCATCCGCATATCAAGCTCGGCGTCGTGCCGCAGGCTGAATCCGCGGCCCGCCTTGTCAAACTGCAGCGACGAGACGCCAAGGTCCGCCAGAATGCCGTCGGGCTTTCCCCAATTCAAGTTGTCAATGACCTCCGCGATCGCGGAATAATTCGCGTGGACCAGTTGAAAACGATCTCCAAACCGTTCCAGCCGCTCGCCCGCAGCCTTTAGCGCCTCGCGGTCCTGGTCGATGCCGATCAGCCGGTTTTCGGCGTTTGCCTCGAGGATGGCCTCGCTGTGGCCACCGAGGCCGACCGTTGCGTCGACATAAAGCCCCGCATTTTCAACCTTTAGCAGCTCAAGCGACTCTCTCAGCAGGACCGGCACATGACCGAGATCGGTGATTTCGTCCTGCATATAGTGACGATTTTTTCGACAAAAACGTCCCCGCGCCCTTTTCAAAGGCGTTTAAGCTGCTTAAGCACTTCTTTTAGAGATGTGTCCAAGACCTACTTGGACAATGACCTAATACAATAGGCATTCTATGCCCTATTTCTACGCCGTGTCAAGAAAATATTAAAGTTTTTTTGTTAATCATCCGGTGAAGCATCTGGTCCCGAAAAATGTTCGCCTTTTGCCCACTCGCATCACCGTGGGATACTCTTGCTTTACTTTTGCCTTTTTCCTTTTTACTTTTGCCTTGATGGACTCATTGCTCGCCCGCCTCATCCTGTTCGGCCTCGTCGCCGCACTCGCCAATGTAATCGGCGGAGCGATACTCTTCCCTTCCGGGCTCCACTCGCGTTCGCGGCGTTTCTTAAAGTACCTGCTCGCTCTCGGCGCGGGATTTATGCTGGCGGTCACGCTTCTCGAGATATTGCCGAAAACGATCTTGCTCTGGCAGGATCGAATCCGGCATCCGCGGGCGAACTTCACATCCCGATGCTGTTGGTGCTGGCAGGTTATCTGCTGACGCAGTTTGTCGAACACACCATCGCGCCGCACTTTCATCTCGGCGAAGAGATGCACTGCGACGACGACGATCACGCACACGAGATGATCTCGCCGCGCTCGGCCTACACCGCGGTCGGCGGCCTGCTCGTCCACACGTTCTTTGACGGCGTAACGATCGCCGCCGCGTCGCAGCTCGACCCGAAGCTCGGCTTTCTGGTCTTTATCGCGGTTTTCTTACACAAATTCCCTGAGGGATTTACGATCGGCTCGATGGTGCTGGCGGCGGGCAAAGACAGGCGGCAGGTGATGCTGGCAACGTCGCTGCTCGGACTGACGACGTTCATTGGCGTGCTGGCGTTTTACTTTATCGGCGCGAATATCGGCTTCACGATCCAATACGCCCTGCCGCTTGCCGGCGGCGTCACGCTCTACGTCGCCGCCAGCGACCTGATCCCCGAGATCAATCACCACGGCGGCAACACCTTCCGCATCTCACTAGCCCTCTTCGCCGGCGTCGCCCTCTTCTTCGCCACGCAGCAGTTGCTGCACGCGATCGTTCACTAAAGTGTCGGACGGCAGGCAGCCTGCCTGTGCGTTAAGGATTGCCGTTGCCTTTAGGCAACGGTTGACTTGCACAAATAAACTCGGGCTTTAGCCCAACCCGCGGGTTGGGCTAAAGCCCGACAAAGTTGATGCCGTCACCGTTGGCTAAAGCCAACGGCAATTGAAGGCTGTTGTGTCCCCACTCAAATCAGAACCGGGAGCAGTAGCGACCGGATTCCTCGCGGTTCCGCATTGCGTACCAAAGAAGAATCCGGTCGCTACCGCTCCCGGTTCTGAATTATCCGTTATCCGTTTTCAGTTTTCAGTTGCCGTAGGCACTCGGCGTCGGCCTATCCCCATCCTGCCCCCACGGGAACACGATGAACTGCCCGTTATCGCTCCGCTGTATGTACCAAGTCCCATCCGAAGGCCGCCAAACGCCAATGTCCGCCTTCCCGTCACCGTCGTAATCCCCCGAAATCGGAATATCCGCCGGTGCCCCAAACACGTGATACGAATACGTCGCCGTCGCCGAATTCCTCACAACCCACAGCCCCGTCGAAGGCCTGAAGATCGCGATATCCGTCTTCCCATCCCCGTCATAATCCGCCGGTGCGATCTTGTCCCCAGTCTGCCCAAACCTCTCACCAAACACCGACCCGTTCGACGACCTGATGTTATACCAATCCCCATTCGAAGGCCGCCAGATGCCGAGGTCATTCTTCCCATCCCCATCAAAATCCCCAACCGTCGGCACATCCCCCGTCGCCCCAAACTGCATCCCAAAAAACGACCCATTCGACGAATTCTGCCGATACCAAGTCCCCTGACATGGCCTAAACACCGTCAGATCAGCCTTCCCGTCACCGTCATAGTCGCCGGGAGCGGGCATGTCCTCGGCTAGCCCGAAAAACGGATACGAAAACGTCCCAGTCGCACTATTCAGCACGTACCATTGCCCGGTAGAAGGCCGGTAGACCGCGATGTCCGTCTTCCCGTCGCCGTCATAATCCGCCGGCGACGAGCTTGTCACCATCACCCCCAAAGTGAACGCCTTCGTATCTAGCGGTGCTCGTTTCCAGGTACCATGTCCCATTCAATGGCCGGAATACCGAATGGTCCGTTCGCCCGTCACCGTCATAGTCAAACAACGCCCGCCGGACAGAGGCTGTAATGGTCTGAGCTGTGTTGTTTGTCTCGTTCGACTCGGCGATCAGGTTGTCCGGGTCGACAACGACTTTACCGCCGTCGCTGGTCAGTAATCCCGCCGCATTTGGGATTACCGCAATGACAAAGGTCGCGGTCCTCGGTCCATAAAAGACATTAAAGATCGATCCGCCCGTGAACGTCACACCGGTCGAATCGACGGTCCCGCTAAAACCATTTGTAGCCGTCGCCCGAATGAAAGTTATAGGCACTCCACTCGGGAATCGAAAGCGCACGACCGGGCTGGCCGAACCGCCTTGAGGGGTTGGCCACATGCTCACTGTTACTGAATAGGACAGGATAGAACCCACGATAGCGGGATCCGGGGCGTCGATCTGGTCAATTGTCAGATCAAATGTCGGAACCCCCGGCACCGGAGTCGGGCGAGCCGCAAGGACTGTCCGTCGGCGATGGCGACGGTGTCGGCGGCGGTGTTGGCGAGGGTGGCGGCGTAGGCGTTGCGCACGCCGGGCACGTGTCAAGCCGGTACTCGAACGAATCTATCCCGACATAATCCCCATTCGCGCCGAACGGCCCGCTGTTCGTAACAAAGTACCGAAACGCCAACCTGCCCGTCGTCGGTGCCGGAAGCCCGCTAAGCACAACCCTCTGCTCCGTCCATACGGTCGGATACCAGGCGGGCCACAGCGTCGGGTTGATGTCCATCAGCAGGTTTGTAAAATCGCCGACGCTAGCATTCGTGTCGCCGACGTTCGTGCTCGCCCCTGCCGTGCTCATGCGCACCTGCATTCGGTCCGCATACCGGGTCCCCACCGACCGCGTCCAGAAATTCACCATCCCGCCGTTCGCCAACGGTATCTCGGGCGTTATCAACCAATTGCTGATTGTGTTCCTACCAGCAACAAGGTTGAAATTTCCCGCAATATAAGACGACGGGCCCCGCCATAAGCCGGGAAAACCGACGCATTGCCCTGGAACCATGTCGGCTGACTGCCAATCGGCGTGCCATTATTCTTTGCGAACCAGCCGGGCCCGGGAACTCCGGCTGTCCACCGTCTCAAATCCTTCGGTCAGGATGAAGGGCGTCGCGGTCGGGCTTGGACTCGGCGTCGGTGTCGGAGTTGGTGAAGGTGTTGGCGTTGGCGTTGGAACACATCCGCCGGGCTGGCTGCAGATCGAATAGAAACTTACCCGCCAGCCCTGCGGCAAACTGTTCAGATTGCCGGTCTCGTCGTCCACCACATATAGCTTCCAACTTCCCGAATTGATAAATCCGGCCGCGATGAGCGGGCCGAAATCCATCGGGTATTCCGCTGCTCCGCCGGCATTCGGAAAGTTATCTATGCCATCCGGTTCGAGGGCGGGCATGCCCGCATAGTTGGCCCCGGCATAGTATCCGACCGGAGGAGCGGCCTGTCGGGAAGACGCGGGCTGAAAAAACCGAACAGGTAACCTGTCCACGTGAGCGGACTATTCCCGCCGGCATCGGAAATAATGAGCGATTTACGGCCCTGAGGGTCAACCACAAGAATATCCAGATCGTCAGGCCGCTCCGACGTGACCGCAAAATCAATCGCTATTCCACCCACAATGCACGTTTGCGGAGCGTCGGTTCCCGTAACGTTAATGATCGACGGATAATTCGTCGGCAAGCCCGGCTCTGAACTCGGATCGTTGCGGCCACGGTCCGCCGCCGCGATTGGCTCCAGATTGCTGTAGTGCCGCCAATGCGTGTCCATGCCAACGCACGTCGGCGAAGGCGTCGGTATCGGGCTCAGCGAGGCCGCTGGGGTTGGCGACGGGCCCGTAACGGCGTCCGTCGAGGCATTAGCCGCTTTCTGCCACGACATCGCGACGAAAACTGCTGTGACCAGTATGAGCGTACCGAGGGCCGGGAGTGTGCGGCGGAAGGTGTTTTGGTTTTGGTTCACGGAGAAACCTCCGTCCTCTGTGCGGGGTGCGGGAATGCTATCGGACCGGCTGAGGACTTAATGCGAGGAGTATACACCAGTTTTTCGCGCTTGGCCGATTCTTTTCCCAGCGCCGAACGAGTCTGGCGGCCAGTGCCCGAACCGCGTCAACGCGTCGGGAAAACGCGGGCACCTTGCCCGCACGTGCCGCAAAAACACAGGGCGAAGATAAAACGAAACCCAGACAAGAGGGATCGACCTTTTCTTATCCAGCCTCATCCCGTCATTTGTATGTCGACGCTGCCGGCACGTGCGGGCAAGGGTGCCCAGCGTTCCGACGCCTTGCCGGCATTCCCGGATAACATTACTCGGCCAAACCAATGGAATCAGGAGGCTCCGCTGCCTTTCGTTCGCCCCGTCCTGGGCAACGGGACGCGGTATTTTAGTTCCAGGAGGAGGACGCCTTCTTCGACGCGGGCGGTGGGGAAGGTGACTGAGGTGTCGAGTCTGACGCCGTTGGTTTTGAGGAACGTCCGGCAACTGAAGCGGGTACCGGCGTCTTTTTCTTTGTAGTGCGTGGTATATGCGTTTGGCATCGCGGGCGACGTGGGCGTGAGGCCCATCGTGCCGGTCCTTTCCTCGAACATCAGCTTTACCGCATTCGGGCTGCCGAGCTCCGCAAAGGCCATTTTGTTTAACCGCAGATTTCCGTCCCGCGACAGCGAGACGTGAATGCGGTGCTGCGTCGATCCTTTGGGCCCGAGCCCGAACTCTGTCCATTTTCTTGCCATGATTCATTTCTCCAATTGTGTATCGACGATAGCACAGTGTCTAGGGGCGTGTCGAAGTCTGCAACAGATAA
>CAVQUD010000017.1:0-9116 GCA_963716755.1 Blastocatellia bacterium
CGCTGCAAAGATAATGATGTCGCAGGGCTATGACATCCGCGAGTTCTTTGGTCAAAGCACCAACCCCGTATCGATCCTCGTCGGCAACATGATGCTGCTGAATATGTCCCTGTTCGTATTTAACCTATTGCCCTTTCCGCCCCTCGACGGCAGCAAGATACTCGCGACTTTCCTGCCGGATTCCGCACAGCCGGCATTGGCGATGCTTGAGCAATACGGCTTCCTGATACTGATGCTCCTGATCTATCTTGGCGTCTTTCGGATGATAATTACGCCGTTTTTGTACGCACTGCTCTTCGTCCTCTCGGCCTGATATGGAGAAAGCAGCCGCGTATTGAAATAGACAGGATATTAATGAGCCATGCCCGTAATCTTCTTCCTTGACGGATTCAAATTCTTCTTCTTTTCAAATGAAGGCGATCCGCGAGAACCGATTCATGTTCATGTCAGAAAAGACTCAAATCTTGCCAAATTCTGGTTACATCCCGACGTGCAATTGGCCGATTCTTATGGGTTTTCGTCCAAAGAACTTAACAAGATCGCAAAGATTATCGATAATAGAAAAACGGAGATCGAGGTAGCGTGGAATGACCACTTTGAATCTTGAAGCATTGGCGGCGGGGGTTTCATTCGACGCCGACAATATGTGGGTGGAGTTGACCGACGGACGCCGGCTTGGCGTTCCTCTGGCTTACTTCCCGCGGCTTGCCAAAGCGACGCCGGCGCAGCGGAAAAAGTACGTGATAAGCGGCGGCGGAATAGGTTTGCACTGGGATGCCCTCGACGAAGATATTTCCGTTCCCGCTCTTTTAGCCGGAAGAGTAGATCGCACGGTAAGAATCGGAACAAGGATCAAGAAAGCTGCTTGAGTATTTTGACGGCTACGTCGTGGCAGTTTGACGATAATGAAAAAACGTATTTTCAGCGGCGCGCAGCCGACGGGCGAGCTTCACATCGGCAATTATCTCGGTGCGCTCAAGAACTGGGTCGCTCTGCAGCACGAATACGAAAGCTTCTTCTGCATCGTGAACCTTCACGCGGTAACGCTGCCGCAGGACCCGAAGTCCTAGCGCAGAAGACGCTGGACCTCGCCCGCATCTATCTCGCTTCGGGCATCGATCCGGGAGTCACCGATTTTCATCCAGTCCGACGTTTCGGAACACGCCGAACTCGCGTGGGTGCTTCGTGTTCGCCCGTATGGGCGAACTGGAACGGATGACGCAGTTCAAGGACAAGGGCAAGGGAAACGCCGAACGCGCAGGGGTCGGGCTTTTCACATACCCGGTGCTGATGGCCTCGGACATTCTGCTGTACCAGACGGACCTCGTACCGGTCGGCCAGGACCAGAAACAGCATCTCGAACTGACGCGCGACCTCGCGGAACGCTTCAACCGCGATTTCGGCGAGACGTTCGTCGTTCCCGATCCGTTCATCCCGCCGGCGCGGCATCATGTCGCTGCAAGACCCGGCAAAGAAGATGTCCAAATCCGACGAGAACGCGAACGGCTCGATCTTTCTTCTCGACGATGCCGACACTATCACCAAAAAGATCAAAAGCGCCGTCACGGATTCCGGAACCGGGATAAAGTTCGACGAAGCCGGCCCGCGATCACCAATCTGCTGACGATCTATCAACTGCTGACCGGCAAAACCGACGAATGCGAAGCCCATTTCGAAGGCAAAGGTTACGGCCATTTCAAAAGGGAACTGGCGGAGGCCGCCGTCGAGTACCTGCGGCCTTTCCAGGAACGGGTGAAGAAGTTCGAGGACAGAGATCTCGAGGAGATACTCTCTGCGGGCGCCGACAAGGCTCGAAACGTCGCTTCGGAAACACTAAAGTCGGTCTATGCAAGAATGGGAATAAAATAGAATGGCGAAAAAGATAACTGTTTATGAAAAGCCCACCTGAACGACGTGCCGCAAACTGGCATCGGCGTTCCGTGAGAACGGCATCGATTTTGAGCAGGTAAATTATTTCACCGATCCGCTTTCTGAAGATCAGTTGCGGAAGTTTTTCGAAGAAGGCCGGGATCCGGCCCTTTGACGTCCTGCGAAGGCGCGAAAAGGCGTTCAAGGATCTTGCGCTCTCGGAAGAGACGCCCGATGCGGATGTGATCCGGGCTATCATCGATAATCCGGGCCTGCTTGAGAGGCCGAATCGTCGAGGTCGGAGCCAAAGCTGTGGTCGCAAGGCCGATCGAGAAAGGGATCGAGCTTTCCGTCAACTGATCGGGAAGCTGATAAAATCGTTAGTCTGATCCGGGAAAACCGAAATGAGCATCACGAACGGAAACGGGCACAGGCCAAAACCGAAGAACGTCCTCGGGGGCGAACTTCAGACTTGCTGTACTTCGCCGATGACGGGGTTTTACCGCGACGGGTATTGCAAGACGGGCGCGAATGACGTCGGCAGGCATACGGTATGCGCCCGTGTGACGGACGAGTTCCTGGAATTCTCACGGTCCGTCGGCAACGACCTTTCCACGCCGCATCCGGAATGGGGTTTTCCGGGCTTGAAGGACGGCGACAAATGGTGCCTGTGCGTTCTCCGCTGGAAAGAGGCGCTCGAAGCCGGCGTCGCTCCTCCCGTCATCCTGGAGGCGACGCACGAGGCGAGCCTGCAGGTCGTCAGACTTGAGGACCTTAAACAATACGCTGTCGACGGAGACGAATAGTTTGAGCGAAGAACAGGACCAATTCACGTTCGACTTTCATAAAGAGACCGCCGAGATCGTTGGCGGCGGGGCGACCGATCTGCAGATCAAGATCGGCGATTTCGCCGGCCCGATGGATCTGCTGCTGTTCGTCATTCGACAGGAGCAGGCCAACATCTTCGACATTCCGATCGCCGCCATCACCGACGAGTACCTCTAGTCCATGCCGTTATGAAGGAGCTGGACCTCGACGTCGCGGGCGAGTTCCTGGTGATGGCGGCGACGCTGGCGGCATCAAATCGCGGATGCTGCTGCCCCGGGACTCGATCCTCGACGGCGAGGGAGCGGATCCGCGTGCGGAGCTGGTGGCCCGGCTGCTCGAGTACGAAAAATTCAAATCGGCCGCCGGCATGCTGCACGAACGCGGCGAGATCGAACAGGCGACGTTCACCCGCGGCACCATCGAGACCGACGACGACATCGGCGAGGTCGACGCGACCGTCTTTGACCTGCTCAAGATATTCCAGCAGATCGCCGCCCGCCATATCGACGAGATCAAGATGGAGATCGAGCGCGAAGAGATCTCGCTCGCCGACATGATCAAGAGCCTCAAACGCCGCATCCTCGAGACGGGCGAGCTGAGCCTGCTGAAGTTCTTCGAGGAAATGCACACTCGCCGCGAACTCGTAACCGCATTCATCGCCGTCCTCGAGATCGTCCGCACAGAGGGCGTCAAGTTACTGCAACAAAAGACGTTCGGGGACATATTACTCCGGAAAAGTTAACTTCGGATAACACGGATATACACCGATTCCGCTCCATTTTTATCAGTGCCGATCTGTGTTAATCTGTGACTCCGGAAGAGAGTTCAACCACAGATGGACGCAGATACACACGGATAGAGCCAATTCTTCTCTGTGTCCATCTGTGTTAATCCGTTTGGGGACGCGATCAAAGGGCCGGCACGATGAACTCTCTTACAAGACTAGCTACCCGCCGTCGTATCAAACAAAGTGTATCGAATGGGGAGCAACCGGCGATTTTCCGGTGGCGGGAGATTATGACGGCGATTCGCTTGCCGGCTACACCGTTTTCCGTCTGGGAGAATGGTGGACTTTACGAAGTTCTGATCTTAGACCGCAGGTCAAGAATTTTGGGAGTAGCGGTGACGCGCCGACCCCGAGCGATTTTGATGGCGATGGAATTACGGATGCAGCCGTTTATCGACGAACCACCGGAACGTGGTGGATTTCTGAAAGTTCAACCGGAAGTGCTTATGGCGTCCGATTTGGGAACTTCGCCGATACGCCTGTCGTCGGTGATTACGATGGCGACGGACGAGCGGATCCCGCGGTCTACAGAGCAAGTGAAGGTATCTGGTATGTGCTCCAGACCGGCGGCAGGCTTGAAAAGTGTCCGTTTTGGATCGGATCAGGACAGGCCTGTGCCGGGGGACTATGACGGTGACGGCTCCACAGATATTGCCGTTTTCCGACCAAGCGAGGGAAACTGGTACTTGCTCCAAAGCCGCGACGGTTTTGCGGCGATTCCATGGGGTGGCCCGTGCGACATTCCGCTTTCGACGTCTTATTCTACCGAGTGAGCACAACGTTGCCGTTCGATCTTTATGACTGAAGCAGCTGCACAACAAAAGGCTCGAACACCGGCCGACCTAATGGCTCTCGTCGAGGCTCTAATTTTTGTGGCCGACGAGCCCGTAACGGCGAAACTCATCGCCGAGGTGCTTGAAGAAGATAAGGGCGGAGTGACCGCCGCGGTCGAACAACTTGTCGCCGAATACGCCGAGTGCGGCAGCGGCCTGCAGATACGTGAGATCGCCGGCGGATATCAGCTTGCGACCCGCACGGAACTGCACGAAGAAGTTAGAGCCTTTCTCAAAACGCGCCCGTCGGCCAAGCTGTCGATCGCTTCACTCGAAACGCTTGCGGTCATCGCATACAAACAGCCGGTCACCGTCCCCGAAATTCTTGAAATCCGCGGTGTGCAATCGGCCACATCCATCAAAACACTCCTCGACAAACGCCTGATTGTCGCCAAAGGCCGCAAAGAAACCGTCGGCCGCCCGATGATGTACGGCACGTCAAAAGAATTCCTCATCCAGTTCGGCTTGAACGACCTGTCGGAGTTGCCCAGCATCGAAGACTTCGAAGACCTAACGCAAGGCCTTTAACGCAAAGGAACCGGAATTCGTTCTTTTGCGTCTTAGCGGCTTTGCGCCTTTGCGTTAAGATTCTCTTGTGAATGAAAGATTGCAAAAACTCATCGCCCAAGCCGGTATAGCGTCGCGACGGGCCGCCGAACAACTCATCTTGGCCGGCGAGGTCACCGTCAACGGCGAGATCATTACCGAACTCGGCACTAAGGCCGATCCGGACAAGGATCACATCAAGTTCCGCGGCAAGCTCATTAATACTAAGCTGAAGGCCCGCTCCAAGACATACGTCCTGCTAAATAAACCAAAGGGCTACCTCTCGAGTGCCGCCGACCCCGAGGGCCGTAAGCTAGTCGTCGATCTCGTAAAGGGCAAGGGCAAGCTTCATCCCGTCGGTCGCCTCGATTACAACAGCGAAGGGCTGATCATCCTCACGAACGACGGTGAATTCACCAATCGGGTCTCGTCATCAAAGCAGATCCCAAAAGTCTACGAGGTCAAGGTCAAGGGCCTGCCAAACCGCAACGCTATCAACAAGCTCCGTCGCGGAGTGACCCTCGATGACGGTTACCGGACGGCCCCGGCCGAGATACGAGAGCTAAAACCGACCGATAACAACGGCTGGTACGAGGTGACGCTATACGAGGGGCACAATCAGCAGATACGCAAGATGTTCGACGCGATCGGAAATTCGGTCGTAAAGCTTCGCCGCACGAAGATCGGCAGCGTAACGATCCTTATTTGAAGGTTGGCCAAAGCCGCCCGCTCACCGCCGATGAGGTCACGGCATTAACGCACGGTGCTCAACCATCAGGCAAAGGTCCTGGACGACCTTGATCCCTGCCTCGGCCCATTTCTCCGCAACCTCGTCATTCCTGATCCCAAGCTGCAGCCAAACGGCCTTTGGCTTTTTCTGTAGTATCTCAAAGGTGTGTTTCGCGACGTCCGCACTGCGGCGAAAGATATTCACCAGATCGATCTCGCCGGGAATCTCGTTCAGATCGCGATACACCGGCTTGCCCAAGATGTCAGTTACCTCAGGATAATAAACCGGCACGGGAATGATGTCGAAACCGTGATCGGCCATGTATTTGGGCACGTAAAACGCCGGCTGAGCGGCGTGCGATTCGGGTTTGATACCGAGAACGGCGATCGTCTTCACTTCGCTTAATAACTGCCTGATCTCGTCATCGCTTCGCAAAATGTTCTCGTGCATACTGCGATCTTACACGAATATCTTGCACAAAAGTATATGTTATGGGAGCATAACTAATCGTTATACTGAGGCACTATGAACTTCGAACTTTCCGACGAACAGTTACAGATCAAAGCGAGCATCCGCGAGTTCGCCGAAAGCGAGGTCGGTCCGCACGCGCTCGAATGGGACGAGTCACAGCACTTTTTTGACGAGCTCAGACCGCAGCTCGCCGAGCTTGGCCTGATGGGGATAATCTTTCCGGAAGAGTACGGCGGAGCCGGAATGGGCTACGTCGAGTACGCAACGATAATCGAGGAACTGGGCCGCGTGTGCGGTTCGGTCGGCCTCAGCGTCGCCGCTCACAACTCGCTTTGCTCCAACCACATTTACACCTTCGGCACGGAACAGCAGAAACAGAAATATCTTGTCCCGCTTGCCCGGGGCGAAAGCTGGGGGGCGTGGGGCCTGACCGAAGCCCAGGCGGGAAGCGACGCCGGCGGCACGCGCACGATGGCGGTAAAGAGCAACGGCGGGTACAAGGTGAACGGCTCGAAGAACTTCATCACCCACGCGATCGCGTGCGAGGTCTGCGTCGCCGTCGCGGTCACGGACAAGGAAAAAGGAAATCGCGGCATCTCGGCCTTCATCTTCGACAAATCGATGGAAGGATTCCGGTCGGACAAGAAAGAGAACAAGCTCGGCATGCGCGCGTCCGAGACCGCTTCGGTCGTGTTCGAGGACTGTTATGTTCCGGACGAGAATCTCCTGGGAAATGAAGGCGAGGGATTCCTGCAGGCGATGAACATCCTCGACGGCGGACGGATCTCTATTGCGGCTCTTTCCGTCGGCATCGCGCAGGGCGCTTATGAGGCCGCGGTGAAGTACGCCCGCGAACGCGAACAGTTCGGCCGGCCTATCTCGAAATTTCAGGCGACCCGTTTCAAGCTTGCGGACATGGCGACGGAGATCGAGGCGGCGAGGCTTCTGACGCTCCGCGCAGCGTTCCTGAAAGACGCCGGAAAACCGGTCACCGAACAGTCGGCGATGGCGAAACTCTTTGCGTCAGAGGTAGCCGTTCGCGCTTCGGAAGAATCGATCCAGATACACGGCGGTTACGGTTATACGAAGGACTATCCGGCGGAAAAATACTGGCGCGACGCAAAGCTCTGCACCATCGGCGAAGGAACGAGTGAGATACAGCGGCTCGTGATCGCCAAAAATCTGCTAAGAGCGTTCTGGATATCAACGTGAAAAAAGTTTGTTTCACGCGTTGCACTAGTGCAACGTATCTTGATATTCTCGTCTTCTAATCTAAACTAGGGAGAAAAGAAATGAGTTCAACAGCAGTAAGTACGGGCCGGCTTGCGTCGGCGTTTTTGGCAGAAATGGATAATGAGGCAAAGGTGGCACGTGAGTGTCTTGCTCGCGTTCCCGCCGACAAGTTTGACTGGAAACCGCACGAAAGATCGATGACCTTCGGCCGTCTGGCCGTTCACGTGGCCGAGATGTTCGGCTGGACAAAAGAGACGCTAACGCAGGACGTTCTTGATTTTGCGACAGCCGATTTCACGCCTTTCGAGCCCAGCACAAATCGAGCAACTGCTCGCGTTCTTTGACGATCACATCGCAAAGGCAAAAGCGATCCTTGCCGAGACGCCCGACGAGAACCTTTTTACCGAATGGACGATGCGCAACGGCGAGCAGGTATATTTCACAATGCCAAAGGTGGCCGTTATGCGGTCCTTCGTCATGAACCACATCATCCACCACCGCGGCCAACTCAGCGTCTATCTGCGGCTAAACGACATTCCCGTCCCGTCGATCTACGGCCCGTCCGCCGATGAAGGGCAGATGTAGATGAATTGAGAGTGGAAAACTGAGAATGGAAAATGGCGGGCCTGCGGCTCGCCCCTTTTCATTTTTGAAGCCGAAAATGCCAAGATTAGGTTAATGGAATCTTTGCAGGAGCTGGAAGAAAGAGCCGTCTACGAGGAGGCCGCCGAGGGCGGCTATATCGCGTATGTAGTTGACTTTCCCGGTGCTAATACCCAAGGCGAGACGCTCGAAGAAGCGAAAGCGAACCTAATGGACGCGGTAACGCTGTTATTTGAATGTCGATGAACGATATCGATCAAATTCTAACCGGGAATTTCCCCGCTTTTTATCGCCCGCGCGATCACTTTCGTCGAAAACGGCGGTGACGCCCGCGGCTTGAGATGATGAAAGCCGTCTTTCCGATGACGGGCAATGCCTCGGTGATCGGGATCACCGGTGCGCCGGGAGCCGGAAAGTCTTCACTTGTCGATAAGCTCGCGCTCTTTTACAGACACCAAGGCCAGAAGATCGGTATTGTTTGCATCGACCCTTCGTCGCCGTTCTCGGGCGGAGCGATCTTGGGCGACAGGATCAGGATGTCGGCGCTAGGGACGGACAGGAACATTTTTATCCGCTCGATGGCGACGCGGGGCAATTTGGGCGGGTTATCGCGCTCGACGGTCGATGCGGTGGCGATACTCGATGCGGCGGGATTCGATAAAGTGATCGTCGAGACGGTCGGCGTCGGCCAGGACGAGGTCGAGATCGTAAAGACGGCGGACGTTTCGGTGGTCGTGCTCGTGCCGGGCATGGGCGATGACATTCAGGCAATTAAGGCCGGGATCATGGAGATCGGTGACGTTTTTGTGATAAACAAGGCCGACCGCGAGGGTGTTTTGAGGACACAAAAAGAGCTTGAAGCCCTTTTATCGCTCGCCCATCGCCCCGACATGTGGAGCGCGCGCGATCGTCAAAACCGTCGCGACCGACAGCAAAGGCATCGACGACCTCGCCGCCGCGATCGCGAAATATCTCGAATTTCAGGCCGGCGAAGGCAAAAACAGCGAACGCCGCCGCTTGATCGCCCGCTGGCGGCTGACCGAACTGCTCCGGGAAAGGCTTCTGAATGACCTGCTCGACCGGAACGGAGCCGAGAGTCGGCTTGACGACTTGGCAGCCAGGATCGCCAACAAAACGGTCGATCCATATTCGGCGGTCGAGGAACTTTTGAAGGGTGATTAGGGTATTCATTTGCAACGAGTTATTGATCTGTGAC
>CAVQUD010000018.1:0-9707 GCA_963716755.1 Blastocatellia bacterium
TCGTTCCCTTTGCGTTCGCTTGCGATGCAGACGCTAGGTTCTGCTTATACAAAGTTTTATTTTGGGCTAAGACGGACAACGCAGCCACGATTGCACGAATAAACTTAATGGTGTAACGTCCAGACTGGTTCGTCAGCCACCTGGTCATTTACATGGTGGGCGCTGCTGCTTGCGATCTCGTGTCACGAGGCCGGTACGCGCGAACGTCCACAGCAAGTTCGGCGACGACACTCGCAATGCCGCCACGCATCTCGGTCGGCCACGCACCCGATCGGTGGGCATGCTGCCATCTCGATGATCGCGTTCATTCTTCGGCAGTACTGGGCGGGTGCCTGGAAAGCATTCCCCTGATCCGGGCCGGGGCAAACCGACGCCCGGCCCCCGACCGGTGACGGACGCATCCACACGGGGGGCAACGTCATGGTCTCGATCGCCGGCGCGCTCAACGGATACCAGCGGATCATCGGCACTTGGCCTGCTGAAGATGACGAATGGTCGCTATGGGTTACACGCCGGAGAGCATTCTGGCCAGAGGATCGGACCCACTTCGGGATCTTTGTAAAAAACCTGATGTTCCTTAATCCATCCCATATCGTGTTGCAACTCTTCCACTGCCGGCCCTAGACGGTAGCAATATATGGTGATGTCCTGCTGGGGACAGTGCCTGACTGGTTCTTTAATGTTCTGAGCAGTATGGCTTCTCTTATACTGATGTTCCTGAATCTCATACCGCGTTTTTCTAGCTTACCATGTCGTTTGGATCGGACTTTCGGGCTTCTTGTCTGGGACGCCATTGATTGATGGGCAAGAAGGCAGCTATGCCCGTATCCTCTTCTCCACGGATTCTAACTTTTCTTCAAACGAGGGCTGTCACCTGTGGGAACCGATTCATGTTCATGCTAAGATGTGACGGAGTGAAATTTTTTCTTGGCTGCATCCACCACGATTGGATTTCGCTTCATCAAGACTATAGATCGCCAAGATTATCGATAGAAGAACGGAGGATCGAGGGGGAAGTGTGGGGACGACGACTTCGAATCTTGAGCATTGGCGGCGGGGGTTTCATTTAAACTGCCTCCTACATGTGTGGCTCACCCACGGATGTCGGCTTGTGTCTGGCTCACTTTCTTGGCTTGCCGAGGCGACGCCGGTGAGCGAAAAAAGAACGAAAACGCGAGAGCGGGCGGGGGGAAGAGGTTTCGGAATTATGCCTCGATGAAGATATTTCTGTTCCCGCCCTTTGGCCGGAAAGAAAGATTGCACGGCAAGAGACTGGGTTATCAAGAAAGCTGCTCGAGTCTTTTGACGCGCTCTGCTGGAAGTTCCAGGGCTCACCATTTCGAGCGTGTGTAGCTGACCGGCGAGTGGATTGGCAATCATCTGGGCGCGATCAGGGAATTGGGTCGCGTTGCAGGATGAGTACGAATCGTTTTTTTGCATCGTCACCTGCACGGCATCACGCTGCCGCAGGAGCCAAGTAGTTATCGCCTACAAACGCTCGCTACCTCGCCCTGGGTACCTACCTCGCCGCAGGGCGTCGATCCGGAAGAGCGCCGCCGATCTTCTACCTGGATGTTGCCGAACACGCCGAACTGGACGTGGGTTCTCTCGATGCATCGCCCGGATGGGCGAGGCTTATGCTATGAACCGGCAGTCTCAAGGACAAGGGCAAGGGCAATGCTGAGAAGAAGGTGTTGGACTATTGCATATCCGTCTGGATGGCTGCCGACATTGTCTTATCAGGCCGATCTCGTGCCTGTTGTACAGGACCAGAAGCAGCATATCGGCCCTGACCGTGACCTGCGCCGAGCGATTCAACCGCGATTTCGGCGAGACGTTCTTTAGGTAACCGAGGTTTATTTCGAAGAAGCTGGTGCCAGCATCAGTCGCCCTCGAGGACTGGGGTAGAAGATGTTGTAATCGACGCAGAAGCTGCGAACGGTTTCGATACCTGGATGAACGCTGACACCATCACCAAAAAAGATCAACGTGCCGGGTCACTGATAGTGCGGACAAGAACCTTTGACGTATTCGCGGCCTGCTATCACGAATCCGTTGACGATCTACCAACTACTGACGGGCAAACTCTTCAGACGAATGTGTTGCCGATTTCGGGCAAGGCTTATGGTGATTTCAAAGGTGAACTTGCTGGAGACAACAGTCCGGAATCTCCTGGGTCATTCGAGGACGAGTACATCAATATACGACGCAACGCTGGGCGCGTACTGAATCAGGTGCCGAAAGCTTACGATAAGCAGCTGTGCACCAAGGACGTTTACGAAAAAGTGGGAAATGAAAGAAGATCATGGCTGAGGAGATAACCGTCTACGCTAAATGTCTAACCGACCTGCCGCAATCTGGCTATGTTGGTGAACCGGCATAGAGTGGGACAAAGTCAACGATTTTAACGACTTGTTCACGAAGAAGAACCTCGGCCAACTGGTGGCGAAAACAGGCCAAAGGCCGATCAAGCTGCTCCCGGTGCGCTGGTACAGCGGGCATCACCGAATACACCTGATGAGGTATAGGCTTATAAGCCATGGTGCTCCGGACTGGAGCTGGCCTGATCCCAGCTCCTCATCGTCGAGGTTGGCGAGATGGCATGAGCTGGGAAGGCCAATCGAAGGGTACTGCGAGTTTATCCAGCCACCGAGCACACAGGAGAACACTGAGAAGGAGCCTCGCCAATCCTCTGTGCCCTCTGTGATCTCTGTGGCCAACCGCTTATGAGCATGACCCAACGGCAACGGCCATGACCCAAAACCTCGGAAAGGACCCTCGGCGGCCCGCTGGAAAGTTGCTGCACCGACCCGATGACGGGTTTTTATCGCGACGGCTATTGCCGCACCGGTGTCGACGATACTGGGCGGCACACGGTCTGTATCGACGCGACGGATGAGTTCCTTGCATTTTCAAAGGCGGTCGGGAATGACCTTTCGACGCCGATGCCGCAGTACGGTTTCCCGGACGTTAGTGACCGGCGACAAATGGTGTCTGTGTATGCTCCGTTGGCGTGAGGCACTGCATGCCGATATGGCCCCGCGTGTTTATCTCAGAGCAACCCATGAGGCTGCGCTTGACGGTAGTCACCTTGAGGATCTGAAGCACCACGCTGCAGACGACGAATAATAAATTGAGCGAAGAACCGGAACAATTCAACTTCGACTTTCACCGCGAGACGGCTGAGATCGTGCGCGATGGGTCGGAGCGATTCTGAAGATCAAGATCGGGCGAATTTGCCGGCCCGCTCGACCTGCTGTCTGTTTCTGATCAAGCAGGAACAGGCGAACATTTTCGACATCCCGATCGCGCAAGATCACCGAGAAATATCTCGAATACATCCAGCTCATGAAAAAGCTCGATATCGCCGTCGCGGCTGATTTTCTGGTGATGGCGGCGACGCTGATCGAGATCAAATCGAAGATGCTGCTGCCGCGCGACCCGAAGCGCCGGCGAGGACGAGGAATTCGAGGATCCGCGTCAGGAACTCGTCGACCGTCTGCTCGAATACGAAAAATTCAAATCCGCCGCCGGAATGCTCTACGAACGCTCGACCATCGAGCAGGCGATCTTCACCCGCGGCCGATCGATTCGGACGACAACAACGCCGAGGTCGACGCGACGGTGTTTGACCTTCTCACCGTCTTTCAAAAGATCGTCGCCCGTCATGTCGACGAGATCAAAATGGAGATCGAACGCGAAGAGATCTCGCTCGCCGACATGATCAAGAGCCTCAAGGCACGCATCTTCGAGCTCGGCGAGGTCAGCCTGCTCGAGTTTTTCGAGGAGATGCACTCGCGTCGCGAACTCGTCACCGCCTTCATCGCCGTGCTCGAGATCGTTCGAACCGAAAGCGTCAAATTGATCGCAGAAAAACGACGTTTGGCGACATAATTTTGAAGAGGTTTAGCCACAGGATACGGATATACACGGATATTGCTCAATTCTTATCTGTGTCCATCTGTGTTAATCTGTGGTTAATTTTGATGAAATGGAAGAAAGTTCAGAAAATTGAGAAGGTCCACCGGTCTGCCCGCCGAGTTGATGGCACTCGTCGAGGCTCTGATTTTTGTCGCCGACGAGCCGGTAACGGCAAAGCTGCTCGCCGATGTGCTCGATGAAGACCGCGAGCCGATCGAGTGCCGCGGTCGAGGAACTCGCAAAGCGAATACGAGGCCCGCGAAGGCGGCCTGCAGATCCGCGCGATCGCCGGCGGCTGGCAGATCGCCACACGCACCGAACTGTCACGAAGAGGTTCGCAGGATTCCTAAAAACACGTCCATCGGCCAAACTCTCACTCGCGTCGCTCGAAACGCTCGCCGTCATCGCATACAAACAGCCGGTCACCGTTCCCGAGATCCTCGAGATCCGCGGCGTGCAATCCGCCTCAGCCATAAAAACGCTCCTCGACAAACGCCTGATCGTCGCCAAAGGCCGCAAAGAAGCCGTCGGCCGCCCGATGATGTACGGCACGTCAAAGGATTTTCTGATCCAGTTCGGTTTGCAGGATCTGTCTGAATTGCCGAGCATCGAGGACTTCGAGGATCTGGTCAACAAGCAGGCGTACGGGAGGAGGTACGAAGGTTCATACGATTTGGGTGCTTACCTGCTTTGGCTGGGTCTCTGCGTTAACATATATGCACGAAAGACTGCAAAAACTTATCGCCCAGGCCGGTATCGCTTCGCGGCGGGCGTGCTGAGCAACTCTAATCGTACCGGTGACGTCACCGTCAACGGCGAGATCGTGACCGAACTTGGCACAAAGGCCGATCCGGAAAAAGATCACATCAAGGTCCGGGGTAAGCTGATCAATACTAAACTGCAGGGCACACTGCAAGATGTTTATATGTTGCTCAATAAACCAAAGGCATCCTGTCGACTGCCGCCGACCCCGAGGCCGAAAGTTGGTCGTCGATCTGGTAAAGGGCCATGGCAGCCTCCATCCCGTCGGAAGGCTGGATCAATTCAGGAAGGCCTGATCATCCTTACGAATGACGGCGATTTTACAAACGTTGTCGCGTCGTCAAGAAGATCCCGAAGGTTTATGAAGTAAAGGTCAAGGGGCTGCCCACCGCGTCGCGATCAATAAACTGCGACGCGGCGTTGTGCTCGAGGACGGTTTTAAGAACGGCACCCGCCGACATAAAAGAACTAAAACCAACGGATAAAAACGGCTGGTACGAGGTCACCTTTCGAGGGCCACAACCAGCAGATCCGCAAGATGTTCGACGTCTCGACTCGGAAACTCGGTCGGTAAAGCTGTCCGACGTGACTCAGAGATCGGCAGGCGTTATGACTCTGTATCTCGCGACCCGGACGAAGCCGGCCAGCTAACTGCGGCCGGCAGACTAAACGCCACGGCGAAAAACCTCGAGGTCGACGCGCACCTTAACCTGGCCACACTCCGGTGCTCGACCATCAGGCAAAGGTCCTGGACGACCTTGATCCCCGCCGCGGCCAAATTTCTCCGCGACCTCGTCGTTCGTGATGCCCAGCTGAAACCAGACCGGCCTTTGGCTTTTTCTCGAGGATATCTCGTACGTGTGTTTCGCCGATGTCCTGCGACGCGGCGAAAGATATTCACCAGATCTATCTCGCCGGGGACCTTGGTCAGGTCTCGATATACCTGCGTTCCCAAGTATCTCGGTCACTTCAGGATAATAAACGGGCACGGGAATGATCTCGTAACCGTTGTCGGCCATATACTTTGGCACGTAAAACGCGGGCTGAGTCGCGTGGGATTCGGGTTTGATGCCAAGGACCGCGATCGTTTCGTTGCCGCCAGCAGATTCGCGTGATCTCGACCATCTGTTTATAAGCAATGTTGCTTTCCAGTCCATTAGCTTTGATCTTAGACGACCATATCCGAAGCGCAAAATACGGTATATTTATTTGCCGCGGCGGTTATGTAGCATAATTATTTGTTATATATAGGAATTATGAATTTTGAATTAAACGAAGAACAAGAGCAGATTAAATACAGCGTCCGCGAATTTGCCGAAAGCGAGATTTTACCGCATGTCATGGAATGGGACGAAACCCAGCATTTCCCTGCGGAACTTCGCCCGAAACTTGCCGAACTAGGACTTTTGGGAATAATTTTTCCAGAAAAATACGGTGGCGCCGGCATGGGATATGTCGAATATGCGACGATTATCGAAGAAATCGCGCGCGTTTGCGGTTCGGTCGGTTTGTCGGTTGCGGCGCATAATTCGCTTTGTTCAAATCATATTTATACCTTTGGAAATGAAGAGCAAAAACAGAAATATCTTGTTCCGCTTGCTCATGGAGAAAGTTTTGGCGCGTGGGGTTTGACCGAAGCCGACGCCGGCAGCGACGCCAGCGGGACGCGGACGACGGCAGTTCGTGAAAATGGTCATTATCTTGTCAACGGTTCAAAAAACTTTATCACTCACGCAATCGCCTGCAACACATGCGTTGCTGTTGCCGTTACCGACAAAGAAAAAGGAAACAGAGGAATTTCTGCGTTCATTTTCGATAAATCAATGGGCGGTTTTCGTCCCGATCATAAGGAGAACAAGCTCGGAATGCGAGCATCTGAAACAGCTTCGGTCGTTTTTGAAGACTGCAAAGTGCCGACGGAAAACCTGCTCGGCGTAGAAGGTGAAGGATTTTTGCAGGCGATGAAAATTCTCGACGGCGGCCGGGATTTCGATCCGACGTCTGTCGGTCGGCATTGCGCAGGGAAGTCATGAATGGTTATAATGTCAGCAAATGCTATCTGTAGAGCCATTACTCAAGCCATCGTTACAGTTCCATCTGTGAGCATGGTGATGAATCGATGTGTGAAGATTGCTCGATGATGATATGCTGTGAGCACAGAGGGATATGTAGTTGTTATTAAATTTGATGGCAGAAAGTTGTACCCTCAGATTGCTGTTTGACGGCGATGAGGAATCAGATCCCATCTGCCACTTAGCCAGAAGCATTTACGCTGAAGAGATATCCGGTGTGGAAGGAAACCTTTGGATTATTGGCGAAGGACGGAGCTCAACAACCGCCGCCATCCGAGACGTCGATCGATGACACATGCTGATGTCTGGACGACAGTGCTCCAGATTGGATCTCAAACTGTTGGACAGCCCAGCCCGGTTTTTGCACTATCGAAGAAGCAGCCAACACAAAATGGTTTATCAAGTGCATGGAATTTTTTTGCGTTCAAAGGGAGACCCGCGAGGGCGGTTGTTAACATGGTTATTACGTGAGCTGACATCGTACGAATACAGAGCGGTAAGCGGCCGGGTCCTCTTTGGAAAGCGACCGACGAGCGCCCGCTGATTCGTCTGCTCGGCCAGGACGAAGAGACGGTAAAAGAATGAATCACAAGTTCTTGCCAGAGTCCGGTGACGAATGGTCCCGCATCCGTTGTCGGAAGTGATTGTATGTGGCCGTTGTGACGGGAAAAGTGATGTGCAAAATGGCCTCGGTACCGTGCTGGGCCGATCTCGTCGGGATCTTTGAACGGACCGCGAGGTCTCGACCAGTGAGCATGCTGCCTTGGCCTGCCAGACGATCGGCTGCAGTCGAGCTGCCGAGCTGCTTGCTAGATTTAGACTACAGCCGGCCGTTGCTTACGATCGGCTGCTGTAAATGTCTCGAACCCTTTTGGGAACTGTATACTTAAGGCTGCGTTTCCTATATTTGTGACGCCGTCTTGTAGATATACAGATCGCCTCCTTCTTGTTTGTTCTGATAGATACGTCGATAGATCGTCTCGGTGGGAAACTGAGCACAAACCCTCGACCTTGAGCCGCTCTGATCTGCTTAGGGCTCCATCCAAAGAAGCTGCACCTCCACCCTCCTCCACGTCTCACTAATCGACCCCTCTCTTTCTCTTCCCTTCGTGCCTCTCCCTCGCCAGACGAACTGCCCGGTCTGGATCGTACCTGTGCGACGTGCTGTTGTGCCTTATCTCCCGCCACACAGTCGATCTGTGAGACACTTAACGTCTTGCGATCTCGCTCCTCTTCATCCCTATTCGGACACCGTCCTCATCAGCTCCGCCTCCTGGTAAACCTTGTCATAGCCCATCTATGCTCCTTTTGATTGCAGTTAAAATGTGTTAATTTACTCCAACTTACCCTTTTCCCCCGCACTCCCAAAAGTTGCACTTATTTTATGAATTCAAGGTCATTATCCAATTCCAATTTCAAAAAAGGAGTAAGAATATGAGTTCAACAGCACCAAGTACAGGCCGTCTCGCATCGGCGTTTTTGGCAGAATGGATAATGAGGCGAAGGTGGCTCGCGAGCTACTCGTGGTGCGTCCCAGCCGATAAGTTTGACTGGAAGCCGCACGAAAAATCGATGACTTTTTGGCCGGCTGGCCGTTCACGTCGCCGAGATGTTCGGCTGGACAAAGAGACGCTGACGCAGGACGTTCTTGATTTTGCGACTGCCGATTTCACGCCCTTTTCGAGCCCAGCACCAATGAGCAACTGCTCGGCGTTCTTTGACGATCACATCGCAAAGGCGAAAGCGTACCTTGCCGAGACGCCCGACGAGACCTTCTTTACCGAATGGACGATGCGGAACGGCGGAGCAGGTATATTTTACGATGCCAAAGGTCGCCGTGATGCGGTCCTTGGCGATCAGCCACCACTCCCGGCGCCAGCCGACCCATGGGTGCTTGCTGATGCTATCCCGTTCTGTCGATCTACGGCTGCTGCGACGACGAAGGTAATGAGAAGAGAATCGACAGTGGAGAATTGAGAATGGAAATGGCGGGGCTGCGGCTCGCCCTTTCATTTTTGAAGCCGAAATGCGACCGGATGATGCCATCTTTGGCAGGAACTTGAAAAAAGGCCGTTATGAGGAAGCCGCCAGGCGGCGATCGCGAACGCGCTATCAATTTTCCGGGTGCCGAGACTCAAGGCGAGACGCTGAAACAAACAACTTAACCGGAGGCGATCCTGCTCTGAACTGAATGTCGACAGCGGGATGATTTATGAAGAATTTTAGCGGGCATCCGCCCTGATAGCCACCATTACCCTCGTCAAATGGCGTAATGACGCTGGCCAGTTTATGAAAGCGGTCTTTCCGCGTACGGGCAGTTACCGGGATCACCGTGCGCCGCTGGAGTGGAAAAAGAACGCGCCGCTGAACTTCTCGAAAACAAGGAAAAAATATCGGTATCAGGTTGATCGATCTGTCGAGCCCGTTCTCGGGCGGCGGCGCTCTGGCGACCGGATCCGGATGTGGAGGTCCGGGCGGCCACGGCGTGTAATCCGCCGATGGCGACGCGTGGGAGCTCGGTGGGCTCTCGCGTGCCGCCGTCGACGCGGTGGCGATAACTGGACGCGGGGGGTTCGACGTAGTGATCGTCGAGACTGTCAGCGTCGTCCAGGCGGAGGATGAGGTCGTAAGGCGGTGGACGTTACGGTGGTCGTGCTCGTGCCGGGCATCGGCGACGGCATTCAGGCAATTAAGGCCGGGATCATGGAGGTCGGTGACGTGCTTGTGGTAAACAAGGCCGACCGCGAGGGTGTTTTGAGGACACAAAAAAGCTTGAAGCCCTTTATCGCTCGCCCATCGCCCACATGTGGAGTGTGCTGATTGTCAAAACCGTCGCGACCGACAGCAAAGGCATCGACTGACCTCGCCGCCGCGATCGCGAAATATCTCGAATTTCAGGCGGCGAAGGCAAAAACAGCGAACGCCGCCGCTGTGCGGGCGGCTGACCGAACT
>CAVQUD010000019.1:0-9547 GCA_963716755.1 Blastocatellia bacterium
TGCGTTCTGCGGTGCTGCGGATTAACATCGCTGTGTGCCGTCTTCTTACCAAAAGAAACGTCGGATCTTCCGCTGGTGCACTGGTGCAATGGGTGTTGGATGGATATTAGGTTGGGGTGGATTGGGTGAATATCTCAGACTCTACTCCGCATGGGAACCCAACTTAGCAACCGGCGAGGTTTACGCAATCAACTTTCATGGCACCTACGGATACGCGACCTACAATGAATACGTGGCATATCATTATATGATTCCTGCTCTCTTTCTGCTCTTGTTCATATGTGCAGCCATCGTCGACCGGCGACTCAAGGACGCAAATTCCGACTGGAAGAATCCGTCGGAAGAAGCATAGTCGTAGTCTTCGCATTTATCCTTTTTCAGTTGGGTTGCGGTGGAAAACCGCACGCCGTAGATCCGCGTCTCGACAACAAAATGCCTCAGAAAATGCTCTGGGCATGGGAGCGCGAGGAAGACCTGAGATTCATCGATCCGGCCGAGTTCGGCGTGGCCTTTCTCGCCCAAACGATCTTTCTCGAAAACGATCGCGTCGTTCCCCGACAGCGCCGTCAGCCGCTCGAAGTGCCGCCCGGCACTTACCTCATCGCCGTGACGCGGATCGAGACGAACAAAGAGACCGTCCGGCGTCCTAAATTCGATGTCGCAATGGCCAGCCAGACCGCTTTCCTTATCAAACGAACACTCGAGCTGCCCAACGTCAAAGGCGTACAGATCGACTTTGACGCTGTCGTCTCGGAACGCGATTTCTATCGCCGCCTCGTCGCCGAGGTACGGAAACAACTGCCGCCTGCGACGAGTTTCACCATGACCTCGCTCGCCTCGTGGTGCACGGGTGATGCGTGGTTCGGCGACTTTCCCGTTGACGAGGCCGTGCCGATGGTCTTTCAGATGGGAGCAGACAGCGAGAATATCAAAACCTATCTCCGCAACGGTAACGACTGGCAAGAACCGCTCTGCCGCGAGCTACGGCGTCTCGGTAGAAGAGGGCCGGTTTGACGGGATGAAAGACGGCCGAAGGGTGTTTTATTTCAAGAATTCTCCCTGGTCGAAGGCCGATTTAGATGGACTACGCTGAAATTTGGCCCTCTCTGACGAGCGGCGCAGGCCTTTGTCGCGGTTGTAACCCCTCGATTGGTCGAAGGTATTCCTGGGATTGGTAAAGGTCGAAAACGACCTTTCTTCTGATCTTGCACACTTGGCGCCGTCGAAACCAATTTGAGCAGCACGCACACTCGAGCATATTTAGGATCGTACTCTCCTCCTCTGCGTCTTCATCTCGCCAAGATCGCCGAGAAGGGGCTTGACAAGAATGTTGCACATATGCAATGCTTGTTTCATGGCTAGAGATTGGGAAGAATTTGACGAGCCCAGTTCACCGCGTATCGCCGACCTCCACGTGTCGTTGTCGCCCAAGGGAACGTTTCTTCTAAGCCGCAAGGCGTACGAGGCATTGGGCAGCCCGTCACCACATCGTGCTGAAGGTCGAGAAAAAGACCGGCACGATAGGCATCCAGCCCGTGCCGCCCATTACCGGCAACGCCTTCAAACTCTACGACTCTGGCCGCGCCGGAGCCTATCGCTTCCACGCCCTGCGGTTCATGGTGAAATACAAGATCGAGCTCCAATACACCGTCCGCTTCCCAACCGCGAGGATCGAGGACGGCATTCTGCTGCTCGAACTAAAATACAAGGTCCGCTCGCCGCGAGCCGTAAGGCCGCTTCCGCCGAGGACGGTCTGGGAGAAAAAACGCTAGTTGCTGCGGCCTAGTCCGTAAATTGCTCGATGTATCGGTCGAGGTCTTTTTGGAGGTCCTTGTTTCGGTGGTAGCCGCGTTCGGTGATGAGATCGAGGAGGTGACGAGAGGTTGCAAGGTCGTTAGAGTCGGCGACTTCGAGCAATTGCTGTATGTCAAGCACGTCCTGCGGACGGGTCTTCCAATCGGCCGAAAGCACTTTCATCGCAATTAGAGACGGAGTTTTTGCAAGTTTGACTTTGATACCTGGAAAAGGTTCCATTTCCGTTGCGTCGGCGATGACTTCGCGTTCGATGCCAGAGGTGGCAAACAGAAGATCGATGAAAAGCTCGACTTCGCCACCGGTTGTCAGGCGAACAGTCATCAACGAGCCGTCATCTTCTTTTTCAAGGTAATATGCTATGAGGAATCCCGCACTTCGGAACGAACTGACCACCATTTCGGCAGCGGAGCTAGTCTCAACAGAAATAGCTATGTCAACATCCTTGGTGAACCGTTCGATCGTGCGAAGCGAAACGGCAATACCGCCCACCATTGCAAACTCAACCTTGAGACCGCGAAGGTGCTCGACAACTGACCTAGCGTAGTCTGCGAGATGATCGTTCAATGTTTGCTAGCTGAAACGTTTCGGGTCGCCGACGCGACCGACACCGTCGCCAAATTCGGCTCCGGGACGAATGCGATACCACTTGCTCAACTCTTCGTTTATTTGCTCAGGAGTAAGGTCGGGCTGCTTTTGGCGAAGCTTGTGGAGAAAGGCCCGCTCACCAAAACGCCTTAGTTCCATCAAAAGATTGAATCGAGCAACACCATTTTCCACACCAATATCTTACCACAATTTTAACGGTAAAATTTGGCTCATTTAGGCTTCAAATTGCTTCTTTAGGCTCTCAGTATAAGGTGCTCTTGCGACCCCTTTTTCGGTGATGATAGCTGTAACGAGGTCGTTTGGGGTGACGTCGAAGGCGTAGTTGCTTACCGTGGCGTCGTCGGGGGCGAGTTGGATGTCTTTGACGTGGGTGACCTCGCGGATGTCACGTTCCTCGATAGGGATCTCGTCGCCGGTGGGCGTGTTGAGATCGACGGTTGAGAGCGGGGCGGCGACGTAGAATGGGATGTTGTGGCGGTGGGCGAGGACGGCGACCATGTAGGTGCCGATCTTGTTGGCGACGTCGCCGTTGGCGGCGATGCGGTCCGAGCCGACGACGACGGCCTGGACGCGGCCTTTCTTCATCACGTGGCCGCTCATGTTGTCGGTGATAAGCGTGACGGGAATGTCGTCCTTCATCAGCTCCCATGCGGTCAGGCGTGCACCTTGCAGGTACGGGCGCGTCTCGTCGGCGATGACGGCGATGTGCTTGCCCTGATCGACGGCTCCGCGAATAACTCCGAGAGCGGTGCCCCAGACGCCGCCGGTCGCGAGGGCTCCCGGCATTGCAGTGCGTCAGTACGGTGTCGTTGTCACTGAGCAACGCGCCGCCGAACTTGAGCGATAAGTCGTTGTGCCTCAATGTCTTCGTCGTGGATGGCCATGGCGTCGGCCTTAGTAATGCTTCCTTGATCTCGCTGACCGACTTCCCTTCCGCTTTTGGCCGTCTGGAATGTCTTATTCATCCGCGCGATCGCCCAGAAAAGGTTGACCGCCGTCGGCCGCGTCTTGCCGAGAACGTCGGATGCAAACTCGATCTCGTCCTCCAGATCGACGACATTTGTCCCGACGAAGTTCTTTGCCGCGAGCGCAATTCCATACGCCGCCGACACGCCGATCGCCGGAGCACCGCGAACGACCATGTCGCGAATGCCGTCGGCGACGGCATTGTAGTCACGCAGTGTGAGCCATTTCTCTTCGGTCGGCAGCAGCCGCTGATCGAGCATCAGCACGCCTTCGTCGGACCATTTGACGGGGATTATGTCGAGTTTCATATGAAGCCGTATCGCGAAGTGTCAGATTATACCGAATGCTGTAGATATTCTAAATACTCTCGCTAGCAGACTCGTTCCGCCGAGCGGAAAAGCTCTGCTTTTCCGACAGGCCGTGGAAGAAAGCGCGGCTACGCCGCCACAGTCGGGCGGCATAGCCGCGGTAATTTTGAGTTAGCCCGCGGAAAAGCAAAGCTTTTCCGCTCGGCGAATGTCTGAACCTTCGTATCGTTTCATTCGTTGTGCATTCACATGAAACTCGAACACACCTTCGACGCTTTGCACGTCTCGCTCACGCGACGCTCATGGACGCAGATGTTCACGGCGTTCGTCCGGTGCCTGTTGGCTCTTGGCTTTATCCCGCCGAGTATTCCAAAGATACTGCATCGGCCCGTTTACCGTACTGCCGGACACGAACCCTGTCGGTGCGTATTTTAACGCTCTCTACAACACCGGTTTCTATTACGAGTTCATCGGCTGGTCGCAGCTCGTCGCGGCGATACTGCTGCTAATACCGCGAACGTCGCACATCGGGGCGCTAATGTTCTTACCGATCATAGTAAACATAGCGGTACTCACGTGCTCGGTAGGTTTTGTCGGAACCTGGCTCATAACGATACTGATGGCGTTTGCCGCGGCGTGGCTGGTGACTTGGCAATATGACCGTCTCAAGCCGATAGTCTTCAGGACACGCGTGGACAAGCCGCGACCATTGAGATATCAGTTCCTGACGGTACCGGCGTTCTTTGCCGTCGGTGGTGCGGTGATGGGGCTTTTATGGTGGTCGATCAGGCTTGGCAATTTCGCTAACTACCTCAACATCGGCATTGGTTTGACGGCGTTGGGTTTCGTGTTCGGACTCGTCGTTGCCCTGCATTACCGGTTCATGCCGGTCGGGCATCTTGAGGGCGGCGGTTGATACCTGCCGGGCCTTCGTTTATATTCGTTGCTTACCGACAACGCATTATGACGGAGGCCGCGACCGATATCTCAGCACAAGCAACACCCGCGCAAGAGCAGCCAGCATTTCGAAACGACTTTCAACTGATCCGGAAACTGCCGTGGTCCTTGGCCGCGCTAGACCGGATCTCGATGAATTTCTACTGGTCGTGGCAGCCCGATGGAGCGGCGTTATTCCGCGACCTCGACCCCGCACTGTGGGACAAATGTGAGCAGAATCCGCGGCTGCTGTTGAAGCAGATCGGGAATATACGACTCTGGCAGCGGGCAAACGACGCCGCGTATCTCGAACGCGTCAAAGAATTTACAGCGAAGTTCGATGCCTATCTCGAAAATGAAGCTGGCGATTCCAGCATCGCCTATTTTTGCGCCGAGTTCGGCGTACATAATTCACTGCCGAACTATTCGGGCGGCCTTGGGATCCTCGCGGGCGATCATCTTAAATCGGCGAGCGACCTCAACCTTCCGCTGACGGCGATCGGCCTGCTGTATCGCTACGGCTATTTTCGCCAATCGCTCCGACACGACGGCTGGCAGGAAGAACGTTACAACGATGTGTTCAGATCCGAACTCGCTGTGACGCCCGTATTTGACGCGAACGGCGAGCGGATCACGGTGTCGATCCATATCCGTAGCCGCGAGGTCGTTGCCCAGGCATGGCTGGCTCGCGTCGGACGCATCTCGCTTTATCTGCTCGACAGCAATCTGCCGCAAAACAGCGACGTCGATCGCCTCATCACCGGCCATCTATACGGCGGCGACACCGAGACCCGCATCGTTCAGGAAAAGGTACTCGGCATGGGCGGCGTACGGCTGCTTAGGAAACTCGGCATCGACCCGGCGGTCTATCACCTTAACGAAGGCCACGCAGCGTTCTCGACGCTCGAACTCGCTGCTGAACATCTTGCAGACAATACCGGTGACACCTTTGCGGACGCAGCCCAGGCCGTCAGGCAGAAGTGCGTGTTTACAACACACACGCCGGTCGCCGCCGGCAACGACATGTTCCAGCCCGACCTGCTGATCGAGTGTTTCAGCCAGGAGTTCATCGACTCGTTAAGGCTAACAAAGGGCGAATTCGTTGCCCTCGGCCGTGCCGACCTGACGCGACGATAAACAGCTTTTCGGCATGACGCCGCTCGCGATCCGAATGTGCCGCTCAGCGAATGGCGTCAGCGAGAAACACGGCGAGGTCTCGCGCGAGTTGTGGCTCAAGATGTTCCCTGACCTTGCCGACGCCGGGGCTGTACCGATCACGTCCGTTACGAACGGAGTTCATCCGCCGACGTGGATCGCTCCGTCATTTCAGAACCTATATCGACGCTGCCTCGGCACTGATTGGCATGATGCCGGTCCGTGACGAGCAGCGATGGGCAGAGTGTCTTAACTCATTGGATGACAGTGAGTTATGGGCGACGCATCAGTCGCTAAAGGGTCTGATGATCGCGTTCATCCGCAACAGGACCCACACCGACGATACCGGCGACATCGACACTATCCACGAACACGAAATCACAAAGGGACTGTTCTCGCCGGACATTCTGACCATCGGTTTCGCCCGACGCGTCGCGGCCTACAAACGTTGGGACCTGATATTCAGCGACCTTGAACGTCTGCTTAAGCTTGTTGACGACGAGGGGCGGCCGGTGCAGTTCGTTTTCGCCGGCAAGCTCATCCGCAGGACAATACTGCCAAGACGATCTTGCAAGAATTGATGTCGATCAACCATGACTCGAACTGGCAGCGGCGAGCCGTGTTTATTGAAGATTACGATCAGGAAGTCGCCCGATACCTCGTCCATGGTGTCGATGTTTGGATGAACGTCCCGCGGCGTCCTATGGAAGCCAGCGGCACGAGCGGAATGAAGGCGGCGATGAACGGAGTTCTGAATTTCTCGATCCTCGACGGCTGGTGGATCGAGGGCTACAACGGCGAAAATGGCTTTGCGATCGGCGACATAGACGACACTTTGAGCGAGGCCCAGATGGACGCCGCCGACGGGCTTGCCCTTTACGAAACGCTCGAAAACGAGGTCATCCCGGCGTATTATTCACGAAATTCGGACGGACTGCCGAACGAATGGGTCGCACGAATGCGAAACTCGATCGCTACTCTCACACCGCAGTTTTCCAGCGACCGAATGGTCAGCGACTATCTCAAAAACATCTACGAGGCCAGCTGATGGAGCAATACGAATTCACGACCGGCCAGATCCGGCCGATCGAATGTGTAAAAGAGGCTTTCGAGAAAATGAAGCCCGACTACTGGATCCTGTTCGCCATCTCCCTCGTCGGAGGCATGATCGGCGGCATCTCGATGTACGTGCTCATCGGTGCGATGGTGTGCGGTATTTTTCACTCATATCTCAAAGTGCTCGACGGAACGGGACGGGCCAGCATCGACGACCTGTGGGTAGGATTCAAGTACTTTTGGCAGAGCCTGTTGCTCACTATCCTGTTCGTCGTTCCGATCGTGGTCTATATGATCGCGCTGTTTATGACGATGTATTTGCCGCTGATCCTAAAGGCGGCCGGAGGCTCTCGGGTCAGTGACGAAGAGATGTTCGCCACACCTCGGCATCGCTCTCGGTGTAGACCTGATCATAGCCGTCGTGATGGTATGCGTACATTCACTGCTGATCTTTTCGTTCCCGCTCATTATCGACCGAAACCTATCGAGCTGGGAGGCGATCAAACTGAGTGCCCGTGCCTCGCTCAAGAACATCGGCGGCATCGGCGGCATGATCGCCGTCAATCTCGGCCTCGCTATCGCCGGTTATCTGGCATTCTGCATCGGACTTTATCTCGTGATCCCGATCATAACAGCCGCAAACGTCTTGGCCTATCGAAAGGTCTTTCCACGCATTTCGCCTCCGCTAAACACCTAAGATGATTGAACCAACACAGATAGTCGAAGAATCCGAGACCGAGATCTCGATCAAATGGTCAGACGACAGCGAGACACGCTACACGGCCGCCGCCCTGCGCCGTTCGTGCCCCTGCGCGGGCTGTATCAACGAATGGACGGGCGAAAAAATGCTCGACGACGCCAAGATCGCAGATGATCTAACTATCAAGCACACCTCGATCGTCGGCAGATATGCTTTGAACTTTCACTTCTCGGACGGGCATGATACAGGGATATTCAGCTTTAAATATCTTCAAGGGCTCAAATAGCCGGGGAGAATTGAACCGCTGAGATCGCCGAGAACGCTGAGAGACAATATCTACATCTTTCTCAGCGTGCTCTGCGTACTCTGCGATTCAACCGAGCGGCATCATGGGACCGCCGCGTGTATAATGAAACGAGCGAGGCCGATAATATGCATGAGCGTGATATCTTTGACGAAAGACACGAAACAAAGACTGCAAGTTTCCCTTGCCCCCACTGCCGGGAACGAGCGGATTACGATATCCGCTGGCTAAAGCGCGTTAAGAAAAAGAACCCGCCCGCAACCTCAACGACCACGAGCGTGCTCAATTCCAGAAGTCACGCGACTATATGGTCCGGGTTGACGACATGCTGATGTGCCGCAATATGCGGTGCCGCAAGCGATTTGAGATTCCGTCGTCGCAGTCGGTTGTCTTTATCTAGAGAACGCCCCTCGCCCAGCGGAAAAGCTGTGCTTTTCCGTAAGGTAATACCTAACGTTGCGGCTTTGCCGCCGCCCAACACTACTAGAAGATGCGGCACAGCCGCGTTCAGAATGGAAAGGCTCGACGGAAAAGCAAAGCTTTTCCGCTCGGCGAGAGAAAAAAAGGCGGGCCGTTACGGCCCGCCTTCGTTTACCCCAAAAGAGAACATGATCAATAGATCGAGAACGTGTATTCGATCTGCTTTGTGACCGTCTGGCCGATGCCGTCGCGTTTTGCGGGTCAAAACTTGATGCCCCGTGCAGCCGCGATCGCCTTTTCGGTCAGGCCATTGCCCAGACCTTTTACCGTCGAAATGCTGCCGATGCCGCCGCTGCCGAGGAACGTTACGCGAAGTATTACCGTCCCCTGAATATTCGCCTGACGGGCCGAGTCTGTATAACCTGGACGCGGCTTAGATAGGATCTTGATGCCCTGCGTTACGCCCACCGGACGCGAGGGCGGAGGTGGCGGTCCACCACTTCCTGAACCCGTTCCATCGCCGTTCTCATCACCAAGGCCGCTGCCGCTGCCTGAGCCGTCACCCGAGCCTGTTCCGGTGCCGCGTCCGCTGCCTTGACCGGTTCCCGTGCCGGTTCCTGACCGCCGCCGCTGCCCGGGCCGTTGTTCCAGCTTGTGAATCGCCCGTTAGGGTCGCCGTATCGGTCGTACTTCTGCTCAAATGTGCGGTTTCCCTGCGTCGAGGCAGGCGGCAAAACCAATGAGGGATTCTCAAGCCTTGGAATAGCCTGCGGTGCACGCTGGGGGTTTTGTGTCTGGTTGGCCAGATCTCCCAGTGTTGTCTCTTCTTCTTCACGGCCACCGCCGCCACCGCCGCCGCCGTCGTCCTTCTTCTGTGGCTGTTTTTCCTCTTCGACCGTCATCGGCACCTGATCGATCAACGACGCGAGATAGGTCTCGTCTCCGATCGAACCAACTTCGAGGTCCTTGCTAAAGATGCCGTAAACTAGTCCCGACAATAGCGCAATGATCATGAAGGCCGATCCGCCCATCAGCAAGCCATTGCGGGTACCTGTGTGCTTTTTCCTCGATGACCGTCAGATAGTAGTCTCCGTCCGACATGGCCCGCGAATGCTCATCCGAGAGCGAAACCGGCCGACGGTCAACATCGACGGGCGTCTGCTGAACGCACACCGGCGGTCGGGCGATAACGGTCTCGACCTCGGGCTCCGGGTCGAGTTCCAGTTCGACCGTTTCGACCTCGGGAGCGGCCATTTCGATCGGAGCTTCCTCGATTTCAAT
>CAVQUD010000020.1:0-7422 GCA_963716755.1 Blastocatellia bacterium
CGGCACATTTCGACTGAAATTCGTCACCCCACGGATAAATATTGCCTTTCGCCCCGTTTCGCGCGGCATATTCCCATTCGGCCTCGGTCGGCAGGCGGTAGGTCACGCTATCGCGTTTTGATCGCCACCGGGCAAAAGCATTGGCGTCCTCGACGTTTACAAACCGGACCGGCATCTTCTCGGTGCCGGAAACGGGACGGTCATTGACCCAATGTGCAGGTACCGGCCGATAGCCCGTTTCGTTCACGAAGTTGAAATACTCAGCATTCGTGACCTCTGTCTTGTCCATTCTAAATGCCGCAACGTTTACCGAATGCTGCGGCCGCTCGTTCTCGCGGCTGTCGTCGCGGCCCATCTTGAATGTACCGCCCGGTATCGCTGCCAGATCAGCCTTGATCACGGGAACGTCAGGCGGATTTATGCCGTTGACATTGCCGCCCGGCCGCGGACCGCCGATGAGGCCAAACATCCAGGCCGCGCTAAAGCCAATGACCCCAATCAGTAAGAGTCCCAATAGTCCGCCGATTCCCAAAAGAACGGGCGATGTAGAACGCTTCTGCGTAACCTCGCCATGAACTCCTGTTCCGTAATGACCCGTGTTCCATTCCTGCTGGACGGTCTGGGCCATGGCATCTGCAGGGTTGACGAGCGTCTTGTCACCCGGACGCCCTATCGGCGGTATCGTGACCGCCGCCTCGGGCTTTGGAATGGCCGTTCGTGAATCGAATGTGCCCTCGAGCAATTCGGCGTAAACCTCCTGCGGCCGCCCGTCGCAGACAACATCGCCGAGCCAGTCGTGAAATCCGTCGTGACTGATGCGCAGATGGTGATTGCCGCTCTGGATGCCATCGAGCAGAAGCAGGCCGTTCGTCCTGGTCTCGCCGACGGAAACATTGTCGATAAAGACCCGCGACTGTGCTGGTTTTGACTTGATCTTGAGCGACGATATTGGTAGCGACTGGCCCGACGTCGTGTGGATCATCTGGCTGCCCGGATGTATGGCGGCCCGCAGCTCGCTGATGAAAGCCTCGACTGACGGCGTGCGTTTGTCGGGATCCTTCTCAAGCGCGTGCTTGAGAGCCTGCTCTATCTCGGGCGAGACGTGCACACCGGCGTCGGCGAGCGTCGGCGCCGGATCAGAGATGTGCTTCTTCATGATCGCCGGTATCGACGAGCCCTTGAATGGCACGTCGCCCGCAAGCATCTGGTAGAACATCACACCCAAACTGTAAATGTCCGCACGCGAATCCGGTTCCTCATCGGCCCACTGCTCAGGTGCCATGTAGTACGGCGATCCCATCAGGCCGGTTGTCTGGGCTTGCACGAATGAACCCAGCAATTCGCCGGATTTGATCTTTGCGAGGCCGAAGTCGAGTATCTTGACCGCCTGCGACATATCGGGTTTGTCGCTGCAGATCATGATGTTGAGCGGCTTCAGGTCGCGGTGAACAATACCTTGGTGATGTGCCGCCCCAACGCCCGCACAAACGGCGGCCATCAGGTCCAAGGCCTGCTCGGGCGATAGCGATTGCTCGCGTGCGAGCACATCGTGCAGCGCTTCGCCCTCGACGTACTCCATGACCAGGAACGGAAGCGAACCGTCAATGACGCCGTAATCGGTGACGCTGACGACATTCTGATGGCGAATGGCAGCCGCGGCGAGAGCTTCCTGCCGAAACCGCGTGACAAGCTGCGGATCGTTGCCTACGAGATCGGGCAGAATGACCTTGATCGCAAGCTGTGTCTTGAGATAGGCGTGACGGGCCTTGTAAACAATGCCCATGCCGCCCTGGCCGAGGCGGCATTCGAGATGATACTTGCCTTCCAGCACAGGTTCGCCCGCGATGGTATGCGTTGTCGGCATTCCATCGGTCGGGCATGTTTCCACCGCGTCGGGAAAACAGTTTCTACATTGCTGGCATTCTTTCATCTACGGCAAATTCTTGTGGTTAGAGACAGACACAAAATCTTACGGCGTCAGAACTAACTTGTTTCATAACGCCCGCAAGACACAGATGTCCCAGAAGATTTTAGTTTTTTTGCTGATTTCAAGCAAGGAATATGCAAGCTGCAAGGCGGCTACGGGCAGCTATTCGATCATACCGGCCTTACGGTAGAGATCCGTTAACCGTGTGTCGTCGCGTAACACATCAAATTGACGGCTCGTGCGAACGATAACAACATCGGCGGCATGCTCGCGGAATGCTCGTTCGATTCTGCTCAGAGCTTTTTCGCGCTGGCCGAGCCCCATATATTGAACTGCGATAGATACGGACGAGGCCTTTTCACCGCGGGCTTCGGCGGCAAGCATCTGGTCTAGCTCTCTTTGATAGACGGCTTGCAGGCTGTCTATCCTCTCGGACGCCTGCCCGCGAAGTTCCCGAACCCGTGCCAATTCGTTGATCGCCGCCGCTTCATCCCCGACAACGCCGAAGGCCATTGCCAGGTGCTCGTGTGCAAGCACAAAGTTCGGATCAAGTTCCAGCGTGAGCCGCCACTGCGAGAATGCCTCCTCGTCACGATGCGAGGTGAACAGGATCATTGCCTTGTCCGTGTTGATCACGAGATTGAGCGGATCGAGAGTGCGGGCTGTTTCTATTGCCTCCATCGCCTCTTCGTTTCGTCCAAGGATCAACAATACGAAAGCGCCGCGTGATGGGCCCGGGCAAAACGCCCGTCGAGCCCGATGGCAGTCTGTAACTGCCGGTCGGCTTCGCGCCAATTCCATTCGAGCGAAGTGACATTTGCAAGGGCTGCGTAAGCCTCGGGAAGAGCGGCATCGATCTCGATCGCCCTATCCGCCGCCAGCCTTGCATTCTTGAGCGCTTCGACAGGCTCGAAGGGAACGTGCCAGATGCCCTGCACATAGCTCTCGGCCAAGCCGGCATAGGCAGGGGCGAAGTTCGGTTGCAGAGCGATCGCACGTTCATAATGCCCAATGCTCCTGAGTATCCCGTCGCCGGTCCGCTTGTTCCAAAAGAATCGGCCTTTCAGGTATTCCTGGTAGGCCTCGCCCACCGCTGTGTTTCGTGTCTCGGGAGCCGAGGCGAGCTTTGCCTCAAGTGCCACTCCGACAATACGCGCGACGGTGCTCTGAAGGTCAGACACATTCGCGGGTGAACGCTCGATATCAGGGGCTGTCCACAGTATGGTGCCGTCCGACGTCGAGACGAGGCGGACGCTGAGTCCCAGAAGGTCGCCGCGTCGATGGATACTGCCTTGCAGCAACGCATCGACGCCGAGTGCCCGCCCGACTTCGCGCGGATCCTCGCTCTTGTGCTTCAGCGCCGAGACAGAGCCACTCGAAACCGTCCTGAGTCCCTCGATACGCGAGAGCTCTTGAACAAGGTTCTCGGTCATTCCCTCGCAAAGGTAATCGTTTGCGGCATCACCTGTAAGGTTCTTTAGTGGGAGCGCCGCGATCGAATCTATCCGGACGCCAGTCGCGGCAGTCCCGGTGGGTGCAGCGTCGCCGTTCGTCATCGCGAAATACAGGCCCATACCAAGGAAGGCCATTATGACAACGGCAGCCGCGACGAGGAAAACTCGCCGCCCTGCCAGGTCGGCCAACAGGCCGGGCTCGTCGTTGCCGACGGGCCGGTGCCCGTTCTTTACGGCGCCGATAAAGCGATAGCCTGCCCCGTAACGCGTCTCAATGAATTGCGCCGGTCGCCGCGTGTCGCCGAGTGCGTTGCGGATGGAGCCGATGCACTTTCTCAGAGCGTCGTCATAGACGTCGTGGCCGTCCCAGAAACGGTCAAGCAATTCTCGCCGTTCGACGAGCCGGTTGCGGTTCTCGATCAGATAGTTGAGCACCTGAAACGGCCGCTCGGCAAGGTGTACCTCTGCGCCGTTCCGGCGCAATTCGTGCGCATGCTGCTCAAGCCGAAACTCGCCGAACTCAAAGTGCCCGTTCTCTGACATTGAGGTCAAAATTCCTAATTTCTTCCGATTTCTGTCCTGATTTCGGACGTCGCATCGGAATATCCTCTATTGGATCGCAAATCAACTGTACGCAGATTATAAACCCGATATACGTCTGTACCAACCGGTTTCCGGGAGTTGGGGAGGAAAAGTCATGTCAAAGCGCACTTTGTTCATCGCGGCGGCGTTCTCGCTGACCGTCGTCGTTTTGTTTCTTAATAGCACGCGCTCAGGTCCGGTTGCGGAAACGATCTCGGCGGCAGAACGATACGGCACGATACCGCTCCATTTCGAAAAGAACGTCGGCCAGGCTGATGCCGACTTCCGGTATTTGGCAAGAGGAAAAGGATATTCGATGATGCTAGCGGACGCCCGTGCGGTGGTCGCCCTGCAGGATCACGGCAGGTCGGCAGCGATCGAGATGGCGTTCGTCGGAGCCGTGCGCAACCCGGAGATCACGGCTGAGGGCGAGCTTGAGGGCAAGGCGAATTACATCACGGGCAGCGACCCGAGCCAGTGGCGAACTGACATCGCGACCTTCGAGCGAGTACGATATCGCGAGCTCTACCCTGGTATTGATCTCATCTTTTACGGCAATCAGCAGGAGCTTGAGTTCGATCTTGTGGTCGACCCCGGGCCTCGCCCAATGCGATCGTCATCGAACTGCGCGGCATGGACGCTATCGAGATCGACAAAACGGCGATCTGTGATCTCGCGCGGGAGGAATGAAATTGGTTCAACGCCGCCCCGTCGCGTATCAGGCCATTGACGGCGAGAGGCGTAAGGTAACCGCCGAATACGCGATGAGCGAGCCGGAAGGCTCTCTTCGCCGTATCACTTTCGAGATTGGCGAATACGACCGCTCGCAGCCGCTCGTTATCGATCCGGTACTGACATATTCGACATTTCTGGGTGGAACACCGGGCACGGGTGGTTTCAACATTGGTGACCGCGGTGTCGGCATCGCGGTTGACACAGGCGGCAGTGCTTATGTCACGGGTACGACCACGTCGTCGACCTTCCCCACGGTAAGCCCTTTTCAAACCCAATTGACCGGCGGGTCCGCGGCTTTGTTACGAAGATCAATGCAGCAGGCACCGGATTTGTGTACTCAACCTATCTTAACGGTACGGCCGTCCCGCTGGGCGGGAATACCCTCGCGGCGGCGATAGCCGTGAATGCGGGCGGGAACGCATTCGTTACGGGCATCACGCAGGCGTGTAATTTCCCGACGACGGCCGGCGTCTTTCTGCCATCGACCGCACCGGGCTGTGGCGGTAACTTCAAGGGCTTTCTGACCAAACTCAACACAGCAGGCAACGGCCTCGATTACAGCACATACATCGGCGACCCGAACTTTGGCTTCAACGGCGAAATGCTCGCTGTTGCCATTGACGGCGCGAACAACGCGTATGTCGCCGGTTTCAATGCCCTGGCGACGTTTCCGACGACTGCTGGTGCATATCGCCCCGCACCACCGGTGGGCTCCGGTGCGGATGCGTTTGTGATGAAGTTTAACCCTGCGGGCACGGGCCTCGTTTACTCGACCTTTCTCGGCGGCGGAAACCTAAACGTCGGCGACGCCTTTGGTCTTCAGAGTTCGTTAGCTCAATCGATCGCGCTCGATTCCTCAAATAACGTCGTTGTAACAGGACACACCACAGCCACGAATTTTCCGGTCACATCAGGCGCGGTCCAGTCACAGTATTCGGGGTTTCGCGATGCGTTCGTTACAAAACTGAATTCGAACGGCACAGGTGTCGTCTTTTCAACCTATCTTGGCGGCACAGGCCGCGATGGGGAGCCGGCGAATGTTGCGGTCGACGTCTCGAACAATATCTATGTTGCGACAAACACGCAATCGAACAACTTCCCGACCACCGCGACGTCGTTTCTGCCGTTTGTAATAGGTTTCGCCAACTCGACTGCGATTACCAAGCTAAGCCCGGTCGGAACGATGGTCTATTCTTCGTTTACGGGCTTTAGCACTGCAACGGTTGGATACACCAGCAATATCTCCGTCGATGCCCTCGGAGATCCTTATGTTGCGGGGAATGGAGTGACCGGTGTATTTCCGGTAAATCCGATCACCTTGCCGATCACCCCGACAGAGAACAATTTTGTTGCTAAATTCAATGGCACAGGCACGGGCATGTTCTTTGCCACTTATCTCAACGGCACGGCCGGCAACGGAACGGCGATCTACGACATCGCCGTTGACACGAACGGTCACGCATTTTTGACGGGGGCAACAACCGAGGCGAACTTTCCGGTCAGCGCCGGTGCGCCGCAAAGTACTAATCAGAACACCGGTCTTGGCAATGCGTTCATTTCAAAGATCGGACTGTCAGGCGGCGATTGTCCGTCTATCACGATCAGTCCGCAGCCGCTGAAGTCTATCGTCAGGAATCGTCCGTACGATCAGCAATTGACGGCTTCGGGCGGAACCGCGCCTTACAGTTTTTCGATATTCCCAGGCGTAGCGGCGAACCAGCTTCCGGTCGGGATCACGCTGTCGGCCGGCGGGTTGCTGAGCGGGACGTACGCAGGCATTCCGGGCGCAAATCGTGTGGCGATACGCGCGACGGACGCTAATGGCTGCATTGGTGTGAGGCCCTATTTGCAGAAGATCTTTTACGGCAACCGACCGCTCGATTTTGACGGCGACCTGAAGGCTGACCTCGCGATATTCCGGCCGTCGAATGGCACTTGGTACAGGTTTGACAGCTTTCGCAATATCAGTTTTCAGTTCACGCAATTCGGGGCAAATGGCGACGTCCCGGCACCCGGCGATTTTGACGGTGACGGCGTGCTTGACCTGACGGTCTTTCGCCCCTCGAACGGGACATGGTTCCGGGTTGAGAGCCTGACAGGCAATGTCTCGGGCTTTCAGTTTGGGGCGAACGGTGACGTGCCGGTCGTGGGCGACTACGACGGCGACGGCACTAGCGATCTCGCGCTTTTCCGGCCGTCGAATGGCGTTTGGTACATCCTGCAGAGCACGGGCGGCTTTACGTACGTTCAGTTCGGTGCCAATGGTGACAGTCCCGTCGTGGGCGATTACGATGGCGACGGACGGACCGACGTGTGCGTTTTCAGGCCGTCAAATGGCTCGTGGTTCCGCATCCACAGCAGCAACGGACAGTTTGTCCCGCTTGGATTTGGAGCAAACGGCGACGTGCCGGTTCGTGGTGATTTTAACGGCGGCGGGCAGGCAGACCTAGCTGTGTTTCGGCCCTCGAACGGGACGTGGTACTTCACATTTACCGAGAACGGACAGTTCAGCGCTCTGCAGTTCGGTGCTCCCGGCGATATTCCGGTCGCGAGCGACTATGATGCCGATAATACGACGGATATCGGCGTCTGGCGGCCTTCAACCGGCATTTGGTACATCATTCGCAGCTTTAACAGTAGTGTCTATTCCGTCCAGTTTGGGGCGAGCGGCGACGTGCCAATAGCATCGCAGTAGCCTAACGGACGACGATGTTGACCAGCCGC
>CAVQUD010000021.1:0-5127 GCA_963716755.1 Blastocatellia bacterium
GTTGACACGATATCGAATACGAACGAGATCGAATATGGCGTTATAAATCGTTTTTACACCCGAAGATACGGCGAGGCAGTCACCGGGGCGGCAGAAGAGACTTCTGCTTCGACAGCCTGACCGCGAAACGAAGAACGCCCGCCGAGATGCAGCCCTATGAGATCTTTACGCTTTCCGTTCGCGGAAAATACTTCTTCGATCCATATTTCGGTGGAGCCCTATGCCGGGAAGGCGAAATCAGATCGATCCAATTACGGCTTTCAGCATTCACATTTGGCGGTGTTCCGCGAAGATTTTCACCGATCAACATTGATGCCACGTATCGTCCGCGCAAGACAGTTTTTGTAAATACAAGAATGGATATTGGCGTTCAAGGCGGCGGTTTGCGAGATATTTCCGCGACCGTCGGGTACGATCGGAAATTGCTGAAATTATACCAGACGTTTTACTACACCAGAGCCGTAACCCTTATTCCTTCGCTGCAAAGATTCAGCAATGCGTTCGGCAAAGAAGCCGGAACACTGCGCGGTTCGCAATGGAGCCCGGCAATCTTCGTCGGCAACCGCGCCGACGGCCTTTATGGCGGAACATCTTATTTTTGGATTTTGAAAACCGCCGCGAGCAAGCAATTTTACACCTTTGATCAGCTCACTCTACACACTCGGCTACGCCTCCGAATGCTGCGCGACCACCGTCCAATTTTTCACATTCAACGTCGGCGTTAGACGCGAAAACCGCCTAACCTTTAGCTTCAAACTAAACGGTGTCGGAACTTTTGGCAGGGAACAGTTTGGGCAAGGGCTGCGGTAGCCATGAAGATTGTCAGAACCTTCTCCCTTGTATAACGAATCGCACTTGCAAAGATAATTGCTGCAAACTCCGTCACTAGATTGCCGTCGGATTCTCTCGCACTTCTTCCATCGTGCGTCTACTGCTCTACTGGTTTAGAAATGGCAGTTTTTCCGAAGAACAGTCTGTCAAGATCAAAAGTAAATCCAAAATTCCCTCGGATCTTGCTCTCCTTAATAAGATCGGTCCTATTAGCAAACGATAACGAGATAGGGAGAACTTGATTCCGGTTCGCATTTCTTGGGATCGTGAGTTTCAATTGGCCGATGGCCGCGTCACCCTTTGTGTTCGGTCGGGCAAGGCCAGTTGCGTCGGGTAGATCATTTGCGATCCTCTGGTATTTTCCTGCAAAAGACAATATCGGCTTTCCAAATCCGAGATCGTTCAATTCGTGTTCAACTTGAAGCGAAAAATCGAAATCACGAATCCTCCTAAGATTTGATCCGCTTGGCACCTTGTTAAAGAAGGTCAGCGAACTATTGAACGTGACGTCCCAACCACCTGCCGTGCCCGTTTCGGCAATGAACCTGAAATTAGACATATCCGGTGTCGTGACCTCCCGATAGTTCGTGTACTCGATACTGATCACGGAACCTTTCTTTGCGACACTCTCGTATACCTTTGTCTTTTCCTTTATGTATTCAAGGTCGGCCGCTGCCAATGCTGAGACTGATGCAAGCAGAGCGGGGTCGGTCTTGCGTTTCAAACCGGGAGTTTTCCAAGATGCTCGACCAGGATCTTATACAGGTCTTGAACAGCCTCCAGGTCATCTGCCGAGACCGGCTTTGCCGTAGATTTCTTAATAGCATCGTTTAAGACATTTGATCCCAGCCCTGTAATTCAGGGCTCTTGAATTCCTGGGTTTCATCCGATATCAAACCTTCCCATACCTTAAGAAATGCCCGATGATATTTTGCGCCGGCCGCTTGTGCAAACTCTAGCCATTGCTTCTCATGACGAGGATGGAGTCGGTCACGGGTGTTCGGGGATTGATTCCGAACGGACAACGCGGTGAGCTTTTCTTTGCTGCCGATGAAGGTTGGAGTCTTGACACCTCTCGTTATGTCGAATGAGAATCCCAAAGAGACGTCTCGCCGGCCACTTGTAAGGGAATCTACCTGACCGTCGAAGCGTGGTTGAAAGGACTGGCGAGGCACATTTCCAAAGCCACTTATCAAATTCGGCAAGTAATTCTTCTGAGAAACAGCCTGCAAAAAGCCTACAGGATTCGTTCTGAACGTAAGCGTTGTACCGCTTCTGATCCCTTCTACGGCCCCGTTTTCAACCGCCCAACTCAGGAACCCGGGGCATACCGCCCTTTTACGACGAGGGAAGAACTTCCTGAGTTTTTCGTCGCCCCCGATCTGCTTGTCGGTTAGTCGAATCTTCAAGTTTGCCGACGGCATCCGCGATTTTCTTTGAAACATCCTCGCCAAACTTTGAGAGCAGAATGTTGCTGGGGCATCCGGTGTGCGAGCGGTGCGATCCCGACGAGGTCCCGGATCGGTCGCCTGATATGCGAACTTACGACGAGTCAGGTCTTTTGCATATACGCAGATCGACCTCTCAAATGGAGATGTCCCTTTCTCAAAAACAAAACAATGGGTGAGTAGTATGTGAGTTCTGTTGATTTGTTTTGGAGTGCGCGGGAGGGCCTTAGGCTTGTCGATCAAAGTAGTTGCTGAGGCGGTTCCGTCCGATTTCGGGGAAAGGGTTTCCCCGCTTGTCTTCTTCTCCAGATCGGCTTTTGTCTTTTTTAACTCTACGATCTCGTTTTGAAGTCTTAACTTGTCCTGAAGCAGCTTAATGCTCGCTTCTTAGCGCGGCCTTTTCTCGGACCAGGCTCTCGATAGCCTTCTGAGTATCGCTACCGTTGTCAGGTGTGGGCTGCTGAGCGGGAACGATACACCATCCTGCGAGCACGATACTTGTTAAAATGATTATTCTTCGCATTCTTATTCCTCCTACAACCAGAATTGATATTTGATCGTCCTCGTTGTTGTGGTTGGGCTTGGCACTATCGGCGTCGGATTCGCGATGACAGTGCCCGAATTGGTGCCGAAACCAATCAGATAAGAGCTATTCGTTCCCTGAAAGTGGTATGTGATCGCGATGTCTGTCCTAGCGTCGTCACAGACGATGGATATCGAGTTCTTATCGGTAGTTTGGACGGGTTCGGTCGTGCCCGACTTAGAGACGGTATAGTTTAGAAGTATGTTTGTGTTTGTTGGCTGAAAGCCTAACGCGACCACCGTATCTGGGCTGCACCTGAACCGATTCAAGATGGTGGGATGTCGAACAAGGTCCGGCGGTGCAGGCGTGCTGGGTGTCGGAGTCTTCGCTGATGTTTGCGGTATTTGCAGCATGATTTACGTTATTGGCCGGCTTGTTCGCGACGGCATTATTACTGGCCGCATCTCCACAACCGCTACTTAAGCTAATCGCGAAGATGCTGGCAAGCCAGACCAGCGAAACTGCGACTGGACGCGCACTAAATCTGAGCATTTCTATCTCCTGGTGTATTCCTGAAGCCGCGAATCGGAGTCGGATTCGTAAATATTCGCGGTGGTTTCAAGCTACATTAAGTGCCAAGGTCGGGAGTGGTGCATGGGATCTCCTCGGACCAGATACAGTAATAAAAAAGAACGTCGGCCGCGTGGTCGGCGTGTTTCCCCTTGTGGAAGCGGTACTGCTGCTTGATTGGACGGAATCTTATATGACATCGAATAACCTGTCAAGCTAAAATGTGATGGTGTAAGTAGCACATCATATGTCCGGTTGTTGTAGCAGATGATATGTCCGCTTTCTGCGGCGGCGGGTGAGAGAGAGGATAGCTTCAGGAAAAGGAAGCTATGGAAGAAAGCCCGGGCGTCGCCATGGAGAAGGCGATTGCCTTGACAGGAGATCATATTGCGAGCGTTTGCAAAGAAGATCAGTTGGATAGAGGCGGCAGAGATATTAGATATCAGTTGCCGGCATTTACGGAGGATACGAGAGAAGTATGAAGAGGTGGGGTATAGTGCGCTGTTTGACAAGCGAGTAGGCAAAGCGAGTCCGAAGCGGATACCTGTTGAAGTGGTTGAGCAGGTGATGGGGCTTTATCGGGAAAAGTATTTTGATCTCAATGTAAAGCACTATCACGAGAAGCTCGTCGAGGAGCACAAGATCGAGGTGAGCTACACGTGGGTCAAGGGGCTGCTGCAGGGAGCGGGTCTGGTAGCAAAGGACAGCGTACGAAAGAAGCACCGGAGAAAGCGGGAGAGAAAGCCTCTAAAGGGGATGATGCTGCATATCGACGGGTCTCATCACCAGTGGTTTGGCGATGAGCGCTCGGCACGATCTGATCGTGATACTCGATGACGCCACGGGCGAGATCTATTATGCCGCTCTGGTCGATGCGGAATCGACCTCGACGGTCATGACGGGGATCAGGCAAGTTGTTGAAAAAGAAGGCGTTTTCTGCAGTCTCTACTCTGATCGTGCAAGTCATTTCTGGCTGACGCCAAAGGCAGGAGAACCGGTGGATAAACAAACACTCACCCAGGTCGGACGTGCACTTGCGCGAGCTTGGGATCACAATGATCCCGGCTTACTCGCCACAGGCACGAGGCCGCAGCGAACGCAGCTTCAAGACGTGGCAGGGGCGTCTTCCGCAGGAGCTGAGGCTCAGAGGAATATCAACGCCTGAGGAGGCTAACAGATTCTTGAAAAGAAGCTATATTCGCGAGTTCAACCGGAAGTTCACGGTTGCAGCCGCCGAGCCTGGTGCTTCAGCTTTTGTGCCCTCTTTGAGAGATGATCTGGACCGCGTCTTCTCGATCCAGACCGAGAGGACCGTTAATCGAGACAACACCGTCAAATATCGCAATCTGGTGCTCCAGATCGACCGCCAAATATGGCGCTCCTCGCTCGACGGCTGCCGCGTCACCGTCTATCAGCACCTGAACGGCTTTATCTCGATCGGCTACGGACCCAGGCAGATCGGCCGATATTCAGCCGATGGAAAACCAGCTGCTCGACGTGAGCTGCTCAGACGGCCCGCTGCAGAAAAGGGGCGCGCCCCTTTCCTGCAGCAAACACAAACCGGACATTTGATGTGCTACTAAAACCGGACATCTTCATTTGCTATCAACAGCGCAAAATGTGATGGGCGTCACGTCGTAAAGTCTGTGCCTGTGAATCTGGCATTGTGGGTCTCGATGGAAATAGCAGGGTTCGCGCACGGGGGTAACGGGAGCGAGGGGCGGAACGGTTGTTGAGGGTTTTGCGCGTGCCTGC
>CAVQUD010000022.1:0-7670 GCA_963716755.1 Blastocatellia bacterium
CGGTATATCGCATCGAGCCCGCCGTGCTGTCCGAGGAAGATCGCTGGAGCGGATTCGGAAAACTCAACGCGTCGGACCAAAGGAGTGTTTTGACGCAAGAACTAGGCTCACCCGCGACGACATCGCCCTCGGTGCCCGACTTTGGAACGCCTACAGCAAAAACGACCGCGAACGCCTAATACAACTCTCAACCGCGGCGTCGCCCGCCATTCCGTACCTCGCCGGGTCTGCGCCGCGCCGCTATCGAAAAAGACACGCGACCGGCCGAAATACTCGCAGAGATCGAATTCGAAGGGAAGACGGAATTTGAAAGAGATCTTTGCCGAATTCACACGACGGCCGGTGTCTTCGGTCTCGGCGATCTACAGGTCCGGCGGGCTCTCGATCACTTTTCTTCGAAATCCTCGTCCGGCGACGGCGGCGGTTTGACGACGATATCGCCGTCGCCCTGAAATATCCAGCCCCTTCGCCAGAAATAGATCAGCAGAACGATCGTGATCAGTGCCATCAGGCCGAGCGTCGCATAATAGCCAAATCGGGTCTCCAACTCGGGCATGTGCCTGAAGTTCATCCCATAAATTCCCGCGATCAGCGACAGCGGCAGGATGATCGCCGAGAGCACGGCGAGCGTTTTCATCACGTTCGTTGGTGCGGTTGCCGACGACGGCGAAGTGAATATCAAACAGGCTGCTGACGAGGTCGCGATAGCCTTCGGCGAGGTCGGAGATCCGCTGCAGGTGGTCGTGCACATGGCCGAAAGAACGGCAGTACGTTCTTAGGGATCTGCGGAAATTCGCCGTGCGACATCCTGTACAGAACGTCCAACTGCCGCGACGAAATTCGTTTTAGCCGGGCGACGCTTCGCCGGAGGTCCATCATCTCGCCGAGGACCTCGTTGTTCGAATTTCGCATGTCGACGACGCGGTCCTCGAGATCGTTGATCGCCTTGTCGTAATCGTCGACGATGGGCATATACAGGTCGATGAGCATGTCCAGAATGTGATGCAGCAGATACGCCGCCCCGCGAGTGCAGTTATACGGCGTGGTGCGGATCTGCTCCTTGACGGTCTTGATGCTGAGAAACCGCTGTATGTGAAAGGTGACGACAAAGTTGCTGCCCAGAAAGCCGTCCAGCTCTTTCGTGACAAAATTGGCGGGATTCGTTTCGCCGGGCTTGATGCCGTGGACGATGAAATAAAGATAGTTCTCAAACCCCTGGATCTTCGGCTGGCGGCGTGTCTCAAGGCACTCTTCGACAACGAGCGGTGAAAGCCGAACACGTTCAGCATCACGTCCTTAGCTTCCTCGAGCTGTTCCGTCCGTCTCGCCCTTGCAGATCGACCCAGACGACATTCGTCTCGTCCGCCAGCAGCGTCGGGCAGCTCGTTCTGCGTAAAGCCCTCCTCGACCTTGTCCGAGCCTTTTCTGTAGAGGAAGACTTCCATTAGTTAGTAGCGAGTAGTCAGTAGTCAGCAGCCGGTAGGCACGCGGGCACTCGTGCCGATTTGTTATGGTGATTAGCCGATGCTAAGATTCAACACAAGTTTTATCACTGACTACCGACTACTGTCTACCGACTACCGCATTCTATGCCCAAAGTTTTCATCGCCGACGACGTTAACGAAGACAAACTCAAACCGCTGACCGACGCGGGCATCGACGTTGTCAAAAAGACCAAGCTCGAGGGCGAAGCTCTCGCGGCTGAGATGGCGGACGCCGACGGCGTCATCGTCCGCAGCGCGACCAAGATCACCGCCGAGTTGATGGACCGATCGCCAAGCTTGCGCGTCATCGGCCGTGCGGGCGTGGGCGTTGACAATATCGACGTAAAGGCCGCGACCGCGCGCGGCATCGTCGTGATGAACGCCCCCGACGGCAACACGATCACGACCGCCGAACACACCATCGCGCTCCTCGTCAGCATGGCCCGCAACGTGCCGCAGGCGGCACGCCAAACTGCAAGCCGGCGAGTGGGACAAAAAGAGCTTCGTCGGCGTGGAACTGAAACGGCAAAACGCTCGGCGTGATCGGCCTGGGCCGCATCGGCAAGCACGTCGTCCAGGTCGCACGCGGCTTGGGGATGAACATCGTCGCCTACGATCCGTTCATCGCGGCCGACCACGCAAAAGAGCTCGGCATCGACGCTCGGCTCGCTGGACGAAGTCTTCGCCGCCGCCGATTTCCTGACGATCCACACGCCCGTGACCGACGAAACGCGCGGGCATCATCGGCCGCGAGGCCTTCGCGAAAATGAAGCACGGCGTTCGCATCGTGAACTGCGCACGCGGCGGCCTCGTCGATGAGATCCGCACTCTCGAAGCCATCGACCACGGCACCGTCGCGGCTGCCGCTCTCGACGTTTTCGCGACCGAACCGCTGCCCGCCGACTCGCCTCTATCTGCACAGACAGAACGTCATCACGACGCCGCATCTCGGCGCTTCGACCACCGAAGCCCAGCAGGGCGTGGCCCTGACCGTCGCCGAACAGATGCGCGATTACCTGCTCCACGGCGAGCTTCGCGGGGCCGTCAACGCGCCGAGCTATGGCCGCCGGCGAGCTTGCCGCCCTGCAGCCGTTCATCGATCTCGCCGCGAGCCTCGGCCGCTTTCAGGCGCAGATCCTCGATGAATCATCGATCTCGAATGTCAGCCTCGAATACACGGGCGAACTCGCCGAACGCGACGCCGCGCCGGTCACGCGGGCCTTTCTCGCCGGGCCTGCTCCGCGACGTCTCGTCCCGCGTCAACGTCGTCAACGCGCCTCCACATCGCCGAAGAACGCGGCATCGGCGTCACCACCAGCTACTCGACCTCGCCCCGCGACACCAACGCCGACATCCTCACCGCCGTCACCTCCACCGAAGGCACCCAAACCCTAGCCGGCCGCGTCTTCGCCACCGGCGAAGGCCGCATCACACGAATCGGCACCTTCGCCATCGAGGTCGTAGTGACTGGACCGCAGGCGTCCTCGCCTGCATCTTCGCAATCGCTACTTGTGACAAAGAACCTTGACGTCCCCGGCGTCATCGGCCGCCTCGGCACCACCCTCGGCGAAAACGGCGTCAACATCAGCCGCTTCTACCTAAGCCGCCAAGAAAAAGGCGGCGAAGCCCTCGCCGTGGTTGAGATCGATGCGGCCGCAGAAGAAAATACCCTCGACCAACTCCGCCAGATCGACTCTGTGATTCTCGTAAAACAAGTCCGCCTCTAATTCCGCAATCCGAATTCCGCAATCGAAATGTTCCGCATTCCGCATTCGATATGCCTTCGCCATTGACCCGGGCAGCGAAAGCCTGCTCTATTATTAGTGCGTTCCCGAAGCTGCAAATCAAGACCGTGATGAGAGAAAACCTATCGATAGAGAAGGCAAGTTCAAAATTGACCCGCAATTCGATGACGCCAGACAATTTCTTCGACGGCATGGCTTGGGTCGGTATTAAAAGCGGTGATGGATGGAAATTTGGTTACATAGATACGTCCGGCAAATATATTTGGGGGCCGCAATAGGAGGGCGAAAGAATGAGGGTAAGTGCTATTGGAGTGTTCCTGATGATGGCGGCGTCCTTGGCTGGCTGTGCTCGAATCGACAAGCAGTACTTGGGACGTTATCAGGATGTAAATAATCCCCGCAACTCGGTCGAAATTTTCAACAACGGTGTTTGTCCGGTTGTCGCGCAAGGGAGTATTAGGAAGTTCAAATGTTCGATCGCCGGGAACACAGTCTCGATGACGCTGATCGATGGTACTGATGATCAAAAACAATCCTTCGAATATCCGGAATTTCGTGGGGCGACCGCGACTCTGACGATTGAGGGAAGCACACTGATTACCCAAAAAGGAACGCGTTTTGGATGGGTTAAAAATCCCGGACAAGGTTATGAATAACCGGACGAAAGAAATGTTGTCATTAGCGTCCTTTTCGCTCTTCATTCCGAGCGAAGAATAGGAAAATGGAAATCAAGCGCGGGACGTTTGAAAACTGCGAACCCGCGAAACTCGCGACGAGCAATTAATACCTTGATCAAAATGAAGAAGGAGATCGATTCTATGAGACAAATCTTGTTCTGCGTTTTTGCTTTGGCCTTGATGGGCGGATTCGTGATTTTTAACGCCGGGATTCATGTCTCGTCTCAGCAGCGGACGAACGATTCATATGATGTGAGGGTCTACAACGTCGACGACGTTGCCACGGTGTACGTGAATGGCATTGAAGTGGGAAGGGTTACTTATACGAACACGGCGGTTTTTGATATTACTCGTCACCTCGTTAGTGGCCGCAATCAGATCCGCTTCGTTGTACACAATTATGACGAAAGCTACACATACGGCTTTGAACTCTTGCGTAATGGTGAAGTGACGTCATCCTTTGAGTGCGGCAGACTGAATAATCACGGATGTAACAACGATTTTCGGAAAGGGGTAGTTTTCGACCGCACAGTTACGATAAATTACAGCCGAGGGTCTGTTTCGAATGGGGTTATTAATGCAATGAACTCTCCCATCCGACCGCTGTCGAACCGAGTAATCGTTACAAACGCCATGGCGAATGCTATGCGAACTGCGGAGATAGCCGCAAATGCCGCCGCCTTTACTTCGACGACTCGTGGAGACAGTCGGCGCCAAATTGTAGAGCAAATGTTCGCCGACGGAATCATTGATACAAGTGTCGAGGCAATCGATGGTCAACCTCTCACTGTCGACAAACTCGTTAAAGAGGTCACGTTCCGTCCGGTAGATTTGAACGGAGATGGCGTGACAGAATATATTGTCGAAGCGAGTTTCAGTATGGGCGTCTGCGGATCGAGTGGTTGTGTTTCTTGGATATATCAAAAAAAAGAAAATGAGTGGCGGCAGTTAGTCGCCGAACCGACCAATGGTTCAATCTCCGTGTCGAAAAGAAAAACTAGAACTAACGGCTATCTCGATATTCAACTTGCTACGCAGTCTGGAGCCCACGATCAATACTTCCACTCTCTGAAATTTGGTGACCAGAAGTACCGTCAGGCATCGTGTATTAACCATAACTACATCGACCCGAAAGGGAACATAATGAAGCGTCCGCGAATCAGTAAGTGTTGAGCACTTGTTTAAGAGACATGTTATTCGGGCGGGGGTATTGTAGATCGTGCGGGTTGCGGGCATGATTCGCGTCACAGGCACTTAATAAATCGTGATAAAATGCGATAGAGAGGTGGTTGTATGACACATTCGCTTACATTGGAAATACCTGAGAATACCTACCGGACCTTGGTGGAGAAGGCGGCGAAAAGCGGGAAGGAGGTCGAAGAGATCGCTATCGAGAAACTGGCCGTTCCTTCGCCAGAGGATATCCCTGACCCGCTCGACGAGTTTATCGGCGGATTTAGCAGTGGTATTCCTGATTTGGGGCTGAACCACGACAAATATATTGGTGAGCAGTTAATGCGGGAGATGTGCGTGAAAAGGAATGAGCAAGCTATTTGTCGATACTTCGGGTTGGGCAAGTTTGTTTCATCCGTGACGATCTCTTTCACGCCCAGGCCGAATCGATCTACAAGGACATCCGAAAACAAGGCACTCGTCTCGTAACAACGAGCTATATAATTGCGGAAACTGTCGCTCTTCTCACAAGCCCGTTTCGCACACCGCGTCAGGCGGTCATTGCTTTCGTCAATAGCATCAAAACGTCGGCATTGGTCGACATCGTTCACATTGATGAAGGCTTGGATGATCGTGCGTGGGATTTCCTTTCCAATCGCGGGAAGATAAGAAGTGGAGCCTTGTCGATTGTTCAAGTTTCGTCGTTATGGAAGAACATGGCATGACCGAAGCACTGACAAATGATCACAATTTTGAGCAGGCGGGCTTTATTAGACTTTTGAAGTAACTCACTAATTTTCCGATTTGATAGTCGAATGCGTTCATAGTTCCAAGTTCCAAGTTCCAAATTCCAAGTCCGATTTGAAGTGACGGGTGACAAGTTACGAGTGACGAGTAGGGACGATTTATCGTTAACGAGCGTGTGTTACAATGTAATACATGAAAACTTCTACGCTGACAATACGGATCGATCAGGCGGTGGGGAGGCAGTTGGGGCGGTTGGCTAAGAGGTCGGGGCGGACGCGGAGTGATATTGTCCGTGACGCGCTTCGGCGGCAGATGGCGTTGCTGCAATTCGAAGAGGCCCGCGAGCGGATCATGCCCCTTGCCGGCGCCCGAGGGCTGCTGACCGATGAGGACGTTTTCAAAGTTGTCTCCTAGGCTGGGCCCTTCGCAGCTACAGTGTGTCGAAGGATCATGATGAATTGCCACGCTCTTTAGAGCGTGGTAAGCGGGCCACACAGATCTTGGCTTTAGCCAAACCTCGATAGACATTGTCCTGTCCGCGGCTGCAGGCTTTGGGCTAAAGCCCAGGATCCTAATGCCTTTGACCACTAGCTAAAGCTAGTGGCAATTCATGAGAGTTTGCCTGGATACGAATGTCCTTGTCGCCGCATTCGCAACGCGCGGGCTCTGTGCCGACGTGATGCGTGTTTGTCTGACCGAACACGACCTCGTCATCGGCGACGTTCATCTAACCGAACTTCGGCGGACTCTCAAGAACAAACTTAAACTCCCCGACGACGCGATAGCGGCGGCAGAAGCCGTCTTCGACGGCATCGAGATCGTCCCAAAGCCCGCCAAACCCGCCGCAGTGCCCGAACGTGACAAGGCTGACCGCTGGATCGTCGCCACCGCCGTCGCCGGCCGCTCAGATGTTCTCGTCACAGGCGACAACGACCTCCTCAGCGTCGCGACCGACGCGCCCCTCCCGATTCTCTCGCCCCGCGAGTTCTGGAACATGCTGATCAGTGACGAGTGACAAGTGACCAATGAGAACGGGGAACAACGGATAACTGATAACGGAGAACGGAAAATGTTACGTCCAGTTGTCGATATCCAAACCCTCGACTCTCGAAAAGTGGCGTTGATTATTTGTGATCAGACGAAGATCGTAAGCGATGGCGGTTCCGGCGATGAGGACGTCGTTGTGGCCGATAGGCTGGCCTTTGGCTCTCAGGTCGGCGAATATCTCGGCCGATCTCTTGGCGATCTCAGGAGTTAACGGCAGGATGCGGTTGAGAAGGGCGAAACGCTCAAATTGGGCGAGTTGATTCCGGGCGTCTTTGAAGTAGAGGCCATTTAGGATCTCGTAGTAGGTCACCACGCTCAGGTAGATGAATCCATGCTCCTGCAAGTATTCGTCGACCTTCGTTACGACCGCTTCATTGTTGCGAAAGAAATATGACACCGTGTCGGTGTCGAGAAGGGCGGGCTTCATAGACTTACGTCACGGTCAAAGGCTTCGCTGCCGCTCCGGCGGGCTTCGTGAAGAAACGCCTGAAAATCCTCGTCGGTCATCTCGCCCCAACTGCCGGCAAGGCTCATTACAGCCTCACGGTTGCTGGCCTTGCTTCCGTTTTCAGGGACAAAGGTCTCAAGATACGCGTCGATCTCAGGCAGCGACTCCGCCGGAATTCGGCTGAGGCGCGACAGGACTGACTGGTATGTGATCTCGCCTTCGTTCGTCATGCAGACGATTCTACCGCTAAAACGGCAAAAAAAGAAGCTATTTTCCTTTCACCACCAGCAACCGTCACAAACTAAACTCCCTATCCTCTCGCCGCACCGGACGGACATTTCGCAGGTCG
>CAVQUD010000023.1:0-247500 GCA_963716755.1 Blastocatellia bacterium
ACCTGACGCTGCAAGCCGCGCGTTTTGACGGCATTTCGCAGCTCAACCTGCTCGTAAGTGCCAACGAGACGAATCCGGTCCTGCGGGCGGCGGCCTTGGCGCTGCTGGCTCAGCCGGTATTTACAGCGAACGGCGTAACAAACGTTCCGACAGCACAACAGATCCTTGCCGTTCTGCCGGCGTCGTAGCACGCTCCGGGTGATCGACGGCGACATTCGCACGCCCTACACCATACAAGGAGCGCTCGGAGTCGAGCGGCAACTGCCGGCAAAGACGACGCTGGCGGCGTTCTTTGTCTCGTCGAAGATCCAGGACATGTTCAGATCGCGGAATATTAATGCCCCGATCTGCCCAACCGGCGTCGGCTGCAATTTGGCCCCGAGACCTGACCCAACGAAGGGCAACATTCAGCAGTTCGAGTCGACGGGGAAGATCCTGCAGAACATGTTCATCGTGAACTTCCGGACGATGATCAGCCCGAAGTACTCGCTGTTCGGCAACTACCGTATCGGTTTTACGAAAGGCGATTCCGACGGAGCATTTAGCTATCCGGCGTATAGTTATGACCTGTCGGGCGAGTACGGACGGGCGTCGTTCGATATCCGGCACAACTTTATTTTGGGCGGCAATATTGCGATGCCGTGGGGCATTACAGTGAACCCGTTCATCACTGCGTTCTCGGGACGGCCGTTCAACATTACGCGTGGTACGGATCTTAACGGTGACGGCGTGACGACGGAGCGGCCCACTTTCGGCGAACTCCGCGACCGGTGTAGCGAACTGAATATCACATCGTCATTCTGCGATATCGGCAGCAACGATCCGTCGGCGATAATTCCACGAAACTACGGCGTCGGACCGTCGTTCTTTTCGGTTAACATGCGGATAGGCAGGACATTCGGCTTTGGGGGAAAAAAAGCTCCGGTGGAGGCGCCGGGTCAAGGCAGCGGCGGACCCGGCGGCGGTCCCATTAGGATGGTTGGTCCTGGAGGGCCGGGCGGCGGTGGCGGCGGCCACCGAGGCTTTGGCGGTGGCGGCGGAGGAAGCGGTAACGACGGCCAGAACCCGTATTCGCTGAACATCGGCGTGAATATCACTAACCTGTTCAATAATGTAAACTTTGCCAATCCGATCGGCAGTTTGACGTCGAGCCGCTTTGGCCAATCGACGTCGACCAACGGCGGTTTTGGGGGATTTGGCGGATTTGGCGGCGGTACAGGGCCAAACCGCAGGGTCGAACTCCAGGCGCGCTTTAGCTGGTAGCAGCGGCGGGCTTATATTTTGAAACTCGATGAGAGATGAAAGCGTGAACGGATTTCATTTCTCATTTTGTTAGCCCTCGATCGAATATGAACCGTATCCTACAAGTTCTTGCATTGTTCCTTGCATGCCTTGCACCGCTCGGAGCTCAGACGGCCTCTAATGGTAAGCAGGCCCCGGCCGAGAAAGCGGCCGACAACGCCGTTTTCGTCGAAACAGCCAAGGCCGCCCTCGCGGCCCATGGAGGCGACAAACTGAGGCAGATGCGTTCGCTCGTGACACGCGGTGCGGTGGATATCGTGCCGACGCCCAGTCAGGTCATTCCTGCGACCTTTGTGCTGGCGATGTCGGGCGAAAAGTACTTATTCGAACTGAACAATCCGCTGCAGCCGCTCAAGCAGGTCTATGACGGACGACAGCTCTACTCGTCGGGTTATCAGCTGCCGCCGATGACGAGCCTCGGATTCCCGCTGTTGCCAAAGATCGGCGAGACCGGTTACGTGATCGGGCCGCCGGCTGAGGGCAAAAAGAAGCGAAAGGGCTTTCGGATAACGACGCCTGACGGCTTTTATACAGATTTCTTTGTTGACGAAAAAACGGGTCAGATCAAGTGGTACGAGTCAGCCTATGAGGTGATGGGTCGTACGGCGACGACCTCGGTTGAGATCGATGAGATGATCGTGGTCGAGGGAATTACTGTACCGAAGAAGTATTCGCAGCGGTTCGATCTCGGCCCGATCACAGCGTATGCGAATTTCAAGACGAGAGACGTCACGGTCAATCAGGCAGTAGGTGATGACCTCTTTTCGATCCCGAAATAGCGATTATTTCGCAAATCGGCTCGTCTTCCACCAGTCGATGGTTCGCCGCAGGCCTTCTTCCAGACCAACAAGCTGCTGATAACCGAGGCATTCGACGGCGAGGCAGTTGTCCGCCTGCGAGTGTTTGACGTCGCCACTGCGGGGCGGCTGATACTGCGCCTCCGCATCGGCACGGCCGGTGATCTCCTTTAAAACACCGAATAATTCGTTGAGTGTGATGCGGTCGCCGTTGGCGACGTTCATCGTCTCGCCAATGCCCTTCGTCGTTTGTGCGGCTTTGATATTCGCATCGACGACGTTCGCGATATAGGTGAAATCGCGCGATTGTTCGCCGTCGCCGAATATCACTGCCTGTTCGTTCTTCATCAGGGCGTCGATGAACCGCGAGATCACGCCGGAGTACATCGATGACGGATTCTGGCGGGGCCCAAAGACATTGAAATACCTAAGCGAGAACGTTTCGAGTCCATAGACGTTGTTGAACGCCCGACAATAAAGCTCACCGACGAGTTTCGCGGCAGCAGTAGGGCGACAGCGGTTCGGTACGCATCGTCTCGACCTTAGGCAGCGTCTGCTGGTCGCCGTAAGCCGAACTCGACGCCGCGTAGATAAAGCGTTTGACACCGGCTCGGCGGGACGCATCGAGCAGTTTGAATGTTCCGTCGGCACATATGCGATGCGTTTCGGCCGGGTCCTCGACGGATCTGGGTACGCTGGGCAATGCCGCCTCATGAAAGACGATCTCAACGCCCTCTATTGCCGGTCAACATCTGCGTCATCAGTAATGTCGCCCTCGATGAATTCAAAATCGCCGGCGATCTCGTCGAGGTTCTCGCGAAAGCCCGTGATAAAATTGTCGATGATGCGGACCTTGGCTCCATCGGCGATCAGAGCTTCCGCCAGATTCGATCCGATAAAACCAGCACCGCCGGTGACCAGTACTGTTGAGGTGAGTCCCATTGCGAAGAGTCTATCTGCCTACGCCAACGTATTCAAAGCCGAGTGCCCGCATATCGTCGGGCTCGTAGATGTTGCGGAGATCGGCGATCTTTGGCGAAGCGAGCAGTTGCTTTACTTTTTCCATGTCGAGAGCTCGGAACTGGTTCCATTCCGTAATTATCACAAGGGCATCGGCCCCGTCGATCGCACCGTATTCGTCCGTCGCGTAATCGATATTCGGGAAGCGAGTGCCTCGCCTCATCCATCGCGACCGGATCGTAGGCTCGAACTGTGGCCCCTCGGCCGATCAACCCGTTGATAATTTCGATCGCGGGCGATTCGCGCATGTCGTCGGTCTCGGGTTTGAACGACAGGCCAAGGATGCCGATCTTTTTACCGCTGAGCCCGCCGACGAGCTTCTCGATCTTCGGGATCATCGCCTCACGCTGCCTGTCATTGGCATCGATCACGGCATCAACGATGCGGGTTTCGACACCGAACTGATCGGCGACCGTTGTCAGAGCGCGCGTGTCTTTGGGGAAGCAGGAGCCGCCGTAGCCCGGCCCCGGATGCAGAAACTTTCGTCCGATGCGGTTATCCATGCCCATTCCGCGGGCCACGTCGTGAACGTCGCAGCCGATAGCGTCACAGAGGTTAGCGATCTCATTGATAAAAGTGATCTTGGTCGCTAGAAATGCGTTTGCGGCGTATTTGATGAGTTCCGCCGCTTCGAGCGACGTGATCACGACCGGAGTCTCGATCAGATAGAGCGGGCGGTAGAGCTCTTTCATCACTTCGATCGCGCGATCCTCGTTACTGCCGACGACGACGCGGTCGGGTCGCATAAAATCCTCGATGGCCGCTCCCTCGCGAAGGAATTCCGGATTCGATGCGACGCCAAATTCGGTGTCAACGGCGAGATTAGCGGTGACGAATTCGCGTAGCCAGTTGCCCGTGCCGACGGGAACGGTAGATTTAGTCACTAGCACCTTATAGCCATTCATTGCGCCGGCCACATCTTTTGCCGCCTGCTGATAATAGCTCATGTCAGGGGAGCCATCATCCTTTGGCGGCGTGCCCACGGCGAGAAAGACTACCTGGGCAGACTGGACCGCCTCAGCGACATCGGTGGTGAAGTGAAGCCGTCCGGCGGCGGAATTCTTCTCAACCAATTTGTCGAGACCGGGTTCGTATATCGGAATTACGCCGTTGCGAAGCTTCTCGACCTTTTCGCGGTCAACGTCGACACATGTAACATCAACGCCAAACTCGGCGAAGCATGTGCCAGTTACCAGGCCCACATAACCTGTACCAATTACTGCTATTTGCATGGATCAATCAATACCCCAAAGAAAGAAAGGATGAATATATGCGGAGTTCAGGCAAAACAATGCGGGCCACGTTAGGCAACATGACCCGCAAAGATAGGAAAACTATTACAAGATCAACGAGTCGGGCTGACAATGATCGGGCCGCCCGATGTATTGGTGTTGCCTCCGCCGCCGAGGAAAATTGCCACTGCCGCGGCACCTGCTCCGAGAAGGATCAGCCACGGGAATCCGGCGATGGACGGTCCGGGGGTCGAATTAGGACGCAGACACGGTTTGCAGCCGGTCTGAACGAGGCTGCCCGCCGTAGCGGTCGTGCCGGCCGCGACCTGTTGGTCGCTCGAACCCTGACGCATTGTCACGAGGCCCGATGCCGTATCGACGTGTGTGTGCGAACATTCGACCTCAACGAGAAAATTGTCCGCCTGGCTCGAATCAGCGATCACCGTAGCATGCTTGGTCGTGACGGTAGCGGCAATACCTGCACCATTGGCCACGCGGGCTTTGCCCTCGGACAGCATCGCGATGATGCTGGTGTCGGTAAATTGAAGTGTCACGTTCGAATTGGCACCGACCTCGATGCGGCCGACCTTGCCCATGCTGATGGTTGCGGTCGATCCGTCGCCGGTCGCAATCACCGCGCCTGAGACGATCGTGGAATCCGAAACCGCGGGCTGGCCGTTAACCGTGACCTGGCCGCTGACCGTTATGACGCCGGAGATGTCCGCCGGCATCGCAAACGCGACCATCGAATAAACGCACCAAACTGCAGCAGCGGTAAATGTTGTGACCGACTTGCGAACTATATTTTTGCCAAGCATGTAAATCATTCCTCCTGAATCAATCCTATCGAGCAAGGCCATCGATCGTTATCGATCGTGCCGAATAAATGCCATGAATCTAGCGGACCGGGCTGACTGTGGTAGCGCTACCGCCAAAATTCGAATCGTTGCCTTTGGCGGCGGTCCAAATGAGGACGACTCAGCGCACCTCCGATGACCAATGCCCACGGAAGCCAGTTAGCACCGTTTTTCTTTGTTGTCTGCTTGCCAGCAGTGGCCGCATTGGCTGATTCGCCCGCGTTTACGGTGACCGTGTCACCGGTGAGGGTCTTAACATTGACACCAGTTGCGGCATTGAGAACTGTAATGCTTCCTGCCGTCAGGTCGCCGGAGACGGATTCGCCCTCGACGTTGTATGCAAACGTGGTGTTAGCTGCCAGCGAGATGCGTCCGACCTTGCCAAGATTGACGGTCGCGCCAAAACTCTCGGGTGTGGTGATCGTGCTGGACGAAAAAACGGTGCGGCCGCTCTTTGCCGGCTCGCCGTTTACCATTACAAAAGACGTATCATCGCTTCCGTTAACGATCAGTTCCCCAACAGCCTTGCCCGTACTGGCAAGCGTTACCATCGAATAGGTCGCGATCAGTGCGACCATCAGTCCCGTTGAGACCGCTTTCTGAATCCACAGTTTGGTATTCATAGTTCTCCTTTGTTCAGACCCGAATATATGATTTCGAAAATCAAACCTTTCAAACTTTTACACGAATCGCGGTGTGATGTCAATGAATCACGGCGGATACGGTGTAAAAGTGAAGAATATCCTCTCCCGAGCTTATCCAACTTCCTAAGCTTAGATTTGATAGATATTTATAACACATCTCGGTAACCTTTCAAACACAAAACGCAAAAAAAGTAAAAAAAAAGCGGGCAATAATACATAATTGCCCTGAAGCGCGTTTTCTGTTCTAATTTGCTCAAAATCAAAATCGAGATATGTTTGCCGGGGAGACTCGAAAGCTATGAAAACCACGCTGGGGCTGTTGATCGTATCGCTGATGTTCGTTTGGGGCTGTGGCCAGGCCCCCGCTGAAAAACGTATCCGAATAGGTTTTGCTATGGACACGCTTAAGGAAGAGCGCTGGCAGCGCGACCACGATGCCTTTAAGGCCCACTGCGCAAAGATGAACGTCGATTGTGAAGTGACGATCGCGGACAACAAGGCCGACAAGCAGGCGAACGACGTCGACAATCTGCTTACCAAAGGCATCGATGTTCTCGTGATCGCTCCGCATGATGCGACCCAAGCCGCGTCAATGGTCGATAAGGCCAAGGCGCAGGGCATCCCCGTGATTAGCTACGACCGGCTGATCAATTCGGACAAGATCGATGTTTATATATCGCATCAGGTGCCTGTCATCGGACGCAAGATCGCTGAATACGCGCTTGCGAAAGTACCTAAAGGGAACTACGTAATGGTTTACGGCGCATCGACCGACAACAATGCCGTCATTATGAAAAAGGAGCAGCTCGCGGTGCTCCAGCCGTCTATAGACAAAAAGGATATCAATATTGTTGCGGACAATTTCATTGTCGACTGGAAGCCAGAAGAGGCCCTCAAAATGGCTGAGAACGCGCTGACGCAGAACAATGACAATATTCACGCCTTTGTCGTCTCGAATGACGGAATGGCCGGCGGCGTCATCTCGGCCCTCACAAAGCGCGGCCTTGCGGACAAGGTTCTCGTCACGGGGCAGGACGCGGGCCTGGAAGCGCTGCAGAACATCGCCGAGGGCAAACAAACGATGACGGTTTACAAGCCGATCATTCCACTGGCTACGATGGCCGTCGAATCGGCCATCAAACTTGCACGCAAGGAGAAACTGGAGACCAAGCCGTTCATGAATGATGCAATCAAAAAAGAGATCCCCGCGATACTTCTTGAGGTCACCTCCGTCGATAAGGCCAACCTTATGGACACGGTGATCAAGGACGGTTACGCGAAATTTGAGGACGTATATAAGAATGTCGCGGAGGCGGACAGTCCAAAGAAGCCATGACGAGAACGTTCTTGCAGGCGATATTGGCGGCACACACTTGCGCCTTGCGGTCGTTGATGAAGAACGGTCGCATTGTTTCGCCGGTCATCAAGCGGCGTGTCCCGAGGCTGTATCGCCGGACAGGCTCATCGAACTGGTTCGGACGATGGCTGGCGAACTGGTAGGCCAGACGTACGACGCCGTTGCTCTCGACAGCTCCGGCGCCGGCGGCGAAGGATTTTGACGGAGTCCTCACCAAACTGCCCAACCTGCCGAGCGTCACCGGCATGAATCTGAAAACTGAACTCTTAAAGGTGTTCGGCCTGCCGGTGACGGTCGAAAACGATGCGACAGCAGCCGCCATCGGGGAAGCGTGGATAGGGGCGACGCACAACGCGCGTGATTCGATCTGCGTGACGCTCGGCACCGGGATCGGAGGCGGTATCATTCTGAATGGCGAAGCTCACCGTGGCCCCGACGGTTCGGCCGGCGAGCTCGGCCATTTTACGGTCGAGCCTGACGGGAACCCGTGCAAGTGCGGCAGCCGCGGCTGTATTGAACAATATGCGTCGGCGACCGCGATCGTCCGGATGGCTGGTGAGAACGGGCTGATCAGAGAAAGTTCGGAGGACATCTATACGGAGTGGAAAAACGGCGATGAACGGGCTGCGGCCGTATTCACATCGATGGGACGCTATCTGGGCATCGTCCTCGCGGGCCTCATTAATACGCTCAATCCGGATGCGATCGTCATCTGCGGCGGAGCCTCAGCAGCGTGGGATGCCTTTTATCCTTCATTAAGGGACGAGATCCACAAGCGTTCCTATCCCGCCCCTGCGGCCCGTGCTCGGATCGGCCGCGGTGAACTCGGCGACAACGCAGGCATTATTGGCGTGGCACGCTCGGCGTTCCTTCGTATGTGATCAAGGCTTGCAAATCACCCGTTCATTCCTCTATACTACTTGTTTGCTGAGATGCGCGGGATGGCCTAAGTGGGTTCGCACCCACTTTTTCTTTTGCGTTGAAAAGCTATGGACAAGAAGGGAATAGCCCAACGCGTAATGGAGATCGCAGTTAAAGTCGCCGCTGATGCGAGTACCGAGCTTGTACACGTTGAGACGGCCGGAACGAACCGAGACATTATCCTGCGGATCTATATTGACAAGGAGAACGGCGTCACGTTAGACGATTGTGCGGCGTTCTCACACGCGGTCGAAGAGGTCCTCGACGCCGAAGACGTAATACCGGTCAGGTACGTTCTTGAGGTTTCGAGCCCGGGTATCGAACGGGAACTCTACTCGATCAAGGATTTTGAGCGGTTTGTCGGCAAGCTCGCGAAGCTGAAGACCAACGTCGAGATCGACGGCCTCAAGACCTTCGTCGGGACGATCACGGGCGTCGATGGTGACACAGTATCGATCGACGAACGAGGACGAGGGCCGATGACGGTCAATTTTGGCGATATCGCCAAGGCGAATCTGAAAATAGACCTGAGCAAGGAATTTGGCGGGCGGTGATCCGCGACGGTGAAACATATGGATAAGCGAACGAGCGGAAGGGTGTTATGACATCATCCATAGGACAAAGTATTGATCTTTTGTGCAGCGAGCAGGGCCTTGACCGAGATATGGTCATTGAGGCTATGAAGGACGCTGTCCGAGCCGCCGCGCGCAAACAGTTCAAAGACAAAACCGGCGACAGCGTTCAGGTCGAGTGGAACCAAGAGGAAGGTGACATCGAGGTTTCGGCCGAGAAGACCGTCGTCGAGGAGGTCGAAGATCCCCTCAGCGAACTTTCGCTGACCGATGCACAGGAATTGGCCGGCGACGAGGTAGAGATCGGCGATACGCTGCTGATCCCGCTTGAGCGTGAAGAGATGGGCCGCATCGCCGCTCAGACGGCGAAACAGATCCTTGTCCAGAAGGTCCGCGAGGCGATTCGCGAGAAGGTTTACGATGAGTATGTCGACCGCAAGGGCGAACTGATCAACGGCACAGTCAAACGCTTTGAGCGCGGCGATATGATCGTCGATCTTGGCAACAATCTAGAGGCCATCGTGCCCCGCCGCGAACAGTCACGCGGCGAGATGTGGAATCAGGGCGAACGCATCCGTGTCGCCATAATTGATGTATCTAAAGAGCTTAAGGGCCAGCAGATCATCTGCTCGCGGGCCTCGTCCGAACTGATCAAGCGGTTGTTCGAGATGGAAGTGCCTGAGATCTACGACGAGACGGTGGTCATCAAATCGGCCGTTCGAGAGCCGGGCGACCGTGCCAAGATCGCCGTCACCTCCAACGAAAAGGATGTCGATCCGGTCGGCGCGTGCGTCGGTATGAAGGGCTCGCGCGTGCAGGCGATCATCAAGGAACTACGCGGCGAGAAGATAGACATTATCGAGTGGTCGGACGAGCCGTCGGTGTTTGCCGCAAACGCTCTTTCACCGGCCAAGGTCTCGCAGGTCCGCATTACGGACATCGAGAACCGACTGATGGAGGTCATCGTTGGTGAGGACCAGCTCAGCCTTGCTATCGGCAAGAAAGGACAGAATGTTCGCCTTGCGACACGCCTCGTCGGTTGGGAGATCAAGATCGTCAGCGAGGAACTGCTCAAGCAGGAAATCGCTAAGCAGATGGGCAAGATGATGGCCTCGGGCGAGGCTGTGCCGATCACCGCTCTCGAAGTCGTTACCGCGACGCAGGCCGACACGCTGGCCGAGAAGGGGATCGATGATGTTGAGAAGCTCGCCGCTGCGTCGGTTGACGATCTTGTCGATTCGCTTGATGTCAGTCTCGATGAGGCCGAGTCGATAAAGGCCTCTGCTGCCGCTATCGTAAAGGCCCGTAACGTCGAGATGGGCATCGAGACCGAGGAAGCAGAAGAGGCGGAACCAGCCGAAGGTGCAGAGCCCGCAGCCGAACCCGAGACTGAAGCGACCACGGCCGTCGAAGAAACGGCGGCTGACGAACCTGTGGTTGAAGAAGTTGTCGACGACCCGGCAGAACCGGAAGCTGAATCTCCGGCAGAGGAAGCGGTCGAGGTGGCTGATGAGTCATCCGAGCCGCAGGCAGACGATGCGGAAGCCGCCGCAGAAGGCGAGCCCGACAAGACCGAAGAAGTGTAAACTAGCCGCAATTGCGGCGTCGACGATTCGAATATGGCAACTGGCAAAGGCAGCATAAGGGTCTATGACCTGGCACGCGAGGTAAAACAGGACACAAAACGTGTCATGGAAGACCTGCGCCGCGAAGGCATCGACGTGAGCGTGGCGTCAAATACCGTCACCTTTGAGGTTGCCGAAAAGGTGCGTGGCAAATATTTTCCCAAGACCGAGGCTGCACCAAAACGTGGCATTAAGGTCATCAAAAAATCGGCAAAGCCAGTCGAGGAGACTCAAGCCGAGCCAGTCGCTGAGCCTGTTGTCGAAGTTCCTACCGAACCCGCACCAGTAGTCAAGAAGAAGACACCAGTGGTGGTAGAGGAACCGGCGGCACCTGCGCCTCAGGTCAAGAAGCTCGCGAAAAAGGCCGTTTCCGAACCGGAACCAGAAGCGGCCCCGGAGCCCGTCCCCGAAAAATCGGGGGTCAAGCGGCTTGTCAGGTCAAAAGTCGAGGAACCCGTCGCCGAACCGGTCGCGGAAACGCCGGCAGCGGTTCCCGAGCCCGCACCTGAGCCGGAGGCTGAGACACCGGCCGAGCCAGTTGCTTCACCGACAGGCACGACTGTCAAAAAGCTTACGCTTAGTCCCGACGCGATAAAACGCGGGATCAAGGCCGGCGACCGTCTGGTCAACGACGCGCCGACCAAGACAGGCAGCCTCGCCGAGGGTGTTCGTCCACAGTTTCGCGGAACGCCGGGCGAGACCGCCGCGCCGCAGATGACCTATACGCCGCCGGCGGATAATCGTCGCCGGCCCGGACGTTCGGGTGGCCGCCGTGGACGGCCCGAAGACAAAGGTAAATTTGCGGAGCGCGACCTGGACACGCCGCAGAAAAGGTCGATCGAGGAACGGATCCTCGATCAGGTTGGGGCCGTTGATCCCGAAAATCTCAAGGCCGTCCGCCTCGTCGAGGGCGCGACCGTGCGTGAGTTTGCCGAGGCCCTCGGTATCACGCCGCGCGACATCGTGCAGTTGCTGATCAAACGCGGCGTATTTGCCACCTTGAATCAGCCGATCGGCGAAAAGATGGCTACCGAGATGGCCCTCGAATACGGCATCGACCTGAGTTTTGTGCCGTTCGAGGAGATGGTCATTGAGGAAGAGTTCGAAGAACTCATCGCAGCGGACGCCGACGATGTAGAACTCACGCGTGCTCCAGTCGTGACCGTAATGGGACACGTCGACCACGGAAAGACCAGCTTGCTCGACGCGATCCGAGAGAGTGAGAAGAACGTCGCCGAGGGCGAGGCGGGCGGTATTACGCAGCATATCGGTGCATACAGCGTAATGGTGCCAAACGCCGATAACCCTGACCAACCGCGACGCGTTGTCTTCCTGGACACGCCGGGTCACGAAGCGTTCACGATGATGCGTGCCCGCGGCGCCAAGGCTACAGACATCGTCATTCTCGTGGTTGCGGCCGACGATGGTGTGATGCCTCAGACGATCGAGGCCGTCGACCATTCGAAAGCCGCCGGCGTCCCCATGATCGTTGCCATTAACAAGATCGACAAGCCCGGAGCCAATCCCGACAAGGTCAAGCAAGGCCTTGCAGGCCTGGGCCTGCAGCCAACCGACTGGGGCGGCGACACTGAAATGGTGCCGGTCTCAGCCAAGAATAAGGAAAATCTCAGCACGCTGCTTGAGACGGTGCTGTTGCAGGCTGACATATTAGCACTCAAGGCGAGCCCGACGCGGCGAGCGTCCGGCGTCGTCCTCGAAGCCAAACTCGACAAAGGCCGCGGCCCGGTTGCCACGGCACTGGTCCAGCAGGGAACACTGCATGTCGGCGATCCGTTCATTGTCGGCCAGTTCTCGGGCAAGGTCCGAGCAATGTTCTCTGACCGCGGCGAGAGTGTGACAGAAGCGAGTCCCGCGACTCCGGTCGAAATACTCGGTCTGCAGGGCGTGCCGCAGGCCGGCGACACATTCCAGGTCGTGGCTAACGTCGAACGTGCGCAGGACATCGCCCAGCAACGGCAGATGCACGCGCGTCAGGCAGCGATGCTCAAGACAACCAAACGCGGTATCGAATCGCTTGGTATGGCCGAGATCAAGGAACTGCTCGTTATCCTTAAGGCTGACGTTCAGGGTTCCGTCGAGGTGCTCAAGGGCACGCTCGAAAAACTATCCACCGAGAAGGTCAAGGTCCGCGTTATTCGTGCCGGCGTTGGTGCCATAAACGAATCCGACGTTTTGCTCGCCTCGGCCACGCAAACGGAAGAGACCGGAACGGCCGTCGTCATTATCGGATTTAACGTCCGGCCCGAAGCTCGCGCCGCCGATGTCGCTCGTCAGGAAGACGTCGATATTCGCCTGCACTCGATCATTTATAAGATCGAAGAAGAGATCACGGCCGCGATGATCGGCATGCTCGATGCGATCGAGAAGGAATCGGTTCTCGGCAAGGCCGTCGTGCAGGAAATATTCAAGGTCTCGCGCATCGGTACCATCGCCGGCTGCCGCGTTACCGACGGCTTGATCAAGCGACAGGCCAAGGCCCGCCTGATCCGCGATGGCGTCGTGGCATGGACAGGCGATATCGCGGCACTCAAACGGTTCAAGGACGACGTCAACGAGGTCAAGAATGGCTTCGAATGCGGCATCAGCCTCGTGAATTTCAATGACATCAAGATCGGCGACGAGATCGAGGCGTTTGTCATTGAAAAGATCGCGGCGACGGAGCTCTAGCAGTTAAGGACTAAAAACTAAAAGTGAAAAGCTGAAGAACCTCTTAACTTTTAGTTTTTAACTTTTAGTTTTTATGAGACGGCCGGAGCGTTTAGCCGAGAGTTTGAAAGTAGATATAGCTGAGGTCGTCGGCTTTGAGCTTGACGACCCGAGGCTTGAGACGGTCACGGTCACTGATGTCAGCGTCAGCCCGGACCTGCGAGACGCAAAGGTTTACGTTCTCATTCGGGGCGGCGAGGACGAGATCGAGACCGCATTGAAAACTTTGCGACATGCATCGACGTTCGTCCGGCAACAGGTCGCGATGAATCTCGATCTGCGGCACGCACCGCACCTTCATTTTGTGCGTGACACCGCTGAAGAAAATGCCTCGCGTGTGAGCGAGGTCCTCGGGACCCTCGAGATCAAGCCCCCGACCGGGGATGAAATTGAAGAAGGATGACAAGGTGAAAGTGGTACAATGCGATTTGGCGAGTTTCTCCCCAAGCTCGCATCTCTCGTAATTCACCTTTTTAACTGTGTTAAGCCAAGTAGTTGAGTTAATTGAAAGCAAGAGCAAGTTTGCGATCACGACGCACATCAAACCTGATGGCGATGGTGTCGGTTCGTCCCTCGGCCTTTACTGGCTGCTAAGGTCACTTGGCAAGGACGCCGACGTGATAGTACGCGGCGATGTGCCGCCCGCCTATCGTAGTCTGCCCGGAGCTGGCGAGATACAAGATGTCAGGCATGTCAACGGGCATTACGACGCGGTTTTCGTCATTGAATGCTCCGACATCGACCGGCCCGGCATTGACGGACTCGACAAGCAATTCACCATTAATATCGACCATCACGCGACGAGCGAGCATTTCGGTTCGATCAATTGGATCGATTCGACAGCATCGGCCGTTGGCGAGATGATCTACAACCTCTGTAAGGCTATCGGCGGCAAGATCACAAAAGAGATCGCCGAGTGTGTTTATTTGGCGCTCGTAACCGACACAGGTTCCTTCCATTTCCCGAATACATCCGATCGCACGCTAAAGGTGGCCTCCGAGCTTATCAGGGCCGGTGCCAAACCGTATGAGATCGGCGAAGCTGTTTATTACAACTATCCGTGGTCGCGGATCGAATTAATGCGACAGGTGCTCGCCACGGTCCGCCGAGACGAATCTGGCAAGGTCGCGATGCTTCGGCAGACGCTTGAGATGGGCGACGCGGCTGCGTCGATCGACGGCGATAACAATGGCTTTGTGAATATTCCGCTCGCGGCAAAAGAGGTTCAGGCCGTCGTCTATATGCGCGAGATCAGCGACGGGAAATACCGCGCCAGCCTGCGTTCCAAGGGCGACATCAATGTGGCCAAGGTTGCCGAAGGCTTTGGTGGCGGCGGGCATAAGAACGCCTCCGGGCTCGGCATCGAAGGCGATTGGGACGCGAAAGAGGCCGAGATCGTCGCCGCGTTCGCTCGGCCGTCGAGGCCGCTTAACATCAATCAGGCCGAACCGTATGAGGCAAAAGATCGAGGAAACATTCCTTCGGCTCGTTCGGCTCTACACCTTTAACACCCCCATTAAAAAAGGGAAATATCGTCTCTATCAGGCAGCTCTTCGCATTTGCACAGAGCCGCACAGGTCGTTGTCTGTCCGGATTCATGACGGCCGCAGATTTCTCGTCGATCTGACGAGTAAGATGCAGGAAGGCGTTTTTTTCATAGGCGAATTCGAGACCGTACTGACCGAGATCATGTCCCGCCTGATCTCGCCCGGCGACACGTGTATCGACGTCGGAGCCAATTTCGGCTGGTACACAAGCCTGATGGCGCTGCACGCGGGGCCCGACGGCGAAGTTCATTCGTTCGAGCCCATTCCGGCGACCTTTGAGAAGCTAAATGAAACGCATCGACAGATGGGTTCGCCCGCAAATGTCCATCTCAACAATTTCGCTCTCGGCGACAAGCCCGGAACGGTCGAGGTACACGTCTTCGATAGCCTCGGCACCGGTTACGCCTCGATGTCGGGCAAAGAAGGTGTCGAATCGAGCGTGGTCGAATGCAGTATCGAGACGCTCGACAGCTATCTCGACGGACACAGCATCGCCAGGATCGATATGGTCAAGGTCGATATTGAAGGGGCGGAACTGCTCTTCCTAAAGGGCGCTTCGCAGCTGTTTTCGCAGCGCGTGCCGCCGATAATGATGGTTGAGATGGCGATAGCCACTACGACGAACTTTGGCTATCACCCTAACGATCTGCTCGACCTGATCGCGTCACAAGCTGATTACCAGTTCTACGCCGTCGATGAATGGAACGGCACGGTGCGGCGATTCGAGCGGTTTGCCGCCGACGAGATCGGTGCTAACGTGTTCTGTGTTCCGACCAGCGCGGCCGATGACAAAAAGGCCGTGATAGCGGACTACCTGATCAACTAATGCCAGCCGAAAAACGCTACAAATGGCGTCGCGACGACTATCGCGAGAGCACAAAGGGCCTGCTGATGCTCAACACCGGCGACGGCAAGGGCAAGACCACCGCTGCGATCGGCACAATGGTCCGCGCCGCAGGACGTGGACTGAAGTGCTGCATGGTCCAGTTCATGAAATCAAGCACCGACCGCTACGGCGAGCACGAATCAATCGAAAAACTCGGCATCGAGGTCCACACGATGGGCGCGGGCTTCACCTGGGACACGAAAGACAAGAGCGTCGACATTAAGACCTCCGAGGACACATGGGCACTCTGCGTCGAAAAGATGCGCTCAGGCGAATATGATCTGCTCGTATTCGACGAGTTGCTCTATGTCTTGAGCTACGGCTTTCTCGACATCGATGCCGTGATCGCCGAGATCCGCTCGGTACGCGAGACGCAGCCGCATCTACACCTGATCATGACGGGCCGCAACGTCGATAACGCGCTCGACAAATTGATCGACGAAGCAGACCTCGTTACCGAAATGCGCGAGATCAAGCATCCGTTCCACGCCGGCATCTACGCGCAGCAGGGAATTGAGTTCTAACGCCGGACCGCAGGCTGCCAGCCTGCGTGTGTCTTCGGTAGCTGTCCTGACACGATGAAACAGCCGGTTGAAAAGCGAAAACCACAAGGTCCCTTAGACTACCTTCGCGCTCGGCATAACGACTTTCGGCGTCGGCTACATTCCCGGCGCGCCGGGAACATATGGCTCAGCCGTCGCGGTCGCTCTTTATCTCGCGCTCGGTTCGTGGCAGGCTCAGGCCGGGAGTCACGTTCCGATTGCGGCGGTCTTTCACTATGCGTTAAACGTCGTGCTGCTGACAGTTTTTTGTCTTGTCGGCTTTTGGGCGTCCGGCAGAACCATACCGATCTTTGGCCGCAAGGACCCACCGCAGGCGGTCGTCGACGAGGTGATGGGCCAACTGATCACGTTCTGCTTCATCCCGTTCGGCCTGGGCTGGCCGTTCATACTGGCCGGATTTCTGCTATTTCGCCTGTTCGACATCTGGAAGCCATATCCGATACGCGATCTCGAAGTTCTTCCCGGCGGCCTCGGCATCTGTGCCGACGACATCGTCGCCGGCGTCTTTGCCGGAACATGTCTCGTGATCGGCTATGCGGTTTATTTAGCGATATGATCAACCACGTCCTGCCCGGCGATTCGCTTGTGCCGGAATTCAAGAAAACCGCCATCGATGGCGACGTGATCGTCTGCCGCGAATGCCTTGTCGTTGGCGACGTTGACGCCGAGACGCTGCCCGAGTTTTGGGAACAGCGTGCCCGCTTCGTCCTGTTCGAATACGGCGAGGACGAGATCGAGTATCACGACAAAGTCGCCGACGAGCTCGCCAAACTAGCCGATCTCGACGCCGACGACGAAGTGAATCTCTGGTTCGAATACGAGCTATTTTGCAGCGTGAATATGTGGTTTTGCCTGTCGCTGCTGAGCGAAACAAACGCGACGGTCTATCGCATCGAGCCCGCCGTGCTTTCTGAAGAGGATCGCTGGAATGGATTCGGCAAACTCAACGCGTCGGAGCTAAACGAATGTTTTGACGCACGAACTCTGCTCAGCCGCGACGACATCGCCCTCGGTGCCGATCTTTGGAACGCCTACCGCAAAAACGATCGCGAACGCCTAATACAACTCTCAACCGCGGCGTCGCCGGCCTTTCCGTACCTCGCCGAGGTCTGCTCCGCCGCTATCGAAAAAGACACGCGACCGGCGCGAGATACTCGCGGAGATCGAATTCGAAGGGAAGACTGAATTTGAAGAGATATTTGCCGAATTCACACGGCGGGCCGGGGTCTTCGGTCTCGGCGATCTACAGGTCCAGCGGCTGCTCGATCACTGATCATCGCGAGCCTCGTCCGGAGACGCCGGCGGTTCGACGATCGATCTCGCTGTCACCCTGAAATATCCAGCCCCTTCGCCAGAAATAGATCAGCAGAACGATCGTGATCAGAGCCATCAGGCCGAGCGTCACATAATAGCCAAATCGGGTCTCCAACTCGGGCATGTGCCTGAAGTTCATCCCGTAAATTCCCGCGATCAGCGATAGCGGCAGGATTATCGCCGACAGCACGGCGAGCGTTTTCATTACCTCGTTGGTGCGGTTGCCGACCACGGCAAAGTGAATGTCAAACAGGCTGCTCACGAGGTCGCGATAGCCCTCGGCAAGGTCCGAGATCCGCTGCAGGTGGTCATGCACGTGGCCGAAGAACGGCAATATCTTCTTGGGTATCTGCGGAAATTCGCCATGCGACATCCGATACAAAACGTCCAACTGCCGTGACGAAATTCGCTTTAACCGGGCGACGCTGCGACGCAGGTCCATCACCTCACCGAGGATCTCGCTGTTCGAATTTCGCATGTCGACGACCCGGTCTTCGAGGTCGTTGATCGCCTTGTCGTAATCATCGACGATCGGCATATACAGGTCGATCAGCATATCCAGAATGTGATGCAGCAGATACGCGGCCCCGCGAGTGCAGTTATACGGCGCGGTGCGGATCTGCTCCTTGACCGCCTTGATGCTGAGAAACCGCTGTATGTGGAAGGTGACGACAAAGTTGCTGCCCAGGAAGCCGTCCAGCTCTTTCGTGACAAAATTGGCGGGATTCGTTTCGCCGGGTTTGATGCCGTGGACGATGAAATAAAGATAGTTCTCAAACCCCTGGATCTTCGGCTGGCGGCGTGTCTCAAGGCACTCTTCAACAACGAGCGCGTGAAAGCCGAACACGTTCAGCATCACGTCCTTAGCTTCCTCAAGCTGTTCCGCCGTCTCGCCCTTGAGATCGACCCAGACGACATTCGTCTCGTCCGCCAGCAACGCCGGGCAGCTCGTTCTGCGTAAAGCCCTCCTCGACCTTGTCCGAGCCTTTTCTGTAGAGAAAAACTTCCATTAGTTAGTAACGAGTAGTCAGTAGTCAGCAGCCGGTAGCTTGTAGACGCGGGCACCTCGCGCAAATTTGTGATGGCGATTAGCCGATGCTAAGATTCAACACAAGTTTTATCACTGACTACCGACTACTGTCTACCGACTACCGCATTCTATGCCCAAAGTATTCATCGCCGACGACGTTAACGAAGACAAACTCGAACCGCTGACCGACGCGGGCATTGACGTTGTCAAAAAGACCAAGCTCGAGGGCGAAGCTCTCGCGGCTGAGATGGCGGACGCCGATGGCGTCATCGTCCGCAGTGCGACCAAAATTACGGCCGAGCTGATGGACCAATCTCCAAACCTCCGAGTCATCGGCCGAGCGGGCGTGGGCGTTGACAATATCGACGTCAAGGCCGCGACCGCGCGCCGGCATCGTCGTGATGAACGCCCCCGACGGCAACACGATCACGACCGCCGAACACACGATCGCTGCTCCTGGTCAGCATGGCCCGCAACGTGCCGCAGGCGCACGCCAAACTGCAAAACGGCGAGTGGGACAAAAAGAGTTTCGTCGGCGTCGAATTGAACGGCAAGACGCTCGGCGTGATCGGTCTGGGCCGCATCGGCAAGCACGTCGTCCAGGTCGCACGCGGCTTTGGGCATGAACATCGTCGCCTACGATCCGTTCATCGCCAGCGACATGGCGGGCGAATTGGGCATCACGCTCGGCTCGCTGGACGAAGTTTTCGCCGCCGCCGATTTCCTGACGATCCACACGCCCGTGACCGACGAAACCCGCGGCATCATCGGCCGCGAAGCCTTTGCCAAAATGCGTCCGGCGTTCGCATCGTCAACTGCGCACGCGGCGGCCTCGTTGACGAAGCCGCACTCATCGAAGCCCTCGACGCCGGCACCGTCGCCGCTGCCGCGCTCGACGTTTTCGCGCACCGAACCGCTGCCCGCGGACTCGCCTCTATTAAACAGACAGAACGTCATCACGACGCCGCACCTCGGGGCCTCGACCACCGAAGCCCAGCAAGGCGTGGCCCTGACCGTCGCCGAACAGATGCGCGATTACCTGTTGAATGGCGAGCTTCGCGGCGCCGTCAACGCTCCTTCGATGGCCGCGAGCGAGCTTGCCGCGCTGCAGCCGTTCATCGATCTGGCCACAAGCCTCGGCCGCTTTCAGGCCCAGATCCTCGATTGCATCATCGATCTCGAATGTCAGCCTCGAATACACGGGCGAACTCGCCGAACGCGACGCCGCACCGGTCACGCGTGCCTTTCTCGCCGGCCTGCTCCGCGACGTCTCGTCACGCGTCAACGTCGTCAACGCGCTCCACATCGCCGAAGAACGCGGCATCGGCGTCACCACCAGCTACTCGACCTCGCCCCGCGACACCAACGCCGACATCCTCACCGCCGTCACCTCCACCGAAGGCACCCAAACCCTCGCCGGCCGCGTCTTCGCCACCGGCGAAGGCCGCATAACCCGAATCGGCACCTTCGCCATCGAAGCCGTCCCGAGCGGTTTCATGCTGGTTACGAAGAATAGGGACGTCCCCGGTGTGATCGGTCAGATTGGGACGGTGCTGGGTCAATCGGGCGTCAACATAAGTCAATTTTCGCTGGGACGCCAACAACCGGGCGGGGAAGCCTTGTCGGTTGTTGAACTCGACAGCGCGGTTGACGAAAGCGTACTAGATCAACTGCGCAGCCTAGAGGCTATAGTTCTCCTCAAACAGGTAAAACTCTAATCTTTTCCGAAACTGCTGATTGCATCGGAACGCGGGCATCTTCGCCTGAGTGTGGGGTCTTCGCGAACTCGCGGTTAACCCTAAGCGTCCGGAACGAAGAATATGCCGAAATAGCCCATCACAATAGGTACAAGAAGCAATAAACTCGCCAATTTCATGCCAAGGGTGGGAATGAAAAGAAACGCTATAGAATAGAAGACAACCAACCCAACAATCGAGGCAATTAACTTTAACCTCGCCTTCTGCCTTAGCGCAATGCCCTCCGCATTGAGCGGAAGGCCTTGACTCTGGCCATCCCGCTCTACCTTACGCAACTGGCGTAAAATACTTGAGCCGCTGCGTATGAGCACACCCACCTGACCTACAAAATAAAGTGCACCGCAGAATAGACAGAGAAGGATTAACCCGCCGATCCACGTCAGAATACTCCAAACAAAGTCCATATTTGTAATTCCCCTCTGCCCAAACCGGCCGATTAACTTATATACGGGTAAAGGTCACACGGTGCCCTTTCCATAGCACACTCCGCACCTCTTTCGACCTGAGCCGCCGCAAAGCTTACACTCGCGCCAGTCGCTAGTAAGAAGGCCCCCGTGATCCTTCTTACCTTTCCCTTTGCAATCCGGGCAGTTGACCCCGCCCTTCCCGTTACATTCCTCACATGTCGCCATAACTTACTCCCGTCGCGCGCGTTCACGGGCGCCAGAATCCTCTCGGCGGATGTTATACTAACGTTTCGTCTGTTAACAGTGCCGAACTTATTCGTAACGGCGCACCGTTTATTGGTCCAGCTTGGACCGTAATTCCATTCACTTATGTCAATGGAAATCGGTATGGCGGTATTGTGGCGGTAGACTACTCGTTCTACGATTGCCACGTGACCCCAAGGAGTCGGAGACGAAAACAGGGCGGCATCCCCGACACGTACGTCCTTCGTCTGAACGTTTGCGCGCCATTTCGCCGGATCACCAAACGGACGGGTCCCGAGTCGTTGCTTGATGTAATCAACACAATAGCCCTTGCCGTAATAACTGGCACAGGGGTCTTGTCCTATGACCACGGTCGAGAAGGCGGCCACAAATAGTCCGATTAACAATAAAGGGAGTGTTTTGTTCATTTTGTCCTCCAAAATGGGGTAAAGTAACACATCTGTGGCTAGTTGCGGCCAGACTAACTTGAAATTTTCTGAGCCACGTAATCCCCAATGTACTTACCGCTGTCGTAATCGTAGATTACGAGCTGTGCATGAGCTTCTTCAAAGTACTTCTTCCAGAAGCTGTGAATGGCGTCGATCGTCGCGTTGTTTTTCCCCGTACGACCGCACACGAAGATCTTCGTACCCGTAAGGTCCGGGATACGGCCCTTCGCCTTAAGATCAGCTATGGTCTTATCCATCAACTTCTCGTCCGGAGTCGTGCGAGCAAAATTTAAATCGGGAGATTCGTGAATCATATCCGACAGGATCATGATCGAGTTTTCAGTCTCGAATTCGATCGTACCGTCATTCCAATCCGAAAACTGCTTCGAATATGTAGGAGCTTCGTTCTTGTCCCTAAGAAGAGCGGCCTGCTCAAGTGAGCCCAGGATATCCGTGAAACTCGTAAACTGCTTCCGGGCGTCCTTTTGCTGGACGACAGTCGACAGATCCTTTTCGCGTAGGTCACTTTTGAACTTCTTCAGGCGTTCGTCCATGAGGCTCTGAGCCTGAAGCATGTTATCGTTCGGATCCGTGAACTTTTCCCTGCTCAAATCATGACTAATCAATTGCACCGCCTGCATTTTGGACCCTTCATCGATCGGGATTAATACCATTTTGTCGAATTGGCCAAGATTCATGATTACCCTGTCAACGACGGTCTTGGCATAGATATCCAACGTCTCCGGTTTGATCGTGCCCGAGTAATCGATGAGACAAATGACGTTCTTCCGCTTTTCGACTTGAGGGAAACATCCGATCGCCGCTAAGGAGAATGCTAGAACGAACCCCTTTTTCAATGCACTTATCATGGGTGTATCGTGTATCTTTAGTTTAGCTTTCCGGTTGCTGCGGCTAGGGATTGTGCGATTTTGTGATCGCCCTTCTGCGGCTTCGCGAGCGGCGATGTCCCTCTTCCTGGTAGACATCAAAGTTACGTAAATACTGACAGTCTTTATTGTTGAGATAGTCTTCGGTTATCTGCTTTTTCCGATTGTAGTTGTCCTTGAAGACCTTGAAGGTAACGAAAACCTGCCAATATTTGTTTACCATCTCCTTAAATAGATTGGCTTCCTGAGCGTGGAGAGCTTGGTTCGCTTTATTGAGCCCGCCGACCAAGTTAATAAGTTTCTTCTCCTTTAGCCTGTTCTGGTATGCGTCCACGTCCTTCCCTCGTTGCCACCGCACAGCGCCGGCTCCGACCGGAATTACCATTGAGAGCAGGACCATCGCAACCGCGACCTCGCTCCCGACGCCACCGGACTCAAATGTGTGAGCCCTCGAGAGCCCGAGGTAGTAGATCACGGCCTCCGCCATGAGAAAAATCGCGCCGAACAGAATTATCTTTCCGATATCTCGCTGAGGTGTTGTAGGCGTGCCGACTTCCAGGGCCTTTTTGGATTTCCTCGTCCCGGCACTATCTTCTGAATGCTTATTCCTCGGTACATGGAGCTCGTGCGGGAACGACGCCTCCAATAAAAGTTCCGCTCCGATGATTGCCATCCCGGTAATGGTCAACGAGATAGCTAGTCGCATTACGAGCCAAAACATTCCTGTCTTAGAAGCATCGAACATGATGTATGTAGTGAAATAGTTGAGACCGAATTCCGATAGGACGAGAACCCAGAAAGCAAGATTGAAGAGTCTTAAGGAACTCTGCACCCTCTGAAACCTATCGTCGCCAAGTTTTGGAAACTCATCGCAGTTCGTCCAATTCCCGATTTGTTTCCTCGACCTTCTCCTTGTTCAGGGCTATCGTTTGCTCGATTTTCTTTAAGCCGTCATTAACTTCATCCACCAACATAGTCTGCGTCTTATCACCAAACATAGAAATCCCCATATAATTCTTAAAATCGCCGGGGAACTTGATGAATCGCCACCAAAGGTATTTAAACATTTGTTCTTTTCCTCCAAGCTATTCCTGATCGGACGCGAAAAACTCGTCCTCAATTTGATCAGCATACTGTGCGGTTTTGACAACCAACTCTTCAATTTCGGGGTAATCCGCCGTAGCAACCAGATGTGTTCGCGAAAGACTAAGTGCGGCGCTCGAAGGTTCGTTTTTCGAGTCGGACGGTCCTCAACAGCAATGCAGCCAATATCGAACGCGAGGTTTCGCCGCAAAACAGCTTCTAAGTTAACCCGGCGCGAAAGCACCCCGATCGTGCTCTGGCATACAAACCTTGAAAGATCGACCCCATCGTGTGACCGCTTCTCAATGCCGATTGTTACAACCTGAGACCGTCCGCGTTCTGTAATTTCTTCGAAACTAAAAGATGTATCAGCATGCTCTCGCTGTCGGCCTCGGTACTTTGTCCGGAGACGTGAGAGAATTTCTTCAACTGAATCAGCCATATGACTTTGCGCAGACGAAGCGGCCGTGGGGAACCGTTTACCCGCGTCGGATATCAGACGCAATCCCTAAAAACTAAGAGTTGACGAATCTTACGCCTATCCCGCGATAGTTGTCAAGCAAAAACTTCGGGCACCAATTAGTGACAGGTGACAAGCCGACAAGTGACAAGATGAGAGAAGTTCCAAGTTCCAAGTCGAGGCGGCGTGAACCGTGACAAGTGACGCGTGACAAGTGGAAAGCAACCGAGACGGGAAAAGCTTGATTGAATGAAATGCTGCCTTCTTGTATATTTGACGTTATGAAGGCGATAGTAGTGACCCCAAAGAGCGACACCGAGTTCAAATTCATTACAGACTTGCTTAAGAAGCTGGGCATCGGAGCTTCGACACTGACGACAGAGCAGGTAGAAGATATCGGGATGTTGAACTTGCTGCGCAACGTGGACAGGTCAAAAAAAGTAAGCCGCAGCTCAATAATGAAGAAACTGTCTGCGTAGTGTCTTTGGTTTACATAGCCACGTCGTTCACGGCGTGGATAGGATGCGATAGTGATTTGGAGGGCGGTTTACCGTCCTTTTTCTTTTGGCTTAAGCCCTGTTCCAACAAGCCCGTTGAAACGGGCTGAGATCACAACCGTAACTCTGACCACGCCGTAAACGACGTGGCTATGTGCCGTTCCGGCTCTCACCGATACACTTCGCGGCGGTGGGCGATGCGGATCACGAGGACGACGAGGCGGTCGTCTATTATTTCGTAGACAATTCGATAGTCGCCGACGCGGATGCGATACAGAATGTCGTCGGTTTCCATTTGGATGTAGCCGTGCGGGCGGGGTTCGGTGGTTAGGCCGTCGATGGCTTGGGCGATGCGGCGTTGGATGTTTTTGGGCAGGCGTGCGAGGGCCTTTTGGACGGAACGCTTTAACTCGACGCGATAGGTCATAGGCCGAGTTCGGCTTTGACGGTTTCCCAGGGAACGGAACCTTTCTCTTTCTTCGCGGCCTTGGCGGCTTTGATGTCGATGTATGTCTTCGGCGGTCAGAAAATGCTCGGGATCGTCCTTTAGCCGGGCGCCGTTCTTGTCGAGCGCCTTGAGCAGCGATTCGATCTGCTCCGAATCGGTCAACTCATATCGCCGCGTTATCCGCGACGGCAATTCTATGATCACGTATCCCATAACGAGAATATCTTAGCACGAAATCCAGCACCGGATTCACAAACTAAACTCCCGATCCTCTCGCCGAACGGGCCGGACGTGGCGGAGATCGAGGCCAGAATCAGTGACAAGTGACAAGTGACGAGTGACAAGTAACGGAAGGGGGTGGCGAGCTACCAGACGACTTCAACCGCACCGCTTTCGGTGATGTTGCGGTCGAGTGTGAGCAAGGGGCAGCCGAGGCGGCGGGCGAGGCGAGATTTAGTGACAAGTGACGAGTGACAAGTGAAGATGAAAGAAAACGGAGAACGGAAAAAGGAAAATTCTTCATTTCTACTACGCTTTTGCGATATGATGTTCGCATGACGACCGTTGAGCGTATAACTGAGGCGATTCGAAGGCTGCCGCCGCCGGTGCAGCAGGAAGTTCTTGATTTTGCGGAATTCCTGATGGAAAAGGGCACGGCGGACGACGAGCAGTCTCTGCAAAAGGGGATCGAGCAGATCGTCAGCGATTCGCAGGCTTTCGCCTTTCTTGCTGATGACGATGATCTCTACACACGCGACGACCTTAAGGTCCGTTTCAAGTGAAAAAAGGCGACATAATCCTGGTTCCTTTTCCTTTTACCGACCTCTCGGGCAACAAGTTGCGGCCTGCCCTCGTGCTCGTATCGGGCGCCACGGATGTAACGGTCGCATTCATCACGACGCAAATTCGCTGGAAGGAGACGCACGACACGATCATCACCCCAGCGAAAGAAAACGGACTGAAGCAAGAATCCTTGATCAGGCTCTCAAAGCTTGCAACGATCGATTCGGATCTGGTTGATGGTATTTTGGGCGAGATCGATGCGGCCAGAATGCAAGAGGTCAATCAAAACTTGATAGAGATATTGAGACTGCACGAATAGATGTTTGCCAGCCACTAATTCCACAGTCAAATTCATTTTTAGAAAGGCATATCCGATCGTCGGTCTGAGACTTTTGTTGGGATCGTCTTGCGGAGATCGAGATTTGAGTATGCGTTTTCGTCGTCGATCTCAGGGGCGGTGAAGCGGACGGAGTAGGGGAGGATGATCTGGTGGCGGGTGAGGAGTTGGTGGGTGCGGATCTCGCGGCCGCCGTGGCGGCCTCGGGGGCCGTTGCGAAAGGCGTTTTGGCCGTGCGGCTCGGCCGGCGTGATGCCGATGGTCTTTTCCCGCGGGTTGTAGAGCAGCAGTACCGTCTCCGGGGCCGCCAAGCAGCCTCGTGCGATCTGTTTGCAGATACGTATCACTCCGTTCGGCTTTATCGACGCATACAGTTTTGCCCATCTGCCCGAACGATTTCGGCGTAACATCCCATTTCTTGTCCATGGTTGAAAGTATGGCACACCGTGGGTGAGTGTGTCAAGGATAAGACAGACTGCCGGTAGTCAGTAGTCGGTAGTCAGCAGAAATGGGACAAACGCAGGCTGGCAGCCTGCGGTCCGACGGGCGGTCCGACGACGGGGCGATCGCATGGCTGATCGTCGGTTCTTCTGATGGACTTATAGCGTGGGTCATGGACGCTTTGATAGATGGCGTGATAGGGCGGGAATTTGTTCTTACAGATGCAGATTTTGGCAAAATTAAAGACTCCACCACTGAGGGTCAAATTGCCCACCACTCGGCCAAGATCACCCCACCACTGTACGAAAAACCGCCACCACAGGCATACTTTTTCATACAAATATTCCACGCAGAGGGCGGAAAGTGGTTATCAGTTGCCACTGGCTTTAGCTAGTGGGCAGGATGCTCAAACTAGATGGGCTTTAGCCCAAATATTCGGCTAAAGCCGGATCTATTCCTAGACGTTAACCACTAGCTGAAGCTAGTGGCAATTTATCGCTGACTGCTGACTACCGACTACTGACCACTGACTACCATTCAGATATCCACACGCATCGTGAATGCTCGTGTTGCCGCCGCAGAAGACGAGGACGACGTGGCTTTGGGGAGTGAAATTCTCGCGAAGGCGTTCGGCGGCGGCGAGGGTGCAGGCGGCGGCGGGTTCGGTGATGACTTTGAGGCGTTGGGCGATGTAGAGCAGGGCGTCGACGGCTTCGCTGTCGGGCACGACGGTGACGCTCTCGTAGAGGTCGCGGATGAGGTCGAGCGTGCGTTGGGTAACGAACGGCGCACCGAGCGTTTTGGCGATCGACGTGATCGCGGGCAGCGTCACGGGACGGCCGGCGGCGATCGCCTGGGACATCGCGTCGGCCCCCACGGTCTCGACGGCCCAGGCTTTAAGTGTTGGATTCACGGACTTTGCGGCGAGGGCCACGCCCGCGGCCATTCCGCCTCCGCCGATGCTCGCGATGATGTCGGTGGCTTGCGGCACGTCTTCCATGATCTCGAGCCCGAGCGTGCCCTGGCCCGCGATCACCGCGTCGTCGTCGAATGGATGAATCAGCACGCGGCCGGCGGCTTCGTAGTCTGCGATCTTGGCAAAGGCATCGGCGATGTTCGGCTGCAGGTCGATCGTCGCACCGTAATGACGGGTGGCTTCGAGATAGCCCGACGGCGTGTTCTCGGGCATCAGAATCACCGCGTCGACGCTGCAGGACGCTCGCCGCGTACGCCACGGCCTGAGCGTGATTACCGCCGCTGACCGCGATAACACCTGCCTTCTTTTCGTTCGGGCGAGAGTTGGAGCATCTTGTTGAACGCCCCGCGTGGTTTGAACGAGCCGGTCTTTTGGAACAGCTCGTATTTGACGTAAACGTGGGTGTTAAGGCGTTCGCTCAGGGCGCGGCTGAGCTCGGTGTGCGTGCGTTTGACGTAGGGATGTATCCGCTCGGCGGCCGAGCGGATGTCGCGGATGTCCATGCGGTTAGTTTTAGAACAAGAACCGATACAGCAGCAGCAGAGCGATGGCTCCGAGGATCGAGAGGATCCAACCTGCCTTGTACTTGTCGTCCTTCCAGATCGCCCGGCCGACGGCCGAGCCCAACAGCGAGCCGCCCATGCCGATACCAGCCGTCACAAGCCAGCCCCAGACGCCCGCCGCGATGGGCTCTTGGCCCGGAATTAGGAATCGCGCGATGGCTCCGATACAGAGTCCGACTAACAACTGCCAAATTATAGACATACCATTTCTCCTTTGTTCAAAAGCCGATATACACGATGGAATAGCTAACTTTTACTACAACTCGCCGCAAACTACAACTATCGGTCGGTTACGGCTGTCTTATCCATTTCCAGACCTCGGGGATCGTTGCACGTTTGCCGTACATCAGCATTCCGACTCGATAAACACGGGATGCCAGCCATACGAGACCGGCGATCGTCAGGCAATTCAGACCGACCGAAAGGGCGATCTGCCAGAATGGCGGCATCTCGGCCAATATGCGAACGGGCATGGTCAGGGGAGCAAAAAGTGGAGAGATCGAGACCCAGAACGACAGGTCGGAGTTCGGGTCGCGGATCACAGCGAAGGAGAAATAAAAGCCGATCAGCATGATCATGATCGGCGGAAACGCGAATTGGCCGCCCTCTTGTACGGTCGTGACCATCGAGCCGATCAGTGCAAATATCGACGCGTAAATGAAGTATCCGACAATGAAATAAATGAAAAAATACGCGATCATCAGCGGCGTAATTCGAGGTAGGGACGCAAAGATCTGCGCCGTATCCGCCTGCACCGACAGGAAAACACCGAGCGCCGCGAGAGACCCGACCCAGATCGACAACTGCGTCAGTCCGGCGAGCCCCACGCCGACGAGCTTGCCAAACATCAACTCGGTCGGCCGGGCAGACGAAAAGAGTATCTCAGCGATGCGCGTCTCTTTCTCCTCGACTACGGCGCCCATAATGACCTGGCCGTAGATCGTGAGGCTTATGTAGATGAGCATTCCGATCACTAGCGAGGCAATGAAGAGCATTTCGCTGTCCTTTTCCTCGCCTTTTTCGTTGATCGAGCGTGAGACAAAGTTGACGTTCTGGCTCAGGTTTCTGAGAAGGCGTTCGTCGATGTTGGCTTCAGCGAGGCGTTGGGAGCGAACGGCCTCGTTAAGGGCGTCTTTGAGCGTGTCGTTGGCGACGAAATCGCCCGCTTTTCGCGAGAGAAACTCGTACTTCGCCCCCTGTCCCGCCTCGTCGGCGGGCACGATGAGGTACGCATCGATCTCGTCGTTCGCGGCCTTTGCGTTGAGTTCCTGGCGGATGTCGGCGTCGGATCTGCCTTTGGGATCATACGGGACGAAGACGAATCCGGACGCGAGCTGTTCGGCGCCGCGTTTCATCTTTTCTTCCTGGCTCGCGTTGAGGTCGCCGATCTGGTCGCGGGCCGCTTTGCGGGCGCGTTCGGTGATGCGGTCGGCGGAGAGGTTGTCTTTAAGGCGCGGTTCAACCTTGCCCGTTGGATCGACGACGATGATACGCGTGGCCTCGCCTTTCAGCGAAAAGATGATCGCCGGGACGATCGCGAAGGCGAGTCCGAGCAGCGGAAACAGCAGCGTGCCGATGAGAAATGTCCATTTCAGAACGATCTTTTTGTATTCGTGCTTGACAACGGCGAGGAATTTGCGCATAAGAGTGGTGAGTTCGGTCGCTACTGCTCCCGGTTCTCGACCCCGACCTGATCGATAAAAATGTCGTTCAGGCTGGGCTCGACCTGCTCAAATTTCGTCACGGTCGCACCTGCGGCAACCAACGCCCTGAGCAATTCCTGCGGGTCGGCATCGGGTTTGAGGCGAACCTCTTTTTCGTCGGCGTGTTCGATCGTTTTCTCGACGATCTTAGACGCCGCGAGCACGTCGTTGCCGCCGGTGGCACGCAGGGCAATGACGTTCTTGCCGTAGGCCTCCTTGATCTCGCGAAGGCTGCCGCTGACGACCTTTTTGGCCTTATTTATCAGGATGATATCGCGGCAGAGGCGTTCGGCGGTCTCCATGAGGTGCGTCGAAAAGATCACCGTCTTGTCCTTCTGGCGAAACTCGCTTAGCACATCGATCATGAACTCGACATTTACAGGGTCGAGGCCCGAAAAAGGCTCGTCCAGGATCAACAGATCGGGGTCGTGCAGCACGGTCGAGATGAACTGTATCTTCTGCTGCATTCCCTTGGAAAGATCGGTGGTTTTCTTGGTTTTCCACTCGCTGAGCTTCATTCGATCGAGCCAAAAGTCGATCCGCTTGTCGGCGACGGCTCGCGGCACGTCCTTCAGGGCGGCAAAGTACCGCAACTGATCGACGATCTTCATCTTTTTGTACAGGCCGCGTTCCTCGGGCAGATAGCCGATGCGGTCCTGCAGGCGGGGCGACATTCGCTCGCCAAAGAGCTCGATCGAACCCGAATCCGGCCCCGTAATTCCAACGATCATGCGGATGGTCGTGGTCTTGCCGGCACCGTTCGGACCGAGGAACCCAAAGATCCGCCCGGGCCGCACCTCAAAGCTCAGGTCGTCGACCGCCGTAAAATCGCCAAAGCGTTTCGTGACGTTCGCGACCCGCAAGGTAGCTTCAGCATCGCTCATAAACGAGTCAAGGTTACCATTGATGGGCGCCGGAAGTCAGGGGGTTGGGGCGAAAACAGCATTTTTCGCACTCCTGCGCGTTTGTATGAATAAATGTGTCGGTGGTGGCCGTTTTTCTTACAGTGGTGGGGTGATTTGGCCTGAGTGGTGGGCAATTTGACCCTCAGTGGTGGAGCTTTTCATTTTGCCAAAAACGGCATCTGGTAAGAATAAATTCCCGCCCGATCACGCTATCATCAAACCGCTTTCGAGCGATAAATCCACACACTAACCCTGCGATCATCCCCATGATCGCTCCGATAAATTGCCGCTAGCTTTAGCTAGTGGGACAGGTCAAAAAGAATCTCGGGTTTTAGCCCAAACTCTTTCGGCTAGAGTCAAAGGAATGATCTATAATGCGATGAGAACCAACCGATGATCGAACGCAATCTTCTCAAAGTTCCCGCGGTCCTGTTCTTAGTGCTCATTGCGATAGTGAGCCTTCGACCGCAGTCGAAGCCGAGATTTGATCAGTATCCAGTAAAGACAGTTTTCAAGGGAAAACCCGCCCCCGTAAAGTTATCAAGTGCAAAGGGTGCTCGTTATTACCGAACAAATCTCCGCAATGCGGCGAAAGAGGGAGCGAACTTCGCCGGACGGTATGCGATCGGGACTTGGGGGTTGCGGATCACCTTGCATGATCGGGGGAATGGTCAATCTCAAGACCGGGAAGGTCACCTGGATTCCCGAAACCGGGGCCGATGTCGTTGATATTGCGTTTCGGATCGATAGCCGGCTTGTCATCATTAACTCTCGCGACGTGCTCAATAGGGAATCGCCCGAAGGCCCACCCAAATGGCTAGGTGAATGGCCGGAAGAGCTTCTTTTTTGTCTGGAACGGACGGCGTTTTGTTCAGATCAAATAGGGGCAACGGGTTCCCGTCCCGCCTAATTTGCGGACGCAAATGAAGTGTGAATGGGAAAGTTGCCCCGTCGAAGCCACGATGCTCTTATTCCCGCCCAGTGACTATTCGTTCTTAGTTATTAGTTGTGAGTTGTTGCAGCCGCCGCCCAAACCGTTTGTCCTAAGGAAGCCTGTCCGAACGCCGGGGAGGTAAATCTTATAGAAGCGACCCGAGTGCTCTGTCTTATTTTCGCTTCCGACAGTGTTGCGTAGAGTTTTTGCTCGCGTTGGTAGGATATAGGTATTCATCAGCAAATGTTCGGTAGATCGTCGAGAGCGAGCATTAAGTCCTTCATCCGAATGTCCTTTCCGCTTCATGGGCGGCCTCGTTTGCGATTAGAACGGATACTGTGTAGAAATTAGGCCGAGCCTGCTGTCAGAAAACCATTTGCTACTAGATCGTCGATTCTTGCTTCTAAATCCCGGCCACGAGTTGTGTTCCTTACGGAACCACTTCCACCAAAGCACGGATTCCGCATACCACCTAGAATCAGTTCGGAGTTCGCTAGTGAGGAACGAGTCTCGTCGTAAATTAAACGGACAACAGGAGGTAAAAATCGAGCCTCCTCCAAAGCGCGGCGAAGCATTCGTTTTGGATAATGGTGAAGTCGCTCTACAGGAACCTCGATACATCCCGTACGGATCGTCGGCGAGCTGCTCGGGGTAGTTGTTAATTCGGTGTCCTCTGAAAAGATCGCTTATGCTGTAAGAAAGATATAAAGTCGCATCCGCAGCATTGGACGACTCGATATGAATCGTAAGCCACAAACATCTGCATTAGACTTCTTCTAGGCCGATATGGAACGGGTGAGCCTCGGATTTTGCGTCGACTTCAACTGACGTGAGCACCCTGTGCCGTGTCTTCAGCGCACGCAGTTAGTGCAAGGAGAAAACCTTTCAGTGAACTTTAATTATGCCAGCTCAACCTGCTGTTCCTAATTTTCCATCACCGCTGCAGTGTCAAGTTTTCGATGTAAATACGATACGAACGTGAGAATATCTAAGGCATCTTGCTCGGCTATTGGCACAGTACGAATTTTGGGTGCACGTCCCACAGGGTTTCGTATCGCAACGACGAGACTCGACTCAAAAGATTGGAGTAATCATTTCTGCTCAGCTGATGTCGGTTTCATTCGAAACAGAACCGATCTACGACTCGGGGCAGCGGAGTGAGAAAATGCGACGTTGATCAAATCGGCGCGTCAGTAGTCAAGTCAGACAAAGGTCCGTATTCTCTGACCCACGCTCTTAGTAGCCTCAAGCACGGCGTGGAAGCAGTTTTCCTCAAGCAACTCTGCTGTACAATATTTAAGCACCTCTTCGTGGACGCAGACGATCCTCAAGGGTCGGTAAGGCGACTCGAGCTTCGTAGGTCGCCGGCCAGAGTAGGTTCTAATTGGGTCGCAATCAGATGTCCAGTCATCGCGAAACTTAAACCCGTCAGAAGGCCAGTGCCAAATTTAGCTGGATGTCCGAAACCGCTCGAAGTGCTCTTGGTTATTGATAGAACGTGTGCTGGTGGCATGATTCGATTGTTGAGCATAATGTATGGTTACGGAACGTGCTGGTAATTCTGGACATCGACGCGAGCGTTAAAGAGACGTTTCCACAAGTATTCGTCGGATCGAAATCGGGGACAGCGTGATCTCCTGTAATTTCCGTTCGATCGGGTCCTCGGTCGAAACCTCGATCAGTGTCGGTTATCAGTCGACTAATCGATTCGAGTGCACCCGATGGAAATAGCTTGATGCTGTCACAGGAAGTGCAGCTAGCGGTAGGATCAGATCACTGTTGGATGGGAACTGCCGCAGCTGTCGCAAAAGAGACGCGATATGGCCTCGCGAAGTTATCTTCGAATCTGTCGCTCGTAGTAGAGATGTGTTCATCGGAACCAGGGCAAAGGCCTAGCAGAAAAGCGGGAAAAAGTGAACATTGAACAGCATGGACGGGGCGGCGGTCCCATACTGGAACAGCTCACCACGTGTCGGTTGGGGTATCTTTAGCGGATGTATTCTGTGACGCGGCTTTTGATGAGTGGATTCCGCTATGGCGAAGGTTCCGGCGATCAGGTAGCTATGCACGACGTGTACGACGCACTCCGCTCGCAAAGCAGCTAACAGATATAGGCCAAGAAACCCTACGTTCCAACACCGACTGGGGCGAGCATGATTACAAAATATGCAAGTCGGTTTTTTAGCGGCGTTCCGCCAGTATTCAAAGCGAAAATGGCCTCGAGAAATGCTAATGACTGCGTCAGTATGAAAAACCAAACGCGAATACCACGAGATCGCAGCGGTCGGATACGTAACGAAAACCAACACGTTAACAACAAGAAAAGCGATGGTGATGGCGGCTGCGATTCTGTTAGCCGGTGCATATTAGTGCTTTACGTACTTGGCAAACACGGCAAAGGTAGGACCAATCAAACCAAGTGACAAGTGAACCGTGGATGGACTTTCGTTTTTTATTCCTTCGGATGTCGACGCTCTATTTGATGAAGAAGCTCTGCTAATTCCGAGCAGTTCGTGACTCCTACGCGGCAACGCCGCGAGGCTCCATTTGATCAGAACAGGAGGTCGGTTATTAGCGGCTCACTTTCCGGAGCGCTTTCCGTGCAACTAAGCGGGACGCAGGAAAACGAGATAATCGTCCGGAAGGTCGACCAGTTCGGCTTTGACGGGATTTAGAGTGCATATAGCCCGATGTATCGCAGCAGGGCGTAATCGCCGGTGATGCGAATGGCGAGGGATGATGCTCGTAGAACCGATATCTGTGCCGTAAGCCGCGATCACGGCTCCGGAGTTAGCAGCGAGGTCTAACGGCCGTCTCTTTTAGAAAATCTATGACACGCATTTCCGATATGCCATTGAGAAAGCGGAGCGTATGTCAGATCAGCGCGCGTCCGTCGGCGGGCAAGTGATCGGGATAGGACAGGGACTGAAGATCTTGATCCCCGCGACAGCATGGTCCTGAGCGAATGCTCGAATACGTCGGATTGTCGCATCTGGCTGAAGTTAGATCGAAGTATATGCGGTTGTGGGCAAGACGTTATGACGACAGTCCGGAGTGGCTCGTCGACACTCGGAACATGCTGCGAGAAGCGGCGGCAAAGCCGCGTTGATTCAGGTCTAAATTATCGAGAAAGTCGAGAGCATCGCCGAAATGAAGCGGCCGAGCGCAAGATGCCGACCGAAAACGGTTAACGGTAACGGAAACCGGGAGCGAATTCGACGTTCCAGGGTTATCGCCGCATACGCGACTAGGCCAAAGATTCGCCGGGTCACGGACACGTCCCGAACAGTAGCGTGAAGGCGGTCGAGTTGGAAGGGGACGATGACGAAGTCGGCGTAGCGGTCGCGAATTCGAGGGGAAGTCGACCGACCATGTCGGCGAGTACATCATCCAGATCGCGGCGAATGTCCGATCGGCGGGAGAAGCGAAAGAAAATGGACTAAGTCGAAGGCTCGGCGTCGGTTGTTTCGCATTCGAGAATATATCCCGGCCAGCACCATATACGGCGGGCTGCGATGAGTCACGACGCCGGACGAAATCGGCGGTCGGCACGTCAGCGGGCCATTCGGAACGCACGCACCAAGTCCGGACCACAGCGGCGGCAGCGCAGAGCACGAGTGCGATGACTGTTAATGTTTTTGTACGCGGACCACGTAGTGATCGCCGAGTTCCGGTACCGAGACTTACGAGAAGGCGGCGGAACGCCCGCTGTTAACGGCCGAATTGTGGGGAACGGGGGAAATGGAGCGGCAACCGAGAGATCGACAAGTGACGGATAACGAACGGAGAGCTAGGGGAAGATCGTTTGCAGGAGCGCGGGCGATCCCGCCTGCAATGAGCGTATGACCGCAACGTGAAGGGCGCGTTAGGCCGATGATGGTCAACTACCCCACGGACGTGACATGACGAGTGGCGGGGGAGCCCCGGCAAGTCGCAGACTACCGCGGACGTCGCTTCACGACCGGGCAGGCGGGACGCCTGCGCTCCAGTCGCGCTGCTATACGCCCAATCCTCGGGTCGCAAACACAATGCCGCCGCTTACCGGATTGTTCTCATGTTCGGATAACACTCAGGAAATGTTTTTGGTTGCGAATATATCGGTCAAACGACTCGGGTTGCCAGAACTGCCCATTTCTACCCAATATCTTGTTCGCTTCATGTGCCGTGTAAGATTTGATGGAATGCATTATGGCGTCGAGTTCAACGTCACGCAGAGGCCTGATCAGAATATGAACGTGATTTGGCATTATGACCCAGGCGATCAACTCATATTTTTTCCCCGCATGGAAGAAGAGACCATCGCGGACGATCTTGCAACGTCTTCGTGCTTGAGCCAACAGTTTCCGTATCCGGAGTCTAAATACCGCTCGACGTTTTTGCGAAAGCCCGCTTCTCCGTTTTCATCTGTGATCTCGGCACGCCACTTGTCCAAAACGTCCTGAGGCATCGAATCGCAGAGGCGGAAAGTGATGGATTGGGGGATCTCACCTCCGTCGAAGTGGGGAAGATAGCCTCGACTAGTCCAACCTTGTCTCGACTTAAGGCCTTTTGGGAGATAGTTATAGTCGCCTTTGATGTTCATCGGGTTACGACGCTTCGCGTCGGTGCAGGCGGGACGCCTGCGCTCCAGTCGTCGAGCTGCAATATAATAGCAGAGCCGTGTGCTACGACAAAGAAATGGCCTCGCTTGTGGCGAGGCCGGATGTGTTTATTCGCAAATGCCTTTGGTTAGGCTTGATCGGCGACGGCGACTTCCGCTGCTAGCTCGGCGGCCTCGGCTAGTTGGGCGGCTTTGGCTTTTCGGGGCAGCGGTTTGTCGTAGCCTTTGCGGTTGGTCAGGGTGATTGAGACCAGAGTGATCCTCGATTGCGACGTCTGGCCGCCGGGATCCGCAGTCTCGAATTCGAACGAGTACAGAAAGTGGCCGGCGGACAATTTTTTGCAAATGTCGTCGGCGAGATGAAATGTGAACGCGTCGGCGTAGTGGCCGAGCGATTGATCGACGTAGCCGATCTGCTCGGTGGTTTCACCAACGAGAAAAACAGGCACGTTGTCTGTGATCGCGTCGCATCGTCCGTAGAGGTGGCCGAGAACGTGACGCCGCGATAATGAAAGCGGTCCGTGGGTCATAAGTAAAATGCCCCGGACCGTTGGGTCCGGGGCCGTTTTTGGTTAGTAGCTTCGGCCGCCGTAACCGCCGCCGCCACCGCCGCCACGATTGCCGCCGCGTCCACCGCCGCCGCCGCCGTAGCCGCCACCGCCGCCGCCGCGTCCACCGCGATCGCCCTGGGGCTTGGCTTCGTTGACCTTCAGCTGACGTCCGTCAACTTCTTTGCCGTTAAGCTGCGCGATAGCGGTTTCGCCATCGGCCTGGTTCGCCATTTCGACGAAACCAAATCCGCGCGAGCGACCGGTTTCACGGTCCTCGATAATGTTTGCTGACTCGACCTGACCGACTTCGCCAAAGAGATCGTTGAGGTCCTGATTTGTGGTATTGAAGGACAGATTGCCTACGTAAAGTTTCATTTGATTACTATTTTCCTTCTCCGCCTTGCGAAGATGCTAAAGAAGCTTTTGTCTAAAACTGGCGGTTCGCTAATGGAAAGTGCCGGTCTCGGATCCTCAAAAACGCTGAGAGTACTTCTGACTTAAACTAAAGGGCCTGCTCTCAAACTTATCCAAAAACCGTTAAAGACGAAGCGCGTTCCGCATAGCGCGAACGCGAGAGAAGGATTAACAGCAATAATAATGACACCGATCTGGCAAAATGGCAATGCGAAATGCGTGTCTGCAAGTCAAATGCGGCGTGAAAGGTCGTAATTTTTCGCTAAATGGGTTAATCTAGTGCCGATGAAAGAAGAATTGATCGAGATGGCAGGCGTGGTCATCGACAAGCAGCCGAACGCTTATTTCAAGGTCCAGATCAACGACACGGATCATATCGTGCTCGCGACGATCTCGGGCCGCATGCGCCGCAACCGAATCCGCATACTGATGGGCGACCGCGTGGACATCGAACTCTCGCCCTACGACCTGACAAAGGGCCGCATCACATATCGGCATAAGTAACTTCTAGATCGGAATGAATTGAAGGCTTCGGCACCTGGGCGCCGACGCCTTTTTTGTTATCGGGACGGAACCTTTATTTCGACGTCGATGGACTTCTTTTGATTTCCGCTGAGAACTCCGCCGTAATAAAGTGCTCCAAAAATGATCAGGACAATTGCGATCAGAGCGACTGCCCAGATCATGTTGCTTGCTACCGCGGCACCGCCGCCCTCTTCATCCATACGATCTACTCCTTAAATATCAAACTCTGACTACTTCAGCGGAAAGGATAGCCTGAGATCAACACGGAGAATGTAGGCTAGAAGACAATAAGCGATGGCTGCAGGGTCACCTCAACAATGTCTGTTGCTGGCTCTTGATCAGCCATTCGCCGCCCTCGCGGACATAGGTGTCGGTAGTGGCGGCCTTTGCCGTGCGGCCATTCTTGGCCGTTACCTTGAGCGTGTAGCTCAGCACGGCTGAGGATTCGTCGACGGTGACGAGTTTCTCGTCTGTGATCTCAAAGGACCGGACGGCTCTTTCTTCCCTCACCTCGGCGAGGGTCTTGTTCTTTGTTTTGACCTTGCCGTCGATGTCGGTGAACTGAAAGTCCTCGGTCGACGATTTGGCAAGAAAGCTCACATCGCCATCTTTGGCAGCGTTTGTGATCTCGTTAGCGAGGTCGATCAACTCGCGTTTGACTGCGTCGCGGTCGATCGCCGGCTTAGCGGCCTGATTTGAGGCCGGACTATCGCCCGCTGACGGTCCGGTCGACGACGGTTCTTTAAGTTTGCCGAGTTCACCGCAAGCGGCCCACATCGCCGCGATCATCGCAAAGGGAAGCAATAATTTCATACTGATTTGGTATAGAAAAAAGCGCCTTGATTGTAGGCGACCTGCGCGCCCCAAGTCAAAACCGCCGCATTGAGCATATTGACTTTTCGGCGTAAAAAGCCCATTATTAAAGGTGAATCGAGCTTCGCTAACTCTTTCTTCAGCCTTTTCCGAATTCGTCGGTCGATCCTGAACCCCAAACAGCCAATTAGTCCGTCATCGCCCGGCAGTACCGGCGATGAAGCGGCAGCGCGGCATTTTACGCGCGTAGGCCACGGTCGTACAGGAGAAATATGTCAGAGAGATTAAATTTGATGGATACAATTGCGAAGAGCGATATGTTTTCGGCATTTGCGAGGATGTTGAGGACGTCGGGGGCGACCGAGATACTCGAAGGAACCGGTCAGTACACGATCTTTGCCCCGACGAATGACGCATTCGGAAAGGTCCCGGACGAGATGATGAACGGGCTGATCAGCGAGAAGGACCAGGTCCGACTAAAAGCACTGCTCTCGTATCACATCGTGCCCGGAAAGCTATTTGTGGCTAACCTGCAGGGACGCAGTCCATTGAAGACGATCACGGGCGACGAACTGATCGTGACCGATGTAAGCGGCATGAAGATAAATGCCTCAGGTATGCAGGCCCGCAATATCGAGGCCACCAACGGCGTTATCCACGGTCTCGACACGGTCCTGACGCCGCCGGCAGCGGTAGCACCGGTGACCACGGCAGCAGTTGAACCCGAAGCGATCGCTCCTGCGACGGCAGCCGCACCGGCCGCGGATGCCGCGGCAGCGACGGCTACGAAATTGTCCTGACAACCTCACCCAGTAAGCCGGTCGATCGCCCACGATCGGCCGGCCAACTGTGATAACATACGTCACATCCCAGATATCAAGATTTCCAATTAGGAGAATTTGCAATGAATAGAGCTATCAAGGCCACAGTCATCGGTGTGATGATGATACTGACGCTTGGAGCGGTCGCCAGGGCGCAATCGATCGTTGGTGTTTGGAAACTGACCGAAGAAACCACCACCGGCGAGGGCGGCAAGACCCGCGCTATATCGCAGCCGAGTCTCTTCATTTTCACAAAAGGCCATTACAGCATCATGTGGATCCCGAGCGACAAAGAACGCGCCATCGTCGACCCCACGGTCGCTTCGATCGATGATCTGCGCGACATCTATGTCGATTCGTTCATAGCCAACAGCGGCAAGTACGATTATGCACGCGGCAAGCTCTCGCTCTGGCCGTCGGTGGCCAAGAGTCCGAGCTTTATGCGTGGCGGCTCGTACGTGACGCACAAGATCAAGATCACGGGCAAAACGATGACGATGACCAGCGAGGAATCGCAGGGCTATCCGGTAAAAGATCCGACGACCCTGAAACTGACCCGCGTTGAATAGGCTGGCGGGGACACGCCAACGCAGGGGTCTTTCCGACAAGGCGGCCTTTCATCAGTCGTCATCATCGTTGTCGCGAGACTCACGCTTCTGGCCCGACGCGGAGCCTTTCGGCGTCGGAGGTGCTGCTGCCGGCGGCTGTGCGTATCTCGGTGTGGCGGATCTGCCCGCCGAGATTTGCCGTCCACAGCATCGACCCCGTTGTCAGAAACGCCGCGAGCAGCGTCGCGGCGACGAGGTATCCCGGCACCTTTGACGTAAGCGAGCGCCCAAACAACAACGCGAGCAATGCGAACCCGCCCGTGACGCCGGCGAGGATCAGTGAAAACGCGGCAGCGGATTCGTGCTGTTCGATAACCGCTTCGGACACGCCCGCCAGGCCCTCGACAACCTCCTCGGCCGGTTCGCCTGTAAGGTACACGGGCACGGCAATAATCGCGGAAAAAACAAGCATACCGAGCGCGACCCGCGTGACCGCTTTTGACTTGAACAGAAATCCGATGACCCCGACGACAAAGGCGAAGACGACGCCGAGCACCGGAACGTGGTTGAGCATTAGATGTAGATGAACGAGATCCATAATCTCCTCCCGATCTAAGGCGCGAGCATAGGCACACAAAGGCGCGAGAATGTTCGCGGTGTTTTCGTATCAACCCGCCAAAAGCCACGTTCATGGCCTCGGCGGCCAGTATTCGATAGCTATTACCGCAATAACCATGCCCCGGGCGTGCAGCACGGACGTTGCGAGTGATGTAGCCGGATCGACCTGAAACAGGAGGTGACGACCATGAAATGGAAGATGATATTCATATTTCTTACCGGCTTTTGGCTGCACGAGTTACTGGCGCACATCGGGCTGGCATATGACGGGCTGCTGCCGCTGACGAGCAAGCTGTTTGGAATGACGATCACGCCCGAGTTGAACGCCTTCGCGATCGTCGTAAACACCCTGCTGTTGATCGCCTTTGCCTATCTGGGGCTATGGCACAACTGGGAGCACGCTCTGCACGCCAAACGCGAAGCATGAAGGAAGACCCAGTGCACGCGGGATATCCTATCTGAAACGCCGGACGGAGAGCGTCAAGCCGCCGGATCGCTCATCACTTGGCAAACTCGTAGATCAGCACACCCGCGACTTTGACGGGCTTTCCGTCTTTTAGCGGCGGAGCGAATTTGGCCTGGCGGGCGGCGGCGCCGGCCGCCTTCCAAAGCGGCTGAGGCCCGCTCACAACGCTCGACGTCGAGACCTCGCCCTTTTCATTGACCAATACCTCGACGGTGACCTTGCCGCTTGCGTTGGCTTCCTTGGCAGCCTCCGGGTCGGGTGCCGGCAGGCTCGTGGCCAATTCATTAAGCACGCCGCCCAAAACAGCGCCGTCCGGTGGCGTGATCGACTTCAGGGCCGGGCCGTCGGCGGGCTTTATCTCCTTTCCGTCGGGTGCCGGGCTGGGCTGTTTGGTCTCAGTCTCCGTTGGCTTTGCCGCCGCGAGGTTGGCCGGTGTTGATGCCTTATTGGCCGGCGAATTAACGGCCTTTTCACAAGCCGTTCCGGTAAGCATCGTAAAGATGATGAGTAGTGCGAGCGTGTGCAACGCCCGGTCGGTTCGCAACGTCATTATCAGTTTTCTCCGATAGTTCTAAACGAATCGCAAAAACAACATCAACACCAAGCCCCGCGCAAGGAGTGGAGCAACGCCACCATGTCGGATCACCCCGCGAATTTTCCGGCCCCGAGGGTTTGATAAGTACGATAAAGTGGTCACGGCGTTGCCGTCTTTGTGTTGTAATCCGCTATAAAGGCCGCGGTGATGTTAACGGCGTCGTTGTAAAGATACACGCCGTCAAACTTGGCCAGATCGATCACGATGTCGATGCCCCGCTTTTTCGCGTACGCCTCGATGGCGTTCGAGATGTCTGTCAGGACCGGTTCCATCACGATCTTTTGACGCCGGTCGAAGGCTTCCTGCGCGTTCTCACTCTTCCGCTTGATGTCGCGCTGTAGTTGTTCGAGCGTATCGCCTTTGGCCCGGATTGTCGTTGGGGCGGCGGTGCTATAAAGGGCCTCGATCTCTTTTTGCAGGCTTTTAGCCTGGTCAGCAAGCCGGTTGATCTCGTCTTGTGTCGGCTTGAATTCCGCATTGAGCGCGGTGATCGTCTTTACCATCCGGGTAATGCCGGCCGTTTTGTGGTTAAAAGCGTCGCTGTCGATCACCGCGATCCTCGCCGGCGTAAAGGCCTGGCCCGCCGCCGGCAAGCTCGAAAAAGCGATCATCACAACCGCCGCCAATATGAAGAAAAGTTTGGTTCTCGGACCAGCTGAGTATTTCATGGCAAAAATCATAACCGGAACAGACCCGTAAACTAAAACGGCGTAGAATCGCAGGATCGCAAGCCTGCCCCGAGTTTTTCCAACGGACTCGACGGCGCGGCGGAGATACTCATGATGAGCCGATTATGTTTACGCAGTTCAGTAAACGATCCGTGCGGACCCTGTCCGGACCTTTGTCCGGAGGCTGTCCGGGCGGTGTCCGGGGCGTGTCCGGTCGGAATGGGCGGACGGGGCCGAGGAAAAGTGCGGAGTGCGGAATGCGGAATTGAGCAGGCGGAAGCCGAGTGGGATGAGACGGCGGAGTTTGAGTATGACGATGAGAAAAAGTGCCGGGTGCGGAATGCGGAGTGCGGAATTGAGGAGACGCAGGAACGCGCAGACGTGCGACATTTTTACGGGGCCGAAGGCATGGACCCATCACACACCGGCCCGCCGTATCCGACCGGCTCAGATGGCGAAGTTTACGAGGGAGATCCAGCTATCATTCCGCATTCCGCACTCCACACTCCGCATTCGAAGAGTTCCGCATTCCACGCTCCGCACTCAGACGGTTCCGCATTCCGAATTCCGCAATCCGCATTGTTCCTCGCCTCGCTCCGCCGCCGGTCGGTGTATGATCTCGAACGCGATATCAACGGCTACGGTCGCGAGATCTGGGTCGAATCCCGCTATAACGACGGCCGGCCGTCGATCTGGTACGAATTCGACAGTAAGGGCCGGAAGATCCGCCGCGAACGCGACGCCATCGGCATCAACCTCAAAACCCTCGGCCCGGGCCCGTATCTGTAGCCCGCGGACACCATGAATTGCCTCCACCTTCAGGTGGAGGTTAGGGTTAACCAAAAGGATGGGCTTTAGCCCAATATTCGGCTACCGCTTTAGCACTGGCGGGCTTTGCCGCCAGAACCCGGAAGAAAGATAGCCGCAAACCCCGCCCTGAAGGGCGGGGCAATTCATAGGATAACAACTCAACCAGCCCGTGAAGCGGGCGGAATTATGTAGCCACACGTGGAGCGTTTCGCGTCGGTTGCGGTGTCCCCGCAACACTGGCCGCGTTTTGCCAGGCCAGAACATCCGTGTGGAATGTGTCAAAAAGGGAATCGAGCGTGCGGGAGTATGCGGCATATGCCGTGTGTTACACACACTCGGATCGTTCGTCGAACTAACCCCACGTTCGCACGTGGGGCTACAAATATGCCGTCTGCTACGCAGACTAAAGAATCGCGCGAATCGCAGGCCCGCCCTCATGTCCACCCGACAGTTGGGGACGCCGTTACGACAAAGCGCTTCGCGATATCAATAAAGCGATCTTTGGCTTTTCGACAGTTGGGGACGCTGTTACGACAATGCGCGTCGCAATATCAAGAAAGCGCTTTGGCTTTCGATAGTTGGGGACGCGGTTACGACAAAGCTCTTCGCAATATCAATGAAGCCGCTCGTGGCTCTTCGACAGCTGGGGACGCCGTTTCGACAAAGCGTGCTTCGCAAGATCAATAAAGCGCTTTGGCTTTTCGACGGTTGGGGACGCCGTTAGGACAAAGCGCTTTGCTATATCAAGAAAGGGCTTTGGCTTTTCGACAGTTGGGGACGCCATTACGACACGGCGCTTCGCAACCCCTGAGTGAAATCTAGGCCTTTTCTGCGGGTGCGTTATTCCAGAGCAACTGGCTTAGATCCGTTTCCAGTTGTTCGTCGCTCATTCCGGAGAGGGTTTCGACGAGTTGTTTATCTGTCCACAACACAAACGGGCAGTAAGGGCGGCCGATCCGATATCCGTCATAAAGACTGAAGGAGTCGCCGAACTCAAACGACGCCCCGAGATGGATTTCTTCGCGTGTGTCCAAATACAGCGGATGAAAGGGGCCCAGATAGAGCGGCTTTATCCAGTTGAGCGAAATATCAAACCCGTCCTCGGTCACCTCATAACGGACCACCTCGCAAAGCATCGTCACTCGTTCGTGATAGATAACTCTATTCTCGTAGAGATCACTGAAGAGCGATTCGAATAGTTCCTTGTTGTTTGGTAACTTCCTTTTCATGTCTCAAAGCTTCTTTACTTAACAATAGGGCGCTCGTATAATCCGTCAATGCCGTTTTTATCAGCGGGAAAGTCATGGAACGATTAGAAGAAATGATTGCTAGGCTCTCAGATGATGGGGCGGACCTAAACAACCCACTTGTGGGATATGCGGGCGGCCCGGATATTCCATTCTTAGAGAGTCATACAATGCATTGTTCGAGAGCGACGCTCTTGGCTCGCATAGATGGTAATAATCTTGTCGAATTTGATCCCCATCTTCCGTATGCTTTCCTTCATGTTGAAAGCAAAACTTTTGAAGGCAAACTGGCTGCTGCCGTAATTAATAAGATCGATTTTCAAAATGCATGGACAATTACCCAGAACGGCTGGTTCGACAGTGATGATTATTCGGTTTACGTAGATTATAAACCCACCGTGCCAAAGTTCTTGGGATTTATGAAAAAAGCGTTTCCTGTCTACCAATTTTCCATTCTTAGGCCTAGAGGGCCCATGATTCGATTACATGGCTTGACGCGTTCGGAGTTGTAGCCTTGACAGACTCAAGAATCGCCAGCTTTACCCCAAACAAGTTTATTCCTTTCTTGCTGTCGAATATATTCACCCGACGGGAAATCAATCGATCGTAGCAGGTCAAACACCGCCGTTTCTACTAGCATTAGGTCGTTGGTCAGAACTTTCGCAAGACTCTCGATTTCTCGGTTGGCCTTGTGACCTCCGCCTGCAACGAACACCTTCAGTTCGTCGCCTTCCCAACTCACGTTAAGCGTGCCGAATTTGACGTCATTGTAGTGAGCAATGCGATCCCTCACCGACTGACGTTCATCTTTTGGCGGTATCAAATCCGCCAGTCGCTCCATCAGTGCGCTGTGGCACTCGACAGCGGCTTTGACTAGAAGTTCGGGCTGCTTGTCAGCTATTCCCTTTTTCAATTTCCTGAAGCTGGAAACTTGAGTGCCGAACGAGTAACCAACTAACTGTGCTGTGTATTCGAGAGTGCGTCGAAGAGCGAAGTGGAATGCTTGATACTCAAAATCCATGCGACGAGTGTCGCCTCCGGCTATGCACCCGTTTGGCACTATTACGGGTAAGGGCTTGAAGATAGAGACCGCAATGCCCCTAATTGCGCTTTCCATCTGCTCGAGTGATCGATAGTGGTAGTAGCTCGCGAAGAGTCCGTTCTCGGTGGCGTTCAAGAGGTCCAAGAATCGCGCAAGCCGATTGTCGTGGTGACCATCTCCTACAAATGGAGCGAATCTCTCGAACAGAAGCATTCTAATCGCGTGAAACTTTTCTTTCACTCTCTGGGGCTCGTGGAAGCCAGCAATTCGAGCCTCTGCTTCTTGGAGTTGGCGAATCGCTTCCACATGTTGCTTATCGAGTTGCATCCCGTGAATCTAATGAAGAAGGCTCTGCCCGTTGCCGGACAGAGCCTTGTTAGTTGACTAACTGAATGGAACGTAAGTCCGACTAGCTTACATTCCCATGCCCATGCCGCCCATGCCGCCGCCGCCCATGCCGGCCATTGGGTCGGACTTGTCGTCCTGAACGTCTGCGATCATGGCTTCGGTGGTGAGCATCAGGCAGCAAATTCGAAAATTGGCGTCTCGATCGTTTTCTTCGGTTTTCGGCCTGTCAGGATTATCTGCTGTAGACGGTCAACCGTTTCGGGCGCAAAAAACTCTTCGCCGGTTTCCACGCAGACTCTCGCCGGGACATTTTCGATAATATAGAATTTCCCTTCCCGTTCGAGCGTGTATGTGACGCGCTCATCTTTCATCGTTTCGTTTTTCATACTCTAACCTTCGATTGGCGGCCGCCGTTCGCGAAAGTCGATCCACAGATGTTCGTCGGGTTCATACAGCGTGATCATCTTGATCATCTCGCGAGAGCCGGACGTGCATTGAACATGGATCGGACGCCCGGCGGCAGTAAATCCCATTATCAAACAACTCGGCCCATATTTGTCCTCCGGATAATCCTCTATGATAGTTCCGTTTTCAATTGCATCGACTAAATCGCCGACCGAGATATTCCTTAAGATGGTTTGGTCAACGGCGTGTTTCGAGAATTCATAAAACCCGTCAGCAACCTTGCGGCGAATTTCGTCGATCATCTGACTAGAATTATACAGCAAAAAGGCCTCGTCGGGTGACGAGGCCTTTCTAAGAGTCACGCCGCTAGCGGCGTTTGCAGGCTGGCAGCCTGCGGTCCGACGTTACATTCCCATGCCCATGCCGCCCATGCCGCCGCCCATGCCGGCCATTGGGTCGGACTTGTCGTCCTGGACGTCTGCGATCATGGCTTCGGTGGTGAGCATCAGGCCGGCGATCGAGGCGGCGTTTTGCAGCGCGGTACGCGTTACTTTGGCCGGATCGATGACGCCTGCGGCGACGAGGTCTTCGTACTTTTCGGTCGCTGCGTTAAAGCCGAAGTTGTCTTTGCCGGCAGCTACCTTTTCGACCACGACCGCGCCTTCCATATCCGGCGTTACCGGCGATCTGGCGAAGCGGTTCCTCGAGAGCGCGTCGGACGATGTTTACGCCGATCTGCTCGTCTTCTTCATTGGTCTTAAAGTTGTCGAGCGATTTGATCGCACGGACCAGGCTGACGCCGCCGCCGGCGACGATGCCTTCTTCGACAGCCGCACGCGTGGCGTGCATAGCGTCCTCGACGCGGGCCTTTTTCTCCTTCATCTCGGTCTCGGTGGCTGCACCGACCTTGATGACGGCGACGCCGCCTACGAGCTTGGCAAGACGCTCCTGCAGCTTTTCGCGATCGTAGTCACTTGACGTGTCTTCGATCTGATTGCGGATCGTCTTGATGCGGCCGTCGATCGCTTCGCCCGAGCCTGAGCCCTCGACGACGGTCGTGTTGTCCTTGTCGATCGTGACCTTTTTGGCCTTGCCGAGGTCTTCGAGCGTAATGGCCTCGAGCTTGATGCCGAGATCTTCGCTGATGACCTTGCCGCCGGTGAGGACTGCGAGGTCTTCGAGCATTGCCTTGCGGCGATCGCCAAAGCCGGGAGCCTTAACGGCTGCGACATTCAATGTGCCGCGAAGTTTGTTCACCACGAGCGTCGCGAGAGCCTCGCCCTCGACGTCCTCGGCGATGATCAGCATCGGGCGGCCCATTTTGGCGACTTGCTCCAGGATCGGCAGCAGGTCGCGCATGTTCGAGATCTTTTTCTCGTGGATCAGGATGTACGGCTCTTCGAGAACGGCTTCCATGCGGTCGGCGTCCGTGACGAAGTACGGCGAGAGATAGCCGCGGTCAAACTGCATGCCCTCGACAACCTCGAGCAGCGTTTCCATCGTCTTCGATTCCTCGACCGTGATGACGCCGTCTTTGCCGACCTTGTCCATCGCCTCAGCGATGATCGTGCCGATCGTCTTGTCGCCATTCGCCGAAACCGTGCCGACCTGCGCGATCATGTCGCCAGCGACCGGCTTTGACTGTTTGTGAATGTCGGCCACGACAACTTCGACAGCCTGCTCGATGCCGCGTTTGAGCGCCATCGGGTTTGCACCCGCGGCAACCGTGCGAACGCCTTCTTTGATGATCGCCTGCGCGAGCACCGTAGCCGTCGTCGTGCCGTCACCGGCAACGTCGCTGGTCTTCGATGCGACCTCGCGGACCATCTGCGCGCCCATGTTCTCGAGCGTGTCTTTGAGTTCGATCTCTTTAGCCACCGTCACACCGTCTTTGGTGATCGTCGGCGAACCGAATTTCTTGTCGATAACGACGTTGCGGCCCTTAGGGCCAAGCGTCACTTTTACCGCATCAGCCAACTGGTTGACACCACGCAGGATAGCCGCGCGGGATTCTTCTCCGTGAATAACTTGTTTTGCCATGATATGTTTCTCCTATCGTCGAAACAGTAGTCAGTAGTCGGTAGTCAGTAGTCAGAAGTTTGTTCCGACAACTGACAACTGACGGCTGACAACTATTTTGCTGCTTCTCCTGCGCGGCTGATGATGCCGAGGATCTCGTCCTCGCGCATGATGATGAATTCTTCGCCGTCGAGCTTGATCTCGCTGCCCGAGTACTTGCCAAACAGGACGCGGTCGCCCTTTTTGACATCAAGCGACTGGCGCGTGCCGTCCTCTTTGTACTTACCGTCGCCGGCTGCGATTACCTCGCCTTCCTGCGGTTTTTCCTTAGCCGAGTCGGGGATAAAGAGCCCGCCCGCGGTCTGATTGACGTTGTCCTCGATGCGACGGATAATGACGCGATCGTGGAGCGGTGTGATGTTTGTAGCCATAGTGTTTACTCCTTAGTTATGAGTTTTTGATAAAATAGCTCTCGGATAAAAAACCGAGAATTTAGCACTCGTATTACAAGAGTGCTAGTATATGGTAATTATCCATTCTTTGTCAACGCTGTCGTGAAAGTTTTAGAAAAGTTGATAACAACGCACTCATATTGCGAAATAGCGGATAACGGATAATAGTATGCGTGTTTCGGAGATAAACATTTATCCCGTCAAATCGTTGAAGGGAATTACCGTTATCGAAGCCGAAGTCGAACCGCGCGGGCTAAGATCCGACCGCCGCTGGTTGATCGTCGACAAAGACGGCAAGTTCCTGACGCAGCGGGGCTTGCCAAAAATGGCGACGATCGGCGTCGCGGTCAGTGGTAACGGCCTCGATGTCCGTGCCGACGGTTTTTTGCCGCTGCGGGTCGATCCGATCGAGGGCGAACGCGTCACGGCGTTGGTGTGGAACAGTACGAGCGAGGCGGTTGCGTATGATATTGAGACGAACGAATGGTTCTCGGATGTGCTCGGAAAGAAGGTTACCCTGCTATACATGCCCGACGCCGCCGGGCGGCCGGTGAATCCGCGATTTGACCGCGGCGGCGAGATGGTCAGCTTTGCGGACGGCTATCCGCTGATGCTGCTGGGCGAGGCGTCGCTTGCGGAGCTGAATTCGCGGCTCGAGCGCCCGCTGCCGATGAACCGATTCCGCCCGAACCTGGTCGTGAGCGGCTCGAAGGCGTTCGCTGAGGACGATTGGAAGACAATCCGCATTGGCGAGGCCGTCTTTCGCTCGACGAAACCCTGCGAACGCTGCACGATCACGACTGTCGATCAGTCGCGAGGCGAATTTGACGGTAAAGAGCCGCTGCGAACGCTCACGACCTTTCGAAGCGCCCGCGAAGTGATGCCCGAACGCCTCGATGCGCTCGGTGTCGATCCGACTGCCGTGCTCTTCGGCCAGAATCTGATCGCCGACACGCCGGGAGCCGTGGTTCGAGTCGGAGATCGTGTGGATATTCTCCAGACAGGTGTCTTCTCCGAGAATTGAAAGCCGCTGAGGCCGGTGGTACTCGTTACGGAATATATTTCTTTGGTATGGGCGTATCCGATGTCATGCCAAAGTTGAATTGGACCAAACCGGCGGTCGAGCGGTTCAAATGCCATGTGCCGTTGCGAAAGACAGCTATGTCATCCGCGCCGTCGCCGTCATAGTCCCCCGGGACGGGAACGTCGCCGTTTAGACCAAACGATGTCGTCGTGACCACTCCATCCGAGCTTCTGAGGACATACCAAACACCCGTGGCTGCACGAAACATTGCGATGTCGTCCTTGTTGTCGTTATCGTAATCCGCTGGAACTGGAGTGTCCGTCGCCAGGCCAAACGGAATTGCATGAAAGTTCTGGGCCGCAACACCGGTTGGCTTGGCAATGTACCAAAAGCCATTGCTCGGCCTGAACACGGCATAATTCGCGCGGCCGTCGGCTTCGTAATCCATTACCATCGGAATGTCGCCTGCAGATCCAAAGGCATCAGTCTGAAGACCACCCCCGCTTCTGAGCACGTACCATGTGGAATCCGCCGGACGGAAAACCGCGTAATCCGTTTTGCCATCGCCATCAAAGTCACCAGACTGAGGTATATCTCCCGGCAATCCCCACGAGGCTGATGTAAACGTACTCGTCTGGCTTCGCAACACATGAAAGTCCGCGAGCAACGGATCGGTTGCTCCGCGAAAAACCGCAATATCGGTCTTTCCGTCATTGTCGAAATCACCCGGAACAGGAATATCGCCGTTCAATCCAAAGTTCTGAGCAACAAGGCCGGCCGTCGAACGATTCAGATACCAAGTCCCCTCCGCCGGACGGAATACCGACAGATCGGTTCTCCCGTCGCCGTCAAAATCGGCCCGGACTCTCGATACTGCGGCAACGAGCCCTCCCCAGAATCCGCCCTGGACGCCAAATTGCCCGCCGCGCGGCAGGTGCTCCGACGATCGGTTGCCCGGCCGTCCCGCCAAGGCCATACGTATTATTCTCTTCATCAATGCTTCTACCGCCGCCCGAGGCGATCGTGCCCTTCCTCACGGTATAGTCGCCGCCGGATTGGGCGAAAAGGGCCGAGACGCAAAGAGTAAGTGATAGTACTAACGTAATTGAGAATCTCATTTGTTTGTCTCCTTGCAGGCGATCGCGTCCGCCTTGATCGAGCAGACCATCGCTTTGAGTTGGTCGATAAGGATCTGCTGTTTCTTGAGCTGTTCGCGGAGAGCCGTGATTGCCTTCGCGTTTTCGGGTCCTTGTTTCTCGCCCGACCCTGAGGTCGCGGCATCGTGTGATCGATCCTTCGGAGTTACTGCACAAATGATCGAACGCTCCACCGAAAATAGGGAGGCCGGCGACCCTCAATTGCCCATTGATGAGCACAGATCCGGCGACATGCAGAAGGTACTGAGGTGCATTCGTTCCGATCCCGACAAACCCATTTCCTTTGACGGTGAATCTCCCACCTGGTACGGTCGGGAGTGGGCCTTGCTGCTCCATCGATCTCGAAGGTACCAACGCTGCCAAATGATGCGACTTTGCCGCCCGCAGTGGTTGACACTCGAAGGCCGTCATCAGAACCTACGACCTCCAATTTATATGCGGGAGCGGTTGTGCCAATCCCGACCTTTACTTCATTTCCCAGCACTAGTGAATTGCTTTGAGCAACAAGCGCATTGGCTGCCGATTGCGGTGGCGTTGGTAAGACCCTGTGCGTTGCCGTTTGCTGAATTGCCGATAAATGTGTTGTTGCTCTCGTCGGTATTCGAGGTCCCGCTGTTCATACCGACAAACGTGTTATTGCCGCCGCTGGTATTGTTGACCCCAGCCCGGGAGCCAATAAACATGTTCGCGTTACCCGCAGTGTTACTAAAGCCGGAAAGGAAACCGAAAAAGGAATTTTCTCCGCCGGTGGTGTTTTGTCCGGCCGCTTCTCCGGCGAAAAGATTACGGAATCCGGTGTTGGCAAACACCCGGTTGCCGGCGATATTGTACTGAGTAGCGGCATTAAGAATGTTTCGCCGAGCGTGCCCGTGTAGGTCGTCGATCCGGTCACGTTCAAAGCGCCGGGAATCTGCACTGTGTCGGCAATTCTGCCCAGCACGACAGTGTTACTAGTCGTGACAAATGCGCTTGCTCCGACTGCCGTCGCAAAGTTCAGATTGCCCCCGCCGACGCCGGTGGCCGCTGCCGAGGAGCGTATTATTGCCGCCCGTGCTGTTGTTAAAGCCGGTGCTGGTGCCAACGAAAGTGTTGCCGCCGCCACTGGTGTTGTTGAATCCCGAATCGGTACCCACAAACGTGTTTGAGTTCCCACTCGTGTTTGCCTGACCGGCACTCCTGCCCGCAAAGATGTTAAAGCTCGGGGCAGCCAGGATCCGATTGCCGCCGATGTTAAATTGCGTCGCCGCGTTGACTACGTTTCCCGACAGCGTATTGGAAAAGGTCTTGTCCCCAACCACGGTTTGATTGGTTGTCAGATCAACAAAGTTTTTTGTCGAGCTGCCCGTTCCGCCGGCTGTGATCGGTAGGATCCCCGAAATGCTGGTTGCAGTAGTCGCGTGGTTCGCTACGTCCGCCTGGTACGCAAAGCTCGAGTAGATCGAGTATGGCGCTGACGTGATCGGCTGGCGCGGGTTGAGGATCGTGTAGGTTGTGACGGGGGGTTTTCTGACGCGAATTTCCATTTCCAGATCGTTGCCGTTGTTGAACGGCTCGACGCCGAAATCAAGCGACACCGTGAAAACTCCGGCTGTAACGGTGACATCGAGTTTTGTCAGCGAACCTACTTCAATCCCGTCGTTATCGAACAACGCGAATTGAAAATCGTAGGTGCCGTTTGCCGGCGGGTGGTTGGCCATCGGTCAGGCTCCCCTGATAGGTGAAAGCCGTGGTTTGAGCAAAGGCCGAGCTGCAGAGGGCCGGCAAAACCAATATCATCATCAATGCAAGTTTTCTCATATCTCTATTTCCCCTTCGTTATTTTGCAATCTCGAAAGTGACTTCAGGCAGATCACGAGCCTGTCGGTCTCGACAAAATGAACATTATTCGTTTCGACGAGGCGATATATCTCGCGTTCGGTGAGGTGTGCGGCGTTCGCTGCCACCTGCGGAGCGGCCATCTCAACCAGCTCTTGGCAGGCGGCGGAAAGGTCGTGAACCTTTCGCCGGGACGGCTGTAAGCAATGGTCTCGTTGAGTTCAAATTCGATCTCGGTTGTTTTTCTCACGTGTTTCTTCTTGTTTCCCTAGCTGTCCGGCGTTACAATCCGCCTTATCAGCTCGACTAAAACTCGTTTCGACACATCTTCGCCCAAGCGTAGCCAGTAAGTCTTGATGTTTTCCGGATATTTTTCAGTCTTTTTTTGCATGACCGAAACGACCGAAAACAAAGGAGTTATTTACGAATTTGGGAAGTTCGTTCTCGATCCGCAAGAGCGTATCTTGTTCGCGGATGGCAAGGCTATCCACCTCACGGACAAGGTTTTTGAGACCTTGCTTCTCCTGATCCGGCACAACGGACGGCTTCTGACAAAGGACGAGATGATGGCTTCCATTTGGGAAGACGCATTTGTAGAGGAAAGTAACCTTGCCAGGAACATCTCTCGCCTGCGAAAGATCCTAAACACCGGCCGCTCTCAGATGATCGAGACGCTCCCGAAGCGCGGGTATCGCTTTCTCGCTGATGTGAAAGAGATAAATGGTGAAACGAGTTTGCTGGTTCATCGCCAGTTGAGGGTCAAGATCACGCAAACGGAAGAAGATTCAACGCCGGCGCCGGCATTGGCCCCACTGATGCTCGAGGAACATGTCCGGCGTCCCCGATGGAAAGCGGGCTTGACGGCGGTTGCGCTGATCTTGCTTACCGGGACAGGAGTTTATTGGTACTTCATCCTAAGTCCGGCTAAACCCGGAGCGACCGACGGCCTAACGAATCTGACCAATAATCTGGCCGACGATAATGTGCCTGCCTGGTCGCATGACGGATCAAAGATCGCCTTTACTAGCAACCGCGACGGACTTGGAGATATTTATGTAATGAATTCTGACGGCAGCACCGTCAACCGGTTGACCTTCACGTCCGCTCTCGAAAGTTCCTCAGTATGGTCTGCCGATGATTCCAAGATCGTTTTTGACAGCGAAAGGGACGGCAATCGCGAGATCTACATAATGAACTCAGATGGCTCGGATCAAACTCGTCTCACATTTAATCCGACCAGTGATGTCGGGCCGGTAAGCTTCTCTCCCGACGGGAAACGAATTGCGTTTTCTCGCAATGCTGCGAATGAGGGTAACGCGGCCTATAACTACGATATCTACACGATGAACATTGACGGTGGCGATGTGAGGCAAGTAACCACCGACCCTGAATTCGATGCCGAGCCCATGTGGTCGCCGGACGGCAGCCGGATATTGTTTCTGTCGGCCCGCGATCGCAATATGGAAATATACGCGATCAATATGGATGGCAGCGGCGAGGTCAATCTCTCACAGAGGCCTGAGGGCAATGATGGGCTTGTCTCTTTTACTGCTGACGGTCGCTTTGTCATTTGCGTACATAATTCGTCCGCAAAGCCTGACTTTAATCAGATATGGTTGATAAACGCCGATGGTTCCAATCGACGCCAGGTTACTTCATTTACGGATAAAGTGTCCCGAGCGGCGTATTCGCCACAGGCCAAAAAATTCGCGGTTTCCAGTATTAAGGGGGGTAACTTTGAGATCTACTCGATGGACGCGAGCCTGCCTCCGGGGGATTAAATTTAGTTGAAACTCTTGCCCGTAAGCAACTCCAGGGACCGTGTGTAACGTTCCGAAGTCGCTTCCGCGATCTCGGGCGGCAGGGGCGGGGCGGGCGGCATTTTGTCCCAGTCGAGCGTTTCGAGGTATTCGCGGACGAATTGTTTATCGAATGACGCCTGGGCGTGGCCGGGCTCGTAGCTTGCGGCGTCCCAAAATCGCGAAGAATCCGGCGTTAGTGCCTCATCGATCAGCAGAATATCGCCGTTGGTATCCGTGCCGAATTCGAACTTTGTGTCGGCGATTATGATGCCCTTGGATAGAGCGTACGCGGCCGCGCGGTTGTAGAGCTTTAGCGAGGTTGTTTTGAGCAAAGCAGCCGTCTCGCTGCCGAGGATGCTCTTGAACTCAAGGCCCGTGATGTTCTCGTCATGGCCGGTCGCGGCCTTGGTGGCCGGCGTGAAGATCGGCTCCAGCAGCCGGTCGCACTGCACAAGTCCGCGGGGCAGATCGTGTCCCGACACCTTGCCCGTCGTTTTATAATCCGTCCAGCCAGAGCCTTCCAGATAACCGCGAACGACACATTCCACCGGGAAGACCTCAGTGCGTTTGACCAGGGTCGAGCGGCCGCGCAGCACCTCGTGTGACCTGATCGCTTCAGGCATTTTATCGAGGTCTGCGGTAATGAAGTGATTCTCAACGATGTCGCCGAGCATCGCGAACCAAAATGCCGAGAGATCGGTCAACACAGCGCCTTTGTGCGCGATAGGCGTCGGCAGGATACAGTCAAAGGCCGACAGCCGGTCGGTAGCGACGAGCAGCAGCCGTTTATCATCGACCTCATACACATCGCGGACCTTGCCGCGGTGAAGCAAATTGAGGTTGGGAATGTCGGATGTTGAGATGGTTGCCGCGGTCGTCATAAAGGCTTCACTTTATTAGAAAGTTCACTTCGCCGCAATTTCACGCGGGCCACTATTTTTCCGGAAAAACGACACTGTTAAAAATATAACAACAAAGTTGAGATTTGTAATGACAATAGAGGGAAAATCAGGGATAATCTTAATCAATGAGTTTGCGGCGTTCGCGCTGCCGCAAGTTCAGTCTCAGGTGCTTACAGATCCCGCATAGCTTCCGGCTCGCCCGTTTCACCTTCATGATAAGTAGTAACCGCTCATTCCCTCGTATTTTTGGCCTTGCAGCGATGATCGCTGTGGGGGCCGGTCAGACCTTTGCGCAATCGGCACCGGCCGAACCCACCGATTCCAAATGGTGGATCATCGGTTTCGTGGTTGTCGCCGGCGGCTTCGCGATGGCTGTGTACTTTTGGCGTAAGGCCACCGCGGCGGCGGCAAACAAGCCGCAGTACAATTACGGGAGCCGTTACGGGAACTATTACAGCAACACCCATCAGAGCTACGAGCTGACCGGTCTCGATGCAGACAAAGAACTCGAATGGCTGAGAAAGGCCAAACGTCCGAACTCATCAAAGGGGACAGGCTCGAAGATCAGTTACGGCCCCAAAACACCTGACACGCTGCCGGCCGCGGCCCCGGCAAGTACTCAAACGTCCGTTCCCAACCCCGATGCCAAGGAGTTTCAGGAGAAGATGCGTAGGCTGCAATACTCGCAGCTTCCGATCAACTCGTTCATGGAGCTCAGGCCACCGCGGGGATATGACCCGCTGCCGGAAGCGGACGATCCATCGCTGCTCAACGCGATCGAACAGGCTAACGAGGAATACGAGGATGACGAATCCGTACGCGATCTGGCCGTGCGGGTGCTGACGGCATTCAGGACAAAGAACTCGGTCGAGGCGCTGTCGCAGTTAGCCCTCTACGACCTTTCATCGAATCTCAGGGCCCGGGCCGTCGGCGTCCTGACTGATTTCGATCACGAATCGGTATTCGAAACGATATTGCTCGCCTGTGCCGATCCGACGCGCGAAGTGCGGGCGGCGGCTGCGCGTGGGCTATTTCGCCTCAGCTTTGACCGCTCCGATGCCTGGAGGCGGATAATCGAGACCGACGACGAATTTCGCATGAGCCATGCGGTCCGTGCGGCCATTGAGTCGGGCATCGTCGTAAAGGCATTTGACCGGCTGGTCCATGACGATCTGAAAATTGCGTATGAAGCCTTTGTGCTCGTGTCGCTGCTGATAAAGTCGGGCAATACGCGCGAGGTATTTGACGCTATCAGGAACCACCGCGATGAGCGTGTCCGCCTTGCGTTGCTGCACACTCTGAGGATGCACAAAGATGCCCGCACCTTGACGGAACTCTACGAACTACAGAAAGACAGCTCGTTGACAGGCGACATTAGCGGGCGAATTCACGACACGATCCTTAGCATGCAGCACGTCGCGGCTTGATCATATGTCTTTGCCTGGACCGACTGAGGAAAAACATGTCAGAATTGGCGAGCCCGCTCCCGATCTCAGCTTGACGACGGATGCTGGTCTCGAGTGGCGGCTCTCGGACCATTGCGGTTCGGTCACTGTCCTACTCTTTTATCCACAGAATGAGACGCTGGTCTGCACGAGGCAGTTATGCTCGGTGCGTGACAATTGGGCGAGTTATCTCGAGACCCGCGCCACGATCGTCGGCATCTCGCCGGGCACGCCGGACGAGCACCGCAAGTTCTCGCAGAGCCGCCGTCTGCCCATTCCTCTACTCGCCGACCCGGGCCGCGAAGTGACGCAGCTATACGCCAAACACGCAGTGTTTCCGATAAGTTGGACGCGGGCCGTTGTCGTTATCGACGCGAAAGGGACAGTCCGAAATCGCAGCGTGATGCTGCGTGCGTTCCGGCCGGCCGACGCCCGGATCATGACCGACATCTACGCCGCTCGCGGCGACGAGCTTCACGAGACCTACGACGCACTCAAAGAACGATTTCGCTCCATCGGGCAGCAGGGCTGACCGGTCTGTCCCATATAGCCCTTTTATCCTTGCTTTGCCGCAGGAAACCGCCTACAATTCCGCGCGTAATTCTGGAGAAATTTCAAGTCGCCGGTTTTGCAGGAGGAATTTATGAAGAGCTTGGTTATTGCCGCTGATCGTATCGGGATTTTTTACTCTTGCTTTCTGCACCGAGGCCGATGCTCAGACGCGGATCCGCTTCGCCCGTGGTCGCACGTCGGCGACGGTTTCCGCCTCGCTCACCGGAGGAGCGACCAAGACATACGTGCTCGGAGCTCGATACGGTCAGGTGCTCTCGGGTAACGTTAGCTCGGGTAGCGGATGCGTCGTTTTTTCGGGCGGAGCCACCTCGACGAGTTTCATTACGCGTTCAGGTGACAATTACATTTCGGTCACGAACAAGTGCCGTCGGCTGACAAGGTTCACAATGACCGTTTCGATAAACTTCGGCAGCGATTGACGATAGGTCCAAAGAGCCGTCACAGGAGAGCTAATGTTGAATTCCATACGAACAAGGGCCGGCCGATTGTGGGCGGCACCCGTCATTTTCACTCTATTGGCTATTGGGACGATTCCGGCCTATCCGGCTGCCGAGTTGACGAAGGCCCAGGCGATAGCGCGTGTGCGGACGATTCTTCGCAATAATACCGCAGCATGCAGCATCAATCGCATAAATAGCGTGACCGCCGTCAGGACACGCGCAGGGTGGCGCGTCAACGCGAACATCATCATGTCTGCCAGCGGGCGACGGCTGACCGAACGTCCTAGTTGGATAGTGACGTCGCGACGCGGGGCTGTTGCTCAGGACCAACTCACGGCTGAGATCGCAATCGGCTGTCCGTAAAGGGTTTTACATTTCCGTTCTCGCGCCCTTTTGCGGTAAGCTTAAAGGGTGCAATTCCGTCTCATATCTGAAAACACACCGAAGGGCGACCAACCCGAGGCTATCGAGCAGCTCGTTGCGGGCCTGAACACAGGCGAGCGCGACCAGGTGCTGCTCGGCATTACCGGCAGCGGCAAGACGTTCACGATCGCGAATGTCATCCAGCAGGTCCAGCGGCCCGCGCTTGTGCTCGCCCACAATAAAACTCTCGCGGCGCAGCTTTATCAGGAATTCAAGACGTTCTTCCCCGAGAACGCTGTCGAGTATTTTGTTTCCTATTACGACTATTACCAGCCCGAGGCTTACGTTCCGGCGGCGGATCTTTATATAGAAAAAGAAGCGACGGTAAACGAGGAGATCGACCGGCTGCGGATGTCGGCGACGCGCGGGCTGTTCGAACGCCGCGACGTCATCGTCGTTGCCTCGGTGTCGTGTATCTACGGGCTCGGTGATCCGGACGCATATTACGGGATGCTCGTCTTTGTCGAACCGGGGCAGAAGATGAAGCGCGAGGAGTTTTTGCAGAGGCTCGTCGAACTTCAGTACGAGCGTGTGAATGTCGATTTTGAACGCGGTAATTTTCGCGTCCGCGGCGACGTCGTTGAGATCTATCCGAGTTATCAGGACCAGGCGTATCGGATCGAGTTTTGGGGCGACGAGATCGAGTCGATATCGACGATCGATCCGCTGTTGGGCGAGGTCTTGCATAAACACGACTCGCGGTTGCCGATCTATCCGAAAACTCACTACGTCATGTCGCGGCCGGTTATAAAACGTGCGGTGCAGACCATTCGCGCAGAGCTTGAGAGCCACGAAAAATTCCTCGTCGAGGAAGGCAAGGTCGTCGAAGCTCAGCGGCTGCATCAGCGCACCATGTACGACCTTGAGATGATCAAGGAGATGGGATTTTGCCGCGGCATCGAGAACTATTCACGACATCTGACCGGCAAAAAGCCGGGCGAACCGCCGCCGACGTTACTAGATTATTTGCCGTCGGATGCCCTGATGATAATCGACGAATCGCACCAGACGGTGCCGCAATTGGGCGCGATGTTTAAGGGCGATCAAAGCCGCGAAGGGAACGATTGGTCGAGTACGGATTCCGCCTGCCGTCGGCGAAGGACAACCGGCCGTTGAACTTTGACGAATTCGAGCAGCGTCGCGGCCAGACGATCTATGTGTCGGCAACGCCCGGTCCGTACGAATTGAAGCGGTCGCAGGGTGAGGTCGATCGAGCAGATCATTCGCCCGACCGGCCTGCTCGATCCGATCGTCGAGGTCCGTCCAGTCAAGGGTCAGATCGACGATCTGTTGGAAGAATGCCGCATCCGGGCCGAACGCAACGAACGCGTTCTGGTCACAACGCTCACCAAACGCATGGCCGAGAACCTGAGCGAGTACTTCGCCGAGGTCGGCGTCAAGGTGCAGTACCTTCATAGCGATATCGTGACGCTCGAACGCATAAAGATACTTCGCGACCTCAGGCGCGGCGAGTTTGACGTGCTGGTCGGGATCAATCTCCTCAGAGAAGGTCTCGATCTGCCTGAGGTGTCGCTGGTCGCGATCCTTGATGCCGACAAGGAAGGTTTTTTGCGTTCCGAACGTTCGCTGATCCAGACCATGGGCCGTGCCGCCCGGAACTCTGACGGCAAAGCGATCTTGTACGCGGACAAGATAACCAGATCGATGGAGAACGCCATCGGCGAAACCCAACGCCGCCGAGCGATCCAGAAAGAGTACAACACCGAACACGGCATTACGCCGACGACCATTGTCAAAGCCATCGACGCGTTGCTTGTAACGGCATACGAGGCCGACTATTTCAAGGTCCCGCTCGAGCTCGACGCGTTTGAGGCATATTCGCCAAAACAGCTCAAGGAAACCATCCAGCAACTCGAAGCCGACATGCGGCACGCTGCCAAAGAGATGAAATTCGAGCAGGCGGCGGAGATACGGGATAAGTTGAAGTATCTGCGAGATCGGGAGCTTGAGTATCGGTAGGGCGGAGATTTCAACGCAAAGACGCAAAGAGGCAAAGATGCAACGAACTGTAAGGCATTTTCCTTTTGCGTCTTAGCGTCTCTGCGTCTTTGCGTTAAAATTCTTGAGTGCAGGTCAAAACGCAGCTTGACGAGATACAGAATTACTTGACCGACGCCAGCTTTATGCCGGGCGGGACGGCGGAGCGGCTGTTTTTGCCGGAATCGGCTGATGAGGTCGCTGAAATATTGCGAGAGGCGAACGCCGCGGGCGTGCCGGTGACCATTGCCGGAGCGCGGACCGGAACGGTCGGCGGGGCGATACCGTTTGGCGGCTATGTCGTTTCGATGGAACGGCTTAACAAGATCGTGGCGATCGATAAAGAGGCGATGACGGCGGTGGTCCAGCCGGGCGTGATACTCGGCGACCTGCAAAAGGCGGTCGAGGCCGAGGGGCTGTTCTATCCGCCGGACCCGACCGAGTGGAGCTGTCAGATCGGCGGCAACGTCGCGACGAACGCATCGGGAGCGAGGAGTTTTAAGTACGGCGCGACGCGGGACTATGTGCGGCGGTTAGTTGTCGTGCTAGCCGACGGCGACCGGATCGAGATCAGGCGCGGAGAGATGTTTGCTGATGGTGACGGAGTGTTGTCGGTGGCGACTGTTTCGGGACGACCGATCGCGTTAAGGCACCGACCTATGAGCGGCCGGCGACGCGGAAGAATGCGAGCGGTTACTTCAATGCCACGCCTCTCGATGCTATCGACCTGTTTATCGGTAGCGAAGGGACGCTTGGCGTGATCGCTGAGATCGAATTGGCGTTGCTGCCGAAGCCGGAAGGTTTTTTTAGCGGGATCGTGTTTTTTGCGCAACAGGTTGATCTGCTTGCGTTTGTGGATGAGGCTCGGACGGCCTCGTTGGAGACACGCAGGCAGGCTGCCTGCGGTCCGACGGTTGACGCGACTCTATTGGAGTATTTTGACGCGAATTCGCTTGGGTTTATTCGTGAACGATTTCCTGAGACGCCAGAGGGCAGCGGCAGGTGCGGTGTTTTTTGAGCAGGAGACATCAGCGGAGAACGAGGACTCTGTGTTTGAGGCGTGGAACGTTTTGCTCGAGAAGCACAACGCCGACACTGACCGCTCGTGGTTTACGACCAACGAACAGGACCGTGAGAAGATGCGTTCCTTCCGACACGCGATGCCGCTTGCGGCGAACGAACGATTCGCTCGAAACGGTTTTAAAAAGGTGTCGACCGACATGGCCGTGCCGCCGGACAGATTTCGCTCGTTTCTAAAGTTCTACAACGATCTGCTCGGCCCGAGCGGTATCGAGTACGTCATCTTCGGCCACATCGGCGATTGCCATCTGCACGCGAATCTGTTCCCAAAGACCGACGCCGAGAACGAACACGCAAGGCATATTTACGGCCGATGTGTCGCTCAGGCGATAATGCTCGGCGGGACTGTTTCGGCCGAGCACGGCATTGGGAAATTAAAGCGCAAATATCTGGCCGTGATGATGGGCGAGCGATATCTCAATGAAATGGCGGAGATAAAACGGGCGTTCGATCCGAAGGGTATACTCGGACGTGGGAATATGTTCGACGTAGGAGTTTTGAACTATTAACTTCCAACTATTAACTATCCACTGAAGTCAAAAGATCTGCTTTTCTCCAGTGGATAGTTGATAGTTGGAAGTTGATAGTCAAGGAATTATGATCAAGGCGATTCTTTTCGATTTTAACGGCGTCATCGTTGATGACGAGGGCATTCAGCGGGAGATATACAAGGAACTGCTCGCGGCTGAGGGCGTCGAGATGACGGACGAGGACTATGTCGCGTCGCACGGGATGGACGATGTGACGTTTGTCAGGGCGGCGTATGAGCGGAAGGGGAAGTCGGTCGAACAGGCAAAAAGTGATGAGATCATCACTGCGAAGTTCGCGAAATGGCGCGAGGTCGTAGGTGACAATTTGCCTTTGTTTCCAGGCATCGGAGATTTTGTCGAGAAGATGTCGCACGAATTTGCCCTCGGCGTTGTCAGCATGGAAAAGCGGCATCAGATCGCGTACATCCTCGAACAAAGCGGGCTAGCGAAGCATTTCGCTGTAATAGTCAGCGCCGAGGATGCGTCGGCCTGCAAGCCAGATCCGGTTTCCTATCGTATTGGATTTAATAAGATCGACGCCGCCCGCACGGGCCGCGGGCATCTGCCGATGACACACAGCGAGTGTCTCGTGATCGAGGATACGGCCGCCGGCATCAAAGCCGCGAGAAACGCCGATCTGCCCGCGCTGGGCGTCACGAATACCGTCGACGCCGCAACGCTCCGCTCCGCCGGTGCCGGAGCTATTGCGGCTGACCTGAGAGACTGGATGCCGGAATCGATCAGGAGAGTTTTTTAACCACGGATAAACACAGATAGACACAGAATAAGTATCTCTGTGTTTATCGGTGTGAATCTGTCGTTCATTGTCTTTATGTCAGATAAGTTCATTTCACGCGAACAAGCGCAGGCCGATATGTTGTCGGCGGCGGCATTTTTGGCTGAGAACATTAAAAGCTCTGACGGGCATGCGGAGGCGATGAATGTGATCGTGCCGCTGTATCTCGCAAAGGGCGACGTCGATCTGGCGGCGGAATTGTCTAACCAGATCGCTGAGCCGTTCGCACGCGACAAGCTGCTGATGCAGATCGCTGAGAAGTGCGCCGAGGTGGACGACGATGAATACGCCGTTCAGCTTGCGGACGCGATCGAGGAACACGGGCTTCGTGCTCAGGCGATAGAGCACGTTGCGAACGTCAAGGCGGCGAAGGGACAGATCGAAGCGGCGCGCGAGATCGCGGCGCCGCTCGAGCATCCTGATTTTGTGCTGGCCGGTATTGCAGTCAGGCAGGCTGCGGACGGGAACGACGCGGCGGCGGATGCGACCGTTCAGGAGATCGATTTTCCACTCGCCCGAGCGTCGGCGCTCAGCCAGATCGCATCGGCCAGGATCGCCGACGGCAAGAGCCCCGCGGCTGAGGGCGTTCTCGAACGCGCCGTCACGGCCGCTCTTGAGATCGACCACGATGAAGAGCAGATCCGCTCGTTGTGCGATATCGCCAACCTCTACATCGAGGCCGGCCGCAAGGATAAGGCTGTCGAAACGTACGAGGAGGCACGGCTGCGGGCCGAGGTGCTCGACAATGTGCATCGCGAGTTTTTTCTCGTCAATTGCGCTCTGGGATTCCTCTATGCAGGCAGCGAAGACGCTTGCGACCGTGCTCTTGATCTCGTCACCGACAAGACGCAGATGGCATCGGCCCTGCTCGCCATCGCCCGCGACCAGTGGGAAAAGGACGCTAAGGACGACGCGATCGATTCGCTCGATGAGGCGTATGAGATATTGCGTTCGCAGCGTGACATCGAGACGCGCGACAGCCGCGCACGCAATTCGCTGATGGCGTCGATCGCGGTGCAATTTGCGGGATTTGGCAAGACCGAGCGAGGCGTCCAGATCGCGGACGAAAATCAGGACCCGGCCGAGACCTCAAAAGCCCTGATGCAGATCGCCCGCATCCTAACGGTCCAAAACGAGCCCGACCTTGCCCGCCAGACCATCGACAGCATCGAAGAGGACGCTGACCGGCTGTTTGCCATGATCGGCGTCGCCGACGAAAAAGAGAAACAAGGTGACCCCGACACCGCGATGGCGCTCTATGACGAAGCCGCGTCGCTGGTCGAGACGGTCCCTCAACTTGCGCCTCGTTCCGGAGCACTAAATCTGCTCGCGATGCGTTTTATCAGCCACGACCGGCCTGACAGAGCACGCGAACTCACACTCGAAAGCCTTGACGTGATCGCCGAGATCAAAGACGAGAGCAGCCAGGCCGTCGCTCTCGCAGGGCTTGCGAGCGTTTACGATGCCGCAAACCTCGACCTCAGCGATGCGGAACTCGATAGGATCCACAGGCTTGTTCAATCTACGGGTTGGTGACGCTTTTTGCATTGCCGTTCGCTTTAGCGAACGGCTGAAACATGATCATGGATCGGGCTTTAGCCCCATGGTTTCGGGCTGAAGCCCGCGCCGTTTTTGATGAGCGTATCCGTTGCCTGAAGGCAACGGCAATGTGCTTTTTTTCAGTCCTAAGCGAGTTCATCGTTGGCGACGAGATCTTCGAACGTCTCTCGACGGCGAATGAGTCTTGGTTCGCCGTCAATCCCGATCAAAACCACCGCAGGAAGGAATCGTCCATTGTATTGGCTGGCTTGTGCGAGCGAATATGCACCGCAGTTGAGCAGGGCGAGGACCTCGCCGGGCTCGACGTTGGCGGGCAGCATTCGGTAGTCGGGCAGGCGGCCTTGGCCCTCGATATCAAAATAGACATCTCCGCCGTCGCACAACGGGCCGGCGATCTTGTAGGCGTGTTGTGCGGTTCACCGGCTGCGCTCGCTGATATCAGGTGGTAGTACCATTTGTAGGTTTCCATCGACAGCAGAATGTTGAAGCCGGCGTCGGTTAGGAGCCAGTGGTCCTGTTGAATGCGGAATCGCGGAGTGCGGAGTGCGGAATCTGACTAGCGGCCGAGATTTGATATTCCGCACGGTCGTGAGACAGATGCCTGCGTCGGCGATGATGCTGCGGCCGGGTTCGAGGAGCAAGTGTTACGCCATCGAGGAGGTCATCGTGTCCGGCCTGTGGCCGTATCTCCACGCGTCGCGATCGCGTCGTAGGGATCATAATGGGCCGACGAGCATCGAGCGATGTCGTCCGCAAGTCGATATCGGCGTCGTCGAGATAATCGACCGGGAATCCGCCGCCGAGGTTGATGTGTCTCAGTTTGATGCCGGTTTCGGCGTGGATACGTTCGAGCGCGGCGATGAGTTCGCGGAGGGCTTCGGTGTAAACAGCCGGATCGGGATTTTGCGAACCGATGTGCAGGTGAATGCCGCAGAGGTCGAGGTGCGGCGAATCTTTGTGCTCGCGAAACGCTTTAAAGGCCTCGTCGGGCATCATGCCGAATTTTGATGTGAGTAACGCCGTCTGCAGGCCCGAGTGCGTGCCGATTCGATCTCGGGCACAAGGCGCAGGCTGACATTTGCCCGTTTGCCAAGCCGCCGGGCTGTTTCCTCGATCAGCGAAAGCTCATACAGCGAATCGACCTGAATGGCGTAAATGTCTGCATTTATCGCCATTTCGAGCTCCCAGACCTCTTTGCTCGTGCCGTTAAAGATGATCTGATCGCCGGTGAAACCTGCCTCTAACGCCTTCCAAAGCTCGCCGCCCGAGTTGACCTCGATGTCGATGCCGGCGTCCTTGATGACGCGTAGAATGCCCATCGTGGACATCGCTTTTGCGGCGTAGCAGACCTTGAGCGGGCAGGGAATTGCGTCGCGGATCGAGGTAAAGCGGGCGATATTGTGACGAATCCGCGATTCGCTAAACACGAACAGCGGCGTGCCGTGCTCACGCGCGAGTTCGACCGCATCGGAGCCGTCGATGTGTAGGCGATTGTCGCGGCTTCCGAGGTTTGCGGTCTCCCAAGTCATAGAACAATGAAACCACAGATAAACACGGATGGACACAGACAAGTTCATGATAGATGGGCGAATTGCCCCTATCTGTGTTTATCCGTGTCCATCTGTGGTTAATTCTTCGTCCGTTGTATTCCGGTGCTGCGGGGATATAGGCCTGGCAGCGAGATCGGCAATCGGCCGGTGATGTCTTGTTGGCCGAGCAGCGATCGCGCGGCGGCGCGTTGCAGGCTCGGCATGTCGCCGTATGCGACGACGTATGTTCGCAGGCCGCCGAATGACATCAACGCGTACGGATTGCCAAAGCTCACGACGATCACGGGCTTGCCTGACTCGATCAGGCCGCGAAGCATCGTCGCCCCGGTCGGCGGCAGGCCGGTGCTGCTCGGCGCTCCTGAGCGAACACGGCCATAGAGGCCGACGACGACGATGTCAGCATCGTACACGGTATTTAGCGCCGCATCTTGTTGTGCAGGGGTGGAATTCGGTTGGACGTACCCGGTTGTGACGGTGCTTCCCGCGGCCCGCAGAGTGCTCGCGAGCGTGGCCGTCATAGCGGGACCTTCGTAACCATTTGAGATGCCGAGAACGGCGATCTTTTTGCTTCGATCGAGGGGCAAAAGACCGCGCTGCTCCCGCACAAGCGTTATCGCACGCGTTGCGATATCATCGGTCAGTTCCTGCGATTCCTTGCCCGAGACGATCGAGTCGATCGCATCGAGCGGCGCCGTTTTCCGTTTGAACAGTCCAAGCTCGTATTTCCATGCGAGCTGTTTCCGCAAAGCGTCGTCCAGCCGCTTCTGCGGTATGCGGCCCGATCGCACGGCCGCGACGATACCGCGGATCATCGCGTCGGCGTCGGACGGTTTGAGCAGGATGTCGGTCCCGGCGAGTACGGCCCGAACGCCGGCTTCTTCCGGGCCCATATAGACAGTCAGGCCGCTCATGTCCATCGCGTCCGAGACGATCAGGCCGTCAAAACCGAGGTCGCGGCGGAGCATGTCGGTCTGCACTTTGGCGGACAGCGTTGCGGGAATCGTCGCGTTCTCGCGAACGATCTCACCGCCCTGCTCGGTGTACGCGACGGTGTATTGCGGGAGCGGTTTGATCTCTTCGGCGTCGATCTGCGGCAGGCCGATGTGGCCGATCATGATCGATGCGACACCGGCCTTGACGGCGGCACGGAATGGGATCAGTTCGTTTCGCTCAAGCTCATCGCGTGAACTGTTCACCTCAGGCAGGCCGCGGTGCGAATCGACATTCGTATCGCCATGGCCGGGGAAATGTTTGGCTGTCGCAAGCACTTTCTGAGATTGCAGACCGTCGATAAATGCGGTCCCAAACTGTGCAACGTCCTGCGGGTCTTCGCCAAAGCTGCGGACATTGATGACGGGATTATCGGCGTTATTATTGACGTCGAGCACAGGTGCAAAAACGTGATGAATGCCCATCGCCCGAGCTTCGCGACCGGTAATCACGCCGGCACGGCGGGCAAAGTCCGGCTCGCCGGTCGCCGCCATCGCCATCGCCCAGGGAAAGTTGATCGCGTCCTCAAATCGCATCCCAACGCCGGTCTCGGCATCGACGAGATGAGCAGCGGCACTTTCGCCCGCTCCTGCATCCGGTTTACGAGGTGGACGGATTCGTAAACCGGTGCTCCGAACAAGATGATGCCGCCGACCTTGTTCGCGACGACCTGGCGTTCGATATCGCGGAAAAACGGACTCGTTTGGTTCGAGAACTTCGCATTGATCCCGATATGGACAAGTTGTCCGACCTTTTCCTCGATCGACATTCTCTTGAGAAGCTTCTCGGCGTGCTTCAAAGAAGTAGACGATGGCTTTTGTCGGACCGCAGGCTGCCAGCCTGCGTGTATTCGCACGTCAGCAGATTCGCAGGCTGGCAGCCTGCGGTCCGACGGGGACGCGAACACCTGCGCTGTCATCGACAAAATGATGAGAATGCTAAGCTGAAACTTCATTACTTTTTGAAAAGACAAGGCTGGCCGCATACGCAACCGCAAAGGTCGTCACGCTCCCGATCAGGGCGTACCACGTCCACGCGATCTTGGTGCCAAGCAGAATATAGAGCATAAGCGACATGCTCGCCAACATTCCGATCAAGGCGTGGATCTCTCGAGCGTTTTTTAGAAACGTACCAACCAAAAATACGCCGAGCACCGGGCCGTTGATGAGCGAAGCGACGGCCAGGGCCATGCCGAGGGCGGAGCTGTTCGCGTCCTTGACCGCGATCGCGACCGAGATCTGTACGACGCCGATGATGACGGTCAGCCAGCCTGAGACTTTTAGAAAGTGTTTATCGTCCCGTCCGCCTGCGAACGGTTTGTACAGGTCGTTGACGGCGGTCGCGGCGATCGAATTGAGCGATGAGGAGAGCGCGGCGGCGAAGATCGCCGCGACGACGAGGCCCGCGAGGCCCGTCGGCATCGACTTTGTGATGAAATCTGGAAATACCTTGTCGCCACCGGTAAACGGCCACGTCGCGGGAATGCCTGAGTTCGCAACGCCTGCTTGTGCGTATTCGGGCAGGTTATACGGTGCGTAGAACGCAAACAGCAGCACGCCGATGAACAGAAAGCCGATGAATTGACCCAAGACTACCGCGCCCGACGTCAGCAACGCCGTCGCGGCCGCTGAAGGCTTGCTCGTACAGAGATATCGCTGGACAAGATACTGGTCCGTGCCGTGCGTCGACATCGTCAGGAAGCATCCGCCGATCAGGCCCGACCAGAACGTGAACGTTTTTGTCATGTCCCAGCCAAAATCGAATAGGCTGAATTTGCCGAACTGCTCGCCGATCGCGATCGCCCCGGCGAAACCGCCCTCGATATTCTGCAGCAGTATTACCGTGGCGGCGACCGCGCCGCCGATGTAGATCACAAGCTGCACGACCTCGACCCAGATGACGGCTTCCATGCCGCCGTAAAACGTGAAAATGATCATCACCAGCCCGAGCACGATGACCGAGCCGATGACTATCGTGTTCGGGTCTGCAGTTGGAACGAACGCCGTGAAGACCGCCGCGAGTACGAGCGCCGTCAGCAGCAACCGAATGCCGTCGGCGATGTTGCGCATCACAACGAACAGCGCCGGACGCGAGCATCTTGACCTTCGACCCAAAACGTTCGCCCAGAAGTTGATAGACCGTCTGCAGATCGCCCTTAAAATACAGCGGGATAAACACCAGCGAGATCACCACGCGGCCGAGCATGTAGCCGAAAACGAGCTGTAGGAATTGGAAATTGCCACCCTTCGCAAAAGCAATTCCCGGCACCGAAACAAACGTGATCGTGCTCGTCTCCGTCGCGACGATCGACATCGCGATCGCCCACCAAGGCACGCTGCGGCCGCCGACGAAATACTCATCCGTAGTGCGCTGCTTGCCCGCAAACAGCACGCCGAACAGCGTAATGCCGATCAGGTAGCCGACGATGATCACGAGGTCGAGGGTTTGCATCTACCTCTCGCCCGCCAAAACCAAAGCCTCGTTGATGACGTCCTGTCCCAACCAAAAGTCTGCTGCTAAAACCAGTCGATTAATCTCCGGTCGAACCGCCGGAATCAACCCTTGTTTCTTCGCTCGGACCAAGACACCCAGTAGTCCCGTAACAACGATGCCAAGTTCCTGTGCTTCGCGGCGCCCGTCTGCCTCATCGATGAGTATCAAATCGGCCGATGTTTCCACGGCGAGTGAGATGGCCTCAGCCTCGCCGCGATCAAGTCTTTCAGCAAGTAAGGTGTATAGGCTATTAGTAGTCAACTCGACGATCTGGATCCAGTCGGCATCTTCGAGCTCTCTTCGTACATGTTCATGGAAAGTCGCTTCTTGGAAAACGGTCGGTGGTATCAGAACAGTCCTAAAAAGGCTGCGCAGGATGTCGAAGCGACCTATTTCGATTAGATTTGTTATCGGAGAAGTATCGCTGACGACGATCATTATTCTGTTCGTTCAAACAACTTGTCCAACGCAGCGACGTCTTGTCTTAAGTCTTCAACTGTGTAGTGAATACAGATATTTCTTTTCGCGAGTTCCTTCTGAAATGAGATCAAGTCGAGGCCAGCCAAGCGTTTTGCTTTGCCCATCGACAATTTCTTTTCGGCGTAAAGATGTGTTGCGAGCTCAATGCGCATCTCATCTTCGGACATTTTTGCGCTCTGGAGAAACTCTTTCGGCACTATCAGGTCGGACGCGGCGATCATGCGAATCATTTTACTTCAATTTCGCCTCAACTCCGCGGCTTTTTTAACTATGATCGAATCTGCCGCAATACTTGACATATAATCAGACATAAAGGATTTTATATACTCAATAACTCATTCTAATCGCAGTTCGACTCGAAACGCCGTATGGAGATCAGACAACTTAAGGCATTTGTGGCTATCGCTGAGACCAAGACGTTCACGGCCGGGGCGAAGCGTGTGAATATCACGCAGGCGGCGATCTCGATGCAGATACGCCAGATCGAGGACGAGGTCGGTCTGCAGTTGTTTACGCGAACGCCGCGGCGGGTGATATTGACCGAGGCGGGCGAATATCTGCTGCATCGCGCACGGCGAATACTCCGCGAACACGACGCTGCGCTTGCCGAGATCGCCGAGGTCGCGGGCGCGGAACACGGGCGGCTGCGGATCGGTTCGGCGTCGGCGGAGTTTGCGACGCTGCAGTTGCCGAATATCCTCAAGCAACTAAAGGCCAAGTTTCCCAACGCCGACCTCTCGGTGAGCGTCGGCACGAGCCACGCGCTGGTCGAGAAGATAACGCACGGCGACATCGATATCGCGTTTGTGTCGCTGCCGGTCGAGAACACGAGCGTCACGACGGATCAGTTGTTTAGCGACGAGATCGTTGCGATCGGCCCGCCCGATCATGCGTTGGCAGGGAAGAGGACCATCGACGTCGAGACGCTTGCGGGCGAGAAGCTCATCCTCGGCGAGCGCGGCGGGAATACGCGGCGGATGATCGACGATTTCTTTCATTCGGCGGGCGTCAGGCCAAACGTCGTGATGGAGCTGTCGCGGCAGGAGGCGATCAACCAAATGGTCGAGGCCGGTATGGGCGTCGGCGTCGCCGGTGTAAAGACCATCGCCGACGAGATCGCCGAGGGCCGGCTCATCTCATGGAAGATCGACGGCGCCGAGATCAACTGGGACCTCGGCCTCGCACGCCTGCGCGGCGGGTACTTTTCGCCGATCGCGAAGGAATTCGTCGAGTTGTGTCAGGCGAGCTTCGTCGAACGCGAGCGTGTGCTGAAGGCACGGAAATGAAGAGGGGAATTTTCAACGCAAAGACGCAAAGACGCCAAGAGGCAAAGGGAAATACCTTTCTGTTCTTTGCGTCTTTGCTCCTTTGCGTCTTTGCGTTAAATATTCCTGCTTTTTCTCAAGGGCTGCCGGTCGCGAAGCCCGAGGCTGTCGGGATGAATTCGGCGAGGCTCGCGCTGATCGACGAGCTTGTTAATGCCGATATCGCGGACAAGAAACTTCCCGGTGCGGTCGTGCTGGTCGGGCATCGGGGGAAGATCGTCTTTCGCAAGGCCTACGGCAATCGCTCGCTCGTGCCGACCGTCGAGCCGATGACGGTCGATACGATCTTTGACGTCGCTTCGCTCACCAAACCCGTCGCGACCGCGACGTCGATAATGATCCTCGTCGAGCAGGGCAAGCTCCGCCTCAACGACACGGTCGGCAAATTCATCCCCGAGATCGAGGACGAACAAGCCAAACGCGTCACTATCCTACAGTTACTCACGCACACGTCCGGCTACGCACCCGATTTTGACCTCAGCGAAAAATGGACCGGCCGCGAAGGCATGCTCGCGGCGTTGAAGAAAGAGAAACTGAAAAGCCCGCCGGGGACGAGGTTTGTTTATTCGGATATTGGGTTTATTGTGCTGGGGGAGATTATCTGAAAGGCTGTATCGGAGGTCCGCGCTTCGGATTAAAGGATCCACGCGACTGGTTTTCCGTTCAGCCGCTTTCGCGAAGCACATCTTTTCACCGATGCCTCTCGGAATTTCGAGTTCTTATTCCTGCGAACTCATCTGATTTACGTAGACACGCCGACAGCGAATTCAAAGACGTCGCCCCACCGGAAACAATCAGGGCACAACAAGCTATCTTGGGATCGAACTTTGAGGGTACCAGGGCGTGCCGGTGATCTGATGCTTCGTGGTATCGTTCACGATCCGACCGCCGCATCGCATGGGCGGCGTCGCCGGACACGCTGGGCTTTTCTCGACCGCTGACGATCTCGCCCGCTACTGTCAGATGATCCTGAACGGCGGGTCGTGTCGCAAGGCAAAAGGTAAAAGGTAAAAGGCAAAACCCGGATAGCACGCATCTCTATTCTGCATCCCAGACGGTCGCCCGCATGACGCAGCCGTATGTCGTTTCCGAGACCGGCGAGACGCGGGGGTTGGGGTGGGACATTAATACTTCGTTCTCGACGAATCGCGGCGAGTTGTTTCCGTTGGGGTCGTTCGGGCACACGGGGTTTACGGGGACGGGCGATTTGGATCGATCCGACATCGCAGACGTTTGTCGTCTTTCTCTCAAACCGCGTTCACCCCGACGGCAAAGGCGACGTGGTGCCGCTGCGTGCCAAGATCTCGACCGTCGTCGCGTCGGCGATCGAGGATACGCCGATCGAGAAATGGCGTGAGGCGGAGGCGAGATATAATGCGGCGGTCGCGGCCCAGATTCTTCGTCGGATCGCAGGCAGCCTGCCTGCGAGTAACGTAAATAACACGCAGGCTGGCAGCCTGCGGTCCGACACGGTCCCCAATGGCATCGACGTTCTGGAACGCGACAGCTTCAAACAACTCGAAAACCTCAAGATCGGCCTCGTCACAAACCACACCGGGCGGAACCTGGCAGGGAAGCAGACGATCGACATTCTGCATGAGGCAAAGAACGTAAAGCTCACAGCCATCTTCGCCCCCGAACACGGCATTCGCGGCGAGCTTGATGTAGAGAAGATAGCAGACGGAAAGGACGAGAAAACCGGCCTGCCGATCTATTCGCTCTACGGCGAGACTCGGCGGCCGAGGGCGGAACAGACGGCGACGATCGATGCGTTTGTTTATGACATCCAGGACATCGGCACGCGGTTCTATACGTACACAGCGACGCTCAGGAATGTGATGGAAGAGGCGGCGAAGGCGGGCAAGCCCGTGTTCGTTCTCGACCGGCCGAATCCGATAAATGGCCTTTCCGTCGAGGGTGCGGTTGCCGATGAGGACAAACTCTCATTCATCGCCGCACACACGACGCCTGTTCGTTACGGCATGACGATCGGCGAGCTTGCGATGATGATGAACGCCGAGCGTAAGATCGGTGCCGATGTGCGTGTCATCAAAGATGGAAGGCTGGAACCGCGCGATGTGGTTCGACGAGACGGGCCAGACGTGGATCAACCCGTCGCCGAATATGCGTTCGCTCAACCAGGCGACGCTTTATCCGGGAATCGGTTTGATCGAGACAACAAATCTCTCGGTTGGCCGCGGCACTGACACGCCGTTCGAGGTCGTCGGTGCACCGTGGCTCGACGGGCACAAGCTGGCGAAGTATCTAAACGAACGTAACATCAAGGGCGTCCGCTTTGTGCCGATCAGGTTCAAGCCGACGGCGTCCGTTTTCAAAGACGAGCAGCTTGGCGGCGTGAACATAATCGTCACGAACCGCAGCGAATTCAATTCCGTCCGTACAGGCATAGAGATCGCGTGCGCACTGAGAAAGCTCTATCCGACCGATTGGCAGGTCGATAAATTTGCAAGATTGCTTGTCAATCAGCAGGTTTTTGACATGGTCAAACGCGGCGATACGCCCGAGTCGATCGAACTGGCTGCCAAGGAAAGCATTGATGAGTTTATGAAGCGCCGCACACCATTCTTGCTGTACAAATAGAAAAAGGCCCCGCGAGGTCGCGGAGCCTTTGTGCCTTGGTTGTGAGAGTTCTTTAGAACTCCGCGCCGTGGCGTTTGCCGCCAAAGTGCTTTCCGTCCTTTGTGCGTTCCTCAAACTTGGAACGCATCTCGGTCGCCTTGGCTTTTTGCTCGTCGGTCAGGATCGCAAAGACCTGAGACTTTGCTTTCTGCTTTTCGACGATCATCTTGGCCATCAGCGTGCCCTGCTCGGCAGCGATCGCCTCGACCTGGGCCTGATCGAATGCTCCACCCGCCGTGGCTGCATTCATTTTCTGATGGTTTTCCTTCATCGAGGCCATGACCGGCTCGACGTTTGTTCGGCTTAGGTCCATGATCTCTTTGACCTTGCCCTTTTGCTCGTCGGTCAGATCGAGGCCGCGAAGCATCATCCCGCCCATCGGGCCACCGTGGCCGAAACCGAATCCCTTTTCACCGCCGTGAGCACGTTTTTGTGCAACCACAAAGATCGTGCCGGCCGTCAAAACTACTACCGCTAAGATCGCAAATATTGCTTTTTTCATCATTAACTCCTTAATTATCATCCAATGACCGGCGAAGATGTCCCGCCTTCACTATGCATAACGAAATCCTGTGCCCGCGAATGTAGGCAAATTGTGAGTTTGTGTAAAGAATTGTAAGACCGCCCACTTAGCCGTCGGTTTTGACGTAGAATAGCCTCAGGTATGAGCCGTATCCTTATCATCGATGACGACGAAGAGCTTTGCGAGCTGGTCTCGGAGTATCTCGCCGTCGAAGGGTTCGATGTCTCGTGCGTCAATGACGGCGAGGCCGGGCTCGAGGCTGCGCTTGGCGGCGGTTATGACATGGCGATACTCGACGTGATGCTGCCAAAGATGAATGGCTTTGATGTGCTGCGGAAACTGCGTGAAGGCTCAAAACTGCCCGTGCTGATGCTGACGGCCCGCGGCGATGATATGGAACGCATCGTCGGGCTCGAGATCGGTGCAGATGATTATTTGGCAAAGCCGTTCAATCCGCGTGAACTGGCCGCGCGACTGAGGGCGATACTTCGCCGTACTGAAACTCCGCCTATAAAAAATGTTATAAAATATGTAATTATAATTGTTTTTATATAAAATATTTATATATAAAATTTATTCACTATGACAATGAAATCATGTATCTGCGAATGTAGGCAAATTGTGAGTTTGTGTAAAGAATTGTAAGACTGCCCACTTAGCCGTCAGTTTTGATGTAGAATAGCCTCAGGTATGAGCCGTATCCTTATCATCGATGACGACGAAGAGCTTTGCGAGCTGGTCTCAGAGTATCTTGCTGTCGAAGGGTTTGATGTCTCGTGCGTCAATGACGGCGAGGCCGGGCTCGAGGCTGCGCTTGGCGGTGGTTACGACATGGCGATACTCGACGTCATGCTGCCAAAGATGAACGGCTTTGATGTGCTGCGGAAACTCGCGTGAAGATTCAAAACTGCCCGTGCTGATGCTGACGGCCCGCGGCGATGATATGGAACGCATCGTCGGGCTCGAGATCGGTGCGGATGATTATTTGGCGAAGCCGTTCAATCCGCGTGAACTCGCTGCCCGGCTGAGGGCGATACTTCGACGCACAGAAACTCCGCCCGATGGCGGTGTGCTCGCAACAATTGAGATAGACGATGTTGAGGTTTCGCCCGCGGCACGGACGGCTACGCGCGGCGGTGAAGATGATCAACCTCACGTCGGTCGAGTTTGGCCTCCTGTACGAACTGCTCAAAGACGCGGGCAAGGTCGTCAAGAAAGAAGATCTCAGCGAAACAGTGCTCGAACGCAAACTCTCGCCCTACGACCGCAGTCTCGACATGCACATCAGCAACCTGCGTAAAAAGCTGGGAGCACGCGACGACGGCACCGAACGGATAAAGACCGTGCCGCAGCGTCGGCTACATCTACACCGTCGTATGAAGCTTTTCGTAAAGATCTTTCTCTGGTTTCTCGCGGCTATCGCGCTGGTGGTCGGCGTGTTGATGTTCGTCACGCGAACGTTTCAAACCGAGCCGATGGTGACACGTTTGCAGCGGTCGACGCGGAACCAAATGACGATCTACAGCGGTACCGCGACGCAGATCGTGAACGGCGAGGGCGAAGCCGGGCTCAGGGCATTCTTAAGCCGCCTGCCGCGACCTTGAGCCGCCGCGCGAGGTGAATCTTGTTTCAACGGGCGGCGATGTCTGGTTCGGCGAGGCTGGCGATGTCGAGGATTCCCGAGAATTGATCGCCAGAACGCTTGCCAGCAACGACGTAGAATCGGATTATTCGGTCGAGGATCGCTCCCTCGGTGCGGCACCTGTGACGTTCCCTGACGGTCGGCGGTTTGTGCTCGTGCTGCAATGGGAACGACAATCGGCACCGTCCCTTTTCTTTGGGTCCTGGCTTGGATACCTCCGCTTGACAGGCTTGCTATTGACGGCGGTTGTGGTCTGCTATCTGTTGGCACTATACCTGACGTCGCCGATAAGAAAACTGCGTCGGGCGACGAACAGGCTTGCCGAGGGGCAACTCGACACGCGTGTTGCGTCTGAAGTAGGCCGGCGGCGCGACGAACTTGCCGACCTCGCACGCGATTTTGACGAGATGGCGGAGCGGATCGAATCGCTGATCACCTCGCAGCAGCGGCTCAACCGCGATATCTCGCATGAGTTGCGTTCGCCCCTCGCTCGGCTCAATGTTGCTCTCGAGATAGCTAAACAAAAATCCAGCCTCGAGACACAACCGATCCTCGACCGCATCGAGACCGAATCGACGCGGCTAAATGAGATGATCGGCCGGCTGCTCACGCTCGCGCAATTGGAGAGCGGTGCCGTCGATGTCGAACGCGTGCGAGTCGACCTCGCGGAACTCGTCCGCGACGTTGCGGCAGATGCGGATTTTGAGGCAAAGGCAAAAGGAAGGCACGTCGAGGTCAGTCAGATCACGCCGTGCACGGTTCTCGGCAGCGAAAACCTGTTGAGAAGCGCGGTCGAAAATGTCCTAAGAAATGCCGTCCGCTACACAGGCGAGGGAACGGTCGTTGACGTTTCGTTAACGGCAAATAACGGTCACGCGACCGTGAGAGTTGCCGATCACGGCGGCGGAGTGCCGGAGGACGAACTGGTGAATATCTTCAGGCCGTTCTATCGTATTGGTGAAGCTCGCGAGAGGAAAACCGGCGGCATCGGACTGGGCCTGGCGATCGCCGAACGTGCCGTCAAGGCTCACAAGGGCCGTATCACCGCACGAAACGCCAACGGCGGCCTGCAGATCGATATCGAGCTCGAAAAAGCCTGAAGAGTTAACCGCGAAATACGCAAAAAAGGCGAAAAAGATCGGCCTCTCCTTTTTGTGCCTTTCGCGTATTTCGCGGTCTAATTCTTACGCGCTGCGACAAACGACCTCACCGCCAGCACGATAAATACCAGACATATCACCGCCATCGCGATCTGCGATAGCGACGCGGCCGATACAGTGAATTCGCTGATCTTAGAGAAGATGCGTCCGGCAGACGCCAACAGCCCCAAGCAGAGCGACCAGCACGGCCGCATGCATCAGGTGCTTTCGCATACCTTCGTTCGACGAGGCAAGATAGCCCAGTATCATCAGCACAAGGCCGACAATTCCCGGGATGAGGCCGTCCAACTGGCGTTGCCGTTATACATTCCGTAAGCGTAACCGGCCAGGCCGACTACGATCAGCAGGCGGCCAAACCATTTTGCAGTTAAGGGCATGTTGTTCATTTTGTTTATTTTATCGCGTTGATGTGCTCGAGCAGCTTTGCGGCCAGGGCCGCGTCCAGCGGCTGCAGCTTGTCGTACTGCTGGCGAGCGAGGACCCGATCAGACTTTTTCACATAGCCATGAGCACGTCAAGTTATCGGACCTTTATCAAGACGACGTACTCCGACACGGCCTTAACTTTCTCAGTAAGAGGTCGCTGAGAAATCGACCGATCGTTTGGCGGCTTTAGGGGCTCAGGAAGAGCATCGAGCAAATTTAGCAAGTAACTCGACTTAACGGCGTAGGAAACATTGTCGAGGGCCATCACTTTGGCATTAACAACGCCTATAATCCGGCCATCGTAATCAAACAGCGGACCACCACTACTTCCCGGCTGAACAGGCACGGAGATTTGGTAGGCCGTAACATCCCCCTTGTAGCCTGTCTTTGAGCTAATCTTTCCATCGGTAAACTTCACTTCATCGCCTAGAATCGACATCGCAGGATACCCGAGAGCAAAAACGTCGGAACCTACGTCTACTGTTGATGACGAAATGCTATACGGCAAAATCGGGGTTGCCTTAAACTGCGGATCGTCGATTCGCACCATTGCGAGATCGTTCTGCCTGTCCGTCAAAATGACTTTGCCTTTAAAGACTCCCTGTTTGCCCGATTTGGGGAGACTGATTTCAATCTCGGAAGCCCCTTCAATCACATGAAAATTCGTTACGATAAACCCTCGCGGATCCACGAAGAATCCCGAGCCACTCGACTTCCATTTTGAGATGGGTTTCGAAGGGAGAGCGACCTCGTCGGTGGTTATATCTTGCCGAACTTCAAGGATCTCGTACAAAATCTGACTAGCCGCCTTAAGGGAATAAAAGCCGACATTGTTTCCCGCTATCCGAAGATAATCCAGAACTTCGACGACCTGCTTATTGATTGTAAATAGTACCTTATCCTTGATTTTAGTAATTTTTATTCTGTTCCGCGCAACGCCTTTATTAATGAACTTCGATTCAGTCCACTTAACATTCTCGATATTGATTCCATCAATCATTCCGCCGACTCGGTAGAATCCATTGGCACTAATCTGAAAATAGAAATAATCGTCCCAATCCTTAAACCCGTAAATCAGCCCCATACCACTGTTTAATTCCCCGCTTTCGAAACTAATGAACGTCTCGATCGAGAAGTTTTGCGAGGTCTCGAGCGGAAGGTGAACCGCTTGAGCGACGTTATTCTGTCGATCCCGATGAACTCGCATTCCCTGATCCGGAATAATCTGAGCATTCTTGCTAACAGACCATCCGAAATCATTCCGAACTGTCTCAAATCCGTCATAAAAGACTTTCTGGCATCTTTCAAATTCATCGCACTCGATAAACCACTTGCCAAGGAGCTTTCCTGCTCGAAATTCAAAAATACTCTTAAGGTTGCCACTTTCGTAAAACCATGTACCCCGGCCATTGCGAAGGTTGTTCGAGTATTCGGTCTCTGACTTTAGCTTTCCGTTTTCGTACCACTGCCTGACCGTACCATTCAATTTCCCATCAATGTAGGTAGCTTCAGAGGATTTTCCGCCATCCTTATAGAACCACGTGCAGAGTCCCTGTTGCCTATTGTTCTTGTCGTCGAGCGGATCGAAGAATAAAAGTGTTCCTTGCCATTGGAGTTCCCCCGTAATGTAATAATCTCTAACAGTCCCAATGGGTATTCCATTCTATCCAGGGCGATTAAGCGGTAATAGGAGGCATCAGACGCCGACGTAGTGGCTCGCCGAGTCCTTATCGTAGTAAAGCTTCTGCGGTTCCTGAGCGCAGAGGATTTGAACGGCGGCCACTAGAACAACGGTAGAAAAAACCGCATTCGCAAATCTCATTCATCCCTCCTAGATCGAGCTTCCGGCGTTCAAGGTCGGAGGCTATCTCAGATTATGTGACAGTTTGATTATTCGAGAATATCAAAAACGTTCTCGACTTTAATCGCCAGGAATGTTGATTCTGTCAGAACGGTAAAGACAAGTGTGATCCCAGCTGGCGAAGCTGGACATCTAGATAATAAACCGTTTTGCCGCGTATTGCATCAAGCCCAGCCGATGATCAGCGGGTAGGCGAACGACGGATAATCGGCCAGGCTCCATGCCTGCTTAAAAACCGTCCAACTGTTACGCCAGTTTGTATAGTCCCAATTGGTCAGATATACATGGCCGCTGGTCTCATCCTCGTCGTACGCGAATACGACCACCCAATGCCCGGTGTACGCCGCGCCGGCGGAGACCGCAACGGGCCGCGCATATCCAGCAGAACAGCGCACGGATATCCCGCGGCGACCCACTGGCGGAGCGTCTTTTTGATCGTATCGGCACCATACTCCGCTCCATAACCGAGCCAGCAATTCAGACCGTAATCTTTGACGGCTTTGGCGAGAGTTTTCGGATATGTGCCTGAGCCCTCATCGGGCGGATGCGTCTGAAAGATGCGGTCCGTAACCGCGTCGTCCGCAAGTCCGGTCGGAACTTTACCGAATTTATGGATCAGTGTCGCGCAGGCCGCTTGAGCGGCAGCTATTCGACAGGTGATTGGCCGACTGCGTGTATTGAAAAATGTTGATGCCGTACGCAGAATTGGGCTTGCTGTACCAGAATGCGTTCCGCCGCCGCAGGCTCGGCAGCTTGTCGTTCTTGAACCTTGTCTTATCACTCGGCAGGCTGTCGCCGGTTGGTGGTGTGAATTTGCGAAACCCCTGGCCAAGCTGGCTAACGTAGGGCTTGTTGGTCCCGTCGATCTGCGGCGTTCGCTGCCCAAAAACATCGGAGATACCTGTCAGGCCAAGGGCCAGGCCGGCCCCGCCGATCCTTTGTAATAATTCACGCCGAGATATCGGTCCCCAAATGCTGATAACATGGCTATCTTTCATATAGAGTCCTCCGATAATAATGCGACAAAGCCGTCAGGAACGGCTCAGAAGATCCGCTATTCGTCACGCAGCCCGGCGATCATTCCGGCAATGGTCTGTTTTAGATGTTCTGTAACTGTGGCATACGCTTCGTCGCCTGTCAGCCCTGTGCCGTTCAACACATCTTTGGCGTAAAAGGGCTCGCCGATGCGGATCTTGACCTTTGCCGGCCGAATTCGCAACGACGCGCGCGCCCAAACGTTTTGAAGGCCGTCGAGAGCGACAGGTACGATCGGCAGGTCGAGTTCGGTCGCAAGGATCGCGGCACCCTTTTTGAATTCGTGAAGCTCGCCGTCGAATGCACGTTCGCCCTCGGGATAGATATTGAGAACGCGGCCGTGTTTGAGACCGATGGCACCGGCCTTCATCGCACGCATAAGTTCAGTGTCGGGGTTGACGGGGACGACGTTGAGCATCGTCGCCACCCACCGCATGGTGCGGCCTTCAAAGAACTCGCTTGCGCCGACATGGAAAAAATTACGAAACAGGCTGAACCGGTAAGTCGAGCAAAGCACGAACGGATCGAGAAAGCTCTGGTGGTTTGGACAAATCAGAAATGCGGAGTGCGGAATGCGGAGTGCGGAGTGTGTCTCGTTACGGGCCGAGGCGGTCTCCAGATTCTCTTTGCCGGTCACCTCCAACCGCATGAAGGCACGGCAAAAGAGGTTAAAGCACTTCATTACCACGAACGCAAACGCCGCAACCACCGGCCGATCACGCAGCACAGCCCGGATCTCGGGCATGTCCTCGTCGGCCTCGCGGACGATCTTGCCCCAGTTGAGATCGATGGACACATTCTTCGCGTCTCCGCCACCGTGTTCATTAACGAGTTCGATCACGCCGCGAACGGTCAATGCCGTAGCCGCCTCGTCGCCGTCAAACTCGGTCCCGAAGGCCTGTTCGAGGGCCGCGAATGTCTCGGCCCGGGCCAGGCTGTCCAGGCCGAGATCGATCTCGAGGTTCATCGACGGGTGAACGACGTCGACGTCGCGGGCGTTCTGTTTGATCGCCTCGACGACAGCTTTAGCCGTGCCGGTAGTGAGCAGCGTCTTGTCCTCATCAGAGAATTCCCACGCTTTTGCTTGTTTTGCCTCAGCGGCGATAACGCCGCTCTCGAGCTCTTTTTTTAGTTGAAAACGCTTGATCTTGCGCGTCGCGGTTCGCGGCAGCGGTTCGGCACGGATGATGTAGTCGCGAACGCGTTGATATTCGGGAAGCTCTCGGCCGAGCGTGTCGAGTTCATGACGGATCGCCTCTTTTGAATTCGCGATCTTTGCCTGTTTAAGGTAGTCGAAATCCGGGACGACAACGGCCGCCAGTTTTTCTGCTCCCGCGCGAGCTTCGCTCTCGTCAGCAACGCCGATCACGGCGAGTTCTGCAACGAGCGGGCATTTGAGATAGTGAACTTCGAGGTCCTCGGGATGGACATTTTTCCCCGACGGCAGCACGATCACATCTTTGCCGCGGCCAACGATGTAGAGGTGGCCGTCAACCAGCTTGCCGAGGTCGCCCGAGCGAAACCAGCCGTCGTCGGTAAACGCCTCAGCGGTCGCGGTCGGATTCTGATAATAACCGTCAAAGACCATCGGCCCTTTGATCAGCACCTCGCCGACGCCATCTTTGTCGGGCGACGCGATCATGATCTCGGCGCCGTGCATCGGCTTGCCGACCGAGCCGACGCGATTGTCGTCCTCGTATGTCGCCGTCGCCGCTCCGCTCGTCTCGGTCAGCCCGTAGCCCTGCAAGATGGTGAAACCGAGCTTGTGAAAGTCCTTTGCCACGTCCTCGTCAAATCGCGACCCCGCTGAAATAGCGACGCGCAGGCGACCGCCGAAAGATTCGTGGACCTGACCGAAGAACTTGCGACCCAAGTTGACGCCCAGCGTATTGCGGAGCGTGCCGTTCGTCGCCAGCATCGCGGCGAACAGCCGCTGCACCATCTTTGGCTTGGCCTTAACAGCGTCGAAGATCTTTTTGTGAAACAGGTACCACAGCCGCGGCACGGTCGTGAGGATCGTCGGCTTGAACTCCTTCATCGCCTTGCTTAGCTCGTCAGGCGTGAGTTCCTTCAGGTACCCGACCTCGCAGCCATAGGTCGTGGCGATCCACAGGTTTACGATCTGTAAGTACGCGTGGAAAAGTGGCAGCAGCGACAGGATCTTTTCTTTGTCTGAGAGTTTGAGGACGAGATTAACGCCCTCGAGTTCGGCAATGATGTTGGCGTGTGTAAGCGGAACACCCTTGGGCGTGCCGGTCGTGCCGCTCGTGTACATCAGCACGGCCATGTCCTTGTCTTTGGCCGGCGGCTCCTGTGCCGCAAAGTCATCAGGGAAATCGGTAGTGGCCCAGTCTTCGAAGGAAAGGAAGCCGTTTGAACCGCTGAGACGCTGAGACGCTGAGGAATCTCCATCTGTTTTCTCGGCGTCTTCGCGTCTCTGCGGTGAGTTATTATCCTCCCAAACGACCGCTGGGATGTGACGACCGAGCTTTTCCTCGATCTGTCGGAAACGGTCGGTTTGGTCGGGCGAGAGGAAAGCGACCTTAGCCTCGGAATTCTCAAGGAAATTGGTGATCGTCTCGATCTCGCCGTGAGGATCGAGCGGGACCATGACCGCTCCGCGATAGATGGTTCCGAGATATGCAGCAGCCCACTTCGGATGGTTCTCGCCGATCAGAGCGACGCGGTCGCCAAACTCAACGCCTTCCTGTGTGAGTCGATATGCGATCGAGCGCACTTGCCGCAGCAGTTCGCCCCAGGTGTACGTATCGTCGTCCGAACCGACGATCCGCATGGCGATGCGTTCCGCTCGGGATGAGAACGAATCGATGAGTCTCGAGCAGAACGATTGCGGCATAAACCGTGTTTGCGGGATTTGTTAAGATTAGTCTGCGTAGGGCAACAAATCAAACTCGCTACGGAGTTTATAGATGCACTTGCCATGTCGTGCCGAGCACATTAGCGTCACGTGGCGTCAGGTGATGATCGTCCTGTCGCAGGTAGATAGAGGTCGAGGGTCAAGTGTTTGCTAAGCGTCTTGCTCACGCCAAGGCTCAGCCTGTTTCGCGAGAATCGCCGTGTCGTCGAGACGTAGAAGGGTTCTTCGGTGATGAAAAACTTGGCCTTCGGCAGAAAGCTCTCGGGCAACGCCTTTTCAAACGTCAGCGACGGGCGATAACGCCATGAGTGGCCGGACGACTTTACACGATATTCGTAAGTGCTTTTATGTGATAGACCGAATCTCTTGAAAGGGAATTTATACGAGCCACGCATGCTGTAGCGATGTTCGGTGCGAAAAGTACCGTTCGACGCCCGCGTCTCGATGTGCTGATAGATCGGCGAGATGCGAGATACTCTTACTGAGCTTGACCGACACGCCGCCGCCAGTCACTCCCTCGATAGGTTGGTCATGTTGCCTACCTATGCGTTAGGCCGAGCACGAGCAGATCGACCTTTTTCGCCACCGGATGGTGATCTGTAGGTCATTCCATGACTGGTAGTCGTCGTGATCCGGGTGTCTGGGCTGCGGCAGAGATAAAAAGGCCCGCAATTATGGTTAGAAGAAGGAGGAATTGCCTAGAGTTGCTCATCCGCCGGAGTTGGAGATGAGCTAAGTGTAGATTCGGATCGACGGCAAATCAAACGCAGATGTAACAAAAACGTAACAAATCGGTAATGTATGTTAACTGCTCTCGCGAGGGACGCGGATCCTGATCGCGTCGGGCACGATCTCGTAAACAGCAGGCAGACGGCCGGGAAGTTCGCCGTCGGTCTCGATAAGGATGGTTTCTCCGTCGGCGGCGGGACGGATCTCGATCTCGGCGGGCCTGCGTGTTCTTTACCTCATCGAGCTTTTGGTGCGTGCCGCGATACAGCGACCACGCGTTAAGGAGGACCTTGAGCGTGCCGATGTCGCCGACATTAACGACGTCGAGCAGGCCGTCGTTGATCTTAGCGTCCGGTGCGATCATCATGCCGCCGCCGAAATAGCGCGAATTCGCGACACAAAACGCAATCGTCTGCAGCGAGTGCTCATCGCCGTCATCAAAGCGGACACGGACGGTCGCAGGCTCGAGAGCGAGGACTTCCTGCAGCGTCGACACCGCAAAATTCGCCCGCCCTCGCATCGATTCCACCGGCAGCCAGTCAAATACTTTCGCGGATTTAACACGCTTGATGATCGTCGCTGCCAGGCCGGCGGACGAGACGTTGAGAAAATAGCGACTGACCTCGGCCCCATTGTGATCATGAAATGTCACTCGTCCTGCGTCGACCCGCCGCGTCTCACCGTCGCGTAATGCCGCAGCGGCATCGCGATTTGTATGCGGCAGTCCCAACGTCCGCCGAAAATCGCCGCCCGTCCCCGATGGCAGCACGCCAAGCTCGACGTCACGGCCCGAAAGCAGAATGCCGTTAGCGACCTCATTGATCGTGCCGTCGCCGCCGCATGCGATGATGAATTCACGGCCCGCCTCTGCATTCCGCCGCGCCAACTCGATCCCGTCGCCCGGCCCCTTTGTGAACGCCACACTGAACGGCCCAAAATGCGCTCGCAGGTCGGCAGCCGTCGCCGCCCAATTCTCACGGGTCGAGCCGGACGCGGATTTTGGGTTGACGATCACGAGCGGGAGCGAATTGTCTGCTGGTTGCGGCACAGAAGTAAATAATGCGTTTTGGCTGGGTCAAACGCAAAGAAAATAACCGCGAAAACCGCGGAAGAAACGAAAAATCGATGAATTTCGTGCCTTCCGCGTTTTTCGCGGTTATCTTCTTTCCGGAAGAGCTATCTCACTGCCAACGCAAATGGAAACACGTCGGCGTTGCGGGCCAGCGGCTGCTTTGAGGCCGAGGCCATGAACGCCTCGACATCGGCGATCGAGCGGGGAAGTTTTCCGCTCATCCATTCGACGCCTGTTTCGGTCACCAGCATGTCGTCCTCGATCCGCACGCCAATGTTCTTGTATTTTTCGTAAACGGGGCGAACTTTTTCGATGAACGCTTTGTTCTCGGGCGTGTTGGGCAGGTTGTCTAGAGCGTCTTCGCGAATGTAGATGCCGGGCTCATTCGTATAGACCATTCCGGCCCTAAGGGTCGAATAGCCGCCGACGTCATGGACGTTCATACCGATCCAGTGACCCAGGCCATGGAATGACCAGATGCCGACTTGACGCGAGTTCTTGTCGAGAACAAGCCCGAGTTTGAACAGCCCTTCGTTGATAGTATTGCGGGCGATGGCGTTTAGCTGCTGCCAGGTCACGCCGGGCTTTGTCGCTTTGGCGACGGTCTCTTGGGCGTCGTAAATGATCTGATAGATCTCGGTTTGTTCCTTTGTGAACTTGCCGTTGACCGGAAAGGTTCGCGTGATGTCGGCGGTGTAGTGGTCGTATTCGGCAGCGGCGTCGATGAGCATCAGGTCGCCTTTCTTTACCGGGCTTTGCGACTCGACATAATGCAGCGTCGTCGCGTTAGGCCCGCAGCCGACGATCGACGGATAGCCCCAGTTATCGGCGTTACGTCGTCGAAAGGTATATTCCAACTCGGCGTGAACTTCATACTCCCAATTCGCACGCCCTGCCGCAGCCATCGCCCGCATGTGGCCCTCGTTCGAGATGTCGACCGCGTGCTGAAGGATCTTCAGTTCATACGGAGATTTGACGTGACGCAGCTCGGCGAAGATAGGCGCGGCGTTCTCGACCTTGTAGCCTGTCAGGCCTTTTGCAAACTCGTTTTCGACTCGGTGCTCGCGATGGCCGTTCTCGCCGTCATCCGATGTCAGCAGCATATAGACCGTCGCTGCGTCGGTCGCGATCGACAGGCCGCCTTCTTTTGCGGTAAACGAGGTCTTTTCTTTGAGAGCCTTGAGAAAATTGTCCTTTTCCGAAGCGTCGAGCAGGTTGTTGAGGCCCGAGACTGCCATCGCCTGTTCGCGCGAATACATCTTGCCTTCCCACGCTTCGCGGAGCGGAACGCGTTTTGGCACAAACAGGGTTTCTTTCACTACTCCGCCGGATTTGGTCATCACGAACGTGGCGCCGTCCTGCTTTAAGGCGGTGAGGTAATAGAGATTGTTCTCCTGCCGATAAACGTGGTCGACATCGTTCGTATAGAGCCGCGGCTCGGCCGAAAAGAGCACAAGCATGCTGTTGTCGGCCATCTTGGCCGCGACTGCTGCGCGGCGGCGGGCAAGTTCAGCGTGGCGCTCGGCGTCGGTGAATTTCGGTGCGGGCGGGGCGACGATAACGGACGTCGGGCCCTTGGCTTTGTCGAACGGCACGGCCGAAACGGTAAATGTCAGGATCAAAAGGAAAACTGCGATATTTCTCATCTTATTACCTCAATCAAAAAGTCTCTCGCGGCCGTGTTGCCGAATCTGTCGGCGACGGTTACCGACACCGTGTAGTTGCCCGGCTCAAGTGTTGATGCGTCGAGAAAGCCCTCGTTCGCTGCCTCGCCGCTCACGCTGTTAGTTGCGATATACCGGAAGATCGTCTCGCCCGTCGCACCAGACCTGCTGCCATTAGCGTAAATGTAGCCGACCAGATCATTCGACGGCATTCGGTCGAACTTCGTCTCGCTCATCACGGCGTGCATCACGGGCGAATCGCTCCTCAGACCCCAACTCACGCTGTAAACGCCCAAACGGCGGCGTTCGGAATTTCCGTCCATCTGGTCGTACGCACGCACGACGATGCGGGTCTTTCCTGACAGCCTAATACGCGAATTGGGCTTTGGGGTTTCGATTTCGCTCCAGTCTTCGCTCGTAAAGCTTGAGTTCCTCGATGACCGGCGGCCGCGAATCCGACACACCGGGCAGATCGAGAGCGTCGAGGGCATTCAACTCAGAACCGCTCCGGCCCGCTATCAGGTGGACGTGATTCATCGAGTTGAGCGTGCCGATGGGCTCGCCGGCCTTGAATTTTGTCCCGCGTGGCACCCGGACGCCGACTATTCCACCGCCATCGTCACGCTGAAATTGAAACCTCGCGTCGCGGAATGGCTGCGACGACGCATCACGCCCGAGCCGCAGGTGAATGTAACCGAGCGTCGGCATTCGCAGCAGTTCCCGTAGCGTACCGAAATTCTCCGCAGCGATCGGCCTCAGGACCTTTTCATCTCGAATAAACCTCGCCGTCTCGCCATAAGCACCCGCGATGTCTAGGCCGTTGTGAAACCAGAGGTGTTCGGCTTCCGACGCGACTTCGCCGCGAACCTCGCCGAGCGTTCCGGCGATATCGCGAGGCCGGTCCGCCGGATCGAACGGCCACCGACCGGGAGCGGCGTTACGGAATTGCTCTGCCGTATCGCTCATCGCCGCTATCTGCTCCGCCGTGATCGCAGCGCCTTTGTTACTCGCTGATAGCCGCCGGACAAGCCGGTTTTCACTGTCTGCGACGAGCAGGTCGCCGTTGCGGTCGAGAGCGAGGCCCGACGGCCGGTTGAACCGCGCATTCGTCAATCTCGCCGTCGGCTAGGCCGCGTCGGTCGCTTGAGATTGTTTTGACCGTGCGCGATATGCTCGCCGCTGATCTCGCGGATCGCGTTGCCGTCCGCGACGAAGATCGTCCCGTCCTGATGCACGGCCAGAGCCGTCGGCTGGACGAAACGTTGCTTCGCGATGGGGCCGTCATGAAGATCCGCCTCGACCCGTTCCGGCAAGCGTCGATACCGTGCCGCACGGAATCGAGATGCTTCTATATCAACATGCGTATACGGCGGTTCCCGCTGTCGGCCACCAGCAACCCTTCGGCCGAGTTGCGATACCGGTCGGCGTGTCGAATTTTGCGTTGGCTGCCGGAGCCATCCGCGAAGCCGGGTGTACTTCCCGCTATCGTGGCCACTGCGGCTCCGGCCGAAAAGACGCGAATCCGGTCGTTGTAGGTGTCTGCAATATAAACACGTCCGTTAATGCCGATCGCGATACCAACAGGACCATTAAATACGCGCACGTAACTTGCGTCACCGTCCGCAAAACCCGCACGCCCTTCAACGCCGTGCTACGATGGAAACATCACCGTCTTGGAATTGATCGATTTGATCGTGTGCGAGCCCGTATCGGCGACGAGCAAGGTTTCCATCCTTATCGAAGGCTATGCCGACGGCGTGATCAGGCCTTCGGCGAATACCGTCAGGCCTTTGCTGTCGATCCGCCAGATCTTGTCGTTCTGCCCGTCGGAAACGTAGATCGCCGAGCCTTTGACGGCAATGCCGAACGGCTCGCCGATCTCTTTGCCGGTGCCGGCGATGGTCGAGGCGTAGCGGAACGGTTTTCGCGGGCCCTCCGGCCAGAGCCACCAGATGAGGGCGACAACGCCGATGAGGACCGCCGCGGCGGCAAAGAGGGCTGTTAGTGTGAGTTTTCGGCGGGCTGCGTGAAACGGGCATTCGAGGCGACTGTGGTAATATTACCCCACGCGATAATTTATCGAAATTTTTGGAGGAGAAAAACTATGTTCTCATTACAAGACCTGCTCGGACAGGAGCAAGGTGAACAGGCTGTCAACGAGATAAGCCAAAATGTAGGGGCCGACAGTTCGATGGTCAATACCGCCATTCAAATGGCGTTGCCGGCACTGATAAACGGGCTTGCGAATAACGCCGCGACGCCCGATGGTGCCGAGAGCCTTAACACCGCTCTCGAACAGGACCACAGCGGCAGCGGGGTGCTCAATGATCTTGGCGGACTCGCAGGAATGATCTTTGGCCAGCAGGAAGGCGCTCCGCCGCCGCGCCAGGCGGACGCGGGCGGTATTCTCGGCCACATTCTGGGCACCAACCAAGGTGCGGTCGCACAGGACGTGAGCCAAAAGTCGGGCCTCGACATGGGTACGGTGGCACAGATCCTGATGTTCCTCGCCCCGATCGTGATGAGCTATCTCGGCAAGCAGAAACAGGAGCAAGGCGTCGGTGCCGACGGCCTTGGCGGTCTGCTCGGCGGATTGCTCGGTGGCGGCCAGCAACAGGCCCAGCCGCAGTCGTCCGGCAACGCCATGATCGACATGGCCTCAAACACACTCGACAGCGACCGCGACGGCAGTGCCATGGACGACATCGCGTCGATGGCGTTCAAGTACATGACGAATAAGCAGTAGGCACGCACCAACAAATTTCTTGACTTTTGTGCAAGTGTGTGCTAAGATTGCAACAATATCGGCAGCGTGTTTTGATCGTCAAAACCCGCTGCCGATACTATTTTGGAGTGAAATGACTTTTTTGCGCGAAATCTGTGGAACACGGCCAAATTAGCGATGTAAGCTTAATCACTACAATAAGTTACAGTGTTCCACCCGGGTGTGGAACACGGCGGAACAAGCCGGAACGGTCCAAATCAGTAGAAAGTTGTATAAAATGAATAGTAACAATAAAATAGCGGCATATAGTTAATGTTAATTCTCGGTATCGAAAGCTCATGTGATGAAACGGCGGCGGCGGTGGTTCGCGACGGCCGAGAGATCCTTTCGTCCGTGATCGCATCGCAGATCGACCTGCACAGGCCGTGGGGTGGCGTGGTGCCCGAACTTGCCTCGCGTGAGCACCTTGAAAAGATCGAATCGATCGTGGCCGAAGCCCTCGAACGCGCGAAAGTATCGCTCGCCGATATCGACGCCATCGCTGTGACACAAGGCCCGGGCCTTATCGGTTCGTTGTTGGTGGGCGTCTGCTACGCAAAATCGCTCGCATGGGCGCGAAACATTCCGTTCGTCGGCGTGAACCATATCGAGGGCCACGTCTATTCAGTCGCCCTTGAGAATCCGCCGGTCGAATATCCTGCGTTGGCGCTGATCGTATCCGGCGGGCACACGAACATTTTTCACGTTCCGGAAGAAGGGCAATACAAGGTCGTCTCACGTACTCGTGACGACGCCGCCGGCGAGGCGTTTGACAAGGTCGCAAAGATGCTCGGCCTCGGCTATCCCGGCGGGCCTGTGATCGAGGAACTTGCAAAAACGGGCGACGCGAGCAAAGTGCGGTTTCCGACCGCAAAGATATCCGACGGCCGCCCGGACCTGAGCTTTAGCGGTCTAAAGACCGCAGTCGCACGTTATATGCGAGAGAACGGCATTGAACCGGTTCAAGACCGGCGGCGAGCCATCACCTGAGATCCGCGATCTGGCAGCGAGCTTCCAAGCGGCCGTTGTTCGTTCGCTGGTCGGCACGATGGAAAAGCTCGCCCGCGATCTTTGCCCAAAAACGCTTATCGTCGCCGGCGGCGTGGCGTGCAATCTGGCCCTGCGCTCCGCGGCCGAGGCGGCGGCAACTCGGCTGGGCGTGCCCGTCTATTTCCCGTCAAAGCACCTTTCGACCGACAACGCCGCGATGATCGCCGCGGCAGGGAATTATCGTTTATCACGCGGTGAGTCGGACGATCTTGCGATGACGGCCGACATTACGCTGCGGCTACAGAATCTCGAGAACGAAGACGCCGAGTTGAGACGGAAGAAGGTGCGTTACCGGCTGTAAGTTTCGTTTGAATTTATGAGTGCGGACGGCGTAAGATATCAGCAGACGTTAAAACAGTTTGAAACTCTTGCGGTTTGGGCGGGAAATAAACAGAATAGTAGGAAAAGACTCGCCGGTCTCTCCTCCAGACGGTACTAACGGCATCAATTTTAACAGCATTATGAGCAGTATTATGAAGAGATCATTTCGGGCCTTAGCGGTCATTGGTTTTGCGGCGGTCCTGGTGGCCTCGGCTTTTGCACAGGGCGTTCCTGCGCCGTTCACGATCCGGCTGCAGCCATTTTTGAGCGGCGTTACATCGCCCGTTTTCATGACGCACGCCGACGATGGAACGAACCGTTTGTTCATAGTCCAGCAGGGCGGCATTATTCGCGTACTTCAGCCGGGAGCGACAACGGCGACTGATTTCCTGAACATTTCGACGCGCATTTCGGCCGGCGGCGAACGCGGTCTGCTCGGCCTTGCGTTTCATCCCGATTACGAGACGAATCGGCGGTTCTTTGTCTATTACACGCGAACCGGCGACGGTGCGATTCAGATCGCTGAATATCAGGCTAACGCCGTGAATCCGAATATAGCCGACACGACCGAGAAGGTCATCATCACGATCCCTCATCCGAGCGCGTCGAATCACAACGGCGGAACAGTCCTCATCGGCCCTGACGGATATCTGTACGCCGGTACAGGCGACGGCGGCAGCGGTAACGATCCGCCGAATAACGCGCAGAATATCAACGTCCTTCTCGGCAAGATCATTCGTCTCGACATCAACAACGTACCTGTAGGCCAGGTGCCGCAATACAACATTCCGCCGACGAATCCGTACGCCGGGGCGACGCCGGGACTGGACGAGATCTACGCGATCGGTATGAGGAATCCATATCGAATGGCTTTCGACAGCGGCGGGACGAATCAACTCTGGGCGGCGGACGTCGGCCAGGGAGCGCGGGAAGAGGTAGACATTATCGTGAACGGAGCGAACTACGGCTGGCGTGCCTACGAGGGAACAGCTTGCACCGGCCTGAATCCGGAGCAGTGTGCCGGCGGGACCAATCCGATCGTCCATACGCCGCCGGTCTTTGAATACAACCGCACGGGCGGTCGCTGTTCGGTCATCGGCGGATTCGTTTATCGCGGTACGCAGGGAAGCCTGCCCTTTGGAGGCTATGTTTACGGAGATTACTGCTCGGGCGAGATCTTCCAGTGGCTCAATAATCAACAAACGGTCATCGATAACACCAGCACGCTGAATATCGTCGGTTTTGGCGAGGATGAGTCGGGTGAACTTTATATGATCCGCGAGGGCGGGCCGATCTATAAGATCGTCCGCGTGCAGGCATCCGCGGACGTCGACGGCGACCTGAGGTCGGATGTGTCGGTTTACAGGCCGTCAAACAGCAACTGGTACGCCCTGCACAGCTCTAACGGCACCGTTCGGCAGCAGCAGTTTGGCCAGGCCGGTGATATTCCGGTGCCTGAGGATTACGACGGCGATAACATAACCGACCTCGGCGTTTTCCGACCGACAGGCGGCCTGTGGCTCTACTTCAGGAGTAGTAATAACACCGTGTTTACCGACGATTGGGGTGGCAACCGCGACGCGCCTGTTCCGGGTGACTACGACGGCGACGCGAAGGCCGATCTCGCCGTTTACAACACCTCCGGGCCCGTCGGTCTGTGGTTTATCCAGCGGTCTACCGACGGCGGCCTAATCACAACTCAATTCGGCTTGCCCGGTGACCGGACCACCGTCGGCGATTACGACGGCGACGGCCGCACCGATATTGCGGTTTGGCGTGACAGCGACGGAATGTGGTATCGACTAAACAGCTCGGACGGTGCGTTCTCGGCATTTCAGTGGGGAACCACCGGCGACATACCTACGCCGGGCGATTATGACGCGGACGGCCGTGTTGACGTGTCCGTATTCCGTCCGTCCAGCGGCATCTGGTACCGCCGCAACAGTCAGGCTGGTTCGTTTACGGCCATACAGTGGGGCGTCAACGGCGATGTTCCGGTAGTAGGCGATTATGACGGTGACAGCCGTGAGGACGTCGGCGTGTGGAGGCCTTCGAGCGGTATCTGGTACGTCCAGCGGAGTTCGAACAGCACGCTCCTGGCCGTTCAATGGGGACTCGATGGCGATGTCCCGCTCCCGGCGGTCGACCGGCCGTGAGTTAATGCATAACGGCTCGCGCGAGCGTAAATACATATACGCTGCCTGAGCCGTGTTTTTTGAGGACCTTTGCACAGTTCGAGGCAGTCGCTCCGGACGTGAGGACATCGTCGACGAGCAGGATCGATCTGCCATTGACTAGATGGGGCCGCAGGACCTCAAAGGCGTTCTCGACCGTTAGTTCGCGTGCCTTCTGATCCATACCGACGCGGTGGATGGGCGTGTGGTAACGGCGCGTGAGCGAATGGCGGTCGACGCCGACGCCAAGGATCTTTGACAATTCATCAGCTACCAGCTCAGCCTGATTGAATCCGCGCTCGACGCGTCTAAGCTTTGAAAGAGGCACGGGAATTATTAGGTCGACGGATGGCATCGCCCGTAGCGACACTGCCTGACGAATGATATTGCGAAGCACTCGCGAAATTGACGGGATGGTCTTGATCTTTAGGATAGATGCCGACAGAGCTTGTTCATAAATCCCTGCGGCAAAGGCGCGATCATAATGATGATCGTCACAACGGTGGCAGCGGACAGCTACAGGGGCCGCTCGTGCGCCAAAATAGGCGCCGCACTTTTCACAAAGCATCTCATCGCCCGTGAATATCGGCGTGGCCGCCCAGCATGACGCACATGCGTCACCGTCGGCGTGTTTCTCGACACCACCGCCGCAAACGGCACATTCGTGGGGAAAGACAAGCGAGAGAATGGAGTCGGTAAGCTCCATCGTGATCGGGGCGTCAGGCTATTCTTCGTCGAGCAGGCCTTGCTCGAGGAGCGACTGACAATCGAGGCAGTAACGTGCCCAGGGAATTGCCGCCAGCCTCTTTGGATTGATGTCCTTTTCACAGTTCAGGCAGGGGCCGTATTCTTTATCATCGATCCGCAGTAACGCTTCATCGATGAGAGCGAGCTGCTTGCTCTCGTTCTCCGAGACGGCAAGCATCACGTTCTTGGAATAATTACGCACGGCGAGATCGACCGGATCGGGCGTTTCCGAGGCGTCGACCGACAGGTCGTTGGCCTTAAGCTTCTCAATAAGCAAGTCGCGCTCGGCGATCAGTTTTTCTTTAATTTCCTTCAAGTTAAGTTTACTCATCGTTGGTACGGGAATCCCTTTGAGATCGTAAATGCCCGGTAAAGTTGCTCTAACATTACGACACGGGCCATCTCGTGCGTGAAAGTCAGAAACGATAAAGATAGCACGTCGTTGGCCCTATCGGCAACGTCGCGGGCAACTCCGTCTGCACCGCCGATGACAAAGGTAATTTCCTTATGACCGGCGTTCTGCCAGCTTTCGACTTTCTTTGCCAGATCGGTCGATGACAGGCCGCGGCCCGTCACATCAAGCAGGCAGACGAACGAGCTTGGATTCAGTTTCTCGATGATACGTTTGCCTTCGATCGCTTTTATGTCGGGCGGCGTTCCATCGCGGACCTCAACGATCTCGCATCTGACAAAATGCGAAAGACGCTGCAGATACTCCTTCTGCAGCGCCAGCCAGTTTCGGTCTTTGGTCTTGCCGACCCAGACGAATCGAAATTTCATCAGATATTCTCGGGCAGTGCGACTCGGCCGGCGTCACGCCACAGGCGTTCGAGGTCGTAGAATTCGCGGGATTCCTTATTGAAGATATGCACGACGAAATCGCCGTAGTCCAGCAGCACCCATTCGGCCCCGCTGTAACCCTCGATGCGAACGGGTCGGGATTTGAGCTGCTTCTTTAACTGCTCGTTGATCTCATCCGCAATTGCCTGCACCTGACGCTGGTTGGCACCGGTGGCAATGATAAAGAATTCGGTAAAGCTGGCGATCTTGCGCAGGTCGAGCGCGACCATGTTGAACGCCTGCTTGTCGGACGCACAGCGGATCGCAAGTTGTACTTCTGGGTCGAGGTCCGAGAATGGCGTGGGCGGCTCGATGATCTCGATCTTGACGGCGTCGCGGGTGAGCGATCGCTCCTGAGTTTCTTCCATCTAGTTATAAATCTGATATTTTTCGAGGTATTTTGCAACCGCAGGGGGCACGTTGTCCTTCCATGAGGGGTCGCCCTCGCGAACCTGACGCCTGATTTCCGTCGCTGAAACGTCGATCTGGACGACGTCGGTAAAGTATATCTTCCGATCGCGATGATGAGGCACAGCTACGGCGCCGCGAATATCAACGACCCTCGACCTGATTGCATCGGTGACGTGATCAACGCCGATCTCAACTCCGGGCCGCGTGACGACGATAATGCTGGCAAGCGTGAGAACGCGTTCCCACTCTCGCCACGTCGTAATGTCCATCCACGAGTCGGCACCGATCACAAAGAAGAGATCGTCGTGGGGAAATTCTTCGTTTAGCTTCGTCAACGTCTCGACCGAGTACGGTCGATCGGGAGCTTCGATCTCGATGCGCGAGACCGTGATGGCGGGATTGTCGTTCGTCGCCAGGCAGAGCATCGCATAGCGGTCGATGGCCGGCGTCGGCTTGAGACGCACCTTGTGAGGGGCGTGAAATGCCGGAATGAAAACGAATTCATCGAGCTTGAATTGCTTCGAGACGGCGTGAGCGATCGCTAAATGCCCACGATGTGGCGGATCGAAACTGCCCCCGTAGAATGCGAGCCTACTCATTCGGCCTTGTCCTCTGTGAGCATGTTCGAGACTGCGTCGACAAGGTCCTTAACGCCTTTGTTCGTCACCGAAGATATAGCAAAGAACGGTTTGCGGTCCTTTTTTGCTCGTTTCTTCAGCGATTCCAACCGCTTGGGATCGTCGAGGGCATCGATCTTGGTCGCAACCACGATCTGCGGACGAGCGGCGAGATCTGCATCGTAATTGCCAAGCTCGCGATTGATGATCTCGTAATCCGAGACCGCATCACGACCCGACAGCGACGAGACATCGACGAGATGAAGGATCAGTTTCGTTCGTTCGATATGGCGAAGGAAACGGTCACCGAGGCCTGCACCATCGCTTGCTCCTTCGATAAGGCCGGGAATGTCGGCGACGACGAACGTTCGATAATCGCCCATGTCGACGACGCCCAGATTAGGCTCAAGCGTCGTGAATGGATAATCCGCGATCTTGGGCTTTGCGGCTGAGATCACCGAGATGAGCGTCGATTTGCCGGCGTTTGGAAAGCCGACGAGGCCGACATCGGCGAGCAGTTTTAGCTCGAGTTGCAGTTCCATTTCGTCGCCCGGTCGGCCGGTGTAGTGGTATTTCGGGGCCTGTCGCGTTGGTGTCGCGAAATGTGCGTTGCCCCAGCCGCCCTTGCCGCCTTTGGCCGCAAGGTACCGCTGCCCTGGCTCAGTGAAATCGAAGAGCAGGTCGTTAGTTTCAGGGTCATGTACTTGTGTTCCGACCGGAACTCGGACGACAGCGTCCGCTCCGTCTCTGCCAAAACGGTTCGAGCCCTCGCCGTGGCGGCCGCGTTCGGCCTTGTGCTCGGGATTGTACCTGAGGTGCAGCAGCGTATTCAGCCCTTCGTCGGCCTCGATCCATACGCTCCCGCCGACACCGCCGTCACCGCCCGACGGGCCGCCGCGCGGAACAAACTTTTCACGGCGAAAGGCCGTGACGCCGTTGCCGCCGTCCCCGGCCTTGACCCTGATCTTTACACGATCTATGAACACCTTATTAGTTTAGAGGGGAAACTCCAGTTTGTAATCTCGCGTGAGTAGAAGTTCGGCAGAAAGGTTGAAACACAAAAAAACAAGAGCGTCGTTCCGGTTGCCCTTCGCGACGCTCCTATTTTTTAACCCTCAATAGTCTGCCGAAGCTTTCTAAAGAGAGCGGCGACGATCGCATGTACACGTTCCTGTCGCCGATTTATATCCCGGTCACGCTCTGCGGAGAGCCGTTCCCGGTCAGCACCCATCAAGTTTTCACCATCTGTTGGCACCAAGGCGCCGGTGCCATTAGGTTTTTTTTCTGGTGGCTTTTCCTCCACCGCCGGTTACGTCCCCGGCAACGAGGCTCGTGCCTTTCGGCTCGAGCGGCGTAGCACCTTTGGGCTGATCATCTCCCTCCGGCGTTACCCGTTTTTATCCGGGCAACTCTGATCGATTTGCCAACCGATCTTCGCAAGCCTTTCGGCTTCGGCTCCGAGCGTACCAGACAGCGGCTTTCCGCTCCTTCTGCCCTCAAACGATCGCGTCACCGCATCCGTTCCACCTCTCGGTGCCGGTCAAAACCACCGTAGCGATCTCGACTGTGAAGCTATCTTACACCCGTTATTTTCATTGTCAAGCAGAAAATACTTTAACTATTGCCCTTATTTTATGGGCGTTCTGTGAATTTCCTGTGGAAAACTCACCCGTCCGGTTGTGGATAAAAATGTGGAGAATCTGACAACTCAAAGCATTGCACAAGTTAGCCGGTTGAGGTTATTTTAGTGTCGTTTAAGTTGGTTGTTCCACAGCCAAACTACCGTAGATGAAAAAAGTTTTTCGGGCCCGAAAATATCTGCAAATTATGTATTGCTGACGACCGACAAACAAAAAGCACATGCCGTTCGACATGTGCTTCGCAAGAAAAATGACCGATCGACTAGGCGACCTTTGGTGCGAGTTCCGGAGCGCCTTCGAGATAGACGCTGATGAATTTACCCCTGCGGCCCTTGTCCTCGAACTTGACAAAGCCTTCGATCAGCGAGAACAGCGTGTCGTCCTTACCGCGGCCGACATTGTTGCCCGGCTTCCACTTAGTGCCGCGCTGACGAGCGAGGATATTGCCGCCGAGAACGTGCTGACCGCCGAACTTCTTAAGACCAAGCCGCTGAGCATTTGAGTCGCGGCCGTTGCGTGATGAACCTACTCCTTTCTTATGTGCCATTAGTCTATCTTGATCTCCGTATAACCCTGACGGTGGCCCTGGGTCCGTTTGTACTGTTTGCGTCGTTTCTTCTTAAAGACGATGATCTTATCGGCACGGGCGCTTTTGACAATAGTCGCCTTAACACTGCCGGCTCCGAGTTTGCCGTCCGCCAGCATCGTCACGATGTCGACCTTCTTGCCGTCCTCGGCGTCCTTGATAGTCGGCACGCGAAGCGTCTGACCGCTCTCGACCGCGAATTGCTTGCCGCCTGTTTTGATGATTGCGTAGCTCATTTAGTCAGCTCCTGACAAACGCCAAAGGCGCAAGTCGAAAAACTTGAATTATACGGAAAGCAGCGTGCCCGGTCAACCCAAACCGAGAGATTTTACACGGCCGACGGGTCTTTTACGATCGCTATAAACGGAAGATTTCGATAGCGTCCCGCCGCGTCGAGGCCATAGCCGACGACAAATTTGTTTGGGATCTCAAACCCGATGTAATCGACGACCAACTCCGTTTTGATTCGCGGCTCAGGTTTGTCGAGAAAAGTCGCGAGCTTGATCGAGTTCGCGCCGCGCGAACCCAGAATATCGAGCAGCCGCGAGAGAGTTAGGCCTGTGTCGATGATGTCTTCGACGACAAGCACGTCTTTCCCACGGATCGAGTTGCTCAGGTCCTTGAGGATCTCGACGTCGCCGGTCGACTTCATCTGATCCTTGTAGCTTGAGATCGACATGAAATCGATGGTCAACTTAAGGTCGATCACACGCATAAGGTCGGCGAGAAAGACGCACGAGCCTTTTAGAACGCTGACCAGAACGAGGTCTTTGCCGGCATAATCACGCGTGATCTGCTCGCCTAGCTCGCGAATTCGTTCGGCTATCTGCTCCTCGGTATAGAGCGGTTCAAGATTTGAGTTCGTGAACTCTGACGTCGCCATCTGGGTTGATTCGGTGGCCATTTTTACCTCGCGGTTTGAAAGAATCGGTAATTGGAATAATATTCAAATGTAAGACTCTTTTCAAATAATGGCCGATAAAGAAACACGCGACCGCGTCCGCGAGCTTGTCCGACAGGTTCTCGCGACCGTGCCGACCGAAGGCGATGCACCGGGAACGCCGCCAACCGCCGGCGAGGTCGAACATGTTATCGTGAATTCGCTGCAGGAAAAGCTCGGCCGCGAATGGGACCGCGATGAGTCGGCCAAGTCGTTGCTCACTGAAGACGACCTCCGCGGGCTTGAGCCCGGCTCGCGTGTTCGCGTGGCCGCTGATGTAAAATTCACCCCGCTAGCGGCCGACATCGCCGGAGATCTGAAGCTGGAGCTTATACGTAAAGAACCCCGCAAGAGTGCCGTCAAGGTGCGTTCGGTCGCGATCGGTTCCGATCATGGTGGTTTTAAGACAAAGGAGCAACTCAAATCGATCCTAGGTGATCTAGGCCTCAACGTTCGCGATTTTGGCACTGACAGCGAGGAGGCCGTCGATTACCCCGACTTTGCCCATGCCGTCGCAAAGTCCGTTGCGGGCCGACAGGTCGATGTTGGCATCATCATCGACGGAGCGGGCATCGGCAGCGCGATGACGGCGAACAAGGTCCCCGGCGTTCGTGCCGCACAGTGTTACTCGAGTCGCGCTCGCTAAGAATTCGCGGGAGCACAACGGTGCGAACGTCCTAACGCTCGGTGCCGGGCAAAACACGTTTGACGAAATGAAAGCGATCGTTGAGGCATTCCTCTCGACCGAGATCGCCGAAGAGCGGCATAAGAAACGTGTTGGAAAAATCGAGGCTGTTGAAAGACAATATATAAGGTGACGCAAACCAACGGCAACTATGACCAATTGATCGACCAGATCACCGACATGGTGCTGGCGAAATTGACGGGCGAAGAATATTGTCCGACGTTTTGCCGTGCCGATGTTGAGCGGATCGTCGATGCGGGGGCCGAGCGGATCGGTATCGTGCTGGGCGAGACGGCGACCGCGCATGATTGGGCTTCGCTGATCGATCACACGCTGTTAAAGCCCGAGGCGTCATATTCGGATATCAAGAAACTGTGCGACGAGGCGGCGCAGTACGGGTTTGCTTCGGTCTGCGTCAATCCCGGCTGGGTCAAGCAGGCGGCCGAGTTTCTCAAAGGCTCGGGCGTTCCGGTCTGCACCGTGATCGGGTTTCCGCTTGGAGCGACCTTGCCCGACGTAAAGGCCTATGAGGCGCGACGGTCTATCTTTAACGGCGCACAAGAGGTCGATATGGTGATCAACATCGGGGCCCTTAAATCCGGCGACGACTGTGCGGTCGAGGACGATATAAAGGCGGTCGTCGAGGCGGCACACGAGAACCACATCCTCTGCAAGGTCATAATTGAAACCGCGCTGCTGACAGACGACGAAAAGGTCCGCGCATGTCTGGCCGCAAAGAACGCCGGGGCCGATTTCGTAAAGACCTCGACCGGCTTTGCCAAGGGCGGAGCGACCGCCAACGATGTCTCGCTAATGCGTCATACGGTTGGTACGGCCCTTGGCGTAAAAGCGTCAGGCGGTGTCAAAGGGATCGACGATGCTCGGGCGATGTTTGAGGCAGGTGCGACGCGTATCGGAGCTTCGGTCGGCGTCAAGATCGCACAGGAAGCCAGCGGCGTGAAGTCGACCGTTATCGCAGGCAGTTACTGATTCTTGGCCGCGGCGGCCCGGTCAAAATTCTTTCGATAATCGTCACCTAGTATCACAACCGTTTTGCACATCTCAAATAGACGCGAGCGCAGCCGCGTTCCGATTCGGTCTTCCAGCACCTCTTCGCGGTCGTTTTGGCGTTCGTCGAGGAAATTGGTCGTGAATATCGTAAGTTTGCGATCGTTATAGCGTGTATTGATGACGTGAGCCATGGTGTCCTTGACCCATTCAGTAGGTTTTGACCCGCCGAGCTCGTCAAGCACTAGTACCTCGGCGTTCAGCACGGGCGAAAGAACGCTCAGTTCGGAGGTCTGTGTGTGCGGATTATACGAGTCCTGTATTTCCTTCAGCAGCGAACCGAACTCATAAAAGAGGCACGTAAATCCGCGTTCGGTCAGGCCTTTTAACATCGAGACTGCAAGGTGCGTTTTGCCGACACCCACATTTCCCATGAGCAGCAGGCCTCGGTCGACAGCCGGATATTCGTGGACGAGATTCTGGGCGAAACTGAACGCGGCCTTTTGTGACGGAGTTTGCGGCATGTATTTCTGAAAATGGAATCCGTCGTACCGCTTTGGCAAGCGAACGCTCGCAAACTTGCCCGATTGCGATCTCAGCTTCCGGCAGGAGCAGATACGAGCGCCCTTGCCCTCGATTATTTCAAGGCCGGCACCGCCGCATTTTGGACAAAGATCGACTCCCTCAGAGGCATCGACAGGCGTCGAGGCGCTTGGCGGCACGGCCTTTAGTTCGGGTTTTCTGGTCTTTTCCTGGGGCATTGGGGCAGCCGGTGAGATTGAATTATAGCACGGGAAAAATGAGAATTGAGAATTGAGAATTGAGAATGAAAGATAGAGAATGAAGACGGAAAAGGAAAATGGAAACGTGTAGCGACGGGGTTTGGCCTTGGCGCTGTTACTCGGCGAAGATCATAAGTTCTTCATTCTCAATTCTCAATTCTCAATTCTCAATTCACCATTTATGGGACTCATACGCAGCATTTTGATCCGACTAAAGCTCGCCGACCTGAGTGCCGAACGTGCTCCGATCAGCGTGATGCTGCTTGATGACGACGAGCGGCGACATCGCTGGTTTCAAAAGAGGTTCGCGGGCGACGACCTCGAGATCGCGGCGACGGTCGAAGAGGCAAAGGATCTGCTCACGGGCGGGAACTACGACGCGATCTTCCTCGACCACGACCTGTTGCCGCACCATTACGAATCGAATGACCACGATGATTTCGCCAGCACGGGCTACGCCATCTGCGAATTCCTCAACGAGCGAGCCGACCTACAGCGTGCGGCGACGATCGTCGTGCATACACGCAATGCCGACGCAGCCATTTCGATGGTCACAAAATTGAGAGAAACGGGAAGGAACGTCGAGTATTGCGCGTTCCCGATGCTCGACCTTAAGATCAAGAACTACTGGAAACGCTAGCCTATAAACCGCAGCAGCAGCAATGCCACGATCACTATCACAATGAAACGCGCGATGATTACGATCGTCTTCATGTTCGTTTAATGCCGCGTATCAGCAAGTCCGCGGTCTTTTTTACGCGATCCGAAACCTCATCGCGGTTGCCAAGCTCTATCACGCTGAGGCTATATGGCAGCAGGGAATTTGTCGCCGACAGGAACGTGACGGCAAAGTCCGCCGCGCTACCGTCGCGAAACAGCCCTTCGCGTTGGCCTTCGGTAATAATATCAGCGATGATGCGGGCCTCTTCGGCAAAGTAGCGTTTCCGCCGCTCCAGCAGCTTTGGCCGGACGGCGGAGAGCAGGTCGTTGAGGTTCTGCGTGTAATGCTGGACGCTGTCAAAGCGAAAGAGCACTCGCTCACAAAGCATGTCCTTGAGCCGTTTATCGGCTTTTGCGGGCCGGGCGGCGATAGCGCGAAGATTCGATTTCAGCCGTTCAATGATGCGATCGATGTGCGAGAGCGCGATCTCTTCCTTGCTCGAAAAGTGCAGGTAAACGCTGCCCTTGCCGATGCCGACCTCGGCCGCCAAGTCGTCGATCGTCATCTTCTTATAGCCGTACCGAGCCAGCAGCCGATCTGTCGCCTCCAGTATCGCCTCGCGTGTAGAAATGTTTCGAACCGCACTTTTCATAACTGACCGATGACCAAAAGCATCTTCTGGTCAATATACCGCATTTCCTGCGAACGTGTAAAGAAGAAGAAAGGAACCACAGTTGAGATCAGGTAGACACAAATATGCGAGGCCCAAGCAACTTCTTCCATCGGTGCTTAGCGGCGGCCTTGAGCAGCACGTCGTGGTTGTCGGATACGGACTGAACGGGCGCAATCTCGCGCGCGTGCTGAGGGCCGTCGGCGTTCCGTACACGATCCTTCGCGTATTGCAACGATTCGGCGTCTCGCACGGCACGATCGAGGACCAGATCGCCCGCATCCGTCAGCGCGTTTATGAGATGCTCCGTTCGCCGTCGACACCGCAGATCGAGATGGGCAATCTCAGCGCCGCCATGCACAAGGCCGTCACACGAACCGTCCGATTGGGAGCTGACTCGCCGTCTGTTGGCAAAAACCTGGGCGAGCTCGACCTGCGAGGAAAGTCCGGAGCGACCGTGATCGCTGTGATCCACGACGGCGAAACTAAGATCAGCCCCGGAGCTGAATACAAGCTGTGCGAGGACGACACGATTCTCCTCTCAGGCTCACCCGAGGCGACCGACCGCGCGATCGCGATACTCGAGCCGCACGCTGCCGAGGGCGGATTTAATCCGTAGCTTGAGCCGCTAAATTCCGTCACAGGATCGCAGTGAGTTAGACTTGTCCGTGATGAGTGACATACCTCGAACAGTGCGCCAACTCGCAGTTGCCGTCCGCGATGCGGGCGGGCGGGCGGTGTTGAATGGCGGGTGCGTTCGCGATCCGCTGCTCGACCCGCCGCAGGTGGCGAAGGACTGGGACCTTGAGGTCTACGGCGTCGAGCCTGAGCGGCTGCGTGATATCATCGCGGGTTTTGGCGAGGTCAATGTCGTCGGCGAGGCGTTCGCGGTCTATAAGGTCGGCCGCGATCTGGACGTTTCGCTGCCGCGACGCGAGCAAAAGACAGCACGCGGGCATCGCGGATTTATCGTCGAGGGCGACCCGTCGATGTCGTTTGAAGAGGCGTGCTCACGGCGTGATTTTACGATCAACGCAATATTGAAAGATCCGCTGACGGGCGAGGTCGTCGATCCGTTTGATGGGCAGGGCGACATTAAACGCCGCGTGCTGCGGATGGTGTCGCGGGACACGTTTGCTGAAGACAGCCTGCGTGTACTGCGTGCGGCTCAGTTTGCAGCGAGGTTTGAGTTTGATATCGAGCCCGAGACCGTCAAGATTTGCCGCTCGATCGACGTAACCGACCTCCCGCGTGAGCGTATCTGGGGCGAACTCGAGAAGTTGCTGTTAAAGGCCAAGAAACCGTCGATCGGGCTGAAATGGCTTTACGATCAGGGCGTCGTCGATCAATTGTTTCCCGAGCTAGCTAGCCTCGTCGGTGTGCTGCAGGAGCCCGAATGGCATCCCGAGGGCAATGTTGACGTTCACACGCTGATGGTCTGCGACGAGGCCCGAATGCTGATCGATGGTCTCGATTATCCACGCCAGATAGCCGTCATGCTCGGCGCCGTTTGTCACGATCTGGGAAAACCGCCGACGACGGAGAAAATTGACGGCCGCATCCGCTCGCGCGGCCATGACGAGGCCGGTGTCGATCCCACGCTGTCGCTCCTCGACCGGCTCGGAGTTTTTACGCTCGACAGCTACGATTTGCGCGATCAGGTCGTCCAGCTCGTCCGCTATCACCTCGTCCCCGGCGAGTGGTACAAGGCCAAATCGCCCGTCGGCGACGGCGCCTTTCGCCGCCTCGCCCGCAAAGTCGAGCCCGACCTGCTCTACCGCGTTGCAAAAGCCGACAGCCTCGGCCGCTACCCCGACGGCGATCGCACCAAAATGACCTTCGGGTCCGAGGCCCAGGAATGGTTCATCGAAAAAGTCCGCTCATTGCAAGTTGAAAAGCGTGCTCCCGAACCGATCCTAAAAGGCCGGCACCTGATCGAACTCGGCATGGAGCCAGGGCCGGAATTTAAGCAGATTCTCGATGCGGTTTATGAGCTGCAGCTAGACGGGAAGATCAGGAACCTGGAAGAAGCGAGAGAAACCGCGAAAAACACGAAACTACACTAAATGTCTTTTTTGTACATTTTCGTGTTTTTCGCGGTTCACTCTTACGGTTTGCCTTCTAGGAACGCCTTCAGTCTCCGCGAGCGAGACGGATGCCGCAGCTTTCTCAGCGCCTTCGCTTCGATCTGGCGGATGCGTTCGCGGGTGACGGCGAAGTGTTGGCCGACCTCTTCGAGGGTGTGCTCGCTGCCGGTCGAGCCGAGGCCGAAACGCATCTTGATGACCTTTTCCTCACGCGGCGTTAGGGTAGCGAGCACCTCGTCGGTGATCTCGCGAAGATTTGAGAATGTCACCGACTCGGCCGGATTCAGTATCGAGCGGTCCTCTATAAAATCACCGAGGTGCGAATCTTCCTCTTCGCCGATGGGCGTCTCGAGCGAGATCGGTTCCTGCGCGATCTTGAGCACCTTGCGGACCTTTGAGACGGGAATGTCCATCCGTTTTGCGATCTCTTCGCTCGTCGGCTCGCGGCCGAGTTCCTGAACGAGCAGTCGCGAGGTGCGGATGAGCTTGTTGATCGTCTCGATCATGTGAACCGGAATGCGGATCGTGCGGGCCTGGTCGGCGATCGCACGCGTGATGGCCTGTCGGATCCACCACGTTGCGTAGGTCGAGAACTTGTAGCCGCGCCGCCATTCGAACTTATCGACCGCCTTCATCAGGCCGATATTGCCTTCCTGAATGAGGTCGAGGAACTGCAGGCCGCGGTTTGTGTACTTCTTCGCGATCGATACGACGAGACGCAGGTTGGCTTCGACTAGCTCGCGTTTAGCCTTGTTAGTGTCAAACTCGCCGACATTGATCGTCTGTAGCGAACGCTTGATCTCGACGGCGGGCAGGCGATACTTCTCTTCAACCTCGACGATGACGGCCTTTGCGGCCTTGATCTTGGCGTTGAGATCCTTACGCTCGGGCTGCGGGGGCTTCCTCTCCAGCTTGTCCTTGGCCCTTTTGATCGCCTTATCTGCGTCCTTTAGGTCGTTTACGACCTTGCGGATCGCCGCGATCAGCACCTGACGCGTACGCTCGGTCAGGTTTAGATTCTTTATCTCCTGAGCGATGTCGAGACGCAGGCGGGCAGTGTTGCGCTTGAGGCGCATCAGCTTTTTGGTCTTTTTGCCGGCTGTCTTTTCCTGCTCGTTAATGAGCTGCGCCCATGACTTGAGGGCGACCTGATAGTTGCCGCGAATGCTCTCGATGCCCTCGAGCGTCCAGCGAAGGTATTCCTCAGCCTTGTCTTCTTCGAGCGAGATCTCGGCCTGCTCGCTAAAAACGACCGTCTCGCGAATGCTCGCCTTACCGGCCGCGAGGTCTTCGCCGATCTTGAGCAGGCGTTCGACCGCGATCGGCGAACGCGAGATCGTCTTGTGCGTCTTGATCTGGCCGCGCTCGATGCGTTTTGCGATGGCGACCTCGCCCTCGCGGTTGAGCAGGGGCACGACGCCCATCTCACGCAGGTAAAGGCGAACAGGGTCGTTCGATTTGTCGAGAACGCCGGCCGACAGGTCGAGGTCCAGATCCTCTTCTTCCTCTTCGGGGGCTTCTTCCTGATCGTCGAGGGCTAGGTTCGAGGCGCGTTCGAGCAATTGGGCATCGGTCTCGGCGACCGAAATATTTGCGCCTTCGAGCCGTTCGAGGACGTCCTCGATCTCGTCGGGCGACATCATGTTCTCGGGCAGCTCGCGATGGAGCTGGTCCAGGCTCAGCCCCTTGCGGCGTTTACCGAGGGCCACCAGGCGGTCAAGCAGGTCTTCTTTTTCGTCGTAATCGGCCATATTTTATGCTAAATGGGCTTTGATTGATGTGCAGTGCGGATAGTTGTTCTCAATATATTCAAACGCCGCTGACGGCCAAAATGTTGCGTTGCCGCCGTCCAGAATCAAATCGTAAAGTATATCACAATTCTTTGATGCGTTGCTGAAGGTCGCGGCGTATCTTTTCGAGTTCGAGTTGCTCGGCGGCGAGTTGGTTGGCGAGCTTTGGGTTGCCTGATTGCGTGGCAAGCGACGCCTCGCGGCTGATCTCGCCAACGCGATGCGCAATGGCCATGTTTCTCAGTGCAAATACACAATTCTCCGCATCGCGGAGTACCCGATCGACCGGTACGTCGCCGCGAGGCCGTGCGGACTGTAGGATCTGGTGGGCGGCGTTGAGCATATCCTCGTCGTCGCCGAGGTGCTCCATCAGCTCTTCCGGCCCGATATCACCGCCCGAGCTGTGAATTGCGATGAAGGCCGCGAATAGCTCGGCCGTCGCGAGATGTTCGTAATCGCTGGGCTCGATGATGGGAACGACCGTGTCGCGCAGTTCCGGGTCGTAAGTGAGTAGCTCGAGCAGATGTCGTTCGGCTATCGTGACCTTTGGCCGGGCGGCACGCGAGATCTTTTGCGTCACAGCCTGCGAAATGCCGTGACGCTGCTGAGTAAGAGCATTCCACAACTCACGCCGCAGGCCGGCGTCCTCGACGTGGAAGAACTCCATCGCCTGGTCAAAGCTCTCGCGTTTTTGGATGTTATTGCGGATCGCGGCGACAACGGGCAGGAATTCCTCGATCGCGGCGGCCTTTTGCTTTGCGTTCGCGATGTTGCGTTCGCCGACGGATGTCCGCATCGCAAACTGCATGAACGGCTCGGCATTGCCGCGGGCCTTTTTGTATGAACTCGCGCCGTTCTCGCGGATAAAATCGTCAGGGTCTTTGCCGTTTGGTAGCACGAGAACCTTGACGTCAAAATCCTGCGGCAATAGCTGCTCGATCGCCCGTCTCGCGGCCTTGACGCCGGCGGTGTCGCCGTCGTAATTGATGACCACGCTCTTCGAAAATCGACCGAGCAGCTTCGCTTGCTGCTCGGTAAACGCCGTGCCGAGGCTCGCCGCGACATTGGTCACGCCAAACTGCGCGAGGGCGATCAGGTCGAGATAACCCTCGACGAGAATGACGAAGGTCTTCTTCCGGATCTCGTCCTTGCCCTGAAACAGGCCGTAAAGATGTTCGCCCTTGATGTACGCGGGCGTCTCGGGCGAATTGAGGTACTTCGGCTCGTCGTCAGGGCTCAAAGCTCTCGCCCCAAAGGCCACCGGCCGGCCGTTGACGTCGAGCACCGGGAACATGATCCGCCCGCGAAAACGGTCGTAAGTCCTTTCTTTTTCTTCGTTTACCGAAACAAGGCCGCTCTGCTCGATCACTTTCTCGTCGGCCCCAAAGTCACGCAGCACGCCGAGCAGCCCGTCCCAGCTATCCGGCGAAAAGCCGATGCGGAATCTCTGCTGTATCTCGTCAGATATGCCGCGTTTCGCGAGATATTCTCTTGCTTCTTTCGCCTTTTTGCTTTTGCCTTTTAACTCCTTTTCCCAAAACTCAAGCGCGACCTGATTTAGCTCGATGACCTGATCCGCGAGCTGCTTTTTCTCGTCCCGTTGCTTCTTTGACCGCTGAAAGGTGACGTCGTCGATCGGCTCCGGCAGCGGAACACCGCTCATCTCGGCCACACGCTTGACGGCCTCGGGGAAGCTGAGCCCCTCCATCTCCATCAAAAAGTTAAACGCCGTCCCGCCCTTGCCGCAGCCGAAGCACTTATAAAACCCTTTCGCCGGATTGACCGAGAACGACGGCGTCTTTTCCTGATGAAACGGACAACACGCCATCCAATTCGCACCCTTCTTCTTCAGATCCGCCGCATACGGTTGAATGATCCGCACCAGATCGGCACGGCTTTTCAGATCGTCGATGAAGTATTGGTCGAAGAGCATTAAGTTGCCGTATCTACAAGGCTTTGGCTACAGTTACCATAATTTTGTCCCACGCTTGTCCCAGCCTTGTCCCAGACCTGTTTGGCCCAATAAGTCCTTGATATTCAGTAGGTTACGCATGAATCACAAGCCATTTTAGCCCAAAATAAAAAAAACTTTTCTGATATGCCCATTTAAGCACAAAACCGGCCAAAGCCGGTATGTTGCAAAGCTAGCACAAACATGCATCAAAGTCAAGATGCAGACGGCGATTCGGAGGTGGTTAACAAGTCGAGAAACTCGACGGGCGAGTAGACCGCGATCGGGGACTTATCAAAATCCTTCGTATTTCGCGTTACTATCGCATCCAGACCTTCGGCCACCGCCGACGCGCATTGAACGGCGTCTTCGTAGTCCGTGACAGGCGATGCCAGCGCTTCTACGAGCAAATCCTCAGTTGTGGAGCAAACTCTTACGAGAGATAACAACTTCTCGACCTCGATCAAAGCGAAAGCTCGATCCTTTTCCTTTTCCGCAAAATAGTTGACGTTTAGAACTGATATCGCAGCGACGAAGGGTTGGAACTCCCTCCGCGCGATTGCCCTAAAGATCTCGTGGGCGTTCGGAAAGTGCGGCTCCCGCTTAAGAATCAAGTCGAGAATGACATCAGAATCAAGCAGGACGCGCATTATTTGTGCTTCTCTGCCAACCGTTCGTAGTAGAATTCGCGTTCCTCGTCCTTGGTCATTGGCGGGTTCTCCATCTTAATACTTCCCGCGAGACTCTCAACTACCGCCAATCTCTCCTCGACCGTTAACTCCCGCCTTTCGGCATCGGCGCGATCCAACATCTCGTCCGTCAGATCTTCCTCAAATACCTTCATCAGCTTCCTTAAGACACTCGATTTCAGAGGTTTAGGATAACCCTTAAATGTGTTGACTATCTGTTCCTGCGTCATCATTGGCGTCACCTCTTCAACTCGGCTATTGTAGCACCATTTCCGCCCTGGTTTGACGGGGCGAATTCGAAGCGTTCGATGAGGTCGCTGTTTTTTAGGAAATGGTGGACGTAGTTCTTTAGCGCGCCTGTGCCGAAGCCGTGGATGATGCGCACCCGGGGGACGCTGGACATGTAGGCTTCGTCGAGGAAGCGGTCGAGCTCGTATTCGGCGTCGGCGGTGGTGTGGCCGATGAGGTTGAGTTCGGCGGCGGCGTCGGGGGCGTCGAGTGGGCGAGACAGCGTGGATGCTGCATTGCGCACCCTCCCTACGGGTCGGGTTTCCGCCTGTGCTGGCTCGGCGGGGCGCAGGTCGACTAACTTTTCGCGGAGGCGGAGGTTGCCGACCAGGACTTCGGCGACCTCTTTGTCCATCCGCTCGATGGTGCCGATGTTGCCGAAGGATGTGATCACGCGGGAGCCGACCTGGATCTCGTCGGGCACACTCCCTACCGGGCGTGTTTCCGCCTGTCTTCCGACGTTAGACTTTGGACCTTGGACCTTGGACATCACCGACCGGTTCAGTTCGGCTTTTCGGGACAGACGTTCTTTCTCGAGTTTGCTCTTGAGGGCTTTGTCTTCGATGGTTTTGAGGAACGCTTTTGACTGGCGGTCAAAATCGTCGACGGCCTGGGCGAGTTGGTTCTCAAACTCCTTTTGGCGGGCCTTTTCTTTTTTGACGGCTTCGATCTCGAGGCCGGCGTATTTCATTGCGACGGCCTCGCGTTCTTCTTCGAGGGCGAGACGGAGGTCCTCGGCCAGACGGGTTTCGGTTTGGAGTTTTTGAAGATACTTTTCGGCGTCCTGGGCTGAGACGTCGAGGTTGTCGCGCGCGACGTCGATGACCTGTTGGTCAATGCCAAAGCGGCGGGCGATCTCGATGCCGGACGATGCACCGGCGAGACCGAGGAGCAGGCTGATAGGTCGGCTGCAGCGTTTTTTCGTTAAATTCGACCGAGGCGTTGACGATGCCTTCGTCGTTGGCCGCGTACATTTTCAGGCCGCGATAGTGAGTCGAGGCAATGACGTGGGCACCGCAGTTTCGGCGGAAATGATCGACGATCGCGACACCCAGAGCCGAGCCTTCGTCGGGGTCGGTTCCGGTGCCGGCCTCGTCCAGCAGGACAAGCGATGGAGCCGCACATTGGCGGATCATGCCGGCGATATTAGACATATGTGATGAAAAGGTCGAGAGATTTGCGCTCAGCGATTGGTGGTCACCAATGTCGGCGAGGACCGAGCGGTAGAAGGGAATTTTGGCCTCGGTCGCTGGAACGGGCAAGCCCGAATTCGCCATAAGGCTGAGCAGGCCCGCGGTTTTGAGGACGACGGTCTTACCGCCGGCGTTGGCACCGGAGATGATCATGACGGAGTGTTGATCGGAAAGATCGAATGAGATGGGTACTATCTCGTTATTCTCGCGGGGCACACTCCCTACCGGTCGTGATTCTGGCCCCAGGGCTGGCCAGTGTTGCGGAGCAACCGCCGCCTGCGTGGCCGCCGCTTTGAGGTTTTCTTCGAGCAGCGGGTGCCGGGCATCGACGAGATCGAGGATTTCATCGGTAATCTCGGGCACGATGGCAGCGAACTTACGGGCAAATTCGACTTTGGTCTTGATGGCGTCTAGTTCGGTCACCGCCTCGACGGCGGCCTCGATCGCTGGGAGATGTTCGCGGAGCATATCGGTCAGGGCGAACAATATTCGAGCGACCTCGCGTTCCTCCTTGCCTTTCAGGTTTTGCAGCTCGTTGTTTGCCTCGATCGCCTCGAGCGGTTCGACATAGACGGTCTGGCCGCTGGATGAGAAGCCGTGCGCGACGCCGCCGACTTTGCCGCGAAAGTCGGATTTTACGGGGATGACGAACCGGTCGTTGCGAACGGTCACGATCTCATCCTGTATGGCGGTTCCGGCGGCACGCATCGCGGATTCGAGCGACTTGGTTAGCCGCGCTTTTTGGGAGTTGATCTCGCGGCGAAGCCTTGCGAGTTCGGGCGAAGCCGAATCGTCGATCTCTCCGCCGGGTAGCAGCTTTTTATTGATCTGCTCAGTGACCGTTAGCAGCGACGGCGGAATGTGCTCGACGATCTGCCACAGCGTCGGCGCGGCGTCCTTCTCAGGCTGGATCGATGAGCGGGCGAACAACGCCTGCGTACATACGCGCGCCACTTCGAGCATCGAATGCGGTTCGAGCGCGGCGTTCTGGATTCGTAGGATCGCAACCGCATCGGAAGGGTCTCCAAGACCACTGAACGACCAGGAGACTTGTCTATCCTCGTTAATGTCGATCGTTTCCGACACTGCTGCGAGGGCATTGTCGAGGTCACGACGGCTTGTGAGCGGGCGCAGCGACATTATCCGCTCGCGGCCCATCGGCGTCTGGGCGTTCCGGGCGACCAGTTCAAGCAGTCGGCCGAATTCTAATGTCTCGAGTGAATAGCTCACAAAAAACGCTCTCGGATATCAGGTGTCGGCATCATGCACACGTCCTTTTTGCCGAACAGCTTGTAACGGTACCTCGCAAAGAGCTTATAAAACCAATCGCGAATGAACGCCGGTATGATGATGAACGCGTAACCCAGCGACCAGATTCCGCCGAGACCGCGAGCGACCCGCAGCGCGGCGGCTGAGTGCATTAATACCTTGTCATCTTCGACCAAAATGATCGAATCGACGTCATCGCCTATGTCGAATTTCGTCCGCAACTGCTGCCCGACCTCGGATTGCAGCGGTGCGAAGCGGAATCTCTGGTGCGGATCGTTCCGTATGATGAAATTGACGGCCCCGTTGCAAAAATTGCAGACGCCGTCGAAAAGAACGATCCTGTCCATAAAAAAAATTCTACCGCAATAAACGGATAGATTTTAGTTCCGACCGCGGATAGACTCTGAAAGCATGGAAACGGAACTGTACTGGCAAGCGGTAAAAGCGAATGACGCGAGGTTTGACGGAGCGTTCGTGCTCGGTGTTAAGACGACCGGCATCTACTGCCGCCCATCGTGCCGTGCGAGGCTGCCGAAGCGTGAAAATGTCGATTTTTACGTTTCGCCGGCGGCTGCTGAGCGTGTGGGATTCAGGGCGTGTAAACGATGCCGGCCGCATGACGTAGGGTCGCTCGACCCGCAGGTCTACAAGGTGCTTCGCGCGGTTGCGTTGATAGACGGTGATGCAATGACACTCGATGAACTTGCGTCGGCCGTGGGCCTGAGCAGCTACCACCTGCAGCGAAGTTTCAAAGACATCATTGGGCTCAGCCCGAAAAAATACGCGGAGGCAAAACGAATGGAAAGGTTCAAGGACGAATTGCGCGGCGGCAGCGATGTGGTCACGGCAATGTACGATGCGGGCTTCGGATCCAGCAGCAGGCTTTACGAAAAGGCGGCTGAAGGGCTCGGCATGACGCCTGCGGTTTACAAAAAGGGCGGGCAGGGAATGAAGATCAGCTTCACAATCTCGGACTGTGAGCTTGGCAAGCTGTTGGTCGCACGGACAAAACGTGGAATTTGCAGCGTCACATTTGGTTGCGATGTGGTGAATTTGCGAAACGAACTCGTTCTAGAGTTCCCGAAAGCTGAGATCGAGGAGGATGCAAGAGACCTTAAGCACGCCGTCGATGGCATCATTAAGTACCTTTCCGGCAAGAATGAGCGATTGGTGCTCCCGCTGGACCTCAGGGCGACTGCGTTTCAGATGCAGGTATGGGATTTCCTGAGAAAGATCCCATACGGCGAGACTCGTTCTTATTCAGATGTCGCCGAGGCATTGGGCGACCGGAAGAAGGTGCGGGCGGTCGCCCAGGCGTGCGCAAAGAATCGTGTCGCCGTTTTGATCCCGTGTCATCGCGTCGTCGCCAGTGACGGCAAACTCAGCGGCTACCGGTGGGGAGTTGAACGAAAAGCGAAGCTTCTGGCGCAGGAGAAGAAGGCGTGATGTTCTTCCAACGACGGCATTAGTCGGGCGTGCGGTCTAGAAGATTGCGCGCCCGAAACTTTTTCTATATCCTCTGCGTAACAGCGAATTCAAAGCAGTAACCAATCAACGTTATGAGAACAAAGCTACTAATGCTTTTTGCTGCGGCTATCTGTCTGCTGACCAGTGCAGCGGCCAACGCGCAAAGCTACGCGATCACAAATGCCAAGATCGTGACCGTGTCCGGCGTGACCATCGACAAAGGCACCGTCGTGATACGCAACGGCCTGATCGACTCGGTTGGGGCCACTGTGACACCGCCGGCGGACGCGACCGTGATCGACGCAGGCGGAGCGACGCTTTATCCGGGCTTTATCGACACGCTGACCAATCTCGGCATACCCGCCCGCCCGACGACGGCTGGCGGCCCCGGCGGCCAGCCGGGTGCGGCGGCGTCGCCAACGCCAGTGTCGAATTCGAATTACCCAGCCGGCCTGCGGCCTGAGGACATGGCGGAGAGTGAGATCCGTGCGGGCGATTCGCAGTTTCAGGCCAGTCGAAATGCTGGTTTTACAACGGCGCTTACGACCGGCCACACGGGCATTTTCAGCGGGCAGTCGGCCGTAATCAACCTCGCGGGCGACAGCGTTTCGGCGATCGTCATAAAATCGCCGTTCGCGCAGCACGTCTCGTTTGTCACGATCGGCGGGGGCGTCTATCCGGGCTCGCTGCTCGGCACATTCTCGGCCTTGAGGCAAATATTTAACGACGCTAAACGGCTGCAGGAAAATCAGCGTGCATACGCCGCTGACCCGCGCGCTATGAGGCGTCCCGATGGTGATCGTTCGCTCGAGGCGTTGTTTCCGGCGATCAACCGCCAGATGCCGGTCGTATTTAACGCAAATCGCGAGATAGAGATCGTGCGAGCTCTCGACTTTATCCGCGACTATGATCTCGTGGGCATCATTGCGGGCGGCCAGGAGGCGGGCAAGGTTGCGGCTCGGCTCAAGGCTCAGAACGTGCAAGTGCTCCTGTCTCTCAACTTCCCACAACGAACCGCCTCTGCCTCGACCGACGCCGATCCGGAAACGCTTGATACGTTGCGATTTCGTGCCGAAGTGCCGAAAACCGCGGGTAAGCTCGCGGCCGCTGGTGTTAAGTTCGCTTTCCACTCGGGTGGTGCGACTGCCGCAGATTATTTCTCAAACGCCGGCAAGGCGATCGAGAACGGTCTCGAGCGCGATGCTGCTATCCGTGCGATGACGCTTGGGGCCGCTGAGGTCCTTGGTGTCGACAACCGGCTCGGTTCCATCGAGGCGGGTAAGATCGCCAATCTCGTCGTAGTCAAGGGAGACATATTTGGCCGCGACCGCTTTGCGTCGCACGTGTTTGTTGACGGCAAGTTCTTCGAGCAAAAAGAGACGCCACGGCCGCAGGGCGGGCCACGCCCCGGCACCGGGGTCCCGACACCTACCGACAGCCTGACCGGAGCATACAAGGTAACAATCGACATTCCCGGCTCGCCGTCGGCCGCGACATTCAATCTGACGCAATTGGGCACGACCCTGGGCGGGACGATGGTAACGGACGGCGGCACTGCGGCCATCCGTGACGGCAAGGTATCGGGCAGCTCGTTTACCTTTGCGACATCGGTCACGTACGGCGGTTCGAACCTTGACATCACGGTCCAGGGCACCGTTCGCGGTAATCAGGTGAGCGGGTCTATCGGTTCGCCGATCGGCGATGTTCCGTACGCAGGGACGAAGACCCCTTAACAGAAGAAACAAGATATATGAGACGACCACTGACATTACTCTCGTTGATATCGCTTTTGCTGGTCTTGCCGACGCTCGTTGTCGGACAGTCAAACGGCGACATCCTGATCAGGAACGCGACTGTCCTGACCGCGGTCAAGGGGACGCTCCAGAATACGGACATTCTTGTTCAGAAAGGCAAGATAGTGCGGATCGGAAAAGGGCTTTCAGCCCCCGCCGGCGTGAGAGTGATAGACGCGTCGGGCAAATTCGTCACGCCGGGCGTTATTGACGCTCACTCGCATACGATGGTGTCGTCCATCAACGAAGGCTCGCTTGCCGTGACCTCGATGACAAAGATCCGCGAGATGCTCAACCCGACTGACATGGCCATCTATCGCGGACTGGCTGGCGGCGTGACTACGGCGTTGGTGCTGCACGGCTCGGCAAATCCGATCGGCGGACAAAGCTCGACCCTTAAGTTCAAATTCGGCCGTCCCGTCGAGGAGTTCCCCGTCGCTGACGCGCCGCCGGGGATAAAGTTCGCGCTCGGCGAGAACGTCAAACGGGCAAACGTCCCGTTACAGTTTGGGCAGACCGGGCGCTATCCGCGAACGCGAATGGGCGTTATGGAGGTCCTCCGCGACGCATTTGTTCGCGCACGCGAGTATAAGCAGTCATGGGACGACTATCGTACAAAGAAGACCCGCACACAGCCCCGCCGCGACGAAGAACTTGAACCGATCGTCGAGATACTCGAGGGCAAACGCAAGGTGCATTGCCACGGTTACCGTTCTGACGAGCACCTGAATTTGCTTCGGCTTGCCGAGGAATTCGGCTTTCGCATCGCGACGCTTCAGCATGGTCTCGAGGCCTATAAGATCGCGCCTGAGATAGCTAAGCACGGCGCGGGTGTCTCGATCTTTGCCGATAGCTGGAGCTACAAACTCGAGGCGTACGATTCGATACCGTATAACGCTTACATCCTTTGGAAGAACGGCGTGGTCGTGTCGATCAATTCGGATTCGAACGAACGCATGCGCCGTCTCAACCTCGACGCCGCCAAGATGATGAAATACGGCGGCGTGCCCGAGCAGGATGCTCTGCAGATGATCACGCTCAATGCCGCCAAACAGCTCGGCATCGACAAACGGACCGGCTCGATCGAGGTCGGAAAGGATGGTGATCTGGTCATCTGGTCGGAACATCCGTTTAGCGTTTACACGGTCGCCGAGACGACGATCATTGAGGGCGAAGTCTATTTCGATCGTGTTCAGGATAAGGCCCGACGGGCCGCCCTCGCGAAGGAACGGGAGGAGCTTGAGAAACTCGATCAGAACAAGGCTCCCGGCTCGGGCGGCACGGCGCCGCGTGTGCCTACCGAACGATTACGGGGCGACCTTGATGATGCGGATCGTGATGGAGGGGACAATTAAGATGGAGGCAAGAGTAAAAAGGCAAAAGGCAAAAGAAGCCCTCTTTCTGTGTTTATCCGTGTTCATCTGTGGTTCCATTTCTGTCCTCGGACAGAGTGACGGCTCACAGCAGAACAAGACCGGGCGTGCCGGCACGTTTGCGATCGTCGGCGCTCGGGTCGTAACCGTCTCGGGCCTCGTTATCGAGAACGGGACCGTCGTAATTCGCGACGGTAAGATCGCCGGGGTAGGTGCGAATGTGGCGATCCCGTCGGGTGCCGAACGCATCGACGGCAAGGGCCTCTCGGTCTATCCCGGAATGATCGATGCGTCCACCGCGATGGGCCTCGCCGAGATCGGCCAGGGAGCGAACGCGACGCTCGACGTCCAGGAGGTCGGTTCGCTGAACGCTAACTCCAAGGCCCTGCTCGGTGTCAATCCGCATTCATCACACATCAACGTAACGCGCGTCAACGGCATCACGACCGTCGTTGCGCAGCCGAGCGGCGGGGTGGTTTCGGGCCAAACAGCCATTATCAATCTCAATGGCTCGACACAAGCGGACATGGCGGTTGTTCCGGTCCACGCGCTTGTGATCAACTTTCCGCGTGTCGCGGCGGGCGGCGGCTTCGGTGGTTTTGGGGGATTCGCGCCGCCGCCGGCGGATTTTGGCGAATTGATCCGTCGACGCGATGCCGCTGTCGAAGACCTCAAAAAGCTGTTCCGTGACGTCGAGGCCTACGCCAGGATGGTCGAGGCGTACGCCAAGGACAAGACCGTCCCGACCCCGGTGACATCGCTGCGATATGAAGCATTGGTTCCGTACGTTCGCGGCCAAAAGCCGATCTACTTTACCGTCGAGCGCGAACGTGATATCCGCGCCGTCGCCAAGTTCGTCTCCGAGATGAAGGTTAAGGGCATCATCGTCGGTGGCCAGGATGCGTGGAAGGCGGCGGACGAGCTAAAGAGGAACAACATCGCTGTCGTCTATACGAACGTTTACGATCTTCCGGTGCAGCAGGATGATCCGTACGACCAGCTCTTTGAGGCGCCGTCGCTAATGCTGAAGGCGGGACTGAAGTTTTCCATCTCGACGGGTAACAACGTCAATAACAACCTAGAGTATCGGGACCTGCCGTATCACGCCGGTATTGCCGGTGCATTCGGCCTCGGCCGCGAAGAAGCGCTCAAGTCGGTTACGCTTTACCCAGCACAGATCCTGGGCATCGACGATAAGCTCGGCTCGATCGACGTCGGGAAGATGGCAAATGTCGTTGTCACTGACGGCGACATACTCGACCCGCGGACGAACGTCAAACACATCTTCATCGCCGGACGGCTGATCCCGCTCACCAGCCGGCATACGGAGCTATTCGACAGCTTCAAGGACAGAAAACTGCCGTAAGCTAAACTCTATCGTCCCGTCATAATAGGGCCTATAGGACGTATATGTCTTATAGGCCCTCATTCTTTTGGGGAATAACCGCGTCTTTGTCAAAGAACTCGAGCGATGCCGAGTTGAGGCAATACCGCAATCCCGTCGGCGGCGGGCCGTCGGGAAAGACGTGGCCCTGATGCCCGCCGCAGCGGACGCAGCGTATCTCAACACGGCGCATCCCGTAGGTCGAGTCTTCGATGTTGACGAGATGTTCCTTGTCAAACGGCGCATAGAATGACGGCCAGCCAGTGCCTGAGTCAAATTTCTTTTCGGAACTAAACAGAGGCAGACCGCACAGTCGGCACGCGTAAACACCGTCCTTTTTGTTATCGAGCAGCGTTCCGCAGAATGCAGGCTCGGTTCCGTGGTCGAGCAATACGCGGCGTTCCTCTTCGTCGAGGTCCTGCGCGAGTCGCTCGACCGTGTCGTGCGTGAGGGTCGTTATGTCGTAACCCGATTCGGAGGTCATTCTATCCATTTTAGTCGTCTTTTTCTTGGTGCTCAGGTGCGGCCCCGGTCTCGATCTTTGCTACTCGTTTGTCCAGATCACGAACCGTTTTGGCTATCTCTGGCAGCCGACGAAAAATAGTCGCCGCTTTCACCCATACTGACTGTTCAAGGTTCGGTCCGCCGCGTACACTTCCCGCCTCAACGTCTTGTCCGATCCCGGCCTGTGCCGCAACAACCGCGTCATCGCCGATCTTCAGATGACCGGCAGTGCCAACCTGTCCTGCCAGGATCACACGCTTGCCGACAGTCCGTGCTGCCTGCCAGGCCGACCTGTGCGCATATGAGTGCATCCTCGTCAATAAGGCACGAGTGCCCGATCTGGACGAGGTTGTCGATCTTTGCACCGAGCCTTACGCGGGTCTCGCCTGTCGATGGCGAGTCGATCGTCGTGTTAGCACCGATCTCGACGTCGTCTTCCAATACCACGCAGCCGGTCTGCGGAACCTTCAACCACTTTTTGTCCTCGGTCCGTGCATAGCCAAAACCGTCCGAGCCGACGGTTGAGTTGTTGTGAATGGTGCAATTACGACCGATCTTGCAATTTTCCCTTATCGAAACGCCCGAGTGAATCGTCGTGCTCGCGCCGATAGTCACATTTTCATAGATCGTCACGTTTGGCATTAGCCGTACGCCGTCTGCGATCGAGCAGCCAGCACCTATCACGACATTTGCATGTATCTCGACGTTTTCTGCGATGTTTGAGCTTGGGTCGATAACGGCGGAAGGGTGGACGGAAGGTTTGATGTCTGGCTCAGGAAAAAACGCCCTCAAGGCGAGCGCGTATGCCACCTGAGGGTCTTTCACCGTCAGCACGGCAATATCTCCGTCGCTGATGGGCTCGTTTTCCTTCAGGAAGATGGCCGAAGCTTTCGTTTCGCTCACTTGTTTTGTGTATTTCGGATTCGCGAGAAAGGTCACGTCACCCGGGCCCGCGGTGTCCAGGCCGGCGGCCGACGCGATCTCAAGGTCGTCAGAACCGTGAACGATGGTCGATCGGGTAAGTGCGGCTAATTCGGAGAGCTTCATTAGAATAGTCTTGAAAATACCAAGGCGGATATGCAACACTAGTTTTAGCAAACAAATCTGTCCGCACAAAACGCCCACGTTTTTACGCTTCTCCCTCGACGTCGTAAGTATCAGCAGTATCAAGGAGTTACAGCATTATGAACCAGCAACCTTTGGACCGATCGGGTAAGAAGACCAATGCGGAAGATTACATCGCAGGCGAACGCCGTTCGTCGAATCGCGGCGAACTGATCGACGGGCGGGTGATGCCCAAACCGGCCAGCAACCGGTGGCACAACCTGATCGCGACCAACACCGCGATCGCGGTCGGCAGTCGCATTTCCGGGTGCACGGACCGAGATCTATGTAAACGGAATGCTCGTCCAACTCGGCAGCAAACTCGTTTGCTATCCCGACGTAGTGCTGGTAACGGGCGCACCGGTTTTTTCTGACACTAATTCGGACGTGCTGCAAAATCCGACTGCGGTCATCGACATCTTCTCCGGCTCCGCAAACATATCGGACAAGACCCAAAAGCTCGAGAGCTATCTTGCAATTCCCAGCATCAAGGAATGCCTGCTGATAAAGGCTGATGAGATGCGTGTCGAGCATTATGCCCGGCAAAACGCCAAGCAGTGGCTCTACCGAATTTACGACGAGCGAGACGACGTCGTGGCTCTCGATTCCGCCGGTGTAAAACTATCGCTGTCGGAGATCTATGCCCAGATGAATTTCAAGCAAGCCGAGTTGAGCTCCCGGGCAGTAAATTAGGAACTTACCGCGAAATACGCTAAAAACGCTAAAAAGGGTAATACTCTTATTCGCGTTTTTTCGTGTATTTCGCGGTTAGATCCTCTTACATCAGATTCACCGGATCGATCTCAACGTAAACCGACCTCATATCGCATCCGCGGCCCTCGGCGTCGGTGATGGCTGCATCGAGTGTTTCGCGTAGCGCTCGGCGGGACAGGCCTTTGATGATGATCTGGATGCGGTATTCGTTCTTCAGGCGGCTGATCGATGCCGGTGCCGGGCCTAGGATTCGGACGTGACGGGCGGCGTTCGCGCCGTCGAGTGTGGTCCGCAGGATATTTGCCTGCCGCATAGCGTAGGCGTGATCGCGGTGCTTGATCATGATCGATGCGAGCACGACGAATGGCGGATATGCCAGCCGCTCACGGAATCTGATCTCCTCAGCGTAAAACCCCTCGTAATCCTGTCGCACCGCGTGCCGCAGGGCGTAATGGTCGGGATAATACGTCTGAATTAGGACTGTGCCCGGCTTTTCGCCGCGGCCTGAGCGGCCCGCGACCTGTGTGATCAATTGGAACGTCCGCTCGGCCGAGCGCAGGTCGGGCATTCCCAGTCCAATGTCGATGCCGACCACGCCCACCAAGGTCACATTCGGAAAATCGTGGCCCTTAGCGATCATTTGCGTTCCAACTAGCATGTCGAGGCCGCCGGCTGCGAAGTCGAGCAGCACCTGATCGAGTTCGCCCTTGTGCGCCATCGTGTCGCGATCGACACGAGCGATTCGCATGGTCGGGAAACGCTTTATCAACTGGTCGGCTAGGTTCTCGGTGCCTTCGCCGATGAAGTAGAGATACTCACTCTCGCACTTCGGACAGATACGCGGCGCGACGATGCGATAGTTGCAGTAGTGGCAAAGCAATTTGCCGTCGCGGCGGTGGAACGTCAGCGTGATGTCGCAGTTCTTACATTTGATCGTCTCGCCGCAGGTGCGGCACAGCACGAACTGCGAAAAGCCGCGCCGATTGAGCAGGACGATGGATTGCTCGCCGCGTGCATGTGTTGCCGCGACCGATTCGAGCAGTTCGGGCGACAGGGCGACGTCCTTGCCCGCCCGCTTAAAGACCTCACGCATATCGACCAGCGTTGCACTGGCCATCGAGCGTCCCGCGATGCGGTCGGGAAGCTGTAAATACGTGTATTTACCGCTCTTAGCGTTGTGAAACGATTCCATCGCCGGCGTTGCCGAGCCGAGGACCACTACCGCTCCGGCGGAATGTGCACGCATCACCGCGACATCGCGGGCGTGATAAAACGGCGACTCGTGCTGACGGTACGAAGCGTCGTGCTCCTCGTCAACGATCACCAGCCCAAGATTCTCCAGCGGAGCAAACACGGCCGAACGCGTGCCGATGGCGATGCGTGCCTGGCCGAGGCGAATGCGCCGCCATTCGTCATAGCGTTCGCCCGCACCGAGATTCGAGTGCAGAATGGCGACCCTTGATCCAAAGACTGAACGCAGCCGCCGCGAAAAGATCGGCGTCAAAGCGATCTCAGGCACCAGCATCAGTGCGGAAAGGCCCTCGTCCAGTGCCGCACGCATCGAGCGGATATAGACCTCGGTCTTGCCGCTGCCTGTAACGCCGTGGAGCAAGCAACCTTGATACGAGCCTTTCGCCAAAGCCGCCTCTATGCTCTCCAACGCCGACTGCTGCTCCGCCGTCAGCGTAAATTTATCGACATCGGGGAACTCCGCCGAGCTAAGCGGATCGCGCCGGACGTCTTCGACATAGACCTCGACACAGCCTCGGCGCACGAGCGTATTTAGAGGCGACGCACCGACGTCAACCTGCTCCATGACCTCCGTCCACAGCATCGTGCCGCCGTTGGATGAGAGCAATTCGAGTATCCACTCCTGCTGCTCTGTGAGCGGTTTATCGCTGTCGTCCGGAACCGTGGACAGCAGCCGTACAGCCTTTCGTCGCTTTGGCCGGACGCGTTCGGCATGAAGCCCGGCGGGCAAAGCCGCCTTGAGCATTTCGCCCCAGAACGACGCGTAATAGTCGGCAGTCCATTGTGTCAGCTTGAGTATCTCAGGCGTGATGAGCGGCTCTTCGTCGACGACCTCGAGCACGTCCTTGAGCTTTGACGGGTCAAAATCGGCCTCGGCCGGCATCGCATCGTGCAGAGCGACGGCGTAGCCAGTAAGATTCCGCTTACCGAATGGCAGTTTAAGGCGCGCGCCGATAACAATGCGGCCCTGCAACTGCGCAGGGATGCGATACGTAAAAACGCGCCGAAGCGGCACAGGCAACGCGGCCTCGACGAATTGTGGCGTGGCTTTTTTTGACACTCAAGAGAAACTTTAACGCAAAGACGCAAAGACGCTAAGTTCGCCCGCAGAAGTAGGCATCAATTCTGCAAAATGCTCTTTGCGTCTCCGCGTCTTTGCGACTTTGCGTTAATATCTTGCATATGGACCAGATGTTCACGCCGGCCGAGAAAAAGCGACTCAATCCGATACTGATCGTTGGTGTTATCGTCGGCCTAGCCGTGATCGGCGTCGCTATCGCCCTGCTGATGCGCACGCCGTCGATCGAAGACCAAACGGCCGCGATCCTGGCCGGCTCACACCAGGAAGGCTCGCCCGAGTACGCCGAGCTCAGCAAGGACATCATCCTGTCGACCGATGACAACACCGTCCAGTCGCCGATGGCCACCGGCAAGATATCGATGTTCATCCAGGGCAAGGTCCGCAACAAGGGGAAGCGCACCATCAACGCCCTCGAGATCAATGTCTCGGTCGTCACACAGTTCAACGACGTCCTCCGCGAACGCCGCATTCTCGTCGTTCCGGTTCAAAAAGCCACTCTCGACCCCGACGAGACGATTCCCGTCACCTTAACGCTCGACGGCTTTAAAAAAGAAGACGACCGCGCGAATATCCGCTGGAAGGTGACCGCGATCAAAGCAGAGTAGCTTTTCGTGCCCTGACACGATCGGTCGTCAAGGCTTGATCGGAATTATCTTTGGCGTAGGCCGAACGACTGGTGAGATGTCGGTTCCTGGCCGTCCCTTGATCGACCTCTCGTAAAGCGGTAGCCATCCCGGCTCATACCCACCTTGGATGAGGGGCGCGGAGAAGAGGGGAGGAGCTATATAACCGTCCGGCCTCCCGGCGCATACGCCTTCTCCCGACGGTTGCGGAACACAAACCGATCCACGCGAACACGCAACCCGTCGCAACCGGTCGCCACCGCCACTTTCACCGATCACAATTACGCTGGCCTCTCCATCGCAGACTTGAGCGACCCTGAAAAAAACTCGTGCTCCGCTCGTTGCGGGATTGCAGTCGTTATCTTTGTTTTGCGCGTCCCAATAGTCTGAAGTGCCTGGTTTCATCAGGAAATCGTTGTCGTTACAGTCTTGTCCCCCGCACTCCTTCCTTGCAAAGTGGTCGCCGTCTCGATCGGGCTGTGAGCAAGAGTTCGGCATGCATCCGCCAAAGAGGGCAAGTACGTCAAAGGGGCCCGGTCGCGCCGGGGAGCCAAAGCGCTCGAAGCATGACTCATTTCCATTGCATCGTGGCGGAGAACCAGGTCGACATCCTTCTACATTCGATCCCGGCTGGCCCGGCTTGCAAATCTCCGATCCGTTACAGACGAGACCGTCGTCACAATCGCGATCACGTTCGCACACGCTTGGGTTGGTACCGGTATCTTCGTAGAGTGTAATCGTATTTGTGCCGTTCAGCTCAAAATTGCGTTGCCGGACATAGAAACGCAACTCGCCGAGTTCAGGCAATCTTGTTGGGGCAGTAAAGAATATGTCGTTTCTTTCTGAAACACCTGCAAGATCGCAGTAATGGGACATTCGTGGTCTTGAGAAGCTCCACGTGTCGGGTCGGAGCAGTAATCCGTCGCCGGGGTCGAGTTTATACGTCAGGGTAATGCGACGCACCTTATTTTGGTAGCGGGTCGACGGACGGTCGGGCCGGTAGGGATCGTCGGGCCGATGAGCCGGAAATCGCCAGTTACGGGCTTGGTTTCCTGAAATGCCCTCTCCGTGCTTGGCGAGCTGACCACTTATCCTTTCTCCGCGCCAAAAAAGGACCTCGATCGTCGCGAACGCCTCGCGTCCAGCCCGAAGGTCGTCGTCGGTGCGAATATTAATGCCGATCCAGCAACGCAGATCGTCCTGAGCGATTGGAGTATCTGACGAAGAAGTTCCGCCAGTTCTCGGCCAATCGCTGGACCAGAAGGCCATCGCGAGGAAGCCAACCACCGCCAGTGCAACAAGCCGTCGCAATCCTAATCGTAACAGGCGTCTCTCCATAGCAGATCAAAGCCCCGATGCAAGAAATACTGTCTCTCAAGTCTATCAGTTTGCGATGAATAAGTCTTCGAGCGACTGCTTGACCGGCTGTATTGATATCAGTCGGCCGCCGGCGTCGCGCATGATCGCATCGATGTCGGACTCGTCCTGTATCTGCACCGTCGCTCCGCCGGCCTTGGCTGTGATCGAAGCTCCCGCGACAAATTCCACTTGGTCGCGAATGGCGTCGGCCTCGACGTCGATACTAAAACGCCAAGCCAATCGCCCTAATACTTGAAAAAATTGAACGGTCTGATCATCGGAGGAATAATCGTTGGTGGTATGTTTCGGTCAACTTTCCTTGTTTGGAGCGGATGCCCCGTCTGCTGTAGGGGCGCCGTAAACCTCGGAGGGTCAAGATAACCGTCAGTCTTTCCGGCACAAAAACCGCCTCCATATGGTTGCGGTATGCAGACGGAGCCACCCGGGCATGCCGCACGTCGCAATGATGGAATGAGGATCACACTCCCTGCCCCGTCACAAACCTGAGGAGCGTTGAAGAACCTAGCGGATCCATTAGAATTTAGGTCGCAATCTTCATCATGGTTTTGAGCATCCCAATACTCCGCCTTGCCGGGATACATATTACGGTCGTTGTCATTGCAGTCTGTACCCCCACATTCAACGGCTGCCGATCCATCGCCATCCTTATCAGGATCGGCACATGAACTGCGCGCACAGCCGCCAAGAAGTTCAACACAGGATTGATCACGGCCGCAGGTAATTGGCGTTCCCGCTCGGCAACCACGTGCGTCCGATCCAAGCTTGCCCGGACGGCAAAGTTCAATGCCGTTGCAAATAATACGGTCCGAACAGTCAGAATCGGTCCGACAAGCCCGTGGATCAGGCTCAGGGTCTTCGTATATGGTAACTGTTCCCGCTCCGGTTAGCGTTCGTATAATCTCTCGTTCGCCTAGCTCGATGCGGCTGTTCGGTCCCATATCGCGATATGGGTTCTTAAGAAAATCATCGTCCGCTTCTGAAACATTCCCGGTAGAACAATAATGTTTCATTATCGGAGCTGCGAAACGCCAGGTATCAGGCTGAAGCAGTAGACCGTCGCCAGGGGCGAGTCGATAACTCAATATAACTCGGCGAACCCCATTTCCGTAACTATCTTGGGAATGTGCCGGAAATCGCCAGGTTCGCTGACCGCCGGGAATCGTTTCCCCAGGGTTAGCAACATGTGCCACTATCCTCTCGCCACGCCAAAACTCGATGTCAAAGGTTGCAAAGGTATTCGCACCGGCCCTAAGGTCATCATAACCATAGATGCCGATCCCGAACCAACACTCGGTTGCTATAGCTTTCGAAGCGGTCTTGTGTTGAACGGGCAAAAAAACAACCCAAACCGCGAGCACGAGAGAGGCAAAGATTGACAAAAACCCCGTCATAGAATCTCATCGATGAGTCACTAACAAGACGTTCGATTAACAGAAATTTCTCGAATAATAAACTATATTAACCTATGATTTCAAGGACACGGCTCATATCCGCAGAAGCATGGTGTTTCTATTCAACGGTTTGCTTAACAAATAACTCTTCGAGCGACTGCTTGACCGGCTGGATCGATATGAGGCGGCCGCCGGCGTCGCGCATGATCTTTAGGATCGCGTCGATGTCGGATTCGTCCTGGATCTGCACGGTCGCTCCGCCGGGCTTGGCGGTGATCGATGCGCCGGCGACAAATTCGACCTGCTCGCGAATGGCGTCCGCCTCGACGCCCTGAATGTTTATCTCCAGCACACGCGGCCCTTCGTGGCTTTCGAGCAGTTCGAGCGAGATCGCCAGCGGCCGCGAGGCGTCCGCCGCGAAGGATCGCGACCTCGTCGCACAACGCCTCAATGTCGGATAGGATGTGCGTTGACATAAACACGGTCGTGCCTTTGGCCCTGAGGCCCGCGATCAGCTCGCGGATCTCGCGGCGGCCGACCGGATCGAGGCCCGACATCGGTTCGTCCAAAAAGACGATCTCTGGGTCGTTTATGAGCGACTGCGCGAGGCCGACACGCTGGAGCATTCCCTTGGAATACTTACGTAATTGCCGCTTGCGGTCCTTCTCGGCAAGGCCGACGGCGGTTAGCAGTTCGTCGGTCTTTGCTCGCCGCGTGCTCTCGTCATAGCCAAAGATTCGGCCGAAATAGTCCATTAGTTCAGCCGCCGTCAGATAGTCGTAAAAGTAGGGATTCTCGGGGCAATAGCCGATTCGCCCGTGCATCTGCACGTCCGAAATATCACTGCCGAGGATCGTCGCCGAGCCCTCGGTTGGGAAGATCAGGCCCATCAGCAGCTTGATCGTCGTCGTTTTGCCCGCACCGTTGCCGCCAAGAAAGCCAAAGATCTGCCCGCCGCGCACCTTCAGGTCAAGCCCATCCAGTGCGCGGACCTTTTTCTTCTTCCAGAAGCCCGTCTCGTAGTCCTTCGACAGGCCGTTTATCTCGATCACATGGTTCATTTCTGTTCACGCTTCCCGTCAAGTGCGTCGAGTTCCTTGAGCTTTCTCAGCGCGATGCTCTGGACCTGTTCGTCCGGATCATCGAGCATCTGTAAGAATATCTTTCGGGCCGTCTCTCGGCTGCCGCCTTCGGTCCGCATCGAGCCGGCCATTAGGCGCATAAATGGCGCCGCGCCCTCGATCTCAGATCCCTTTTGAAATGCGTCGGCAGCGTCGTCATAGCGTTTTAGCCGCCAATAGACGTAGCCGAGATACTGATACAACCGCCATTCGCGCGGGTTGTTGTCGATGCCTTTGTTTGCGATGGCGATGGCTTTTTCGGGGTCGATCGCGGGCATCACGACTGCCCCGTATGTGTAGGCCGCGATAAAGTGCGGATCGAGACTCGTGGCTTCGTCAAGCAGCGGATACAGCAGCCGCGGATTGAGCCATCTCAGGTCGTCGAGATCGATGTCGCCCTCGACCTTGAGGAGTTTGTCGCCGATGTATTGCAGCGATCGGACAAAATACCAATCTGCCGCCAGCCCTTCCATCCCGAAAAGATAACCTCTCAGCGACGAGCCCGTCATATTCAGATCGCTGTCGGCGTAATCGTCAGGCAAGGCCGGACGCACGCTTTCGGCGTAGTTGCTTAGTGCCGCAGACGCTCCCAATCCGAAGACAATAATTGCAACCGCAATCGAGCTATGCACTGATCTCCTTATAAATTGCCTCCACCTTTAGGTGGAGGTTAACGGTCAACACTCAACCGGCTTTAGCCAAAAAAACAAAACAGGTATTCCTCTTGGCTTTAGCCAAAGCCACCTCACATATCAGGACGCTTCTCGAAACCCGCGCGACTCAGAAATTCATTGAATTCCTCATCAAACGAGACTTTCTTATGATGTTCCTCCTGATTTGCAATATAGCGCCTTACACTTGGCAAGGCCGACTCCGCAACTGCCGTCACGAAATACTCATCCTGCCATCCAAATTTCATCCCGGTGAGCTTGTTCTTATTTATCCAATGCGAGGATTCACCTTTGATCAGCTGCATTATCGTCTCGATCGATTGGTCGCTTCCCAGCGAGATAAGGCAGTGGACGTGTTCCACATAACCGTTGATGAAGTCGATAAAAATACCTTTTGCCCGCGCATTTTCGCGGATATGGGTAAACACTTTTTGCCTGATATCATCCGTTAGGAAAGGGTGTCGGTCCTTTGTGGACCAAACAAAGTGTAACCAAACTTTTATCCAGGGCATACGGTTTTTTGGGCTAAAGCCCGAGTCTTTTATTGTCCTCTCCTCCACCTAAAGGTGGAGGCAATTTATTCGGAAGAGCCCGAGGTGGAGTCAGCATATCGATCATTTGAAATTCCTCCGCCGGAATATCACGACGGCGATGGTCAGCAGCACGAGGTCCCAGACAACGGCGTACGCGAACGATGAGCCTAGCATCGCGGCGGGCGGCGTCATGCCGTTCGATGTTTCGGTGATAAAGCTAAAATGCGAAAAGTTCGGCAGCAGGTAATACACCGCGTCAAATACCACGCGCGAGGCCTGTGACGGCATTGACTGAGCAAGGTCGCGAAGGCTTGTGCTGAAGTGTGCGATCACGAAGACAAAGAACGTTAGCATGGCCGACAGGGCCGGCGTTGAGAATGATGAAAAGACTATCGCAACGGCTGTAATTACCGTAAGCTCAAGAAAAATAAGCAATATCGTCGGCCATATCGACCAGACGAGCTGACCGCCGCCGACATAAAGCAACGCCAGCGAAACGCCCGCGCCCATCACCGCGACATTGACGAACAGCGTCAGGCAAAGGCCGAGATACTTGCCGATGATGAACTCGGACCGCCGCACGGGCTTTGAGAAGATCGAGTAAACGGTGCGTTTCTCGATCTCTTTCCACACCAGGCTCACGCCGACGAAGATCGAGATAAACGTCCCAAACACCAGCATCGCGCTCAGGCCGAGATTGACGATCACGCGTGCTTCCTGTCCGGCGGTCAGTTCGCCGAGAAAGATCGCGGACGCCGTTATCAGCAGCACGAAAAGTATCAGGTTGTAGAGAATGCGGTCGCGAACCGCCTCGCGAAAGGCGTTGCGTGCAATGGTCGGTATCGGCGCGAACGGGTCGAATTCGGCACTCATTGGGATGCGTTTATTCTATACTAAATGCGACAATCGTAGGACACATAGGACCTAATCCGGCCATGTTGATCAATGTGCCGGGACAGCGTCCAAGTATTGCCTGACCGCATTCCCGGGCACAAGGTCAGCGGGCTGGGCGACCGAGGTGTCGGTTTGGGCTTTATAGAATGCCGCGACGCTGCCGTCTTTGATCAGCGAATACCAGCCGTTGGCCTGTTTGGCGTCGATGCGGCGGGCGACGGCGAGCATGTATTCGGCGTCGCTCGTGCGTCCGATCGTTTCGAGAAACGTCGCAAATTCCACACGCATATAGACCGAGCCGGGAAATACCGCAACGCCCTCGGCATAGGTCTTTTCGGCCTCGGCTGCGTCGCCGGACTGGCGGTAGAATTTCGCAAGCTGTGCATACGTCAGTGTCACGCCAAGCCCGCGATCGATGGCCTGTCGAAGCTCGAATGCCGCTCGCTCGTACTCACTGTCCTTTGCGAGGCCGTTCGCGAGCGAATGGCGGGCGTTGAGGTTGTCCGGATCGATCTTCAGGGCACTCGAGAGATGGCCCTGCGCGGCCTCGGCCGTTTCGGCCCATTCGGCCTGAAAGACGCGATATTCGCCGATCGCTTTTGAGCCGAAGAATCCTATCGAGAGCAACGCACACGCCGCGACCGCGAGCGAAACGAGGCGCGGCGACAAGAGGCGTTCACCGCGAGCCGTTCGACTCAGTACGAACGCAAACACGAGCATGAACGCGACGCCGTTCTGCATCGCCCTGAACGAGAACGAACTGACCAGCGAGCTCAACGCAAACGCCGACATGCCTCCGATGCCGGCCCAGACCATCGGCGAGAGCCTACGATGTTGCCGAAAAGTGCTGAAAACATTCAGCTTAAAGGCCCCAAAGGCCGCGGCAAAGAGGACGAAGCCGATCAGCCCAAGTTCGGCAAAGATCTGCAGATATTCGTTGTGGGCCCGTTCGAGAACGACCTCTTCGGCGATCTCGGGCGATGAGATGTCGGTGGTCTGCGCGGCATGCTTCGCGCGGGCGACATTTGTGAGCGCGATGAAATTATTCGCCCCGACGCCGGTCAGCGGCTGCATCCGGACCATCTCGCCCGCGATGTTCCAGACGAGCAGCCGGTGCTGGCGCGACAGTGTGGAATTGCCCGCATTGCCGGCAAAATAATCAGCCGTCGCGGGCAGCGGCGAGGTGAAATAGAAGAAAGCCTGCACCGCAACCGTCAACGCGAACCAGAGGCCCGCGAGCCGCAGCACCGGCCGCCTCGCGCATTTATTTGATACCAGCAAACAGCCGCCAAACGCGGTCCCAAAGCCTATCACGCCCGCCAGGGCCGCACCTTTGCTCAACGACAGCATCACGGCCGTCCAGCCGAGGACCGCGGTGGCAATAAGCAGCCACTTTTGTAGAGATGAACGGGCATATAGCACCGCGATCCAAACCAGCGGCTGGACCGTGACCAGCAGTTCGGCAAACCGCCCGTAACGCGTCCTGAGCGCGAATTCCGCCGATGCAAAATCGGTTGTTCCCAGGTAATCGATCACTGCCGCAAAGCCCACGACCAGCGAAACGCCCGCGAATGCCACTATCAGCGTCTCAACGCCGGAGCGTGACGCACAGATCCCAATTGCGATCAGCAAAACGCCGAGATACATCGCCCACGCCAGCGTATGATGCACCGCCGGCAGCGGATACGGGGCCCACGAGATCGAAACAGCGCTCCAGAGAAGAAAGCCGATCAACGGATACAGAACCGATGCGGGAACCGCGATACCCGCACCAAACGGCCGTTTCATCAACGCCCACACGGCGAGAGCGAGCAGTATGCAGGCCGAGACAAGTTCCACCCGCCACGGAGCGTTCGTTCCGGCCGCCGCACGCGGCCACGGAAGCAGCGGTGCGATCATTATCAAGGCAAAAACCGCCGCGACCGGCATAGCCGATCCGGGGGCAACGCGACTCTCTCGCGAAGGCGTGTCGATCGTGTCGTTCATTGAGGTCAGGAAACGCGAAAGGGCCAAGAACAGAGCGATTCTAGCACAGTGGTAGAAAATTAGACCCGAGAATGTTGCACAAATGCAAACTACTCTTGACAAGGCGATTGCAGGGATGCAACAATGGTTCCTGAGCCGGTCATGGATTAAATACCTTTGCAGGTCTGAACTACCCACGTCCGACTCTCACAAAAAACTAGGAGATAAAAACATGAAACGAGAAAGATACGATGGATCAATTCTGATTGGGATATTTGCTGTTGCATTCCTGACAGCAGGATTCTGGCTCAATACGACAACATTGGCCGACGGGCGAGTTCTCGCACACAACGCGCTACTAAGCGTCGAAAGTGCAGTACCGCAAAATGCAGGCGCGTACCTGCATTCGCAGAAGATCACCTATGACGATGGTGGTGAGAACGACGACATTGGATACAGTGTGGCAATTTCGGGGAATTATGCGGTTGTTGGGGCCCCGTTGACTAAGGATAAGAATGACGATGAGGTGGGAGCGGCCCACGTTTTTGTCCGTGACGGAGCAAATTGGGACTATTTGCAGACGCTGTCGCCCGACGACGATGGCGACGATGACCTCAGGTATGGATTCAGTGTCGATATTGACGGTGACACGATAATCGTAGGAGCGCCTTTTCGCACGGTGAATGGTGCTGATGCCAAGGGATCGGCATATATTTACACCCTTAGCGAAGGGACGTTTGGTAGCGAAGTTGAGCTCCTGAATGCGTGTGATTTTAATTGTGAGTCAACGGATCCTAAAGAGCCTAATGACAATGAGTCGGCCGGTGAGTACTTTGGCATTTCGGTTGCCGTTGATGGCGATACCGCTGTTGTTGGGGCGTATGGCGATCGACTCTTTGACGATAACATCTCGTCTTTCGAAGGATCCGCAACTAGATTTAACCGTTCCATGGGAGTATGGCCATCGACCGGAACAAAAACGCCAGGCGTTCTGAAAGGTGCGACTTTTGGGATCAGTGTATCGGTATCAGGGGATCTGATCTTGATCGGAGCTTCGAGCTTTACGTCAGGAGGTGCTAATGGTCGGGGAGCTGCGTACCGATATGGATCATCGGGAATTGGTTGGGGAGCCGCTACTCCAACCCCCACATATCTCGGGGAAGCGGCAGGCGATAATTTAGGTAACGCTGTCGCGATATATGATGGGTCGTCAAAGGACGTCGCGCTGATGGGAGCCTCCGGTAAAACGGCTAGTGGCTCGCTATTTGGGGCGGGTGCCGCTTATATTTCCGAAAGCACCTCCTTCGGTTCGATGTCCGCCTTATCGCATACCGTTTCACCCAATGTCAATGATAAATTCGGATATTCCGTGGCGATTGATGAAGATATGATCGTCGTCGGCACATCACCGAGTTCGGGCGATGCTCGAGCGCATATCTTCCGCGACACTGGATCAGGATGGGTCGAGCGGAAGACCCTCTATGGAAATCGCTTGCATGCATTTGCGACGGCAGTCGGTGTCGATAAGCAGAACCTGATCATTGGAGAGTATAATGACCCTTTCGATTCTGAAAAGGGCTCCGCATCGATCTTCGTGAACACATTTACTCGAGTCGCGGATCGAAATGGCGATGGTGCGACTGACATTTCGGTGTACAGGCCGTCAGCTACCCCGTCGAATAATTTCTGGCATATCGCGCTACCAACCGGAACGCCGGAATCAAGCCAATTTGGGACGACCGGTGATTTACCGGCTCCTATGGATTTCGACGGCGATGGAAAAATGGACCTCGCGGTATTCCGCCCGTCGGGAGAGGATTGGTACGTATTGAATTCGAGCACGAGCAGTCTCTCGACGATAAATGACTGGGGACTCTCGACCGATATTCTGATTCCTCAGGATTTTGACCATGATGGGAAAACAGACATCGCTGTGTATCGCCCGAGTACAAATTACTTTTACTGGCGAAAATCGGCGGATTCGGGGAATACTGGGAGCCACCAGATCGGTACAACAGGCGATAAGCCTGTCAGAGCGGATATGGACGGCGACGGATTTGCCGATCCGACTGTCTTCCGTTCCAGCAACGGTACTTGGTATTGGTACAATACCGTTACTACGCAGAGCGGAAGCGAGCAGTTCGGAAGCAGTGGTGACGTGCCGGTGAGCGGTGATTTCGACGGAGATCTAAAAACCGATCTTGCGGTATTCAGACCGTCAACGAGCTATTGGTACATAGAGTATTCGTCCAATAGCGATTTCGTTTCGACTCAGTTCGGATCGTCGGGCGACATTCCCGCGTCCGGAGACTACGACGGTGACGGCGAGGCCGATATTGCTGTATTTCGACCGAGCACTGGTTACTGGCATATTCTGCGATCAAGGGATGGTAGCACCTCCATCCCATTTGGAACTAGCGGTGATATTCCGTTACCTGCTGCATATAATCAGTAGACTACAGAAAAAAGAAGAGGCGGCCCGTGCCGCCTCTCTTCATATGACTTGAGATCAAGTGCTAGTTGGCCAGCGGTGACGCTGCATCGACGAGAGCAATCGTCGTGAAATGTGTCGTAAGCGTCGCGGTCGAAAAACGCAGTACACCGTCCGTAGTCACACCGAACCGACGTGAGCCGGTCTGAGTTACGCCCGAAGCCGTTGAAGGCCTTGCCGAGAACCAAAACTGGGCGGGGGCCGTTGCGGACGAAGCGATTCGACCACCGACGAATTCGTAACCGCCCTTGCTACCGGTTGCGAGTACGGCGTCGATAAGGGCAGGTGTTCCGAGAGCCGTTAAGGCATTGATGTCAGCAGTGCCATCTGTACCGGCGTAGTTGCCAGCACCGTAGGTCGAGGAATATGTCATCTGGGCGCCGTGCATTGTACGCATAGCCGAGATGGCCGAACCTTCGTTAGCCGAGCGGCGGGCCGCCAGCAGGTTGGGGATAGCGATCGCGGCGATAATGCCGATGATCACGACGACGATGAGAAGCTCGATAAGCGAGAAACCCTTTTGATTTTTCATTTTCACAATCTCCTAAAAGTTAAAGAATCTATGTACCTTTCCCAGGCCGCGGATATAGATACAAGACCCGTGCCATGGGTTGAAAGTCTGGAGTCTGGAGTCTTAAGTCTTGAGCAGGAAAGGAGTTACGGGCCGGGCGGCCCGCTCGGTCTTGGTGTGAGTGAGGTTGTTTGGGCTGAAAATCACAGAAATTGGTAAGGCTGGAATGACAAAAAGTGTCAGAATTAGTGTGAGTCTGGAGTCTTTAGTCTTAAGTCTTGAGCAGGAATGGCGAACGTGTGACCGACTCACATTTTGTTCTCCTGCTCAAGACTTAAGACTCCAGACTTAAGACTAATAGATCCAGGAGGACAGACGATGGCAGCGTTTCGGCGATTCGAGGACATTTTGGCGTGGCAAAAGGCGAGAGAGATAACAAAGACGATATACCGTGAGACACTCCGCGGTGATTTAGCAAAAGATTTCGAACTGAGAGGACAGATTCGCAGAGCGAGTATTTCAATTATGGCGAACATTGCCGAAGGATTTGGTCGTAAATCCGATAAAGAATTTTCTAACTTTTTGAATATCGCTCATGCATCGGCCTACGAGGTGCAGTCCCACCTTTACATAGCGATGGATCTTGATTACATCGGCCAGGATGCATTCGCGGCGATCTACGACGAACTCGGTCAGATATGCCGGATGTTGTTTGCCCTTCGGCAAACCCTGAATGCTGGATAAGGCTCTTTCCTGCTCAAGACTTAAGACCCCAGACTTCAGACTCTAATTCCCCAGCGGCGAGGCCGTAGCCACGTTGATCGTATTCAGGAAGTGGCTCGTGGTGTTTTCGTCTTTGCGTAGGATGCCGTCGGTGGAGATGCCGTAGCGGTTGATGCCGGTGGCGATCAGCGGTTCGGTCGAAATGGGAATCGAGGAAAAGAAGAATTGGGCCGGCGAACGTCGGGGCTCGCGATCTCGCGGCCGCCGACGGTGTTGTAGCCACTCTTGATGCCGGAGCCCAGGACGGGATCGATCAGCTCTCGTTGCTGGGCAAGCGTTGTGAGTGCGTCAAGGTTCGCACCGCCGACATTCCCTGCGAATTCACCCGATCCAAAGCTCAGCGGCATACGTCATCTGTGCGCCGTGCAGGATCCGCAGTGAAGAGATGGTCGAGCCTTCGTTCGCACTGCGGCGGGCGGCCAGAAAGCCGGCACCGGCGAGCGTCGCCAAGATCGCGATCACGACAATAACGATCAGCAATTCGATGAGCGAAAAGCCCGATTGATGTTTGATATCCATGAGGTTAGGAAGGAGTTCTGAAACAGATCAATCGCCGCTTCGCATCTGTGCGGACAGGCTGCGGATGCTGTGCTTGTCGAGTAGATGGCGGAGCGAGCGAACGGGAATATGCAGCAGCTCGGCGGCCCGCGTTTGGTTGCCGCCGGTTTTTCTCAGGGCCTCGACGACGTAGGTCTTTTCGAGGTTCTCAAGGTGCGAGGTGAGATCTATCCCGGCCTCGGGCAGGTCAAATTCGGCCTTGATGCGCTCGGGATTGTAGTTCGTTATGTGATCGGGGAGTTGTTCAGGCTGGATCTCGCCGGAACGCTCCAGCGCGACGGCTCGCTCGATCGTGTGCTCGAGTTCGCGGACGTTGCCGTGCCATGCGTAGTTTTCGAGCAATTGCGCGGTCTTTGGCGAAACGGTCAGTTCCTTGCCCGCCTGGTCGCAGAATTTAGCGACAAAATGCTCGATCAGAGCCGGAATGTCGTCGGCCCGCTCGCGCAACGGCGGCATGTGGATCGGTATGACCGATACGCGGTAAAAGAGGTCCTCTCGAAACGTGCCGTCCTCGGTCATCTGCTTGAGGTCGCGGTTTGTCGCCGCGATCACGCGGGCATCGATCGACAACTCTTCGTGGGCACCGACGGGACGAACGCTTTTTTCCTGCAATACACGCAGCAGCTTTACCTGCATCGCGGGCGACATTTCGCCGATCTCATCGAGAAAGATCGTGCCGCCCTGCGCCGCTTCAAAGAGCCCTTTGCGATTGGTATTGGCACCGGTGAATGAGCCTTTGATATAGCCGAAGAGTTCGCTTTCGAGCAGCGTTTCGGTGAATGCGCCGCAGTTTATCGAGATGAAAGGCTTTTCGCCGCGAGGGCTCAGATCGTGGATCGCGCGGGCGACCAGTTCCTTTCCCGTGCCGCTCTCGCCCGTGACCAAGAACCGTTGACTGCACCTCGGCGACCGTCTCGATCATCTGAAAGATCGCCGCCATCTTGTCTGACGAGCCGACGATGTTCTTTATCGAACCGCGTTGGTGCTGGGCACGCTTGAACGCTCGGTTCTCGTCGATCAGGGCCTGTTTCTCAAGCGTCTTTCTGACAATGAGCTTGAGTTCCTCGACGTCAAATGGTTTTTGTATGAAATCGTCGGCACCGAGCTTAAATGCCTCACGTGCCGTCTCGACCGACGCGAATGCCGTCATCAGCACGACGCCGATGTCCGGCGAGGTCTCCCTGACGGCGCGCAGCATCTCGATGCCGTCCATATCGGGCATCTTCACGTCAGATACGATCACGTCGGCCGGCTCTTCTTCGATGGCTGTCAGCGCCTGACGGCCGTTCATAGCCGTGCGTACCGTGTTGCCGCCCTCTTCAAAAACGAGTGTCAGCAATTGGCGATAACTTTGCTCGTCATCAACGATCAGTATGTTTGCCATTAAATTGTCGGTTACGTGAACAGTGCGGCGAGCGCCTCGCACCATCTACAATTGTCACAGATACCGCCTTTGTAATTCAAGAAGTAATTTCCGGGCTCTCCTTTGATTCGTCAACATTTAGAAATTCTCCCAATCGCGACGGCGCGATTGTCGTCGAGGTCAACGGCCGCGGTCGGTGCCCGACGGTTCTCTCGAGGCAGTTCGATGGTGATCGTCGTGCCCTTGCCCTGAGCGCTGCGGACGTTGATCACGCCGTTGTGGTCCCTAACGATCTGATAGACGATCGAGAGGCCCAGTCCCGTGCCGCCGGTCGTTGATTCGGCGAACGGCTCGAACAGTTGCTCGACCTGTTCGGGGGCCATTCCGCAGCCGGTGTCTTCGACGGTAATTCGGACGCGGTTGTTCGGTATCGTTTTGACGCCGACCGTAAGTGTGCCGCCATCAGGCATCGCCTGCATCGCGTTGCGAGCGAGGTTCCAGAATATCTGCTTCAGTTGTGTGGGATCGGCCGAGATAACGACCGGCTCCGCAGGAAGGTCGTCAACCAGTATATGATCCTCGCGAATATCAGGACTATGCCCGAGCAGCGTGAACGTGTCACGGATCGCCTGGGCTACGTCCGTGTCGGTAAACTCGCCCGCTGCGGGACGTGCGTAGCTGAGAAAGTTGGTGATGATGCTGTTGAGCCGATCCGATTCCTTAAGGATGATGTCCATCAGGCTTGATTGAGACGATCCGGCAGGCGTCGAAGAATCGAGCACCTGAATCGCTCCACGCATCGCTCCGAGCGGATTTCGTATCTCGTGGGCGAGACCGGCCGCGACACGGCCGACGGCGGCCAGACGGTCCTTGCGGCGAACACTCTCTTCCATCGAGCGGATCTCGGTCAGGTCCTGAAAGGTGATGATCAGGCCGGTTGCGTCGTTTGTTTCAGAAAAAAGCAGTGACACGCTAAACCCGATCCTGACCGCAAAACCGTCCGGTGTGACCAGGTCGGTCTCAAATCTCGGCAATTGATCTCCATCGCCGGCCGCCGCGAGACTCAGATCGATCTGTTCCTGAATATCGCCGAAGAGCGTACTGATATTCTTGCCCTGCACCTCATCGAGACGATAGCCCGTGATCTCGGCCGCGGCGGCATTGATGGTATAGATCGCACCGTCAAGGTCGGTGGTTATCAGTCCCGAACGGATCGATTCGACGATGCGTTCGTGCTGAACCCGTAGGCTGGCGAGCGTCTTCGTGGTTTCCTCAAGTTCCTGTCCCGAGGAATATCGGCCCGAGAGCTTTGAGGCCAGCAGGCCGACGACGAGCAGCGCGACGATGTGAAAACTCACGACCTGAACGGCCTTTTGGGCCTCGAGCGTGGGGCCGAAGGTCGTGATCACGTCGTTACCCGTGAGCACGGCCAGCGAAACGAAAAGAAACGTGCATACAGCCGCCATCAACAGCGTCGATAGCGGATTCAGAAAAAAGCTCGCAACGCTTATCAACACGATATAAAGCGTAATGTATGGCGACGAAAGGTCGCCCGTCCGCCAGATGAGCCACGTGATCAGCAGTGCGTCGAGCAGGAACTGGACCCTGATCTGCCAGCCATAGCTGTGATTAAGCCTGAGGAGAAAGAAATAGACGATCGTGAGCCCGACCGATATGACGAAAACGAGAAACAGACCCTGCGGAAAGTTGTCGAAAGATAGCCGCAGCGTGCCCGAATACCAGATCCAACTGGTCACGAGCAGTAAAAAGATCGCCATGAGGCGGCCGATGATCAGCGTTTGAAGCCGCTGCATTCGGCTGGCGTTGGCGGTGACGTCCTTTTCGTCTAAACTGTGCATATTCACGTTACGCCGAGAACATGAAAACCGAAACACTGGACTACGAAGAGCGGCCCTGGGGCAGTTTTACCATACTGGACGAGGGCGACGGCTATAAGGTTAAAAGGATCGAGGTATTGGCCGGAAAGCGCCTCAGCTATCAGCGGCATCGCAACCGCGCCGAGCATTGGTTCGTGGTCCAGGGCACTGCTAAAGTAACATTAAACGGCGTTGAAATACTAGTCGATAGTGGTTCGGCCATCGATATCGCTTGCGGCGACGCCCACCGCGTCGAGAACCCATGCGGGCCACGAACCGCTGGTCTTCATCGAGACTCAAACCGGCGACTATTTTGGCGAGGACGATATCGAGCGGATCGAGGACGATTTTGGCCGCTCTTGAGTTTGCGAACGGCCTATTGTGTTACTTGATCGTCACTGACCTCAATAGGATCGGCGAGCGCAGTCTCCACGGCCGCAACTACTTCATCCAGCAGATACCCGCGTCATGCACCGATGGTCGATCGGGCATTCGCGAAGGTGACACGGCGAGCATTCCACGCCGCTTCGGATGACAGTGACGCACGGCGCGAACGGACGCGTCAATTGCGGGTCGGTCGGGCCGCAGATCACTATCGTGTCCGTTCCCACGGCGGCCGACACGTGGGCTTGGCCCATATCATTTGAGATCATGACGTCCGCGACGCTTAACAGGGCAGCGGCCTCGGCGATATCGGTCAGACCGGTCAGGTCTATCGGAGGGACCTTAGCATGACCTCGAATTTCCGCGGCCACATCAGCTTCACCCTTTGATTCGGCAAGTACGACGTTCATGCCTAGATCGGCCTGCAGAATGTCGTTCAGCTGGGCATAGCGCTCGGCGGGCCAGCGTCGCGAGCGGGCGTTCTTTGAGCCAGCACCCAACACGGCCAGCCGCTTTTGCGGATCTACACCGTGCTCGACGAGAAACGCTCGGGCCGCCGCTTTTCGTTCATCCGAGACCTCAAGATTGATATCCGGCCAGTCGCTGGAAACCGTGCTGCGGCCGATCAGGCGCGTCTGGGTCGCCTCGATAAGATTGAGGTAGTAATAGACCTGATGCTGGCGGTTGGCCCACTCCGGCACAGGTAGCGGGTCTGAGAGGAACAACTCACGAAGGTCCTTGTTATAACCAAAACGCCTCGGGATACGTGCGAAAAATACCGTCAGTGCGGCCTCGAACGAATTCGGCAACAGAATGGCGGCGTCGTAGGCATCGTCCTTGAGAAACCTCGCATTGTCATATATGTCCCGGACGGCCCATCGGCCCTTATCGAATGTGACAAGCTCGTCGATAAACGACGCGTCCTGAAAGAGCCCGTCCGCCCAGCTTCGCGTATGCAGCGTGATCCTCGCCTCAGGAAAGACACGGCGCAACTCGCGCAATGCCGGTATCGACATCACGGCATCGCCGATCCAGTTTCCGCCACGGACGAGTATATTCATAAAAGCAAGGTTTTTAAAGTCGCAAAGGTGCAAAGACGCAATCTGACCTCAATGACCATGCCGAGTTCCTGCTTCACGCGTGGCCGAGGTTCGCCACACCGAAATTGCACGGGGACCATGATCTGTCAGCGTTGTCTTCTTTGCATCTTTGACCGCCTTTGCTTTAAAAAAGGGTTTTTAGCCCGTCGTCAAGCGACATCTCTGGCGACCAGCCGAGTTCCTGCTTTAGCGGCCGAGGTTCGTCACGTAATCGACCGGGACGGATCTGGCAGCGGATTCTCGCTCGATGACTGCCTTAGCCGAGACTCTGCGCAGACCAGCTCGCTCAACGTCAGGGTATTCGTCCGCCGCCATTGTGCATGCTGTACGTCGCAAACGCACGACAGGCAGGTCGTCCACGTGAAGCGCGCGGCGGATGACCTCCGCCGGGCAGCCTCAGCCTTTCGCCTTTGTTCAGCAGCATCGGCGTAATGGCCCACGAAATTCGGCTCATTACCAGGCGTCATCGGCCCGTAAACCGTTGACAGGCGAAAAATACACGACCGAAAACCCCGCTGATGCGCGTAGTATTCGACGTAACGTTCGGCTACCAGCTTGGACCATTCGAGGGGCGACTGGCCGCTGTAGAGCGTCGGACAGTCCTCGCCGACCTCGGCGTAATTGCCCGCAAACCGACCGTAAACGTCCTTTGTGGATGCAAAAATGAACGCGGCACCCTCGCGTACGTACCGAAGCACATTGACCGTGCCCTGCACGTTCGTCATGAAGGTTTCGTCTGCGCCCGCGAGATTTGGGAAGTTCTGCACCCGCCGCCGATTTGTCCATCCGTGCGGCGAGATGAATGACGAGGTCGTATTCCGCGACCATTCGGCATTGCTGGTGTCTGGTGACGTCGTATCCGGACCGACGCGACAGGTCGTCGGCCGAGAAGGCCTGCCGTATATGTGTGCCGAGATAGCCGCTGCCGCCGGTGACGAGGATCTTCATCACCGGGTAGCCTCGATCAATCGGCGAACGGATTCGGCGTTGCCTATCAGGATCAGCATGTCGCCCTCGCGAAGCTCGGTCTCGCCGTTCGGATGAAAGACGAGATCGCCGTCCGTGCGCCGGATAGCGACGATTATCACGCTCAGGTCGTTGAGCAGGTCCGTTTCACTCAGGCACCGGCCGGCGTAGGGCGATTGCGGGCCTATAGCGACCTCCTCAAAGACAAGGTCGAGATTCTCCGCCGTGATCGAGTCCATAAAGTCAGCGATCGCCGGTTTTAACAGTGCTCGGGCCATCGACTGACTGCCTATGATCGTCGGGGCTACGACGCGGTTGGCTCCGGCCCGAATAAGCGTCGGTTCGGCCTGCTCTTCGACAGCGCGAGCGACGATGTGGAGGTCCGAATTCAGGCCCCGTGACGTTAACACTACATAGACGTTTGCGGCGTCGTCAGGCAGGCAGCTCGCCAGGCCCCGCGCGCGGCGCACGCCTGCCTGTACCAGCGTTTCTTCGCTGGTCGCGTCGCCGATGATCTGGTGCGACCCGTCCATATCGAGGTCGGCCACTCTCCGTTCGTCAAGTTCAATGACGACGTGCGGTAATTTCTGCTGCTGTAGATTGCGGATGATCCTGCGTCCGACACGGCCGGCACCGCAGACTATGTAATGGTCTTCGAGGTTTTCCATCTTCTTCGTTCTCCGCCGCTGGTCGATCACCTCGAGGATGCCCGATTGGATCAGCGACTGTGCAAGTACGGTCAGAGTATAGAGTACCGTTCCGACACCGGTGAGCATCAGAACGATCGCAAAGAGCCGTCCGGCGAACGTCTGTGGGGCTATATCACCGTACCCGACCGTTGTCACGGTCTGTGTCGAAACATAAAAACTATCAAGCCAGCTTAGCCCCTCGAAATACCTAAATCCCGCAGCTCCGGCGACAATGATCGAGCCGACCATGACAGCGGCCCGCAAGAGCCGCAGCCGCGTAACTTCGCCCAGCGTTGTCAGGGTCTCGTTAGCCATCGCTCGTGATTTTGTTCGACAGGCACATCAAAAAGACGATAGACTGAAAAAGGTACTCTCCTAAGGTCGATAATCTCACTTCGCCCTTGTATTTCCAACCTCTGATGCAGGACAACCTTTCGGAAAAAAGCACGCGATCAAAGATGCCGCCAAAGGGCTGGGTCAAGGCCCGCCGTCCCGCGTCATATCAGGCACCGCCGCCGTCGCGGTTCAGGCGGATCGTGCGAATGGTCTTTAACGGCTGGACCATCTCGGCGGTGCTTTTTATCGCTCTGGGCGTGTTCCTGACGCTCACGTACTTCTGGTTCGAGTTCTCCGACCGTATCGACCAGCGGCTGCTTAGCGGTGAGGTCTTTACGGCGACCGCGGGCATCTATTCTGCGCCAAAAACATCTCAAGGTCGGCGAAAGTTCGTCGATGACGTCGCTCATCGACTATCTCAAATCCGCCGGCTACATCGAGCGAAACAATCAAGCCGACCTGTCCCGCAGCCGTTACGCCGTCGATGGCGACGTGCTCGCGATCGAGCCGGGAACCACAGGCACGATCGACGGGCAGAAGGTCTTTCACGCCCTTTCGGTCAAATTCAGCAAGGACGGCAAGTCCGTTGCGGCCATCGGCGACCGCGATACCGGCACTGAGATCAACGAGGCGAAACTCGAGCCAAAGATCCTCAGCTCCATCGCGGCCGAGGGCGACGGGCGGCGAAAGACGGTGACCTTTAACGACTTACCGCCGCATCTCGTCAAAGCCATAACGGTGACCGAAGACCGTGCTTTCTTTGAGCATTACGGCGTGAACTTTCGCGGCATCGCCCGCGCCCTGTGGCGGCGTTACGAGGGCGACGAGGCCGGGCCGCTTGCCAATCAGGGCGGCTCGTCGATCACTCAACAGCTTGTCAAGAACCTCCTCCTCACGCGCGATCAGACCTGGGAACGCAAGATCACCGAGGCGTATATGTCGCTGATCATCGAGACGCGGCTCGAGAAGAAAGAGATCTTCACGCTATACGCCAATCAGATCTATCTCGGCCAGCAATCGGGCGTTTCGATCTATGGCGTCGGCGAGGCGTCGAATGCGTATTTTGGCAAGGACGTGTCCCAATTGACGCTGCCCGAGGCCGCGTTCCTCGCGGGGATCATCCGCAGCCCGAACCGTTACAATCCCTACAAAAATCCCGACCGTGTCAAGGAACGCCGCAATCAGGTGCTCGAATCGATGCTCGAATCGGGCGAGATCACCGAGCAGCAACTTACCGAGGGCCGCAACGTCGCCATCGAACTAAAACAGATCTCAAGCACCAAAGACCTGCAGGGAATGCCGTACTTCTCGCAGTTCGCGATCGAAGAATTACCAAAGATCATCAACGATCCCGAGGCCATTCAGCGGCTGCGCGTATATACGTCGATCGACCCCGACCTGCAAAAACTGGCTTACGAGACGGTGGCAAAACGCCTCGAAAAGCTCGACAAGTTCTTCCCGAAAAAAGGGAAGGGAAGTCTCAACGCCGCCCTCGTGGCCATTCGCCCGAAGACCGGCGAGATCGTTGCGATGGTCGGCGGGCGCGATTACCTGACCAACCAATTCAACCGTGCGACCGATGCGATGCGGCAGCCGGGCTCGGTCTTTAAGCCCTTTGTTTACGCGGCCGCGATCAACACGGCGTACGATTCGTCCTCGCGGCAATTCACCGCCGCGAGCATCTTGAAGGACGAGAAAAAGGTCTTTACCTTCGGCACCGAGACGTACTCGCCCAACAACTACGGCGACACGTTCTCGAATCAGGAGATCACGCTGCGGGACGCTCTGGTGCGCAGCAAGAACGTCATCACGGTCGATGTTGCGATGTCGCTCAACATCGGCAAGGTGATGACGCTCGCGACAAAAGCGGGCCTGCCAAAGGTCGACAAAGCGTATCCGTCGATGGCGCTCGGCACGGCCGAGGCAACGCCGCTGCAGGTGGCGACCGGCTACACGATGTTCGCCAATCTCGGCGACCGCGTGCTTCCCAACCCGATCGTCCGCGTCACCGCCGGCGATGGCCGCACGGTCAATCTGCCGACTCCTGACCGCAAGAACGTCATCCGCCCCGACGTCGCTTTCATCATGGACGACATCATGCAGCGACGTCATCAACCGCGGCACCGCCGCCTCGGCCGGTGCGTGGGGCATCCGCAACGAGGGCGGAAAACGTGCGTTCGCGGGCAAAACGGGAACGTCGCGTGACGGATGGTTCGCGGGATTCACGCCCGAGATCGTGTGCGTGGTTTATGTCGGATTCGACAACGGCGACGATCTCGGTATGAAAGGCTCCGATTCCGCGCCTGCCGATCTGGGCCGATTTTATGCAGGAAGCACTCAAGCTGTATCCCGAATGGAACGGCGATTGGACGATGCCCGCCAATCTTCGCAAAGCCGAGATCGACATCCGCAATGGAGCCCTCATTCGCGAACTCGACGCCCTCGCGACCGCCTCCCGACGCCGACGCCGTCGCCTACTCCCGCGTATCCTGCTACGCACGGATCCTAATAGTCCGTACTACGAACCACCGGTCAGCGAACCAAAAGAGATCTACGTCACCAATGTTCCGCCCGAATTCCGCCGCATCGAATTCTTCGTCGCCGGCACCGTCCCAAACCGTTCGATAATTTCGCTCGACGACCCGCTCCCAACCGACGACGACCCCGCCCCGCGCCCGGACCCCAGCCCGTCGCCGGTGACCGGCACTTGGCAAGAAGGCACCGAACCGCCCCGCCCCGAAACCGCCGAACCCGAACCCCGCAACCCCGAACGCGGAACCCTCTCTGTAATGATCTGCCCGCTGACTGGAATGCGTGCGACCGTCAATTGCCCCGACAAACAAGCAAAGTCATTCCGCTCGCGGCCGGAGCCGAGGGAATTCTGTAGTTTTCACCGGTAACATTCACCGTCTTGACTGGACCGCAGGCGTCCTCGCCTGCGACGCCGTCTGCGGCGTCCGGCGGTATGGCCGCCGTTGCACGCGGGGACGCGAGCGGTGCAAGTCGTAACGCGGTCCTAGCCCACGATTCGAAATAGGCGGCGTCGGTGCAAGATTTTTCACGGTCGATCTAAAAATTATTGGGGTGAGGGTTGCCGGGACGGAGAAAAACTTTACCGTGAACGCGCGGATAAAGTTCTAAGAATCTCGGTAAATTTGAAGCTCCGGGTAAAAATTCGCGGCTTCCGTTTAAGATTAATCCGCTCCGTGTCTAAATTTACTGCGTAAACTTAAAAATTGACGCCTTCTGTGTCAAAATTTGCCGGCCTCTGTGTTGTAACAGAGACTCATAGGTGTGTAACTGAGCAGTTCTGTGTTGTAACTTGACCCGGTTCAGTGTCGTCCCCGAGGCTGTCTGGTGTGTAACCGAGTGGTTCCGTGTCGTAACTGAAGCGTTCTGTTAAGTAACTGAGCGGGCTAGTTATCACACGGAACGAGAAAAATACGCTAACGGCACCTGCTCAAGCACTTCAACAGGTATCCGCTTCGGACTCGCTTTGCCTACTCGCTTGTCAAACGGCGCCATACCCCACCTCTTCATTTCTCTGATCCTCCGTAAATGCCGGAATGATATCTGATATCTCTGCCGCCTCATCCAACTGATCTCTTTGCAAACGCTCGCAATATGATCTCCTGTCTTGTCATCGCCTTCTCGATGGCGACGCCCGGGCTTTCTTCCATAGCTTCTTTTTCCTGAAGGATCTCGACCGCCGCCGCAGAAAGCGGACATATCATCGCTACACAACCGGATACGATGTGCTACTTACATGTCCGGCTTTTTTCTTGCGGAGGGTTGGTTTCCGTGTTACATTTCCCGCACCGAAAGGAACTCCAGGAGGATAATTAAATGAAACGATTGACATCGATCATGGCTTTGGTGTTTTTGGTTATGTCCGCGGCGTTTGCGCAAGGTCAGGGCGGCGGTAATGGCGGAGGCGGAGGCGGGGCGCCTGCAACAGGAGCCAACGCGGTGGTTCACGATTCCACGCTAACGGGGACGGGGCTGACGGCGTCTCCACTCGGTCTGGCGGCGGGAGCGGTGACGGTCTCAAAGCTCGGGACGAACAACGTAGCTCAGGCGGGCCAGGTACTCACCTTTAACGGCACGCAATTAACCTGGCAGACGCCCGCGGCCAACAATGCGGCTGGGCCCTTCAAGATAGTGGACAGCCTCGGAAACGAGGTAGGGATTCTGATCGATCCCGCAAATTATTCATTCCCTTACGTTGTGCGGTATTTTCCGGCCGACGACACCTTCGTCGCATTTTATCTGGATATCAACGGCGTACCAGAGAACAACCTGGCTTCTTTCTACGAATCCACCGACTGTACGGGGCCATCGTATTTCATCGGCCGCAGTTCCACCTTCACGCAACCCGGAGTCAGGATTGGCGGAACTTTTTACTATCCGATAGGGACGAATCAGCAAAGGCACATTCATTCGTGGAATGTTCCGAACGGTCCGTGCGAAACGACGGATTTCCACGGCGAGTTTTCCCCGGTGGCCGCGGTTCCGATCGGCGATCTCGGAACGCCGCCGTTCAAGCTGTCGCGGTAACGGATCAACACCAACACATGGGGCCGCTCGCTGGATGCGTGCGGCCTCGCACTCTCTGCTTCAGTCCTCACTCAAAACAATAATACGATCATCAGCCGCGAAGGTGACTTTGGCGGATTTGTCGGGGTTTAGGTGGATGCCGTAGTGGTGGTCGCTGTCGCGGGCCTTCGTGACGACGCGGTAGCCGATGGCGGTTTCGGCGAGGTCGGCGGCGGAGGCGGTGACGGTGTAGAAGTCGATCTCTTCGCCGGGCTGGACGTAGCGGCTGGCGGGTTTGAGATAGATCTCGGAGCCCTCGGCCTCGAAGAGCACGTCATAGACCTTTTTGAGCTCGCGGTTCTCGCTGAGCTGGCTGAGCATCAGGCTGACGAGATTGTCGCTGACGACGAAATCGTCGGCCTTTGCGACCACGCCGAGCTCGCGGTTACGCATATCGAGCATTTCGGTAACGATGCTGTAATCAACACCTTCGGCATCAGCGATGCTGCGCAGGTGCAGCAGTGTGATGAGCGTTTTGGCGTCGCTTTCCTGAATGTCGATCGAGCGGTTTGAGAGCACGATGATGTGGTCAAAGCTGCGCGTGTTGATGTCGAGCAGCGTCTTTTTCTCGGCCGTGTCGCCTTCGACAAAGGCGATCTTTTGATTGGCCAATTCGCCTTGCAGCTTTGTCACCGCGACATCGACCTCGCGGTCGCCTGCGACCACAAGCACGGCGGAATCGCCGCGGACGTAGTTGTCGAGCTCGGCGATGATGCGTGAGGCGATATCGTTCCAGCCTAGAATGAGCGTCGTTTCCTGCTCGGGGCCGTCTTCGGCGGTGCGTTCGAATGTTGCGGGTGCGGACGCTGTGCCGCGGCCGTTGGCGATGACCGTGTCGTCGTCCTCCGAGATGGCGATGATCTGTTCGCCGGCCGAGAAGATGCGGTCCATCGGCGGGTTGATCAGCACCTCGGCGTCGTCGGAATAGACGCCGATGACGGACGAATCCTCGTAGGCGGAAAGCGAATCGCGATACGTTTTGCCGACGAGCGATTCGGGGATCTCGCTGAAGTAGATCTCGTCGCCCTCGAACTCGAGCAGGTCGCTGTAAACCACGCTCAGGCCCGACTGGCGGCACGTCTGGGCAACGACGCGCGAGATGAGGTCTTCCGACAGGACGTAAACGGCCTCGCCGTTGCCGACAAGCTCGGCGGCGTCGAGATTACGTTCGTCACGGATCTCGGCAACGATATGATACGCGTCGTCCTTTCGCTGCTTGCCGTTCGTGATGCCGAGGACCGTTTTGATGACGTAAGTGTCGGGATTCTCCACCTCGGGCGAGAGCACGATGATCGACCTCGCCTCGTGGATATTGACCATCTCGGCCGCCGACGATTCGAGCGTCGAGCCGCTGCGTACGACGACCTTTGTGTTACGCGTGTGCGGCACACGTGCACGGATCTCGTCCTCGGCCTCGACCTTGTCTTTGTCGGACAGGATCACGATGCATGGGCGTTTCTGGTTGGAATTCGCCTCGACGATCTCTTTGATGATGGTGAAGATCTTCTCGCGACCAGCCGAGTATCAGCGTGTGGTTGCCGTGTATGACGCGTGAGCGGCCGCGTTTGAGTTCCTCGATCTTTTGATCGATGCCCGACGCGATCGAACCGATCAGGATAGAGATCAGAAAAATTCCCGTAAGCGTCGCCGCAAAGCGCACTAGGCGAAAGTCCCAATTCTCGTCGCGCACCCATGGTTCCGGGATCAAGCGTCGCCATCAGGCTCGCCCAGACGCCTTCGACAAAGGTCAGCGGCTCGGCGTCAACTTCGTTTGACCGGCGAATGCCGAGCAGGACGATCAGCCCGCCGAATACGACGACGGACAGGACCGAGACGATCGCCAGCCAGCGAATGACAGACATCGGGCCGCCCGACATGGTGCTTTCAAAGTGGTAGCGTAGCTTCTCGCGAAGTGTATGTTGGGCCATAGGTCAAGCGGCCTCGACAGGCCGGTTGCGATATTGGATCAGTGTGTGTACGACGACAGTCGCAATAATTATGATACCCCCAAGCACGGCCCAGCTGGAAGGACGCTCCCCGATAAACAGGAATACCCACACCGGATTTAGCAGCGGCTCGATATAGCCGATTATCGATGCGTCGAGCGGGCGCGTGCCGCCGGTGACCCCTTTTATGAACAGGATGTACGAGATGCCGATCTGGAAAATACCGAGGAATCCGACGGCTGCCATGTCGAGCGGCGTTATCGTTGGCAGCGCGGCGATGCCCGACGGTAGCGTGAGCAGAGCCAGGAGGAAGTTCCCGTAGATCACAGTTGCGACGGGCGAGAAGGGTCGTACTACTTCGCGAGGTTCGGCGGCGGAGTCACGCAGGCTGGCAGCCTGCGGTCCGACGAAACGCGGGTGTTTGAGCAGCATTATGTAGAGGCCCATGAATACGCCGGAGCCGAGAGCGGCGATGTTTCCCTGATAATCGCCGATCGAGAGATCGCCGACGAAGAAAAGCGACATGCCGGCGATGCAGAAGATCACTGTCGCGAGATCGCGAAGGTGAAACCTTTCGCCGATAACAAACGGTGCGAGGATCAGAATGTAAACCGGTGCCGTGTACTGGAGAAAGATCGCGTTAGCCGCCGTAGTATGCTTGGTCGCCCAGACAAACAGGAATAGCAGTGTCGCGTAGATCAGGGAGCAAAAGATGCCAAAGGCGTTTATCCGCAGGCCGGTACGGCGGGTGATGATGAAAACCGTCAGGCCCGCCAAGAGCGAGCGAAAGAACGTGACCTGATACGCGTCGAGCGTGGTGAGCTTGATAAATAGACCGCCAGTGCTCCATAACAGCACGGCGAACAGAACGAGCATCGGCGCGGGAAGCGACTGCGGTTTGTTGATCTTTGAAAGGGAATCAACCACGAATGTCACGAATGGTAACTCACACGAGACACGGAGAACGACGGAAATAGATAAAACACTTTACGAGCGCTGCGTCTTCGCGTCTCTGCGGTGAATTCTTGTTCCTACTCGCCCGTGATCGCAGTGGCAATGGTCTCGCGCAGGGCTTTGGCCGAGGTCGTTACGGGCTCGAGTTCGAGCTTTTCGACGTTGCCGTAAACTTTTTTCCCAAAAACCGCATTCCAGGGCGGAATGACTAAGGTAACGTTGCCCTGCGCACGGGCCTGGCATGCGAGACGGAGAAACGGCTTTTCGTCGTCGGGCTGGTTGTAGCCGAAGACCTTCATCTGGCGGCGTTCGCGGCGGGCGACGTCGTTAAGTTTATCCTGACCTCCGAGCACGCCCACCCAGCAGGTGCCGCAACTTGCCGCCGTGCATTCGATCGGCACGGGGCCTTCCCAGCAGCGGCTGTCGGCGGTTCGCCAATCGCGCGAATGGTCTTTTTGGGACGCAGTGACGATCTCTTCGTCGGCGATGATCGGGAAGCTGCCGGCGTGCGTTATTGCCGCATAGTTTACCGAGAACTTCTTATCGATGGTCTTGAGAAAACCAAGCAGCCCCTGCGAATCGTCCTTTGCACGCTCGGCGACGATCGCATCCGGTGACTTTCTCATGACGCCTTCCGGCTCGGCGACCGCGCCAGACGCGGCCTTGAACGCCTCAAGGCCGACCTGGTTCAGCGTCGCAAGGCCAACAGCCGTGATGGCGTTGACCAGCGGACGGTCGACTTTGTGCTTTTCCGCAACGCGTATAGCGACCGCCTTGATCATTTCGAGCAGGGACGGTTCGCCGCCCTTGAACTCCTCAGCGGCCTCCTCGATCTTTCGTTTGACCGTCGGCCAAAACCGGTGGCCGTATAGGAAATGATGCGAGGTGTCGATCTGAGATTCCAGCTCGAATTCACCCTGCATAGCAAATCCGTGCTTTACTTCGTCGACATTCTCGGCCGAGTCCAGAAAGCGCCTTAGCGAAAGCGGATAAAATCTAAACCATATCTGCACCGCGTTGCGGTCCACTTCGTGGATGCACTCTTGAAGTTCGTCTAATGCCGCAAACCAGTCGGCCTCGGAAAAGGTGTTGAGATGCTCTGTCAGTGATGTACCCATAATCAAAATCGCAAACCAATGAGTTAACCAAAAATGCGCCTCTGCCGCAAGTTAGGTATTGCCGTTGGCTTTAGCCAACGGGCTCGCTCAGAAAAATGGAATGGGCTTTAGCCCAAGTCGCCGCCGGACAGTTTGGCTAAAGCCGGGAAAAAGAGGCCCACGATCCGTTCGCTAAAGCGAACGGCAATTCAGCGAACGACGTTTCACTCGTCACTGATCCGCAGGACCAGCATCGGATCGTCGCCCATCATCACGACCTCGGTGTTTGGGAATCTCAGCGTCTTGTCTATCGCGAGGCGGCACTGCTTCAACAGCCGCCCGGCACGCACGACGCGCATCTTGCGGTCGCGGCCATAGCCGCGTGTCGGGAAAAAGTTCCTGTCCACCGCCCGCGGGAATTTCACGCCGATCACTCTCTGCCTCGGGTTCCACAGCAGCGTCACGTTATAAGCCCGCCGTATCGCCGACCAGGCCTCATCATTCAACGCGATCTCACCCCGCCGATTGATCGAAACATACCTCCCCCGCCGCTGCCGCCTCTTCCCCAACCGCCTCTCAACTATCAACCACTCCGGCTCCTCGAATCTCATGCACTTGTCACCTGTCACTTGTGATTTATCGCTATACAACGTATCATATCTGCAACACATTACGCAAAGGAGAACACACAAAATGCCAAAACCACGACGAACCCGACCAGCCACCGCCCCTAAATCTCGCCCGCTCCGCCGCGATCCGCGCGTCCTTGTCCGCCTGATCACCGAACCAAAACGCCCGCTCGTAGGCACCGACCGCAGATTTCGCGGCAACCTTCACCGTCCCGTCGACTGGCACACCTTCGGCTTCGATGAATGCCAAGCCGAAATGAAACGCCGCAAAGCTATGGGCGCAGTGAATTGCCGTTGGCTTCAGCCAACGGTTGCGGCCAGAACAACAGAACGGGCTTTAGCCCAAATCGCCGTGCAACCGTTGGGCTAAAGCCCGAATCAGTGGACCGCAATCCGTTCGCTAAAGCGAACGGCAATGCAGCGAACGGCAATTTAGCGAACCTCAATCATCCCTCATCCCCCATCCTTTTCCCGGATGGAACCACCGGACGGACGGAAGGAAGGGTTGAAAGGCCGTGCGTCACAAAAACGGTCCGTTTTGCATCCGCGTGGGTCATACGAAATCGCGCCTGGTCATACGTTGGGACGCATGTCCCGCTCAGGACTTGACATGCAAACCGATAATTCTTAGTATCTAAAGTTTCGGACTTTGGGGTCTGGGCGTTCTTTGCGGCTTTGAGCCAATGAGTACGGGATTTTTGAGAATTCGAGTACAGGAATTGTAGCGTAAGAGTGCGGTCATCACCGGCCGCCGGCTATCTTAAAAGCCTTTTGGCTTACAACAAGTGCCACGCCACAGCAAAGTCTCGGTTTCTATAAGAATCGATAATTTATAGCAATTCGGGTCAGCGAGAGCTGCTTGAGCTAACTGCCGGACACGTTCCGAGCAAGAGTCAGGTAAGAAGGAGGTTTTGTTCACAAAACGGTTTTTGGTCTTAGGCCTTCGGTCTTCGGCAAAAACCAAAGGCCAAAGACGAAAGGCCGATTTTGATTATGCCGACTATCAATCAATTAGTTCGCAAAGGACGCCAGCGGGTCAAGTACAAGACCGCGAGTCCGGCTTTGCAGGCAAATCCGCAGAAACGCGGTGTTTGCACGCGTGTTTACACCTAGACACCGAAGAAGCCGAATTCGGCTCTGCGTAAGGTCGCACGTGTTCGTCTGACCAACCAGATCGAGGTTACGACGTATATTCCGGGCATCGGCCACAACCTGCAGGAGCACTCGATCGTGCTGATCCGCGGCGGCCGTGTAAAGGATCTTCCGGGTGTTCGTTATCACGTTATCCGCGGAACGCTCGATGCCTCAGGCGTCGCGAACCGAAACCAGTCTCGTTCGAAGTACGGTGCGAAGCGACCGAAAGGAGCTAAATAAATGCGGAATGCAGAATGCAGAATGCAGAATTTCTGAGAATTCATCATTCGTCATTCGTCATTCATCAATCTCAAAGTTATGCCAAGACGAAGAGTTGCAGAAAAAAGAGAAGTTCTTCCGGATCCGATCTATAACAGTGTCGTGGTGACAAAGTTCATCAACGGCCTGATGTGGACGGGCAAGAAGACGATTGCCGAACAGATTTTTTACGGCGCGATGGAAAAGATCGGCGAAAAGACCGGCGAAGAGCCGTTAAAGGTTTTCAAGAGACGCAATCGATACACGTTGCTCCGACCCTTGAAGTCAAATCCCGTCGAATCGGCGGTGCGACATATCAGGTTCCGCTCGAGGTTAGCGCGCGACCGCCGCAATACGTTGGCAATTCGCTGGATCGTTACAAACGCCCGCAAGCCGAAGCGAAAAGACAATGGACAGACCGACTCGTCGGCGAATTGCTCGACTCGATGAACAATCGCGGCGGAGCGATGAAGAAAAAAGAGGACGTTCACCGCATGGCAGAGGCAAACAAGGCGTTTGCGCATTACAGATTTTAAGATTGGTTAGTAGTATTAGTTTAGTTAATAAAGTCAAGCAATGGCAAAGCATTAGTTTAGACAAATTTAGAAACATCGGCATTATGGCCCATATCGACGCGGGTAAGACCACGACGACCGAGCGCGTTTTGTTTTACACCGGTGTTTCGCACAAGATCGGCGAAGTTCACGAAGGAACGGCGACGATGGACTGGATGGAACAGGAGCAGGAGCGCGGAATTACGATTACGTCCGCTGCGACTACCTGTTTTTGGACGCGCAATAACGTCGAGTATCGCATCAATATTATCGATACACCGGGACACGTTGACTTCACGATGGAAGTTGAGCGGTCCCTTCGTGTTTTGGACGGTGCTGTTGCTGTTTTTGACGGCGTTGCCGGTGTCGAGCCGCAGTCCGAAACAGTTTGGCGTCAGGCTGATAAGTACGGCGTTCCGAGAATTTGCTTTATCAACAAACTGGATCGTGCGGGTGCTTCATTCGAACGCTCGTTCCAGTCGATTCTTGATCGTCTCGGTGCAAATGCGGTCGCGATGCAGATTCCGATCGGTCTTGAAGAGCACTTCAAAGGCGTTGTCGATCTGATCACGATGAAGGCCTTCGTCTGGAACGACGAAGACGAAGGGCGCGAAATACGACATCGTCGAAATTCCGGCCGAACTCGCTTGAAGAAGCAAAAGCCGAACGCGAAAAGTTGGTCGAAGCGGTTTCGAGCTATCGACGACGATCTGATGATAAAGTACCTCGAAGGCGAAGAGATCTCGGAAGACGAGATTCGCGTCGCTCTTCGCAAGGGAACGCTCGCGATGAAGATCGTTCCGGTTGTTACCGGTTCGGCGTTCAAGAATAAAGGTGTTCAGACGCTGCTTGATGCGGTTGTTGATTTTCTTCCGAGCCCGTTTGATATTCCTGCCATTCGAGGGCATAAATCCCAGAACAGATGAGGTCGAGACACGTGAACCGGATGCGAAAGCACCGTTTTCCGGGCTTGGTTTTCAAGCTGATGGCCGACAAGCATCTTGGGACAGCTCGCGTTTGTTAGCATTTATTCTGGAACGGTTAAGTCAGGTTCGTACGTCTAGAACACGATCAAGAATACTAAAGAACGTGTCGGACGTCTGATGCTGATGCATGCCAACAAGCGTGAAGACGTTGAGTACGGCATCGGCGGGCGAGATCGTTGCGATCGGCGGAATGAAGAATGTCACGACCGGCGAAACGATCTCGCGATCGAGTCGAAACCAGATCATTCTCGAATCGATGGAGTTTCCGGATCCGGTCGTTCGCGTCGCGGTTGAACCGAAAACGCGTGCCGACCAGGACAAAATGGGCATCGCACTCAACCGTCTTGCGCAGGAAGATCCGTCGTTTCCAGGTTATCGACCGATCACGAAACCGGCCAGACGATCATCGCCGGAATGGGCGAGCTTCACCTTGAGATTATCGTTGACCGCATGAAGCGTGAATTCGGCGTCGAGGCAAACGTCGGTAAACCGCAGGTTGCATACCGTGAAACGATCACGATAGGTGCACCCGGGTAAAGAGATCTTTAAGAAACAGTCGGGTGGTCGCGGCCAATTTGGCCACGTCGAACTCGAGATCGAACCGGCTCCGGGCGAAGGTTTTGTCTTTGAAGACAAGATCACCGGCGGTTCAATTCCGAGGCAGTTTATCAAACCGGTGTGCGAAGGTATCAAGGACGCAATGCGTCGCGGATTTCTTGCCGGATACGAACTGGTTGATATCAAGGCGACCTTGGTATTTGGTTCGTATCACGAAGTCGATTCGGACGAGCGTTCGTTCCATATCGCAGGTTCGCTCGCGTTTCAGGATGCGGTCAAAAAGGCAAAACCGGTTTTGCTTGAACCGATCATGAAGGTCGAAGTTGTAACCCCTGAAGAATATATGGGCGCAGTCAACGGCGATCTTGAATCGTCGCCGCGGACAGATCGACAAAATGGAACCGCGTCCGGGTAATGTTTCGGTTGTTACTGCATTTGTTCCGCTTTCGGAAATGTTCGGATATACGACGGATCTTACGATCTTCGACACAGGGCCGCGCAACATCGACGATGCATTTTGAGCGTTATGACGAAGCACCGCGAAATGTTGCCGAAGAAATTATCGCTAAGGTTAAGGGAGCAAGTAACTAGCTTTTTGATTTCAAATTTGGAATTCATATTTCAGACGAGGAGAAGCGATGAGCAAAGAGAAATTTGATCGAAGCAAGCCGCACGTGAACATTGGGACAATTGGACACGTGGATCACGGGAAGACGACTTTGACGGCGGCGATCACGAAGGTGATGTCGAAGCATAATCCGAAGATGACGTTTCGGTCGTTTGATTCGATCGACAACGCACCGGAAGAGAAGGCACGTGGTATCACGATCGCGACGGCTCACGTTGAGTATGAGACGGCGAATCGACATTATGCGCACGTTGACTGTCCGGGCCACGCTGACTATGTCAAGAACATGATCACGGGAGCGGCGCAGATGGACGGAGCGATCCTGGTAGTTGCTGCGACCGACGGCCCGATGCCGCAGACGCGCGAGCATATTCTGCTTGCGCGTCAGGTCGGCGTACCGTCGATGGTCGTGTTCATGAACAAAGTTGACATGGTTGACGACGAAGAATTGCTCGAGCTTGTCGAGATGGAGATCAGAGAACTGCTTTCAGCCTATGAATTTCCGGGCGACGACATTCCGGTTGTTCAGGGTTCAGCACTGAAAGCGCTCGAAGGCGACGCCGAATGGGAAGCGAAGATCGACGAGCTGATGCAGGCGGTAGATGATTACATCCCGACACCTGCACGCGATACGGACAAGCCGTTTCTGATGCCGGTCGAAGATATCTTCACGATCCAGGGACGCGGAACGGTTGCGACGGGACGAATCGAACGCGGAATCGTCAACGTCAACGAACCGGTCGAGATCGTCGGAATCAAAGACACGCAGAACTCGGTCTGTACCGGCGTTGAGATGTTCAAGAAGCTTCTCGACGAAGGAAGGGCAGGCGACAACGTCGGACTGCTGCTCCGAGGCGTTGAGCGAAAAGAGATCGAGCGCGGACAGGTCATCGCCAAACCGGGCTCGATCACGCCGCATACGAAGTTCAAGGCCGAGGCCTATGTTCTGACAAAAGAAGAAGGCGGACGACACACACCGTTCTTTACGGGATACAGACCGCAGTTCTATTTCAGAACAACGGACGTGACGGGCGTCGCACATCTTCCGGAAGGAGTCGAGATGGTGATGCCGGGCGACAACATCCAGATGGAGATCGAGCTGATCGCCCCGATCGCGATGGAAAAAGGACTGAGATTCGCCATCCGAGAAGGCGGCAGAACAGTCGGCGCCGGAACCGTTTCGGAAATTGTTGAATAAGGTTAAAGTCCGTGCTTTGGCGGAAGATCCGACGAAATGCGCACTCCGAACGCTAAGACGAAATTATGTTAAACGAAAAAATACGCATCAAGCTTAAAGCCTACGATCACCGAGTTTTGGACCAGTCCACGGTCGAGATCGTTGAAACTGCAAAACGAACAGGCGCAAGGATCGCGGGACCGATCCCGCTTCCGACCGTCAAGAATAAATGGACGGTTTTGCGCTCGCCGCACGTTGACAAGAAATCGCGTGAGCAGTTTGAGATCAGAACGCACAAGCGGCTGATGGACATTCTCGATCCGACGGCGGAAACGGTTGACGCGTTGATGAAATTGGATTTACCGGCCGGTGTTGATGTTGAGATCAAGGCATTTGGCAAAAATTAGTTCAGAGTTCGAGTTTAGAGTTTGGAAGTCGAAACGCTCACGAACTTAGAACTCGAACCAGACTTAAGGAAGATTATGATTAGCGGAATCATTGGAAGAAAATTAGGAATGACGCAGTTCTTTGCTGAAGATGGAACGGTAACACCGGTAACGGTCATCAAGGCGGGACCTTGCGTCGTCGTCCAGACAAAAAGTGCAGCAGGCCGCGATGGTTATAACGCCGTTCAGCTCGGCCTGGTCGAGGACAAGCCGATCAGGCTGAAGAACGTTACGAAGCCGATGCGCGGGCATTTTGAAAAAACGGGCGGCGGATTCCGCCGACACGAGTTCTGCGAGAGATTCGCCTGACGGATGAGCCGGATGCAGACGATCGGCGATCAGGTCAAGGTTGATATCTTTGCTGATGGCGACAAGATCGAGGTTGTCGGAAAATCGAAAGGTCGCGGTTTTGCCGGAACGATCAAGCGGCATAATTTCCAACGCGGTCCGGAATCGCACGGTTCGATGAATATCCGTGCACCGGGTTCGATCGGCCAGTCGGCGTATCCTTCGCGTGTTATCAAGGGAACGAAATCTTCCGGACACATGGGCGACGCTCGGGTGACCGTCAAGGGTTTGACCGTCGCAAAAGTCGATGTCGAGAACAATCTGATGATGGTTCGCGGCGCAGTGCCGGGTCCGAACGGGGTTTGGTTGTTGTTAAGAAATCGTAGACAGTAGTGCAGAGTTCGGATCGAAGTTTAACTCTGAAGCCTGACACTGAACTCGAACGGAGAGAGATTATGCCTACCGTAAAGGTTCGCAATTTGAAGAATAAAGAGGTCGGTGAGGTCGAGCTTTCGGATGCCGTGTTTGGTGTCGAGCTAAACGAATCGCTGATCCACGCCGCGGTCAGAAACTACCTGGCAAACGGCCGGCAGGGAACTTCGGCGACGAAGACCCGCGGAAATGTTTCGGGTTCGGGCCGAAAGCTCTGGAAGCAGAAAGGAACCGGTCGGGCGCGTATCGCGTCGATTCGTTCACCCTTATGGAAAGGCGGCGGTAACGTTCACGGTCCGCAGCCGCGCGACTGGTCATACAAGATGCCGAAGAAAATGCGGCGCGGTGCGTTGCGTTCGGCCTTGTCGGAGAGGCTTCGCGAAGGAAACCTGATCATTATCGATGAGTTCACGTTCAAGAATCCGAAGACGAAGGATTTCTTCGGCGTGATGGACACGCTCGGGTTGGTCGAGAAAAGAAAGCGTACAAAGACGCTGATCGTTGATTCGCTCGATAATGCGAATTTGATCCTTTCGTCGCGAAATGTTCAGAAGACAAAGGTCACTAACAGCTACGGTTTGAATATTTACGACATGATCTATCACGAAAAGCTTTTGATTTCGAAAGCGGCGGTTGAAGAATTGAATCACTTGCTTGATCCGAAACGCTGAAGAGGCAAGTGAAGGCGGTCGAAACGCCGAAAGCCAAAGAAAGGCAGCGAAAGCCGAAAGCTGAAAAGACCGAAGGAAGCCGAGGAAGCGAAGCCGAAGTCGAAAAGAAAGCTGCAGAAGCCGAAAGGCTGAAAAAGGAAGCCGAAGCCTGAAGAGCTGCAAAGGCTGCGGAAGCAGTCGAAGTAGAAGGCTCGCTGAGAAGCTCCGGCGAAGACAGAGGAGGCGACTGAAAATGAGTAAGTTAAGTGTTTGGGACATTTTGAAATCGCCGGTCGTCACCGAAAAGAGCGTGCTTCTCAAGGAAGAATCGACCGACGAGGACAGCGATCGAAAGACCGGACAGGTTTTGACTTTCCGTGTCGACACGAAGGCGACAAAGACGAGATCAAGAAGCGCGGTCGAAGAGATCTTTAACGTGAAGGTCGCCAAAGTTCGCACGATCCAGTACGAAGGCAAGATGAAGAAACGCGGCCGTCACGAAGGTCGCCGGCCGAGCTGGAAAAAGGCTTACGTTACTTGAGAGAAGGGCGAGCCGAACGTGGATTACGCGGAAGCAATTTAGTGAATAGCTAATAATGAATAGTTGAACAGTTAAGGATCAAATCCACTTTCAATTTTCAATTGATCCACTAAATAGAATTATGGGAATCAAGAGATTAAAACCGACATCACCGGCGCGACGATATCAGACGTATCTGACGCGCGATGAATTGACTCCGAACGCAGAACCCGAAAAATCTTTGCTGGAGCCGAAGAAGAGAATTTCCGGTCGCAACAACGACGGACGTATCACGGTTCGTCGCCGCGGCGGCGGTCATAAGCGACATTATCGGATCATCGATTTCAAGCGCGACAAGATCGGAATTCCGGGAAAGGTCACGCAGATCGAATACGATCCGAATCGCTCGGCGCATATTGCTTTGATCACTTATCTCGACGGCGAAAAGCGTTACATTCTCGCACCGGTCGGATTGAAAGTCGGACACGATGATCCTGAGCGGCGAAGAAGCGGATATTTTGCCGGGAAATACTTTGCCGATCAAAAATATTCCGCTCGGAACGCAGGTTCACAATATTGAACTTCGTCCCGGAAAAGGTGGACAGCTTGTTCGATCGGCCGGCGGATTTGCGCAGATCGTTGCAAAAGAAGGCGATTATGCGCAGCTGAGAATGCCTTCCGGTGAGGTTCGCAAGGTTCCGGTGGTTTGCTATGGCAACGGTCGGACAGGTCGGAAACAGGAAAATGAGAATGTTTCGCTTGGTAAAGCCGGACGTTCGCGCTGGATGGGCACGCGACCGAAAGTTCGCGGTGTCGTGATGAATCCGGTCGATCACCCGCATGGCGGTGGTGAAGGTAAAACCTCGGGTGGACGCCATCCGGTTACTCCTTGGGGACAACCGACACGCGGTTACAAAACACGTAGAAATAAACGCACGAACAATATGATCGTGCGCGACAGAAGAAGAAAATGATGAATGATGAATGATGAATGATGAATAAAATCCATTCTGCAATCGGCAATCCGAAATCGAATTAGAATTATGCCACGTTCATTAAAAAAAGGACCGTTTATTGATCTGAGCGTCCAGAAGACTCTACGGCGGATCTCAGGAAGGCGGAGCGAAACCGCAGGCGATCAAAACCTGGTCGCGACGTTCGACGATCACGCCGGATATGGTCGGAATGACCTTCGGCGTTCACAACGGCAAACGTCATATTCCGGTTTTTGTTACCGAAAATATGGTCGGCCATAAGCTTGGTGAATTTTCCCGACCAGAATGTACAAAGGACATCCGGGAACAAAAGCTGAGAAAGCGGCGAAGAGGAAATAGTTGGTAATTGGTCGATTGTCAATGGTTAATTGCGATTGTAACTGCCAATTGACAAATGACAATCGACAATTCACAAAGAATATGGAAGCGATAGCAAAGACAAAATATCTGAAAGGCTCGCCGCGAAAAACACGGCTTGTGATTGATTTGATTCGCGGGCGGAATGTTTCGCAGGCTTTGTCGATTCTGAAGTTTACAAACAAACGTGCGGCAGAACCGATCGCGAAATGCCTGCGTTCGGCGATTGCCAATGCGACATATCAAGGCGGAGCAGGAGAATATCGCGATCGATCCTGACGATCTCTGGGTAAAGTCCTGTTTTGTCGATATGGGACCGCACAAAGAATCGACGCCGTCTGCGTCCGGCACCGCAGGGTCGTGCGTATCGGGAGCAGCGTCATTATTGCCATATCACGATCCAGGTTTCGAGCGACGAACAGCCGAAGTCCGAGAAGGAATTGAAGAACACGGCAGCCGAGGCAAATCCGTGCCGGATGGGCAAGAAGCTCGGCAGCGAAGGCAGCTCCAAAGCGGCAGCCGAAGGCAAAGCGGCGAAGCCGGCGGAAAAGAGGCTGAAGCAAAAAGGCAAGGCCGAAGAGGTCGAGACGCCGGTGGTCGCCGCACCCGAACGAGTTGAGTGCCGACACCGGTCGAAGCCGACGGCAGCAGGATATGAAGGCCGCCGCCGATGAAGACATCGGAAGCCGATCGAAGAAGTCGACGCGAAATCGTTGCGGCTGACGATAACGAAGCTGCAGCAGAATGCCGAAGCCGACGAAAGCGGCAGAAGTCGCTGACGCGAAGAACGTTGAAACGCAAACAACTGCGTCGCTGAATGAGACAAAGCCGGCGGATGCGAAGCAGCAGGACATTAACGAGGACCTCGAAAGGCAATAAAATTATGGGACAGAAAGTTCATCCGTACGGATTTAGAGTCGGATACAACAAAGATTGGCATTCGCACTGGTTTGCGAAGAAATGAATTTGCCGAATTTTTGGCAGAAGATCTCAAGCTTAAGCGCGATCTTAAGAAAAAGTTTATGGGCGCTGGCGTTTCGCATATCGACATCGAACGAGCGGCAAATCGTTTGAAGATCATCATTTACACCTCGCGTCCCGGGAATTATCATCGGTCGAAAAGGTACGGAGATCGAAAAGCTTAGGGAAGACTTATCGAGAAAGACCGGACGCGACGTGATCGTTTCGATCCAGGAGATTCGTCATCCGGAACTGAATGCTCAGCTTCAGGCTGAGAAGATCGCACAGCAGCTTGAAAAGCGTATCGCTTTTCGCCGTGCGATGAAGAAGACGATCGAAGAAACGCATCGTTTTGGCGCGCAGGGAATCAAGGTAATGATCGCAGGTCGTTTGAACGGAGCGGAAATCGCCCGAACGGAATGGTCTTTGCAAGGACAACTGCCGCTGCACACGCTTCGTGCCGATATCGATTTCGGTTTTGCTGAAGCGTTGACAACATTTGGAATTATCGGCGTAAAGGTCTGGATCTATCGCGGCGAGATTCTCGATCCGAATGCCTCAATGGCTCGCGGAACGACGACCGATCCGATGAATGAAGTAAAAGTTGAATCGCGGTGCGATGACGTGATCGCGGACCGAGAAGAGACGACGAGACGATGAGTAGGCGAGCGGGCAGTAGGCAGTTGCAAGACGGAGAGGTAAGTTATGTTAATGCCGAAAAAGGTCAAGCACCGAAAAGTGATGAAAGGTCGTATGCGCGGAAAAGCAACGCGCGGCGAGAAGCTCAACTTTGGTGATTTTGGACTCAAAACATTGGAGGCGGGTTGGATTACGGACCGGCAGATCGAAGCGGCTCGTATCGCGATGACGCGTCACGTCAAACGCGGCGGAAAGATCTGGATCAGAATGTTTCCTGACAAGCCGATCACCAAGAAACCGGCTGAAACCCGTATGGGTAAAGGAAAAGGAGCTCCGGATCATTGGGTTGCAGTTGTAAAACCGGGAAGAATTTTGTATGAGATCCAGGGCGTCCATGAGGAGTTTGCCCGCGAAGCAATGCGGCTTGCGGCACAGAAGCTGCCGATCAAGATGAAATTTGTAACCCGTGCCGATCTTGAAGGAGGCATAGTTTAAGAGAATGAAACGAAAAGAAGAAATGGATCAGCTTCGCGACATGAGCGTGGACGAACTGAAAGACCAGGCCGACACGCTGAAGGAATCGCTGTTTCGGTTGAAGTTTCACAAGACCTCGGCGTTGGCGAAGTCGTCAAGGACATTCGTCGTGAGAAGAAGACGCTTGCAAGAGTTTACACCCTGATCAGCAAGAAAGAGGCTGAGGCCAAGACCGCGCAAGCCTAAGGCTAGAAGATAGAATAAATGCCAAAGAAGAAGAGCGAAGAAGAGATAGAAACGACCGAAACTGACGGCCGTGGAGACACCGGTCGAGGAAACTGCGGCCGAGGCCGCTCCCGCTGAGGAAACGCCGGTTGAGGCTGCGAGCGGTTGAAGAGAACACCGATCGAGGCCGCGCCTGTTGAGGAAAAGCCGAAAAAGGCTCCAAAGGCGAAGAAGGCTGAGACAGTGGCGGCGGCAACGGACGTGCCAGTGAAAAAGGCGCACAAGCGAGCGGAAAGGGTCGGCATTGTTTCGTCGGACAAGATGACGAAGACAGTTACTGTCCGCGTCGATCGTCTGGTCAAACATCCGATCTATCGCAAATACATCAAGAAGCGTAAGAATTTCATGGCGCACGACGAACTCGGAGCCAAGATCGGCGACAAGGTACGAATTGTCGAAACCCGACCGCTTTCGGCAAGAAAGCGCTGGCGTGTGGTGGAGATTATTCAGAAAGCGGAAATAGAGCGGTCCGTGTTATGGAGTCGGACTGATTGCAGCTCTGACCAGATTCGAACGGAGTACAAAGTTATGATTCAGATGCAGACCTCTTTAACGGTCGCAGACAATTCGGGTGCAAAACGCGTCGAGATGATCATGCCGATCGGCGGTTCGACCAGCAAGATCGCCCGCCTAGGCGACAAGATCAAGGTTACCGTAAAAGAAGCCTCGCCGGACGGAACGGCGAAGAAAGGTAAGGTTTATAACGCGGTGATCGTTAGAACCCGAAAAGAAGTTCGCCGCAAGGACGGAACTTATATTCGCTTTGATGAAAACGCTGCGGTGCTTATCAAGGATGACGATACGCCGATCGGAACACGTGTTTTTGGACCGGTGGCACGCGAACTTCGCGAGAAGAACTTTATGAAGATCGTTTCGCTCGCACCGGAGGTAATATAGGACAAATAGGTCATATGGGACTCATACGTCCTATCAGGTAAAGAAATGAAAGCCGCGAAGACAGGAACAGTTAACAGCAGGATCAAGCGCGGCGACCAGGTCGTCTTTATCGCGGGCAAGGAATTTAACCGTTACGACAGTACCGGTAAACGCCAGCCGTATCGCGGCAAGGTGATCGCGGTCGACGCCCGTACGCAGAAGGTAAAGGTCGAGGGTGCGATGATCGTCAAACGTCACCGGAAGCCCGTTCCCCAGATGAACCGCGAAGGCGGCATATTCGAGCAGGAAGCGTGGGTCAGCATCTCGAATGTTGCGTTGATCGATCCCGCGACCGGCAAGCCGACGCGGGTGAAGTACGAGGTTCGTGACGGCCAGAAGGTCCGGGTCGCCAAGAGCGGCCAGGTAATAGCAGAGCTGGCGTGGGCTAAGAAAGAATCCAAGAAGGCTGATGACGACGAGACCGGCGAGCCGGCCGAGAGCCGAAGAGGCACCAGCTAAGGAAGAGGCACCTGCGAAGGAAGAGAAGGAATAGTTTTAGTTTGGAAACGGGACGACCTATCGATGAGCTCCGAGACGCCGAAACACCAAAGGAGAAGGTCAAAAACATGGCTAGACTAAGAGAAAAATACAAGAACGATATCGCCCCGGCGCTCGCTAAAGAGTTCGAGATAAAGAACCCGATGGCGATACCGCGAGTCGAGAAGATCATTTTGAACATGGGCCTCGGCGAAGCTTCGGCAAACGCCAAGATCCTGGATGTTGCGACCGAGGAACTCAAGACCATCAGCGGTCAAAAGCCGGTGATCACAAAGGCCAAGAAGTCCATCGCGGCATTTAAGCTGCGTCAGGGAATGACCATTGGCACGATGGTGACACTTCGCGGCAGCAGGATGTACGAGTTTCTCGACCGCTTGATCTCGGTCGCTTTGCCGCGAGTTCGCGATTTTCGCGGAGTGTCGGCAAAAGCCTTCGACGGGCGCGGCAATTATACGCTCGGCGTCCGCGAACAGCTTATTTTCCCTGAGATCGACTTTAATAAGGTCGACAAGACACGTGGAATGAACATTTCGATCGTCACCACGGCTACGAACGACGATCAGGCCCGCTCGCTGCTGAAAGCGCTGGGCATGCCTTTTAGGCAATAAACTTTTATGGCAAAGATCAGCAAAGTTGTTAAGAACAATCGACGCAAGGACACGGTCAAGCTCTATGCCGAGCGTCGAGCGGCTGCGAAAAAGATCATTAACGATCCCAAGTCGTCGCCCGAGCAAGTCGACGCGGCCGTGATCCGCCTGCAAAAGATGCCGCGTGATGCCAGCCCGTCTCGGGTGCGTAACCGATGTTCGCAGTCAGGGCGTACACGCGGGTATTTGCGTAAGTTTGGCGTTTCGCGGATCGCCTTACGCAGCCTTGCTCTCGAGGGACAGATCCCAGGCGTCGTTAAGTCGAGTTGGTAGTTTTCATTACGGCAGGCGGCCCAACATATTAATAGGCCGAACACGACCATAATCACTTACGGAGTTAATTAGAATGACAGATCCAATAGCCGATATGCTGACACGGATACGCAACGCAATTGCCGCGAAGCATCCACGTGTCGATATTCCGGGCTCAAAGCTAAAGATGGAGGTCGCTCGCATCCTCAAGGACGAGGGCTACATCAATAATTTTTCGACCAAGGGCGAGGGCGTCAAAGTACATGATCCGTGTCTTTCTTCGCTACGATGCAAAGGGACAGTCGTCGATCACGCACCTCTCACGCGTGTCGCGTCCGGGCCGGCGAGTTTATGTCGGATCCGAAGAGATCCCGAGAGTTTTGGGCGGATACGGCGTGAATATCGTTTCGACGTCAAAAGGGCTGATGAGCGGCAAACGCGCGTCGCGCTGAACATGTCGGCGGCGAGATCCTCGCTGAGATCTATTAAGGTAGAGTTATGTCACGAGTAGGAAAAAAACCGATCAGTATACCGTCCGGCGTGACCGTGACGATTAATGAATCGGCAATGGAAGTAAAAGGCCCGAAAGGCACCCTGACGACCCCGATACCGGCTGGTGTTACGTTCAAACAAGAGGACGGCAGCCTGGTCGCGGAGCGATCGAGTGACGACAAGGCCGCGTTTCATGGCCTGGCCCGAGCGCTGGCTAACAATGCTGTCGTCGGTGTCACAGAAGGATTCTCTAAGGATCTCGATATCGTCGGTGTCGGTTATAAAGCGGACGTGCAGGGCAAGAAGATCGTCTTCGCACTTGGATATTCGCATCCGATCGAGTACGCACTACCCGACGGGATCGACGCTAAAACCGAACGTGTCAACACGAAGACGTCGATCAATCAGTATCAGACGACGATCACCTTGAGCGGCATTGACAAGCAAATGCTCGGGCAGGTCGCAGCGGAATTGAATCGTCTGCGCAAACCCGATGCTTATAAGGGCAAAGGTGTCCGATATGCTGACAAGTACTATCGGCTGAAGCCAGGCAAGACCGGTAAATAGGTAATAGAGTTATGGGACAGAAGAGCAGAGCAGATATTCGCCAAGGCGTACATAGCCGGATTCGGAAGAAAGTGCGCGGTACGGCCGAGCGGCCGAGACTGGCAGTGTTTAGGAGCCTGCATCACATCTATGCTCAGGTCATCGATGACGGCACCGGCACAACGCTCGCGACCGCATCGACGATCGAGAAATCGCTTGGCCTCAAGACCGGCGGTAACGTCGAGGCCGCCAAGGCCGTGGGCAAGACGATCGCCGAAAGGGCACAGAAGGCGGGCGTTTCGACCGTTGTGTTCGACCGCGGCGGTTACGTCTATCACGGCCGCGTAAAGGCATTGCTTGACGCGACGCGTGAGGCCGGTTTGAACAAACACGAGACGTCAGGACCGGCAAATGATAAGGCTGCCGAGGCGGCCGAGACCGAAGGTAACGATCAAAATGACTAAGCAGAGAATCTCACCCAACGGCCTGATATTGAAGGACCAGCTGATCTCGATCAACCGCGTCACCAAAGTCGTAAAAGGCGGCAAGAACATGTCGTTCGCCGCGCTCGTAGTTGTTGGTGATGAAGCGGGACACGTTGGATTTGGCACCGGAAAGGCAAAAGAGGTCCCGAACGCGATCAAGAAGGCGGTCGAGTCGGCCAAGAATAACCTGATCCGCGTTCCGCTGATCGATGGCACGCTGCCGCATGAACTTATCGGCGAATACGGCGCGGGCCGCGTGCTGCTCAAGCCGGCCGCTCAGGGAACTGGCGTTATCGCCGGTGGAGCCGTGCGTGCCGTGCTGCAGTCGCTGGGCGTTCACAATGTGCGTACAAAGATCCTCGGATCTAACAATAATCACAATGTGATCCGAGCGACGTTTAACGGCCTGACACGGATGAAGGACCCGATCGAGGTTGCGAGGCTTCGCGGAAAGCAGGTCGAGGACTTGGTTTAATTTGCGATTTGCGATTTTCGATCGATAGGAAGCAAATCGTCAAGATAATCGCAAATTGCAAATCGAAATTCGAAAATATCGAGATGGCAAAGAAAGCAGAAACGAGCGGAGAGCAGATCAAGATCCAGTATTACAGGTCGATGATCGGTTACGCGAAGAAACAAAAGGATATCGTAAAGAGCCTCGGCATCACGAAGCTCAATCAGACGGTAACGCGCCCGGATTCTCCGGCGAGCCGCGGTATCGTCGCAAAAGTCCCGCATTTGCTGCGGATCGTTGAATAAGAGGGAAAGATGGCTTTATCGTTAAACAATCTGCATCCGACTCCGGGATCTACGCACAAGAAAAAACGCGTCGGTCGAGGCCCGGGCTCCGGGCTTGGCAAGACCGCAGGCCGTGGTCACAAGGGCCAGAAGTCGCGCTCAGGATATTCGAGCCGGCCCGGCTTTGAGGGCGGTCAGATGCCGCTCCAGCGTCGTCTGCCGAAGCGCGGATTCACTAATATCTTCAAGAAACAGTGGATCGAGATCGCGCTTGAGAAGATCGACAATAACTTCAATGCCGGCGACGAAGTGACGCCCGAGATGCTGCACGAACGCGGTCTGATCAAGAAGGCAAAGCATGACCTCGTCATCCTCGGCAACGGTGAACTGACGAAGGCCATTAAGATCTCGGCCCATCGCTTCACCAAGGCGGCGAAAGAAAAGATCGAAAAGGCCGGCGGAACAGCGACCGTTATCGTCAAGACTCCTGCGGCGGCCCCTAGCGGCAGAATAAGTATTCGGTAAATAAGAACCGACACATATATGGAGAAGTTTTTTAGCGCCGTCCAGAACATGTTCAAGATCCCCGAGCTGAGGAAGCGTATCCTCTTCACGCTCGGAATGTTGGCGGTATATCGCCTTGGTGCCCATGTGACGGCACCGGGCATTAACAGGGTTCAACTCGAACGCGTTTGGGGCGAGGTAGCGGGAACGCTGCTCGGCGTGCTCGACCTTTTCTCAGGCGGAAATTTCAGGACCATCTCCGTTTTTGCTCTCGGCGTGACGCCTTATATCACGGCGTCGATCATTATGCAGCTCCTGCCGGTGCTCTCGCCTGCGATGAAGAAGATCCAGGAAGAGGGCGAGGTCGGTCGGCAGAAGATGAACCAGTGGACGCGTTATTCGACCGTCGTACTGTGTGCCGTACAAACTTTCTTTGTCGCTACGTGGCTGTCGCGGAATAACATCATCGCCGAGACCTGGTGGGCAACGGCGATGGTCGTTATAACACTTACCACGGGTACGGTCTTTGTCATGTGGCTCGGCGAGCAGATCACTGAGCGTGGCGTCGGCAATGGAATCTCGCTGCTGATCTTCGCCGGTATCGTGATCGGTCTGCCGAGTGGCGTCATGCAAGTGATGGGCCGCGTCGGGGCCGGTGATCCGGTGCAGACGCTCGGTGTGATCTTCTTGGTCGTCGTAATGGTCGCGCTGATCGCGCTGATCGTCTATGTCGAGTCGGCAAGGCGTAACATAGCCATAAGCTATGCGAGCCGTCGCGTCGGCAGCCAGACATTCAGAGGACAGGAGACGAGCCTGCCGCTCAAGATCAACATGGGCGGCGTGATTCCTGTGATTTTCGCGTCGTCGGTGCTTGCGATGCCGCAGACATTGTTCTCGGCGTTTCCGCCCGACCCGAATGAGCCCAATTCTACGTGGGCGCAGGTCTACGCGTTCTTTCAGCAGTTTCACGGCGGTGATCCGTATTACGAATTCGTGTTCTTGTCGCTCATCGTGATATTCACGTTCTTTTACATCACGATCATCTTTAATACCGACGAGGTCGCTGATAATCTGCGCAAGCACGGTGGCTTTATTGCGGGCATTCGTCCCGGTGCCCCAACAGCGGAATATTTGAATTCGATACTTACGCGGCTGACAACGGTCGGTGCGTTGTATCTGGCATTCGTCGCGTTCGTGCCGCAACTGTTGCTGAGTGGCTTTAAGGTCGCGCGGCTTCCGTTCATCGGTACCTCGGTCGATACGTTCCTTGGCGGTACTCCCGGACTTAACTGGATACCGACGGGCCTTGGATATCAATTCTTTTTTGGCGGTACCAGCTTGCTGATCCTCGTTGGCGTTGCGATGGATACGGCGGCGCAGATCGAAGCGCAGCTTGTGATGCGTAATTACGAAGGATTTCTTGGCTCGGGCTCACGGCTTCGAGGCAGGCGGGCTTAGCAGAATTTGAACCGCGGAGACGCAGAGACGCGGAGAAGGATCACTTGATTTTTCTTCCCTCTGCGTCTCGGCGTCTCTGCGGTTAACGTATGGAAAAGATCATTGTATTGATCGGTGCACCCGGAGCCGGGAAAGGAACGCAGGCGCGGCTTCTTGAGGAGCGGCGTGGTATTCCGCAGATCTCGACGGGCGATATGTTTCGTGAGATGAAGAGAGCTGACACGGCTCTTGCCCGCGAAGTTCAGGAAATAATGGCATCAGGCAAGCTGATCTCAGACGACATTACTTACAGGATCGTCCGGGAACGCACTTCAAAACCTGACACTAAAGGTAGTTACGTGCTCGACGGCTATCCGCGGACGGCCGTTCAGGCTGAGCAGTTGGAAGAACTGGCGAAGGAACAGGGCAAGGAAATACAAGCGATCGAGGTCGATGTGCCGAAGGACGAACTGCTCAAACGGCTCACGGGCCGCCGTAGTTGTCCTGTCTGCGGCGAGATCTACAATGTGTATTCACGTCCGCCGCGCATCGAAGGGTTTTGCGACGATCATCCTGAATCGAAACTCGACCACCGGGCTGACGACAACGAAGAGAGTGTAACGACGCGTCTGGATACATACCAGAAGAACACCCAACCGCTCATCGAATATTACGAGCGTTCGGGGCGGCTGCTTAAGGTTGACGGCACCGGCGACGTTGAAGACATTTATCGTGAGATCGAAGGACTTATCCAATGATCATCGCTAAATCCGCAAAAGATCTCGACAAGATGCGCGCCGTGGGCGAACTCATCGCAGAAGTACGCGAGGCTTTGCGGGTAATGGTGGAACCGGGCATTTCGACGATGCAGCTTAATGACGCTGCCGACCGCATGATCCGAGACGCCGGGGCGATCCCTACTTTTATCGGGTATCACGGCTTTCCCTATGCGATCTGCGCATCGGTGAATCACGAGATAGTTCACGGTTTTTCAAAGAACGATCCTCTTGAAGAAGGCGACATCGTCTCGCTCGATATGGCTGCGACCTTTGACGGATTTGTTGGCGATACTGCGATGACACTGCCGGTCGGCGAGATCACAGACGAATTGAAACAACTAATTAAAGTCACCGAGGAATGCCTCGATTTCGGCATTCAGGCCTCGCGTATCGGTAACCGGGTCGGCGATATCGGATGGGCCGTTCAGCAGCATGCCGAGAAATTCGGGTACGGCATCGTGCGGGATTACACCGGACATGGCATCGGCCGTCATATGCACGAATCCCCGCAGATCCCGAATTACGGACGTCAGGGGACAAAAGAAAAGATCCGAGCCGGCTATTGCTTTGCGATCGAGCCGATGCTCAATCTCGGGACGCACGAAACGCGCACTTTGAGCGACAAATGGACCGTTGTTACGCTCGACGGCAAACCGTCCGCCCACGCCGAGCATACGCTGGCTGTAACGGCCGACGGCCCGGAGATATTGACGCTCACAAAAGAGCAAAAACGGGCGCGGACTGCGACGAGAGCTAGAAATGGTCGCCGCGTGACTTGAAAGATGCGGCCAGAATAGCTAATATTAATAGTTTGTCCAAGGCATCAGCACGCTATGCGTAGTGGTATGTCGAGAGAGGAACCATGAAAGTAAGGCCTTCGGTAAAGAAAATGTGTGATAAGTGCAAGGTGATCCACCGCAAGGGCGTCGTTCGCGTCATTTGCGAGAACCCCAAGCACAAGCAACGACAGGGATAAGAGAAATATGGCTCGTATAGCAGGAGTTGACCTACCGCCCAACAAACGGGCTCAGATCGGAATGACCTATATTTATGGTATAGGCAAATCGCGTGCGACCGACATTCTCGGTAAGGCCGGCGTCGATATTCACACGAAGATCAAAGACCTTAGCGAAGATGATCTTGAACAAGATCCGCAGCTCTGCTTGATTCCGAGGGTGAGATCGAGGGCGACCTTCGCAAGCGCGTCCAGATGGACATCAAGCGGCTGATGGATATCGGCTGCTATCGCGGTCTTCGTCATCGCCGCAGTCTGCCCGTCCGCGGTCAAAGGACACACACGAACGCGCGTACACGCAAAGGTCCGCAGGAAAGCGGCCGTTGCCAAGAAGAAGGCTCCAGGTAAGAAATAGTTGGCAGTTGTCGGTTGTCGGTTGTCAGAATTTCTGACGGTCGTTATCTCCGGCAACTGACCACTGACCACCGACAACTGATTATGGCTAAAGCAGCAGCGACCAAGAAAAAGACTTTTAAGAAGAAAGAGAAAAAGAACATTCCCTACGGGATCGTTCATATCTCGGCGTCGTTCAACAACACGCTCATCTCGATCACCGATGCCGAGGGCAACCTTGTCGCTCAGTGTTCGTCGGGGGCTCGCGGTTTTCGCGGCAGCCGTAAGGGAACACCGTTCGCCGCCCAGCAGGCAGCAACAGAGGTGGCACGCAAGGCGCTCGACGCCGGTATGCGCGAGGTTGAAGTTCGCGTTAAAGGGCCGGGCGGCGGACGTGAGTCCGCTATCAGGGCAGTCAGCCAGGTCGGCATTCGCGTGACGTCGATCCGCGATACCACGCCGATCCCGCACAACGGCTGCAGGCCGCCAAAGCGGCGCAGGGTTTGATGTTTTGTTTTCAGATCTCAAACTTGAGATCTGAGTTTATCGAAAGGAAGAAGGGCCGCGTGCCTGTAAACTTTTCCGCCCAGTAGAGGCGGAGGCAGAAAGTAAATTATGGCTAGATATAGAGATGCGGTGTGCCGCCTGTGCCGCCGCGAAGGTGGAAAGTTATTCCTCAAGGGCGACCGGTGTTACAAACCGTCGTGTGCTATCGAGAAACGCGGGACCAACCCTCCGGGACAGCACGGTGCGGCCCGTCGCAAGATGGTTCAGGGCTACGGTGAGCAGCTCCGCGAAAAGCAGAAGGTAAAGCGCATTTACTTTATCCTCGAGAAGCAGTTTCGCAACTACTTCGAGAAAGCTCGCCGCCAAAAAGGCGTTACGGGCGAGAACCTGCTTTTCATGCTCGAACGCCGACTGGACAATGTCGTCTACCGTTCGGGTTTCTCGACCTCACGTCGTCAGGCGCGTCAGCTTGGTCAATCACGGTCACGTGACGGTCAACGACCGTAAGGTAGATATTCCTTCGTTTCAGGTCAAGGCGGGCGACATTGTCGCCGTCAAGGCCGACAGCCAGAAGAATCCGCACGTCGAAGGCGCGTGGTCAGACGGCAGTTGGCCGCGGCCGTCCGCAGTGGCTGAGCTCGGTGAACAAGGAATTGTCGGTTACGGTTTCGGCTCTGCCGAAGCGTGACGACATCGACGCGAATATCAACGAGCAGTTGATCGTTGAGCTCTACAGTAAGTAGTTATTTGGCGGGTTGGCTGAAGTAGCCGGGCATGAAGAGTCGTTCTTCTCTTTAGCCGTTCGGGGACAAAGCCAACCTTTTGGACAAAAAAGAACAAATATGACACAGACCAATCATTGGACAGATTTTCAAATGCCGAGCCGGCTCAACGTCGATACAGAGACGTTGACGGAACGGTACGGCAAGTTTCACGCCGCTCCCTTTGAGCGGGGATTCGGAACTACTATCGGTAATTCGATCCGTCGGGCTCTTCTTTCGTCTATCGAAGGGGCAGCGATCACGGCTGTTAAGATCGAAGGTGTCGAGCACGAATTTTCGTCGATCAAAGGCGTTGTCGAAGACGCGACCGACGTGATCCTTAATCTCAAGCAGGTGCCCTTCACGCTCCACGGGACCGGACCTAAATCGCTCTCTATCAGCAAGAAAGGTGCGGGCGTTGTAATGAGCGGCGATATTGAAGCTGACGGTGATGTCGAGATCCTCGATCCCGAGGTGCATATCGCGACTATCAGCCAGGGTGGCAGTCTGAATATCGAGATGCGGCTCAAGCGCGGGCCGCGGTTATGTCTCGGCAGAATTCAATAACGACGAGGACCTTTCGGTTGGGTACATACCGATCGATTCTGTCCACACGCCGATCAAGAAGGTCAACTACGCGGTCGATAAGACGCGTCAGGGTTCGAATACCGAATACGACCGTCTCACGCTCGAAGTTTGGACGGACGGTTCGGTAAAGCCTGAAGATTCGATCGGACTTGCTGCGAAGCTGGTCAAGGATCACATGTCGATCTTCATCAATTTTGAGGAAGAGGAAGAAGAGTACAAGTACGAGGACATCGCGCGTCCGCCGCTGATGCGGAACGATCTGCTCGACAAGTCGGTTGATGAGCTCGAGCTTTCGGTCCGCTCGTACAACTGCCTCAAGAACGCCGATATCCGCTCGATCCGCGACCTTATCCGCCGCAGCGAGAAGGACATGCTGAACACGAAGAATTTTGGCAAGAAATCGCTGACCGAGATCAAGGACATGCTGCACGGTATGGGCCTGGATTTTGGTATGGACTTTGACGAACAGGGAAATCCGATCCCGGGCTCGGGCGGACGCGACCTGGACTAGAGAAATGAGACACAAAAAGGCACATCGTAAACTGGGACGGACGTCTGAGCACCGCATGTCGATGCTCCGCAATATGGCGATGTCATTGATAAACGCCGATAACGAGCACCTTGTCACGACGATCCAAAAGGCGAAAGAACTGCGTCCCTTTGTTGAGAAGGTGATCACACTTGCGCGAAAGGCCCAGGACCTTGAGGGCGATGGCGCCCGGGCACGCGAGGTTCATCTCAGGCGGCAGGCCGCAAGGTTCTTCCACGCGGGCAACTCGACGTTCAAGCTCGCTGCGAGTCGTTTTCGCGGTAAAAAGGGCGAGGCGAAGGAACCCATCGAGCGGACCGCGGGCGTTAAAGCCGTGAAGCGGCTCTTTGATGAACTCGGCGCGCCGCTATAAGGACCGCAACGGCGGATACACACGCATCATCCGTCTCGGCCACCGTCAGGGCGACAACGCCGAGATGGCTGTGATAGAGTTGGTCGATAATCCCAAGGAAATGGCGGCCAAGGGCTAGGCTCGCCGCGAGGAGGCCAGACAAATGACTGATTCGGCTTCGGCAAAGGCGCAGGACGGCGTGGACAAAAAGAACGACAAAAAGCAGTTGAATGATCCGTCATTCAACATGGATGAGCTTCAGGCTCTCGCCGCTTTGGTGAACGAGCACGGCTTCACCGACTTTGAATTTGAGAACGAGAATATTCGCGTCCGGTTGAGCAAGATGGCCGCATCGGCGGTTGTACAGGCGACAGCACCTGCGGCACCGGCACCTGCTGCTCCTGCAACGCCGGAAGCGCCGGTCGATGACCGACGCGGAGCTGCACAAGATCGTATCGCCGATCGTCGGTACCTTCTATCGTTCCCCGGGCCCTGATAAGGACCCGTATGTCAGCGAAGGGACAAATGTCGGTCCCGAATCGACGGTTTGTATCGTCGAAGCGATGAAGCTAATGAACGAGATCCAGGCCGAGGTTTCGGGCGAGATCGTCAAGATCTACGTCGAGAACGGCCAGCCCGTCGAATTCGGCCAGGCATTGTTTGGAGTAAAAAAATAGTCCAAAGTCTAAAGTCCAAGGTCCAAAGTGAATCGCGCACCCTGCCGACTTTGGACGTTGGACTTTAGACTTTGGACATGCAGTTTATGCGTGATATACGCAAAATTCTTGTAGCTAACCGGGGCGAGATCGCCTGTCGGATCATCTGGACATGTAAGGAGATGGGCATTAAGACCGTCGCCGTACATTCGGAGGCCGACCGCGAAGCGCTGCACGTCAGATACGCTGACGAGGCGATCTGTATCGGTCCGCCGCCATCCGCTGAGAGCTATCTCAACATTCCCGCGATCATTTCGGCAGCCGAGATCACGAATGTCGACGCGGTTCATCCGGGCTACGGCTTTCTTGGCCGAATCTGCGACCTTCGCCACTATCTGCGACGATTGCAATATCAAGTTCATCGGGCCGCGAGCGGAAGTCATCGCGATGATGGGCGATAAGGTCGAGGCCCGGCGAACGATGACCGCGGCCGGAGTTCCGATCCTGCCGGGCAGCCCGGATCCGATCGAATCCGCAGCAGAGGCGAAAAAGCTCGCCTCGAGATCGGTTTTCCGGTGATCATCAAGGCCGCAGCCGGCGGCGGCGGGCGCGGAATGCGTATCGTGCGTGAGGAGAGTGAACTCGCTGACAACCTCGAAACCGCACAGGCCGAGGCTTTAGCCGCATTCAAGAACGGTTCGGTTTACATCGAGCGTTATGTCGAGCGTCCGCGTCACATCGAGATCCAGGTGCTTGCGGACGAGCACGGCAACACGATCCATCTTGGCGAACGCGAATGCACGATCCAGCGTCGGCACCAGAAGCTTCTGGAAGAGGCCCCGTCGCCGGCGATCTCAAAGGAACTGCGAGAGCAAATGGGGGCCGTTGCGGTAAAGGCCTGTCAGGAGATCGGTTATTCAAGTGCGGGCACTTTCGAGTTTTTACTGGATGAGGACGGCAGCTTCTATTTCATGGAGATGAACACTCGAATCCAGGTCGAGCATCCGGTGACCGAGATGGTGACTCTGGCCGACATCGTTCGCAATCAGGTGCGGATCGCGACGGGTGAGAAACATCGGTTACACGCAGGACGAGGTGCAGATCATGGGTCATTCGATCGAGTGCCGGATCAATGCGGAGGACCCCGTGAAATTCACGCCAAGCCCCGGCCGCATCACGGCTTTCAATATTCCCGGCGGCCCGGGCGTTCGTGTCGATACGGCCGTTTATCCCGGTTATGTGGTCCCGCCTTATTACGATTCGATGATCGCCAAGCTCATCGTCCATGCCCGCACGCGCGATCTGGCGATCGCCCGTATGCAGCGTGCCCTGGACATGATGGTCGTTGAAGGCATAAAGACCACGATCCCGCTCCATAAGGCGATCATGGCCGACGAGAATTTCCAGAAAGGGAATTTTTCGACCAAGTTCATGGAAGAGTTCAAGTACGAAGTCAACTAAAAGGCAAAAAAGGCAAAAGCCGTCTCTTCATGAATTGCCTCCACCTTCAGGTGGAGGTCATATGTCTCTTAATTTATGGGGCTTTAGTCCAATTCTCACGTTAGAGACTTCTTTGCTCTATCGATCACATCCTCAGCCAGCGATGCCTCGATCTCACCCTTTTCGTACGCGTCAAGCCTGTCCTCGGCCTCTGAGGCCCACGCAGCCTCGGTGTCGCCGCCTGGACTCCATGCAGCATCGATCTCGCCCATCAGGCGCTCTGTTTCGGTGAGGGCGACGATGACCTTTTGGTAATGGAGGATGTCTTCGTAGCTCAGCGTGCGACCCTTTCGGTCCTTGAGCCACTTTTGCGCGGGCTGATAGCCGCCTATGTAAAAATTCCACGCGACCGCGGCGACGTTCGTCGAAGTACTGCAGCGGGTTGATAAAGTACATCGTCCCGTCTGGACCGCAGGCGTCCTCGCCTGCACCTGCGGCTCTGCGCCGGCGAGCAGGGATGCCGGCTCCGACGAACGCGGTTTGTCGACCGCGTTATCTCCGCCACATTAAAGCCCGTAACAAACTCGCTCGACCTTGGCGATTCGAGCAGGTGAAGCTGCCTCAGTTCGCCGCCGAGGGCGATACCAGCCGCCAAAACGTCGCGGCGGTCCGCAGGGTAAGGCACGCGCGGAAAGTCGATCTTCAGAAACTCTTTGTAACGCTCGCGATAGCTCGGGCTATGCAGCACCGCGTAGATGTAATCGAGCAGGTCGAGCGGGCAAAGACTGCACCGTCGGCCTTGCCCATTCGCGGCATTGCCGCACGGGTGCCGCAGCGCGGCGTTGGCAAACGCGATCGCCCAACTCCAGCCGCGATCTCGTCACGAACGATCTGCCAGATTGCAGCGGCCATTCGGAACGACGATCTCGGACGACTAGATCGGGAGACTGTTCGGCTCGTCGTTCTGCGATTCGGTTGAGAGTTGCCGCAGAATATACATACAGCGGGAAGTTAATCCCGCCGCCCCGACGAGAAAATATTCATGTCGGTTGGCTTGGTCGTCGCGAAGTCATCAAATTCCATGGCATGTCAGCCGACGACCTGTCCCTGCCGACCGACGACCAAACCGAGGTTCGGCGAAATCGTATAGTTTCGCATCAGTTTACGGCGAGAGTCGCCGCGAACGATGATCTCACCAATGGTGTCATACGGGTAGTATGTGAAGCGCGAATCAAACTGCCGATAAGTAATTTCGTGAATATTCGCCAAGTCGTCTTCCTTAAAGTGCTTTCGCTTCTCGGCAAGTTGCCAATCCGGTGTGGAGTAAAATTCATATTTCCGGTAAAGTTCGTCCTCCGCTAGGTTGTTCACATCTTCTAGCATCTGCCGAACATCTTGAGGCGAGAACATGTTCTTAACCAAAGAGGTTATCCTTTCTAAACTTGATTCCGTTGCCGCTTTCCTCAAAGAGCTCGGATATCGGAAAGCCGATTGCATACTCCTCCGAGTAGTTTCCGCTCTTTGGGACAAAGAAAAAATGTGGTTCTGATGGGTTGACGTCACTCCATGAAAGACTTTCTAGAGAATTTCCCATCAGCTTCGAATACTTCGAATTCGCCCGCGTTCCAAGGAGGTCAGCGTGCCGAACCAAGACTGACGAATCTCCCTTAGCTGACCTGACAAGAATCGCAATTGAAACACCTTGTTGTATATCAAAAACATTCTCATCCTTAGAGCCATCAGGCGCCTTTTCCTTTGCGCTTCGTACTTCCGTGAAGATCAAGAATGTAGATGCGATCGAAAGTCTCTGAAGGCTTTTCCGCATCTGTCGCTGAGTGATTCCGTCGATGTACGAATTATTCGTAACCATTGCAACAATTCCGACCCCACTCTTTTCGATCATTAGCTGGGCGAGGCGCAAGAATTTTACATAATCGTCCGAAAGGGCATTAACATTCTGTTCATCAAGTCCTTCCTTATATGAAGCTACGGCGGCTCTCAATCCACTCGCCCCGATTCGAGGTTGATAGGCTATACGGCGGGTTGCCGATGACGACCATTACGGGCGTGTCGCGTTTGATGTGGTTAGCTTCGTTCGCTTCGAGCGAGAGCCAACGTCGCACAGAGCGTGCCGGTGTCGGGGTGATGCTCCTCGAGGGCGTTGGTGAGGTAGATCTGGAATCGCGGGTGCGGCCCGTGTCCTGCAGGCTCTGCCGCTCTATTTGCGGTGAAGCTCTGCTTCACCGGCGGCGGCACCAAAAAACTCTTGAGGCTGTGCCTCCGCTCCGGCGGCGGCAGAGCCGCGATCGGAGGGGGCGTCGCTCGGAGCAGCAGAGCTGCTCCGCACATCGGGCGGCGAAGCCGCATCAGGGACCGCATCCTCCGCCAGCTTCACCCAACAGCAGGTCGAGCTTGAGATGCGCCATGGCGTATGACGCCATTAGCAGTTCAAAGCCATTCAAACGCGGTATCAGGTGTTCTCAACATACGTCGCCCACACGCCCTGTTGATTCTCAAAGCCTTTGTGTATCTGCTTTATGACCTCAGCGAGAAACGTGCCGGTGCCCGTCGCCGGGTCGAGTATCTGCACTCGGTGAAATTCTTTTTCGACGTCCTCGGAAACGGTGCCTTTGCTCGTTCGTCCTGCAACCGGTCGTTTTGACCGTGACCTTTGTCTTGCTCGTGTCGGCAAGGCCCGTCCGGCAGATCGAAATCGCGTCTTTAGGATGTCATCCACCGCGCGAACGATAAAATCCACGACCGGCTCGGGCGTGTAAAAGACACCGCGACTCTTGCGAAGCTTCGGGTCGTATTCGGCAAGAAACGTCTCGTAAAAGTGCATTATCGGATCCTGCGCTGGCCCGCGTCTTGCCGAAATTCCTGAGCATCGCCTCGATATCGGTCGCACGAAAGAGGTCGGCAAGATCGTTGACGATCCAGTCGATACGCGTGTCCAGGTCATCGGTCCGCGATGAACTGAAAGAGCTTGCGAAGGAAAGGATTTGTCTTCGGTATCAGCTCGGCCGCCTCTTGCCGCGAAAAGGTCGGCAGCGTCGCGGTCGTGCAGCCGTGCCGCAAACATCCCGTACGCGATCGTCTGCGCGTACATGTCCGCAAACTGCCTTGGCGTCGAGGTCGTGGATGACAATATCCTTAAACGCCTTTAGCTGGTTTGTCAGATCGGTGGACGCACCCGACTCTAGCATCCTCCTCAAGGGCGTTCTTGATGATAAAGGCAAGTATCTTTGCCTTCTCCGCCATCATCTCGGCCAGCTTCTTCGAGCCCTTGATCGTCTGCGGCGTGCGCGAGCAAAACTCTCTTATCAGGCTCGTAAACTCGCCAAACCTATCGGGAAGCGCGAACTATCCGGCCGTCGCGGATCTCCGCGATGCGGACCGACGCCGTCGGCAGGCCGTTCACATAAAACCGAAAGTCGAGATAGTCGGTAAACGCGAGATTGTCGAGCGCATCGCGGTATCGGTCGAATTGCTCCTTGAGATTTTTGCCTTCGAGATCGACGCCAACGTCTTTTGCCTCGACGTAGCCGACAGGAATGCCCTTGCGCGTGATCACATAGTCCGGCGCACCGCATTCGATACGCTTAGGCTCGTTGGTCGCCGTAACGTCAGCCAGCGATTCGATCAACCGCTCAAGGTCGCCGCGAAAACTGTGCTCGGTCGTGATGCCCGACGCAAAACGACGCGAAACGCTGTCAATGTATTCCTGAATGGTCATTTTGGGAAATCTTCGGAATTATACATCGGATTGCTGAGCGGCGGTAAGCGCGTTTCATTTTGGGTGATGGTTCAGGTTGAATTTCGGGAAGAGACGCACCTTAAATTCTCGCCAAGGGCTTGCCCTTGCCGCGAAGCGGCGTATAGCCACGTCGTTTACGGCGTGGTTTAGAGCCCGAGACGGTCCCGAGCCCGTTTTAACGGGCTTACAAACCGACCGGCTTTAGCGATCGGTTGCTAAAGCCCTTGACTAAAAGGACGTTAAAACGCCCTTTAACTATCTCTCTCGAAACCACCCCCGCCCTAAAGGGACGGGGCTATGTGCCGCCTTCGGCGGATAAGAACTGAACCTCTACCTCCTTTTGGGGTGCGAGAGGTCGATACGGGCGGCAGTTTCTCGCTTTGCCGGAGGTGTGCGGCAGGTCACAAGAGTTCTCACATTCACAGCGGCGTTGGCGTCGATTCGGAGCATAGTTGGGATTGACGTTATTTCGGGGCTCGCGGGCGGTGGTTATCGGACAAACCGGCGAAAAGGCGAAAAATGAATACTCCACCACTCGCGGGTTTTATGCATACCACTCAGGGGTAAATGCTCCACCACTGGGGCTTTTTCGGCGACCACCACGCGAAATATTCATACAGTCTTAGTAGTTTTCTTAATTTCGTGTATTCCTGAATTGCCCGGCTTTAGCCGAACATTGGGCTAAAGCCCAAATCAGTTAGGACATCCATTCCACTAGCTAAAGCTAGTGGCAATTCATACAGTAAGCATCTTAATTCGTGCATTCGCGGCTAAGAAGATCAGCCGCGAATAAAGCGAAATTAAGACACCACCTGAACAGGGATCAGTGAACAGTGAAAAGCGAGTTGCTCGGTCCGCGTAAATAATAGACAATAAAGGCAGAACGCTATTCACTATTAGTTATTAGTTGTTCACTAATTTTCGCGGTTTCCGTGCCTAGTACGCGGAGGGACTGCGACCCAAAGGAGAGACCATTTAAGGCAAGATAAGATGTCAACACTTAAAGAAACGAAAGAGAAGATAGTTACCGACAACCGGACCCACGATAGCGATACGGGCTCGTCACAGGTACAGATCGCACTGCTCACGCAGAGGATCAATGAGCTCACAGAGCATTTCAAGATCCATAAGAAGGACAATAATTCGCGTCGAGGCTTGCTTCAGATGGTCTCGCGTCGTAGGAAATTGCTTGATTACTTGAAGCGTCGTGATATCGAACAGTATCATGACCTGATCAAGAAACTCGGCCTCCGCCGATAAGATATGCGGCTTCTTCGGGCCGAACACATAGAGATCCTTTCGAAGAAATTGCCTCAGGCTGCTGAACGTGACAGCGAAAATTGCCGGGACAAGTTTGGATCTAGTCGAATCTAACGATTAAACGACGAAAGGGCTTCACGTCATAGCTCTTTCGTCGTTGTTTTTAAGGAACAAAAAATGGCAAAAAAATATTTGAACGAGTCGATCAAGGTCGGAAATCAGGACCTGATCGTCGAAACCGGCAAGGTCGCTAAACAGGCCGATGGTTCGGTCGTAATAAGATACGGAGACACGATGTTGCTAGTCGCCGCCGTATCGGCCCGCACGGCCCGTGAGGGCATGGACTTTTTCCCGCTGACGGTCGAGTACCGTGAGAACTCATTCTCGGCCGGGCGCATTCCGGGTAACTACTTCCGCCGCGAGGGACGTCCGAATGAAAAAGAGGTCCTGACCTGCCGCATGATCGATCGTCCGGTGCGGCCGCTTTTTGGCGACGGTTACCGCTTTGAAACGCAGATCGTCGCGTCGGTGATATCTGCCGATATGGACAACGATCCCGACGTGATCGCGATCACCGGGGCGTCGTGTGCACTTTACTTGTCGGACATTGCGTTCTATAACCCGATCGCGGGCGTGCGTATCGGCCTGATCGATGGCAAGTACCTGATCAATCCGACCTATGACGAGCGACGTGAATCAAACCTCAATCTGATCGTCGCCGGCACTGAAGAGGCGATCTGCATGGTCGAGTGCGAGGCCAACGAGGTCGAGGAAAAGGTTATGGTCGAGGCTTTGATGCTCGCTCACCGCGAGATCAAGCGACTGTGTCTGTGGCAGAAAGAGCTTGGCAAAGCCCTGAATATCACCAAGCGCGAGTTCACGCCCGCACCGCTCGATGAGAAAGTGCTTGCCGAGGTAGAGAAGAAGTTTGCCGACAAGCTGCGTAAAGCCCTCGATTCGACCGGTCGTGACAAGATCGAGGTTTATGCGGGCCTTGACGCCTTGAAGAAAGACGTCATTGAGAGCTTTCCTGAGGGCGAGCCGGAAAAGCGTGCAATGGCCGGAAAGGTCTTCGGGCATTTGAAAGAGAAGATCTTTCGCGAAGACATGCTCGGCAACAAACGCCGCCCCGATGGCCGCAAATTCTCAGAGATCCGCCCGATCTCGTGCGAGGTCAGTTGGCTTCCACGGGTGCATGGTTCGGCCCTCTTCACACGCGGCGAGACCCAGGCGATGGTCACTACGACGCTCGGAACGAAACAGGACGGGCAGTTTATGGACGACCTTGAGAAAGGTACGATCGATCGGCGGTTCATGCTGCACTACAATTTCCCGCCCTATTCGGTAGGCGAGACGGGCCGCTTCGGCTCGACCTCGCGGCGTGAGACCGGTCACGGCAATCTCGCACGGCGTGCGATCGCAGCGGTGCTGCCGGACGAGGCTGATTTTCCGTATACGCTGCGTATCGTATCGGATATTACAGAGTCGAACGGCTCGTCGTCGATGGCGTCGGTCTGCGGCGGTATTCTGAGCCTCATGGACGCGGGCGTACCGATCAAGAAGCCGGTCGCTGGCGTCGCGATGGGCCTCGTAATGGAAGGCAATCGCTATGCGATCCTGTCTGACATCGCGGGAGCCGAGGACCATTATGGTGACATGGACTTTAAGGTCACCGGAACCGCCGACGGCATAACAGCCCTACAGATGGACATCAAGATCAGCGGCATCAACGCTATGATCCTGCAGGAAGCTCTCGAGCAGGCCAGAAAGGGCCGCCTGCACATACTCGAGGTCATGGCTAAAACGCTTGCCGGGCCGCGTGAGGAACTGTCGCAATACGCTCCGCGAATCATCACGATCAAGATACATCCGGACAAGATCCGAGATGTTATCGGCAAGGGCGGTTCGGTAATTCGCTCTATCACGGAAGAAACCGGAGCCAAGATCGATATTGAGGACGACGGGACCGTAATGATCGCGACCAACGACGGTGACGCCGCACAGGCGGCGATCGCACGCATTAAGGCCCTGACGGCTGAGGCTGAGGTTGGTGAGACGTACCTCGGCACGGTCTCGCGGATCGTCGATTTCGGCGCATTTGTCGAGATCATCCCGGGCCTGGACGGCCTGCTCCACATTTCCGAGATCTCGGACCGTCGCGTGAAGGACGTTCGCGACGAGCTCAAAGAAGGTCAGCAGATCCTGGTCAAGTGCATCGGCAGGGAAGGCAATAAGGTCAAACTTTCGCGCAAGGCCATTCTCGCGGAAGAAAAAGCGAAGGCAGCCGACGACGGGGAGTAAGCACAAACATCCCGAATTCGGGAATTACAGGCCGGTTACCACTATTTTGTGGTAACCGGTTTTTTCTTTTACGAACGTGAAAAAATTATCGGAAATAGTTTGAAAATCTCTGGAAGATGGTCCGGATTAGGCATATTTTCCATCTGAATTAGTTGAATTTGTGTATTTTTGGCTGGAAAAGGCGGAAATTCGTCAAAAAACAGGTGCATTGCCCGCAGTTTTTTGTTATATTTTCCGGACTGCCCCCAAAAATCAATCGACAGTGAGTGCCAACCGAACTGTGGAGACCTAAGAGGTTTTCGCCGTAGATATCGTTTAGTCGGGTTACAGACATGAGAAACATAAATCTAAGAGGGATACTCTCCGTAGTTTGCGTCGTATCGGTGATGGCGGGCTTTTCAAAGGTCACGGCCGGGCCGGTGGACTTTGGCGAGGTGATCCAACTCGTCAATGCTCGTCCGGGCAAGGCCGATACGACGATGTTTACGCGGCTTGCCGTTGACGATCAGTACTCGTTCCTTACGGACGACGAGGATGACGACAAGAAAAAGCAGCAGGACGGCCGCGTGATCACGGAGACGAGAACGGACATCGTCAAAGATGATGTGTGCGATTGCGAAGAAAGCGAGGTCATCAAGCGCGGCTTCCCAAAATGGGCGCTGCTTGGCCTCGCGGCTATTCCTATCGCCTTCATCCTGATCAAGCGTAAAAAGGATACGCCGACGCCGACCGCGACCGTGCCCAATCAAACACCGACACCGGGCGTCACGCCGACACCGGGCGTCACGCCGACACCGGGCGTCACGCCGACACCGGGCGTCACACCGACGCCGAAAGTCACGCCGACGCCGGGAATGACACCGACGCCGGGGGTTACCCCGACACCGCCGAACCCGTCGCCAACGCCGCCTGAGCCTGTTCCCGAGCCGATGACGATACTTCTATTCGGCACCGGACTGGCATCGATCGGTCTCGCTGCCCGCCGCAGGTTCGGTAAGAAGGGCGAACGGGAAAGTGAAAAGGACGCGGAATAGAGTTATGATTTGTGACACGCCGCCGGAGCGATACCGGCGGCAGCGTCCGTCATAATCGCAATGCACTCGGCCGCGGGCCGACTCTAGAGGATAAAATAATGCGATTCAAGAGATACAACTTTCTTTTTGTGGTCAGCCTGGTGCTCACGCTCGGTCTAACGACGGCCTTTGCGGGCGGCGGCGACAAGGATACAAAGCGGCCTAAGAATACCGGCACGCTCAACGTTAAGACGTCTGATAAGTCCTATCCGGTCAAGGTAGACGGCCAGTACGTCGGCATGAGCGGCGTGAGCAGTGGTGCCGATTTTTACCTGACGCCCGGTGTTCATACTATCGAGGTTACGGGTGACGACGGCAAGGTCTGGCGTGACGAGATCGAGATCCTTCGCGACCGCAAGCACTGTATCTGCCTGAAGATGATTCGCGAGACGATCACCAAACCGTGTCCGTACAGGTTCCATCTCGAGGGGCCCGATCGTGTCACCGAGGGCGACCTTGTGACTTTCGCTGCGATAAATTCCGGCACAACTCCGATACCGCTTCGGTATGCGTGGAAGGTCTCAAACGGTCGCATTACGAGCGGCCTCGGGACGACATCGATCACGGTCGATTCGACCGGAATAGCCGGCCGCACGATCAATGCTGAACTCGACGTCAACGACGACGTTTATGACAGCGCATGCCGTCAGCTGATCTCAGTCCCGACAGATGTAGTTCCGCAAAGAGAGCCCGAGACGCCGAAGCCGTATCGCTGCGACGAATTCGAATCGAAATCGGCTGATGAGGACAAGGCCCGATTTGATAACTGCGTGATCCAGGCACAGAATACGCCTGATTCGCAGCTGTATATCATCATCTATCCGGGCACCGACCGCCGCAGCACCACGGTCAACACGTATGACCGGCTCTCGAAACGGGCATTGGATTACCTCGTCAAGAATCGCGGCTTTGACCCGAGACGCATACAGATCGTCAAGGGCAGCACGCGGCTCAAGACCACGTTCGTGCTGTGGATCGTACCGCCTGGTGCTAGCCTGCCGCCGATCGACTAGCGCGATCTGAGATCAGTATGAGGACGGGCATTAATCGCCCGTCCTTTTTCTATTTCTCACATGATCGCATCGTTGTCATGGCCTCCTGCAGGTCCAGGGCGTTAGTTTTCTGATAGATCTCGATACCCTGCCTCAAGAAATATCTGCCTTCAGTTCTTTGGTTTTTTCGACAGAGGGCGGTACCGAGCGTCAGCAACACGCGCGCGCGTACCATGTCTGCAGGTGAACCTGAGCGGACATAACTGTCGAGGGCCCTGCGGCTTAACTTCTCAGCGTCTCCATGAGCGTTCTGTTCTAGGGCCACTAAGGCCTGATAATTTAGATTGCGGGTCAAGTAATTATTGGCCTCGCCAATCGTGCTCGCGTAGATGCGCTCGCCCTCATGGAGCATCTCTGTGGCTTCTGCGTACTTCTTTTGGCGGATGAGGCATTCACCTAGTTTGGAGAGAGTGACTCCCATTTCCCAACGTGAATCGCCATGAAGCGAGCGAAAAACCGCCAGCGATTCACGAAGTAATATCTCACTCTCGACGGCGTCACCTTGCGACAGGATCGCTGCTCCGAGATTCAACTTGATCTCGGCGGCCAGCCCGCGTTCGTTCTGAGCGAGGTCGACACTGGCTACCGTGGCTGAGGCCTCGCGGAGGATGCCGATAGCATCATGCATATCGCCCGTCATCACGAGGGTCGAGCCCAATCCATGCAGGGCCGCGGCGAGCAGGTATGTCTCGCCTTCATCGGATCCTTCGCTCTGTTTCTCACGCAGCACCGAGACAAGTCGTTCATAAAGAACTGTCGCCTCATCCAGTTTTCCAAGCTGGAAAAGGGATTCGCCCAGATCATCAGTCGTAACGAGCGTTTCGCGGTGTGTCTCGCCGTAGAGTTCGGTCTGGATCGCCAACGCGGCGTGCAGGTACTTTTCTGCCATAGGATAGCGTCCCTGCGAATTGTAAGCATTGGCTATCGTCCTGAACATCTTCGCCTGGGTGTCGGGTTGGTTGGCCAACTCAGCGTCGAGTCTCGGGGCGATCTCATCCAGCATTTGGTTTATCGTGACGTCGCGGGCCCGACCACCGGCTGCTGAATCCCAGCTTTGGTTCGAATAGGACAGCATCTCCTGCAGAAACTTATTGATGCTTTCGGCCTTGGTCTTTTCCGCCTCGGCTGCATCACGCTCCTGGCGCGCGATGCGTGCCTGCCACGCTGTTGTCACGATGCCGCCGATAAGGATCAACGCCAGTGCGCCCGTCATTGCGACCCGATATCGGTGGCGACGGATGAATTTAGATGCGCGATAACCGAGCGTGTCCTCGCGGGCCATCACGGGCAGGCCGTCGACGTATCGCTGAATGTCGCCGGCGAATTGCTCGACCGAACTGTAACGGCGTTCCGGTTCCTTACGAAGCGCGTGTAGAACGATGTTCTCAAGATCGCCTGCCAGTTCACCGGGTTTTACCATCGGGTCGGCGGCGCCGGCGGATAATAAACGGCTCGGAGACGATGGCGATTCTTCGCATATTATTCGGACAAGTTCGTCCGGGCTCCGCGTCTCAAACCGGTAAGGCGAAGTCCCGGCAAGCATTTCATACAGGATCACGCCGAGGCTGTAAACATCCGACGCAGTCGTTATCTGACCGCCCTTGATCTGCTCAGGGCTCGCATAGTCGGGCGTGAAGGCTCCGAAATTGGTCAGCGTCCCGTCGCTGCCGCCGGTATCATCCAGCAGTTTCGCAATGCCGAAATCGAGTAGTTTCGGTTGCCCATCGCCGGTGACGAAGATGTTAGAGGGCTTTAGATCGCGATGGATAACGAGGCTGCGGTGTGCGTATGCGACGGCTTCGCAGACCTTTTGAAACAGTCGAAGCCGATCATTCAGCGAGAGTTTTTTGGCATATTCGGTGATCGGCTCGCCCTGTACGTACTCCATTACGAGAAATGGAAGCCCATCCTGTGTCTTACCGCCGTCTATCAGGCGTGCGATGTAAGGGTGTTCGAGACCGGCGAGTATCTGACGTTCGTGCAGGAATCGCCTGCGCACATCAGCCGTATCCAATCCCGGACGCACGACCTTTATAGCGACCTGCTGGCGATATTCACCGTCGATCCGCTCCCCGAGAAAAACCGAGCCCATTCCGCCGTGCCCGATCTCTGACACGATCCGGTAGTTGCCGAGGTCCTTACCGATCAGGGCCGACGCGTCGGCTACGACCGACCGGACCGAGAAGGCGGGCGTTTCGATGAAATCGTCAACGTCGTCATGCGAAGCGAGCAGCGAGCGCACCTCCTCGATCAGAGAACCGTCAGAGGCGCAGGTATCGGTGAGGAACCGATCACGCTCGTCAGGTGGCACGTCGAGGGCCGCGAGGAATATCTCTTTTGCTTTCTGCCAGTTACCGTCAGCCATTGTTTCGCGAGATCTCACGGTAAAGCCATGCTTTTGCGACCGTCCATTCGCGCTTTATCGTCGCTGGCGATGTGTTTAGCGTGTGCGCCGTCTCGTTGATCGTCAGGCCGCCAAAGAAACGAAGTTCGACGATCTCGGCCTGGGTCTTGTCCAGCTTTGCGAGTGCGGTCAGCGCGTCATCGAGCGCGATCAGGTCTATCTCTCGTCGGGTCGGATAGCTCACGGCCTCGTCGAGGGCAAGCCGCTGCTGGCCGCCGCCACGCTTCTCGGCCTTTCGTTCGCGTGCGTGATCGACCAGGATCCGACGCATCAGCTGGGCGGCGACAGCAAAGAAATGGGCCCTGTTCTGCCACGTCACATTCTCCCAGTCGACGAGGCGGATATACGCCTCGTGCACGAGAGCGGTCGCCTGCAGCGTGTGTCCCTTGCGTTCGTTCTGAAGATAGCCCTGCGCCAGCTTGCGCAGCTCCTCATAGACGAGCGGCAGCAGTTGCTCGGGTGCTCTCCCGTCGCGCTCGCTCAACTCGCGCAGGAGAATGGTGACATCGTGTTTTTCCGGCATCGCAGTAGTAACGCGATTATACTCCCATTGGTTTCTTGCGACCGACAAAATTCGGGCCGATTGACACATTGTAATACACACAACGCATGGGGAAGCCCGCGGAAAAGATTCGTGATAGAATTTTCTTAGTACTATGGAGGCCCGAATACCCTAATGCGTCGGATCAAGCTGTATTGTGTTCTGTTTTTTGTGGTGTTTGCCGTGTTTGCTGTCGTAAGCAATCACTATCGCGTTATCGAACGTGCGAGTTCGTATTCGTCCGGGCCTCCGACCGGTTTCACGGGAGCTCCGGACGAGAGCGATTGTACGGCGTGTCATTTAGGTCCGGCGCTGACGGGCCAGTTCTCTATCGTGGCGCCGCCATTGTACGTTCCGGGTCGAACATATCTTGTTCGTGTGCGCCACACGACGACTGACTACACGCGAAAGCGATGGGGTTTTCAGATGACCTCACTCTCGGGGCAGTTGGCTGCTGGCAGTTTTGTCAGCCTCGGGCCTGCGACTCAGGTGCTAACAGAAAATGAACGGTCGTACGCTGAGCATACGCAGGCCGGGGACTATGCAGGTCAGTTGGGTGGTGCAGAGTGGGCTTTCAGTTGGACAGCTCCACCATCTGATATGGGCCCCATATCTTTCTGGGCCGCCGGTGTGCAGGGGAACAGGGCCAATGGGCCCGATGGCGATCAAGTCTATACTACATCGGCGGTGCTGGCTGTTGGCTCTCCAACGCCTACGCCATCACCGACGCCGCCTCAGTATCAGATCCTCGATATCGGTATCGTTCAACCGGGCGACACGGCGTCACAGGGATTTGGCGTCTCGAATGGCGGCGTTGCGGTCGGCCGTTCGTTCTTGTCCGGCAACACTGGCACGCAGGCGTTTAGCTGGACGCAGGGCGGCGGGATCGTTGGCCTGCCGAATCTCGGGGGCCGTGCGTTCGCGGTCTCAAACTCGGCGAATGATACCGGCCTCGTGGTCGGAACCGGGGCTACAACCGCGTTTGGCTCGGGACGCTTGCCGCTGATGTGGCAGAATGGCAGCGTTTCGCAACTCACGCTGCCGGCAGGCGAAACGCTTGGCGACGCAAACGACATCAACTCATTTGACACTATCGTCGGCTCGGTTGACGGTGGTAGTTTACAGCAAGCAGTCTATTACAGAGGCGGTGTGCCTACGGTAATAACACAGACTACGACAGGCGGCAGCTCGTTTTTAACTGCCTTTGGCGTCAACAATTCCGGTCGCGTGGTTGGGCAGGGCATCGATCCTCTAAATGCCGCTCGTAATGTCGGTATTGTCTATGATATCGGCACCGAGAACGCGTTTGAGGTGGGATCGCTCCCGTCGGGGAATGGAGCATTGGCGTTTGGTGTCAGCAACGTCGGTCACGTCGTCGGTTCGTCGATGATGAATCAGGGGTTCGGAATGCCTTTCATATGGACGTCCGGCAGCGGCATCGCCGAAATCCCGCTGCCCGTGGGCACGTCACAAGGCTCTGCCCGAGCTGTGAATTCCGCGGGCTGGGCAGTTGGCACGGCATCGTCGGCATTTGCGATCCCGTTCTTATACGATGGCACGGTGACATATCGCCTGCAGGACCTGATCCCCACCGGCACGGGCTGGGACCTGTCGATGAACACATCGTCATCAGCCCTCGGCATCAGCGAAAACAACATCATCGTCGGCACCGGCATCCACAACGGAGAGACCCGCGCATACGCCATGGTTCCCGGAGCCTGGCCGTCGCCGTCGCCGACACCAACGCCGACTCCGACACCGACACCGATGCAGTTTCAGTTGAGCGTTGGAATCGCCGGCACCGGAGCAGGGAACGTAACCAGTTTGCCTGGCGGCATTCAATGCCCGACCGTCTGCACAGCGAATTTTCCGGCCGGGAGCACGGTCGCACTCGGCATTATCCCCGAACCGGGCTCGATTTTCGTCGGTTGGACCGGTGACTGCAATGGTTTGGTCAACTGCGAGGTGATCATGACGCAGAACCGCAGCGTGACCGCGATCTTCAATGTCGAGCCGACACCTACTCCAACACCGACTCCGACCCCAACACCGACGCCGACACCTACACCTACTCCGACGCCCACTCCGACTCCTACGCCGACGCCTACGCCTAGCCCGAGCCCGAGCCCGAGTGCATCACCGACTCCGATTTATACTCGCGGGGATTATGACGGTGACAACAAGACGGACCTGACGGTGTGGCGGCCGACGGCGTTTGCTGCCGAATTTGAGTGCGTTTTATACATTCCGGTCGACCGATGGCAGCTTCTTTGGGATACAGTTCGGCAACGCAGGCGACGTGGCTATCGCGGGTGATTTTGACGGTGACAATATAGACGGACTTTGGCGTGTCAAGGTTTACGAGTGCCGACGGTGTCGATCTGATCTATCTTGAAAGCTCGACCAACACGGCTAAGTTCCCGGTTTGGGGCAACTCGGGCGATATTTTCATCTCAGGCGATTACGACGGTGATATGAAGACCGACGTGATGGCCTGGCGGCCTTCGGACGGGACTTGGTACATCGTGAATTCGAGCGGTGCGAACGGTGGGTTTACGTTTATCACGCACGGCCAGAACGGCGACAAGCCTTACGCGATGGACACGGACGGCGACGGCAAGGCTAATCTCGTGTACTTCCGTCCGTCGAGCGGCGATTGGGTCGTCCGCAACAATGATGGAAGCAGCACGACGACGAACTTCGGCCTTCCGACCGACATTCCGGTTCCGGCGGACTACGATGGCGACAACAAGGACGACATCGCGGTTTTCCGTGACGGATTGTGGATCGTGCTGAAAAGCTCGAACGGCCAGGTCGAGTTCACGCCGTTCGGTGCCCCGGGCGACGTTCCTGTGCCGGGCGACTATGACGGCGACAACCTGTACGATCGTGCCGTCTACCGCGACGGCATCTGGCACATGCTCCGTTCATCGCTGGGCTACACGGGATTCCAGTTCGGTGCGCCAACCGACACGCCAATGCCGAAGGCTTACATTCCGTAAGAATTGGCCACGGATAACACGGATAAAAGCGGATAGGAAAAAAATGGACGAGAGAAGCTGGTTCTCTCGTCCGTTCTTTTATCCGTTCTATCCGTGTGATCCGCGACTAAAATTCCTTACGGTTTGCGTTCCGAAGGGAATGCCGGCGGGTGCGGTTATCCGCCGGTTTACGTTATACTCATTCTCTAACCCCGATCAGATTTAGATAAAGGAGTTTTTTTGAGTTATGTTAAAGCGAAGCGTAGTTCTATTGGTCTTTGCGGCGTTTTTAGCGGCCGGTTTGCCGGTCAGTGGGCAGAAATGGGAATATCCCAAGGCCCGGCGTGCCGATCAGGTCGATGAGTTTCACGGTGTGAAGGTCGCTGACCCGTATCGCTGGATGGAAGATACCGAATCGGCCGAAACGCGTGCCTGGATCGAGGCTCAGAATAAGCTGACCTTTGGTTATCTCGACGGCATTTGGCAGCGGGCAAGAATCAAGGATCGGTTGACCGAGTTGTGGAATTACGAGCGTTACTCGGCCCCGTCAAAGATCGCCGACGGCTTTTACATCTATTCAAAGAATGACGGCCTGCAGAACCAATCGGTACTCTATAAGGCAAAGTCGATCGATGATCCGGGAACGGTCTTTTTTGATCCCAACAAGCTCACGAAGGACGGCACGGCCGCGTTGAGCCGTTCCAACTTCTCGGATGACGGCAAGATATGGGCCTATGGCGTCGCGGTGGCAGGTTCGGACCGCACAGAATGGAAGTTCATGAACACCGCGACGGGCGAACTGTTGTCCGACACACTCGGCCCGAACCGGTACGGCAGTTTTTCGTGGCTCAAGGACAATTCGGGGTTCTTTTATGGCTCATACGCCCCGGTCGAGAAGGGCCAGGAACTGAAGGCGACGACCTATTACCAAAAGCTCTATTTTCACAAGATGGGTACTCCGCAGTCCGAGGATTACGTTGTTTACGAGCGGCCGGACAACAAGGAATACTTTAACGGCGCCCAGGTTAGCGAGGACGGTAACTGGCTGATCATCACGGTCGGCAAGGGTACCGAGCGGATGAACATGGTCTATTTCAAGAACCTGACCATGGGCAAGGCCCCGATCATGCCGATCGTTGAGAACCTCAACAATAGCTGGGACTTTATCGGCAATGATGGCTCGGTCTTCTATTTTGAGACGGACAAGGACGCATCCCGCGGCAAGGTGGTCAAGGTCGACGCTCTTGCGCAGCAAAACGGCTGGACGGACGTAATTCCCGAGTCGGCAGATACGCTGACCGGTGTTTCGTTCATCAACAACCAGTTCGTCCTGAACTATCTCAAGGACGCAGCGACGCAGATCAAGATCTACGAGACGAACGGCAAGTTTGTCCGCGACGTCAAGCTCCCGGGCATCGGCTCGGCAGGCGGCTTCAGCGGCAAACGCAGCTATACCGAGGCGTTCTACAGTTATTCGAGCTTTAACGCCCCGCCGACCATTTATCGTTACGACTTGAAGACGGGCAAATCGACGCTGTTTCGACAATCGAGCGTCAAATTCGATCCGTCGGAGTTCGAGGTCAAGCAAGTGTTTTACACGTCGAAGGACGGCACAAAGGTCCCGATGTTCCTGACCTATAGGAAAGGCCTAAAACTTAACGGCAAGAATCCGACGCTGCTCTACGGTTACGGCGGATTCAACATTCCGCAGACGCCCGGCTTCTCGGTCGGTCGGGTCGCGTGGCTCGAGATGGGCGGTGTTTACGCGGTCGCATGCATACGCGGCGGCAGCGAATACGGCAAGGATTGGTGGAAGGGCGGTTCGCGGCTCAATAAGCAGAACACTTTCGATGATTTCGCCTGGGCCGGTAAATGGCTTATCGAGAATAAATACACTTCGACGCCGAAACTCGCCATACAGGGCGGATCGAACGGCGGATTGCTTGTCGGAGCAGTTCTCAATCAGCATCCTGATCTGTTTGGTGCGGCGATTCCGCAGGTCGGCGTGATGGACATGCTGCGGTTCCAGAAGTTCACGATCGGCTGGGCGTGGACGAGCGATTACGGCGACCCGAAGGATGAGGCTGATTTCAAGGCGATGTATGCGTATTCGCCCTACCATCAGGCCAAGCCCGGAACGAAATATCCGCCGACATTAGTCACGACCGCGGACCACGACGACCGCGTGTTCCCGGCGCATAGCTTCAAGTATACGGCCGCGATGCAGCACGCTCAGGCCGGCGACGCTCCCGTGCTTATCCGAATTCAGACAAAGGGCGGACACGGTGCGGGTTTGCCCACGACACTCGCGATCGAGCAGCAGGCTGACATGTACGCATTCCTGCTAAAGAACCTGGGAATGAAGTAAACGTTACCGACCAACGACGATTAGCCCTGCTTCGGCAGGGTTTTTTTCTTGCGCGGAGAGTCTAACGGTGCTATATCTCGTCTTGCACGATGAAATTCCAACACGGATTATTGGAAGACGCGGAACAGCCGGAACCCCAACCGCGGTCGGAAGAGCGGCCACCGATCGGCGGCGAGGTCGAGAAGAACCGGCTCTTTGAGACTATCGAAGAGGAGACGACCAGTGAGCGGAGTTATCTCAAACTTCTCGCCATCGTCATCGTCCCGATCCTGATCGCTGGTTCCGTCGTCTTTTACTTGACGCTGCCGGATGTTGGTGATCGGGTCCGGCCGCCGACGGGGATGGAGTTGGCGATCCGTGACCGCTTGTTAGCGATGCAGCGCACGGCCACGGACGTCGAGGTGTACTACTGTAAGGACTTTCACTGGGCCCGCGTCGGCGTCGAATCGCGTGACGACGTGCCGGGCAATCCGCTAGCGGCGATCAAAACCTACACTGCCCGCGTAACGTCTGTCGGGCCCGACGCATGGCAGGTCGAGGCCTCGCCTCTTACAAACCCAGAAAACGACAGGCCCTGCGGCCCGTAATGGACCGTTAAGCTGGAGCCTTGCCGCCTGACACAGCAGCCTCTTCGTCCTCATGCGAAAATTCGCTGTGAAGGATAACTGGCGGGGCCTTCTTTCTCAGACGCATGTTCAGGAACTCTACGAGCACCGAGAATGCCATCGCGAAGTAGACGTAGCCCTTAGGTATGTGCTGATGCAATCCCTCGGCGATGAGCGTAACGCCTATCAGCAGCAGGAACGAGAGCGCGAGCATCTTGATGGTCGGGTGCCGTTGGACAAACGCACCGATCGGCCCCGCAAACAGCATCATCGCAATGATCGACACCACGACGGCGGCGATCATGACCCAGATATTGCTCACCATTCCGACGGCGGTGATGACCGAATCGAGCGAGAAGACGATATCGAGCAACGTGATCTGAATGATGACGCTCGTAAAGCCTGAATAGACCTTTTTGGACGCTTCGCCCTCGGCACCCTCGAGCGAGCCGTGTATCTCGTGTGTGCTCTTTGCGATCAGGAACAGCCCGCCGATCAAGAGGATAAGGTCGCGGCCGGATACCGACTGATTCCACACCGTGAAGAGCGGTTCGACCAGCCCCATCACCCATGTGAGTGAAAAGAGCAGAATGACTCGCATGACGAGGGCCAGCGACAGGCCGATGAATCGAGCCTTCGACTGCTGCTCTTTCGGCAGTTTGCCGGCGAGGATCGAGATGAAAATAACGTTGTCGATACCGAGCACAAGCTCGAGCACGGACAGTGTGAGAAACGCGATCCAGATCTGGGGATCAGAGAGCCATTCCATAATTAAGAATATTTAGTTGGATTCCATGCACGGTCTACCTGCGGCAGTGTCGGCCAGTTCACGCGCTTTCTCGTTCTGTTTGGCCATCGGATCGACGATGTCTGTTACGCATGACGATTTGGCGCCGATCTTTGAGACGATGAGATACGACTTGCTCTTGGTTGAATCCTCTGCATTTGCGACCGAATATCGGGCGATCAGAGCGACGGGCACGCCGCTCTTCATACGCCATTCGGCTTTATCGCCGATGACTGAAAATCCCCCAAACAAGCCCCATTTGATCAATTCGAACCGCTTTTTTCCCGGCGTGATGACGTCGAGCGCCTGTCGCAGGTCGCCCTCCATCAGGCGGCAGCTTATAGCCACCGGCACCGCGGCATTCACCCTCATACGAACCGCCCTCGTCGGGGTTGGATTCGATAGTGCGGCACGATTCGGCACGCGTGCTGGTGTAGATGCTCGTGGTCTTTTGAGCGAACGCGGCACCCGATAAGATAAGCGTAAGTAAGGCTGCGTTTAGAAGCAGTTTCATGTTCCCCTCCGATAGACGATGTTTCCGCCAACTATGGTCGCGACCACGCCGCCGGTGAATTGCCACCCGTCAAAAGGCGTGTTGCGCGATCTGGAGTGCGATTCCGCATTAGTGTAAGTCCAATCCCAATTCGGGTCAATTATCGTAACGTCGGCGTGCGAGCCTGGCGTTAGAGCACCGCGGCCCGCGAGGCGGAAAATACGTGCCGGATTAGTCGAACACATTTCGACGAGGCGTTCGAGACCGATGACGCCTTTGTGGACTAGTTCGTTAAAAGCGAGACCAATGGCCGTTTCGAGGCCCGTAATTCCAAACGGCGCACGGTCGTATTCGAGCGCCTTTTCGTCGGCATGATGCGGTGCGTGATCGGTGGCGATGGCGTCGATCGTGCCGTCTTTTATGCCTTCGATTATCGCTTCGAGATGTTCCTCGCTGCGCAGCGGCGGGGCCATTTTGGTGTTTGTGTCGTAGCCTTCGACCGCCCTGTCGGTCAGCGTAAAATGATGCGGCGTGACCTCGCAGGTTACGCTGATGCCCTCGTTCTTTGCACGGCGGACGGCCTCGATCGCGCCTTTTGTCGAGACATGGGCGATGTGAATATGGGCGCCGGTTTCCTTTGCGAGTAGGATGTCGCGAACGGCGTCGATCTCTTCGGCGAGGGCAGGCATTCCCTTTAGGCCGAGCAGCAGCGAGATCTTGCCTTCGTGCATCACGCCGCCGGATGAAAGCGATTTGTCTTCGCAATGGTCGATCACCGGCAGGTCGAAATCTTTCGCATATTGCATCGCGCGCCGCATCATTCCGCAATTTGGCACGGGTCGTCCGTCGTCAGAAACGGCAACGGCTCCGGCGGCTTTCATCTCGCCCATTTCGGCAAGCTCGCTGCCGTCGGACGATTTTGTGATCGCCCCGATCGGGAAGACATTCGCCAGTCCCGCCCGCTCGGCCTGCTCGATCATGTAACGCGTGATCGCGGCGTTGTCGTTGACCGGATTTGTATTCGGCATCGGGCAAACGCTCGTCCAGCCGCCCGCAACCGCCGCCGCGCAGCCAGACGCGATCGTCTCCTTATGCTCCTGCCCCGGCTCTCGCAGATGCACGTGCATGTCAATAAATCCCGGCGCGACAAGCAATCCGCTCGCGTCAAACACCTCACAGCCCTCGGGCGCGGGTTCATTGGGCTTAAGCCACGCCCCGACCTTGCCGTCCTCGATGAGGACCGACATCCCAGTGTTTTCACGTGCGGCCGGATCGATCAGGTGGCCGTTTGCGATCAATAACTTCATAAATCACTTTTCGGTGGCCGTTCCTCCGGTTGCAAGATAAAGGACCGCCATCCGCACCGCGACACCATATTTTACCTGATCAAGGATCAGCGACCGTGAGCTGTCGGCGACGTCGGATGCGATCTCGATGCCGCGGTTCATCGGGCCGGGGTGAAGGACGATGGCATCTTTTTTCGCAAGGTCGAGCCGCTCGTTGGTCAGGCCGTAGTGGATCGAGTATTCGCGGAGGGTCGGAAAATACGCCGAATCCTGCCGTTCGCGCTGTATACGCAGGATCATCACGACGTCGGCACCGCGGATCGCATCCTCCACCGTCGAGCAAACGGTCAAGCCGCTTTCGACAAGATGCTGGAACGCCTCTGGTACAAGCGTACCCGGACCGGCGACGCGAACCTTTGCACCGAGTTTGGTCAGCAGATGTATATTCGAACGCGCGACGCGGCTGTGGAGTATGTCGCCGACGATCGCGACTTCGAGGCCGTCGATGTGCTTTTTGTGCTCGCGGATCGTCATGGCGTCAAGCAACGCCTGGGTCGGATGCTCGTTCGAGCCGTCGCCGGCATTGACGATTGCCGCCTTGCTGACTTTTGCGAGCTGATGCGGCACGCCCGCCGACGAATGACGCACGACGATGCAATCCGGCGCCATCGCGTCCAGATTCAACGCCGTGTCGAGCAGCGTCTCGCCTTTGCTTAGGCTTGATGATGAGACGCTGATATTGACGGCGTCCGCAGAGAGGCGCTTCGCGGCGAGCTCAAATGATGTACGCGTTCTGGTAGATGCCTCAAAGAAGAGATTGATGACGGTCTTGCCTCGAAGAGCTGGTACCTTCTTTACTTCACGGCTCGAGATTTCGGTAAACGTCTCAGCCGTATCGAGAATACCTGTAATTTCCGAGGGTGACAGGTCTCGGATACCAAGCAGATCTCTCCTTCTAAAGGGCTTGTCCATTTACAAAAAAAGCAAGGCGTTAACCTTGCTTCGAAGCCATGAGCAGCGTTTCCGCCACGACAGGTGGCACCTGCAGCGGGCAGAACATGTCCGCGTCGTAAAAGTAATCTTCACCGTCCTCGTCCACTACGCGTAGTCCGCCAAGTTTCGCGGCGTCAGCGTCCGGAACGATCCGATAGAGCTTGCCAACCTCCAGCGAGGCCGCATAGCCTTCGTTCTTCAGACAAACTACAAATTCAGGGGTATCCATAACAGCTAGTCCAAGAAAGGGAATTTTATCTTGATATCCCTTTTCCCAATGCCGTGCGCCTCGTACCAGTGCACCTCGGCAAGTCGAATCGTCCCGTCCCTCAGTTTAACACTCGCGATGCCCTTTTTCTTCTTCCACCGGCCCTTGCCGTACTTCTTTCTCAGCAAGTGTCTTATCCGCACCGATGTGCCCTCGGCGATCGTCTCGACATTGCCGATCTCGCTTACGATCTCAAAGATCATGGGCGCTCAAATATTCCTACGGCCTCCACGTCGTCGAACTCTTTCAACATTACCTTTATTATCTCCGTCTGCTTCGTCGGTACGTGTTTGCCGATAAAGTCGGCCTGAATCGGCAGTTCGCGGTGTTCGCGGCCGCGGTCGACGAGGACGGCGAGCTGTACCTTTTTTGGACGGCCAAAATCCATTAGCTGGTCCATCGCGGCGCGTATAGTGCGGCCCGTGTAAAGGACGTCGTCTATCAGGACGATGGTCTTACCGTCGATGTCCTCTTCGAGCTCGGTTCGGTTGACGACGGGATTTGCTGCCGACCGTCGAGAGGTCGTCGCGGTAGAGCGTAATGTCGAGGATGCCGTACATCGGCTTGACGCCCTCGATCTTTTCGATCTTGTCGCGAATTCGTTCCGCGAGCGGCACACCGCGGCGTCGGATGCCGACCAGATACAGGTCGTCGGCACCATGATTCTTCTCGGCTATCTCGGTCGCAAGCCGCCGGAGAGCACGGTTCATCGAAGTCGAGTCCATTATCCGCGACTTTTCGACCAGGTGAAATTCATCTGCCATTCGATGCAAATCGTAACAAAGCGGCGCGTAAAGTTCAAAGTTTGGCCGCGCATTAACTAGAATCAAAGCGACGATGTCATTCTTCTGGGAAAAACTTGCGCGACCCGGACTGTTCGGTCTCGATGCTGAGCGGGCGCACGAGATCGGCGTAAAGGCAATGAAAATGGGCCTTGCGTCGGCCTATTACGTCGACGACCCGTCGTTCGGGATGCCGCCCGTCGAGATGTTCGGTTTGAAATTCCCGAATCCGCTCGGACTCGCCGCCGGTTTTGATAAGAACGGCGTCGTCGTTAACCAACTTGCAGCGCTCGGCTTTGGTTTTGTCGAGGTCGGCACCGTGACGCTGAAACCGCAGCCTGGAAATCCCAGACCGCGACTGTTTCGCTTACCTGACGATCGAGCCTTGATCAATCGCCTCGGGTTCAATAACGATGGTGCAGATGTTGTCGCTGATCGGCTGGCAAAACTCGATCGCAAATGCATCGTCGGCGTTAATATCGGCAAGAACAAAGACGTTCCAAATGAAGACGCGGTCGAGAACTATCTCGCGTGTTTTGAGATCATGCATCCCGTCGCGGATTACATCGCGGTGAACGTCTCGTCGCCCAACACGCCGAATTTGCGTGACCTGCAGTGTGCCGAGAGTCTCGAACCCCTCCTCGCAGCGCTGACCGCAAAGAACGCCGAGATGGGCCGAAAGCCTTTGCTTGTCAAGATCGCTCCTGACCTGTTGGAAGCCGAGATCGAGGCGACGGTCGATGTGTGTTTGCGGTTCGGTGTCGATGGTATGATCGCGACCAACACAACGGTATCCCGCGACGGATTGCGAACGAACGTTAGCGAACTTGGCGAAGGCGGCCTCAGCGGACAGCCGCTTTTTGAGCGATCGAACGCGGTTATCTCGACGATCTATCGCTATTCCAATGGGAAAATGCCGGTCATCGGTGTCGGCGGCGTGTTTACTGCCGAGGATGCTTTCGCCAAGATCGCCGCCGGAGCATCACTGGTACAGGCATATACAGGCTTTGTTTATCGCGGGCCTACGTTCACGGCCGACGTGAATCGCGGGTTGGCGAGAATTCTCGACGAACGCGGCTTCGGAAGCGTTGCCGAAGCGGTCGGATCCGCCGCACCTTTGGTTTGACACGCATTTTTCAACCGCTATAATCATACTTTTGCCTTTTGCGGGCTGTATTTCGCAAAGGAGGCAATTTGACATGATGATCGATCTGGCAAACGCCCCGACACATCAGAAACCACTGAGGTCGGAGTTTGCCGCGTACGAGATCGACCTGGCGGGCGACGGACGGCTGGACGGGCCGGCGGTGTTTGACGGCGAGATCTTTCGCGACGAGCGGCGAACATATCTCGGCGGGATGATCACGGCGACGGTCGACACCGATTGCACGCGGTGTCTGGAACCGGTCAAACGGAGCTTTGAGATACCGTTTCGCGACATCTTTGTCGACGCGAGACTTGAAACCGACAAGAGCGAGGTCGAGGTGGGCGAGGACGATCTGGACGAATCGCTCGTGTTCGGCGGCCGTATCGACCTTGCAGAGGTCGTTCGAGAACAGATCCTGCTGGCGATGCCCGACCGGCTGCTTTGCAGCGAAGATTGCCGCGGCCTGTGCCCGATATGCGGCGGGAACCGTAATTTGATAGATTGTAGTTGCGAAAGAGACGAGATCGACCCGCGTTGGGCTGCTCTCCAGAATTTGAATTAACGCTATGCCAAATCCAAAACGACGACATTCACACGCCCGGACGCGGACGCGCCGTGCCCACGACGCGCTGAAAACGCCGCAGTTCTATACCGACAAAGATACCGGCGAGGCAAAATTGCCGCACCGCATCGATCCCAAGACCGGGATGTACAAAGGCCGCAAGATCATCGACGTAAAAGAATCCGAATAGTTGATTTGCGAATTTCGATTTGCAATTTGTGATTGAAGAACTTCAATCTAAAATCTGAAATCTGAAATGACACAAAACGCGGGCATCCTCGGTATGGGACACGCTTATCCGGAGGGCATTCTTACGAATGCCGATCTGGAGAAGATCGTTGATACCAACGACGAATGGATAACCTCGCGAACCGGCATCAAGCAGCGTCACAAAGCTGCGCCTGACGAGTACACCTCACAATTCGGTACAAAGGCAGCTTTGCAGGCCCTTGAGCGAGCCGGCCTCAAACCAGAAGACATCGATATCATCATCTGCGCGACCACGACGCCGGATCAGATCATGCCGTCCACCGGCGCGTTGATACAGGCGCAGATCGGGGCCGTGAATGCCGCGGGAATGGACGTTTTCGCAGCCTGTTCGGGCTTTCTCTACGGCCTGACGATGGTCGAGTCGATGATCAAGACCGGCCAGATCAAGTACGCTCTCGTTATCGGTGCGGAAGTGTTGACTAAATATGTTGATTACACCGACCGCGGTACGTGCGTGATATTTGGCGACGGCGCGGGAGCGGCGGTCGTTGGGCCGGTGCCGGAAGGCAAGGGAATTCTCGCGACCAAGATACGCTCGGACGGCCGGTACGAAGAACAGCTCTATGCGCCCGGCGGCGGCACAAAACTCGGTACGACGCACGAGACGATCGACAACGGCGAGCATTTCTTTAAGATGAAGGGCAATGAGCTTTTTAAGGTTGCCGTTCGCTCGATGGCGGATATTTCGGCGGAGATGCTTGAGAAGGCGGGCTACACCGTCGATGACGTTGACATAGTCATTCCGCATCAGGCTAACCAGCGGATCACTGACGCTGTTGCGTCGCGACTGAACGTACCTGAGGAAAAGGTCTATTCGAACATTGCCGAGATGGGGAATACGTCATCGGCTTCGATCCCGATCGCGCTCGATGAGTGTATTCAATCAGGCCGCATCAAGGAAGGTTCACTCGTACTTCTGACGGCTTTCGGCGGTGGCGTTACGTGGGGTGCAACCGTTATTCGGTTTTGAGATTTGCTATAGGTCCTATGTGATCTATAGGACGTATTTGACCTATGCTCGCTTATATTTTTCCGGGCCAGGGAAGCCAGTTCGTTGGCATGGGAAAGGACCTGTTTGATAATTCAACGGCCGCCCGCGAGGTGTTTGAGGCGGCGGATGAGGCTCTTGGGTTTTCGCTGTCGGAGATGTGTTTTGCCGGCGACGAGGCGGACCTGCAGCTTACGGCGAACACGCAGCCGGCCATACTGACGGCCTCGGTTGCTGCCTATCGGGCCGCACGCGAGGCGGGAATGCCTGAGCCGGGAGTTGTCGCGGGACACAGTCTTGGCGAATATTCGGCTCTGGTTGCGGCGGGTGTATTAGACCTCGCCGAGGCCGTGCGAACGGTTCGCAAACGCGGCACGTACATGCAGGAGGCCGTTCCCGTCGGAGTCGGGGCCATGGCCGCGATCCTTGGGCTGGACGGCGTAGCGGTCGAGCAGGGCTGTGCAGAGGCGGCTCAGGGGCAGGTTTGCAGCCCGGCCAACATCAATTCGCCCTCGCAAGTCGTGATCGCAGGAAACGCCGGGGCTGTTGACCGTGCGTGTGAGATATTGAAAGAGAAAGGTGCCAAGCGGGCGATAAAGCTCAACGTATCGGCCCCTTTCCATTGTGCATTGATGATGCCCGCACAGGAGCGACTCGCGGACGATCTGAGTCAACTTGACTTTGGTCAGTTCGCTTTCCCGATCGTGCACAATGTCGATGCCGTATCGAGTACTGACTCAGGAGCGGTCGCCGACAAGCTGACGCGACAGGTATCATCGCCGGTGCGTTGGCTCGAATCGGTTGAGGCAATGAAGGCTGCGGGCGCCACGAGGTTTATTGAGATCGGCCCGGGAAAGGTATTGACAGGGCTCGTGCGGCAGATAGACCGCGACGCGGTTTATAGTAATATTGAAGACACAGACAGTTTACGCAATACGTTAGAGATTCTATAAGAAGGAGAATTTATGTCAGAAGTACAGGATAAGATCAAACAGATCATCGTTGACGAACTCGGGGTGGACGAAGCAGAAGTGACCGAAAACGCCCGCTTTATCGAGGATCTCGGGGCAGATTCGCTCGACCTCGTTGAGTTGGTGATGCGCTTTGAAGAGGAGTTCGACATCGAGATCCCCGACGAGGACGCCGAAAAGATCCAGAGCGTTCGCGATGCATACGCATACGTCGAGCAGCATAAGGGGTAGTTAGCCGGGAATTTTATCGGTCGTATGGGTCGCATAGGACGCATACGGCCTATTTGTCCTATGAAGCGTAGGGTTGTTGTTACAGGACTCGGGCTAGTTACGCCGGTCGGGAACGATGTTCCGACGACGTGGGATGCCCTCATGCGCGGCGTCAGCGGCGCCGATGAGATCAAGAAATTCGATCCGACAGGCTTTTCTGCGCGGTTCGCCTGCGAGGTCAAAGACTTTGACCCGCTGAACTTCCTCGAGAAGAAGGAAGCCAGGCGAATGGGTGCGTTCACGCACTTTGCGATCGCGGCCTCAGACGAGGCGATGAAGCACAGCGGCCTGGTCGTCGACGAGTCGAACGCAGACATGGTCGGGACTTATATCAGTTCCGGCATCGGCGATTTTTGGGCGATCGAGCGCGAGCACGAAAAGCTTATCAATTCCGGGCCGGACCGCGTGTCGCCGTTTTTTATCGTCTCGGCGATCGTCAATCTGGCTTCGGGAAATGTCTCGATCCGCCACGGAGCAAAGGGGCCAAATTCCGCGACGGCGACGGCATGTTCGGCCGGTGCTCATGCTATCGGCGACAGCTTTCGCATCATCGAACGCGGTGACGCCGATGCGATGATCTGCGGAGGGGCCGAGAGTGCTATTACGCCGATGTCGGTGGCAGGTTTTGCATCGATGCGGGCACTCTCGACGCGCAATGATGACCCGAAGCACGCGTCGCGGCCGTTCGACCTCGAACGCGACGGCTTTGTCATCGGCGAAGGTGCGGGATTGATGATCCTCGAGGAATTGGAATTCGCGAAAGCGCGCGGTGCGAATATTCTTGCTGAGATCGTCGGCTACGGTATGAGCGGCGATGCGTTTCACGTCACGATGCCGGACGAAACCGGCTCGGGAGCGATCCGCGTGATGGAGAGGGCGATCAAGGACGCCGGCATCCAGCCGGAGCAGATCGGCTACATCAACGCTCACGGAACCTCTACGCCGTACAACGATAAGTTTGAAACTCTCGCGATCAAAAAGGTCTTTGGCGATAACGCGTACAACATTCCCGTCAGCTCTACCAAATCGATGACCGGCCACGCGCTCGGAGCCGCAGGCGGCATCGAGGCCGTATTCTCAATTAAAGTCCTGATGGAGAACAAACTGCCGCCGACGATAAACTACGAGTTTCCCGATCCGGATTGTGACCTTGATTACATACCGAACGCCGCACGCGATGCTAACGTCGATTATGTGTTATCGAATAATTTCGGTTTTGGCGGGACGAATGCTTGTTTGATTTTTAAGCGGTACTCTGACTAAAGATCATGCGGACCTTGGAATTTACATATTGGCAAGACGGGGAATTCTTCATCGGGCATCTGAACGAATTTCCGGACTACGAGACCCAAGGTTACTCGAAGGACGAACTGATCGAGAATTTAAAGGATCTACTGCTCGATCTTGAGTCCGGAGAGATTCCTTTCGTGAAGAAGGTTGAGGAACTGGTTCTTGCGTAGTGAAGCGCCGCGATCTCATTAGAAAGCTCGAACAGATAGGTTGTATTTTGGGCCGTCACGGTGGAAAGCACGACTGGTATACCAATCCTCGCACTCGCCAATCCCAGCCTGTTCCCCGACATTCAGAGATAAATGAACGACTTGCAAGGTCGATCATTCGAAAGCTATCGGAAGAGAAATGAAAATAATTGTTCTAATGAAACAAGTCGCCAACAAGGATGCGGTCCTCCGCATCGCGGGCGACGAAAAATGGATAAACGAGGCCGACGTGGCGCAGCAGACGAATGAGTCTGACGGTTACGCCCTCGAAGAGGCGCTCCGCACCGTCGAGGCCAAGGGTGAAGGCGAAGTGGTCGTCTGCACGCTTGGCCCTGCCGGAGCGAAGTCGGTCATCAAGGACGCTCTGGCTCGCGGAGCGAATCGTGCGATCCACGTCGTTGTCGAGGACAGCAAGTCGCTTTCGGCGTACCAGATCGCAAAGGCGATCGCTGATGCAATACGCGAGGAAAACGCGGATCTTGTGTTCACGGGCTTGCAGTCGGACGACGCGAGCTATGGCCAGACCGGCGTGATCCTTGCGGAACTGCTCGGCATTCCGCACGCGACCATCGTGATCGAGGTCGATCGCGGCAGTCTCGGCGAAACGCTTCGTGTTAAACGCGAGCTTGAGAGCGGCTGGTATCAGTGGTTTACCTACAAGCTGCCCGCACTGCTGACGGTTCAATCGGGCATCTCACAGATCCGCTACGCGTCGCTGAAGGGCATTATGGCGGCGAAGAGCAAGGAAGTTCGCGAGGTCACACCCGCGATCGAGGCATTTGCTTCGGCAGCGAAGATCGAGAAGGTCTATATGCCCCTCAAGACCAAGCAAACGCAAATGCTCGGCAACGGCGACGCAAAAGCCGGAGCTGTCGAATTAGTAGAAAAACTGAGAACGGAGGTGCGGGTAATATGAGCATCCTCGTATTTATCGAACATAAAGATTGTGTCCTCAACAAGACCTCGCTCGAAGCGATCACTGCGGCTCAGTCGATAGCCAAGGACCTTGGGCTGAGCGTCACGGCTGTTCTGCCCTGCGATAAGGACTGTGCCCTCGCACAGGAGATCGCCGGTTACGCGATCGACAAGGTCATCATCGCGAAGAACGAAAAGCTCGGCATCTACACGCCCGATGGATATGCGGACGCTTGGGAACAGGTGATCGCGGTCGTAAAGCCCCAATACGTCGTGATGTCGCACACGTATCAGGTGCGTGATTTCGCGCCGAAGGTCGCCGCGCGATTGGGGCGTGAGGTCGTCGGCGACTGCATCCGCTATCGCGTTGAAGGCGGCAAGCTGGTGCTGACGCGGCGCATCTTTCTCGGTAAGCTCGATGCTGACGTTACGGTTGGCGGTGACGCACCGTATTTCATTACGTTCCAGTCAGGTGCATTTCGCGGCGATAATGCCGAGAAGGGAAGTGCGGCCGTCGAGAAGATGGACGTCAATGTCGGCGAGGTTCGAATGACGCCGGAGGCCCCGTTCCAGGAAGCTAAAGCTTCGGTAGATCTCACAAAAAGCGAGGTCATCGTCGCCGTAGGCCGCGGTATCAAATCGCAAGAGAACCTCGCCGTTGCACAGCAGCTTGCTGACGCCCTCGGTGCCGACCTCGCCGCATCACGTCCGATCTGCGACAGCGAATGGCTGCCGATCGACCGTCAGATCGGCTCCAGCGGCCAGACGGTGGCCCCTAAGCTCTACATCGCGCTCGGCATCTCGGGAGCCATCCAGCACATCGTCGGCATGAAGAATGCCGGCACGATCGTCGCGATCAACAAGGACGCCGAGGCCCCGATATTCGACATCGCGGATTACGGCATCGTCGGCGACCTCTTTGAGGCAGTCCCGGTGCTGGTAGATGAGATAAAGAAAGCAAAAGCGTAAAGAAGTTTAGCCACGAATTAACACGAATAGACACGAATTAGGGACTGCTTCTTAATTCGTGTCTATTCGTGTTAATTCGTGGCTAATTCTTATCCGGCAACGGCGGCTTCGAGGTCGGCGATCATGGACGCTTTCCTAGATCGACACGGCTATCGATTCGTCGAATATCTCCAGTGCGACATCGACGTGCTCTTTTGCCAGGATCAGCGGCGGCGACCAGCGGATGCTGTTGGAGCCGCAGCCGAGGATGATCAGGCCGCGTTCGTAGCAGGCGTATTCGATCTTGTCTCGTAGTTCAGGAGCGGGCTTTAGCGACTGCTTATCGGTCACAAATTCGACACCGAGCATCATGCCCAGGCCTCGGACGTCGCCGATGCAGTCGTATTTGTCCTTGAGCCGGTTCAGGCCGGCTTCGAGATACGCGCCGACCTCACGACTATTGTCGACCAATCCGCCTTCGAGGAGTTCGATGGTCTTCATTGCTGCGGTGAGAGCGACCGGATTGCCGCCAAATGTAGATGCGTGGGCTCCTTTATGCCAGTCCATGATGTCCGCCCGTGCGATACACGCCCCAATGGGCATTCCCGAGCCGAGGCCCTTTGCAAGACACATGATGTCGGCCTTGATGCCTTCGTAGTGATCCAGAGCAAACATCTTGCCGGTGCGGCCCATGCCTGACTGGACCTCGTCCACGATCAGCATGATGCCGTGCTGGTCGCAGATGCGGCGAAGCTCCTTGACGAACGCCGTCGGTGCGGGAATATAGCCGCCCTCGCCCTGAACGACCTCGAGGATGATCCCAGCCACCTCTTCGGGCGGCGTCGTGGTCTGAAATACGCGGTTCTCCAGCCAGTTGATGACATCGCGAGTGATCGTCGCCTCATCGGTTGGCAAATCGGTCGCGAAATGGCGGAATTTGTTGGGATACGGAATGTGGACGACGTCAAGAGCCTGTCGCATGAATCCCAGCCGCTGTGCCCGCTTCGAACTCGTCAAACTCAATGCTCCGAGCGTCCTTCCGTGAAACGAGCCGTAAAACGAAACGAACTTCTGCCGGCGCGTGTGATACATCGCGACCTTTAGCGCCGTTTCGATCGCTTCGGCACCGCTGTTGGCAAAGTGCGTCCGCGTCGGCCCGTCGATCGGACAGATGCCGCTCAAGCGTCTTTCCCAACTCGGGCATGTGGCGGTAAAAGTAATCGGTGCCGCAGAAATGGATGAACTCGTTCACCTGTTTCGTGATCGCCGCGACGACCTCAGGATGGCAATGCCCAGTCGAGCAAACGGCGACGCCGGCGTTGCAGTCCAAAAAAGTATTCCCGTCCGGGTCCTCGACCCAAACGCCGTGGGCCCGCTCGACCGCGAGCTTATAATCGGGCCGCGGATAACTGGGCGTGACATACCGCTCGTCACCCGCGATGATCTCGAGCGACTTCGGCCCCGGCAGAGCGGTTTTGATGTTCGGACGCTGTAATTCTGTTGATGGTGTCATGATCATTCTCCTAAAGTTCAGGGTGAACGTCTTAGCCTCTGAGCTAAGACAGAATATTTGTACTCTAAACGAATGAGGAAGGATCAGTCACCGGCGAACAGGTTTGCGCGCTGACTTATGGGGCGTAGAGAGGATATGCAGCGCGGCGTCATTCGAACAATATAGCAGAAGATCGGAACCCGCTCAACGGGGCTGGCGTCGAATCTTGCGGATATGATACAGTTGACAAACCGTGCAACATATGATAGCTTGAATTCATAAAATAAGTGCAACTTTTGAGAAGTGCGGGAAAGGGTAAGTTGAAGTAGATTTGACGCATCTTTTAACTGCAATCAAAAGGAGCATCAATGGGCTATCGACAACTTACCCAGGAGCAAAGGTATCAGATAGGGGCGTATATACGAATCGGGATGAAGAGGAGCGAGATCGCGAGACGGGTCGGTGTTCACAGATCGACTGTGTGGCGGGAGATAAGGCGCAACAGCACGTCGCACAGGTACAATCCGAGCCGGGCAGTTCGTCTGGCGAGGGAGAGGCACGAAGGGAAGAGAAAGAGAGGGGTCGATAGTGAGACGTGGAGGAGGGTGGAGGTGCAGCTTTCTCTTGGATGGAGCCCTGAGCAGATATCAGAGCGGCTCAAGGTCGAGGGTTTGTGCTCAGTTTCCCACGAGACGATCTATCGACGTATCTATCAGAACAAACAAGAAGGAGGCGATCTGTATATATTCTTAAGACGGCGTCACAAATATCGGAAACGCAGCCTTAAGTATTGCAGCCGAAAGGGTTGGGACACACGGCGGCCGATAAGCGAGCGGCCGGCTATCGTCGATACGCGCGAGCGGCTCGGCGACTGGGAAGCCGACACGATCATTGGGCGAGAGCACAAAGGCGGCATCCTCTCGCTGGTCGAGAGACGCTCACGATACTGCCGGCTTCAAAAGATCCCGACGAGATCGGCCCACACGGTTGCCGAGGCCGTTTGCACGTCACTTTTGCCGGTCAGGGACAAGGTCCTTACGATCACTTCCGACAACGGCATCGAGTTCATGCGTCACCAGACTATCGCCGAGGCTCTTGATGCCGACTTCTTCTTTGCCGACCCTTACTCGTCCTGGCAAAGAGGCACCAACGAAAACACCAACGGCCTTGTCCGTCAGTACTTTCCAAAGAAGACCGACTTTACCACTCTGTCTGACGCCGATGTCCAGCTCGTCAATGACCGTCTTAACAACCGCCCTCGCAAGGTCTTAGCTTTCAGAACACCGAACGAGGTCTTTAATAACCATTTTGTTGCACTTATTACTTGAATCCAAGTAGATTCCTAACTCGTAGCGAGAGGATGAGGACACTGGTGAAGAGAGCAAGTTTTTTGCACAACGGCGGAACACCGTTGCACGGACCTTGTTCCACCGTATAACTATAATGACAGCAACGACTTACAGTGTTCCGCCTCGCGTTTCGTTGATGCCGTACGAGCCACAGGCGGCGCCGTTTGCGCCACAAGCGGCCACATTCGGCCATTTTTAGCAGAGGTGTTTCGATAATGAACAGAACAACATTCAACATTTCATTGCCCGACACAATGGGCAATTACGTCAGACAACGGGTCAAGCAGCGGTCCTATGGTTCCGTGAGCGAGTACGTTCGCGACCTGATCAGGAACGACCAGAAACGCGCAGTCGGAGCGGGTAACCTCGAAGCGGACATGTCGGCGGTCCGGCGTGAGCAGCTTAACAGCTACCGCGATCCCTTTACCGGAAAGTGGCGGTCATGATCGAGCACAAACACACAAACCGTCTGATCGACGAGACCTCCCCGTATTTGCTCCAACATGCGCACAACCCGGTGGACTGGTATCCGTGGGGCGACGAGGCGTTTGAGAAGGCTAAGCAGGAAGACAAGCCCGTGCTCGTATCTATAGGCTATTCGGCGTGTCACTGGTGTCATGTGATGGAGCACGAGTCATTTGAAGATGAGGCCACGGCGGCGATCCAGAATGAGCATTTCGTCAATATCAAGGTCGATATGGAGGAACGGCCCGATGTGGACCAGATCTATATGAACTTTGTTCAGTTGACGACGGGGCGAGGCGGTTGGCCGATGAATGTTTTCCTGACGCCCGACAAGCGGCCGTTCTTTGGCGGGACGTACTTTCCGCCTTCGGCTCGCTATGGAATGCCGAGTTGGACGCAGATCCTGACCAGCATCGCAGAGGCATATCGTGAGCGGCGGGACGAGCTTGAGAATTCCGCAAACGAGATCGTCGGCGAGCTGCGGCGAATGTCGATCGTCGAGTCCCGAGGCGGTGGGCTATCCAGCGATGTGCTTGATTCCGCCTACTTGTCATTCGTCCGCACTTTCGACGCGACAAACGGCGGTTGGGGCGGAGCACCGAAATTTCCTCAGGCGATGTCGATCGAGTTCCTCCTTCGCTATCACCATCGCACGGGAGATGAAAAAGCCTTAGAGATGGCCACGAAAACTCTCGACCAGATGGCTCTCGGCGGCATTTACGACCAACTCGGCGGCGGATTTCATCGCTATGCCGTGGACGCGATCTGGCTGGTGCCGCACTTCGAGAAGATGCTCTACGACAATGCCCAATTGGCGGCGGGTGTACCTGCACGGCTATCAGGTCACGGGCAATGAGCTGTACAGACGGATCGCCATCGAGACCCTCGAATATGTAAGACGTGAGATGCTCGACGCGAAAGGCGGGTTCTATTCGAGTCAGGATGCGGACAGCGAAGGCGAGGAAGGGAAGTTCTTTGTCTGGACGCCGGGCGAGATCGAGGAGGTACTTGGAAAGGATGAAGCTGCGGCTTTTTGTGAATTCTACGACGTGACGCAGGGCGGCAACTTTGAGGGACACTCGATCCCGAATCTTCGCGCGGAGGGCACACTCGCGGACGATCGCGGTTCCGACTTTGCTGACTCGCGACAAAAGCTCTTTGAACATCGCGAAAAGCGCATAAAGCCGGGACGCGATGAAAAAGTATTAACGGCGTGGAACGGCCTGATGCTGGCGACATTTGCGGACGCGGCGGGCGTGCTCGGGAGTGATGGTTACTTGAATATCGCAAGGAGCAATGCTGACTTTCTGATCGCCGAATTACAGCGCGACGGTCGACTGCTGCGAACGTGGAAGGATGGCGGCGCCAAGCTCAACGCCTACATTGAGGATTATGCGAACGTCGTGGACGGCCTGCTCGTGCTCTTTCAGGTCTCGGGCGAGAGCCGGTATCTGGCCGAGGCACGTCGACTTGCCGATCTGATGATCACGGAGTTTTGGGACGAAGATGCGGGAGGCTTTTTCTTCACGTCGAATGATCATGAGGAACTCGTCGTGCGGAATAAGGACTTTTACGACAACGCTACGCCATCTGGCAATTCCGTCGCAGCAGACGTATTACTGCGGCTGGCGAGACTGACCGGCGAGGACAAATACGAGAAATTTGCTGCGGCGACGCTTAACTTAGCGGCCTCGCAGATCAGTAGGTATCCGCAAGGTTTTGGCCGGGCGTCTGTCCGCACTCGAATTCCACCTCTTGCCATCGAGAGAGATCGTCGTTGCTGGTCTTCCCGGCAATGAACTCGAACGAGAGGTCCTGGCTGCCTATTTGCCCCATACGGTCATCGCCTTTGCTCATCCTGACGAGCCGCTTCACGGGCCGCTATTTGAAGGGCGCGAGACGGTCGAAGGCAAGACTGCCGCGTACGTTTGTGAGAGCTATGTGTGCTCGCTGCCGGTGACGGACATTGGCGATGTTAGATCTTTGACAACAAAAAACGGCCCCGCCGTTGCCGACAGGGGCCGTTGATCTAAAGTCGCCGTAAAACTACGGCTTCTTGGTTGCGTTTGCAGTTGTCGCGTTTGCAGGTTTGGCGTTAGCCGGCGCTGCGTTCGCGGGTTTCATCGCGTTGGTAGCTGCATTGGCTGCGCTCGAAACCGCATTGGCGGCCGACTGCGCTGCATTAGCTGCCGAATTGGCTGCCGTAGCGGCCGAGTTCATAGCGTTAGCGATGGCTTTGTTTGCGTTGGCGGCGGTATTCGGAGTAGCCGCGTCGCCGCAAGCCATTCCAAGAGCCGCGATCGCGAGAAGTCCGCAAAGGGCAATTATTTTTTTCATATGAATAGATTCTCCTGTTTTCTCAAAGATTAGTTCTGGATCCAGTCGATCAGGAGCAAAATAGCACTCCTTTAGTTTCCGATGTTATTTGTCGGGAACAATCGACAATATATTCAGCGCGGCGGCGCAAGTCAACCGCAAAATGCGGAATCGTGATGTGTGAACAAAAAAAAACACCCCGCCGATCGGCAGGGTGCTCTTGTCATAAGACCGTTAAGGTGCTTACGGCTTCTTCGTTGCGTTAGCCGAAGTAGCGTTCGCAGGTGCTGCGTTTGCCGGCTTGGCATTCGACGACATCGCGTTCGACGACGTAGCGTTCGAAGCGGTCGTGTTCGCCGGGCTGGCTACTGCAACCGGGCTGGATGCCGGAGCAGTGTTGGCCGGTTTGTTCGTGGCGTTGTTTGCGGGGGTGTTGCCGCAGGCCATGCCGAGCGTGCTTAAACCAAGAACTGTTGAAAGTGCAATTACCTTTTTCATTTTATTAATGACTCCTGTCGTTTTCTCAAAGTATAGATCACCTGTTTCCAGGTTACCGGCTGATGGAACACAGCCGCTTTGCCTTGAACTCTTTCTTTTTCAAGGCAAACGATAATATAGAAATCGCCGGAGCTTTAGTCAACCCTAAAATTCACATAATCGAACATTTCTTCTGAATTATGTTTTTCACGATTTTGGGTAAATCCGGGGCGAGCAACTCGATATTGATGGCAAAAAAACCTGTTGACCGATGCGGTTTACCAAAGTTATCTTATTTATGGGCGTTCTTCCGCTTCCAAGCCCGATCTTCCACGCTCCTAGACGAATGAAATATCCCATCGAGAATGAGCCTGCAGAGGCGCTTCGCCAGGTGATTTCTCCGGCGATAATTATCGGTATCGCGCTGGCAGCGATAACTGCGACATATTTTTTGGCGAGTTCCGATCTTGAGGTCGGAACGAAAACGCGCGGATTCTCCGGCATTATCGTCGTGTTTCTTATCGTCAGCATCGGGCTGCGGCTGTGGCAATCGCGTCGCGGGAATGGCCAAAGGCAGGACGCCCAGCCCGCACCGGATATTGACACCAGCCTTTCGGGTCTTGACGAGGCAAAGGATCTGTTTGCGGGATCACTGTCATCGACCGATGCTTTTCGTCTCGTGGCGAGCCGCATTCGCGACTTGGTGCCATACCGGACCATTCTTCTTTTTGTTCACAACGAGGCAAGTGGAGAATTAAAGGTCGTCCAAGCCGCCGGCTCGGACGCCGAGCAATTTCGGGGCACCGCCATGAGTACGAGCCAAGGTCAGCCCGGCGCTTGCTATAGCAAGAGAACGATCGAGACCGATCAACATTCGGTGGCGATCCCGCTCGAGACCGGTGTGTCGACATTCGGCGTCCTGCAGCTCTTATTTGATGATGAATTCGATCCACGAAAGGTTGATCCCGCGACGTTCGAGGCGATAGGCACGCGCACCGCTCCGCTGGTGTTGAGTTCGGTCGCATTTGAGCAGAGCCAAACGCAGGCACTTACGGATAGCACGACCGACCTGCCGAACGAACGCGCGTTCTACCTTGTGCTCGAGAACCAGATCGCCGAATCCCAACGCAAGCCCGATGAACGGCCACTGACGGTCCTTGCACTGGACGTGTGCGGGTTTGACGATATCAACCAGACGTTTGGCCACGTCGTCGGTGATCGCGTTCTGGCATTCGTTGCCGAGGTCGTCAAAGGCAGTCTGAGGCAAATGGATTTCTTTGCCCGCTCAACCGCCGACGAGTTTCTCGTGCTGCTCCCGACCGCGACCAAGGAGATATCGCACGACATCATAGGGCGCGTTCAGAACGGATTCTTTGGCCGAAAGTTCAAGGTGACGGATACGGATTCGATAGAGGTCGAGATTAACATAGGCTGGGCCGCTTTTGGCACGGACGGCGAACTGCCTGACACCCTCGTGAAGGCGGCCCGAGCACGAAAGGATCAATCGAAAACGACCGCTCCGCCGAATGTTCTCTGGTTCCCCACAGAATTCGCAACTTAATTGCTTTGCACGCCGCTCGGTTCCGTCTTACACTCTCAGTTAGGTTCTACCCAATACACTTAGAGTTACGACGGAAACTGGTCTATGGTCACCGGCGGCACGATCGGCCACTACGAGATTCGAGAAAAGATCGGCGCGGGCGGTATGGGCGAGGTGTACCTTGCAGAGGACACTCGCCTTAGTCGCAAGGCCGCCGTAAAGCTGCTCAACGACGACCTGAGCAAAGACGCCGATAAGCTGAACCGCTTCATCCAGGAGGCCAAGGCCGCCTCGGCACTCAACCATCCGAACATCGTCACGGTTTACGAGATCGGCGAGACCGAGGGCCACAACTACATCGTAACGGAGTTCATCCAGGGCGAGACGCTGCGCGACAGGATGAACTCAGGGGCGATCAGCTTGAACGACGCACTAAAGATCGCGTCGCAGATCGCCGCCGCTCTCGGGGCGGCACATGAGGCGGGCATCGTTCATCGCGACATCAAGCCGGAGAACATCATTGTTCGCGATGACGGTCTCGTTAAGGTGCTCGATTTCGGACTGGCCAAACTGACCGAACAACGCGGCGAGACGGCAGCGTCTGAGGATGCGACCAAGGTGCAGTTCAATACGCAGCCTGGCCTCGTGATGGGCACCGTCGGCTATATGTCACCCGAACAGGCGCGCGGCCGTCCGATAGACGCGCGGAGCGACATTTTCAGCCTCGGCATCGTGATGTACGAGCTGTTTACGGCCAAGAGGCCGTTTGAGGGCGAGGGACATCTCGATGTGATCAGCTCGATCCTGCGTGACGAGCCGACGCCGATACGCACTCTGCAACCCGCGCTGCCGCGACATCTCGAGCGGATCGTCGATAAAGCGCTCAGGAAGGACCGTGATCACCGCTACCAGCACATAAAAGACCTCGCGATCGACATTGACGATCTGCGTGACGAACTGCGATTCGAGGCCAAACGCGGCAACAGCAGCGACCAGATGCTGCCTGCTCAAGCCACCGGTGCAGTTCGGCGGCTCTCGACGTTTACCTCGACGATCTCGACAACGCGTAGATTCACGCTGCTGCACGCATTGATCTTTGCGGCGGTCGCGGCTGCGGCTGTCGGCGGCATTCTTTACTTTCGTCCGGGTGGTTTATCGGCCCGAGCTCCGGGAACGTATAAGATGGCCGAGGTCGCAAGTTGGACGAGCGCACCCGGCGAACTGTTTAGCAGTGCGAGATTTTCCCCAGACGGCAAGCTGATAGCATTCGCGTCCACAAGATCGGGCAGCAAGAACATCTGGGTCACGCAAACCGGATCGACCGAAGCGATCCAGATCACTAACGACGCCTTTTCTAATACCGACCCTGTGTGGTCGGCAAAAGGCGATGAGATCGCTTATTTTTCGGATCGAACCGCAAGCTCCGACGCCGCGCACCTCTCAGGTATCTGGCGCGTGAGCGCTCTTGGCGGCACTCCGAAGCTCGTCGGCCCGCTCACTGATCGTAATATCGAACTCCGCCGCTGGTCGGCCTCGGGACGCATCTATTACGAGTTAAAAAAAGAACTCTACGCAATGGACCCCGCGAGCGGAGCGACGGAGAAGGTCACCTCGATCGGTCGCGACGACGTTGCGTATATCAATGTCGCCGCTGATGAGAAGTCACTTATCTACGCGTTGATACAAAAGGACGCGTGGCGGATCGTGACCGGCAGTATTGGCAGCGACCGTACTGCTGACGAGATCGGCGGGACGGGACGGCTGGATGAGATCATCTGGCTGCCCGAGAAAAAGCGGGTGTTCTACTCGTCAACGGTCGAAGGCGTGCTACAGGCATTTGTCGCATCGCCTGGGGCGGGTGCCGGCACGCGAATAACGGCATCCGAAACCGACGCGAGCGTCGTGGACGCCTCACCTGACGGGCGATCGATCCTATTCAGTTCGGCAAAGGAAGAGTCAAATCTCTGGCGTGTCTCGGTGGCCGACGGAGCGGAGGCTCCGGTAGTTCGTGACCGCAATTCAAAGCTTTGGCCGAGCGTGTCGCCCGACGACACCAGAGTGGCTTTCCAATCCGAAAAGAACATGAGCCTGGGCAATCACATTTGGGATTCGGCGATTATCCTGCGGGCTCTGAAGCAGGGCACCGACAACGAACCGATGACGCGGCTCGTCGAAAATGGCTTCCTGCCTTCGTGGTCGCCAGACGGGACGATGATCGCTTTTCTGCGGGATGATGCCGGTAAGAAGGACCTATTTGTTGTAAACCCGAATGGCGGTTCCGAGCGAAAGCTGTCGTCCGGCGGTATTTCGACCGCAGGCTATTCGGTCTCGCCATACAACTACACGCAGACCGGTGCCTTCGACTGGTCGCCCGAGAGTTCGACGATATCCTTTGCGGCCGAAGCGAACGGAGCACCGAATGTCGTGCTCGTCAACGCCCGGGATGGCACCCAACGGATCTTGACCGACAACGCAGACAAGGCACAGTCGTTCGGGTGTCCGGTCTTCTCACCCGACGGGACACAGATCGCGGTGATGTCGCGGATCGCCGGTGCCGGCGGGGCCAAGAACGAAGCACGTGTGCGCATTATCGATACCCTTAGCAATTCATCATCCGAACTCGCGCTGTCGGTGAGCAATGTGCGGCTGCTCGGCTGGTCGGCGGACGGCAGGGGCGTGATCGTCGCAGAGGCCAGCAAACTATCGGGTCTGCCGCCCGAGACCGCGATCAAACTGATCCCAATTGCCGGTGGCGGCGAAAAGCTTGTGGCAAACTTGAAAAACGCCTACTATTACAATATTTTCCTATCGAACGACAGAAAGCTGATCGCGTTCGCCGCGCGCGACGCGGATAAGGACGACCTGTGGGTCGTTCCGGCGGCCGGCGGTGGAACACCACGACGGCTCACTAACAACAACGATACCGGTCTCTATTACTCGAGGCTCGAGTGGCTTAATGACGGAAGCGGTATCGTATTCGGCAAGCAGACTCGGTTTAGTCTGCTCTCAATGGTTACTGACATTGACTAAACTGGAGGCAAAATGACTAGACTTTTTCTATCTTCAATAACACTCGTAGTGCTTCTGTCGACGCTGATCGGCCTGGCGAGCTGCGGTGCCCCGCCAACCGGCGGGCCCTCGAACGGTGGCCCGGCGGCCGCAAATCCGGCATCGAGTCCGGTCCGTCCGATGGGGCCGGTAAATTGCTCTAACAGCGTTCCGGCGGACATTATTGCCGCGATCTACAGTGAACTCGAACAGTCGAAGACGATCACGAGAGAGGAATGGCAATTCAACATTTCCATATCGGCAGCCGGAAGCCGTAAGACGGTCCTGCTCACAGGTTGGTCGCAAAACCGCGCACATATTATTACCACTGTCGAGGCGACGGCAACAGGATGTTCGTATGATTACAACAACTTTAAAGCAACGAGAGGGGATCTGGGCGCGAACTATAAGGTGACCGCGAACTGCACGACAGGTTATTTTGCGTGCGGCGACGTTTGTTTACCGGACGGCGAGATCTGCAAGCTGACGGGAGCATCGACGACGATCGTACCGGTTACGAATACAGCCGCCAACTCCGTCTCAAACTCTGCACCGTCGAACTCAAACTCGAACGGTACCAAATAAACTTACCGGCCCGACCTGCGTTCCGTACGCAGGTCGGAGCCATTTAGGAGTCACTATGCCCCAAAATCGCGCTTTGCGTCTTATCATGCCGCTAGTTCATTTAGCATTGGTCTGTGGAGCGGTCGCCGTCTTCAGTCCGGTCTTTGGCCAATCGTGCGGATCAATGACCGACGCCCAAATTGTTTCTGCCATCTACGCTGAGATAAAGGCTGACAAGGGCCTCGCGTCGCAGGTCTCGCACATCAATGTCGTGTCGGTAAACCAGGCTGTGAAATTCCAGGGATGGGCTGACACTAAGGGTGACTATGACGATGTCGTCGGGATCGGCATGGGTACCAGCTGCGTCCGAATGGTGAACGTCAATATCTTCGCCGATGCTCCGCCGCCTCCCGAAAGTCCGATGCGTTCTGTTCGGGGCTGTGCTTCCGGCACTAAGCCTTGCGGCGATATCTGTATCCCGGAGGGCGACGCGTGCAATTTTGCCGCATCGGCAAGGCTCCTGAGGTTCCTGCTGCCCGAGAGCGTCGCGTATCTGCCCCGAACAGCCTCGTGTTCGATGTTTACTCAATAGACGATGGCGAATATTACCTTTTACGGTGGCGTCGGTTCCGTCACGGGCTCGAAATATCTGCTCGAATCGAACGGCCGACGTGTGCTGGTCGACTGCGGCCTGTTTCAGGGCGATCGCGAGCTTCGTGAACGCAACTGGCAGGATCCGCCGTTCGCTCCGAACGAGCTTGATGCGGTGATCATCACTCACGCGCATATCGATCACACCGGCTATCTGCCGCGTGTCGTGAAGCTCGGTTTCAAAGGGCCTGTGTTCACCTCCCGCGCGACCGCTGACTTGCTCAAGATATTGCTGCCCGACTCAGGCAGGCTGCAAGAGGAAGAAGCCGACTATCGCAACAGGCATAAATTGTCGAGCTATTCGCCGGCCTTGCCGCTCTACGACGAGCGGGACGCCCGCGCGGCCCTCGATCTGCTGCAGACGTTCCCGAATGACGGCGAACTGCACGACATCTGCGAGGGCTTTCGTGCAGCGTTCAGCGTAGCGGGCCACATCATGGGTGCGAGCCAAGTGCTGGTCGAGATGGGCCCCACGCGATTTCTTTTCTCCGGCGACCTCGGCCACTACGATCAGCCGATCCTGCACGATCCGGCACCGCCGCCGGCGTGCGATTACCTGATGTGCGAATCGACCTACGGCGACAGGCTCCATGGCGACATCGATTCGGAGACGCAGATGGCGCGGATCATCAACGAAGCCGCGGAACGCGGAGGGCCGATCCTGATACCGGCATTCGCGGTCGGACGCACGCAGGAAGTGCTCTACATGATCCGTGAGCTCGAAGAGCACAAACGCATCCCGATCCTGCCCGTGATCGTCGATTCGCCGATGGCCGCTCAGGCGACGCAGGTCTACAACCGCTGGCACGAGGAACACGACCGCGAATATGCATCCCTGCTCGCTCACAAAAAGCATCCGCTCCGAACGGCTTCGATGCAGACGACATCGACCCGCGAGGAATCTAAACGGCTGAACGAAATGCGCGGCCCGCGCGTAATAATCTCAGCCTCAGGTATGCTAAGCGGCGGCCGCGTTCTGCATCACGCGATGCGCATCTTGCCGGACGAACGCGCGACGATCGTCTTCGTCGGCTATCAGGCCGCAGGCACGACGGGCCGACGCGTCCAGGACGGCGAGCGGGAAGTCCGCATCATGAAGAACTGGATCCCCGTCCGCTGTCACGTCGAAAAGGTCGAGGGCTTCTCGGCCCATGCCGATTGGAAAGCAGTTCTGCGGTGGCTCTCCGGCCTAGCGGTCGGGCCGAAGATGGTCTTTACGACCCACGGCGAACCCGAATCCGCCGAGGCAATGTCACAGCACATCCGCGACGCCTACGGCTGGAATGTTGTCGTGCCGCAGTACGAGCAGACGATTGAGCTAGGATAGCCGGTGTTGCCCTATTGCCGTTGGCTTTAGCCAACGGTCGGCCGCTAAACGATCGCACGGGCTTTAGCCCAATGCTCCAGTTGGGCTGAAGCCCGGAGAAACTAGAAAACACTAACCGTTCGCTAAAGCGAACGGCAATAGCTCATATGCAGAAGTTAGCCATCTCACTTTTCATCGTCTTTTTCGTTTCAGCACGCTGCGGCCCAGACGAAGCTCGCGGACTTCGCGGGAATGGCCGGGCTGTTGGGAGCGGCGGGACGACGCTAAGAAGCTGACTCGTCTCAGAGCAATGGATGCGCTCGAGGGCACGTCGATCCTCGGCATGGGCCGCACGGTTAAGGACGGCAAGACGGTCGATTGGGAGTTCATGCGGATCGAACAACGTGCCGACGGCATCTACTTTGTCGCGAAGACCAAGGGCCAATCCGGGCCGAGACCGATTTTAAGCTGATAAGCTCATCCGCAGCCGAATTCATCTTTGAGAACAAGGGCCATGACTTTCCTCAGCGAGTCATCTACAAACCCGGCGAGGCCAAACTCACCGCCCGCATCGAAGGCACGATCCAAGGCAAACCAAAGAGCATCGACTTTCCGCTGACCCGCGTTAAGTGCGGATAAGGAAGTGATTAGAAGAAGGCCGCGGCCGGCAATCTATCGCGCCCGTCGCATCGAAAAGCTAGCTTTGGTCGCCAACGGCGACGGATCTCTAAAGCCTAGGGTGCAACCCTAGGTCAGAACGCGTAGACCATGCGTCGCTGAAGGCGACGAACGAAGATGCCGCAGTCGTTGGTCAAGGTCATAGTCCACGTCGTCTTCTCGACCAAGGATCGGGCCGATATGATAGCTCCGGATATCGAACCACGGCTCTTCGGCTATATCAGCGCCGTAATTCGGAATAATGGTGCGCGAATGCTCATCGCCGGCGGCACGGCAAACCACATTCACATACTTATCTCGATCGGTCGCAACGACATCGGCAAGCTCATCGGCGACCTCAAACGCGCCACTTCGGTTTGGATCAAGGAGGAAGATCCGCGATTTGCCAAATTCTATTGGCAACGCGGCTACGGTGCGTTCTCTATCGGCCAGTCGCAGGTCGCGGCCGTCAGTCGATACATTCGCGATCAGAAGGAACACCACCAAAAACAGGATTTCCAGGACGAGTTCCGAGCGCTCTGCCGCAAATACGATATCGAGATCGACGAACGATATTGCTGGGATTGATGTTCGTCGCCTACAGCGACGGGCGAGGTGGGGCCTTTAACCTAGGGTTGCACCCTAGGCTTTAAAGGTCAGTCGCCGTTGGCGACCAACCGCCAAACAGGCGAGATAAGGAAAAGGTCGCGGGCGGGGTGCTCGCGGCCTTTCTTTTTGGATAACGAAAGCCTAGTAACGGAAGGCGCTCGGGGTTGGTTTGTCACCGGTTGCGCCGAATTGGAACGCGAAGAACGTCCCTGTCGAGCTATTGCGGCGGTACCAGTTTGCGTTCGAGGGGCGGAACACCGATATGTCAGCCTTGCCGTCGCCTTCGAAATCGCCTACTGCCTGAATGTCGGTCGACAGGCCAAAGTTGAATATCGAGAACGTTGACGTCGAGCTGTTCTTTATGAACCAGTTCGAATCCGACGGTCTGTACACGGCCAAGTCTGTCTTGCCGTCGCCATCGTAGTCAGCAGATTGCGGCAGATCGGTCGCGGCACCGAATTGCTCGCCATAAAACGAACCATTCGAGCTCCTGAGCTGGTACCAGGTCCCGGTTGATGGGCGGAACAGACTTACGTCCGAGATACCGTCACCGTCAAAGTCGCCGATCGTCGGTTTGTCGCCGTTTGCTCCAAACTGCACCGCGAAGAAGGATCCGTTACCGCTGTTTAGGCGATACCACATTCCCGTCGAGGGCCGGAACACCGCAACATCCGCTTTTCCGTCTCCGTCATAATCCGCGGGTACCGGCAGATCGTCCGCAAGACCGAAACGAACGATAGAGAACGTTCCGGTTTCGCTGTTGTTGATATACCAGGTGCCATCGGCCGGTCGGTAAACCGCGATGTCCGCTTTGCCGTCGCCGTCAAAATCCGTAGGCGTGAGCTTGTCAGTGGAATTGCCAAAACGGTAGGTTAGAAGGCCTTCGGTCGAGCGGTTGATATACCACGTGGTGGTGCTTGGCCGAAACACGGAAAGATCGGCTCGACCGTCAGCGTCAAAGTCGAAAGGCGTCGGCGCGAATGTCCGCTCGAATGCGCCAATATCCGAACCGTCGCCGGCGGGAGCGTTCGTGAGAAGGATGTTGTCGAACGGCCGTGTTCGGCCTCGCTGGTCGATACCTATGCCGGGGCTATTGCCCTTATCGATAGCCGGGCTGCGGGTATGCACGCACGCGGGTGAGAGTAGCTCCACCGTTGTCTTTCAAGGGGCCGATACGCGGGTCGATTGGATTGGCCGTCGTGCCGAACTGATTGTTCGCACCTGACCATTCGCTGCCGTCCGCATTGCCGATCAGGTTATAGCTCCCGGTGAGGCCCTGACCAAGGCTTGCCCGGCCGACAACGTCGGTACCATCCGCGGCCGTGTTCAAGGCGATGAGGTTGTTGTTCAATGTCGCGGCCGCCGCATTAAAGAATCCGCCGCCTTTGCCTGCGGTGTTGCTGGTTATCGTGTTGTTGTTGAAGTTAACCGTCGCTGCTGTAGCCGAACTGTAAACTCCGCCGCCGTCATTGGTCGCAGAGTTTCCGTCGAACGTATTGTTCGTGGCGTTTATCGTTGCACTCGTACCGTTATAGACGCCGCCGCCGCTGCCGCCATTTGCGGCGGTATTATTGCTGATAGTGCTTCTGGTTACGTTTAACGTACCGCTGTCAAAGATAAAGATGCCGCCGCCGCTGATCGCGGTGTTGCTGCGGATGTTCGAGTTCAAGAGCGTCAACGTTCCGCTGTTGGACATGTAAATACCGCCGCCATTTCCCGAGGCAGCGTTGCTGCTCACGGTGCTGCCGTTCAAGGTCAGCGTGCTGCTGTTACCCATGAAAATGCCGCCGCCTAACGGGCTGCTAAAGCCGTTGCTTATGGTCAGGTTATTAATGGTGACCACGGCGCTGTTTACGAGCGTGAAAATGCGGAAGCTGTTGTTTCCCTTGACGGTCATGCCTTGGGCTTGAAAATTGTTGATCGTCATTGCTGCGAGAGGGATGTTTGGCAGCGGGCTAAGTAGAGTGATCGTAAACATGTTCTCTGCCGCACTATATCCGGCGTCGGTCGTGGGAACAGTGAAGGTGATCGTATTCGCCTCGGTATTAGTCGTGGCGTCGATGATAGCCTGCCGAAGGGTGCCGAATCCGGCATCGCCAGTTGAGGTAACGGTGAGGGCAGCCGCGTTTGACGCAACTACGTTTAGCAAGAGGCACATTGAGGCGAGGCCGATCGCTCTTAGAAACTTATTTATTCGCATATGATGGTCTTTAATTCCTTTTCCCTGAATATGTTCAGAAGTGTTAAACGGGGATGATGGAAGTTTAAACCAGATATCCGGGCACTGTCGGTGCGATACCGTACATTGCGACCCTTTCTTTTTGCAGGGGCCTCGAGGAATCGTTTGGTCGTACGCAATGCGTAGGCAGGACGAGGTAGAAGCTTATTCGTAGCGCAAGCACTCGATCGGGTCGAGCTTCGCCGCTTTGCGGGCGGGGAGGACGCCGAAGATGAGGCCGATGCCGACTGAGACGCTGAGCGACGTGATGATCATCCACGGCTGTATCTGTGCGGGCATTGACGGGACGAGGATCATTAGAAGATTGCTTATCAATATCGACAACACGACGCCGACGATGCCGCCGAACATCGTCAGCGTCATTGCCTCTAAGAGGAACTGAAACACGATCGCGCTCTTGGTGGCGCCGATCGCTTTGCGGATGCCGATCTCTTTTGTGCGTTCGGTGACGGAGACGAGCATGATGTTCATCACGCCGATGCCGCCGACGAGCAGGCCGAGGCATGAGATGGCGATCGCGACCAGGCCGACGCCGCCGATAATGCCGTCAAACTGTGCGATAAACGCGTCGGCGGTCTTTACGTCAAAGTTGCTCGGCTCGCCGTACTTGACCTCGCGACGCATTCGCAGTGTCGCCTCGATCTCCTCGACAGCGTCGTTCAACTGGCCCTGTTTGGCCTGAATTATCATCAGTAAATAATCACGCAGCGGGGCGACCTTTCGCGATGTCTTGTAGGGCATAAAGACCTTTCGGTCCTCTTCGTTCTCACCGAAAAAGCCCGACTTTCGCTTTTCGATCACGCCAATGATCTCCCACGTGTCGCCGTTCATGCGAACGACCTTGCCGATGGGCGATTCTTCGGGATTTGGGAAGAGAGCCTCGCGGGCGTCGACGCCGATCACCAGAACATTGCGACGCTGCTGGTCGTCTGACTCGGTCAGCCAGCGTCCCTCGCGGATAGTGAGATTTGAGATGCGGTCGTAATTCGCTGTTACTCCGTCGCATTGGGCCCAGCGATAGTTCCGGCCCTCATAAGTCAGGTTGTCGTCAAAGCTGGGGCCATAGTTGCCGATGCCAGGATTGACGCTGGCAATGTCCTCGATCGCCGTGGATTGGGCAAAGATCGCTTCGGCATCGCTGTCGGTCAAGGGCTTGCGACTGCGTTCGTCTCGATTCTGTCCGCCGGGCCCGGTCGTCAGGTGAAACGCGTAGATGTTGTTCGTGCCGTATTCCTCGACGATCGAGACGATGCTCGCACGCATTCCGGTCAGGATCGACGCAACGACCACCGCCGTCAAAATCCCGACCACGATCCCAAGTATCGTCAGCCCGCTGCGAAACTTATGGGCATAGATCGAGTCCAGCGCCATTCGCATCACTTCGACAGGTAATGATGTTCCGAGCCTCATAAAACTACTTAACGCAAAGTCGCAAAGGTGCTAAGGCACAAAGGGCAAATCGGATTGCTTGCCGCTTTAATATCAACCTGTTCCACCTTCGCGTCTTTGCTCCTTTGCATCTTTGCGTTGAAAAAACTCCTAATTCTGCGTCAGCGCGACGATCGGATCGAGCCGAGCGGCTTTCCAGGCCGGATATAGTCCAGCCAGCACACCGATAATGCTCGAGACGCCGACTGAGAGGATTATGTAGCCAATCGTTATGGTCATCGTCATCTCGAGTATCGCTCCGACAAGTTGGGTTACTCCTGTCGCCAGTACCAGTCCAAGAAACCCGCCGACCACGCACAGCAGGGCCGATTCGATCAGGAACTGCAGCAATATCTGTTTGCGAGTCGCTCCGAGAGCTTTTCGCAAGCCCGACCTCGAACGTCCGCTCGGTCACCGACACGAGCATGATGTTCATCACGACGATGCCGCCGACGACGAGAATGATCATCGTGATCGGTATCACCACGCCGGCGATCGCGCCGGTGATCTGGTCCATCTGCGTGTTAAATTCATCGACATTGACGAATCCGAACGTGTCCTCTTCGCTGCCGATCAACTGGCGTTTGTTGCGGAGCAGCGTGCGGGCCTCTTCGATAGCGTCCTTGAAGGTCTCGGCGTTGTGCCCCTTGCCGTGGAGCTGGAGGCCGCCCGTCCGTGTGAACATCTGTCCCGCGAGCGTGATCGGGATATAAATGTGGCGATCCTGCGAATCGCCAAAGAACGAGCCCCGTTTTTGCTCGACGCCGATGATCGTGAGCGGAATTCCGCGGACCTTGATCTCCTCGCCGATCGCGGGACGGTTAGCATAGAACTTGTCCTTGACGTCCATTCCGATCACGGCGACGTTGGCGATCCGGGTCGATTCGTCGTCGGTCATGAAACGTCCCTCGACGATCGTCTTATCCTCGATATCGACCATGTTCGCCGTGCTGCCGAGCACGCGGACCTGCGGCATCTCGATGCCGTCCTGCGTGATCGTCACGCCGCCGTTGATCTGGGCCCCGACCTCGGCAGCATAGCAGACAGTTGGCCTTGATGTATTCGTACTCGATCCAGGTGATGTCTTTATTACGGCGATTCTTGCGTTCGTATTCCTCATCCGCCATCCGGCCCATCGACGCCATACGCGTCATCATGAAGTGGTTAGATCCGAGAATTTTGGACGCCGTCGAGACAACGTACGTCTTGAGCCCGGCGATCGAGGCCCCGACCACCACGACAGCCGCAACGCCGATGATAATTCCGATAAGCGTCAGAAAGGCGCGCAGCTTGTGCTCAAGGATCGATTTGAGAGCGATCCAGAAAGCATCGTAATAAAATGAGTAGAGCTGTCGCATTACTATCGCCGGTTTAACGCGGATCGGGAACTATCCTACAAACGTAATCCACCGCGAAATTGTTCAGGAAATATGCCTTCTTTGTCCCATGTCCCATTTGTCCCATGCGTCCCACGTGTCCCAACTGTCCCAAAGAGGTTTGTGGCGATTTGGTGTTCCAGCTTGTTTCAGTCTGTTTCAGGACCCGCTGAAACACCGTAAATATTGCAAAGACAACTCGTTACCGTCATATTTGGGGCCTGTTTCAAGAATTTCGCGCAAAAAATTATCGGCCCGCTACTCGCGATCAACCAGAGAGTGTCAAAAACCGTAACATGTTGCAAACATAGCACATCTTTGCACAAAAAGTCAAGCACTTTCTCGTTTCGCTGGATGTGCGGGCTGTCACCGTGCGTGATATACTTTGCCCTTGTTTTACTCAGCTTAGTTGAAGAGAGGACCCATATTTGAGCGTCTTAGTCGATAAAAACACACGCCTGATCGTTCAGGGCATTACGGGCAAGGAAGGCACGTTTCACATGCTGCAAATGCGTGATTACGGCACCAATGTCGTCGGCGGCGTCACGCCCGGCAAAGGCGGCACCACGCACGAAGGCGTCCCGGTATTCAACACCGTCGCCGATGCCGTACGTGAAACGGGTGCGAACGCAAGCGTTATCTACGTCCCGCCAGCATTTGCTGCGGACGCGATCATGGAAGCCGCAGATGCAGGAATTCCAGTCGTCGTTTGTATCACCGAGGGAATTCCCGTCGCGGATATGGTTAAGACGAAGGAATTCTTAAAGGGATTCAGCACCCGCCTGATCGGTCCGAACTGCCCCGGCATCATCTCGCCCGGCAAGTGCAAGATCGGCATCATGCCCGGCCACATTCACAAAGAAGGACGTATCGGCGTTGTTTCGCGCTCAGGCACGCTCACATACGAGGCCGTCGGCCAGCTCACAGCCCTCGGCCTCGGCCAATCGACCGCGATCGGCATCGGCGGCGACCCGATCATCGGCACGACGCATACCGACGCTCTGGCTCTATTCCAAGCCGACGACGAGACGGACGCCATCGTCATGATCGGCGAGATCGGCGGCACCGCCGAAGAGGACGCCGCCGCGTACGCAAAGGAACACGTCACAAAGCCGATCGTCGCCTTCATTGCCGGCCAAACCGCCCCGCCCGGCCGCCGCATGGGCCACGCCGGAGCAATAATCTCAGGTGGTAAAGGCACCGCGGCGGAGAAGATGGCCGCTTTGTTCGCTGCGGGCATCAAAGTAGTTGAATCGCCGGCAGATATTGGTCAAGCTGTTGCGGAAGTTCTTGGTTCGAAAGCCGCTGCCTAATAAGGAAATGAAACTAAAGATCGCAGCGATATTAATGTTTCTGCTGGCTATTGATTCGCCGGCTTTTTCTCAAGCGTGCGGCTACACCTATGCAAAGTTTTATGTAGAAGATTCCGGTGGAAAGGTCGTGCGGGACTCGAAATTTCAGTTCTTAAAGAAGGATTCAACTGACGTGGCATTCCTCCCTGAATCACTCCGCTGGGTCGAGGCGGACGGACATTACCTTCTGTCCCAAGGTCTATGGGGAGGATATCGCGACGTGAGAATTCGCGTAACTGCGAGTGGTTTCGAAAGTGTCGAACGCACTTTTGACCTTCCGTTGACAAGTGCGAAGAACCCACTGAATTTTCAAGTCCGACTTAATCGAGTTGGGATGAAAGACAAACCTTCGTTTGACTTGGTTGATGCTAAAGCAACTGATTGACGAAGTTTAGGGACTCTCTAGAAATAATGAACAACTTAACATTTGGAATCATAAAGCCCGACGCGGTTCGGGCAGGGAAGCAGGGCCAGATCCTTTCGAGGGTCTTGGGGGCGGATTTTAAGATCCGCGGGATGAAACTGATCCATCAGACGCGAAAGCAGGCGGAGGGTTTTTACGCCGTGCATGCGGGCAAGGGCTTTTTTGACGAGCTTTGCGATTTTATGTCGTCGGGGCCGTGCATAGTGCTGGCGTTGGAGAAGGAGAACGCCGTTCCCGCGTGGCGCGAGCTGATGGGAGCGACGAACCCGGCGGATGCGGCCGAAGGGACGATCCGCAAGGATTTTGCCACGTCGATCGGCGAGAATGCTGTCCACGGTTCGGATTCGGACGAGAATGCGGCGATCGAGATCGCTTACTTCTTTAGCAAGCTGGAATTGGTCTGAATCTAGTTCCAGGAAGTTACAGAGTTACAGAGTTACAGAAAGTTGCGGGAAGTTGAACGGATGGGTTTTGTTACGTCTGCGATACGAGTAAACTATCTGAAACTCTGTAACTAGCTGTAACTCTGAAAACTGTTATGAAAAAATGCCCGACTTGCGGAAAGGAATTTGAGGATTCGATGCGGTTTTGCCAGATCGACGGCGCGGTGCTGGTTGAGGAAGCACCGGCGGTCGAGGAACCGGCATTCGATCCGTATGCGACGATAGTGTCGCCGGCCATCCCTGTACCCGACGAGCCTGCTGCGGCCGCTGAGGAAGCACCCGTGGCCGAGCGACCGGCGGAAGAACCAGCGCTCGTTGCGGGGCAATCGATCCCTCCGGCGCCGATAGCGGTTCCCGAGGATGTGCTTGACCTGCCGGGCGGCGATCCGCTCAAGACGGTCTACGTTTCTGACGAAGAGATGAAGGCCGCGATGCAGGATACGGCACAGGAACCAGAGGTTGTCGATATTCCGCCCGCGACCGAGGCGCCAGCTCCGAGCTTTGGCAGTCTCTCACCTCCGCCGTCGCCTTTTTCGTCAGATGAGCCGCCGGCACCGTCATTCATCGAACCCGAGCCCGCACCGGCACCGCCGCCGATGGCGGACGAGCCCGCAACGATGATCCAACCGCCGCCCGCGTTCGAGCCTCCGCCGCCCGCACCGGTTGAGCAGTGGACTCCGCCGCCGGCGCCTGACGCGAACTGGCAGAACCAGGAGATAGGGTCGAACACGCCATTCTCGACCCCGCCGCTCGGTACAGCAGCGGGAGGTCAAAACAAGACGTTGCCAATCGTTTCATTGATATTCGGTATTGGTTCTTTATGTTGCTACCTTTCTCCGATCACGGGTATAGCTGCTTTGGTTACGGGCTTCTTAGGAATGAAGAACGCGAATAATAACCCTGCCGAATATGGTGGAAAAGGATTAGCAATTGCCGGCATGGTCATGGGCGCCGTCTTCTTCCTGATTGGTATCGCTTATTACATCTTCATCCTATTCTTTGGCGGCATGGCCATGCTTATGGACGCCGGCCGGTAAACAGTTTGTTATATGTCACTTGTCGCAGACGTCATCAAGTCGAGTGTAGCGATCGTAAAGGGAATGAAGCGGACTATGTCCGAGATTCCGCGGAAGAAGTGGACCGTTCAGTACCCCGACGAGCCCGTGACCGTGCAGCCGCGCTATCGCGGCCAGCACCTGCTGCATGTTGACGAGAACGGCAAAGAGAAGTGCGTCGCCTGCTACCTCTGCGCCGCCGCGTGTCCGTCTGACTGCATCTATATCGAGGCTATCGACGATCCACGTCCCTACGCCGAGCGCGTCGGGCGTGATGAGCGTTACGCCAAGGTTTACAACATCGATTATGGTCGATGTATCTTTTGTGGCTTTTGCGTCGAGGCATGTCCTAAGGATGCGATCACGCACGGATACAATTTTGAGATCTCGGTCTTTAACCGGGCCGATCTGCTGAAGACCAAGGACGACCTGCTCATCACGAAGCAAAAGCAATCAAAAAACTACCGCGTGGCTCTCTCGACCGAGGACGTCGATTCGGAGTTCAAAGAAGTCTAGAGGCCGCCACCATTGGACGACCTGCCCCCAACACAGAAAGGTAGACACCACGAGGTCCGTGCCATCGGTCTGCGTGAATTCGCCGGTCTGCGGTATGACCATCAGCGTCTCGACCCGTTCAGTTTGGCGCGGTTTGCGAATCTGTTCGTAGCGTCGTTCGATGAGATCGAGCCGCTGCTGACCGAGGAAACGCGGGAGCACCTTACCGGCGACGGCAAGGGATTGTGGTCGGGCGGCGCCGCATCGCACACGCTGCCGGGCGGCGAAAAGCTCATAGTCCTCAACCCAACGCATGGCCGTAACCGTCAGAACGCGACGCTGATGGAAGAGATCTGTCACGTATTCCTAGGCCACCAGCCCAGCCGCCTGGCCGTCGAGACCCGGAGCAAAGACGGCAAGGTTATCGCTCGCGACTATAACCACGCGATCGAGGAAGAGGCCTATGCCACCGGCGCGGCGGCGTTGGTGCCTTACACTGCCGTCAAGCGTATGGTCGCCGAGGGCCTGACGTCGCAGCAGATCGCGCGGCACTTTCAGGTGAGCCGGGCTCTCGCTGAATACCGCATCAAAGTGTCGCGGTTGTGGAGTGAATACAAGGTAAAGCAAGGCCTTGATCCGGCCGATAAGGTATAATCTCGTTTCCCGATGCCGCAAGATATGCCGCAAGACCAGCCCCAAAACGCAGCCGCGAGTGATAAGTTGACCACGGTCGACAAGCTCCGGGCGTTGCTCGACATCACCAAGACGATCAGTCGTTCGCTCGATCTCGACGAGGTACTGAACCTCGTGATGGACACGCTCGGTTCGCTCATTCCGTATGACGCGGCGGGCATTTACCTGATCGAATTCAGTCCCGAGGACGGGAGCCCTTATCTCTTTAAGTCAAAGGTCATCCGCGGCTATCAGATCAGTTTTGAGCTGATAGAACCGAGGCTCAAGATGGGCGAGGGCTTTCTCGGAACGGTCGCGCAGACAGGCAAAGCGATCGTTTCGCACGACGTGAGCAAGGACCCGCGCTACTTCGCCGCGCGTGAGCTGACTCGGTCGGAAATGGTCGCACCGATCGTCTCGAATGACCACGTGATCGGCGCTTTCGACCTCGAGAGCGACCAGTTGGATGCTTACTCCGACGACGATCTCGCGATACTGCAATTGCTGACCTCGCAGGTCGCGATCATTATCGAAAAGGTCCGTCTTCACGAGCAGGTCGTCGAAAAGAAACGTATCCAGGCACAACTCGAAGCTGCACGCCAGGTGCAGATGGAACTGCTGCCATCGCGCGATCCGCAGGTCGAGAATTTCGATATCTCGGCTTATCTTTTCCCGACCGAAGAAGTCTCGGGCGACTATTACGACTGGGTGCGGATCTTTAACGATCAGATCGGCATCGTGGTCGCCGATGCGGTCGGGAAGGGCATTCCCGCGGCGTTGCTCATGTCCTTTCTTCGTGCGAGTTTACGGGCGAGCATCCAGGCCGGTTACGCACCGCATATCGCGTTCTCAAAGGTCAGCGAACTGCTGCGGGATTCGATCGAAGACAACCAATTTGTTACGGCGATCTACGGCATCCTGGACTCGACAAACCGGACCTTCGTGTTCTCAAACGCCGGTCACAATCCGCCTTTGCTGATCAAACCGGACGGCGAATACCGCTTTGTGGAGTACGGCGATATCGCGTTGGGAATGTTCGACGACACGCATTATCACCAGCATTTCATTAGGTTTGACGACGAACAGGTGATGGTGATCTACACCGACGGCATCACCGAAGCGACGAATCCCAACGGCGAAGAGTTTGGCCCCGACCGCTTCGCCAAACGCGTGCTCAGCGGCATCCACCTGCCCGCCAAACAGATGATCGACCACATCCGCAAAGGCGTCGCCGACTTTACCGAGGAGAAATTCCTACACGACGACGGGACGCTATTCATCGTCAAAGCCCTCTAGAACGGCCGCTCGCGACTGGTCGAATTTCACGGGCCTCTGTCGAGCGAATTCGGCCTTCGTCCAGAGCAAACACCTCCGATTGGTAGAGGTAATTCCCCGATTGGTCGAAAGTCCTTCTTGCTCGTCACTTGTCACTTGTCACTCGTCACTCGGACGCGTCCCTCGTATGACCCACCGTTGTTTCGTATGACCCACGGTATACGAAAACGGACCGTTTTAAGGGACGCGCAGATATCGACTGCGTATGCTGCAACGCCTGCATTGTTAATAGAGATTGAAGCGTGATCAAAGGATGAGTAGGCGCGCTTCCGGAAGAGTTCTGTGCGGCCCGCCGCTCTATTTGCGGAAAAGCTCTGCTTTTCCGTAAGGTCCACCACTCTGTGCGGCTCGCCGCCGCCAGCACTTTTGGCGGCGGCAAGCCGCGGTGATAGGAGTAGGCTTCGGAAAAGCAAGCTTTTCCGCAAACAGGGCGGCAAGCCGCGGAAGCGATTCGGATCGGACAGCCTTGACAAAGGTGAATGGACGTGCTATAGATGACACAGTATCGTGACAAGTGAATCGTGACAAGTGACAAGGAGAAAGACCTAAACCTTAAACCCTAAACCCTAAACCCTACACACAAAGAGAACCCATGAACACACTAGAAAACTTCGAAAAATTCACCGTCGGGCCGCTGCCGTCGAGGAGGCCCATACAGGAGCCGCGGGTGACGATCAACAGCAAGGGGGTGATCTATTTGAACGCCTACACATACGACCAGCTCGGCCGCCCAGAGCACGTAACGCTTTATTACAGCCGCCGCGAACACGCCATCGCGATCGAACCAACGTTCCCGCCGACGCACGAGAGCTTTCCGGTCCCTAAAAAGGAACGCGGCCGCGCCATCCACGCCTCGATCTTTTGCCAAACCTACAAACTCGATATCCCGACCACCCTCCGCTTCACCGCTCCAGAGCTGAAGGAAGGGATCCTGATCCTTAGGCTGCGGGACACGGTGCCTATTCGTGGCGATCGCACGACCGGAAATTGATTTTCAACTATATTGCCGTTGGCTTCAGCCAACGGTGCTTTGCATCTCAAACTATCGGGCTTTAGCCCAACGGTCAATTTGGGCTAAAGCCCAAGAATAAGGGGCGGCAAACCGTTGCCTAAAGGCAACGGCAATCTTCGGATCAGGGCTCGGTATTGCCGTTGGCTTCAGCCAACGGTATTGGTATTGGAACTAAACGGGCTTTAGCCCAACGGTGCATTTTGGGCTAAAGCCCGAGAGTTATTTGTCCCGCCAACCGTTGCCTAAAGGCAACGGCAATGTCAAAAAATACGATTCCGGGCGCAAAAACTGGTGTATACTCCTCGCAATAAGTCCTCAGCCGGTCCGACAGCTTTCCCTTAGCCCGCGCAGAGGACGGGGGAGGCTCCACCGTGACCCGAAACCAAAACATCCTCCGCCGCACACTCCCGGCCCTCGGCCTTCTCGTGCTCTTTACAGCTCTCTTTGCCGCCGTGTCGTGGCAAGATACCGCAAACGCATCTGCCAACGCCGCAACCGGACCTTCGCCGACGCCGACTCCGGGCATTATTTCAGTTACCGTTGGCACCGTCCCGAACAATTTATCCTTCATTGTTGACGGTGCGACATATACAAATACGCAGCTATTCGAATGGATCGCGGGGAGCACCCACACGATCTCAGTTTTGTCCCCGCAGTTAGCAGATCAAACACGATACGTATGGAATAGTTGGAGCGATGGAGGTGCGCAAAGCCATACCGTTACGGCCGGGACAACGGAAGCTTATACGGCAAACTTCACCACTCAGTATCTTCTAACGATGTGCTGCTATTCTGAGCTCGGAAGCGTTAGTCCGCCAACTGGGTTTGTTGATGCTGGACAGGTGGTCCAGATATCGGCTGTTGGCAATAATTGGCCGTTCGACCGATGGTCAGGGACGGGAACCGGCTCCTACAGCGGCCCGGACAACCCTGCAACCGTCGTCATGAATGGCCCAATACGCGAAAAAGCTGAATTCGTGATCCCGACGCCGACACCGCAGCCGCCTTGGGTCACGCCGACGCCTTCGCCCAGGCCGACACCCATACAGACACTTTGGGTGAACACAGTGGCTGATACTAGTGACGACGTGCCGGGCGACAGCCACTGCTTGGACCATGAAGGCATGTGTTCTCTTCGCGCGGCTATCACGGAAGCCAATACTTTCACCGGAAGCACGACAATTTTTCTGCCGGCCGGAATATATACACAGGGCGTGTCCGGCACACCGGAAGATGTCAATTTGAGCGGAGACTGGGATATTACATCCGCAATAGTCTTGATCGGTGAAGGATCAGCAAACACCATAATTCAGGCGGGCGCCGCGGCCGATACCGCGACCGAGAGAGTTATACACGTCCTAAACGGGGGCGCGGTCGATCTGCGCGGGCTGACGATTCGAAATGGCCGACACTTGTTCGTCTTGCCCGATGATCCCGGCGGAGGCGGCATCGGCGTTGACGCGACGTCCTCGTTAAAACTCGACGGTGTAGTGGTCGAGAACAATATTTCGGAAGGAAGCGGGGGTGGAATCCACGTGGGCACTAGGGGAGCTGACCTGACGATCTCGAATAGTGTGATCAGAAACAACCGGGCCGGAAGTTCAGCCGCCGGTTCCACAGCCGCTGGCGGAGGCATAAACATTGATAGTGCCGGTGAATCGGCCTTCCCGGCAACTAATCGCTTTACCGATGTGTCGGTCACAGGTAATGTTGTGAACACGTCGGTCGCCAATGCTTTTGGCGGCGGGGTGAGTGCAACAGCCAAGAGCAGTGAGTTTTGGTGTACAAGATGCGTTATTAGCGATAACGAATCTATCTCCACGGCTGAGGGCTTGGAAGGCACTGCGGGAGGATTTTATACCAAGAATACCTATGTCCAATGCGAGTATTGCGACTTTGTTGGAAATGCCGCAAGCCATTTAGCCGGCGGAGTTCGGATCTTCCATCCCACGGATGGTTCGGGTAGTTTGACATTGAGTCGTTCGACGGTCAGCGACAACTCGGCCCCGAGCGTCGGCGGGATCATGAGCACCGGCGGCGCCCTGAACATTGGGCGTTCAACGATAAGTGGAAATGTTGCTTCAGATAGCAAAGGTGGAATCGCTGGTGGAATCTATAACTCGAAGAGAACAACCCATCTCATTGGATGGGTTTCTTTGACGGACTCGACCGTCAGCGGTAATCACGCTCCGCGCGGCGGCGGGGTTTATAACGAGGGTCCGATCAATCGTATTAGGTCTAGCTATTCCACGATCGTTGCGAATACTGCGACGATCAGTGGCGGGGGGCTATGGCAGGACGTAGCCACGACTGGCACATCTTATCTTAAAAGTTCGATTGTTGCAGGCAACGTTGCACCAGTCGGACCCGACCTCTACGGAACCTTTACTTCTGAAAACTATAACCATATCGAAAACATCGCTGGTAGCACTATAGGGCTCATGCCTAATGACGTTACGGGGCTCGATCCAGATCTAGGTGAGTTTGGATTCCACGGCGGACATACCAAGACATATGTTCCGCAACCTGGCAGTCCGACATTGAATCAGATCCCGCTGTTCACAAATCAATGTAATAACAATCTGAACACCGATCAGCGCGAGTTCCCGCGGCTCTCAGGCGAACGATGTGACAAAGGCTCGGTCGAGGTTGGACCGGGCGATCACCGGCAAAGTACACCATTCGATTACGACGGCGACGGGCGAATGGACTTTTCAGTCTTTCGTCCGTCTGGTGGCTTATGGTATTTGCAAAGATCGGCGGCCGGTTTTCAAGGCGTGCAGTTTGGCTTAGGCACCGACAGGCTGGCCCCGGCGGATTATGATGGGGACGGGAGGACGGATATTGCCGTGTATCGGCCTTCGGCGGGGACTTGGTTCATTTTGAAGAGTGCCACGGGAACCGTGGACTCTTCGGTGTTTGGCCTCGCTCAGGACTTGCCGGCTCCGGGAGATTATGACGGGGACGGGAAGGCGGATCTGACCGTGTTCAGGCCGTCGCAGGGGAGGTGGTATCGGCAGAGTTCCTCCAACGGATCGGTCTTTGTAATGCAATTTGGGGTGAATGGAGATGTGCCGACGGTTGGGGATTTTGATGGGGATGGAACAAATGATCTCGGTATTTTCAAACCCTCGCTGGGTGACTGGTACCACATCCGCAGTTCGAATGGCTCTGTGTTTGGTGAGCGGATGGGGCAGACGGGCGACAAGATCGCACCGGCGGATTATGACGGGGACGGGAAGACGGATATCGCGATATTCAGGCCTTCGACGGGGTTGTGGGTGGTGAGGAATTCGGCGACGGCGACGTATTCGTATCACGTTTTTGGAGCACCGGCGGATATTCCGATCTCGGGTGATTACGACGGTGACGGCAAGGCTGATATTGGCGTGTGGCGGCCTTCGGATGGGACTTGGTACATACAGCGGTCGATCAATGGGCAGTTCATCGTGTTCCCGTGGGGGCAGAATGGGGACCGGCCGACGCCGAGTGCCTTCGGCAACTAAAAACGGATAACGGAAAACGGAAAACGGGGAATTGTTGGCCGCGGATCACGCGGATCAAGACGGATCAGAACAAAAGGGGGCGGCTGCGCCGCAGTGATGTGCGGAAAGGCTTTGCCTTTCCGTCAGCCGCCCCAAATATCTCGAGGCTATGCCTCCGTTCCGAGGAACGGAGGCATAGCCTCATTTTTTGGAGAGCCGTCCCGGAAAGGCAAAGCCTTTTCCGCACATCACTGCGGCGAAGCCGCGGGCGGGCGGAGAGGCACACGCAGGCAGGCTGCCTGCGGTCCGACATAATGCACAAAAGGCAGGAGACGTGTCTCCTGCCTTTTGTTATTCGAGCGTTCTTCGCTGCCTGGGAAATTGTGCGGCTAGTGGGCCGTTAGGGATAGGTGAAGGTTCTCGCCTCCCGGTACGACGGGTGTTGAGAGGTCGTCGAAGTTGATCTTGCGGTTGTCGGTCTTAAAGGCGTAGGCGTCGAAGCCGTAGGCGTCGAGAAAGTCGGTCAATTGCTGTGAGCGGTCGAGATAGAGATTCTCGGTAAAGCCGAGTTCGGCTCGTATCTCGAGCAAGCGCTCGATGACCTCGAGCGGTGCAAAACATTCACGTGGATCCCGAAAACTTGCCATAAGAGGCGTCCGCGGCCAAAAGGCGGACAGTGGTTAGAATACGCGGGCGGGGAAAAGGTTGTTCTGTTTTTACGGAAGAGTTAGCCACAGAGCTCACGGAGGGCACCGAGATAAATTGCCACTAGCTTCAGCTAGTGGGGAAAGGGCACAGGGTCACCGGCTTTAGCCAAATATTCGGCTAAAGCCGCAGACTTGGGGATGATGCTAACCACTAGCTAAAGCTAGTGGCAATTCATAAGCAGGAGACATACGAGATCAATGAGATGGTTAGTTACGCCGGCACCAGCAGCCGCATTACGGTGGTGGCCGGGTCGGGGACGTGCTCGGTGTTGACGTAGGGTTCGATTATGAGCAGGACGGATTGCAGGCCGTTAAAGATCGTGTGCAGGATGATGCAGGGCAGCAAATTGCCCGTTTGCACACGGACCCACGTCAGCGTGACGCTGAGCAGCGTGAGCAGAAAGATCGTTGAATAACTTGGCAGATATTGCGGAACATGGACGAGCGCAAACAGCAGGGTCACGAGGCAAAAGGCAGCGGCGACGCCGAATGAGCGTTGGAATGCCGAGTAGAGAATGCCGCGATAGACGACTTCCTCAACAAGCGGCGCCGTCGCAGTGGCCACGAAGGCGACCATAAAGACGGCTGAGCGCGAGCTTTTGAGAATGCGGATCAGGTCGTTCTCTTGTTCGGGAAAGTAATTGCCGACCACAGCGGCGATCACGAAAAATCCGCCGAGCAGAATAAAGTAATGCCACCAGCGGAAGCCGCCGCTCTGCCAGCCGAGCAGTTTGAGGAACGGATACTGTTTAACCCGAGTGACGACCAGCCAGGCGAGCACGAGCGTCAGGAGATGGGCCGGAAGGATGCCGGCCAGTTGCAGCATGATCGAGGTCGGGTCGGATTTGGCAAACTCGACGATGTCGGCGGTCTCGGTGACCGGCGGATCGAGCGTGGCGAGATACGGCAGCAAGAGTATCGCCGGAACGATCACAATCAAAAGAACGCTGACGATCCAGACGGCAATGGCTTCGAGCGACGTCCACGACGGATTGTCGGGCGTCGGTTCGAGCTTGGTCGATACAGGGCTATCTATTGGCTCGTCTGACTCGCTGAGAATGCGATCTTCGTTTTGCACTATGAGAGTGTAGCCAATCGGCCGCCGCACGCCAACTTTGCGTATCGGCGTGTTGCGATTTTGGCCGAGACGCTATAGTCTAAAATCCCGTGGAGCCACCGCGGGAGAATCCCCAACAAAATGTGATCGCGATAATACCCGCACGGTACGCTTCGACGCGTCTGCCGGGCAAGATGCTGCGCGATATTGCGGGGAAGCCGTTGATCGTCCACACGCTTGAAAGGGCCGGTTCGGCGAGGACGGTTTCGCGTGTTATCGTGGCGACCGACGACGAGCGTATTGCAGACACCGTTACGGCCGCAGGAGGCGAGGCGGTGATGACATCGGTCGATCACGTCTCAGGCAGCGACCGCGTCGCAGAGGTCGCGGCGACGGTGCATGAGGGCTCGATCATAGTGAACGTCCAGGGCGACGAGCCGTTGATATCGCCCGAGACGATCGATCGCGGCAGTGAGGCGTTAGTTGCAGATTCGTCGAGCGGACATGGCGACTGTCTGCGAGCCGATCACGGACCTTCGGTCCGAACTGCTCAACGGGAATGTGGTCAAGGTCATTGTCGGTGATCATGGATATGCGGTGCATTTTTCGCGTTCGCCGATGCCGTGGCCGCGCGAGGCTTCGTTTCGGCATGGCGGCGATCCGAACCGAGCGATCGAGGCTGAGCCCGAACTGCTATCGATGTTTCGTAAACATACGGGACTTTATGTTTATCGACGCGAATATTTGCTTGAGTTCACTGAGATGCCGCCGACGCGGCTGGAGCAGATCGAGATGCTCGAACAGCTGAGGGCACTCGAGAATGGGGCGAAGATTCGGGTTGTCGATGCCGTTGGTGCGTCCGTCGGCGTGGACACTGAAGAAGACCTCGAACGAGTGAGGATGGCGTTGGCTGCAAATGGGTGATTGGATCGGATTGGTGTTCTTCGTCTTGCTGATCGTCGGTGCGGTCGTAGGGCTGCGAGTGTTGTCACGGCCGCATACTCGAACTAGTGAGGAGTTTGAGCGAAATGCGGCCGAGGGAACGACGGCTCTGGGTGCAAGCATGAACGCACTGCAAGAATTGATGAATCCCGAGGCGGCCAAGTCGAAAGAGGTGATAACCCAGATGAAAGATGGGCGTTATCAGAAGAAGAAACGGGAAGGGAAGGCTGGCGCGTCAGAACCGCCTGCGTAGGCGGGCGGCCAGTAGGTGGCGAAGGCGGCGGCATAGCCGCAAGGAGTTTTGTTAGAGGTTACGGAAAAGCAGAGCTTTTCCGCACATCGGGCGGCAGAGCCGCAAGAAGAAGCGTTATGACAAAATACATCTTTGTAACAGGCGGCGTGGTTTCGAGCTTGGGAAAAGGGTTGGCGGCGAGTTCGATCGGGTGTTTGCTCGAGGCACGCGGGCTCACCGTGCAGATGATGAAGCTCGATCCTTATATCAATGTCGATCCGGGAACGATGTCGCCGTTTCAGCACGGCGAGGTTTTTGTAACCGACGACGGTGCCGAGACCGATCTTGATCTCGGGCATTACGAAAGATTTACCCACGCGAAACTGTCGCAGGCGAACAACTGGACGACCGGCCGCATCTATTTGTCCGTCATCGAAAAAGAACGCCGCGGTGATTATCTGGGCAAGACGATCCAGGTCATTCCGCATATTACGGACGAGATCAAGGCCGCCGTCCGAACGGTCGCCGAGAATGCACACGCCGGATGTGCTGATCGTCGAGATCGGCGGAACGGTCGGCGATATCGAATCTCTGCCGTTTATGGAAGCAATTCGTCAGATGGGCAACGAAGAAGGGCGCAACAATGCGATCTTTGTCCACGTTACGCTCGTTCCGTTCATTGCGGCGGCCGGAGAACTGAAGACCAAAGCCGACGCAGCATTCGGTCCGCGAGCTTCGCGAGATCGGTATCGCACCGGACGTTCTGCTTTGCCGTTCGGACCGACCGTTGCCGGTCGATCTGAGGAAAAAGATTGCGCTGTTCTGTAATGTTCAGGAAGATGCCGTTATCTCGGCGCTCGACGTTGACACGATTTATGAAGTTCCGCTCGCGTTTCACGAACAGGGTCTCGACGATCTGATCGTGATCAATCTGCATTTGAAAGAAGCAGTTTCCGACCGCCGATCTGCGTAAATGGCGCGAACTTGTGTCCACGATCAAAGAACCGAGCGACGGTACGGTGAGGATCGGCATCGTCGGAAAGTATGTCGAGCTTGAGGATTCGTACAAGTCGCTCCGCGAGGCCCTGACACACGCGGGCGTCGCGAACAATCTGCGCGTGAACGTCACTTGGGTCGAATCTGAGAATCTGATGAAGGAGGATTACGAGAATGAGCTTGCAGGATTTTGACGCGATCCTCGTGCCGGGCGGTTTTGGAAAACGCGGTATTGCGGGAATGATAAGGGCGATCAAATACGCGAGGAAGTCGGGAACGCCGTATTTCGGCATCTGTCTGGGAATGCAGACGGCGTGTATCGAATTTGCGCGAAACGAGTGCGAGATGAAGGACGCCGATTCGACGGAATTTAACGAGGAAACGCCTTTCCCGATCATCTTCAAACTGCGTGACCTGGTTGACGTCGAGGAACTCGGCGGCACGATGCGGCTCGGCGAGTGGGATTGCGAATTGAAAGAAGGCTCGCTCGCACGCGACGATCTATCACGGCGCGGAACGATATCGGCGAACGTCATCGCCACAGGTACGAATTCAACCCGCAGTTTCGCGACAAGCTCGAAGCTCAAGGGATGGTCTTTAGCGGCGTCTCGCCGAACGGCAAGTTCGTTGAAATGATCGAACTTCCGCGAGAGACTCATCCATTCTTTGTCGCGTGTCAGTTCCATCCCGAATATAAGTCAAAACCGCTCGCGGCCCATCCGCTCTTCGATTCGTTTGTGAAGGCCGCGTGGAACAACAAGCTCAGGAGTGAGAACCTGGAGCACGACGTGGCCAGCGATAAGCAGGTCGAGATGCCTGAGCGCGCCGACGTAGCGGGGAGCGATTGAGATTTGACCATAGGAAGGCCAACCTTAAAGAACAAAGGAATCCAGACGACGCAGATGCGGCCCCGATGAGTGCATATTGGGTTACGCTAGACCCATGGCTGGTCGGCTAACAGTGAGCGGCCGCAATGCCGCGAAAATGGTGGACGAACCTATGAGTTTGAGCGTTGGGCAAATGAAAGACCTGGACGATCCGGACGGATCGGTGTGGTCTAGGAGATTTGTTTGGTTGTGTTTGGCACAGTTTCTTGTATGGACTACGATCCCCATAATTATTTATCCGAATATCAGTCTGGACGTCGCAGAGATGGTCGCATGGGGTCACGAGTGGAACTGGGGGTATTTCAAGCACCCTCCGCTTGTTGCATGGCTCGCTGAGATCGGGCGAATCGTGTCCGGGTCTGGCCGACCATGGGCCATTCTTCTGTTTGCTCAGCTCGTGAATGTTGGCACGATGATCGTCTTGTGGCGAATTTGTCGGCGCCGACTACCCGCCGTCCTATCTTTTCTAGCAGTGTTTGGGTTTGTTCTTTCGGTTAACTTTTCGCAGGGTATTTACGTAAGGGAATTCCTAAATAACAATACGTTGCTGCTACTTTTCACCGCTCTCAGTGTGTGGTTCGCACTCGAGGCTCTGTTTGGGGGGGGGATTCCGTTGGTGGTGTCTGCTCGGACTTTCGCTCGGTTTCGGCATGCTTTCAAAGTATCAGATCATCATTTTGGTAGCTGCGCTCGGGGCATTCATGCTAGCTGATCGCGAGAGCCGACATTGGCTCCGACGGCCACAGCCGTACGTTTCTGCTCTAATTGCGCTCGCCGTGTGCTTGCCAAACCTATTCTGGCTTCTCAATCACGACTTTGTTTCCTTGAGTTATGCGACGGGACGAATAGACAGAGCATTCGGGATGACTGGTTCGGTTGTAAATCCTCTATTGTTCTTTGGCGATCAGATAGTAAACAATTTACCAGCATTGCTGATGCTCGTACCTATTATCGGCGTCCCAAAACTCGTTCGAGGTCTGCCCGACAACAGGCGATTCATTCTCTTTTTGGTTTTCCTAGGGTTAGGACCTCTGGCCGTCAGCATGCTCATCTCCGTGTTCACCGGTGGCAGGCTAAAAGGTGCGTGGGGGATGCAGTTCATTCCGCTTATACCAGTTCTTGTCGTTGGACTGCTAGAAACCCAACGGGAATCCCGGGCGGTTCATACGTCGATAAAGCTCGGTCTGTCGCTGATGACAATCATGATTTGCGTTGCCGTTTTGCAGGTAATTGCTTCCCCGATCTTCCTTCATAGGGCGCTGCGTACCCAGTTTCCTGGTAATGACGTTGCACAGGAAACACTCAGCGTCTGGCGCACGCAGTTTCCTGATCAAACTCTCGCGTACGTTACCGGCGACAAATGGATCGCGGAGAATGTCGCTTATTACTCAGAGTCCCGTCCGTCCGTCGTTTGTGCCTACGCCCATGATTGCGGTCTCGATTCAGTCGATCTTGTCAAACGGGTTGGAGCGGTCGTCGTCTGGGACCAGTCTCGTGATGGAGTTCTTATCCCTGCGAACGTCGCCAAGTTATTTCCCGAGGCGCGAAAGGCAATGGACTTTAAGACCCAGGCGCAGACCGGGTACATGGACGAACCTATCCTCGTCGGCATCGGTTTGATACCGCCGGGAAGCATTGCCGATTCGGAAAGTGATCCAGGATCACGTCGATGATTTGTTTTATTGCGAACTGAAAACTATCCTAGGGCAGGTACGGCGGAGCTTATATCATGTCGGGAACGACTCCAATCCAGGTCGGAAATGTCAGATTCGGCGATGGCGGCTTAGCGTTCATTTTAGGCCCGTGTGTGGTCGAATCGTCGCAACACGCGCTTTTCATGGCTGCGGAGATCAGCGATATCTGCAAACACGTCGGACTCGGTCTTGTTTACAAATCGTCCTTTGACAAGGCGAACCGCAGCTCGATCGAGAGCTTTCGCGGCGAGGGAATGGAATTCGGACTTGAAGTGCTTGCGCAGGTCAAGGAAGAGGTCGGCGTGCCGGTGATCACGGATATTCACGAACCCTGGCAGGCGGATAAGGTCGCCGAGGTCGTCGATATGCTACAGATCCCGGCATTTTTGTGCAGGCAGACGGACCTGCTGGTCGCGGCGGCAGAAACGGGCAAGGCGGTAAATGTAAAGAAAGGACAATTTCTGAGCCCGTGGGACGCGAAGAATATCGTCGAAAAGCTCCGGGCAGCCGGTTGCAAAAAAGTGCTGCTGACCGAACGCGGGACGAGCTTTGGCTACAATAATCTGGTCGTCGATCTGCGGTCGTTTCCTGTGATGCGGTCGTTCGGCGTGCCGGTGGTGTTCGACGTAACGCATTCTCTGCAATTGCCCGGCGGCCTTGGAAAGGCAACGGACGGTCAGGCCGAATACATCGAAGATTTTGCCCGCGCAGGCGTGGCGTGCGGTGTTGACGCGATCTTTATGGAGGTCCACGACGATCCGGCAAGGGCCCCCAGCGACGGGCCGAACCAATTGCCGCTTTCACGTTTGGAAAAGCTGCTCAGGAAACTCAAGGAGATACACGAGATCGTCAACGACCGCAGTGAAAGTGTTGGCGGGACCTCGTAACCAGCATGAGGAACATATATGGCATCGTCGTCTTAGTGGTCGCGGTCGCGGCCTGCGATATATCAAAATACGTCAACGGTGATCAACCTCGGAATTCCAGTACAACCAATGCGACGCCGGTTGTTGAAAATAAGGCAAAAGAGCAGCCCAAGCCCGAAGCTTCGCCCGCGCGCCCCAGCCTTTCTTCGGCACTGAAGAAAATGGAGGGCAAGTATCCAGCCGAGGCCAAGCTGTTCGATAATGAGGAATTAAAGTCGCGGCTCAAAAAGCTGCTCGGTAAAGACTATGCCGCGATGAGGTCTCATTGGAATGTTGAGACCCCGAACGAGATCGTAAATGGCATCTTTAAGGCGTCCGCGTGCGAGGCGCATAACTGCGGGGCCAACAACTATTACATCTTCGTCGATCTCGATGGCGATAACGTCAACGTCATCCATGTGGAAGACGAAGAGCCCGCCACGTATTACGAAAAAGGCCGCATCCAATTGCCGGCGGAGTTTTCGGAAGATATTCCGACGAAATGACGATCGATTTTCCTATGTTGAAACGAATGAGCCTGACTGCCCTGCTTTTCGTTGTCACTTCGCCGCAGCTGGTGTCGGAACGGCATCGGCACAGGTGAGGGCCGGTGCTACGTGGAGCGTCCAGAAGTACGACGTTAACGTCACGCTACCGACCGATGAGCGGTCGCGTTCTGTCGCGGTCCGTGCGGTTCTCGATCTGCGGAATATCTCGAGCGGTCCGGCCGGCACGTTGACGCTACGTATCACGTCGCAGGCCGAGGTCTCTGCGGTGCAGTTGAACGGCAAGGCTGCTGAAATATCCAAAAGCGAAGAGAAGATCAACGCGGCGACCAGTCTGCAGCGTATCGCGATCCGGTTTCCTGCCGTCGCACCAGGCGGGCCGCTGGTCGCGAGTGTGGATTACAAGCTGAATATCAAAGACAGTGGCCCCGTCGCCTCAGTGTCGTCGGTCGGTTCGCAGTTTCTGCCGCTCTCATTCTGGTATCCGACGCCGAATAGCTGGTTCTTCACGAAAGGAGCCGATATGGCACCTGTCAGGATCAAGGTCACCGCGCCGTCCGGAATGCAGGTCATATCAGCGGGAGCCGAGTCATCGGGCGCGTTTGATCAAAAGCTGGCGATCCAACCGTTCTTTGTGGCGGGAGATTGGAACGTTTCAGACCGAACGGGCGTTTCGCTGCACCTGCCGAAGGGCGTGAGTGCGGATGGGCAGCGGATCGGGAATGAGCTAGCGGACCTTTTTCTCCAGGCACGGACATTTTGTGAGTCGTTTCTCGGCAAGCCTACCGACGTGCGGCTAAAGATCGTCTCGACACGGCGAGGTGCGGGCTTTAGCAGGGCGGGGACCGTGTTGGTCGACGAGGCCGTGTTTCGCAGGTCTAAGATCGATTCGCTGACGGCAATGAATATCGCCGAGGCGGCCGCGAAGTTGTGGCTTGGCGGCTCGGTAGTGGTGAACGGCGAAGGTCACGGCGTGATCACCGAGGGGATGGCCCGATACCTCGCGACGGAATTCATTGAGAGCAAGTTTGGCAAGGATGTTGCCGACGTCGAGCGGCTCAGGCAGCGAACGTCCTATGCGGCAGTCTCAAGACGAGACGCTCCGATGGGCACTGTAGCACCGCTTGACGACTATTACTTTCCTGCAGTCGCGAATAAGGGCGCAATGACATGGCGTCTGCTGGCCAAGCGGCTGGGCACGAACGAGTTCTGGTCGACCGTCAGGGTCAACGCCGCAAGATGGCGACCTGAATGTCGCGGAACTTCGAGCCGCATTCTCAGCACAAAAAGCGCTGATCGATGAGCTTTTTGACAAGGTAACTGAAATGGACCTGATGGTCGGGCTGCCCCAATCGGCCGGATCTGAGACGCGTGTTGCGGTTCGCAATACCGGTATGTCCGATGTGACGGTCGATGTCGTGGCGACGACAGTTGATGGTGAAAGGATCGTCTCACCGACGACGATCCGGGCGACGAGTTTTGGCGAGGTAGCATTCCGGACGCCGAAAAGGATCGCACGTGTCGAGATCGACGCGGAGAAACTGTATCCGCAGACGGACTATGCCGACGACATCGCACCGCAAACACTTACTGACAGCGATCCGCTGCTAGCGGCTAAGAGGCCCTTCGATCAACAGAAGTTCGCGGATGCCGAGACGACCGCAAGGGAACTATTGAAGACGATGCCGCGTCACGACGATCTTAGGGCCATGCTCGGACGTGCGTTGCTGGCACAGAATAAGAACTCTGACGCCGAGCGTGAATTCCGCACGGTGCTTGATGAGAAACTTCCGACGGCCCGCAGCATGGCATGGGCAAACGTAGGACTTGCGGAGAATGCGGCGCGGGCAAACCAGAATGCCGCGGCGCTGAAGCTGATCGAGGCTGTGATACTCGCTGACGCCGAATACGGGGCAAGTCTGGCGGCCCGCAATATTAGGAATCGCCTCGGCGTCGACCGCGGCGATCGACCCGGCGGTCAAGGCGTTCTTTGCGGAATTCGATAAGGCTGCAGCCGCAAATCGAAAGGCCGACGTCGATGCACTCGTGATGTCCGGTGAGATCACAAAGTTTACGGGCGGCGTCGCGGGTTCAACCGAAGTGTGGCGAACGAATATCCGGCACGTCGACCGGATCGATCCGAATACGCTGCTGGTCGAAGCGGAAATGAATATTAAGCTGTTGAACCGTAACTCCGAGGAAACAGGTATCGCCGTCTATCGGCTCGTTAAGGCTCCGTCGGGGTGGAAGTTGGCGGCCGTTGATATGTTTGAGGTCCGATAGAGCCGATGATCACACCAGACGTCAGAGATCGCGCCGCGAAGGTCAAGCTGCTTGTGATGGACTGCGATGGCGTCTTGACCGATGGACGTTTGTATTTTGGAGCGTCGGGCGAGGAATTGAAGGTTTTCAATGTTCGTGACGGCCAGGGACTATTTAATTGGCACTCGGCAGGCTTTCGTTCAGCGATCATAACGGGGCGGCAGTTCGCCGATCGTCGAGCTGAGAGCGAAACAGCTCGGTGTCGAGTTTGTATTCCTGGGACAGCACGACAAGGCCCTGGCCTTACGGGAGGTCATGACTCTTACCGGGGTGCCCGGCCCCGAGCTGGCGTTCATTGGCGATGATCTTCCTGATATCGACGCGATGCGGCTGGTCGGCCTGGCATGTGCCGTAGCCGATGCCGAGGATGAGGTCAGGTCAGCGGCGCATTATGTGACGCAGCGAAACGGTGGGCACGGTGCCGTGCGGGAACTGATCGATCTGCTCCTTAACGATGCGCAGCGGATGAGCTATCCGTCACCGCCCGCGAGCTTCTCATTCTCCTCACAGAGCTTTATGTGTTTGTAGAATACGCCTGCCGCGTTTGTGTACGATATCGTCCAGCCGTCACGCCCATACATAAAGCCCCGCTTAAGAATAAAGTCTCGGACAAACCGAACTGAACCTCTCAGTACAGCTTTTGCGGCTGACGAGCTTTCCTTTCCGCACCTTTCTTTCGCGTACAGCGTCGAATAATGCTGCATCTTTTCGATCAGGTCGGCGGCGCTTTCGTATGGATAGTGAAAAAGCGGCCCGTTAAGGAGCGAAACGCCGCCCGGGGTCGGCTGCAAAGCCTCATGCACGGCCGTCTCACCGAACGACGTGGCCTGTCGATTGTAAAGCCGACGGATAAAGTCCCTTTGCCAGCCGCATCCGTTGATCAGTCGCCCGCGGTAATGATTGTGTCGGTGGACGCTGCCGACGGCATCTTGTGCGAGCTGATGGTTTAGGATCGATGCAACGAGTTCAGGTGAAGCGACCTCGTCGCTGTCGATGTTGAATATCCAGTCGTTGGCTGCGTGAGAAGCGGCCAGGTCCTTTAGCGGCCCAAAGCCGATGAACTCCGACCGATAGACCCGGACGTTAGTTTGTCCCTCGGCGATCGAGATCGTCTCGTCCGTTGAACCGTTATCGAGGACAATTATCTCGTCAAAGTCGCCGAGCGAGGACAAGCACGCCGCGAGCGTTGCGG
>CAVQUD010000023.1:255000-286822 GCA_963716755.1 Blastocatellia bacterium
GAATGGAATTATAGCGGCACCACGGGTAGCGTGAATGTCCGCTAACGCACATTCGAAAACGATCTAACTATTGGATGTCGAAACAAACTGTTGGCGGTGTAGGCCGATCGGACCTACTCCAATAGCCGGACTTTGGCCTCATCAGCCTCGGCCAGCTTTGGCAGTTTCAGGGCACGATAGGCAGTCGCGCGGTTTTTGTAGGTCTGGGCGTTTGTTGGGTCGAGTTGGATTGAGTGGCTGTAATCGGCGACGGCGCCTTTAAGGTCGTCGAGGTCGAGTTTTACTTTGCCGCGATTGGCGTAGGCGCGGGCGTGATTGGGGTTGATCTCGATGACCTTGGTCAGGTCGGCGATTGCGCCGGTGAGGTCGCGGGCGGCGTGGCGGGCGGTGCCGCGGTTGTAATAGGCTGAGGTGTTTGTCGGTTCGCGGTCGAGGGCTTTGGTGTAGTCGGCGATCGCGGCGGCAGTATCGCCTTGTCGGAATCGGACGATGCCGCGATTGATGTACGGCGAGGCCTTCGCGGGATCTATTGATATTGCCTTGTTAAAGTCGCTGATGGCCCCGGCAAGGTCGCCTTTTCGCTTTTTGAGATTGCCGCGGTTGTTGTATGCCTCTGCATCTTGCGGATCGAGGTTGATGACTTTCGTGTAATCAAGTATTGCTCCGTCCAGATCACCTTCCCTGGCGCGGTCGATGGCACGATTAAAGAGATCGTCAGCCGCCGTCGTCTGGGCCGAAACCTTGGCCGAGTACGCTGTAAAAACCAAACAAACTACAAATATTGCCTTCAGCATCATATGCCTGTCTCCGTTCGTTTTAATAAACGACGATTAGGACAGGGAATTCGGTTTTTTGCGGAATTTACGACAAGGCCACGGGCCACCTGGAGATGAAACTTTTTCGTGCGAGCTGCGGTATTATTACTGAAGACTATATAGGTGATATTTCCCGTTTCAAAATTGATCATGAAGATGAAAAGAAGTTTACGTGTCGTTGTTGCGATGCTCGTTGTTTATACGTTCATCCTGCCGACCGCACTCATTGCGCAGTCACAGGCTGAGATCAACGCGGCCATTCGAAAGGAAGGCATGGAGAACTCGAAGATCCTCAATACAACGCATTACCTGACGGATCTTTACGGCCCGAGGCTGACTGGCAGCCCTAATCATGTCGCGGCTGCGAAGTGGGCGGCCCGCGAGATGCTGTCGTGGGGATTTGATAAGGCCGAGCTCGAGCCGTGGGAATTCGGCCATCCTGGGTGGGTGAACGAACGCGCGGTCGGAGTGATGCTCGAACCCGTCAGAGACACGCTGACCTTCGAGGTGCTGGCGTGGACGCCGTCGACAAAGGGCATCATAATCTCAGATGCGGTCAATATCGTGCTGCCTGATCGGCCGACGCAGGAAGAGCTTACCAGTTACCTCGACAGCGTAAAGACGCAAGTCGCGGGCAAGATCGTTCTGGTGGGCAAACCTGCGTTTGTGCCAGTAAACATTGAGCCTCCGGCCAAGCGGACGGCTGACGACGTTGCGAAGAAGACCTTCGATCCGAACAATACGCCCCAGGCGGTGCCCTCGAGCCAGGCGCAGGGGGCCACTCCCGCGAAGCTCGGAGCACTTAGCAGCCAGGAGGTAGCAACGCAGTTAAGTGCATTCCTCGTCCAGAACGGAGCGGCCCTCAGGATCAATGACGCGGGCCGTGAACACGGGCAGATAAGGGCCTTTTCCAACAATACTTACGACATTACAAAGGTCGTGCCGACTGTCGTCATGCGAAATGAAGATTTCGGCCGGATCGCTCGGCTGCTTGCCAACAAAACGTCGGTTCGGCTCGAGTTCGATATCCGCAATCGCCTACGTGCCGGACGGGGTCACCAGCTACAACACGATCGGCGAGATCTCGGGAACCGACAAGAAGGACGAGGTCATTATGCTCGGCGGGCACCTCGATTCGTGGCACTCTGCGACCGGTGCGACCGACAATGCGGTCGGGTGCGCAGTCATGATGGAGGCTGCGCGCATCCTAAGGGCCCTCAATGTAAAGCCCCGCCGAACGATCCGCGTCGCCCTATGGAGCGGCGAAGAGCAGGGGCTTCTCGGCTCAAAGGCCTATGTCAAACGCCACTTCGGGTCCGCCGAGGAACCCGGACCGAATTTCGGCAAGTTTGGCGGCTACTTCAACGTTGACAGCGGCACAGGGCGGATCCGTGGGCTCACTGTGTTCGGCCCGCCTGAGACAGCAAAGGTGCTCCGCGAGGCGTTGGGATCGTTTGAAGACATTGGCTTTGCGGGCGTGAAAAACACACAGAGCCGAGGCCTCGGCGGTTCGGACCATACGTCGTTCAACAATGCAGGCCTTCCTGGGATCGGAGCTCGAGCTCGACCCAATTGAATACGGCACGCATACCTGGCATACCAATCTCGACACGTACGAACGCATAATCGAGGACGACGTAAAGAAATCTGCGATCATCGTCGCAGCGGCAGTTTACGCGCTCGCGATGCGGGACGAGCTTCTGCCGAGATTCAAGGCGGGCGAGATGCCTCCGAGGCCCACGTCGAATGGACAATCACAACCGTCACCGAGCCCAACTCCGGCTTCGCGACCATGATCGGCTGGCCGATTTGATAGAATACGGGCGATGATCAGTTTCGATGAATTGGTAACGCTCGAAGACGACCTCGTGCTTGTTAAGACGGTAGGTAAATATGATTTTTCGGAGTTATTCGGATTTCTTGAACGTGTGAAGGCAAAGGCCGGTGAGGTCGGCCGGGATCATATCCTCATCGATTCACGTCGCCTCGAGGGTCAGATGACCGAGGCCGAACGGTTTGCCGGCGGTCAGAAGATAGCTGAGGTCTTTGGGTCACGGTTCAAGGTGGCGTTGCTCATGCCTGCGGATGGCATCACGAAGCTGGGCGAGCTTGCGGCGGTTAACGTGGCGCCCGATTTCTTGTGACAGCCTCTGAAGACGACGCCCTCGAATGGCTCTCAGGTTCCGAATCCGCTCGACCCGTTTCTTGACTTCGAGGTACAAAACAGAGTACAAATAGCCATTCTCTCAAGACATCTTACGGCCGGGACTGTTTGTGGTCTCGCGGTTCCGCTATTTAATGGAGGAGATTAGGATGAGAGCGTGCCTTTTGAGAACTATTGCATTCGGAGCGTGTTTGGCGGCTTTGACGGTATGTGCATTCGCACAAGGGGGACAATACAAACCAGGCGACAAGCTCGACTATCTGGACTACGGCAAATGGGAAACCGGCGGGACGTATGTCGGAAGCACGCCGGATGGAAAACAGCCGATCATCCGAAAACAGCCAAATGAGTTCTATCCCGAGGGATCGCAGACAGCCTGGGATTGGGCGAAGATACGACCTGCAGCGGCGGCGAATGCACAGCCGCAGCCGCCTGTTCAAAACCCGCCGCCTAAGGACCCTCCGCTTGGACTGCCTCCGGCCGCTCCGCCCGAGGACGGAGAAGCAAATGGTTGCGCGGCGACGCTTGGCGAAAACGAAGTTCTTGGCTACCTCGAGCGGAGACTGGGGAATACCCCGTTCAAGGACTCGGCCAAAAAGGAGCGGACCGAGCGTGAACTGGCAAAGATGATCCGCGACTGCGGCCTGAACTTCCGGTATCAGAATCTCTCAACTTTCTCAACGAATCTGGACAAGTATGGAGCCACGTCCATCGTCAGGTTCCCCTTGTCAGCGAATTTTGGCCCGCCGACAAAACAGGCGTGGTACATCGGCACCTGGGTCAACAATGTCCAGTCTGAGAATTATTGGTCGATCATTGCCGCGAAGACAGGCTTCCTCACGATCAGCGGTAACGGCACCTACACTTGGAAGCTCTACTCGACTGATCCGCCCGCGAAGTACATCAAGGGTCGCTGGCGTGCGGCGACCTATGACGAGATGGCCGCGATGTATCAGGGCGGTTCGGGTGTAGTATTACTCGGCGGAAAAAGCGGGCTTGACTGGATCGTCAAACAGGACAGAAACACGACGCTCAAGGGACGCTGGATTGTCAATTCCGACCTGAATACGCATCAAATGCGCGAGTTCGGATATCAGAAATAACCTATCGCGCCGATGGGCATAGGTCGGCCAAGACACATTCGCCGCATTTTGGGCGTCGCGCGATACACACCTGCCGTCCGTGGGTGATGAGCCAGTGGGGAAACATCACCCAATCTTTCTTGGGGACTATCTCGCTTAGATCGTTCTCGATCTTCTCCGGCGTCTTGCTCTGGGTCAGGCCCAGGAGCTGAGAGATCCGTGACACGTGCGTGTCCACGACCACGCCCGATGCGATCCCGAAAGCGTTACCAAGCACGACATTGGCCGTCTTGCGGGCGACGCCGCCGAGACTCAGCAGCTCGCCCATCGTCTTTGGGACCTCACCGTTGAATTCCTCGATAATTCGTTTGCACGCGGCTTGAATGTTCTTTGCCTTGTTACGGAAAAATCCTGTCGAATGTATGTCGCGTTCGAGCTCCGTCTGGGTGACATTCAGATAGTCCGCCGGGCCGCGATACTTGCGAAACAGATCGCCGGTCACTATATTCACTCGCGCATCGGTACACTGGGCTGACAGGATCGTCGCGATGAGCAGTTCAAAGGGCGATGTATGATTGAGAGCGCAGTGCGCATCGGGATATTCGCGGCGTAGACGGCGGATTATTTCTGTTGCGTGCTGCTTTCGATCTTGGCTCATTTTCAATTACTCATTGTAAATTGTACATTGGTAATTTGCTCCTCTTGAGACGAAAATGAAGGTTCCTCTCCTTGATCTTAAGCAACAAAATGCCGATCTGCGCTCCGATATCGAAGCGGCGCTGGGCCGCGTATTGGATTCGAACGGATTTATTCTGGGCGATGAGGTCGCAGCTCTAGAAGCCGAGTTATCGGACTACTGCGGCGTTAAGCACGCCATCGGTTGCGCCTCGGGCAGCGACGCGATCCTGCTTGCGCTCATGGCTCTCGATGTTGGGCCCGGCGACGAGGTCATAACAACGCCATACAGCTTTTTTGCCACGGTCAGCTCCATCACACGGCTTGGGGCAACGCCGGTGTTTGTGGATATCGAGCCCGAGACCTGCAATATCGACGTTTCACAGATCGAGCCAAAGATCACGCCGCGGACAAAGGCCATTGAGCCGGTGCATCTCTATGGGCAATGTGCCGACATGGCGGCGTTGGGTGTCATCTCACGAGAACACAATATCCCACTGGTCGAAGACGCTGCACAGGCGATCGGGGCCGAAGAAGACGGCGTCCGGGCGGGAGCGATGGGTGCGATCGGATGCTTCAGCTTCTATCCGTCAAAGAACCTCGGCGGCATGGGCGACGGCGGCTTTCTGACAACAAGCGATGACAGACTTGCCGCGAAGCTCCGGGCGTTGCGGGTTCACGGTGCCGAAGAGAAGTATTATCACAAGTATGTCGGTCTTAATTCGCGTCTGGATGGCTTTCAGGGAGCGGTCCTGCGGGTGAAATTGCCGTATCTCGACGACTGGACGGCAAAACGCCGCGCCAATGCGGCACTTTATCGACGTTTGTTTACGGATCAAGGCCTGACCGAGCAAGTCGTACTGCCAGTCGAACGCTCCGACGCGAAACACATCTATAACCAATTTGTCGTACATGTGCCCGGCCGCCGCGACGAACTCCGCGAGTACCTGTCGGCGAACGGTGTCGGGACGGACATTTATTATCCGGTCCCGCTTCACCTGCAGGAGTGTTTTGTGTATCTCGGTTACCGCAAAGGCGATTTTCCTGTAGCGGAACGGGCGGGCGGCGAAACGCTCGCTCTGCCAATTTATCCCGAGTTAAGACCAGAACAGATCGAGTATGTCGTATCGAGAGTGGCGGAGTTTCTGGAAAGATGAGCGATCTCATGACGACGACATCAAACGGGCTGCGGCCACGGCTTTTTCTGCTTGCCGGACTCGTCATCCCATTAGTGCTCGGGCTGAATGGCGTTCGCTGGCAGGTCGGCAATATGGTCGCGAATCTGACGCAGCCAACCGACCCGTCCGCGGCGGTTGCCGCCGACCTCGCGATCGGTTTGGCCCCGACCGATCCCGTCGTTCACTGGCTAAAGGGAACGGCGAACATCTCTCTCGCGGATTTTGAACAGGCGGTGGTCCTAGCTCCGTCAGATTATCGCTGGCGGATCGAGTTTGGCCGCGCGCTGGAGCAGGACGAGCAGATCGAGAGGGCTGAAGCGGCAGTTTCGACGAGCCGTGGACCTTGCTCCGAACTACGCTTTTTCCCATTGGGGTCTAGCGAACTTCCTTCTTCGACGCGACCGTCCCGACGAAGCTCTCGCCGAACTGCGACGGGCAGCGGATAGCGACCGGTCATACCGCGATCAGGCGTTTTCGCTGGTATGGGAATATTTCAGCCGTGACGTCGGGCGTTTGGAGGAGTTTGCGGGTGAAAGTACCGAGGCCCGAGCACGCCTCGCCTACTTTTTTGCTGCGCGAGGCCGGGCGGCGGACGCCCTGAGGAACTGGAATACGTTAGGCGACGCGGAAAAGGCCGAAAACCCTGACATACTGATGGCGATGGCCCATGGGCTCTTCCTTCAGCGGCACTTTGGCGAATCACTCGCGTTCGCCCGGCAGGCGGGACTCGACCCCGATGCCCAGGCGGAGGCCGTCACGGACGGTTCATTTGAGAAAGGATTCGGGGTATCGCCGGATTCCCGATTTGGCTGGCAGATCGTTCGAGCCGATCCAAGGGTCGATGTCAGCGCCGATGCCAAGGTGAAGCGTGACGGCAATCGCAGTGCCCGCATGAATTTTAGGAATAGCATCAAGCCCGACTTTTACAATCTCACGCAGACGGTCGCCGTGGTGTCGAATGCCAGATATCGGCTCAGATTCTGGGTACGAACCGAGAACCTCAAAAGTGCGGGGATGCCTCTGATCTCAATCGTGAACGCAAATGATGACAAGCCAGTGGTGTCGTCAAAACCATTTGATAGCGGCACGATCGACTGGCAAGAGGTCATGATCGAGTTCACAGCACCCACAAACTGCTCCGGCATCAATTTGCGCACTGTACGATTAGGCTGCGGCGAAGAGTGCCCGATCACGGGGACACTTTGGTACGACGATTTTCGGCTGGAGAGGCTTTAGGACGTTGAGACAGAAGACACGGCTAAATAGGATCACTTTTCTGCTCGTTTGCGCAACGGTCGTTTTTGCGATCCTTGGCTACGGGGCAGTTCATCAACCTGTCATCGCACTGACGTACGCTCTCGTTCTTTTGATCGCTTTGTTATGGGGAGCGGATTCATGGTTCAGCCGCGATCTCCGATACAGTCGCAGCCTAATTCAACTGCCATTGCTTGCACTCGGCGTTTATGGTCTTATTCAGGTTATTCCCTTCGGTTACGGACCAGACCCGACGGGCGTTGGCATACCGCAGACGATCTCGCTGGAGCCGCATGCAACAGCCGTAACAGCGGTTCATATTCTGCTCCTATGCCTGTTCTTAGGGGCTGCTCTGACCTATATAGATACGGCTGCTAGACTGCGTAGGCTGGCGATAGCGATCACGATCTTTGGGTTTGTCTATGCCTTTTACGCGATCCTGCAGTCGGTACTCAGTCCGAACAAGATCTACGGGCTATATGCTCCCGCGGCAATCCCATTCGGCTCATTCGTTAACCGGCACAACTTCGCGGCGATAATTGAGATGGCGATCAGCATCCCGTTGGGTCTGCTATTTGTCGGAGCGGTCGCACGGGATAAACGTCTGCTCTACGTTGTGGCCGTAGTCCTGATGGGGTCGGCTCTCATGCTTAGTGGCTCACGCGGGGGCCTCGTCGCTTTCGGCTCGCAGCTTCTTTTCCTTGTGCTCGTCTCTTCGCGGGCTAGTGCTCACCGCCGGATCGCGCTCAAGATCGCTCTTTCGGTACTGCTCATCGCAGGTGTCCTGGGCGGGGCGTTATTCGTCGGGGGGGACACGTCGCTGACGCGATTCGCTGAATCTACCGCGAATCAGAACGTCTCATCCGACCGGTTCGAGATCTGGGCGATCACGGTGAAGATGATCGGAGAGCACATGCCCTTTGGGACTGGTCTGGGCGCTTATGCAACGGCGTTCACGCGGTTTGATACATCAGGCGGTGTTGCCCGAGTCGAACAGGCCCACAACGATTACCTGCAGATCTTATCAGATGCCGGTCTTGTCGGCTTGATCCTGGGTGGGCTATTTTTGCTCTGGTTCTTTCATGAAGGTCTTCGGAATACGATCGTCCGGAATACCCTCCGGCGCGGCATCGCGGTCGGTGCGTTTACGGCTTGTTTCGGGGTGCTGGTCCACAGCCTTTTCGACTTTGTCCTGCATATTATGGCGGTATCGTTGACTTTCCTTTTGATGTTAGCGGTTCTGGTCTCGGCCGGGCGAGACTTTGAAGACGATACGGAAGAGTTTGACGAGGATCACTCAAGGCGCCGGCGTCGAAAGAAAAAGGCCAGTGTCACCAAGATCATCAAAAAATCAACTTCGGATTAACTTTGCGTTTCTGATGTTCCGATAGACTTTACGAACAGCGGCCGAATCAGCCACCAGATCACCCCGTGGGCCGTGTATAGCCCGGCAAGGATCAGCAGGGCGTACTTTGAGTAGAACCAGATCGTCATACCCATTGCTGCAATGGCAAGGACGAGGAAAAAGCCCTTGCGCCCGCCGCCACTGGCCTTCATGCTCGTGTAGCGGATCGTTGATACCATGAGGATACTTAACGCTCCGATCAATCCTAAGAGGGCGTATCCATAAAACTGGGCCGCTGCTTCGCCTTGCGCCATGAGCGGCATGGGCGAAAAATGAACAATGGCCGCCAACAGCCCGCCGGCGGGCGGTATCGGCAGACCGACAAAGGCCTTTTTGTCCAGCTTGGGTGCACCCTCGATCAGGACGTGCGGACGCGAGGCTTGCAGGTTGAAGCGGGCCAGGCGGAACGCTCCGCACATCAGGAACATGAATAGCAGAAAGACGCCGAGGCCGTAGCCGGGGCTACTCTCGGCAAAGGTCGGAGCGATGGCCCAGCTGTAGATCAGTGCGGTTGGGGCGATGCCGAAGGTGAGAACATCGGCGAGCGAGTCGAACTGCACGCCGATCTCGGTCGCGGTTCGGGTGGCGCGAGCGATGCGGCCATCCATCGTGTCGAAGAGTATCGCGAGGCCGATCGCTATGGCGGCGAAGTCAAAATAGTATGCCGCGAGCTCAAAATTCGTCGTCGAGGCCGCGTGAAAGCCCCGTATCGACCACAGCACGGCGAAAAAGCCCATCGCGACATTCGCGGCGGTAAACAGCGTCGGAATGACGTATAGGCCCTTCTTTAACCCTCGGTGCGGAGGTTTCTCGTCTTCTGCCATCTGGGGACCTTAAGCGGTCGGGAATCGTGCGATCACGGTCTCGCCGCCTTTTACGCGGTCGCCGATGCGGACGGTGATCTCGACGTTTGTCGGCATCAGCACGTCTGTACGCGAGCTGAACTTGATCAATCCGAATTTTTGGCCGCGTCTGAGATTATCGCCTGTTCGCGGCCAGCAGACAATGCGGCGGGCGAGAATTCCGGCGATCTGCGTGCAGGTCACCGTGATGTCCTCGCCCTCGATAACCAGCGAATTTCGCTCATTTAGAAAGCTCGCTTCGTTGCTTGTCGCCGGCATTTTGCGGCCGGCGATATAGGTGATCTCGCGGATCTGTCCCGGCGATCGGCGAACGGTTGATGTGTACGTCGAGCGGCGACAGAAACACGCTGACGAGCTTACCGGCGTCGCTCTCGTCGATGCGTGTCACGCGGCCGTCGGCGGCGGATACGATCAAACCGTCCTCCTCAGGCACGTTTCGCTCGGGGTCGCGGAAAAAGAAGATCATGAACCCGGCCGTGACAGCAAAAACCGCCGCGACCGGCCACAGGCCGAAAATGCCGCAAGCAGCGGCGATCGCGACCGGGATCAATACGAATGGAATGCCTTCGCGGACCATAATAACGAGAAGTCAGAAGTCAGAAGTCAGAATACAGAATACAGAAGTCAGAATACAGAAGTAAGAAGTCGGAAGCGAACGCGGTAACAAGGCTTCCGGCTCTTAACTTCTGAATTCTGAATTCTGTATTCTGACTTCTTGACGACAAAAAGCCCGGAGCTTGTCGGCCGCCGGGCGAAGAGGAGGATCGTATGAAGAGACTTTAACTACCTTATGGGATTGTCCTTTGCAAAGCTGTACGCACACCAAGCCGCGATAAGATGGACCACCCAGCCCAGCATACCCGCCGAGCCGATCCACGAGACGCCGGTCAGAACAAGCCAAATAATTCCGATAACTATTCGTCCGTTATAAAGTTGCCCGAGCCCCGGGATCAACAAACTCAATATGCCAGCCAGTAAAGGTTCCCTCATGTTGCCAAAGTGCCTCCGATGATAATTTACGCCGCCGCGAGCGATTTGTTTCCAAAATATTTCTGACGGCGTATCAAGTCGTAAAATACACGATCTGTATGAATCCCACGGTGAGTGGTGGGCAGCTACGTGCGATTGGTGGACTAAAAACCCCCGAGTGGTGGACAAAAACACCCGAGTGGTGGAAGGTCCGGAAGCGTTATTGTCGTAAAACGCTGTCAGAACGGCGAGAAACATCAGCATCGCGAGTGTCGCCAGCACCCCAAAACCGGATTCGAGGGAAATCTGTAGTGCTCACAATACTCGCGGTGGAAGACAAGCTCGCGTTCGATCGTTTTCCTCGGCGTCCCTCTGCGTCCTGACTCTGCGCTCTCGGCGTGGACGGTCCCACGCAGAGGACGCGAGAGCAAAGGTACACAGAGATGACGGAGAGGGAACTCGCCGTCATTGCGATTGTCGAGATTCTCATTAACCTCGCGATCAGCCCTTTCTTCGCGGCTTGCCGCTCTATTTGCGGATGAGTCTCGCTCATCCGTTGGTCTGTGTATCAACCTGCGGCTTGCCGCCGCCGAAGGTTAGGCGGCGGCAAGCCGCGAAGACCTGGCACGGCCCACGGAGCAGCGAGCTGCCCCGCAAATAGAGCGGCAAGCCGCCGAGGTCATCGCAGGGCCCACGAATTCGCGACCGCCCACGAATTATCTGTTGCAGACTTGACACGCCCCTAGACACTGTGCTATCGTCGATACACAATTGGAGAAATGAATCATGGCAAGAAAATGGACAGAGTTCGGGCTCGGGCCGAAAGGATCTACGCAGCACCGCATTCACGTCTCGCTGTCTAAAGAGGGAAACCTGCGGCTAAACAAAATGGCCTTCGCGGAGCTTGGCAGCCCGGATGCGGTAAAGCTGCTCTTCGAGGAAAGGACCGGAACGATCGGCCTCACGCCCACGTCGCCCGCGATGCCCAACGCCTACAGCACGCAGTTACAAAGAAAAAGACGCCGGCACCCGCTTCAGCTGCCGTACGTTCCTCAAAACCAACGGCGTCAACCTGGACACCTCAGTAACCTTCCCAACCGCCCGCGTCGAAGAAGGCGTCCTGCTCCTAGAACTAAAATACCGCGTCCCACTGCCTAAGAACGGCCGAAGCAGCAAAACCAGTGGGCCGGATGAACACCCGTCGTAAACCGTCGGGCGGCACTGAAAAGTCGGCGTGCGCGATCGGGCTAGGTGAAAAGCTCTTCTCTGAACATTGATGAAAACTCGTCAAGCGAAAGAACGTCGACCTTCGGGAATTCTATTTCCCTTAACCGGCGGAAGTGCGCATCATTTGACACGAGAAAATCGGCGTTTGCACTGATCGCACAATCTACAAATTTATTATCGTCCGGGTCTTCCGCAATCAGATGGAAGTGAAAGTAGACGGTCGTTCTTACTGTGGCGGGATGAGTGTCGATGAAATTGATGACGTTTTGGGCTATCTCAACGTTCGCTTTTCGGCCCAACACCTCCTGGTACTCAAGCAGAATATCGTTTGACACGCACAAGGCGATCCGCCCATCGATCAGGCAGTCAAAAAGCCACCGGTACGGTGACCGGCGGCCGATTATTGCAAGCAGGATATTAGTGTCAAGGACGATCTTCAAGGCGGTTGTGCTCGCTTGCCCATTGCGGCATGTCGTCGGGGGTTATCCCGCGCTCTTTCCACAGATCGTCCATCTCATCGGATGCACGATCCGCAAAATAGCGGGCCAGCATTCCCTTTATCTCGACAAGGGCCTCCTCAGATACATTCGCACCATAGAGCCGCAACAGCTCCAACTGCAAATTGCTGAGACCGATATGACCTTTGGTGTTCATGGCAACAGTTATGATAACACAGAATTTCTGCTCTTCTTTGTATGTGTATGTATGCAATCCTGACCCTGCGCGTAACCTTCCCCACCGCCCGCGTCGAAGAGGGCGTCCTGCTCCTCGAACTAAAATACCGCGTCCCGCTGCCCAAGCCTTCAAACCGTTGCAAATCGTAACGGTTTGAAGCTGGAGGCTGCTGCGGTGAAGCGGCAGCTTCACCGCAAATAGAGCGGCAAAGCCGCACGATCATTGAGTTGTCGACAGTTTGTCGACCGTTGAAGACCGGTATCGCCGCCATCAATTGCCCCTAGCTTTAGCTAGGGGATAGGATTTGCCAAAACTCTCGGGCTTAAGCCCAATATTTGGCTGAAGCTAGAACGAATGGACATTTGAGATCAATCGGCTAAAGCCAAAGACTCCTGACCTCTTTCCACGCTCTAAAGAGCGTGGCAATTGATAAGACCTCAACGACCGGAAAAAAAGGCGGCCGCATAGCCAAACGCGCCCGTCTCGAACTCGAAGAAAAAACCGTCCGTCGACTATGACGGCGACGGTAAGACGGACATTGGCGTTTGGCGGCCTTCGGATGGGACTTGGTACATACAACGGAGCGATAATGGGCAGTTCATCGTTTTTCCGTGGGGGCAAGACGGCGATAAGCCGACGCCGAGTGCCTACGGCAACTGAAAACTGAAAACGGATAACGGACAATTCAGAACCGGGAGCGGTAGCGACCGGATTTCTGTTCGGTACGCAATGCGCAACCACGAGGAATCCGGTCGCTACTGCTCCCGGTTCTGATTTGAGTGGGGACACAACAGCCTTCAATTGCCGTTGGCTTTAGCCAACGGTGACGGCATCACTTTAAGCTGGGCTTTAGCCCAACCGGCGGGTTGGGCTAAAGCCCGAGTTTATTTGTGCAAGTCGACCGTTGCCTAAAGGCAACGGCAATCCTTAACGCACAGGCAGGTCCGACACTTTAATGAACTATCGCGTGGAGCAACTGCTGGCTGGCGAAGAAGAGGGCGACGCCGGCGAAGAGGGCTAGTGAGATGCGCCAGGTGTTGCCGCCGTGGTGATTGATCTCGGGGATCAGGTCACTGGCGGCGACGTAGAGCGTGACGCCGCCGGCAAGCGGCAGGGCGTATTGGATCGTGAAGCCGATATTCGTGCCGATAAAGTAATACGCCAGCACGCCAATGAACGTCGTCAGTCCGAGCAGCGACGTCGCCAGCATCACCTGCCGCCTGTCTTTGCCCGCCGCCAGCACCATCGAGCCGATCGTAAATCCCTCGGGAAATTTGTGTAAGAAAACCGCGATAAAGACCAGGAAGCCGAGCTTCGGGTCGAGCTGAGATGCGGCGGCGATCGTTACGCCGTCAAAGAACGTGTGGACGAGCAGGCCTCCGACGGCGGTGTAGGCCGAGCGGGGCGAGATCATCTCGTGCGCGTGGTCGTCGTCGTCGCAGTGCATCTCTTCGCCGAGGTGAAAGTGGGGAGCGATGGTGTGTTCGACAAACTGCGTCAGCAGATAGCCTGCCAGCACCAACAGCATCGGGATGTGAAGTTCACCCGCGGATGAAGGATTCGATTCCTGCCACAGCAAGATCGTTTTAGGCAGTATCTCAAGCAGCGTGACCGCCAGCATGAATCCCGCGCCGAGAGCGAGCAGGTACTTCAAGAAACGCCGCGAACGCGAGTGGAGCCCGGAAGGGAAGAGTATCGCTCCGCCGATTACATTGGCGAGTGCGGCGACGAGGCCGAACAGGATGAGGCGGGCGAGCAAAGAGTCCATCAAGGCAAAAGTAAAAAGGAAAAAGGCAAAAGTAAAGCAAGAGTATCCCACGGTGATGCGAGTGGGCAAAAGGCGAACATTTTTCGGGACCAGATGCTTAAGCGCATGATTAACAAAAAAACTTTAATATTTTCTTGACACGGCGTAGAAATAGGGCATAGAATGCCTATTGTATTAGGTCATTGTCCAAGTAGGTCTTGGACACATCTCTAAAAGAAGTGCTTAAGCAGCTTAAACGCCTTTGAAAAGGGCGTGGGGACGTTTTTGTCGAAAAAATCGTCACTATATGCAGGACGAAATCACCGATCTCGGTCATGTGCCGGTCCTGCTGAGAGAGTCGCTTGAGCTGCTAAAGGTTGAAAATGCGGGGCTTTATGTCGACGCAACGGTCGGCCTCGGTGGCCACAGCGAGGCCATCCTCGAGGCAAACGCCGAAAACCGGCTGATCGGCATCGACCAGGACCGCGAGGCGTGAAAGGCTGCGGGCGAGCGGCTGGAACGGTTTGGAGATCGTTTTCAACTGGTCCACGCGAATTATTCCGCGATCGCGGAGGTCATTGACAACTTGAATTGGGGAAAGCCCGACGGCATTCTGGCCGATCTTGGCGTCTCGTCGCTGCAGTTTGACAAGGCGGGCCGCGGATTCAGCCTGAGGCACGACGCCGAGCTTGATATGCGGATGGATGCCGATTCCGACCGGCCGACCGCCGCCGAGCTTCTCGCGACGCTGGACGAGGCCGAGATCGCGGACATTATCTACCGCTACGGCGAAGAGCGTGCCTCGCGTAAGATCGCCCGGTGGATCGTCAACCGCCGCAACGAGGGCCGCCCGGTGCACACGACGCTCGATCTGGCCGACTTGGTGCGACGGGCCGTTAAGCAGAGTTCGAAAGATCGGACGCACGCGGCGACGCGGACATTCCAGGCACTGCGGATAGCGGTAAATAGTGAGTTTGAAAACCTTGAGCGATTCCTGGACGACGCCGTCGACGTGCTCGCTCCGGGCGGGCGGCTGGCGGTGATCACGTTCCACTCGCTCGAGGACAGGATAGTGAAACAGGCGTTCCAACGCCTGTCGGGCAAATGCTCATGCCCGCCGCGAATGCCCGTGTGCCAATGCGGTGCGGTGAAGAAAGTTGAAATTCTGACGCGAAAGCCGATTCTGCCGACGGATGACGAGATGCGGCAGAACTCGCGTTCGCGAAGTGCCAAGCTCAGGGCCTGTCAAAAGGCCGACTAGACCAAAACCACTTTCGGAGGGAAAAGCATGAAAAAGAAACGATCAAGCCGAGTGCCGCAGCAGACAACTGGAACAAGGCGTTACAGGACGTATCCAACGGCTGATGTTTGTTTGCGTGTTCGTGATGGTCGCGGGGTTCTTTTTGCCGCGAGACAGCATTTTTCCTCGATGGATTTTGGGATGAAGAACTCGAAGCTGCGTAAGCAGATCGATGCGCTGCAGGCCGAGAAGCGACGGTTGCTGCTGCAAGGAAACGTCTCTCTCGCCCGCCGAGCTGAAAAAGGCGGCCAGAAAGGCGAAGATAGGCGAACCTGCCGAAGCTCCGACCGAGGTATCACAGGTCTCCGCGACGACCAAGGACAAGGCTGTTCCGCCGGCAGTAGCCGCAACAGCATCGGCCCCACTTGTGGTCAAGACGGCGATGACGGCACCTACGGCGGCGTCCGTCGCGACCGTCGCAAAACTTGAAAGACTCCAAACCTATAGAAAAACGAACACTTGCAACGGAGTAGCCGCATGAGACGCCAAAGCTCGCCCCAAGAAGAGGAATCTGAAGCAGGTCGCGTTTACGAGGTTCATGCTCGTAGTCGCGTTTTGTGCCGTGGATCGTGGGCATCAGCGGACGGTCGCGCATCTGCAGATCACTCAGCACGCGTGGCTAAAGGAACGTGCGGTCGACCTGCGGCAGGACTTGAAGCAAGGCAGGATGCTGCGGCGGACGATATTCGACCCGCAATCATTCGTGCCCTCGCGATGAGCCTGCCGGTCAAGACGCTTTACGCGGACCCGACCGAGATAAAGGACATAAATGCCGCGGCCAAGATGATCGCGACGGCGTTGAAGATCGACGGCGGCGGCCTTGGCGGCTCAGCTTCAGGTTGCGAAGGAAGAAAAGAAGCGGTTTGTGCCGATCGTCAGGAAACTCGACCCCGAAACCGTCCAGAAATACAACAAGGCGCTCGATCTGTCGGACGCAAAAAGGCAGATCTGCCGAATTTTACTGGCCTGCACTGGCGTGATGACCAGAAGCGGAGCTACCCGTACAAGACGCTCGCGGCCCAGGTCGTGGGATTTAGCAATGCCGCGGACGACGGTAAGGCCGGCGTTGAACTGTCGCAGGATGACGTGCTGCACGGGCCGATAATTAGGAAGCTCCAGGAACGCGACCGGTCTGGGCTGCGTTTATGACGAGACCGTATTTGAACGCGATCAGCCGAGCGACATCGTCCTGACGATCGACACCACGATGCAGTACCTGACAGAGCAGGCGCTTCAGTGTGGTGTCGCATCCGCCAACGCTAAGTCAGGAATGGCTATCGTAATGCGGCCAAAGACGGGAGAGATATTGGCATTGGCTAACTACCCGACGTTTGACCCCAACACTATCACTGAGTCTGCCGCCGAGCATATCGGCAACAAGGCCATCCAATCGGTCTATTCGCCGGGATCGGTCTTCAAACTCGTGACCTACGGCGTGGCCTGCCAGAAGAAGATCATTCTCGCTGGAGGCCATGATCAGCGCCGGTAACGGTTCATTGACCGTCGCGGGACATACGTTTACAGATTCCCACGGCGTCGGAACTGTGAGTTATTCCCAGGCGATGGCACATTCGAGCAATGTCTGCGCGATCAAGACAGGTCTCAGCGTCGGTTGCGATGACTTTGCCGCGTTGGTCCGGCGGATGGGCTTTGGGACGCGAACGGGCGTTGAGCTTCCCGCCGAAGAAACGGCATCTGTTCAATCGCCCGAGAAGTGGAACGGCGATTTGCTCGCGTCGATGTCGATCGGCTATGAAATTGGCGTGACGGCGTTGCAAATGGTGACTGCTTTTGCGACGATTGCGAACGACGGAGTTCGGATTCAGCCACATATTATTAAAGAGATTCGACCACTCGGACGAAGAGTCGAGAGTGGTGACCGAAGCTGCAGAACTCAGGTGCTTATGGCCGAGACAACAGCGTACGGCGAACCTAAGGACGATGCTTCGTCAGGTCGTGATGACCGGAACGGGCCGCCGTGCGGCCTTAATGGTTATTCCGCCGCCGGCAAGACGGGCACGGCGTGGAAATTCAACGCAGTGTCCAAGTCGGTCGATTCGAGCAGTATGTTTCTTCGTTTATCGGCATGGCACCGGCTGACGACCCTGAGATCGTTGTCGCCGTGATCATGGACGAGCCGAGGGCGGTGGCCCGCGACGGCGGCATGGTATCGGCTCCGGTCCTCTCGAGATCGCGCAAAGATGTTGCAGCAGATGAAGATGTTCCGACGAGCCTTCCGGTCAATCCCGAGCTGCCGGCCGAGGCAAAATCGCTGGACAAAACAGTTGCAAAGACTGCGACGGAAAATACCAGACGCCCGGCTGGTAAACCTAGTACGCAACGAGAGAACCAAAGGGCCGAAGGAAGTTAAACCCATTACCGAAAGAAAGTGAAGTCCGGGCAAGTTAACCGCGCTGCGGCGCGGTCCGAACAGGTCAGATGCCGGGAGGGATAGGAACAAACTTGAGACTTGAGGCTGCGATTGAGCTAATGAGTGCGGCCGCGACGGCAAATGTACCCCGCTTTGCGTTTATGCGAAGTGGGGTCTTTTGCGATTGATTCCCGTGAGGTCGAAGGCGGTGTTTTTTTCGCTTTTTCGCAGCCGGAATATCGAAAGAATTGATTTAATGGTGAGTTTGAAGATTCGACGACGTATGTCGGCGGCACTTGAGAAAGGGGCGGTTGCGTCATTGTCAGCCCGGACAGATTTTTAGAGCATCAGGCTGTGGAGCCGTTTCGCGGCAGGGTCATCTTCGTCGATGACGCAATCGCTGCACTTCAGCGGCTGGCTCACGGCGTTTATCTTGAGTGGGGAAAATCGGTCGTTGCGATCACGGGCAGCGGCAAGACGACTGCGAAGGAATTTACGGCACACGTGCTCGCGGGCGGGCCATAAGGTGTTTCGGAACATTAAGAATTACAACAACGGTCTTGGCCTTCCGCTGACGGTGCTTAACCTGGCGTCCGACAACAGTTACGACCTAGCGGTTCTCGAGATGGGAATGTCCACGCCGATGAACGAGATCACGCGACTGTGCCGGATCACGCCGCCGGACGTGGCCGTTGTGTTAAATGTTCTGCCGGTTCACGTCGAACACCTCGGGTCGATCGAAAATGTAGCGAAGGCGAAAGCGGAGATCGTTGAGGGAATGAAGGCGGGCGGGACGGCCGTGCTTAATGCGGACGACCAGGGCGCGGGAGCCGGCGATGCGGTCACTGAGCAAAGCGCGAACGATCACTTTCGGCTATCGACCGAGGCCGACGTTCGCGCCGAAGATGTACGGTTAACGCGATTTGGAGCCACAGGGTTTACACTGGCGCACGGGTGCATGATGCTGAGTCACGTTCGCCTTAACGGTAAACATAATATTCTGAATGCTTTGGCGGCTGCGGCTGTTGGCGTAAGTTTCGGGATGAAGGTTGGCGAGATCGCATCGGCCCTTAGCACGGTCGGGCCGCCGCCGCAACGTGGCGAGGTGCTGCATTTTGCCGAGGGCTTTACTGTCATTAACGATTCGTACAACTCGAATCCTGCGGCGTTGCTGTCTATGGTTGATACGCTGGTCGAGGGCGGTGGACGCGGCTCGACGGATCGTTGCGGGCGAGATGCTCGAGCTTGGCGACGAGGCGGCTGCGATCCACCGGGAGACGGGCGAACGGATCGCACGGCGGATGTGGACGTGCTTATGGCGTTCGCGGTCTCGCAAAGGAGTTGGTCGAGTGCGGCCGAGAGGCGGGCCGTACGGTCGTATTTTCCGTTGATTCTGATGAAGCTGCCGAACTCGTGGTCGAGATCATCGGGCCCGGCGATGTTGTTCTGGTAAAAGGTTCGCGGGCGTTCGAACAGAAAAGGTAATCGAAAAGCTATTGGAGAAATTTGAATTGGAGGACGAGGGTAGCGCGGATAAGCGATGCTCTATTACTTTTTATATCAATTCCTTTATCAGGAATATGGCCGCGGCAGCGAGTCGTATTTCTTCAAAGGGCTCAACGTTATCCAATACGTCACTTTCGTACGGCGCTGGCCGCCATGACCGCGTTGCTGATTTCGCTGCTGCTGGGCGGAAAGGTGATTCGGAAACTCGCGGACCTGAAATTCGGCCAGGAGATACCCGGGAAGAAGGCCCGGCTCGCATCACGAAGCGGGGTACGCCGACGATGGGCGGCGTTCTGGTCATCGGGATCGGTTTTCATCTCAACCGTCTTTGGGCCCGGCCGATAGCCTTTACCTGTGGATCGCTCTCGTGGGACCACCGTGTTTGGGGCGGTCGGCTTCGCCGACGATTATATCAAGATCGTCAAGAAGCGGAGCCTCGGCCTGACCGGCAGGCAGAAGCTCGCGGGCCAAGTGCTGATAGCACTCGCGGTTTGGGGGTCCTTTGGGCGTGGGGAAATTATCCGTGGAATATCAGCATTCCGTTTTTTAAAGCAACGGCTGAGATTGAAGGTATCAGCTACGTTGGGCCGATAATTTATTTGGTTTTCATGGTTTTTATCCTGTTGGGATCGTCGAACGCGGTAAATCTGACGGATGGCCTCGACGGTCTGGCGATAAGCGTTACATTTATCGCGATGGCCGCTGACGGGCCTGACATATATCGCGAGCGACGCTGCCGGTGGGCCGAACGGCTCGACATTACTCATAAGCCGGAAGCCGCGGAATTGACGATTTTTTGCGGGGCGATGGTCGGGCGAGTTTGGGTTTTTGTGGATAACTCGCCGCCGGCGGAGGTCTTTATGGGCGACACGGGGCGTCTTGCCATCGGCGGGGCACTGGGAACGGTTGCGATATTGACCAAGCAGGAATTTCTGCTGCCGTTTATCGGCGGAGTATTTATCCTGGAGGTTATGTCGGTGATGCTTCAGGTCGCGGTATTTAAGTTTACAAAGCGGGGCGGCAATCCGGCAACCGCAATTTCAAGATGACCCCGCTTCATCACCATTTTGAGATGACCGGTCTGGAAAGAGCCGAAGATCGTTTTTCGGTTCGTGATCGTGGCGGTGCTGTTCGCGTTGCTGAGTTTATCGACCTCAAGCTGAGATAGGATCTCAACGTAATTACGCGAAGTATGAAAGACGCGAAGTTAGTTAGAACGATCCTTGATCATTTGCGGGGTCTAGCGTCTCGGCGACTTAGCGTTAAAAAAAGATGGAGATCAGTGGCAGAAAAGCACTTGTTCTTGGTGCCGGAAGTCGGGCGTCGAATTGGCGAGATTTCTGCCGCGCGCGGGGCCGTGGTCGCTCTGCACGACAAAAGCCGGTCGAGATTGGTCCGAGACCGCAAGGTCTCTGAAAATCGGCCACAATGTCGGCCTGTTCACCGGCCAGATTCCGCTCCGGCTGCTGGATCAGATCGACCTTGTCGTCATTTCGCCGGGTGTGCCTACAAATACGATTCCCGCCCGCTATGTGGACCGCAAGGATGGCGAGGTGATCGGTGAGGTCGAACTGGCCTATCGATTTTTGAAGGGCCGGGTCGTCGGCATTACGGGCTCGAACGGCAAGACGACGACGACTCGCTGATCGGCGAATTGCTCAAGAAGGCGGGAATTCCGACGCAGGTCGGCGGTAATATCGGTACACCGCTGCTTAGCCTGGCCGAAACTTCAAGTGACGACGGCTGGACGGTGGTCGAACTGTCGAGTTTCCAGCTAGAGACGATCGGGATTTCCGACTGGCCGTCGGCATTTGCCTTAATGTGACGCCGAATCACCTCGACCGGTATGAGTTTTTTCAGGATTACGCGGCCGCGAAACATCGGATCTTTATGAACCAGACGGCCGACGATGTCGCGGTTCTCAATGCCGATGACGAGATCACCGCGAGCTGGGCCAGCGGACTTAGGGCCAAGGTCGTTCTGTTCAGCGTGAACAGCGAACTGGACGAAGGACTGTTCTTCGGGGCCGCGAATTGGTGTGCCGCGCAAAAGGTAAGGAAAAGGTGCTGACGACCCGCGACGATGTGTTTCCCGCGCTCGGCCTGCACAATGTTGAGAACGTCTTGCACCGATCGCCGCCGGATTGCGTGCGGTGCGTCTCCCGATTCGATGCGCGAGACGGTCCGCAATTCAAGGCGTCGAGCACCGGATCGAATTCGTGACCGAGATCGAGGGCGTGCAGTTCTATAATGATTCGAAGGCCACCTCGGTCGACGCGACGACCAAGGCGCTCGAGGCGTTAAGCGACGCCGAAGGCAAGACCGTTCTGATTCTGGGCGGGCGAGGAGATGCTCCGTACGCACCGCTGGTGAAGTTGATCGAGAGGTCGGTTCGTTAAATCGTCTGATCGGCGAAGACGCGGACAATATCGAGTCGCAGCTTAGGATTACGTCGAGATCGTAAGGGCGGGGTCGATGGAGGACGCGGTTATTAAAGGCCTTAAGACCGCCGAGAGCGGTGACTCGGTACTATTCGCCCCTGCGTGCGCGAGCTTTGATATGTTTAAGTGTTTCGAGGAGCGCGGGAGGTGTTTAGGAAATTGCTCGTAGGAACCAACAGCCGCCCCCGTCCAGGCGGGAATAACTGATAACTATCAAACGACGATGTGAACTGTTACCGGGTAACCTCATGATCAGTTAATAGTTAATAGTTAGTAGTGGGTAGTTACTGACGATGCAAGAGAAGCACATAGATTGGCTCATGTTCGGCATTGCTGTCGCTCGCGTCGTTTGGTGCGATGATGGTGTTTAGCGTCGTCGGCGATGTTCTCGCTGAAAGAGAGCGAAGTCGGCGAGCCAGTATACCTACTTTTACAAGCAGATCGGGTTTACCGTCGCTGGGCTTGTGGCAATGTACCTCGTCAGCCGCCTCGACTATCACATCTTTCAAAAACATGGGTCGTCGTTTGCGGTTTTGGCGGTGACGGTCGCTCTCCTCGTCGCGGTTTTTGCGTTTCCTGAGATCAACGGGGCACGCCGTTGGATCCGGTTCTCGGGCTTTTCGTTCCAGCCGTCTGAACTTGGCAAAGATCGCGTTGCCCATCTTTCTCGCGTATTGGTTGACAAAGAAGGAGGAGCGGTCGGCAGTCATCCCGCAGGCGGTCGTGCCGTGCCTGCTCTGTCTCGGGCGTGCTGGGCTGGTCTTGTCTTGCCGAAAAAGACTTCTTGGCACCACGATCGTTCTGTGTGCGGTTTTCTCGACGGTTTATTACGCGGCCGGGGCAAGGCTGTCCATATCGGGCCTCGGTCGCCGGGGCGATGTTTGTCGGCGGGGCCGTAGCGATCATATTGGCTCCGTGGTGTGTTGCCCGGATGCTGGCCTTTCTCGACCCGTACAAATACGCGGATGACGAGGGCTACCAAGTGGTACAGTCACTATATGCGATCGGCTCGGGCGGCAATATTTGGCGAAGGTTTCGCCCAGGGCAAGCAAAAGCTGTTCTACCTGCCATATCCGTACTCCGATTTTATCTTTTCGGTGGTAGGCGAGGAGCTGGGACTGATCGGCACGCTTACCGTGGTGCTTGCGTTTGGGTTGCTGCTTTGGCGAGGTGCACGTGCGGCCGTAATGGCACCTGACCGGTTCGGGATGCTGCTAGGCATCGGCGTCATCACGGGCATTATTATGCAGGCACTGTTCAATATCAGCGTCGTCACATCGATACTGCCGGCAAAGGGGATCCCGCTGCCGTTCATTTCGTACGGTGGGTCGTCGGTCGTCGTTTCGCTGATAGGAGTCGGCCTGTTGTTGAGCATTTCAAAATTTGCCGGTGCAGAGCAGCCGGCCGAGCGTCGTCCGGCACCGCGGAGGGCAAAAGCCCGGGCCGCAGGAGCATAGATGAAGGTACTGATCGCGGCCGGCGGAACCGGCGGACATATCTATCCCGGCATCGCAGTCGCAAACGAGATCATGCGGCGGGACGTGACCAATGAGGTCTTGTTCGTCGGCACCGCGTGCGGGCTTGAGAAGAGGATAGTGCCTGAGAATGGCTTTCAGTTGTCGCTAATAAACAGTGCGGGCCTCAAGAATGTTGGTCTGATAGGCAAGGTCAAAGGACTGGCAGTACTGCCGCGGAGCTTCATAGAGGCGCGGCGTATCATTCGGCAATTTCGGCCGCACGTGGTCGTCGGTGCCGGCGGCTACGTTTCGGGCCCGGTCCTGATGATGGCGGCGATCATGGGCGTGCCGACGCTGGTCATGGATTCTAACGCGTTGCCGGGCTTTACCAATCGGCGGCTTGCGATGTTTGTCGAGAAGGCCGCGTTGACCTTTGACGAGGCGCTGCCATTCTTTGGTAAGAAAGGCGTCGTCACGGGAAACCCTGTGCGGCAGGATTTTTTTGAGATACCGGCAAAGGAGCGCGGCGAATCGTTGCATTTACTGATATTCGGCGGTTCACAGGGAGCACGTGCGATCAATAACGCGATGTCTGAGGCGCTGCCGCAGCTCGCCGAATCTCGCCGGGCGGCTGACTATTACGCATCAGACCGGCGAGCACGATTTTGAGACGGTGCGGACGTCATATGCAGAATCCGAATTCGCAAATGCTGATATCAGGCCCTTCATTTCGGATATGTTTGTCGAATTCGGTAAGGCAGATATGATCATCTGTCGGGCCGGCGCGACCACTTGTGCCGAGGTCGCTGCGGCCGGCCGCAGCGGCCATCATGGTGCCCTTTCCGGGTGCGGCCGACGATCATCAGCGGAAGAACGCCGAGGCCCTCGAAAGGCAGGAGCGGCGCGAATGATATTGCAGGCTGACCTGACGCCGGACACACTTGCGGCATCGCTGCGCGAGTTGATCGCTGAACCCGGGTTGATCACCGAAATGGAAACCGCGGCGAAGGCTATGGGCCGGCCCATACGCAGCGGCCGCAACCGTCGATCTGATAGAGGAACTTAAGAGCAATGTTTAGGCACGTCAAACGCATACATTTCATCGGCATCGGCGGCATTGGCATGAGCGGCATCGCCGAGGTGTTGTGCAATTTGGGTTTTGTCGTCACCGGTTCGGACGTCAGAAAATCGAAGAATACCGAGCGGCTGGAGACGCTCTTCAATCTCGGGATCGCGGAAGGGCATCGGGCCGAGAATGTTGGGGCTGCAGAGGTTGTTGTCTATTCGTCGGCTGTTAAAGAGGACAATCCCGAGGTCGTCGAGGCTAAGGAACGTGCCATTCCAGTCATCCCGCGAGCCGAGATGCTCGCCGAGCTAATGTCGCTAAAGCCCTACGCCGTGGCCGTTTCGGGCACTCACGGCAAAACGTCGACCACGTCCATGATCGCAACTGTCCTTGGACACGCAGGCGTCGATCCGACGACGGTGGTAGGCGGTGTGGTCGATACGTTGGGGTCGAACGCGCGTTCGGGGCAATCCGACTGGTTCGTTACCGAGGCTGACGAGAGCGACCGCTCGTTCCTCATGCTCTATCCGACGATCGCCGTTGTCACCAACATCGAAAAAGAGCACATGGAATCCTACAAGAACATGGATGACGTCGTGCAGTGCTTTACTGATTTCGTCAACAAGGTGCCGTTCTACGGGGCCGCCGTGATCTGCCTTGACGACCAGAATGTGCAGCTTATCATTCCCAATATCAAGCGCTCGCTGCATCACCTACGGGCTGACAGCACAAGCTGATATCTCCGCAAAGGACATCAAATTTAACGACTCCTTCGGCACTAGTTTTACCGTCTTGCAGAGAGGCGTACCGCTCGGAGAGATCGATATGCCGGTGCCAGGACAGCATAATGTTTACAATGCTTTAGCGGCGACGGCGGTGGCCCTGGAATTGGAAGTTCCGTTCAGTAAGATCGCGGAGGCATTTGCAGGATTCAAGAATGCGAACCGGCGATTTCAGTTCAAAGGCGAGGCGGCAGGCATCTCGGTCGTTGACGATTACGGCCATCATCCGACCGAGATCGTCGCGACGCTCTCGGCGGCCCGGAACAGCGGGCGGGCGACGGATCGTGGTGATATTTGAGCCGCATCGCTATTCCCGGACGCAGGAACTGATGGACGAGTTTGTCGTTTCATTTAATAACGCTGACGCCGCTCTTTCTGCTCGATATTTATGCCGCGAGCGAGCAGCCGGTCGAAGGCGTCACAGCAGAGGTCCTGGCGAACAATATCAAGAAAGTCGGACACAAACATGTGTCTTACATCGGTGAACTCGAGACTGCCGCCGATAAGGTCATCCCGGCGTTAAAGGCTGGAGATCTCGTAATCACGCTCGGTGCGGGTAGCGTCACACGGCTTTCGGACGAGATCGTTGAGAGGTTAAGGGCACAGTAGTGGCAAAGAGAAAGACAGCACCAAAAAGGGGAAAAGGCACGTCTGTCCGCGTCCGCGGCGGCCGAAGGCCAGCCGCTCGTGCGACCGAGGGCCGGTTCGGCCGGTTCATAATGCCACTGTCTATCTGCGGTGTACTTTTAGCTTGCATCGCAGTTGTGGCAGCTCTGTTCTACCAGACGGCGACAGGCTCGCCGTTCTTTAGGGTGCGGAATATCGACGTTCGCGGCATTGTCCGAACACCCGCCGAAGACATTCGTCGCGTCGTTGCGGCTGATACCGAGAAAGAAGGCGTCTGGAACAGCGACATCGCCGCGCTCAAGGCAAAACTCGAGAAATTTCCGTTCGTTCGCTCGGCAGCGATATCGAGGGCCTTACCGGCGGGCATTCGCGTTGACGTGGTCGAACGCGTGCCTGCGGCGGTCGTTCGCCTCAAATCAGGCGATCATCTCGTCGACGCCGAGGGCACGATCCTGATCGCGGCCAAGGATGAAAAGGAATTTCCGTTCACGTTGATCGGTTGGGACGAGACAAAGAGCGAAAAAGCGGAAACTGACAACCTGACCCGGCTAAAGCTCTACGCAAAGATGGTAGACGAATGGCGGCAATTCGATCTTACCTCACGCGTGAAACTGGTCGATTTGACGAATATCAAAGAGCCGACCGCGACGATCGAAGATTCTGGCCGGCCGATCGCAGTCCTGGTCGCCAAAGACAGCCTCGGCAAGAGCCTGCGCTCCGCGATCGAGGCCGTTGCGGGAAAGGGAGCGAAAGTGCGTTCGGTAGATTCGGCCGGTCTTTATCCGGTCATTCAGTACATCGAGTTTTAATTATGTCGAATGAGATACAAGCCGTTGGCCTCGATATAGGCACCAGCCGCGTCAGGTGCGTTGTTGGCGAAGCATCACCGAGCGGCAAGCTGAATATCGTCGGCATCGGCGAGGCCGAATCGCGCGGGCTGCGTCGTGGAGTGATCACATCAACCGAATCCGTCGCCGAATCGATCCGCCGAGCCGTAGCCGAGGCGGAGCGTGTTAGCGGGGTAGAGATCGACTCCGCAGTCGTAAATCTCTCTGGTGAGCATCTTAGGGGCGAGAATAAGAACGGCGTCGTCGCCGTCGCCGGGCCAGACAAAGAGATCACCGACGAGGATATCGACCGGGCCATCGACTCAGCCAGCGCCGATGCCGTTGACGCCCGGTTGGGAGATCGTCGCGCGGTTACCGCAGGAATTTATTGTCGACGGCCAGGACGGCATAACGGAGCCGATCGGCATGACGGGCGCACGGCTCGAGGCACTCGTCCATGTTGTCACAAGTCCCGGAGCAGGCCGCCAGAACCTCAGGAAAGCGGTTTCGCGAGCGGGCGTCGACCTCGAAGAGATGGTCCTTGAGCCTCTAGCCGCTGCCGAGAGCGTTCTGACACCCGAGGACAGGGAGTATGGCTGCGCGGTTGTGAATATGGGTTCGGAATTAACGAGCCTGATGATCTTTGGCCGCGGGGCGGTGCAGCACACGACGGTATTTCCGTTTGGCGGGATGCACTTTACCAAGGACATCGCCACGGGCCTGCGCGTCTCGATACCTGAGGCCAATAAGATCAAGCAGGATTACGGGTGCGTCGCTGCCTTCCTGCTCGACGAAGAGGAGCGCCAGCAGGTCATCGAGATCGTTCCATTTGGCCGGGACGAGACGCGCGGCCTGTCAAAGGAGATCCTTTGTGACATCATGCAGCCCCGAGCGGTCGAACTGCTTCAGCACGTCGCACGCGAAGTGAGCAGCGTGAAGGCCCAGATCTCAGGCGGCGTTTTTCTAACGGGCGGCGGAGCGGCGGTCCGTGGGCTGCCCGAGATCGCTGAGCAGGTATTTGACGCCCCGACGCGTATCGGTATGCTCGAAGGGTCATATTTTGGCGGTCTTGCTGACGAGATACAGGGGCCGCAATGGGCCGTCGCCGCGGGCCTTGCTCTGGTCGGGATGCGACTTGGAATACGCGACGGTGCGGGCGGGCTGCTCGTCGGCCCGGAGGGTGGCCGAATGGTTTGGAAGTTTTCGCGATCGGTTCAGATAAAATTAACACCGCAGTTTGATATGTACCGCAAATCGTTGTATGCTGTTCTCCCGTCAGCACAATATCTTGTTATTTGTTAACAAGCCTCAACGACAGATTTAGGACCGAATCTCAGGAATTGGCTATGGCAAGCTCTATTACAATGGACGACCTGCAAACAAACCCACGGATAAAGATGTTCATCGATGAGCCGCCTATAACGGGCGCTCGGATCAAGGTGGTGGGCGTAGGCGGCGGCGGCAGCAACGCGGTGAACCGTATGATCGAGGCGGGCATCAAGGGCGTGGATTTTATCGTCGCCAATACCGACCTTCAGGCGCTCAACGCGTCAAAGGCGCCGATGAAGATACAGCTAGGGAGCAAATCGACACGCGGCCTCGGGGCGGGTTCCAATCCCGAGATCGGCCGTCAGGCTGCGGTCTTGAGGATCACGAAAAGCTGCTCGATGTTCTCGAGGGGTCGGACATGGTATTCGTTACCGCCGGTCTCGGCGGCGGAACGGGAACGGGCGCGGCACCAGTGGTCGCGAGCCTGGCGATCGAACTCGGAGCATTGACCGTAGCTATTGTAACTAAACCGTTTATGGTCGAGGGCAAGAAGCGGATGGCCCAGGCCGAGCAGGGCATTGCGGACCTTCGCGGCTGCGTCGATACACTGCTTACGATCCCGAATTCGAAGCTTCGAGAGGTCGAGGAAAAGATCACCATCATGGAGGCGTTTCGCCGGGCAGACGACGTGCTGCTGCAGGCCGTTCGCGGTATCACTGACCTTATCATCACGCCCGGCATCATCAATCTTGATTTCGCAGACGTGACGACCGTCATGCGCGGCAAGGGTGTTGCCCTTATGGGCATTGGAAAGGGTGAGGGTGAAGACGCCGCGTCAAAGGCGATGCGTGCCGCTCTTGATTACAAACTCCTTGAAGAAAATTCCATCAAGGGTGCGAAAGCAGCCCTGATCAACGTCACGGGCGGTCCGGACATGGTTCTCGGCGAGGTCGAGGACGCGATCGGAATGATCGAGACCGAGGCCGACGATAATGCAGACATCATCTGGGGCAGCGTGATCCGAGAGGATATGGGTGACGAGATACGCATCACCGTCATCGCGACCGGATTTGACACTGCGGCAGCGGCTCGGCCGCCTCAGCCAAAGGTGACCGAAACCCGAGCAGTAGCCGCTTCATCGCACCTGCCGATCAAAGCCTCTGACATTCTGCTGCCTGACGACCTGCAGCCGGTAGACAATATCGATGTGCCGACTTTCATGCGGCGGCAGGCAGACTAAATAACGAATAACGAATAGTGAACAACGAATAGCGAAGAGTACGTGCTCTTCGCTATTCCCCTTTTGTCGAGCATACTTGACGTATGGCTGAGCTTCCGGTCATTGGGATAACTATCGGCGACGCGGCGGGTATAGGGCCGGAGATCACGATAAAAGCGATAGTGGACGAACGCGTAACGTCGGTTTGCCGGCCTCTGGTGATCGGCGATGCGGACTTCTTGCGCCGAACGGCCGAGTCGTTCGGCCTGCCGGGACCTGTCGACGTGCACGATCTAAAGAATCTGCCCGATGAGGTCATTCCTGGTTCGAGCACTGCTGAGACCGGTAAAGCAGCCGGTGAGTGCATCGAATCGGCCGTCGATCTTTGGCGCTCGGGCCACATCGACGCTATTTGTACCGCGCCGATTAGCAAGCATTCGCTCGCGCTTGGTGGTTATGATCACGTCGGGCATACCGAATTTCTAGCGGCCCTGACTGACACGAACGAGTTCCGGATGAGTTTCTTCGCCGGCAGCCTTCGTGTCGTGCTGCTCTCTACGCATTTACCGCTGACACGGGCCATCGAAAAGGTCACTAGCGACAATCTGATCAAGCTCATCGATTTTACCGACCGTTCACTTACTAAATTGCTCGGTCGCCGCCCGTCAATCGCCGTTGCCGGACTGAATCCGCACGCGTCCGAGGGCGGCATGTTCGGCACCGAAGAGGCAGCCGAGATCTCGCCGGCCGTGGAACATTGCCGATCGACGGGCATTAATGTCAGCGGGCCGTATTCGCCGGACACGATCTTTCTGCGCGGATATCGAGGCGAATTTGACGCTGTTGTCTCGCTGTATCACGACCAGGCGACGATCGCGGTCAAATCGCTGTCGTTTGGCGAGGGCGTTAACGTCACGCTCGGGTTGCCGCTAGTCCGGACGTCGGTCGATCACGGAACCGCATTCGATATAGCGGGCAAGGGCATAGCTGACGCGTCGAGCATGGTCTCGGCGATCAGGCTGGCCGCCGAACTCGCAAATATCTCGCCCGGGAAGCGCGAAATCTGATAAAATCGACCCATACCAACGGCCCCATGCCGCTGAATCAAGACTTTGGAAGAGACTAGGCCAAAACTTCTGCTTGCTGACCCGTCGGCGTCGATACGCACGGTCGTCGAGCTTGCCTTTACTGACGAGAAGATAGATGTCTCGTCGACCGCCGACGCGCAGGCGGCGATGCATACCTTTGTCGAGATCCAACCGGACATCGTTCTAGTTGATGTGGAACTCCCGGGCACGAGCGGCTATCAGATCTGCGAGATGATCAAGCAGGACGAAGTCACGAAGGACATTCCTGTGCTGCTTCTCGTCGGTTCATTTGTTCCGTTCGATCACGATGAGGCCGAACGTGTCGGTGCTGACGGCTTTATGACAAAGCCCTTCCATTCGATACGGGATCTCGTCGTGCGAGTGAACGAGGCTCTCGGCCGCGAGGTCGCGGTTCCGGTTGGTGTGCCTGTGGCGGTGCCGGTTTCGACATCGTTCGCCGAAACCGAGGATATCGAGGACCTATATCGCGACAGTTTTGCCGTAACGGCCAAGATCGAGGAGTTTGACACATTAGACGACCTGCTTGGCGACGCCGGCATGGACGACGACATGATCGAGACGACGCGGCCCGCGGTTGATGATGACGTTGAGGAATTTGTGCCGATCGCGCAGGGTGCACAGTCGGCGACGGTAAAGGCGTTTGAGTGGTCACCTGCAGAGTCGCCTGAGAGTAAACCCGAGCCAGCAAAGACCGAGGCGACGGATGCAAAATTCGTTTTCGAGGACTCGCCCGAATCGACGGAACCGCCGGTCGTTTCCACCGCACCGTCGGGGGACTCGGCGGGTTTGATCCAGCATCTTTCGCCGGACCTTATCGACCAAATAGCCAAGGTCGTGGTCGACCGCCTCTCAGACCGCATTATTCGCGAGGTCGCGCAGGACGCGGTGCCGAAGATCGCTGAAAAGCTGATGCGCGAGGCGTTGGACACCGAGAGCAAGCCTAAATAAGAAAAGAGCCACGAATGCACGAATAAGGATAAGAGATCTCTCTTATTCGTGCATTCGTGGCGAAGTTTTTCTCTGGCGACCGCTTTTGTTCTAGAATCTAGATTTTACGTTATGGAACTCGCAAAGGCATACGAACCCAAACTGGCCGAAGAAAACCACTACTTGCGTTGGGAAGAGGGCGGCTTTTTCCGGCCCGAGATCAACGAGGACCCGGCCGCAGAGGCGTATTCGATAGTCATTCCGCCGCCCAATGTTACCGGCAGCCTGCACATGGGTCACGCCTTGCAGCACACGCTGATGGATGTTCTCGTTCGGCGAAAGCGAATGCAGGGCTACAAGACACTGTGGCTTCCGGGCACCGATCACGCGGGTATCTCGGTTCAGCGAAAGGTCGTCGAGCAGCTCCGTAAAGAGGAGAACAAAACGCCGCTCGATATCGGTCGCGAGGAGTTCATCCGCCGTTGCTGGACGTGGAAGGACGAATTCGGCAACACGATAACCGAGCAAATGCGCCGCGAGGGAGCGTCGGTCGACTGGTCGCGGCATCGCTTTACGATGGACGACAGCCTGTCGCTGGCCGTGCGCAACGTTTTCTGCACTCTCTATGAGGAAGGCTGGATCTATCGCGGCCTGCGGATCGTCAACTGGTGCCCGAAGGACAAGACCGTTCTGTCTGACCTCGAGGTAAAAGAGGAGACAAAGAAGGACGGAAAACTGACATACCTCAGGTATCCGATAGTGGGCACCGACCGCACACTGACGGTGGCGACGACGCGTCCGGAGACGATGCTCGGCGATACGGCGGTTGCGGTCAATCCGTCGGATGATCGTTACAAAGACTTGATCG